>CAMDJW010000032.1 GCA_945901025.1 Spirosoma fluviale | reverse complement strand
CCTGACTTTTATTTGGACGAATCACAATTTCAAGTTGGCGTAAAAGCATTGAGTCATCTGGTCGTGGATTATTTCGATCAAGCAATGAATGTTAAGAAATTGAAAAAATAAGACTATCCTTATGCCTATTAGGATTGTTGGGCTTTAATTTGTGATTATTTTTGATTGCAAATTATACTACTTAACTACTTCGTATTAATAAATAATTTAAGACAATGTCAAAAAAATACAATCACGTTTCATACCTCTGGGACGACGCAAAAGCCGAAGCGATGAAAGGCAATGAGGTGGATTTGTTTATTTACCGATCTAATTTATTGGGTGCTGATTTGCGCTTAACAAATTATGGGGGAGGAAACACTTCCGTAAAGATAAAAGATAAAGATCCTTTGACGGGTTCTGAGACGGATGTGATGTGGATAAAAGGATCTGGTGGAGATATTGGTACTTTAAAAAAATCAGGTTGTGCGGCATTGTACATGGACCGATTTAAATCGTTAGAAAATGTATATCGTGGCTTAGAGCATGAAGATGAAATGGTTGAATTGTTCAATTATTGCATTTTTGATTTAGCATCAAAAGCTCCTTCCATTGATACTCCTCTACATGGTTTTTTACCATTTAAACATATTGACCACCTTCATCCAGATGCGGCTATTGCCATAGCAGCAGCGAAAGATGGTAAAAAAATAACGGATGAGTTGTTTGGTGTGCAGATTGGTTGGGTCGGCTGGCAACGTCCAGGATACGATTTAGGTTTGCAATTGAGAGCTTGTCTTTCAGAAGCGGCTTCACGAGGTGTTGCATTGAAAGGAATTATGTTAGGTTCTCATGGATTGTTTACCTGGGCAGATACCTCATATGATTGTTACATTAATACCTTAGAAGTCATTGAAAAATGTGCTGAATATATAGCTTCCAAAGAGGGCGTTGCTCGTCCTGTTTTTGGTGGATCAAAAATCTCAAGTCTTGCCCCAGAAGCGCGCAAGGCTCAAGCATCAGCTTTAGCACCTATTTTGAGAGGTTTCTGTTCATCTCATGTGCAGATGATTGGTCATTTTTCAGATGATGAGCGTATTTTACAATACATTAATTCAAATGATTTGGATCGTTTAGCGCCATTAGGTACTTCTTGTCCAGACCATTTCTTGAGAACGAAAATTTCTCCTTTGGTTTTGAACCTTAAGCCAGATCAAGATCTTAGTGATTTGAATGCCATTAAATCTCAATTAGAGCCATTATTTGTGGCATATCGCGATATGTATGCCTCATACCATGAGACATGTAAACATCCAAATAGTCCAGCCATGAGAGATCCGAATCCTGTGGTTATTTTATATCCCGGTGTCGGAATGTTTACTTTCGCGAAAGATAAGCAGACTTCTCGTGTGGCAAATGAGTTTTATTTAAATGCCATTAATGTGATGCGTGGAGCGGAGGCGATTTCTTCGTATACGTCATTGCCACGCCAAGAAGCTTTTGATATTGAATATTGGTTATTAGAAGAAGCCAAATTGCAACGAATGCCTAAGCCTAAATCTTTGTCGGGCCGAGTGGCTTTTGTGACGGGATCAGCGGGAGGTATTGGAAAAGCGATTGCGAAGAAAATGGCTCAAGAAGGAGCTTGCATCGTTTTAAATGATGTTAATCCGGATCGTTTGGCTGAGGCTAAAGAAGAGTTTATTGGTTTGTTTGGGCGTGATTCAGTGACTACGGTGATCGCGGATGTAACAAGTCAGCCTTCCATCGAGCAAGCTTTGAAGGACGCTAGTTTAGCCTTTGGTGGGATAGATTTGATCGTAAACAATGCTGGAATAAGTATTTCCAAAGGTATTTTAGAGCATACCCAAGAAGATTGGGATCGTTTATACAACATATTAGTGAAGGGCCAATATTTAGTCTCTCAGGCAGCAGTTGCCATTATGAGAAAACAAGGCTTAGGGGGCGATATTATCAATATTGTTTCTAAAAATGCATTTGTTGCCGGACCTAATAATGTGGGTTATGGATCAGCTAAGGCTGCCCAAGCACACATGACTAGGTTATTAGCCGCTGAACTTGGCGAAGATCAAATTCGCGTAAACACGGTAAATCCAGATGCTGTTATCGCTGATTCCAATATTTGGGCAGGCGGTTGGGCCGAAGGTAGAGCGAAAGCTTACGGCATTACAGTGGCTGAATTACCCGCTTTTTATGCCAAAAGAACTATTTTAAATAAGTCGGTATTGCCAGAGGACATCGCCAATGCATGTTTTGCTTTTGTGGGTGGTTTATTGAGTAAGTCGACTGGAAATGCCTTGAATGTGGATGGTGGAGTAGCTGCTGGTTTTTTAAGATAGATATGGATATTTCGAGTCATAATGAAGGTTTAGTAGGGAGGCATAAACGTCAACTTGAATTTCTGACCAGTGAGGTGAATGTGCCTTCAAGTCTAATTCAAAAATTGAAAGATTTTCAAATTGCAATTCCTTCATGGGCTTTAGGCACTGGTGGTACACGATTTGGGCGTTTTTCAGCGGGTGGAGAACCTAGAAATTTAGAGGAGAAAATTGCCGATGTCGGTTTGTTACATTCGTTGAATAAATCTTCTGGTGCCATCTCATTGCATATTCCATGGGATATCCCATCAGATCCTAAGGCGATTATGACATTGGCTGCTCAACATGGCTTAGCCTTTGACGCAGTGAATTCAAATACGTTTCAAGATCAACCAGGCCAAGCACTTTCGTATAAATTCGGGTCTTTACAACACGTTTCGAAAGCGACGCGTAAGCAAGCCATCGATCATAATATTGAAGTTATTAAGCAAGGAGTGAGTTTAGGTTCTAAATCCTTAACGGTTTGGTTGTCAGACGGATCTTGCTTTCCTGGCCAATTGAACTTCAGAAAAACATATCAAAGAACAGTTGAAAGTTTAGAAGAGATTTATGCGGCATTGCCTTCCGATTGGAAATTATATTTAGAGTATAAAGCGTATGAACCTAATTTCTATTCGACCACTGTTGGCGACTGGGGTGCTTCCTATTCCATGGTAAATAAATTAGGTCCGAAAGCGTACACCTTAGTAGACTTAGGCCACCATTTACCCAACGCAAACATTGAGCAAATTGTATCAATTTTGTTGTTGGAAGGCAAATTGGGTGGATTCCACTTCAATGATTCCAAGTATGGAGATGACGATTTAACTGCCGGATCTATCAAGCCTTATCAGTTGTTTTTAATTTTCAACGAGTTAGTGGAAGGGATGGATGCGAATGGAATGAACCACGCAAAA
>CAMDJW010000031.1 GCA_945901025.1 Spirosoma fluviale | reverse complement strand
TATTGGTTGGTCAACACCATTAGGTGTCAACTCAAAGCCAAAGGTATCAACACCTGTTGGAAAGAAATTGTCAGGATTGGCAGCACTCAAAAAGTAATCACCACGGTGGGCTACAACAAGGCTGAGCAGGAAATATCCGTAAAGAAATGGTCCCTCCCAGAACAGAAGTTAAAGCAGTTGTTTGACACCCTTGGCATCAAGCAACGACCCTTCACCAAAATAAAATCTGTAGTACACAAACAGAAACTCCGAAAGCCCGACAGCCTTGTGTATGCACGCATTCCGTCCGGTTGACGCGCAATGGGGGTTAACAATCTATCCTATTAATCAAAAAAATCAAAGTTCAGACAGGATCTTTTTATTAAAAAAAGGGCAACATTTTCACTTTTCATTCATTTTGGGCTTCATTTTGAAAAAAATTCCTTAAAATTCTCAGAATTCAAAGGAATTTGTGGGTCTGTTTTAATGCTGAAATTTTTAAATCCAAATAGTTTTGTAACAAAAAAAATTAGATGGTTTTTAGGTATCGGCAATTTTTTAATATTACTCCCACAAATTCACTTTCATCAGACATACAATGGGTATGTTTTGTGACAGGTGATAAATCCGTCGGGTTTTCGCTCATCTCATGGTCTCGATTTATTGTTGCATTTGGTCATGTATTTTTCTTTAAATATTGGATTGTTTCAACAATAGGCTTACTATTATTCCTTTTGTGTGTAATGTCTCCGGCTACTTTATTGATAGTATAACTTTGAAATTTCCCTTTATGAAATACTATGAAAATTTTCCTCCCAATTTGGATCAATTTATCAGTGAATTGCAGAAACACGATTTGTATTTAGATCCTCATTTTAACATAGATAAATTTGCCAGTTTCCTTGGTTTACAAACTTACCTCACTTCTAAGCTGTTAAAAGAAAAATATGATATCTCTTTTAGTGATCTTAAAAACGTTTTAAGAATTAATTATGCCATTGAAAAAATTAAGGAAGGCTATTTAAAAAGGCATACCATTGATTCTTTAGCAAAAGAGGTTGGTTATAAAGGAAGAGTCCATTTTTCTAAAACTTTCCCGATTTTTACGGGAATGACTATTTCACAAGCCGTTATAAAATTAAATAGTAAACCTTATTCAATAAATGTAAAAATCTAATTAAAAACCTTTCCTGCATCAAACAACTTATTTATCGGATAAAAGAGGCTTTATAAACATCATATTTACTCTCTAACTGAACGAAATAATACCCTTTTGGAAGATTTGAAATAAAAACCTGGTCTCCCAAGACATAATTTTTTATGCTTAAAATGGTACGTCCATAAGGGTCAATAATGGTGAGAGTTCCTTCATGAATTTGAGCTGGTCCCTCGGCATCTATGGTAATAAAATCAAAAGCCGGATTTGGAAAAACTTTTATTTGATTTGTTCTCTGCGGTTCCAATCTATTACTTGATGTTATTGACTTTTTCCAGGGAGTGGAAAACAATTGAAGACCACCTCTTGTATTTCCAACAATAAGCTCATAAAAACCATCTGAATTAATATCGGCTACTGCGGGTATAGCCCTAAATCCAATATTATTTGCTTTAATTGGAATATCAATCTGTTTAAATGGTACTGAAAAATTATTGGCATCATAAACCAAAATCCCTTTATCTTCAGAGCCCGTTATTAATTTAAGCCCTTCATTTGTTAAAAAAAGTTTTGGTGAGGATAGACCTGATACAAAACCTGGAGAGATAGTATTGACGGAGCCCCAACGTGCCTGGTTAGGCATATTATTTGGATTTGGATTAAAAAGAGGCTTATTTTTAGTTCCAATGTTTTGGAAAAATAAAATGCCTCCACTACCATCTCCAACTAATAAATCTAACAATCCATCTTTATTAACATCGTAGATAAATGGATTGGATCGAAAACTCAATTTCAAATCCATAAAGGAGAGGATAAATTCTTCTACATTAAATGGTTTATTTAGTGATGGTTTGTTTTCTCCATAGATTAAAGGTCCTCTGCCAGTTCCAATTAATATATCTAAATCTCCATCACCATCTAAGTCACCAAAAGATGGACTGTAACTTCCATACGAATAAGAATCAAATTTATTAAGATTTAAAAAATTACTATCTCTCAAAATGAAAGAGGGTTGATTTAGATTTCCAACGTTTTCGAAATAGGATAAATAGGCAGATGATTTACCTGGTTCTATAGTATTAGATTCATTACCTACAACAAGATCAACAAGTCCGTCCTGGTTTATATCTGCCCAGGTTGGAAATGCCCCTCTTCCTAAATCAATGGAATTATCGTTCAAAAAATTATTATTAATGAGGGTAAATTCATTTTTGTTTTTGTTGCCAATATTTTTATATAGTTGAATGGTATTGGCATCTAAATACTCCAGATTAGTTGAAAAAATTAAATCTTTCAAAGTATCCTGATTAACATCTAAGGCAAAAGCTGTAGGAAAATAGGGTATATTGACAGGATAATCATTGGAGGGAAAATAATTATCTTGTTTATTCATCCAAGCTGTTTTACAATTACCTGCATTATATAAGAGTGAAATGTTTGGTGAAGAAGAACTTCCCAACAATAATTCTTTAGCTCCATCATTATTAAAATCAAAAGTTAACATACTGACCCCACCATGCAATGAAGTACTTGCCAACTCAGAGGGAGGTGGTTTATAACAAACGCCTGCAGCAGGTGAAAATTCAATTTTCAGGGGATTGCCGCCGGACTCGTAAAAACCACCCCAACAGTTATCTTGCAGTTTGAAGAGTAGAGAATCTGATGTAAATCCTTTTTCAACGGACTCATTTTTGTAAAAAGACACATTTCCACCATTAGCAGAAAAAACAATGATATCAAGATCCTCATCACAATCAATATCATCTAAGACAGGTAAATCTATTCTATTAACATAGATGTTAGATTGTCCTTCATTGGGGGTAGAATAAAAAATAATATTGTATGGGGCTTTAAAAGTTAAACGTTTGAATGATAGTTTTTTTTCATTATTATAGAAACCTTTCCATACCTGAATTCCATCCAAAGATGATATATCAGAGTAGGAAAAAAAATCGGATATTCCATCTCTGTCATAATCCCTCAGTAATACCCAGTGCTTAGAAATGGGGAAATGTTGAACAAATTCGGGAGAAAAAACATATTCAACTTTGTCTGAACTTCCTGATTTTTTAGTCCCAATATAAGCTCCTTGAACATTTCCAACTCTATCAAAAACATAAATATCTGTAATTCCATCTTTGTTGAAATCTGTTTCAGAAAAATTTGGACACTTCCAACCTCCAGTAAAAGGTTCCTGTAAATTTTTCGAATTAATCGAAACTGGAATTTTAATTTCCTTAAATGTTTGACCTGATAACTTATAAATTGATAATTTTAGGAGTATAAATATTAAGGTTGTTATTTTTTTCATTTGTTAAGTCCTTCTTTATGGTTTGTATATCAAAGATAATTTAATTGTTAATTTTTTATCATCATCTTAACCTTGAATAGGAGGAAACGGGAAAATTTTCGCAAAATTAATCTTGTTTTCGTCTCTTACGCACTATTGTTAAGTTAAGTATAATGCGACGTATAATTAGTATATTTGCAAAAAGTTAAGCAAATGATACGCTATACCATTAAACTGACAAAGCCAGAAGTTGATGAGCTACATGCCATCATCAACAAGGGGTCACATACTTCTCAAACATTCCGGACGGCTTACATCCTGCTGAATTGCGATGAAGGCGACTATTCTGAAAAGGTAACCAACGAACAAATCAGTAAAGTACTGAAAGTTGGGATGCGTACAATTGACCGAGTGAAGAAGAAATTTATTGAAGAAGGCTTTGAATCCGTTTTAGAACGTCGCCCCACCCGCCGTATTTATGAAACAAAATTAGACGGGGATGTAGAAGCAAAATTGGTTACTCTTTGTTGCAGCGAGCCACCGAAGGGATTTGC
>CAMDJW010000030.1 GCA_945901025.1 Spirosoma fluviale | reverse complement strand
GGCCCCGCTTCCCCCAATCCTACAAACCCAGCATTATCTGGATCGGATATTTGCAAAAAATAACTATTTTTTTGGGTTAATATTCCTCGCGACGTCCCCGCTTCTACATGAAAATGTAAGGTTCTACGTTTTACTTGAAATATAGATTTGGACATGAATGCAATTTATTATTTTCTTCTGAGTTTTGCTGCCTGATCAATTATTTTTAGCTTTAACTTATCATGATGAGAATAATTTTGACTTTTATTCCGGCTTTGCTTTTTAAGGCGATAAGTTCTGTAAGGAATTTATTATTTGATCGCCAAATGTTGAGCTCTCAAAAATTTTCTTGCCCCTTCATCTTAGTGATTGGTAACTTGTCTGTTGGTGGCACAGGCAAAAGCCCTTTAGTCGCCTACATAGTCCAACATTGGCCTTGGAAATCTGAAGTGGGTGTGCTGAGTCGGGGTTATGGCCGTAAAACCAAAGGTTTTCTTTGGGTTAAAGATGTGTTAACGGCCAAGCAAGTTGGGGATGAACCATTAGCCTATAAAAAATTATTTCCTCATGTGCCTGTAGCAGTCTGTGAAAAAAGGCCACAAGGCGTTCAAAAAATGGTGGAAGATTTTCCTTTTCTGGATACGGTCATTTTAGATGATGCCTTTCAACATCGTCGGATTACTGGAAACTTGAATATTGTTTGTACCACCTATAACAAACCCTTTTTTGAAGACCAAATGATGCCTTTAGGACGATTGAGGGAATCTATTTCGGGTATCCAACGAGCAGATGCCTTGTTTGTCAACCGTTGTCCTCGGGACTTTAATTCATCTGAATTCACTCAGAAATCGAGAAAATATGTTCCAGGTTCAATGCCCATTTTTTACACACAAGTAAAATATGGTGAGGTCGTTGGTCCCCAACCTAAAAAAATCAAATGGCATTTGTTAGCAGGCATTGCCGATCCGGAGCCTTTCTCTGAGTATATATCGAGTCAATTTCAAGTTATATCAGAGCGTATTTTTACTGATCATCATACTTTTACGGAGGATGAATTAAGTGAGTTGAATGTAATGGCGAATCAATTGCCCCCCGATGAAGGAATTATCACCACATATAAAGATTACATGCGCTTTTTGGATTCTTTTTCTTCTTGCCCAGACCTAAAATCCAATGTACATTATCTGCCGATCGAAATGTCATTTGTGAATCAAGAGAAAGAGTTTTGGGCTTGGTTGGGCAATAAAATGAAAAGGTAATTCCCATAAAAATATTTACCTTTGATCCGTGAAAATAAGGAGTATACTTATATTTTTTATGTTGGTTTTGCCCATTGCTTTTGCATTAGGGCAAACTCCCATGAGCCCACAATCATCCGGACAGGGTTCAATGGATCCTTCCCAACCTAATCCTAACGGTGGATTTCCTGACCCTAAGCTGACTAAAACTCCCACTCAAGCCTCCAAAAGTGGTCGAGCAGCTTTGGATGATTCGACTAAACAGATTTATGGCCCCAATTCCACACATTACTTTTTAGAAAGTGACATACTAAATGCTAAACTTGTTAATCGAAATATTGACACTTCTTTACATCTATTTCAACGTTACTTATTTCAAGAAAAAGCCTATTTTTTAACAGCAAATCTTGGAAATGAGGGTACAGCGGTCCGAAACATCTTTGTTAAATCTCCTACTGCTTTAGGAACTCATTTAGGTTATAATGCCTATATGCCCTATGCTTTTGATACCGATGAAGTCAAATATTACAATACAAAATCACCCTTTTCTGATATCGATTATAGCTTAGGAGGGGGTGGTCAAACTCGCCTGAATTTCTCTTTTGCAAGAAACATCGATTCGCTTTGGAACATGGGCTTAGAATTACAAAGAGTGGTTGCTGATAAGGTATTAACCGATGCAGCTTTCAAAAAGGGCGATCAATTTTTATTAGGCCAATGGGGTGTTTTATTGCATTCCAATTTTCGCTCTCGCAATAATAAATACCGCATTTTAGGCCATTTAAATTACTTTGACCAAGGAACAAATGATCAGGGGGGAGTAAAATTGACTACCGGACAGACGCCAACGGCCGCCCTAAATTACCTCGATAACACAGCGATTTTATCAAATTCAACTAGCCAGTCTAATGACCAATTTCTAAAGTTTCATGTGTACCATGAATTTATTGGGTTCAAAGGCTTGCAATTTTTCCAACGATTCGATTTAGAAACTCGTAAGGCGAAGTATAGAGATATGGATTTTGATATGTCCCTAGCTGATCGTTTTTATCCTAAAACCTATATTCAATACATTAAGGCACCTTCCGTACCTGATTCCATGTACAATGAAAATCAATGGAATTCCTATAGCCATCAAACCGGGATTAAGGGCGTATTTAGGAAATTCATTTACAGAGCTCATTTGAAGCAACGTTACTGGTCTGTATACAATCCCATGAACGATGCTAAACTTGATCGTTTTGAAAATTATCTAGGTCTTTGGTTACATCAATCCTTCTCGGATAACATTGATTTTACAGCTGAAGGAGAATATCTCTTAGGATCAGATTATAAGTTAGCTGCTCAGTTCACTTCCCCCTGGTTTTATGCGAAGGTCCAACGAACTTCTTCGAGCCCTAGTATCGCACAAAATTGGGTACATAATATTTCGTATCGCTGGAAAAATGATTTTGACAATATCCAATTTGATGTGTTGGAAGGAGGATTGGAATATAAATCAAAACAGTTTTATGTAAAACCCTATGTTACCATTCAGCGCATTGGAAATTGGGTATATTTTGATTCATTGGCCAACGTAAAACAAACGAAAGAAGCGATTGGAGTATTTAGGACCAGTGTAGATCTAGGTGGAAATTTTGGGAAGTTTGAGTGGGGAACTCAGCTTCATGCCAACACAAGTTCCGGTCCCGATATCATTAGAATGCCTAGTTTTGTGGCGAATGCCAACTTAGCCTTGAATGTACAATATAAAAAATTGCTTTATATGCAGTTTGGAATAGATCTCCAACATCAATCGGCCTATTTTGCAGATGCTTATATGCCCGCGTTCCAACAATATCATTTGCAAGATAAATTTCAACTCCCATCCTTTGTACAAGGAGACGTTTATGTAAATCTTCGAATTAATCGTGTTCGATTGTTTTTCAAAATGTCCAATGTTACACAAGGATTACTAACTTCTAACTATTATACCGCCTACTTACATCCGGCGATGGGTCGTGTTTTCGGTTATGGAGTCAAATGGCTTTTGTTCGATTAAATAAAACTTGATCAGTATACATAAACAGGGAATATTTAATAAGTTTGTGCTTTACAAAAACCTGTTAAAATATGTCTCAAATTACACGTCGAGAATGGGTAAAAGGAATGGCTTTAGCCACCCTTGGAACCGTTGCATTTTATGATGCAAAATCTATTTCTCCTACTCATTTTAATTTTACCATTGCCGAAGATCAAACCTTAGAATTAATCATGGGAGCCATTATTCCAGAGTCTTCCATTCCAGGCGCCGTCAGTTTAGGAGTTCCCGTATTTGTAAAAACGATGATGAAAGATTGTTATGAGGCAAGAGCCCAACAAAGTTTCAAGAATGTCATGGGTGAAATTCCTAAGCTATTTTTAAACGAAAATAAAAAGGAAATATCCACAGCCACTGAATCGGAAAAGGAACAATTTATTTTTCAGATGGAAAAAGGAAAACATGGGGTTGACGCACAAAAAACATTGGCTACCTTAAAAGGCCTAACGATTCAGGGATATATGTCGACTGAATACATTATGGTCAATCATTTAAATTATCAAATGGCTCCCGGATTTTTCAACGGTTGCGCCCCAATAAAGAAATAAGTCATGTATATTTTAAATAACGCGGAAAAACGCACATACGGAGCTATCGTAATCGGTTCAGGAATAGCAGGTGGTTGGGCCGCGAAAGAATTTTGTGATAAAGGTGTTAAGACTTTGGTCCTAGAGAGAGGGAGAAAAGTGACACATAATGAGGATTACCCAACAACCTTAATGAGTCCTTGGGAATTCCCACATAGAGGCCGGTTGACCCAAGAAGAAATCGATGCAAACCCAATTGCCAGTAAATGCTACATTTTTAAAGAAGATGCGAAACATTTTGTTGTCAAAGACAAAGAGCACCCTTATGAGCAAGACAAACCTTTTGACTGGATACGTGGATATCAGGTAGGTGGTAAATCCTTGCTTTGGGCTAGGCAAACACAGCGCTGGTCGCAGTTCGATTTTGATGGTCCGGCTCGAGATGGATATGCAACTCCTTGGCCTATCAATTACAAGGATATTGATCCGTGGTATTCCTATGTGGAATATTTTGCGGGTATTTCCGGAAATAAAGATGGATTAGATTCCTTGCCTGATGGCGATTTCTTACCTGGCTACGAATTGACCTGTGTGGAAAAACACTTTCAAACTGAATTAAAAAAGCATTATAAAGACCGACATGTTATTTCAGCTCGTTGTGCCCATATATCTGAGCCACGCGAAATACATCTTCAGCAGGGTAGAGGACGGTGTTTGAGCCGTAATTTATGCCAAAGAGGTTGTCCTTACGGAGGTTATTTTAGTTCAAACGCATCGACTTTACCTTGGGCAGCTAAAACGGGTAATTTGACATTGCGTCCAGATTCTATCGTAGAATCTGTGATTTATGATGAAAAAAAGAAGAAGGCCGTAGGTGTTCGCGTGATCGATGCGCACACGAATGAAATGGTTGAGTATTACGCGAAAGTAATTTTTGTTACAGCAGCGGCATTAAACACCAATGCGATATTGTTGAACTCAAAATCTGATCGCTTCCCTAATGGTTTAGGCAACGATAGTGGGGTCCTAGGGAAATATGTGGCTTTCCATAATTATCGCGCTACCATTTCAGCTGAATATGATGGATACTTTGACTTTAAAACGGAAGGCAGTAGGCCCACTTCAGGTTATGTCCCTCGATTCCGGAATTTATATAAACAAGAAACGAATTTTTTACGTGGATATGCCGCTGGAATGAGTGCAAGACGTGCGAATACCACAGATCGAGACTCCGTTGGCGAGAGCTTAAAGAACTCGCTTTTAAATCCCAAATGGACTAATTGGTCCGCTGGTTCTCACATGATGGGGGAAACAATTCCTAAGGAGACGAATAAAATCACATTAGATCCCATCAAAAAAGATGCGCATGGTTTACCGATTATGCACATGGATGTTTCTTATGATGACAATGATGATAAAATGGTCAAAGATTTTATCGAACAATTTACGGAGATGTATACCAAAGCAGGCTTTAAGAATATTCGTTCTCGAGATTCCAAACAAGCGCCTGGTTTAGATATTCATGAAATGGGTGGTTGTCGCATGGGAAATGATCCTAAGACTTCGATGCTAAATAAATGGAATCAAATGCATGCGGTTAAAAATGTATTTGTGAGCGATGGAGCCAGTATGACTTCCACGTCGACACAAAACCCATCATTAACGTACATGGCATTAACTGCTCGAGCCGTAGATTATGCAGTCAAAGAAATGAAAAAGGGCAATCTATAATGCATACATTTTTAGGTAAAACAGCAGCACATATTTTTGGGGAGCACCCCATCGACGAATTAAAAGATACTGCTATTGTGATGCCTTCGCAGCGGGGTGTACTTTACTTAAAAAAAGAGTTAGCTATTTTAGGACATAGACCTTTTCTATCTCCTTCTTTTTTCACTATTGAGGAGTTTGCGCTCCAAATGACGGATTCAACTTTAATTGACCCCATTCAGTTGTTGTTGGAGGCTTTTAACTGTTTTAAGCAGGTAGATGAACATGTCAATTTTGATCGTTTTATTTCTTGGGGCCAATTAATGCTTAAAGATTTTGAAACGTTAGATATGTATTTGGTCGATCCGTACCAAATATTTTCCTTTTTGTCTGAAGTGAAATCCATCGAGCGATGGGGAAAAGAATATGGGGAAGATAATCCAGAGAAATTTATCACCCCACATACTACATCCTATTTTAAATTATTTGATCATTTACTAGAGGTTTATATTCGTTTACATGCCAACCTAAATGCTAAAGGTTCCGTGTATCGGGGAATGGCCTATCGGAAATTAGCCGATTCCTTGGCAGCGGGAAAAGTATTACCCAAGACGTTTAAAAAAATATATTTTGTGGGTTTTAATGCACTTTCTAAGGGAGAGGAAGAGATCATTCGATTGTTGATTAAAAATGGAATGGCACAGACGCTTTGGGATGCGGATGCCTATTATGTGGATAATAGGTTTCACCGAGCAGGTACTTGGCTGAAAAAATATTCCGATAGCTCCACAAATGATTTTTTATCTCGAGGACCATTCCAATGGAAAACTTCTGATTTATTGGACAAGCCCAAGCGTGTAGAAATTTTAGGAGTAGCAAATCCCAGTGCTCAGGTGTTTGTTGCCATGGATATTATTCGGAAATGGCAACAAGAATACGGAACAGAGGAGCAAGTGGCGCTTGTTTTAGCGGATGAATCGTTATTAGACCAAGTGATGTTATATGTGGGAGAGTTTAAGGAACGGCTAAACATCACCATGGGTTATTCATTGAAAAAGACTCAAGTATTTTCCCTGGTTAATTTGTGGTGGGAATTACAAAAACAATCGGTTCTAGGGAAATTTTCTGTTTCAACCTTCAAATCAGTTTGCTCACATGGATTAATCGATGTATATATCCAGCAGAAAAGCAAGGTTCAAAAGCGAGACTTCAAAAAGGATTTAAACGAATTATACTCAAAGACCGATTTGTATGTAGGTTCAGATAAGATTTCAGCATTAGCTTCAGAACTACCTATTTTGAAATATTTGTTTGCTCCTAGTTTTACGTCCTTTGTGGCTATTTTAAAATGCCAAGAAACTTTATTGGAATTGATTTTAAAGAGTATTC
>CAMDJW010000029.1 GCA_945901025.1 Spirosoma fluviale | reverse complement strand
TTTTTACTTTCCATACAATTGTCTTATAATTTCTGAAATCAAACCTGTCCAACCCGTTTGATGGCTAGCCCCTAAACCCTTTCCAGTATCCCCGTCAAAATACTCAAAAAACAAATGATTATCCTTGAAATTTGGATCAGATTGCATCTTTTCATATTCCCCATACATCGGAATTTTTCCATCCTTTCCGGGCGTAAACATAGCTAATAATCGTTTAGAAACCCCCAATGCAGCATCCTTTATATTCATCATCTGGCCCGAATTAGTCGGATATTCCACCTCATAATCACTTCCATAATAATCCGAGAACTTGGATAAAGAATCCAAAATTAAGTAATTCATTGGAAACCAAATGGGACCACGCCAATTTGAATTTCCACCAAACATATCCCCTGTGGATTCTGCAGGTATATAATCCACTTGCATAGAACCACCGTCAAATGCAAACTTATACGGATTCTCCTGATGGTATTTTGACAAAGACCTAATCCCAAAATCCGATAAAAACTCCGATTCGTCAAACATTCGTTTCAAAATCATTTTCATTCGATGCCCTCTTAAGATAGAGAGTAAGCGACTTTCGCCCTTTCCTGGTTCATACCAACGAGATATCAAGGAGGCTAAATCGGGTCGATTGTTTAATACCCACTCCACCCGACGTTTAAATGCAGGTAATTTGTCTAGCATATCGGATGTCAACACCTCCACGGCAAATAATGGAATTAAACCTACCATCGACCGGACTTTTAAAAGCATCGCACTTCCATCCTCTTGATGCAACATGTCATAATAAAACTGATCGTCCTCATCCCACAAATTCAATTTCTCTCCGCCAATGGATTGCATAGCCCCCGCGATATGAAGAAAATGTTCAAAAAACTTAGAAGCCATATCCTGATACACCGGATTTTCAATGGCAATTTCACATGAAATACGTAACATATTCAAACTGAACATGGCCATCCATCCAGTTCCATCCGCTTGTTCTAAACGCCCTCCAGTGGGCAAAGTGGCAGATCTGTCAAAAACTCCAATATTATCCATTCCCAAAAACCCTCCTCCAAAAACATTATCTCCCCCCTTATCTTTTAAATTAACCCACCAAGTAAAATTCAACAACAGTTTATGGAATATACGTTCCAGAAAAACGATATCACCCTTTCCACCATTCATCTCTTTATCTATTTCATATACTTTCCAGGTAGCCCAAGCATGAACTGGTGGATTTACATCCGAAAATGACCATTCATAAGCCGGAATTTGGCCGTTAGGATGCATGTAATATTCGCGGAGGATGACGGCCAACTGCCTTTTCGCGAAATCAGGGTCAAGTCTTGCCAAAGGAATCGTATGGAATGCTAAATCCCAAGCCGCAAACCATGGATATTCCCACTTGTCTGGCATCGACAAAATATTAGCCGCGTATAAATGACGCCATGAATTATTTCGTCCAAACTTACGCTTATCATCCGGTTTTGAAATCGCAGGATCGCCCTTTATCCACTCAAAAACATTGTAATAATACCACTGCTTGGTCCATAACATTCCCGCATAGGATTGTCGTTGCAACAATTTTAAAGCCGGATCATCTACCCCCTTTTGAATCGAATCATAAAATTCATCCGCCTCCTTAATTCTTGTCTCAAAAATTGCATCAAAATCTTCAAAGGGGGTTTTTAACGTATGATTGACTAATCTCAACCTGAAAACTTTTTTACCTCCAGGAGGAATTTTTGTGGAATATCGAACTGCAGCTTTAGTCCCAAAGTGATTTTGATTGATCGATTTTTTACTTTTATTAACGATGTAATCATTGATCCCATCCTTGGTAAAATGCGATAAATTAGGTGATTGATGCAAACGCTCAAAATTCGTTTCATTATCACAAAACAAAAATTCATCCGCCTCCTCAGCATATAATTTAAACCGACCCACCACTCGATGATCGACCTCAATAAATGAATTTCCAACCCCGGTTAAAAGCGGTTTGTATTTGTAATTTTCATATCCCCAACACCATGTATTTCGATACCAAATGGTAGGCAAAACCGTAATGGGCGCGGCCACTTTTGACCTATTTTCAACCGTCACTTTAATCAAAATATCTTGTTCATCCTCTTTAGCATATTCCATAGAAATGTCAAAATATTCGTTTTTATCAAAAATGCCTGTGTCTAAAAGCTCATATTCAGGCTCTAATCGGCTACGTTTTTTACTCTCGTCGATTAAATTATCATACGGAAATGTTTGTTGGGGATACTTATAGAGCATCTTTTGATAGGAATGTGTAGGCGTAGAATCTTGGTAATAATACAACTCCTTCACATCCTCCCCATGATTTGATTCCGCTCCTGTCAAGCCAAAAAAACGCTCTTTGATAATATGATCCCTGTGATTCCAAAAAGAAAAAGCAAAACACACATGCTGCTTGTTATCTGAAATACCTCCAATTCCTTCCTCCCCCCAGCGATATGCTTTTGATCGCGCCATGTCATGGGTAATACTTCCCCAAGCATTTCCATGCGCACTATAATCCTCACGGACCGTTCCCCACTGGCGCTCAGTCAGGTAAGGACCCCACTTTTTCCAACCTTTATTATCGTTCCTTAATGAAAGTCTACCGCGTTCAGCGCCAATTTCAGACATATGAATTTGATTAAAAAATGGATCTATAAATGCATCATGCAAATATATTGAATTTGTCCAAATATGAACATGAAGGCCTTTTTAATTACATAGATTCCCAAAATTTTGCTAATTTTACTGAGTTGGAATAAATACTCAACAGGAATTTATTTCCTAATGAATGATTGCCATAAATTTCATTTAAATAATTTAAAACGCGTCAAAAAAATAGATCAATAAATCAACTCATCTAATGAAAAAACTAATTCTAATCATCAGCATAATTTCATTTTTATCATGCCAAAAAGAGAAAAATGTAGCTCAGAAAAATCCGGAGCTTGATAAAATCATTTCGGAATATTACGAGGATCAATTAAAATTAAGTCCCCTTTCTGCGACATTTAATGGAGATAATCGGTATAACGATTTATTAAACATTTACTTTACCGACAGCCATAGAGCTTTAGTCAAAAGTATTTTAGAGAAATACCAAAAATCTATACAAGAAATTGATCGTGAAAGTTTAAATACGAATGACCAATTAACCTACGACTTAATTGAAAGAGATGTCAATTTAGGCCTTGAAGGACTAAGCTTCCCTGAAAACTTCATCCCATTAAATCAATTTTATGGCTTTCATTTGACATTCGCACAGTTGGGAAGTGGATCCGTAATCCAACCCTTTGTGACCATCAAAGATTATGAAAACTGGTCTAAAAGAATGCTTAAAGGTGCGGCATATTTAGATAGCTCGCTCGTTTATTTCAGAAAAGGAATGGCCGCTGGCCATGTTTTACCTAAGGCGTTAATTGTGAAAATCATTCCTCAGCTAGACGCATTTAATGTGAAAGATGTAAAGGAAAGTACATTTTATGGACCTATAAAAAATTTACCAAAAAGCTTTAGTGAAGCAGAAAAGAAAAGGTTTACTGAATTATACACCAATAACATTCAGCAAATTATTCTTCCTGCCTACAGCCGTTTGGCTACCTTCATGAAGGAAGAATACTTGCCAAAAGGAAGGCTTAGCTCAGGAATTAGCGATATCCCTAACGGTAAGGCCTACTATCAATACTTAATCCGTACGATGACCACCACGGATAAATCGGCAGATGAGATTTATCAAACAGGCCTTTCTGAAGTCAAGCGAATTAAAGCCGAGATGGAGAAAACAAAAGATGCCGTAGGTTTTAAGGGAGATTTAAAAGCATTTTTTGAGCACATGCGTACCGATCCAAAATTTACTCCATTTAAAACCCCTGCGGAAGTTCTTGCCGCCTTTGAAACGATTCACAAAAAATGGAGCCTGCACTTAAAACAATGTTTGGACGTGTTCCTAAATCACCTTTTGAAATTCGTCAAACAGAAGCTTTTCGTGCTGCCTCAGCCTCAGCTGAATATTTTGCTGGCTCTGAAGATGGAAAAAGACCTGGTATCTTTTATGTTCCGATCACCAATGCAAAGACATTTAATCTGACGAGTGGAATGGAAAGTCTATTTTTACATGAAGCTATCCCGGGACATCATTATCAAATTAGTTTGCAACAAGAAAATGGGGATTTGCCTAAATTTAGACGTTTTGGCGGAAACTCAGCTTATGCTGAAGGTTGGGCTTTATACACCGAAAGCTTGGGGAAGGAATTGGGATTATACACAGATCCATATCAGTACATGGGAGCTTTGGGGGATGAAATGCATCGTGCAATTCGCTTAGTAGTGGATGCCGGAATGCATTCTAAAAATATGACTAGAGAAGAGGCTATCAAATTTATGATGGACAATGAACCTCTAAATGAAGAAGGAACGGTCGCTGAAATAGAAAGATATATGGCCATCCCAGCACAAGCCTTAAGTTATAAAATAGGGGCGCTGAAAATCAAAGAAATTAGAGAACGTCTGACGAAGCAATTAGGTGCCAAGTTTAAGATCGCTGACTTTCATGATGAACTTCTCAAGGATGGAAATATGCCATTAGAGGTCTTGGAGAAGAAAATGGACCAATGGGCGAATGGCTTATAAAATAAAACTCAATTATTGTCAAAAAAATAAGGCTTGAAACTCAGCACTGATTTTCCTATTCCCGTCGCTACCCATAAGCTAAGGCCCAACAGTCGGGTATTGTGCATGGGCTCCTGTTTTGCGGAAAATATGGGGAAAAGATTGAATGATTTATCATTGACATTGCTCAATCAGCCCTTTGGTACACAATTTAATCCCATTCGGATATTAAATGCCTTAGCGTTTGAAACACTCAAAGCCACAGATTTATACACCGAAGGAGATTTTTTCTTACATCCTGATTTTCACTCCAATTTCATCAGTCAAAATCCAGAAAGTTTATTGGCCGAGATTCATCTAAAGCAAGAAGAAACCAAATCATTTTTGAATCAGGCAGATACATTGGTGTTGACCTTCGGAACTGCCTATTTTTATCACGACAACATACTCAATAGGCCGATCGCAAATTGCCATAAACAAGCAAGTCAGCGATTTGATAAACGCATGAATCAGGTTTCAGAAATCACTCAGGCCTATCGCGCTTTTATAAAGAGTCATCCTAACATACACCTCGTTTTGACCGTTTCACCCGTGAGGCATACCCGCGATGGCATAATGGAAAATTCTGTATCGAAAGCAACTCTGCGCTTAGCGGCTCATGAAATTGCAAAGGAATTTCCCAGTCAAGTCACTTATTTCCCTGCTTTTGAGATCATGATGGACGAGCTGAGAGATTATCGTTTTTATGAAAAAGATTTAATTCATCCCAATGAAATAGCTGTGGATTATATTTGGGATAAATTTAAAGAGACTTATTTTTCAAGCGAATTAGCAGCATTAGAAATTGAATGGAATCGGGTAAATGCCACATTACTTCACCGGCCACATCCAACAAAAAAACATTTACATATTGCTGCCTTAGAAAAATTAAAGGGGGAGTTACCAAGCCTATTCCCTCGTGTCGATTATTCGAAGTTAGCTGAAAAATTAGCGGCTGAAATTTTATCATTAAAAGCAACATTGGGCTCATAATAAACAGCAAAAACCTGTATATTTGAGGTTTGAATATTAAAATCGAACATGGGAGAATTAAGTGTAAGTAAAGAACTGATTATAGGCGCCTTAAGTACCGTCCAAGAACCTGACTTGAAAAAAGATTTGGTCACCTTAGGAATGATTAAGGATGTCGAGTTGGGAGTAGGCGAAGTTCGATTTACTGTGGTTTTAACCACACCGGCATGTCCGTTAAAAGAAAAAATCCGTAAAGATTGCGAGGATGCCATTCATAATTTAGTCCATCCTGACCTAAAGGTTGTGATTCAAATGACTGCTGAAGTAACTAGTTTATCGGCAGCTGATCCATTAATTCCCGGTGTCAAAAATGTGATTGCCATTGCCTCTGGTAAAGGGGGTGTGGGGAAATCCACCGTTACGGCCAACCTAGCCATGGCGCTTAAAAACCTGGGGGCAAAAGTAGGTATTTTAGACGCCGATATATCAGGTCCATCTATTCCTGTGATGTTTGGCGCGGAGGATTTACAGCCTTTGGTGGAAGAAATAAATGGCAAGAATCGCATTCAACCCATCATGCAAAATGGGATAAAAATGATCTCAATGGGGTTTTTGGCCCCATCAGACAGTCCTGTGCCATGGCGTGGTCCTATGATGACGCAGGCGTTGCGCCAATTTTTTGGAGATACCAATTGGGGTGAGTTGGATTACTTATTGATCGATCTTCCTCCAGGAACCTCAGATATTCATTTAACGCTGGTCCAATTGATCAAATTAACAGGAGCTGTGATTGTTACAACCCCTCAAAAAGTAGCCTTATCAGATGCAACTAAAGGTTTACAATTTTTTAACCAAGCGGGAATTAATGTTCCTTTATTGGGTTTAGTCGAAAATATGGCTTATTTTACACCCGCAGAATTGCCTGAAAACAAATATTATTTGTTTGGCAAAGATGGAGGTAAAATGTTAGCTGAAAAATATAAAGTACCGTTTTTGGGTGAAGTACCCTTAATACAAGCGATCCGCGAAGCAGGCGATGAGGGAAAACCTATTGCGTCTACAGACGGGATCAGCGCTAATGCTTTTATACAAATTGCTACCAATTTAGCCCAACAAATTGCGATTAGTAACGCACAATCAAACGCTTAACCTATGGAAAATCATCCACTTTATGCCCGAATCCAATCAGCACTTGACAGCATTCGTCCTTACTTGATTGCAGATGGGGGCAACGTGGAAATCGTGGGCATTTCGGAAGAAAATGAGCTCAAATTGTCTTTAGTTGGTAATTGCAAATCCTGCAATATGTCTGCGATGACTTTCAGAGCCGGTGTGGAAGAAGCGATAAAAAGAGAAGTTCCTGAAGTTAAGTCGGTGGAAGAAATCAGCCAAATTATCCCCCAGTAATTTATGATGCGTATTGGAATTTTATTTGGTGGCCAAGCAAGAGAACGTGAAATTAGTTTTGCCGGTGGAAAGACGGCTATGGCGCACATCAATAAAGCATTATTCAAACCTGTGCCTATATTTGTAGACAGTTTGGGTCATTTTATTTTAATTGAAGAATCCCTCATTTTTGAAGAGTCAATGCGTGATTTTTTCCCTCCAAAACAATATCAAACAGCTCCATTTTCCGTTTATATTGAATCCTTAGAAAATCAAAATCCTGAGGCTTATGCCCAAATTATTCAGGAGATTGGTGTTCAAATTTTTCCTGAAAACTTCAAAGATCATTTCGATTTTGCATTCATTGCCATGCATGGCCCAGGTGCAGAAGATGGAAGTATTCAAGGATTATTAGAATGGTATGACATCCCCTATTCCGGCCCAGGTTTATTAGGATCGGCGATCGGAATAGACAAATCGAAACAAAACGAATGGCTTCAAAAAAGCGTAGGACTCGATAAAAAATTCTTCACTTTAAAGAGGGATGATTATGAGAAATATGGCCGAGAAACATTATTTGAGCAAGTTAAAAAAGAAATAGGTGTGCCATTTGTGGCCAAAGCTCCTCATCAAGGATCGTCGATTGGTTTGGCTTTTGTCAAAAAAGATTCCTTAGAGGATTTTGACCAGGCAATCAAAAAATGCCTGTTCATCTCCGAGATTTACCGGGAAGATTGGATAAAATTAACTGAGGAAGGTCAAATAGATTTGCTTCAAAAAATGGTCAATTTAGATGAAGGAATAGGCTTTCCGGTAATATTCCAACATCAAACTTTTCAACATCCTAGCGGACTTTTAAACGAGTTGCAATCGTATTTTTTACAAGGAGTAACTAAGGCGGTTATTCATTCCATTCATTCGGAAGATTCCATTTTATTGGAATCGTTTGTGAATGGAGCGGAATTTAGTTGCGGGGTGATT
>CAMDJW010000028.1 GCA_945901025.1 Spirosoma fluviale | reverse complement strand
TCCCAACTTCCTGTTGCCGCAAGGATGTAGCCAAAAGCGATGGACATGATGGTGGAGCCCAATTGGCCCGCCATCCCCATGGCTCCTGCTACTGCTCCGGCATTTTGTCCGCCTATGTCGGAGGAGGTAGCCCAAGAAACGGGTAAGGTAAAATCTTTAAAAGCTAAGCCAAATGCTAAAACGACAATCGATGTAGTGGTATCCGGAATGAAGGTGGCCGTCAACATGCACAGGCCAGACATGACTAAGCCAAACATGCCCACCGCTCTTCGGCCCCATTTTAGGCCTCGTTTTTTAGTGATATAATCGGAAGAAAATCCGCCGATAAAACAGCCGACAGTCCCTAAAATAAATGGGAGGGAAGCTAAAAATGCAATTTGGGTGTCGTCGATTCCTCGGCCATTTTTCAAGTATTTGGGCATCCACGAAAGATAAAAATAGGCGCCATAAAGTAGGCAATGGTACATGCCCATGAGTGACCAAATATTGGGATCTTTTAAGATTTTTAAAACGATGGAAAAGCTATCGCCCCCCGATTTCAACTCGCGTCCTTGTTCAATGTGCGCTATTTCTTTTTCGGAAATATTCGGCATATTACGGGGTTCATCTTTAAACCAAAGTCCCCAAAATGCTGCCCAGATAATCCCTAAAACGCCAAAAGCATAAAACACATAGCGCCAACCATAGGTTTGCATGATGAACAGGGATAGGAAGGGGGCTAATGCGGCACCGATTCGACTAGCGATCCAAATAAATGATTGCGCTCGACCTGTTTCTGACTTTGGAAACCAACGCGAAATTACGATAGTGGCATTTGGATAGGCACCTGCTTCTCCGATTCCAAACAGAAATCGGATGATGAATAACATGGTAAAGGTGCTTGAAAAACCTGTCAATATGGTAAATAATGACCAGGAAAGCACAATTCTGAAAAGTATAGATTTCGGCCCTTTCCGATCTCCCCATAATCCCACCGGTATTTCAAATAGGCCATAGGCAAAAGCAAATGACCCTAAAATCCAACCAAATTCTTTTTCTGATAAATTAAGTTCTTGGGTGATAGCGGTACCCGTGATGGAGATTGATGTTCTGTCTAAATAGGTGATGATGGAAAATAGTGCCATGACGAATAGCACCCAATATCTTTTATTCATGTAAATTGGCTTATCAGAAAATTAATTTATTGAAGAGAAAAGGTCTTCGTTTTATGCGAATTTTTTTATTCCTTCGTCTTTAACTTTACTAACTTTTGAAAAGTTAGTAAAGTTGACGAAGGTACAGAAAAAATTAGTATTGTAAATCCAAAATTGACGAGTAAATTGATATTCTTAAAAACCAGCAGATGAAAATTATTTCCATACTCCAGTTTATCTTTTTATTGAGTTTTTCAACCTATTCTTATGCCCAAAAAAACACAAAACCCAATATCCTGTACATCTTAGTGGATCAGTGGAGAGCTCAGTCGACTGGTTATTCGGGTGATAAAAATGTGATGACGCCAAATTTAGATAAATTGGCCAGCAAGAGTATTAATTTGACCCATGCCGTTTCAGGAATGCCCGTATGCTCACCGCATCGGGCTTCTTTTTTGACTGGCCAATACCCCTTGACCCATGGGGTTTTCATGAACGATGTTTTATTAGATACCAACCGCACGACGATCGGGAAAGTATTCAAGGAAAATGGCTATCAGACTGGTTATTTAGGGAAATGGCATGTGGATGGACATGGGAGGAGTTCTTATATTCCCGCGAGTCGCCAACAAGGCTTCGATTATTGGAAAGCGCTTGAATGTACGCATGATTATAATAATTCGGCCTATTATGAAGGGAATTCTCCGGTCAAAAAAGTTTGGGAAACCTATGATGCCATTGCGCAAACTCAAGATGTTTGTCAATACTTGAAAAGTCAGACGAAAAAAGATGATCCATTCTTTTTAGTGCTTTCCATCGGTTCTCCCCATGATCCCTACCAAACAGCTCCCGAAAAATATCGCAAAATGTATGAAAATAAAATCTTTACAATTCGTGATAATGTGCCTGCTGATAAAGTTGAGAAGGTTCAAAATGACCTTAGAGGATATTACGCGCACATGACGGCGATTGATGATTGCTTAGGCCAACTGCGTACTACGCTCAAGGAACAAGGTTTAGACGAGAATACCATTATCGTGTTTACGGCAGATCATGGCGATTTAATGGGCTCCCATGGTGCTTGGAATAAGCAACAACCTTATGACGAAAGTATCCGTGTACCTTTTTTAATTCATTATCCGAAGGCTTTTGGTCCTCAAGGAAAAAAATCAAAAGCGCTCATGAATTCCCCCGATATCATGCCTACGCTGTTGGGTCTAACGGGTATTGAGGTTCCCAAATCCGTGGAAGGCAAAGATTTTTCTAAAATTTTATTAGGCAAAAAGAAAAATGATGTCACCCATACCTTGATTTCCTGTGTCCAACCTTTTGGCCAGTGGATTCGCTCCAAAGGTGGTAAGGAATATCGAGGTATAATGACTGAGAATTATACGTATGTACGTGATTTGAAAGGACCTTGGTTATTGTATGATCGGACGAAAGACCCATTCCAACTCAATAACTTGGTCGGCCAAGCGTCCGTCGCGGCTGTTCAAAGTAAATTAGACCGTGATTTATTGAATGAATTAAAAATACGTAAAGATGAATTTTTGCCCGGCTTAGACTATGTTAAAAAATGGAACTATGTCATCGATGCTACGGAAACAGTACCTTATGTTAAAATGAATTATCAAGGATTACCGATCAAAGATACCTCATCTGGATATCCTACATTAAAATAGTTAGCTATGAAATCTAGTGCGTTGAAATGCCTGCCATTTTTGTTGTTTTTATTGACTTGTTTTTTCAATATCCATGTCACTCGGGCACAAAACAAAAAGCCTAATATAATATTCATTTTGACCGATGATCAACGCGCTGAGGCGATGGGTTATGCTGGAAACAAAATCATCAAAACGCCTGAAATGGATAAATTGGCCAGCCAAGGAATCTACTTCAAAAATGCGTTTGTCACAACGCCTATTTGTGCAGCTAGTCGCGCCAGTATTTTAACGGGTTTGTATGAGCGGACGCATTTATATACATTCCAACAAGGTAACCTGAAGCAAGGGTATGCGGATAATTCATACCCCACTTTATTGAAAAAGGCAGGGTATTATACAGGATTTTTTGGAAAATTTGGGGTGGAATATCCTTCATTTAATACGATGTTTGACCAAGGAGAAAACTACGATCGCAACACGAAATACAAGGATCATCGAGGTTATTTTTATAAGACATTGGGAAAGGATACGGTTCACCTAACTCGGTATACGTCGCAAAAAGCGATGGATTTTATTTCAAGTGCGCCGGCCGACCAACCCTTTTGTTTGTCTTTAAGTTTCAGTGCACCTCATGCGCATGACCCGGCTGTTGATCAGTATTTCTGGCAGCCTGAGGTGGATCATTTATATCAAGATGTGGTGATTCCGCCGCCGATTATGGCCTCTGATACTGATTTTATGGCACAGCCTGACTATGTACGTAACGGCGAAAATCATAGGCGCTGGCTCTGGCGCTTTGACACTCCCGAAAAATACCAGAAAAGTGTGAAAGGCTATTATCGAATGATTTCAGGGGTGGATTTGGAGATTGGTAAAATACGTAAACTGCTAGCTGAAAAGGGCTTAGATAAAAATACGATTATCATCTTTTTGGGTGACAATGGATACTTTTTAGGGGAGCGCCAATTTGCAGATAAATGGCTGATGTATGAGAAGTCATTGCGCGTACCTATGATGATTTATGATCCTCGCAATCCGAAACATCGGGTGATTGAAGATGAGGTTTTAAACATTGATATTGCACCCACCATTTTTGGTTTTGCGGGATTAAGCCAACCAAAATCTTGGCAAGGTGTAAACTTATCTGGATATACCAAAGCGGCTTCCCCAGCTAAATCTAGAGTTGATTTTTTATGTGAGCATTTATGGAAAGTAGATATAATTGCCTCTAGCGAAGGGTTTAGAACTAAAAAATGGAAGTATTTCCGTTATCGGGAGGATTTAAAACATGAAGAATTGTATGATCTTTCTAAAGATCCTTTAGAAAAAACGAACTTAGTCAATGAGCCTAGATTTAAATCTGTGTTAATTGAGATGCGTCAAAAAATGGAGAAAAAAATTGCCTCCTTAGAGAAAAGTCGTTTGTAGCAACACCTATTTTATTTTTTTTAAAAACACTTTTTATTTAATGATTCGTTTATTTTAAAAGTGTAAATAATGTTTAATTTTAGGTGTACAAATTTGATTAATAATCTATATATCTATGAAAATTCGTTTACTGATTGTCCTATTATTAGGAAATATTTTCGCCATTTCTGCTCAAAAAATGGCTCCAATTGTTTCTTTACCTAATGGCTGGAAATTAAGTTCTGCCGGCAAATCCTTTGGTTTAGGTGATTTACCTCTAAACATCGCGGTGAGTAATTCTAAGAAATTTGTTGCCGTAACCAATAATGGCGTAAGCGCTCACAGCATCATGTTGATCGATGTGAAATCGGAGCGTGTCATTGATTCGGTTATTATCCCAAAAGCTTGGTATGGTTTGGCTTTCAGTCCCGATGACCAATTTTTATACGCGGCTGGCGGTCATGATAATAAGATCGTTCGCTATGAAATCACTCAAAATAAGCTAAATAAAAAAGACGAGATCATTTTAGGAGCCGTTTGGCCTAATCGGATTGCGCCTTCAGGAATCACCTTTGATTCTAAGCGTCAAAAAATTTATGTGGTTACACGAGACAATCGTAGTCTGTATGTGATTGATGCCAAAACGCAAAAAATCGAAAAGCAATTTGGCCTAGATGCTGAAGCGTATATGAGTGTGATGAGTACAGACTCAAAAGAATTATATATTTCGTGCTGGGGCTGTGACCACGTGCTTGTTTTTGATTTAACTATGCAGGCTTGGAAAGCGCCGATTAAAGTAGGCGATAACCCAAATGAGATGTTGGTAAGCCCGAATGGCCAACAACTTTACGTGTGTAATGCCAATGACAATACGGTTTCGGTGATCAATTTGAAAACTAAAAAAGTGATTGAAACGCTAGATGTGGCTTTGTACCCGAACTCACCTTCAGGTTCTACCACGAATGGTTTGGCGATGGATCCCGTTAAAAAGAGCTTATTTATCGCGAATGCAGATAATAATTGTTTGGCCGTTTTTGATGTTTCCACTCCAGGAAAAAGTGTTCCAAAAGGATTTATACCTGTTGGTTGGTTTCCGACCAATGTGAAGTTTATTAATAACAAAATTTGGGTAACGAACGGAAAAGGAAATACTTCGTTAGCGAATCCATATGGCCCTAGGCCAATAAAAAATGGAGAAGAAGTTATTTTGCATGGTGCTGATGTAAACGCCCCGAAAGAGGTGCAATATATTGGTTCTTTGTTTAAAGGGACTATGAGTGTAATACCTTCTCCTTCGGTAAAAGACCTTCAGGGCTACTCCAAAGCAGTTTACAGAAATACTTCTTATTCTCCTAGCAAATCAGATTTAGCGGATAAGGAAGCACCGGGATTTCCTATTCCAATGAAAATGGGTCAAAAGTCACCCATTAAATATGTGTTTTATGTGATTAAAGAAAACCGTACTTATGATCAGGTTTTATCTGATGTGAAGGGTGGAAATGGAGATACGACTTTGCTTTTGTTTGGGAGGAAATACACGCCGAACCAACATGCTATCGCCGAAAAATTTGTGCTATTAGATAATTTTTATGTGGATTCTGAGGTAAGTGCTGACGGACACATGTGGTCCATGGGAGCATATGCTACAGATTTCATGGAGAAAAGTTGGCCAACCAGCTACGGCGGTAAAGGTGGCGGAATTTATGGAGAGCCAGAGAAAAATGTGGTATTAAATAAAAGTGGATATATCTGGGACTTATGCAATCGGTATGGTGTGACTTTTAGAACCTATGGTGAGTTTGTAACCAATGGAAAAGCGACTATTCCTGTGCTGGATAAACATTTTCATCCTACCTTCCCAAGTTATAGTTTGGCCATCATGGACACTACTCGTCTGCGGATTTGGAAGACTGAATTTGAGACAATGGTGAAGGAAAATAGAGTTCCACAATTTAATACTTTGCGATTAGGAAATGACCATACGGAAGGTTTACGAATCGGTCGGCCTACACCTTATGCACATGTGGCGGACAATGATTATGCCGTTGGACTTCTCATAGAAACCCTTTCTAAAAGTCCTATTTGGAATGAAACAGCGGTCTTTATTTTAGAAGATGATGCTCAAAATGGAGCGGATCACGTAGATGCACACCGAAGTACGGCCTATGTTGCTGGGGGATTTGTAAAACGGAATTATGTAGATCATACAGCCTATTCGACAAGTTCCATGTTGAGGACCATGGAATTAATTTTAGGCCTAAGTCCTATGTCACAATATGATGCAGCAGCAATGCCGATGTGGCGATCTTTTGATTCGGTTGCAAAGCCTAGTGATTTTAAGGCGATTACTCCCAATGTGGATTTGCGTACTAAAAACGTCGTTAGAAATGAATGGCAACGAAGATCTGAATTATTTAACTTTGAGAAAGAGGATACCAATAATGATGTGGCCTTTAATTTGGTCCTTTGGCATGGCTTAAAAGGGGATAAAGTTCCTTTCCCTGGCCCTACTCGGGCTGCGTTTGTATACCCCATCATAAAAAAAGATCTAGATGATTAGAAAATCCTGGGCATTTGTTTTTTTATGCCTTTGGAGTTTAAATGCTCTCGCATTCGACAACCCAAAGAAGCCCAATATCATTTTCATCTTAGCGGATGATTTGGGGTATTTGGACTTAGGTTGTTACGGCAACCCATATAATGAAACGCCTCATTTAAATAAATTAGCTAGCGGTGGGATTCGATTTACTCAGGCTTATGCGGCGAGTACGGTTTGTTCTCCTTCTCGCGCGGCAATTATGACGGGTTTACATCCTGCCAGATTAAAATTAACGAATTTTCTCATTGGGAATCGAACGGAGGGTGACTCTCCCTTATTGCCAGCTCAATGGAAGACTTATTTAGGCTCCAAAGAAATCACATTGGCCCAGCGATTAAAGTCCATGGGTTACGAGACCGGGATGATCGGAAAATGGCATTTGGGATCTGGCGATAGCTTAGCACCATGGAATCGAGGTTTTGATTATGCGAGGATGGTCGGTAAAAATGGGCTAGACTATTATAACTATGGAATTTTTGAAAATAGCTTTCAAAAGGTTTTTGAGGATACCGGTGAACGGTATATGACGGATAAGTTAAGTGATTATGCGGTCGAGTTTATTGGCCAGCAAAATGACGCAAAACCTTTTTTTATGTACATGTGCTATTCTGCACCGCATGTTTTCATCGTACCCAAGGCCACTAAATTGAATAAGTATTTTTTGAAATATGAAAAGTTTAAAGGTAAATACAATCCCTATTATGCAACCATGGTGGAGAGTATGGATGATGGCGTGGGCCGAATCATGGAATCTTTGAAGAATAAAGGGCTTCTGAATAATACCTTAGTCATTTTTGCCTCTGATAATGGAGGAGTTGGTTTGCCTGAATTGGGACCAATTCCAACGCAAAATGATAGCCTTCGAAAGTGGAAAGGGCATGTATATGAAGGGGGTATTCGAATTCCGACCATCATGTTCTGGGAGGGTAAGATTATTCCCAAACAAGTGAATGACAATTATTTCATGAATACGGATTATACAGCTACTATTTTAGATCTGTTGGGCCAAAAATCGCCTGAAAAGACGGATGGAGTTAGTGTGTGGTCTATGATCAATAAACCTAATCTAAATGATCAGTCTCGACCTTTATTTTGGCATTATCCCCATTTTTCAAACCAATTAGGTCGTCCCGCTGGTGCTGTCAGGTTAGGGGATTGGAAGCTCGTTGACAATTTTGAATCTTCACAGGTTGAGCTATATAATCTAAAGGATGATGTAGGTGAGCGTCATGATGTAGCCAAAGATTTTCCGGTTAAAAGAGATGAGTTACATCGATTGTTAATCGATTGGCGACAAAAAGTTCAGGCTAATATGCCCATCAAGAAATAGGTCCTCGGAATTCTATTTAAATTTATAAGGACTGCGTTTTTTCCAGTTAGTTTTAGGTTCAAGGAAGTTGAAAATACGGCC
>CAMDJW010000027.1 GCA_945901025.1 Spirosoma fluviale | reverse complement strand
ATGATTTAAACATGATACCTCTTCTTTATTTCTATCAACACGTCAAAGAACTCTTTAAACTCGAACATTAATCTAGGTTATTTCTAACCACTTAATCCTCTCGTCTATGCGCTAGCTGCGTTTAGCTAGCAATTGGGAGTGCAAAGATGCACGATTTATTTTTTTAGTCCAAATTATTTCTGAAATAAAATGAATTATTTTTTCGTGGTCCCCAATACTGAAATTCTAGAAAGATAAAATATAATTTTTCTGCTTTCCATTTCCGACCAAGATGTATTTACCTTTGATTTTGTTAAAATCTATAGGTGCTTGATAGTCAGTGATTTTGACTTTATTAACGCTGATTGCATTGCCTTGAATGGCCTTTCTTGCCTCACCTTTGGATGAACAAATTAAATTTGAGCATCCCACACTGATCAAATCCGTTATATTAGTACATTCTGCTAATAATTCACTTGAAATTTGATGAATAGGTAATTGGGCCAACAATATTTCGGAGGCGTTTTCAAGTTTTTCAACTGCATCTTTCGAAAATAAAAGCTCCGAGGCCTCCACGACTAACTGAGTCGTAACTTCCCCATGAACGCGAGAAGTAACCTCATGCGCTATGGCTTTTTGGAGTATTCTTAAATGAGGTGCTTCCGAATGCTCTTTTTCCAAAGCAAGTATTTCACCTTGACTATATAAGGTAAAAACCCGGATTAGTCTCGATACATCCGCATCAGCCGCATTTAACCAAAATTGGTAAAATTGATACGGACTCGTCTTTTCAGCATCTAACCAAATGTTACCTGACTCAGATTTACCAAACTTCGTGCCGTCCGACTTGGTTACTAATGGAGTCGTTAACGCATATGCAGCACGCTCTGTCGCTTCCTCATCATGTCCCTCTTTCCTTCGAATCAACTCAGTTCCTGTTGTTATATTTCCCCACTGATCTGAACCGCCCATCTGTAAACGAACATTTTTTGTTTTATACAAATGGTAAAAGTCGTATCCCTGTAATAACTGATACGAAAATTCAGTAAAGGATATACCCGTTTCTAAGCGCGTTTTTACGGAGTCTTTTGACATCATGTAATTCACCGTTAAAAACTTGCCCGCTTCTCGTAAAAATCCTAAAAAACTAAATTCTTTAAACCAATCGTAATTATTGACCAGCTCTGCCGAATTTTGCTCGCCCCCAAATGCTAAAAATTTCTCTAATTGTTTTTGAATACCTATTTGATTATCCCTCAAGGTTTGCTCAGATAAAAATTCCCGTTCCGCCGACTTCCCTGATGGGTCACCAATCATTCCCGTAGCTCCTCCCACTAATGCGATGGGTTTATGTCCGGCCAATTGGAAATGCTTTAAAAGCATAATAGCAGCTAAATTTCCAATGTGCAAACTAGGTGCTGTAGGGTCAAAACCGATATACGCAACCGTCATTTCCTTATTAAGGTGCTCCTCTAGGCCTGGAATCATGTCGTGTAACATGCCGCGCCAACGTAATTCTTCGATGAAATTGATCTTCATATTATTCAAACCCATTATTTAAAAAACGACCGAATGCTCAAAATATTGACTTCAATACGTTTCATTGTATTCTGAACCCAATCGGGTTGCAAAAATAACAATATCCATTTAATTTATTGCTAACGGTAAAATAAGCAAGCATCGCCATAACTTAAAAACCGATAATCCTTCAAGATTGCCTCATCATACACTGACTTCCAATGGTCGCCAATAATAGCAGAAACTAATACCAATAAGGTGGATTTGGGTTGGTGAAAATTGGTTATGATCGCGTCAGAAAACCGCAAATCATATCCTGGCATGATCAAAAGCTCCGTGGAAATAACCCATTCTTGAATCCCCTTTTCTTCCATATATGTCAATACTTTTTCCAACGAATCCTTCGTTTGGATCAATTGATTACGAGGTATGTAAGGGAATTCTTTGGGTATATTAAAACCTGTTTCAGGGATATCTAGTCCCTCGATTAACCATACTCCAGCCCAATAAAGACTTTCCAATGCACGCATTGAAGTGGTTCCAACTGGAATGTAAGGACCCTCATGTTGCTGTAAATTTCGAATAAATTCTTTGGAGAAAATAAGTTGTTCCCGGTGCATCGGGTGATTTTGGACATTTTCTTCTTTGACAGGTAAAAAAGTGCCTGCACCCACATGAAGGGTTAAATATTGTGTCTTAATTCCTTGTTTTTCTAAATCTTGAAAAACTTCCTGTGAAAAATGTAGCGAGGCCGTTGGTGCCGCAACCGCCCCCAATTCTTTCGAGAAAATAGTTTGGTATCGATTTTTATCCTCCGGACCCACTTCCCGTTCCATATAAGGTGGTAGGGGTATTTGGCCCACCGCATCTAAAATCTCAGCGAATGGAATTGGCTCATCCCACGTTATTTTGACTAGGTTTTTAGTTCTTTCAAACCAATGAAATGTTAAAACAATCTCTTTGGAATCAATAAAGATGGATCGCTTGATTTGCTCATCGACTTTCCATCTTTTTTTATTGCCCACCAAGCATTCCCAAATGGTTTCAGAATCCTGATTAAGGATTGATTGTGTCGCCAATTCCCCTTGAATTGGCTTTAATAAAAATACTTCAATTTTGGTTCCTGAATCTTTTGTTAAATTAATTCTGGCCGGAATAACTTTTGTATTATTTAAAATCAATAATCCGTTCTCAGGTAAAAATTCCGGTAAGTTCTTGAAAATTTGGTGATTTATCTTGCCTGATTTATAGACCAAGAGCTTTGATTCGTCCCGATTGCTTAAGGGGAAAAGCGCAATTTTTTCATCAGGCAATGGATAATCGTAATCCTGAATGAAGATATTTGGCATATTGGATTTCATTCCAATGAATCTGATTTAGGTAAACTCAATAATCTGGCTGGTAAATAAATTAACCAAAGTAATAGGAAGCAAATCCCAACCATGGGGATGTATGTGAAATCCTGGTTTCGAGTTCTTTCGTCATTCAATAACAAAAGGGTCCTAAGGATTAGGATTAAATAGCCATGAATGGCGACTGGGAAAAAATGTAGCCAATCAACGCATATTTTTTTTATATTTTCTGGAGCTTTATCCTGGAAAAGTCGGTTTAAAGTACTCAAACTTGTAGCAGGTATTTTTTCAACTGTTTTGATCAATAATAATATTAAAATATTTAGAAGGGTTATGATGCCCGCTAATAAATAGAAGATCTCTGCTTTAGGTAAAAAACCATCCCCTCTGCCCGTTTCTCCAAAATGTACCGCCACGGGATCTGGTAATCCTCGGTATATAAATAATAGAGTGATACCTAGACTTATTAAAGTAAAAATTCTAAGTACCCGAGAAAGGAAATAATCGATTGACATATTTTTTAGCTTGTAGGCAAAATTAGTTTTGAAATCTTGGATGACCTAATCTTTATCTTTATTCTCTGCTGCAAAGGTATATTTTTAGCAAATATTTGAAATAAAGGCCGAAAAAAGTATTTTTGTCCTCCACAAAATATGAACAATGCCTATATATACTAAAAATGGTGATCAAGGTTTTACTAGGTTAGCAGATGGCCAAGACCTTTTAAAGTCGGATGTTCGTTTAGCTGCGATTGGGGATGTGGATGAGTTAAACTCATTTATAGGTTTGCTTATCTGTAAAGTTCAAGGAGAGTTGTCTCAAAAATTAATTAAAATCCAACAAAGTTTATTTGTTTTGGGGGCGCATATTGCCACAGATTCAAAGGAATATTTGGGGAACATGAAATTGATATCCTTGCAGGATATTGTGTCATTGGAGGAAATGATTGACGAAATGGATGCTAATTTAGAGCCCATGAGGTTTTTTATTTTGCCGGGTGGCCATGAGACGATTGCCATTGCTCAAATCACGCGGACGGTTTGCAGGCGTGCTGAGCGAAGTTTAATTCAATGGGTAAAGCCCATTCAAAATGAAGATTATGCGATTGCAATTGTATATTTAAATCGATTATCAGATTACTTGTTTATGATGTGTCGATTATTACATAAAACGTTAGGTGTTCCAGAAACACCTTGGAATTCTGGCAAATAAGAATAATAAAAAATGGAAATTCAAATACAACCTATAGGAAAGTCAAGAATCGATGAAGTCGATTTTAACAATTTAGCTTTTGGACGCAGTTTTGCAGATCATATGTTGATTGCTGAATATGCCAATGGCGCATGGCAATCGATGACTATTCAGCCATATGGTCCATTGAGCTATCAGCCAGCCATGATGTCCATTCATTATGGCCAATCCATTTTTGAGGGAATGAAGGGATATCGTTCCAAGAAAGGGGATGTTTTGGTTTTCCGACCACAAGAGAATTTAAAACGGTTTAATAAATCGGCAGTTCGTATGTGCATGCCTGAGGTTCCAGAGGAGATTTTTTTGGGCGGTTTGAAAAAGTTATTGGAAATAGACCATGCGTGGGTGCCAGATAAAGAAGGTTGTTCTTTATATATTCGTCCATTTATGTTTGCCACCGATGAATATGTGGGAGTTAGTCCTTCTACCACGTACAAATTTATTATTTTTAATTGCCCAGTAGGTTCTTATTATTCTAAACCTCTAAAAGTGCGGGTAGAGACCGAATATATTCGTGCTGCCAAAGGTGGAGTGGGTTTTGCAAAGAATGCAGGTAATTATGGGGGTTCTTTGTTTCCGACTCAAAAGGCTATGCAAGCAGGTTATGACCAAATTATTTGGACGGATGCTGCCACACATCAATATGTGGAAGAAGCCGGAACGATGAATTTGATGTTTATGGTGGGTGGTTCATTAGTTACGGCCCCTACGGGAGATACTATTTTAGACGGGGTAACTCGAAAATCTGTTATTCAAATTGCGAAAGACTGGGGAATCGATGTGCAAGAACGTCAATTGTCGGTAAAAGAGTTGGTCAATGGTATTTTAGATGGATCAGTGACTGAGGCGTTTGGAGCGGGTACTGCGGCCGTGATTGCGCCAATTCAAATCATTGGTTTTGACGGCAAAGATTATCAATTACCGGATAAAAAAGAATCAGATTTCTCAAGCAAAGTTTTCACTGAAATCAATCAAATTAGACTTGGCGAGATTGAAGATACGCGTGGTTGGGTTTGGAAAGTTTAGTTTTTTCTCAAAAAAACGAGTTTAATCCCTGGGTCCTTACCTGTGCTTACATCTTGTAAAATGACCTGGGTGTTTTTATCTTTTTCCCATATGATTTTATTGCCTTCGGTTTTGGAGGCTCCAAATTTCACTTGTAAATAGGTGGTGAATTTTTCCTTCAGGTCGTCTACCTGAGATTTTGTTTCTACAAAAATATCAAAATCAATTTCAGTTAATTTATGTTGGTCATCACTTAGGTAGGTAATATCCGTAAAATTCAAATCACTGTCATCAAAATAGAGTGTATACGATTTGCCGTTGGCTGGTTGGTTTTCAGCTAATTCAAGCTTTTCTTGTAGAGAGTCTATCGAAATACCCCACACCTTATTTCTAATAACACCTTTCGAACTTAAGGTGATTTTTTGAACCAGATCACCGCTTTTTTCCCAAGCATTTAATGTTATTTGATCTAATTCGGAAGTGTTTGATGTTCCATTCTTTCCGTTTTCTTGCGTAGAGTTGCATGAGTAAAACACTAAAGTAGATGTGAAAACTAAAACGATTAATTTGGCTGTCAAGTGGCTAATGCGATTGAAATCTTTTCTCATGTTTTTTAGAAAGGTATTTTAAAAGCTAAAATTATTGAAATGATTCAGAAAAAGTGCTAACTAAAAAAATAAATGTTATTATTGTAATGATTTAAGGCAAGCTATTTGATATTAAAAATATATAAGATTATTAGTGGTTAGGTATTATGAAAATAGGTCGGTTATTAACTGGCCTATTTTTTATTGCCTTGAAGCATTTTTTTTCAATCTTAAAATTCCCTCCCAATTCCGATCACCATGCCTATTTTACTTCCATTGGTGACAGGAAATCCAAACTTGCAGACTAAATTATAATAGGTAACCACGTCAAAACCTAAACCACCTCCAGAAATCCATTGGTTAACTAGTTTGTTTTCATTGGCTGAAAAGTTGTTGTTGACATAAGCAAAGTCATAAAAAGCAGTGGGGTAAATCGCAATGGGGATTTGGTTAAATTGTTTGATCGGCAAAAAGGGTAGTTTGAAAACCTTATTTAACAATTGAAATTTGATCGTATTTCTATTTAAAAAATAGGATGTACCATCTAACACGTTAAGTTCATACCCACGTACAATTTCATTTCCATATCCAAGGCCTCTTATATTTGCATAGGGAATATTCGTGTTTTTTGAAATTTTTCCTTTGAATTGTGTGGTGAGGAAAAAATGGGAACCTAGGTCAAAAAAATAGGCAACGGCTCCCGTTAATTCCCAAAAATCCACGTGGTCAGCGGGAAGAAGCCCTACTTTATTGAATGTGATGTCAAATTTTCGACCTCTCAAAGGGTAGGCTATTAAATCCCTAAAATCATAGGAAAAGGTATAGAGCAATTGGGTGAAATTTTGTTCTTTCGAATTGAGTCCAAAATAATTTGGGTTCAATTTGACAACGGTATCGGAAATGATGGTGTGCGTATATTTTAGCTCTAAGGTTTGAAAGTCATAAAATCTATATCTCTTTCTCAATATGATTCCCCCAGCCCATCTTTCGCGCAATATTTTTTCTGCCGTTAAATATTGCAATGTATCATTTCTTGTTTTGTATGGGATGGTTTTCGAAGTGGAGTAGCTTGTATTGAACGATAAACCTAATGTTTTTTTCTTATCTAGATATGGATTACTATAGGTAAAATCAAGTCTTTCAGTAAATCCTTTTTCTGCTTTAATCGTTAATTTTTCATTCCGACCTTGAAAGTTGTTGTGAATAAAATGGATCCCATAAATAGATCTATTTAAATCACGTCCTCTTGACCACCAATCATTTAGGTTACGGTCGGCCAGTTGGAAAATAGGGTATCCCAGAATATACCATTGCTCAAGAAATTCAAATGTAATTTTCAGATGCCCATTGGCCAATTGGTTTAAATCGGCTTTGACCCAAATGAATAAATTGGTATTCATTAATTTGCGTCGATTGTATTCTAATCTTACATCTAAAGTATTAATAGCTAAAGAATCACCTGGTTTGATATCTAATTCCCTATGTAAAATTTGATTTTTTGTTTTTTCATTCCCTTTGAAATGAATGCTATCGATGCGAATAAATTGCCCGCTTGTTGGATAGGCAAAAGAGATTAATAAAATGAGTATCAGCATTCGCATGCCTTAAATTTAAAAAATAAGGCTGAAACAAAATTAATACCCTGTTAATTTATTCGAAAATAATCGATTCTGAATGATTATTCCATGTTTCAAATGAATCCAGATATTTCTTTTCAATGATGGGTCTTTTTATTTTCAAAGTGGGGGTAAGGCAATTATTCTCGATCGTCCAATCCTCCTTTAAAATGATCATTTTAGAGATATGCTCATATTTTTTAAAATGAGGATTGGTATTTTTCCTTAAGTCTTCTAAATTTTTTACCAAAGCATTCGGTTCTAATTTTTTCCCTTCTAAACTTAGGACGATTAACGCGATGGGTTGGGGTAAATTGATGCCCACTACGCAGCATTGTTCTATGTTGGGATCTATAGATAAGTTGTTTTCAATCGGAGCGGGCGATACATATTGACCTTTGGCTGTTTTGAAATTGTCTTTTACTCGACCTATGATGGATATAAAACCATTTGAATCTATTTCACCCATGTCCCCTGTTTTTAACCATCCATCCTCGAAAAGCGCTTGGGTCAATTTTTCTTCTTTATAATATCCCCATGAATTATAGTCGGCTTTCATTTGGATCTCTTTCGTTTCTGGGTCAATTCTCGTTTGACAGGTCTCATGAATTTTACCTACGGTCCCAATTCTTATTTCATCTCTAGGCATGAGCGAGTTTAAGCCCATATTTTCAGTCATACCATAGGCTTCTTGGATGAAAAAATCAATTTTTTGATACCATTTTAATAGTTCAGGGGGCATAGGTGCCGCTCCTGTAATCATCAAAAAAGCTTTGTCTAAGCCAAGACCTTTTTTGATTTTTTTCTTAATGATTTGATTGACAATCGGGATGCTTAAAAGTAGGTCTAGCTTTTTTTGACCCCCTATTTTCTCTAAAATACCTTCTTGGAATTTACTCCAAATTCTGGGTACTGCGAGGAAGTGAGTGGGATTTGCTCGATGTAAATTCTCTTTAAAAGTTAATAGATTTTCAACGAAGTAGATGGTTCCACCGGCAGCGATGCACGCAAATTCGACAATATTTCGTTCGGCAATATGGCATAATGGCAAATAGGATATGAATCTTGTTTGGGGGGTATCTAAATAGGCGATTTTCCTGGCTAAATTTAAAGCTTGAGCTACTGAACTGTTAGAAATCATGACCCCTTTCGGTGATCCTGTAGTGCCTGAAGTATAAACGATGGTGGACAATTCTTCATGCTGGGGTTTGTGAGGCTGGAATGGTGGAAACTCTTGCTTGAGAATTTCATTCCATTGGTAAGCTTCTTTTCCTTCGGATTCGGGTGTGTGAATGATCAGAACATTTGAGGGAATTCCGCTTTTTATAGATTCCCAATGATCCAATTTTCCTACGATGAGTACCTGGCAATCGGAATGTACCAACACTTCATTTAACTGTTCCGATGTTAGCGTCGCATAAAAGGGTACTGAGACACAAGCTGCTGAAGAAATGGCTAAATCAGCTAAAATCCAATAGGCTGAATTCTTCGACAATATACCAACATGCTTTGGACCAGATTGGACTTTCTCTTGTAGGAATGCAGCTAGTTTATTAACCTGAATTTTAGACTCATGATAGGTAAAATCAATGTAATCATCTCCTATCGGTTGATTTAGAAAAATTTCATTCGGTTGTTTTTGGGCCCAATAATAGAAATTCTTCAAATTACTTTGGTAGGTTGAGATCATCGTTTAATAGGTTTTATTCGCTAAAAATAAAACTTAATTCTTTTAAATCATATACCTTGATTTCATTCGATTTTTCAAGAACTAGGTGGCCATTGGGATTTACTTGAATTATTTTAGCTGAAAATACTCCTGTTTCATCTTCGAATAATGCCTTAGTTTGCATTCGGAATAAATTTTGATGGTAGACTTTATCTATTTGTTCAAAATTGTTTGATAAGAAAAGTTGATAAAAGTTTTCGATCTCGACGGAAATGGCATTGAAAATATCTTGAATTTCAATTTTGAAGGGTGATTTAGTCCATTTTTTTAATGAGCTAGCTCTTAAATTATTGAATTCTGTCTGGTTGATATTAATTCCAATCCCTACGATACAAAAGTTCCATTGACCCGCTTGGAAATTATTTTCAATAAGAATCCCGGCGATCTTTTGTTCCTCTAGGTAGATGTCATTGGGCCACTTGATTTTAATGCGTAATTCTTCTAAGATTGTATTTTTAGCCCATTTTTGTAGCCCTTCAAGAATACCAATGGAGATAGCTTTGCTTAAATAAAATTGATTTGAGGCTTGCTGATCTTGGGGCTTCAATAAGTAGGAGACTAATAAATTTTCATTAGGTTGGGCTAGCCATTTATTTCCCCTCTGCCCTTTGCCTTCTGTTTGGTGTCCAGCAATCCAAGCAAAACCTTCAGGTAACTGATATTCTAGAGCTTCTTGGAATCCTAATGAATTCGTAGAAGCACATGATTCATGATATTTGGTGTTTTTGCCTACGAACCGAGTGGGAGCTTGATATTTGTTCAAATTTTATTCGTAATTTTATGTTTACAACAACAAATTTAATTTTTTATTCGTTTAAAAATCATTTATGCCTAAAAGTCCTAAGAAAGCCGCTATTAACGTTGATTCATCTGAAGTATTAGTTCAATGTGTGGTGAAGGGAATGCAAGAGAAGAAAGCTCAAGAAATTGTCGTGATGGACTTAAGAGGTGTTCACAATGCTTTTACTGATTTTTTTGTTATTTGTTCGGGTACATCCGACACTCAAATTGAAGCCATTTCGGATTCGGTTGACAAAGAAGTTTGGGAACAAGCGCGTGTTCATGTGAATGCCATGGAGGGTAGAGCAAATCGGGAATGGATTTTGATGGATTATTATGAAGTAATTGTACACGTATTTTTGAAAGATAAGCGTGCATTTTTCAAGTTGGAGGAGCTTTGGGGGGATGCTAAATTCACCAATATTCCAGATTAAAACCAAGTATAGTTGACAAGGATAGTTAATTTGAAATAATTTTTAAATTTTTCGAACTAATTTGGTTATTTTAAAGTTTAAATCCCCAAATACCTAAAAACAAAATGGCTAAACAAGGAAGTAATTTTAAAAACAGTAAGCGTTCGGGAATTCAACCTAGATTACCTAAAAAGCCAGTTGGAGGTATGCAGAGTTGGCTGATGATTGGTCTAGCCATTACTATGGTGAGCATGTTCTTTTTTACAAAGCAAAGGACTTTGCAGGAGATCAATCAAAATCAATTTGAATCCATGATTATTCAAAAGGAAGTGGAGGGCGTTACGATTGTGAATGATCGCTTGGTCGAGGTGAGTTTGAAGTCCACTTTCGTTAGTAAATATTTCAAGGACTCTCCGCAAGGCATGATTTCGATTAAAAAGGGCCCTCATTTTGAGTTTCCGATTATTTCAAAGGAGGGCTTTGAGCATTTTCTTGAAGATCGTCAGAAGAATTTTCCACGCAATGAGCGAATTTTTGCTACTCCAGAAACGAGAACCGGTCCTCTGGATTGGTTGGGTACATGGGGTTTCTTCATCTTAATGGGTTTAAGTTTTTACTTTCTGTTTTTCCGTATGGGAGGCAGCGGAGGCGCTGGCGGTCAAATATTTAATATTGGTAGAAGTCGTGCTACGCTAATAGAAGGGGAAGCAAAGGTCAAAATTACGTTCAATGATGTGGCGGGTTTAGATGAAGCGAAAGAGGAAATTCAAGAGATTGTTGAGTTTTTAAAATTCCCTAAAAAATTCACTGATTTGGGAGGTAAAATTCCTAAAGGTGCCTTATTAGTCGGTCCCCCAGGTACAGGTAAAACACTCTTAGCGAAGGCTGTAGCCGGGGAAGCGGGTGTTCCATTCTTCTCACTCTCAGGTTCTGATTTTGTTGAGATGTTTGTGGGAGTCGGTGCGGCTCGTGTTAGGGATTTGTTTAAGCAAGCTAAGGAAAAGGCACCATGTATCATTTTTATTGATGAAATTGATGCTGTGGGTCGATCAAGAGGAAGAGGTCAAATGCCGGGTTCTAATGATGAAAGAGAGAATACTTTGAATTCATTATTAGTTGAAATGGATGGCTTTGCTACTGATTCAGGAATTATCATTTTGGCGGCGACAAATCGTCCAGATGTATTAGATCCAGCACTATTAAGGCCTGGTCGATTTGATCGTACTATTTCGATTGACAAGCCAGATATTATCGGCCGCGAAGCTATTTTCAAAGTGCACTTGAAACCGGTTAAGTTGGCAGAAGGAGTAGATCCCAAAGAATTGTCAGCACAAACACCCGGTTTTGCTGGGGCTGAAATTGCCAATGTTTGCAATGAGGCTGCTTTAATTGCTGCACGTCGCAATAAATCGGCTGTTGACATGGATGATTTCCAAGAAGCAATGGACCGGGTGATTGGAGGCTTAGAGAAGAAAAATAAATTAATTTCTCCATTAGAGAAAAAAATAGTCGCTTTTCATGAGGCTGGCCATGCGATTGCGGGTTGGTTTTTGGAGCATGCTAATCCATTGGTTAAAGTATCAATTGTACCGAGAGGAGTTGCCGCATTAGGTTACGCTCAATATTTACCTAAGGAGCAGTTTTTGTATCGCACGGAGCAGCTTATGGATGAGATGTGTGTGACCCTAGGAGGAAGAGCGGCGGAGGAAATTGTTTTTGGTAAAATTTCAACGGGTGCGCAGAACGACTTAGAGCGAATTACAAAATTAGCTTATTCGATGGTGACCGTTTATGGAATGAATGATAAGTTGGGTAATATTTCTTATTACGATTCTAAGGGTTCTGAGTATCAATTTAACAAGCCTTATTCAGAGCAAACGGCAAGAGAGATTGATGAAGAAGTTCGTAAGATTATTGCGGAGGCTTATGTGCGAACAAAGAAATTATTAAGTGATAAAAAGGATAAATTAACGATTCTAGCAGAGCAATTATTGAAAAAAGAAGTTCTTTTTCAAAGCGATTTAGAAGAGTTGGTTGGCCCTCGTCCTTTCGAGCAATTGACCTCGTATCAAGAGTTTATTAAGGGTGAAACAGAAAAGAAAAGAAAGGATGCTAAGGATGTACGAGATTTAGCAGAGAATGAGAAAAATGCACCTAAGAAAGTTGCTGCTAAGCCTAAACCTAAAAAGAAACCTACACAGGAGCCCCAAGAGGATAAAAAACCTGCGGTGAAAAGGGTGCCGAAAGCGAAGTAAACATATTAAATTGGGTGGGGCTTATTCTCCACCTTTTTTTTGGATAGTATATGATTGAAATTCAAATTCCTGCAGGCAAAAAGGCCTATTTTGCGTCTGATTTTCATCTAGGATTCCCTAACAATGAAGAATCACTAGCAAGGGAGAAGTATATCATTTCTTGGCTATGCCAAGTTCAAAAAGATGCATCGGATGTTTTTCTACTAGGAGATTTGTTCGATTTCTGGTTTGAGTATAGTCATGTGGTACCTAAAGGATTTGTTCGGTTTTTGGGCAAATTAGCCGAGATGAATGACGCAGGAATTCGAATTCATATTTTTGTAGGCAATCATGATTTGTGGTTAAAAACCTATTTGAAAGATGAAATTGGTGCCATTATTTATCATCAGCCTACTGAGTTTAGTTTTAATCTTCAAGGAAAATCGGTTAGGGCTTTATTAGGGCATGGGGATGGTTTGGGTCCAGGAGATTATGGCTACAAGGTTTTAAAACAAATCTTTGTCAATCCAGTATCTAATTTTTTGTTTAAAATTTTGCATCCTGATTTGGGAGTGCGCTTGGCGCATTTGTGGTCTAATACGCGTAAATCAGAGACGATATCAGCTGGGGATGTTCCGTTTAATTCAGATACAGATTTTATATTGAATTATGTAAGGGATCAAATGCATTTAGATGCAAAATCAAATAACATAAAAAATGCGTATGTTTTTGGGCATAGACATCATCCAATCGCTTTTCCTTTGACAAAGGAATCTACTTATTATAATTTGGGCGATTGGTTTAGTCCAAATTTCAAAAATGCTTTCTACCTAGTTTTAGCCGATGAAGAATTTGCATTCAAGCATAGTTCTATTATGTAGTCTCGTATTTTTGCGGCTAATTTAAGTTTACAGATTCTGATGGTAAAGAAACTAATATCAAACAAATATCGATTTAGAGTCTTTGATTTAGGGAATACTCA
>CAMDJW010000026.1 GCA_945901025.1 Spirosoma fluviale | reverse complement strand
TGGGATGGCAAGATTAGCGCTAGGAATTGGTGAATCGGGCAATTTCCCCGCTGCCATCAAAACCATTTCCGAGTGGTTTCCTCGAAAGGAAAGGGCTTTAGCCACTGGAATTTTCAATTCAGGATCGAACATTGGCGCAATCGTTGCTCCTTTGCTTGTACCTATCATTGCACTCAACTTTGGTTGGCAAGCAGCCTTTATCATCACGGGTTTATTAGGTTTCATTTGGTTGTTTTTCTGGCTTAGATTAATGAACCGCCCCGAAGAACACCCCGGAATTAATGCGACTGAATTGGATTTAATTAAATCAGATACGGAGGAGAATCTTGAAAAACCGACGTCCATTTGGAAAATCATCCGTACCAGAAAAGTATGGGCAATAGCCATCGGAAAGTTCTTGACTGACCCAATTTGGTGGTTTTTTCTCTACTGGCTCCCCAAATTTCTCAATACCACTTATGGGTTAAAATTGGATAAAATTGGCTTGCCACTCATTGTCGCTTATTTGATTGCCGATGTTGGGAGCATTGGAGGCGGTTGGCTTTCATCTCATTTTCTAAAAATGGGTTGGAGTATAAACGCGGCTCGAAAAACTACATTGCTCATTTGCGCCATCATGGTGGTACCTATTTATTGGGCTTCAGGCATTGATGACTTATGGCCTGCGGTTATATTAATTGGCCTAGGCATGGCGGCGCATACGGGTTGGTCTGCCAACATGTACACGTTGGCAACCGATTTTTTTCCAAAAAAAGACATGGGAACGGTCGTTGGATTTATTGGAATGGCGGGTGCTGTGGGTGGGATGCTGATGGCTTCTGCTACAGGGCATTTGCTAGAAGCAACAGGTAGTTATAAAATTCTTTTTATCATTGCCGCGTCTATGTACGGCATAGCGTTGGTCATTATTCATTTATTAGTACCCAATATTGATGCTGTAAAATCTTAAAAAATAGATCATGAAATTTACAAAAGAACATCTTGAGGCCTATCACCGAGATGGATATGTGATAGTTCGAAATTTCTTCACAAAGGAGGAGGTAGATTTACTATATAAAATTGCCATTGATGACGATCTAATGAGTAAAAAAAGTTTTGACCGCACAGATGCCTCTGGCCTTAAAACGAAATTAGCGCTTTGGTATTCATTAGATGAAAGTTTATACAGTAAGTTTGCGCGTTCTGAGCGCATTGTAGATGCCGTAGAGCAAATTTTGAATGGCAAATCAGCACATTACCATTCAAAGCTCATGCAGAAAGAACCTAAAACAGGTGGAGCCTGGGAATGGCACCAGGACTATGGGTATTGGTACAAAAACAATGGATTTCTATTCCCGGATATGCTAAGTGCACTGACCGCACTTACTCCTGCAACCAAGGAAAATGGTTGTTTACAAATGATTCGTGGTTCGCACAAAATGGGGAGAGTGGAGCATGGGTTTTCGGGGGAGCAAGTGGGCGCAGATATGGAGAAAGTGAATGAAGCGCTCAAAATCATGCCTTTGGACTACTTAGAGATGGACTTTGGAGATACGGCGTTTTTCCATTGCAACACCCTTCATGCCTCTGCAGCTAACCTGTCGGACAAGCCTCGTTGGTCTATTATAACAGCCTACAACCTAGCTAGCAATAAACCCTACAAAGACGTTCATGCCAGTAGTTACACACCTATCAATCCTTTTAAAGGGGATTTGTTTACGCAAGATGCGATTAGTATTACAGATGATGCTGAATTTTTAATCAAATAAGTGCGTGGGTGTTAGCGGAACAAAAAACGCTAATTAAAACAGTAGATTAACGCCCATTTTCACGTAGTATTTGTAAATCAACCTATGAGATCGTTTCATGGTTGGCTCGAGTATACCATCCAATTAGTTTGAAGTAAATCTGGATAGTCTTTTCTAGCTATTACTCCTTGCCTTCTTATACGAATAGAACAAGACGATTAAACCAAAAATTACCGAAGGTATCGATAGAATTTGACCCATATTCAACGCCATTTGATTTTCAAAATCGCTTTGATTTTCTTTCAAGAACTCATAGAAAAAACGAAGTCCAAACAACACCACCATAAACAAACCGGTCATTAAACCTTCCTGCGTTTTCGCTTTTTTAAGGGACCAAAACCACATTAAAAAGGAAAAAATTACGAGACAAGATAGCGCTTCATACAACTGAGAGGGATGCCTGGCCACCACCATAGCAGAATCACCCATGGGATTAAATTCATAATCCCTAAAAAATTTGAATCCCCAAGGAAGGTCGGTGGGCTTTCCAATGATTTCTGAATTCATCAAATTCCCCATTCGAATAAAAAACCCAGCTAAGGAAGCGACAATCACCATCCGGTCTGTCACATACAAATACGACTGGCCTGGATTTTTTTTCACATACAAATAAAAGGCAGAAAAAAGACCTACTGCCGCCCCATGCGAGGCTAAACCTGAAAATGGAGGAGTAATCATTTGTATAAAAAACCGCATGGGATCCGCTTGCAATAAAGGGAATTCATAAAAGAAATAATGCCCCATTCGAGCGCCGACCACCGTCGCAACCATCGCATATAAAAGCAATTGGTCCGCTTGCTCCACTGGCCTCCCCTCCTTTTTAAATATATAGGTCATCACTTGAAAACCTGCTAAAAAAGCCAAAGCAAAGAATAGGCCATAATAGCGAACAGAGAATTCAAAAATTTTAAAAATTTCAGGATTAGGATTCCAGTCAATTGAAGCAACGATCATAAAAATACATTTTCGATAACTTCAAAATTAAGGTATTTTTCTAAAATATTCACATGAATATTTAGACTTAGATCACTGAAATTTTTATATGTTTTAGACAAGATGATTGATCCATTGGAAAAATAGGAACCTGATACTATGGTAAAAATTTAAAAGGAATCATGGGCAGAAAGCGCAGGTTCTTAGGTAACAAATAAAATTTATCTATAAATTGTTTTTAGTTTCGTACAAAAGATAGCTTAATGCAAGAAATTGAACCCTCCTACCAGTGGGAAAATATATACGAAGCATCCAAAGACCGAAAGTCGCCATTTTTTGGAAGATCCTATTCACAAACTGAATATGAACATGATATTTATGGCTATTACATTCATCCAAATTGGGATGAAATCGATTCAGAAACCCTCTATTGTAAGATTTTGTTCACAGATTATGAGGCCAAATTCACCATCATTGAATTATTTGGTGAGTGGAATGACACCCTTCATAACGACATCATGCATTTGAAAAGAAATGTTATTGACCACTTGTTAGCTGAGGGAATTAAATATTTCACATTGGTCGGAGAAAATGTTTTTAATTTTCATGGAAGTATTGAGGACGATTATTATGCTGAATGGTTTGAGGAGGTGGAAGATGGATGGATTACGGGGATCAATTTTGCTGAATTTGTGGAAAGGGAATGGGAAAAATACCACATCGACTATTACATTAATTTTGGTGGGAATTTATATTTACCTCAATGGAGAACATTGAAACCAGAGCTACTGTTTTTGTCCATTAACCACATTATTTCACATCGATTAGGTGCTGTGTAAAAAAAAATATTTAGCTTTGCCCACTTAATTACACATATTTAAACCTATCAAATTGATGAAAAATTTTATGCTAATGTCTCTTTTATGTTTGTCCTTTTTAGGATTTTCTAAAAAGCCTGATACGCGTTATTTTGAATTACGCGTTTACTATTGCCATCCAGGAAGATTAGATGCTTTAATTCAGCGTTTTACGAATCATACAACTAAAATTTTCGAAAGAACTGGGATGACTAATGTCGGATATTGGATTCCGAATAAAAATGATGAAAATGCCCTTTATTATATCTTATCCTATCCAAACCAAGCGGCAAGAGATTCTTCTTGGAAGCAATTTGGCCGTGATCCAGAATGGAAAGAGGTTGCTAAAAAATCAGAAGAATCAGGTAAAATTGTTGCCAAAGTTGTTAGTACATTCATGAATGCGACGGATTTCTCTCCTAAAATCAAAGCTTCAAAAGAATCTCAAGATCGCACGTTTGAATTACGTACTTATACGCCGTCTACGGATAAATTACCCAATGTATTAAGTCGATTTAGAGATCATACCTTGAAATTATTTAAGAAACATGGCATGACCAATATTGCTTATTTTTCAACGATCGATAAAGATCCGACTAAGCAAGGGAAGTTATTGTACTTATTAGCTCATTCAAGTGAAGATGCGGCAAAAACATCTTTTGATAATTTCAGAAAAGATCCTAATTGGATTAAGGTTAAAGAGGCCTCTGAAAAAGATGGAAAAATTGTTGACAAAGTAGAATCTGTGTTTATGCACCCAACAAGCTTTTCAACTATCCGATAAAGTGATATCTTTGTGGCGTAATTAACTCATACAATTACGCCACAAGATTCCATGGAATGGATTAAAAAAGGATTGATTTTTTGCCCAGATGGCAAAGAATTTTGGAATAAAAAAGGCTACGCTCACGTAGTCTGTGCAGATACATCTGATCCAGATAAGCTCCGACTATATTACTCGGCGAGAGATGAAAAGGGAAGATGTCAGGCTTCATTCATCGATTTAAATCCTCGAAATTTATCAGAAGTTATTTACGTTCATCCCTCTCCTATTTTGGCATTGGGCCAGCCCGGTACTTTTGACGATTGTGGAATCATGCCTACTTGGTTCCTACAAAACGGTATGGAAAAATGGCTATACTATATAGGCTGGACCGTCAGAAATACCATCCCCTATCACAATGCTTTAGGTTTGGCCACATCAACGGATGGAATCAATTTTACCAAAAAATTTGAAGGTCCCATCATTAGTACTACGGCCAGTGAACCGTACTTCAACGGATCTGCATGTTTTCTCAAACATGAAGGAAAATTTAAAGTTTGGTACTTAAATTGTACCCATTGGATTAAAGATGGCGATTTAATGGAACCTAGCTACCATATAAAATATGCCGAATCAAGCGATGGAATACATTGGGAAAGAGAGGGAAAAGTTGCCATCGAATATCGAGATTCAACTGAAGGAGGAATATCTAGGCCCTCAGTGATCATCGAAGATGGAATCTACAAAATGTGGTTTTCTGCCCGAGCTAAAACTGATTATAGAACTAATAGAGACCGCTCCTACCGCATTTATTATGCTGAATCAAAGGATGGAATTGAATGGGTCCGTAAGGATGCGGAAGCAGGAATTGATGTGAGTGAGCATTCGTCCGATTGGGATTATGAAATGATCGAATACCCTTTGGTCATCAATCATCTAGACGAGAAAATCTTATTTTACAATGGAAATCATTTTGGTCAAAGTGGAGTAGGATATGCTGTTTTAAAAAAATAAAATGAATTTCTCCTACCTAAATAATCAAGTGTATCCTGGACATGATGTTCCCCTAAAACCCAAGGTGAGTGTTTGTCTGATCACCTATGCCCACGCGCATTATTTAGATACCTGTTTACAAAATATTTTAAATCAAGAAGTTGACTTTGACTATGAAATAGTCATTGGCGAAGATTGTTCACCAGACAAAACCGCGGAAATCGTTAAAAGATATGCGGAGCAATTTCCTGAAAAAATAAAGGCTTTTATCCGCCCCCAAAATGCGGGTGCCAAAATCAATTTCCTACATTGTTTTTTTGAATGCAAAGGAGAATATATCGTGCATATAGAGGGTGATGACTATTGGACCAACCCAAAAAAACTTCAGACGCAAGTCGACTTTTTAGATGCCAACCCAAATGCCTCGGCATGTTTTCATAATGCCGAAATTATTTTTGAAGATGGGAGTGGATTTGAACCTCAATTGATTAACCAACCAGATCAAAAAAAATGGATAAACTCAGCTGATTTTTTAGGTGAAAAAGAGACTTGGTTTATGGCTACCGCGAGCGTCATGATGCGGGCTAAATTTGCTCAAAATTTACCTGAATGGTTTTTGAAATCTAAAAGTGGCGATATTCCCTTATATGTAATTTTGGCTGAACAGGGTCCCATTGGCTACATCGACAAAATCATGTCAGTCTATAGAAAAAATGAAGGTGGGATGAGCTATACTGACAATGTTCAATCAGAAGTATTTTTAAATAATCGGATTTTCATGTATTCCAAGATAAATGAACATACCCATGATAAATACAAAAATCTAATTCAAAATATTATTTATGAATACTTACTATTAAAAATTCAAAGCAGAAGAAATCAAAAAAATTATGTAAGAAAAATGTTCTTTTTCTTACATGCGATCATTTACTCTAAAACAACCGGTTGGAAACAGATAAAGTCCTTAGCAAAGGAATACTTAGTATCTCCAACACAATTGCTTTCATATTTGAATTTTAGAAAAAAAATCAATGATTTGTTTCGTTTTTAAATGAAATAATTCAATAAATTCCCATCATAAGTAGGATTTTAAATAGATTTCATAGAAATTTAGGCTAATACAAAACAACCTATTATAACTATGAATAAAATCGCTAGAAAGCAATGGCTTTTCCCAAGTATACTAGTAATCTTAATATTGGCAATTAGCTCAGCGTTCAACAAAAATCAAAAATCAATTTGGGGACAAAACCTTTTGGATTCATTAACTGAATCGCAAAAAAGAGAATCCCAAAATTCATTAAAGGGATTAAAAATTCATCCAGATTTAGAAATCACCACTTTTGCAACTGAACCTATGTTGCAAAATCCTACCAACATTGACATCGATTCAAAAGGTAGAATTTGGGTATTAGAGGCCTATAATTATCGGCCTGCCATCACGGGAAACCCAAGCAACCCAGCTGGCGACAAAATTTTAATTTTAGAAGACACCAATGGCGACGGGGTAGCAGACTCAAGAAAAATATTTTACCAATCTCCAGATTTGAACGCACCTTTAGGAATCGCAGTGTTAGATTCGATGGTTATCGTTGCTCAAAGTCCTTATATGTGGAAAATGTTTGATGACAATCACGATGGAAAAGCAGATCGCAAAGAAATTTTATTCCAAGGAATTGGGGGTGAGCAACATGATCATGGTGCGCATGCATTTGTTTTTGGCCCAGATGGAAAATTGTATTTCAACTTCGGAAATGAGGGAAAACAACTATTAGATGCCAAAGGGAAACCTGTATTAGACCAAGATGGGGATATTATTGGACCCAACAAATACAAGCAGGGAATGGTTTTTCGTTGCAATTTAGATGGAAGCAAAGTAGAATGCTTAGGTCATAATTTCAGAAATAACTTTGAAGTGGCCGTTGATTCCTACGGAGCCATGTGGCAATCAGATAATGACGATGATGGAAACAAAGGGGTTCGTATAAATCATGTTTTTCCGTACGGCAACTATGGATATAAAGATGAAATCACGAATGATGGTTGGCAAGTCAATCGGACCAATATTGAACCCGAAATTCCTAAAAGACATTGGCACTTAAACGACCCAGGTGTCGTGCCTAATTTATTACAAACGGGTTCAGGATCTCCGACGGGGATTTTAGTCTACGAAGGAAACTTATTGCCAGCGGCATTCCAAAATCAAATTATACATTGTGATGCCGGACCGAATGTATTGAGAAGTTATCCTGTAAAAAATAATGGTGCTGGTTATTCTGCAGAAATTTTAGATATCGTTCAAGGAGTAAATGATCAATGGTTTAGACCTGCCGATGTTTGCGTGGCACCGGATGGTTCCATTTTTGTGGCCGACTGGTATGATCCAGGAGTAGGTGGACATCAAGCAAGGGACCAAACTCGAGGTAGAATATATCGAATAGCTCCTAAAAATCACCCATACAAAATTGCAAAATTAGACTTATCCACCCCTGAATTAGCCTTAAAAGGCCTAGAAAACCCTAATTTAGAAACGAGGTATTTAGCCTATCGGAAATTACAAAATTTGGGTGCGGGAGCAATAAAAGTCCTTGAAAATAGCTTTACAACTAATTCAAATCCAAGATTTAGAGCTAGAGCATTTTGGTTGTTAGCTAATAGTCCAAAGGGTTTTGATTATATTCAAAAAGCGGCAGAAGATTCTAATCCAGACATTCGCATGACGTCTATTCGTGCCATGAGTAGATTGCCTATAGGCCAGTGGAAAAAATTAGGGGATAAATTAGCTGATGATACGGACCCACAGGTAAGAAGAGAATTGGCCATCGCCTTACGACATAATTCAAGTCCTAATGCAGATAAAATCTGGACTAAATTAGCCTTACAACATAATGGTCAGGATCGTTGGGCTTTAGAAGCATTAGGTATTGGCGGGGATGGCGTATGGGAAAACAGATTGGATCATTATATGGAATCCATCAAAACCTTGAGCGCAAAGCCTACGGGATTCAATGATTTAATGTGGCGTGCAAGAAGTGAAAAAGCACTTCCTTTTATCGCAGATCTCATAAAAGCAGAAGGAAATTTGGATCAAAAGTTGGCTTATTTCAGAGCATTAGATTTTATTCCAGGGGAAAGCAAGCATACAATCTTACTCGACTTAATAACAAATCGGTTTAAAAATGATCCTGCAAGCCAATTGGTTGCATTGCGACATATAAAGCTGTCTGTTCTTCAATCTAATCCTGCAGCAAAGAAAACGTTATTGTCTTTGATGGCTAAAACGAGCAATGAGTTAGACTTTTTAGAGTTAGTTGAAAAATATGAACTTACTGAAGCAACACCCAAATTGCTAAAAATGATTCTTGAAGGCAAGCAAACTAGAAAAGCGGGTCAGATTATTTATAAGTTAAATGGAGGGTCTGATTTAATAGACAAAACTTTTAGAACAGGAAATGAAACGGTACAAAGAGCCATCATCGAAAGTATTCGTTGGCAAGGTCGAACCGAATCCATAAACCTACTAAATGAGGCCATGACTTCAGATAAATTTAGTTTGGCGATACAAAGAGAAGCGGCTAGATCTTTAGGAAATTCATTAGCTGGTGAAAATTATGTTTTAGAGGCTTTGAAAAACAAAAAGGTTCCTGAAAAATTCATTCCGTCAGTGGTTGAATCGGTCAGCAGAACGTCCAGAAAAGCCATCAAAACTGAGGCCGCTACCTATCTAAGCTCCAGTCAGAAATCGGCAAGTCTCAATAAGCACCCTGCTCTGACTGAGTTAGTTGCCGTGCGTGGAAATGCCAAAGATGGATTGAAAACGTTTATTAATCAATGTTCTATGTGTCATCAAGTATACAACGAAGGCATTGATTTTGGTCCAAAACTAACGGAAATAGGCAGTAAATTATCAAGGGAAGGGCTATACTTATCGATCTTGCATCCAAATGCGGGAATCGGTTTTGGATATGAGACTTATGAGCTTAAAACTAAATCCGGGGATACGTATCAAGGAGTTGTGGTATCCAAAAATGAGACTGATGTGATGTTAAAATTACCTGGTGGATCCACACAAAGTTTTAAAACGTCAGCGTTGAAGTCCATGAAGCAACTACCCGATTCGTTGATGCCTGAAGGATTAGCGGATCAAATGAACACCCAAGAATTTACCAATTTAATCGAATATTTAGCAACATTAAAAAAGAAATAAGATGAATCGAAGATCGTTTGCCAACATGCTTGGTGGAAGTTTATTAACAGCTGGGGTAGGCTCTCAAGCATTAGCATCCACAACCAAAAGTAAAAGTTTATATGCATTAGCAGAAGCTCCTTATAAAATGTTGTATGCTCCGCATTTTGGTATGTTTAAAAATCATGCGGGGAATGATGAGATAGACCAATTGAAATTCATGTATGACATGGGATTCAGGTCTTTAGAGGACAATGGACTAATGGGCCGCACGCCAGAATTACAAAATAAAATCGGCGAAACATTAGCGAAATTAGGTATGACCATGGGGGTGTTTGTCTTAAATCATGAAGGATTTCCAGATAGACTGACCATGACAACAGGTACTAAAGAATGGAAAGAGGCATTTAAAAAAGCATGTAAAAACGCTATAGAAACTTCTAAAAGAGTTAATGCTAAATGGTGTACCGTCGTGCCAGGGAATTACTACAGAAAATTACCGATCGGCATTCAAACAGGACACGTGATTGATAGCTTAAAAATTGGCGCCGAATTATTGGAACCCCAAGGCTTAGTCATGGTGTTGGAACCCTTAAGCGATACGCCAGATTTATTTTTACGCTTTTCAGACCAAACCTATGAAATATGTAGAGCGGTAGGAAGCCCGTCATGTAAAATTCTTTTTGATATGTACCACATGCAAAAAAATGAAGGTAACATGATTACTAACATCGATTTAACTTGGGATGAAATAGCTTACTTCCAAATAGGCGATAATCCAGGTCGAAAAGAACCTACTACTGGAGAAATAAATTATGCGAATATCTTCAAGCATTTGCATAAAAAAGGTTACAGAGGAGTATTAGGCATGGAACATGGCAATTTTTACCCTGGAAAAGAGGGAGAAATTAAAGTGATGGAAGCCTACAGAAAATCAGATCTTAGCTAATTTTTTTGGAAATTCAATTAAATATTTAGACATTCGTTTAATTATTTAATTGAACCATGGAAATTACATTTAAAGCAATCAATGATCCAACTCGGCGAGAGATACTTGTTTTTTTAATTGGCGGCGCGCAAAACGCCGGAGAAATTGCCAAGCAATTCTCCATGTCGAAACCAAGTATTTCTCATCATTTGGATTTACTCAAGCAAGGAAATCTTATCCTTGCAGAAAAAAAGGGGCAATACATTATTTATTCCTTAAATAGATCAGGTTTTGAATTAGTTCATGGCTGGTTCCAAGGATTTGCCCAATATTTTGAATTTCCTAAACCTAAAATTCGTTTATAATGAATGTTCCTAATGAATTTGGGAATCCATTTGCTTTACATTAATTTCAACAAAAAATTCAGATCTGATGAGTGAAAAATTGCAAAAATCGTTGGCCTTTTTAAATTCAGAAATGCCAAATAACTGGCTAAGTTTAGCTGTAACGCAGCTACCTAAACGAAATGTATTTCAATCCATAGGGGATTTTTTCGCTGGTAAATCAGGTAATCATCGGATTTCATATTTGGCCGCTTCAGAAAGTGAGGTTAAAATCATTCATTATCAAGGTTTAAATGTGGTGGGTGAGCAAACCATTCCGATGAATTCGATGGAATCATTTGAAATTTCAGAAGGTAGCACTGAGGATGGAGTTGTAGCTATATTTCATGTCAACTTAGAAGAAATAATTTCCACCAATAAAAAAGGAGTAAAAAAACTAAAAAGCCATTATTTTAAGTTGATGCCCCCCCTTTTAGGAATCAATGCTTCTCCTATTCAAGCGGTAGAAGAAATTCTATGGGCTCAAAATGCGCGAAAAAGCATGTTGGCAACTTTGAAGCCATTTAGTGCTAAAATACAAGAAAGACTGGCTGAGGAACACAGAATTGCGGAAGAAATTAGAGTTGCCGAGGAACAAAGAATCGCAGAGGAATTACGGATTAAGGAAGAGGCAAAGCAAGCTAAAATAGATGAAAAAGAAAGAGCTAAAGCTGAAAAATAGGGCTAAAATTCTATAGATACTATTCACGCAATTTCAGTTCATCTTCAATTTTCAAATTAAATAAATCGCCAGATTTAATGGCGACAATACTGACTAATACTAAAGTAACACAGCCTCCTAAGATCACAGACGGAATCGTTCCAAAAAATTTAGCCGCAACACCCGACTCAAAGGCACCCATTTCATTCGATGTACTAACAAATACGCCGTTGACAGATGAAACTCGACCGCGCATTTCGTCCGGTGTGTAAAAACGTAAAACGGTTTGCCTGATCACAACTGAGATAGAATCAAAAGCCCCCGTAAAAAATAATGCGGCGACAGAAAGCCAAAAGTTGGTCGACAAAGCAAAAACTAAAGTAGCCACCCCAAAACCGGCAATGGCCAACAATAAATTACGCCAAGCTTTATTCAGCGGTGGAAAATAAATAAGGGTGATCATCGTAATCACGGCACCTATGGATGGAGCGGCTCTTAATATCCCTAAACCCTCGGCCCCTACATGCAAAATATCCTCAGCAAAAATGGGTAAAATAGCAATGACACCTCCAAAAAGAACTGAAAAAAGATCGAGGGAAATGGCGTATAAAATTATCTTAGTTTTGAAAACAAAGGAAATCCCTTCACCAAGACTCTGCCAAATAGATTCATGAACAATATTTTTAGCTGGGACAGGCCTACTTTTAATTTGCAGAATGCAGATCATCACTACTAGCAGCAATAGAATCACGATAAACAATGAGCCTTCAATTCCGGCATAAGCATATAAAAATCCGGCAACCCCAGGACCTATAATGGAACCAAACTGCCAAAACGAACTATTCCAAGTGGCAGCATTGGCAAAAACTTCTTTAGGAACTAAAAAGGGATTCAAAGAAGACGCGGCTGGATTAAAAAAACCTTTGGACAAACCAATTAAAAAAATAACAAAATAGATCACATAGATGTGCATTTGAGAATCTCCGGACTCCAACTGACTACTTGAATAGAGTAAAATACAGGAGGCCAAAATAATAATGGATAGCGTAAACTGCATAATCCTTTTTTTATTATGATTATCAGCAAAATGACCCCCAAACAATACTAATGAGATGAAAGGAACAGCTTCAGCTAGTCCAATTAAACCTAAGGCTAAAGGATTGTGTGTGATTTTATAAATTTCATAAGCAATTAATACTTCTTGAATAAGTAAGGCAATCGTAAAAAACGTATTACCAATCACATAAGCACGAAATTCAGGAAATCCAATTGCGCGATAAGCTTCTTTATGTTGAAATAATCGCATATAAATAATAAAATAAGGGACTAAAAAAGGCTATTTCACCTAGCCATGCCCACTGTTTGCTTTTAGAAATATAATGAATCCAAAGGTGTATTACAAAAGTAATTAAAAAAGGCAGGAGCAAAAAAACAGATAGGTGGGTAAAAAATAAAATAGCTACCCATAAACAAATAAAAAAAACCTCGATTGCCTTAAGTATCCATTCCCCTTTCAGGCCTGAATTAGATAATAAAGTAAATAAAACTAAATTCTGTAAAACCAGTAAAAAAAACAGGAAAGTCATGAGGATCAATATTACAAAAGGTCCCTCCCATTCATTCAAATAGACATATAGAAAAATTCCCGTGGAATAGATAATGGCAGTAGATATTTCCTTTATAAACTTTATTCGATCAAAAAATCCATAAATCATTAAGGCCCAATAAGCAATTATAAAAAAACCAATGAGTATACCATTTATAATTAGGTATTTAGGCAAATGTATAATAATACTCGATAGAATTAGAAAATTACCGATAATCAAGCACTTAATTTTAAATGCGTGTCGAAGGTGAAAGTCGTGAATTGCCGAATTGAGAATAGGCTTTTGATTATCAATCAATCGATCTATTAAATAAATAATCCAAACCGAAAAAGCTAAAGCAAGAATCACCATTAAGGGTGGACATTGGCCCGGAAGAAAAATAGTCGTTAATAAACATTGAAAAAGGCAAGCACCCAAAACGACATCAACACTTAAAAAATGCAAGGTTTTAAAAAATCGCATCTTTACGTTTATGAATAGTGATCATGTCATCTATTTTGATTTCGCCTAGGGAGATAGGAACAAATTGCTGTCCAAAATAAACCTTGTTTTCAAATTTTCGCGTTTGGGATAAGGCCTTTAAAATATTGGAATCCGAGGTTCCGTCATTAGGGTTCACATT
>CAMDJW010000025.1 GCA_945901025.1 Spirosoma fluviale | reverse complement strand
AATTGATTGATCAACGGTTGACTATGTTGCATAAATCCAAACATTGGGGTATCTATGGCACCCACGGAACTCTTTATTTCGAGTGCCGTTCGGCCAAAAATAATGTTTTCGAATTTTAAACTAATTCCACATGCGATCATATCGTAGAGCATGTTGAGATAAAGCATTTTTTCTTTTTGAATTTTATCGTCATAGCCTAGAAAGTAGGTATCTAAACTTTTTCTGTTTTTAATCAAAGTATTAAATCCGATTAATTTCCCTTCCATGAAATAGCCATACAGCATGAAATCATCTGCAAGTTTTTCTTTTAACACATAAAAGTGGTTTTTAGGAAGATAAAAGGTGTTGAACGGAGCATTCTCGGCTACATGTAAATACAAATCATAGATGATTTCTTGTTGGTCATGTATTTCTTCTAGGGTCAGCATCCTTTTTTCAATGCCAAGTGATTTATGTCTACTTCTTTTAAATTGATCTCTGTATTTTTTCGTTAGCGCCTTTACATAATCATCTTCATGAGTCCACGAAGGTTTAATCTCAAAAATCATGTTGGGCTGCGAAGTAAATTTCAAATCCTTTTTAAATGCGGGTTGGTCAAAATAAGAGTGATCACTAGGCATGAAATCTTTAAAGGAAGTCAAGTGGATTTTAAAATTTTGATTGATGTCGAAAGCGGCTTCTTTTAAGGTTTGTAGGATTTCGGTAATGCTTGTCTGATCTTTTACGGCAAAGGCATTTTGACCAGAAAGCATGTTATTGCCGATAAATAATAGTTTGGACGAGAATTGGCTAAACAAATAATTCCTAACCCATGTTTTGAGCTTTTTATCTCGTTCTCCATAGGTTTCTAAATGGGAAAGATCGATGAATTGTGCAAGAGCGATTCCGATGAGTTCTTCATGATTGAAAATTCCAATATACTGGCATTTTATATTAGCAGGAGCGGCCGACTCTAAAACCTCAAGGTATTTTATGGAGAGGAAAATATTTGCTTGCGCGATTGAATCCCAATGATTGGGTAAGGACTGAATAGACGTAAAAAGCTGATATGTATAGGATGTATTCAAAAGAAAAGGTAAGCTAGTCCGTTTAACCTTAAAAAATAAGAAATAGTTTCATTTGATTTCGTCAATCATGTTGGCTAGCTCATGATCTTTGGCTGTAATTTGATTGTTTTCATCGTGCGTGCACAACCAAATCTCCACTACATGGTAATTGTTGAGTATGCTAGGATGGTGATTGAGCTGGGTTGACAGCTCTGCAACTTGATTTATAAATTGGATAACTTGCGTGAAGTCCGCAAATTTGAATTTTTTGTACAGTTTATTTTCTTTTGTTTCCCACATCGTTTTTTGGATTGACGCAATTTAAGGAATTGTTTGTAATCCATTAGGGTTTTTAAGTACAACAAATTTCGTTAGCTAATTACCAGCTCTTTTATTTCGGTTAAAAAGATTCCATTTTTTTTGAAAAAGTTGTGATTTCCCAATTTTTACTATTTCAAAACCTTTTACATTTGAGCATCATGAAAGCCTTAAGGATCAAAACTTCAGATCAAGCTTCAAATTTAAGTCGATTTGAAATCGTTTTGTTGAAAGATATTGCTAATCATTATTTAGATTATCAATTGGCGAATAATGAGGCATTTATCCAGTTGGAACTTCATCAAGGGGACCAATTTTTGTTGAGTTTAGGTTGTGATGAACCCTAATATGAGAAATTTAAGTTGAGGTGGGAGAGGTTTCAAGAGAATGATGATCATTTTTTTGATTTGCCTGAATGGGGGTTAATAAAATAAAAATATAATTTAGAACACGGAGTATTGGAAATCCTTGGTTTTTTAAACCAGGGATTTTTTATTCATTATCCTGTATTTTTTGATTGAGTAGTTTGGAAAGATAGGTCGTTTCAATATTTAAAAATGAGCTTATATATTTATTTTTAACCCTTTTGAGTAAATAAGGATATTCTTTTTCAATATACTTTAAGCGATCTGGAGCTGATAGCGTTCTTAAGTATTCACATTGATTTTGGTACTCACATAAATTATTAAAAAGTTCATGGATCGAAAATTTAGCAAAGTTGGTACTCAACTCAACTAAATATAAATAGGATTTTTTGTTAATATAATAAATCACGGAATCTTCTATGGCTTCAAAATATTCTTTGGAGGGTTGGCCAAAATGAAAGCTATTAACGGTGGTAACAAAATCTCCTTCTTTCGTAAACCAAGTGGTGATTTGTTTATCGTCGTCAATTCGATAGATTCTAATAAGTCCTTTCTCGATGTAAAATAATTTGTCGCAAATATCTCCTGCTTCAATGATGAATTCCCCTTTGTTAACCTTTTTTGAAAAGACTAATTTCAAAAACCAATCAAAAAATAAAGTGTGACTGCCTTTAAAAAAATAGGGGCTTTTGGACAGTCGTTCAGATAATTTCATGGTTTTGTTTCAACATAGAAGATTTATTTAAAATTGAAATTTTTCTTTCAAATTACCAAACGCCTATGATTATCAGTTAAATCATGTGGCCCCGACGAGAATCGAGTCGAGCGCGACCCCGGCGTATCAAGCGTTTAAGAAACGCCTATAATTATCAGTTAAATCATGTGGTCCCGACGAGAATCGTGTCGAGCGTGACCCCGGCGTATCAAGCGTTTAAGAAACGCCTAAAATTATCAGTTAAATCATGTGGCCCCGACGAGAATCGAACTCGTATCTAGCGTTTAGGAAACGCCTATTCTATCCGTTGAACTACAGCGCCAAAATTAAATATACTCGTGTGCAAAAATATAAAATCATTTACAATAAGCCATTGACCTCTTTAAAAATCAGCTATGGCTCAGGAACATAGCCATCACTATGGCCTAGCAAATGGTTGCTTTCGAGCCAATTAGGGAAAATTTGAAAGTGTTTATCTTTGATTAAATTCAAAATTACCTCGCGCAACTCAGGTAAATTACTTTTCTGCTCCGCTGAAATAAAGACCGTTTTAGGCTGTTCTAATTGCCAGTGAGAGCGTTTTAAAAAGGCCGTCACTCGATCCATTTTACTTAATTCAGGTTCCCCATCCTCATTGACCGCAGCCCCTTCAAAATATACTTCTTCCACAGGAAACAAATCAATTTTATTGAACACTAAGACCGTTGGTTTGTCGCCAGTCCCCATTTCATTCAAAATTCCTTGTACCACTTCGATCTGCTCCTCAAAATTGGGATGCGAAATGTCAACAACATGTAACAAAACATCCGCCTCTCGAACTTCATCTAAAGTAGATTTAAACGACTCGATCAATAGGGTAGGAAGTTTACGTATAAACCCTACCGTATCCGTTAATAAAAAAGGTATTCCTTCCCAAGATATTTTTCTCACAGTAGAATCTACGGTGGCAAAAAGTTTATTTTCGGCAAATACATCAGCCTTGGCTAATTTTCTCATCAGCGTAGATTTGCCTACATTGGTATAGCCGACTAAGGAAACACGCACCATCCGATCTCTATTTTTTCTTTGCGTAAATGATTGTCGGTCTATGGCCTCCAACTTATCTTTCAAAAAAGCTATTCGATCATTGGCAATTCGGCGGTCAGTTTCTAATTCCTTTTCTCCCGGACCTCTCATACCCACACCGCCACGCTGCTTAGAAAGGTGAGACCACATTCGCGTTAAACGTGGCAACATATACTGATATTGAGCTAATTCTACTTGAGTACGGGCTTGAACCGTTTGTGCTCTTTGAGCAAAAATATTTAAAATCAATAAGCTTCGGTCGAGCACCTTAATCTCTTTGCCATATAACTCGATTGCATATTCGATATTACGTACTTGCGACGGACTAAGGTCATCATCGAATATGATCATGTCAACTCCCTTATCAATCACATAGGCCATGATATCCTCAAACTTACCTTTTCCTACATAGGTTTTATTATCAGGTTTGGCGAGATTCTGAGTGAAAGAGTGTAAGGCCAAAACGCCTGAGGTACTAGCCAAGAAAGCTAATTCAGCTAAGTATTCAGCCGTTTGAACCGCATTTTGTTTTTGGGATGTCACGGCAACTAAAACCGCTGTCTCTTGCTCCTCACCTGTACTGTGTAAAATTCCCTCTTTCATTTTTAGCTAAAAAAAGCCCTTCTTCGCAGAAAGGCTTTCCTGTTTATTTATGCTGTATCTACAAGCTATCAATTAATTTCTGATTTAAAGCTACATAATCATCGTTTTTGCCAGCTTTGGCTAATTCGATTGATTTTAAGGCGGTTGCTTTTGCACCCACTTTATCACCCGTTTTCACCTGGATTTTCGCCTTTAAATGAAATACCCAATAGGCCGTTGGATTAGCTTCAGCTGCTTTGGTTGCCCATTCTAATGCTTTTTTAATATCACGTCCCGTTTCGAAATAATACGAAGCCGCCTCAAAATAGGGCTTTGAATCAATGTTCATCGCACGATCGATAGAACCCATAATCTTGGAATCCACATCTGTCTCTACTGGAATGGAAACGGATGTTTTCTCCCAAGCCATTTGGATGTTCAATTTGTTCGCTGAAACATCTGAAAATTGGATAGAGAATGACTCAACTGAACTAGCCAGGGTCGTAGAAGGTACCGTTACCTTTAATACATCTTCTGATGCATTATAATTGAAAACTCCATTAGTTCCTTTGCTGAAAATAATGACCCATGATTTCTCAGAAGGAATGGACATGACCTGATAAGATCCCGCTTTTAACGATTGGCCTGCCACTTTAACATCTTCCCCAAACGTAAATTTGGTAGGGGAATTAGCCCCCGTTCTCCATAATTTTCCAAAGGGAACAATGTCTCCAAAAATTTTACGCCCTTTAGTCACAGGTCTCGAATAAACAACCTCGATTGCCGAAAGAGAAAAATCTTGTTTAATTGTTTGCCCAGGACTTGGTGCAGGAATTTTTATTCCTTGTCCATAGGAGTTAAACATCATCCCTAATAGTAGGGTCATTATCAAAATCTTTTTCATTGCTTATGCGGATAAAGCCTCTGCACCACCCACAATCTCCAGGATTTCCTTCGTGATGGCTGCTTGGCGAGAACGGTTATACTCTAATTTTAATGCTTTGATTAATTCGCCAGCATTTTCAGTGGCTTTGTCCATCGCTGTCATTCGGGCCCCATGCTCAGAGGCATTGGACTCTAATAAAGATCTGAAAATTGAAAGCTTGATGGATTTAGGAATTAATTCTTGGATAATTTCCTCTTCTGTCGGCTCAAAAATATAATCCACAGCACTCGATTTTGTTTCCGCTGCCAAAGGCACCATCGGCAACAATTGCTCTGTTTCAATAATTTGAGTCGCTACGTTTTTGGAATAATTAAATAAAACCTCAACGACATCGTATTTTTTCTCTGTAAAATCAGTTAAAATCATTTCCCCAATCTCACGGACATTGCCAAAATTTAAGCGCGTAAAAATATCGGTGTAAGTATCTAAAATTTGGTACCCACGTCTACCTAAATATTCGCCTCCTTTTTTACCTAGTGGCAAAATTGTCACATGTCCAGAAGCGTGTAAAGCTGCATATTTAGCGTCCACTAAGGCCATTGTGGCCTTGCCTACATTCGCATTAAATGCTCCACATAAACCTCTATCTGAAGTAACCACCACGATCAATACGTTTTTAATTTCACGCACTTCCGTAAATGGATTGGATTGTCCCGCTTCTGTTTGTGCTGATACGGTTGAAATCATTTCAGATAATTTCTTGGCGTAAGGGCGCATCTGGCTAATGGCGTCTTGCGCGCGTCTCAACTTAGCCGCTGAAACCATTTTCATGGCTTTAGTGATTTGTTGGGTCGAATTAACCGATACAATTCTATTTCTTACTTCTTTTAAGGAAGCCATAGTATTCTAATTTTTAAACTGCGTATTTAGCACCTACTTCTTTACCTACTCTCTTAAGCGTGGCTGTTAAGGTATCATCAAATTTACCTGCACCTAAAGCATCTAATGTTGCTTTTTCAGTAGCGCGAAGTACTTGAATGTAATCTTTTTCAAATTCACGAACCTTGTTCTCAGGAATTAAATCCAAAGCCCCCGTCGTTGCTAAGTAAATCATCGCCACCTGGTCTTCCACTCGTTGAGGAGCAAATTGAGGTTGCTTTAACATTTCTAAGTTACGACGACCACGGTCGATCGTTAATTTGGTAGATGCATCTAAATCTGAACCAAATTTAGAGAAAGCCTCCAATTCACGGAACTGCGCTTGATCTAATTTTAAGGTACCAGCTACTTTTTTCATTGATTTAATCTGAGCATTACCTCCCACACGTGATACCGAAATACCTACGTTGATCGCCGGACGAATACCCGCATTAAATAAATTAGTTTCTAAGAAAATCTGACCATCTGTAATTGAAATCACGTTGGTCGGAATATAGGCAGAAACGTCACCTGCTTGAGTTTCAATGATTGGAAGCGCTGTTAATGAACCACCTCCTTTAACAATTCCTTTGATCGAATCTGGTAAATCATTCATCGATCTTGCGATATCATCTGAGCTATTGATCTTAGCCGCACGCTCTAGTAAACGGGAGTGAAGATAAAATACGTCTCCTGGATATGCTTCACGTCCTGGTGGGCGACGAAGCAACAATGAAACTTCACGGTAAGCCACTGCTTGTTTTGATAAATCATCATAAACAACTAAAGCGGGTCTACCAGTATCACGGAAAAATTCGCCAATGGCTGCACCTGTAAATGGAGCGTAAAACTGCATTGGCGCTGGATCAGCAGCAGAAGCTGACACGATAACCGTATAGTCCATCGCTCCCGCTTTACGTAAAGTTTGCTCTACTTGTTTTATTGTACTTGCTTTTTGACCAATGGCCACATAAATACAAAAAACGGGCTCACCTTTATCAAAAAATTCTTTTTGATTAATAATGGTATCAATACAAACAGCTGTTTTTCCTGTTTGGCGATCACCAATCACAAGCTCACGTTGACCACGTCCTACTGGAATCATAGCGTCAATCGCTTTTATACCCGTTTGCAATGGCTCGTTAACCGGTTGGCGGAAAATTACTCCTGGTGCTTTACGCTCCAAAGGCATTTCATATAAAGTACCCATGATAGGTCCATGACCATCGATAGGCTCTCCTAAAGTATTCACAACACGTCCCAAAATCCCATCACCTACCTGAACAGAAGCAATCATATTGGTTCTCTTCACGGTATCACCCTCTTTAACTAATTTGGAATCTCCTAAAAGAACGGCTCCTACATTGTCCTCCTCTAAGTTCAAGGCTAATGCCTTTAAGCCATTTTCGAACACAATTAATTCTCCGGCTTGAACATTCGAAAGACCGTAAATACGGGCCACACCATCACCCACTTGGAGTACGGTGCCTATTTCTTCTAATTCTGCTTGCGTTTTAGCCTGCGATAACTGCTCCCTAAGGATGGCTGAAACTTCATCTGGTCTTACTGATGCCATATGGAAATGATGGTTTATTGATTTTGATAAATTGTACTAAATTCGGGTGCAAAATTAGTCACGAAATTTGAATATTCCCATAAAAAAGTCAAAAAAAGACCTTTAAATTTAGACTTTTTTTAGAATGGTAAAAGATGTTTGAAATTTCCCTTGTTAATTGGCGTTAAAATTCTTGGGAAAGAGTCATTTTTCATTATCTTCGAAAATTATTTTACCTAATTAAATTTATATGAAATTCCCTTATTTAAAGCTTATTATTCTGTGTGCGATGTTTTTATCCACTTTTTCATTGTTAGCCCAAACAAAAGTTCCTGCTAATAAAAGTTCAAAACCAAAAATTAATGTGGTTGCTCCAAAAGCTAAAACAGTTGATGCGACTAAATCTGAATTAAAATTTAATAATTCTCTAGACTCCGTTTCCTACGCAGTAGGTGTATTGGTCGCCCAAAATTTTAAATCACAAAGCGTAACCTTGAATGTAGAGATGGTGGCCAAAGGATTTGCATCTGTGATGAAGGGAAATAAATTGTTCATGACTGAGGCTGAATGCCAAAATATCATGAACACGTTTATGATGAAAAATCAAGAGCGCCAAGCGGCTGAAAATGCGAAACAATTTTTTCCGAATAAAGAGGCTGGCGAAAAGTTTTTGGCGGATAACAAAAAGAAGGATTCTGTGATGATCACAGCGAGTGGTTTGCAGTACAAAGTAATTAAAATGGGTACAGGTCCAAAACCTTTAGCGTCTGATAAAGTTAAGACACATTATCACGGAACTTTGATTGATGGTAGCGTGTTTGATTCGTCGGTCCAACGAGGTGAGCCAGTTTCATTTCCAGTTTCAGGTGTAATACCGGGTTGGGTTGAGGCACTCCAATTAATGCCAGTGGGTTCTAAGTGGAAATTATACATTCCTCAAGAATTAGCTTATGGAATTCGTGGAGGAGGTCAAACGATTAAACCCTATTCTGCTTTGGTTTTTGAAGTAGAACTTTTAGAAATAGAAAAATAAGTTTGAAACATTACAAAATTTATGAAGAAGATACTGCCGCTTTTAATTCCCATATCTTTCATTTTTGTCCTTTTTCTTCACGGCAAAACGCAAGGAGATTTACCGAGCAGCAATGCCCGTTACCAAGAGGGTGATTTAAAACCAACTGAAACTCAGAAAAAGGTCGAGCGATTGGTTTTTGGGATTTTGAGCAATTATCATTACCGCAAAATAGTTGTGAATGATTCTTTATCTTCTAAAATTTATGATGCATACATTAAGGAGCTAGATCCTAATAAAGTATTTTTTGTTGCTTCAGACATTGAAGATTTGGAAAAGTTTAGATTTACCATCGACGAGCAACTCAGCGCTGGAGATTTAACTTCTGCTTTCCAAATTTATAATTTGTATCAAACGCGTTACAAAGAGCGTTATGCGTTTATTCATGCCGTTTTAAACAAGCCTTTTGATTTTAATGCAGAAGAAACGTATCAGCCTAATCGAGATAAAGCCGTTTGGGCCAAATCTGCTGATGAGCTTAACGATTTTTGGCGTAAAGATATTAAACGTCAATTCCTAGATTGGAAAATTGGCGGTAAGGCGGATACCACTGCCGTTCGTGAGATGAAGGAGCGTTACGCTAGGTCAGAAAAATACATGGCACGCACGAAATCGGAAGATGTTTTCCAAATTTTCATGAATGCATATACGGAAAGCATTGATCCGCATACTTCTTACATGATACCGAAAGCAGCTCAGGAGTTCAACAAGGATATGGCTCAAAGCTTTGAGGGAATAGGTGCAACGCTTCGTTTAGAGGGTGATTATGTGACCATTCAGGATTTAGTTCCAGGTGGTCCAGCCTTTAGAAGTAAATTAATTAATCCCAAAGACCGTATTGTGGGGGTAGCTCAAGGAGATGACGGTAGTTTCGTCGATGTGATCGGTTGGTTTACCGACGACGCAGTCAAATTAATTCGTGGGCCTAAAGGCACTGTGGTCCGACTTAAAATTCTTCCTGCTACCGGGGTGACAGGTTCACCGACTAATGAGATCCGAATTGTTCGTGAAAAAATAAAATTGGAAGAGCAAACAGCGAAGAAAGAAGTGTTGGTTTTCAATCAAGGCGACAAGAAAATCAAATTAGGATTGATTACCATTCCGATGTTTTACCGAGATTTTGAGGGAGCAAGAAAGCGTGAGGCAGATTTTAAATCGACCACATCGGATGTGAAGAGATTTTTAGGTGAATTTAAGCAAGAAGGAATCGATGCATTAATTGTAGATCTTCGTAACAATGGAGGAGGTTCATTAATTGAGGCAATCGATTTAACTGGTTTGTTTATTACCAAAGGACCTGTCGTTCAAAGAAAGCAATCGGACGGAAAGATAACGCAAGAATTAGACCGTGATCCGGAGCAATCCTATGATGGACCTTTAGCGATTATGATCAATCGTTTTTCTGCATCTGCTTCTGAGATTTTTGCTGCCGCCATCCAAGATTATAAGCGAGGTATTATCGTAGGTGAGCAATCTTATGGAAAGGGTACGGTTCAATCGGTCGTTGATTTAGATAATTATATGGCCAACGAAAAAGAGCCTGTGGGCCAATTGAAAATTACCTTAGAGAAATTTTATCGCATTAACGGAAGTTCAACCCAACACAAAGGAGTGAGTCCTGATTTTGCTATGCCCTCTGCCTTTTCAGCTGACGAGTTTGGGGAAAGTTCTCAGCCAAGCGCATTGCCATGGGATATGATTGCATCTACAATCTTTACACCAACCTTGCATGTTAACCCAGCGGTACTTTCCAAAGTGCAAACGGGCTTTAATGTTCGTTTAAAAACAAAACCAGATTTGGTGAAATTAAAAGACGATTTTAACCGTTGGAAAAAAATAAAAGAAACCAATTCCATTTCTTTGAATTTAACCAAGCGGAAAAAGGAATTGGATGATCAGAAGAAAAAACCGGATGAGGCTCAAGCGGTAGAGGATGCATTGTCGGGTGGCAATGGGCCTACGACCTCTGAAACAGATGCAGATAAGAAAGCGAAATCGACGGCTGATAAACATGCAAAAGATGTTTATTTAAAGGAAACCCAACAAATTGTGGCCGATTGGCTTCAAGCATTAAGCCCCAAAGTAGCTAAATTAAACACTCCTAAATAGTTTTTATGATGGATTCAAAGGCTTTATTAGATAAGGCTTTGCCTTGTGTTAAAGAAACGGGTCAATGGATTCAGTCGGCGATCAGCCAAGTAAAATCAGGGGATATTATATACAAGGTAACGAATGACTTGGTTTCATTTGTAGACCAACAAGCCGAATCGAAATTAAAGGAGGGTTTGTCGGCCATTTTTCCAGAAGCACAATTTATTGCCGAAGAGAGTGACTCTACTTACGATCAGGTTGGCAATGGCTATTATTGGGTCATTGATCCTTTAGATGGTACGACGAATTTCTTACATGGATTACCTGTTTATGCGGTTTCAGTCGGATTAATTTATAATAAGCAACCTATTTTAGGCATGATTTATGAGCCTAATCAGGATGAGATGTTTTACGCTTCCAAAGGGAATGGAGCATTTTTGAACGCTAAACCGATTCAAGTATCGCCTGCTGAAACATTGGCTACAAGTTTGTTGGCGACCGGATTTCCGTATTATGATTTTTCATATCAAGATCGTTACCTGGATTTATTGAAGGAGTTAATGCAGAAATCGCATGGGCTTAGACGAATGGGTGCGGCTTCGATCGATTTAGCTTATACGGCTTGTGGTCGATTTGAAGGATTTTTTGAAGCAAATTTAAAACCATGGGATGTGGCAGCAGGAAAAATAATTATTGAGGAGGCGGGTGGACGCGTGACTAATTTCAGTGGGGGTGAGGATGTAATTTTTAGTGGAGAAATTATCGGAGCAGGACCTATATTTGATGAATTTTTAGCAACTTTGCAACGCAAATGGTTTTTTGATAAATGATGGAAGAAGTATTGATATTTATCGTTTTTGCTGCAGCGGTCTTTTATGTGATCAGAATGGTGTATAATGCATTTTTTGCCCATTCAAATGCGGGTTGCTCAAAAGGTTGTGGTTCTTGTCAAACCTCATTGCCTACATTTTCAGATGACTTACCTCAACCCAATGCTAAGTCTTGAAAGATTCCACTCAAGGTAAGATTGTTGACCTTCGCATTATCCGCCGTATTTATGGATTTTTAAAGCCATATCAATTTACCTTTTGGTTATTGGTTTTTTTAATTCTTTGTATGGCTGCCGTTTCACCAGCCGTTCCTTTATTGATTCGTTATACTTTGGATCACTATGTTTCAGCGGATCAAATTTCCAATCTTATTCGGATGTTTTTTTACATGCTTGGGGTGTTGTTTTTGCATACTGGCTTGCAATTTTCTACGAGTTATTTGGCGGGTTATTTGGGGCAAACAGTGATTAAAGATATTCGTGTTCAGTTATATAATAAAATTGTTCATCTCAAATTGTCCTTTTTTGACCATACGCAGATAGGCCGATTGGTGACAAGGACGGTTTCTGATATAGAGACGTTAAATGATGTCTTTTCAGAGGGATTGGCTTCCATTGCCGGTGATTTACTGCAGTTGGTTTTGATTGTTGGCGTCATGTTTTATACAGATTGGCGCTTAACACTCGTTATTTTGGCCACGGTACCTTTCATGATTTTTTCTACGTATGTGTTCAAAGAATACATTAAAAAATCTTTTAATGAGGTTCGTTTAGCTGTGGCAAATCTGAATTCATTTGTGCAGGAACATATTTCAGGCATGATGGTGGTCCAACTTTTTCATGCGGAGGAGCGAGAATTAAAGAAATTTGATCGGATTAATGTGGCTCATCGTGATGCTAATATCAAAGGGATTTTGGCTTATTCTTTATATTTTCCGGTAGCTGATGTGATTGCAGCTGTGGGTTCGGGGTTAATTGTTTGGATGGCGTCCACGTATATTTTAAAAGAACAGATTACGGTAGGTACATTGACTGCCTTTATTATGTTTATCAATTTGTTTTTTAGACCCATTCGCATGTTGGCCGACCGCTTTAATACCTTACAAATGGGGATAGTTAGTACGGAAAGGATTTTGACTTTGTTGGATTCTGAGGATTATATTCAAAATAATGGGGTGGTTTTGGCAAATCAATTTACAGGACATATTCAATTCAAGGAGGTTAGTTTTGCTTATATTGAACCGGAATATGTGGTTAGAAATGTGAGTTTTGAAGTAAAACCGGGTTCTACGGTGGCTATTGTAGGCGCGACAGGTGCAGGAAAATCATCTATAATTGGCTTATTAAGTAGGATGTATGATGTCCAATCAGGGATCATTGAAATTGACGGAGTGGCCTTACCTGATTATGAAATAGGCAGTTTGCGGAAGCATATATCGGTGGTGTTGCAGGATGTATTTTTGTTTAGTTCGTCCATCGCCTATAATATTCATTTGGGTGATACTGAAATAACGCAGGATCAAATTGTGGAGGCGGCAAAGGCGGTTGGGGTACATGATTTTATTTTAAGTTTACCGGGTGGATATAACTATGAGGTGATGGAAAGAGGGGCTACGTTGAGCGTGGGTCAGCGCCAATTGATTTCTTTTGTTCGGGCGCTGGTACATAATCCTAAAATCATCGTGTTGGATGAGGCGACAAGTTCTGTCGATACCGAGTCTGAATTGCTTATTCAGTCGGCCATTTCTACTTTAATGAAAGGGAGAACTTCGGTGGTTATAGCACATCGCTTGTCTACGATCCGGCATGCAAACCAGATTTTGGTGATGGATAAAGGGGAGATAAAAGAGCGGGGAACACATGAAAATTTATTAAAATTAAATGGATTATATGCTCAATTGTATCATTTGCAATTTAGTAAGTCAGTTTAATTCGGTAGGTAAAACAAATATGATTATCTTTGCGATCTTATGAATTTGAAAAAATATATTTTAGTGGGATTTCTTGCTGTGTTGGGCTTAAGTTCATGCGGTAAATTTGAGAAATTCAGAAAAAGTGCTGATTTGCCGACCAAGTATAAGGCGGCGGTCAATTACTACAAGAATAAAGATTTTTCAAAGGCAGGTATCCTTTTTGATGAGATTATGCCTTTGATGAAAGGAGATTCGACTCAGGAGTTGGCCACTTTTTATCAAGCTAATTGTGACTTTAATTTAGGTAGTTATACCTTAGCTAGTTCGCATTTTAAGAAGTTTGCGGAGGTTTTTTCTCGTTCTGAGTATGCAGAGGAGGCGATTTATATGTCGGCCTTTTCATTGTACAAAGATTCACCCAATTTCAATTTAGATCAAACGGGTACTTTGGCGGCGATTAATGAAATTCAATCCTATCTAAATAATTACCCTGAGACGAAGTTTAAGGACGATTGTACTAATATCATCAAGGAATTAAGGAAGAAATTAGAGAAAAAAGCGTACGAAAAAGCGAAACTTTATTATAAGACTTCACCTTTTAATATTGCTTCATTAAAGTCGTCTGTGATTGAGATTACTAATTTCCAACGTGATTTCCCTGATTCGGATTATAATGAGGAGATGGCTTATATGAAGGTGTTGGCGCAGTATGATTTAGCCAAAAGTACGATTGAATCTAAGCAAAAAGAGCGTTACGCGGAAGCGTCCAAATTTTATTTGGATTTAATCGATAAGTATCCTCAAAGTGCCTACTTGAAAGAGGGAGAGAAAATGTATGAATTGAGCAATAAGGAAGTGGACCGAATTGCTAAATTGGAAGCTGAGTATAAGGCTATGTTAGAGAAAGAGAAGTCTAATACGTCAAAAGTGGCTACTGGACCTCAGTAGTTTTTGTCCTAAAAATTATTTAATTTTGCAATCTTAATTTAAAAAATAACGAGATGTCTAAGATCCAAACAAATCCATCCATCATTACACGTGATGTTGATAAAATTGCTGTAAAGACAGGAAATGTATATGAGTCTGTGTCTATTATAGGCCAAAGAGCGCGTCAAATCTCAAGCAAAATGAAGGAGGAGTTGTCGGGCAAATTGTCTGAATTCGCTTCTTCTGTGGATAATTTGGAAGAAATTTTCGAAAACCGTGAGCAGATCGAAATTTCAAAATATTATGAGCGTATGCCTAAGCCATCGGCTTTAGCCATAGACGATTTTTTAACGGATAAAGTTGATTATCGTTTACGTGAAGAGGGTACTGAAGAGAAATAATATTTTCTGAATGATTTCACTATGAAATCTATTTTACTTGTAATTCTATGCTTCTTAGGCTCCCGAGTTTTAAACGCTCAGGAGCTTCTAGCTTCAGTTACAATCAATACGGAGCAATTACAGCTAGACCAACAGCGAGGATCATCCCAAATTTATACGGAATTGCAGCGAACCGCTCAGGATTTT
>CAMDJW010000024.1 GCA_945901025.1 Spirosoma fluviale | reverse complement strand
CCGATCAATTGGGCATGAATCGCTTGACCATCAAATTCTACTTGCAATCCTCCCACTCCATTACTAATTATTTTCGCCTTAAAATCAGATGAATTCAAAATCCCATAGCTGTATTTTTTAGCCTTCGTATTTTGAAGCATAATTTGGCCTCGCTTATCATCTTGATTCGTCAAAGCAAATGCGGTATCAGGTAAAGCATCAAAGAATCCTTTTTTTGCTTTAATGTATTCATCAAAGGTTTCGTGAAAATCCAAATGGTCGCGGGTGATATTAGAAAAAATAGCTCCCATAAATTGTAAACCATGGATTCTTTTCTGGACCACCGAATGTGAACTCACTTCCATAAAAACATGGGAGCATCCATTAGACAGCATTTCGGCCAATAACTTATTTAGGTTTAAGGCGTCTGGCGTAGTGTGTGTAGCTGGTATTACTCGATCTTGAATCATATTCTGAACCGTAGAAATTAATCCACAACGATGACCAAGTTTTTTAAATAATTCAAATAAAAGTGTTACGCTAGTGGTTTTTCCATTGGTCCCCGTGATTCCTATTAAATTTAATTTGGAAGAAGGGTGATCATAAAAAGCACAAGAAACTTCTGCTAAAGCAGCATTAGAGTCAGCTACTTGGATACATGTCACGTCAACAGGTAAATCCGAAGGAATATCTTGCAATAAGAAGGCCTTACAACCTTGAGCGTAAACTTGGGATAAAAACTGATGTCCATCAACTTGAGTACCCGGAATGGCAAAAAATAAAGATCCTTCTTTTGCTTGCCTTGAATCAAAACACAAAGAATGAATATCTTGATCCTTACCATGGGTAGATAAAATGCTAAGCCCTTTACAGAGAGAAAATAATGAGCCCATTTTATTTAAGTTGGATATTCATAAGGAGATTTTTTCTGCTAGGAGTTCCTGGAGCAATCGACTGAGAAACAACAGCACCCATACCGGTTGCCCGAACTCTTAAACCCCTATTCTCTAGGGCAAATAGAGCATCTCGCAAGTTCATCCCAACAACATTGGGGACCGTTTTAGCAGGAAAAGAAATGGCTGAATTTTGTACTTGTTTTTTATCTTGACTAAATAAAACCCATCGACCATCTTCCTCGACTTTGGGCAAATTGAAATTAGAAAAAAGTATTTTTTGATCCATTGGATGAATCGTATGAGAAAGTTGGGCATTATTTAACGAATCAGGCAAAGTTCCGGATAAGGTTCTTTGCAATTTCATATCCCGTGAATAAATGTGATTAGAAATATCCAAGAAAACCGGAGCGGTTACTTGGCGTGCGTAGGTACCTTCGGAACCCCCTTCAGGCTTATCCATGGCAACCAAAACCGTGTATTTAGGTTTTGCGACAGGAAAATATCCAATGAAAGATACGTAATAAGTTCCTTTGATATAATGACCGTTGACCAAGCGTTGCGCCGTCCCCGTTTTCCCTGCAATTCCGTAAGGCGTTCCATTTAAGTTATTTCCCGTTCCTCGTAAAACAACACCCTCTAACATTGTTTTGATTTTTTTCAACGTTTCCGCTGAGCATAAGGGCTCAGTATCCTTCTTTTGAGATTCGGTATAATCCTTGACTACTTTATTCCCTACCGTTGCACTTTTCACAATGATCGGCTGAATCCAGTATCCATTGTTAGCAATCGCATTATAAAACGATATCATGTGCATGGGAGAAGTATTTGACGAATAACCCACAGAAGACCACATGTATTGCAAAGCATCCCATTTAGCAGGTACTGGAAATTTAGGAGTTTTATAACGTGGGGTAATCTGAAAATTAAGCGGGTCAATTAGATGGAATTTCTTCAAATAATCGTAGTATTTTGCCTGTTTTGAGCCAAAAACTCGTTGCATTAATTTAATTGTACCAATATTGGATGAATGCTCGATAACCCCTTGAACGGAAAGAGTTCCATAGTCATGCGAATCGGTCATGGTTTTAGTGAAAACCGTATACTTTCCACCCGTCGTGACCATATCAGTCAAAGGCATGTTTGATTCTTCTAACATCGCCATCATGGAAGGCAACTTAAATACAGATCCTGGATCGTTTTCAGAAACATCAATGGCATAATTAGCAAACTCAGAATAACCTGTAGGCGAACTTGCTTCCTTGGTCAAATTAGAAATAGCTTTTATTTCCCCTGTAGCAGTTTCCATAACAATCGCTGTGGCATAATTTCCCTTAAATGTACCTAGGGCTTTCATGAGTGCAAGCTCCACGATATCTTGAATGTCGACATCGATCGTTGTTTGTAAATCATATCCGGGTGTAGGAATTAACTCTGTTCCATTTTCCATAGGACGCCAAGTATTTTTGTCCATTTTTTGAAACAATCCTTTGCCTGGAATTCCTTTTAAATCTTTATCAAAAGCCCCTTCTAGGCCTACAGCTAATTTATCTTTGAGGTAGCCAATCGTCCGATAAGCCATTTGGCCAAAGGGAGCATATCGTACATTTACTTTGTCAAATACCACCCCAGTCTTCGTCGCATTTCTTTTGCCTTCTTTGAAAAGCGGAAAATTTAAAACAGCTTTTCGTTCTTGAAAATCTAGCAATCGATTGTTCAATAAGATGTACGTTTTGTTAGAATTTTTTGCCAACAAAATTTTGTTGTAGTATTCATCTGAAGATTGGTCCTTGAATAAAAGGGCCAATTGATCACAAAGGGCATGAATATGCGTTTTGAAAAGTTTTTCAGACGTAACTGAAACGTTAAAAACGGACGGATCCATCCCTAATCGATATTTAGGAAGTGAAGTGGCTAATAAACTACCATCATCAGAATATATATTACCTCTACTGGCTTCTACACTTCTTTCTTTAATGTAGGTAGCGGCCGCTTCAGACCTCAACTCCTCCCCTTGAAGAAAAACTAGTCTATATAAATTGAAAATTAATATCAAAAACATCAGTAATACCACCATGAAGAAAATGTAAAATCTCCTGGTAATAATTGCCCGAATATTTAAACGCTTATCAGCTGCCATATACTAAAACTGTAATTACTCCTTTTTACTTTCGTCAACCATTTTGTAAGGGGGTGTCAAACTCACCTCCAGTTTATATTTTTTCATCGCCTCAGCTAAATAGCTTTGCTTCCCCTTCTTCATAAACTCTGCCTTTTGAGTCGTATAGTCAGCCCTCAATTCTTCCAATTCAGCCTTATTTTTAACAATTTGGTGAATTTTGCCATCGGCTAGCATAGAGTAATAAATATAAATTAAAATGAGGAACGCGATGAAAACAATTTTTTTGATCCATTCCACAGGCAACTCTCCACCCGTTAAATGGTCGATATCGAACAACATTTCTAAAGGGTCTTCCTTTAGATTCGGTTTTTTTGAAGAAGATTCGTTTTTGGGTACTGAGGTAGCCATTTTATAGTTTTAAAGCAATGCGCAATTTGGCACTTCTTGATCTAGGATTTTCTTTTAACTCTATTTCAGAAGCTGTAATAGGTTTCCGAGTTACCGAATGCAAGGGTTTATGAACAACACCAAACAAATCTTTATCCTCTTTCCCTAAGCAATCTCCCGTTTTAATATAATTTTTTACCAATCGGTCCTCTAATGAATGAAAAGAAATAACCACTAATCTTCCGTTTTCATTGAGCACATTAGGCACTTGGGTTAAAAATTCTTCAATAACAGCTAGTTCTTGATTTACTTCAATTCGAATCGCCTGGAAAACTTGGGAGAAATACTTGAATTCCCTTGACCTTGGTGCTAATTTAAAAAGAATTTCTTTAAATTCCTCAGTCGTTTCCAAGGGTTTTTGTGTCCTCGCCTGAATGATGGCGAGAGCTAATGTTTTCGCATTTTTTACCTCTCCATACATCCCTAAAATTTTCTGCAATTGCTCAGCGGAATAGGTATTCAAAACTGATTTAGCATCTAAAGATGCCGAAGGCCCCATTCGCATGTCTAATGGCCCATCAAACCGAGTAGAAAATCCGCGTTCCGGAGCATCCAATTGATAAGATGACACCCCAAAATCAGCTAAGATTCCATCTACTTTTTTGATTCCTTCTAAGCGCAAATACTTATCTAAATGCCTGAAATTTGCGGTAATTAAGGTCAGCCGAGTATCATCAATTTTCTCTGCTTCTTTCCAAGCGTCAGGATCCTGATCAAAAGCAATTAACCGACCTTCAGGTCCTAAATGCTTTAAAATTTCTTTGCTATGTCCGCCACCACCAAAAGTTACATCGACATAAATACCTTGGGGGTTAATGGCAAGGCCATCGATGCATTCATTTAATAAAACAGAGGTGTGATACGTATTTGTGGACATAAGTTCAAATTTACAAAATATCCAATGGCAATCTCAATTTTTATAAATTCACCATATATTTTTTATGACAGGTAGTATTCCTCTATCTTTGGCTCAGAAAAATCATATAATATGCCTAAATTTCTTCTGACCATACTTTTAATAGTTACCTTATTCGACTCGCTAAGTCAAAAAAATACGTCTCCACAAATGGGCCCATGGCGAGTAGAAATGAAGCATTTTAGTGGAAATCTTCCCTTTAACTTCATTGTTAACCCAAGCAAAAATCAACAGAAATTCAACATTAAAATTCAAAATGGATCTGAAAAATTCTCTTTAGGAGAATCCTTTTTTAGAGGAGATTCACTCGTAATTCCTTTTGATCTCTATGATTCTGAGATCGTTTGCTTTTTAACAAATACGAAAAAAATGAATGGGTATTGGGTCATGAAAAGAAATGATAAAGCTATTTTTCGCATTCCATTAGAAGCAACCGCAGGTTCTACAGAGCGTTACACAAACCTAAAACCCGCAAAAATAAATGTGACAGGAAATTGGAAGGCTGATTTTTGGAGCGACGAAAATATCCACAGTCCTGGAATAGGCATGTTCAAGCAGGTAGGCAATTCCGTCACAGGCACCTTTCTGAAGCCAAGTGGCGACTACCGATTTTTACAGGGAAATGTAAGCGGAGACAGCTTATTTCTGAGTTATTTTGACGGAAGCTATTGCATGCAAATCCGTGTCAAAGTGAAAAACAATGAGTTTAACGGAAATTTCTACACAGGCTTAGCAGGGAAAAGAAATTTAAAAGCAACATTAGATCCTAAAGCTAGCTTACCCGATCTGAAGAAATTAACTTATTTAAAGCCAGGCTTTGACCGAATTCATTTCTCACTGCCAGATCCAGATGGAAATACGATTAGCTTACAAGATGCACGATTTAAGGGCAAAGTGGTTGTCATCGAATTAATGGGGTCATGGTGTCCGAATTGCATCGACGAATCTAGATTTCTAGCTCCCTATTATAAAAAAAACAAGTCTAAAGGTCTTGAAGTCATCGGACTTTCTTTTGAGTATTCGGACGAAATGAAAATTTCAGGGCCTAAAATCAAAAACTTCATCGCTAAAATCGGGATTCCCTATCCAATTCTATTGGCAGGAAAACCAGATGATTCGACCATTGAAAAAGTATTGCCTATGTTGTATAAAATAAATGGATATCCAACGACCTTCATTATTGACAAACAAGGCAAAGTGCGTGAAATCCATACCGGTTTTTCAGGACCGGGTACAGGAGTTTACTATACCGACTGGATACAGGAATTTGACAAAACGATCCAAGCACTTTTAATCGAAAAATAATGAAATTTAAAATAATCATTCTCGTCCTTTGTCTTGTATTCCCATTTAAAAATATAGCGCAAAAAGCCGCTAAAAAAATTCGTTGGAAAGCTCCTGTGGCCTTAGGAGTTACTAGCCTATTGCTTTATAATTCTTCATCTAAAGATGCTCAAAGCACTATTTATAAAAACAATTTTTCAAACTTCTCCACTAATTTAGACGACATATTGCAATATACGCCAACAATCCTGAATGTTGGCCTAAGTTTAAGCGGTTTTGAGGCGAAAAACACCAGAGCAGATCGCTTGGGCATTTTTGTTTTAGGTACAGGAATGTATGTGATAACTACCCAAGGCTTAAAATATGCGATCAATGAAACTCGACCCAATGGAAGCGAACATTCATTCCCGTCGGGTCACTCTGCCACGGCATTTTTTGGCGCCACATTGCTCGCGAAAGAATATGGAGAAAATTATCCATGGATTGTTGTAGGCGGATATATCTTAGCCGGAACAACCGCCATCTTAAGAATGGCCAATAACAAACATTGGGCAAGTGATGTTTTGATGGGTGCTGGAATAGGGATCGCATCTGCAGAAATTGCTTCCTACCTGTATCCTAAAATAAAATCAAAGCTTTTTGATGCGAAATCGGCTTGGAATTTTGAGCCACAAATTGCTCCTAATTACTATGCAGCCCGATTAAATTATTCATTTTAAACCAATAATAAATAGGTAGCCGCACCGGCAAAATATCCCAATAGAGCCAGAATTCCTATTTTTTTAGCGTACCAAATAAATTCAATTTTTTCCATTCCCATCACAGCTACACCCGCTGCGGAACCAATAATCAAAATACTTCCACCAGTACCCGCACAAAAAGCCAAATATTCCCACATGGTATGATCCAACGGGAAATCAGTCAAATGATACATCCCCATCGTTGCTGCCACGAGGGGAACATTATCTACGACCGAGGAAGCTAAGCCGATAATCGTCACAATTAAGTATTGATTCCCTAAGGTATTTTCTAGGAAAACAGCTAAAGACTCTAAATATCCAAAGGATTCTAAGGCACCTATGGCCAACAAAATACCCAAGAAAAAAAGTACACTTGACGTATCTACTTTGCTTAGAGCAAAGCCAACGGTATAAGGTTTTTTGGCAGCTTCATCTTTGTCCGAATGCAATATTTCAGATATGATCCATACAATTCCCAAGCCTAATAAAATGCCCATATAGGGAGGAAGGTGCGTAATCGACTTAAAGATAGGTACCCCTAATAAACTAGCGATCCCGGCAAAAAGCATGATTTTTCCTTCTTTTTCTTCCGTTTTACTTAAGGCTGGAAGTGCATGTGGCTCACCTAATTTTTCATTGCGAACCCAATAAGATCCTACGGCCAATGGGACCAATAACGAAATTAATGCAGGTAAGAATAAAACCTTAATAATGCCTAAAGCTGATATCTGACCACCAATCCACAGCATGGTCGTTGTGACATCTCCGATCGGAGACCATGCACCTCCGGCATTTGCAGCAATGACCACCACCCCCACAAAATATTTCCTTGTTTTAGTATCTGAAATTAATTTACGCAGAAGAGTCACCATGACGATGGCCGTGGTTAAATTGTCTAAGGCAGCAGAAATAAAAAACGTGACAATCCCCACGATCCACAAAAGCTTAGCTGAATTTTTTGTCTGTATTAATTGGTTCACAAATCTGAATCCCTGATGCGCATCGATTAACTCCACCAAAGTCATCGCGCCTAAAAGAAAAAATAAAATCTCCGAAGTACTCCCCAAATGATGAGATAGTTGGTCCAATTCTCCTTCCCCCTTAACCAAAGCAAATACCACCCAAACAAGTACTCCAGTCAATAAAGCAGTTGCCGTTTTATTGATTTTTAATGGATGTTCAAATGCAATAGCTAGATAGCCTATTACAAAAATGATGACTGAAATTATTTCCATAGGTATAAATATAAAAAAAGAAAGTCAGAGATTCTACTCTGACTTTCTTAAATATTACATTAAATGATTCTATTTTAATTTAGCTACGGCTACTTTAATTCGCTCACAGGCTTCCTCCAATTGTTCATCAGCTGCCGCAGTGGAAATACGCATGCAATCAGGAGCTCCAAAACCAGAACCAGCAACTGTGGCTACAAAAGCATCCATCAACAACCAAGTACAAAAATCATCTGAATCCTTGATCGTTGTTTTTCCATCCGATTTACCAAAATAATAGGATATATCAGGAAAAGCATAAAATGCTCCATCAGGCATATTCACTTTAAAGCCAGGTATTTCTCTTAATTTACCCACCACTAATTTTCTACGACGATCGTAGGCTTCCTTCATCTCATGCGCATGATCTAAAGGACCATTAAATGCAGCAACAGATGCTTTTTGTGCGATCGAATTTGTCCCTGATGTAACCTGGCCCTGCAATTTTTCTACTCCATCGGCAATCCATTTGGCGGCTGCAATGAATCCAATTCTCCAACCCGTCATCGCATGACCTTTCGCCACTCCATTGACCGTAATAACACGTTCTTTTATTTCAGGAATTGATCCGATTGAAAAGTGACCCCCCTGTGTGAAGTTGATGTACTCATAAATCTCATCCGCTAAAACAAAAATCTTTTCATGACGAGCCACTACATTGGCGATATCCCTTAATTCCGATTCTGTATAGACTGAACCTGTTGGGTTATTAGGTGATGAAAACATCACCATTTTAGTTTTTGGCGTTATTGCAGCTTCAAACTGCTCTGCTGTCACTTTAAAATTATTATCAAAAGCGCCTTGCACAAGCACCGATTTTCCCTCGGCCAACTTCACCATCTCAGAATAGGAAACCCAATAGGGCGAGAAAATAATGACTTCATCTCCAGGATTGATTAATGCCGCGATGGCATTGGCCAACGAATGTTTCGCCCCGGTAGATACCACAATGTTTTCTGAACCCCACTCTAAATTATTATCACGCTTTAATTTATTGGCAATTGCCATACGTAAATCAGGATAACCTGCTACCGGAGAATATCCGTGGAATCCGTCGTCAATGGCTTTTTTTGCCGCATCACAAATGTGAGCTGGTGTTTTAAAATCTGGCTCGCCGACCGACAAACTAATTACTTGATGACCCTGAGAAGCAAGTTCTCGGGCTTTTTTGGTCATTCCCAACGTGGATGACTCTTCTAATGCTTGAATGCGTTTCGCTAATAAGGATACTGACATAAATTGATTTGAACTTATTTCTGATAATTTGTGCAAAATTACCTTTTAAAAATCTGAATATCTAATAAAACTTGAAAAAGGACTTAGATTAATTGACTCAATTTTGCATAAACTCCCTTTTTAATGGACATTAGCTCAAGGTGAGTTCCCTTTTCTACAATACTTCCTTGTTCTATGACAAGAATTTGATCTGCATGTTGGATCGTACTCAATCGGTGGGCAATGACAAGCACAGTCCGATTTTTCATTAAATTTCCAAGTGCAGCTTGAACTAATTTTTCGGATTCATTATCTAGTGCGCTCGTAGCTTCGTCTAAAATCAAAATGGGTGGATTTTTTAAAACGGCTCTTGCGATGGAAATGCGCTGGCGCTGGCCACCGGATAATTTGGACCCACGGTCGCCTATAATGGTCTGATATCCATCAGCGCTCTCGGAAATAAATTCGTGGGCATTGGCAATTTTTGCGGCAGCTTCCACTTCGCTTAAGGTCGCCTCTGTGCCGAAAGCAATATTATTGAAAATGGTATCATTGAATAAAACAGATTCTTGCGTAACGATACCCATTAAACCTCTCAAATCATCTAATGGAATGTGTTTTATATCATACCCATCAATCTTTAGTTGGCCTAAGGTTGGATCATAAAACCGCGGTAGCAGATCGGCTAAAGTGGACTTTCCTCCACCAGAAGCACCGACAAGAGCGATCGTCTGGCCTTTTGGAATTTCAAAACTAATCTCATGTAAAACTTTTCTCCCTTGGGTATATTCAAAACCAACCTGTTCGAACGAAATTTTAGTAGTGAATTCTTTCAAAGAAACGATTGGCTCAATCACTTTAATTTCAGATTCAGTATCTAGAATTTCAATGATTCGATCCGCTGAGGCTATGCCCCTTTGTATTCCTGAAAATGCATCTGCAATGGCCTTTGCGGGACGCATGACTTGGGAAAATGTGGCAATAAAGGCAATAAAAGTTGAAGCAGTTAATTCTCCCTCCCCAGAAATAACTAAACTTCCTCCATACAATAAAATCCCTGTTACGACTAAAACCCCAAGCGTTTCAGAAACGGGGGAAGTAAGTTCTTGTCGGAATACCATTTTCAATAAAGAATGACGATATTTTTGATTTCCTTCTCCAAATCGATCATCCATCATTTTTTCAGCCCTAAATGCCTTCACCACTCGCATAGCTCCAAAAATCTCGTCCAACAAACTAATCAAACCACTCAAATGTTGCTGAACTTCCCCTGCCGCTCTACGTAAACGACGGGTAATCGTTGCGATAACACCCCCAGAAAGAGGTAAAATAAGGAGGGAAAATAAGGTCAACTTCACCGACATGCTGGCCAGAAAAACAAAAAATAGGATTAACGTGAAAATTTCTTTGAAGGTCGCGGTAAAGGCGCGGCCGATACTATTCTCCACTTCTTGGACGTCCGTGGTCAAACGTGACATTAAATTTCCTTTTTTCTGCTCAGTAAAATAACTCAAATCCAAGCGAATAGCTCGTTGGAAAACGGCTTGTCTCAAAGATGCAATCGTATCCGCTTCCACTGTTTTTAAAACTCTCTGAGAAAAATACCTAAAAATATTAGCCAAAATAACAGAGACCATAATCGCCCCACACGCATATTTCAGCGCCCCAATTCGACCAAAATTCTCCAAAGCACCATAGAAATAGTGATTAAATAGAAAAGAAAAATAGGAAGGACTAAACGAAAAAGCGGGTAAATAGCGGTAGATCTGAATATTCTCGGGAGCTGATTGATTGAACAAAACGTTCAATAAAGGAATCAGCAAGGTAAAATTCAAAATCCCAAATAGACTGCCTAATAAGGAAAACCCGAAGTATGGAAACACATATTTACGGACAGAAACAGCGTAGGATAATAAACGAAAATATGTTTTCAATGCGGCTTTATATCAAAATTTTGGTCAAATTACGATAATTTTCAGAAACTAATCCGAATGTCGACCTTAATTTCCATTGTGATGGCCACCTATAACGGGGATAAATACCTCAGGGAACAGGTGGACAGTTTGCTCGCTCAAAGCTATGCAACTTTGGAATTTATCTTTGTGGACGACGCGTCTTCGGATTCTTCACTTGCGATTTTAAAAGCATATGCCGCAAAGGACTCACGCATTCAACTCATTGAAAATTCTGTTAACCAAGGTCTAATCGCCACTTTCGAAATAGGAATTCGCGCCGCGAAAGGCGAAATGATTGCACTATCAGATCAGGATGACGTATGGTTGCCGGAAAAAATCGGTTTGTTGGCAGCGGCTATAGGTCCTTATTCACTAATTTACGCCAATTCTGCCTTATCAAATGCTTTAGGTGAAGTCACAGGCAAATACTCAGATCGCAATCATTTGTGTGATTACCCGAACGCTTTGAACTATGTTTTTGGGACCAAAGCAATGGGGCATGCCATGTTATTTAAACGAGAGATTATAGACCTAGCTTTGCCTTTCGCTGAATTTGTGGGGCACGATTATATCCTCGGATTTGCTGCTGCATCGCTTAATGGGGTTAGGTATTTCCCACAAACGTTAGTTAACTACCGTCAACATAATTCGAATACAGTTGGAGCGGATTTAAGCAAAGGCAAGAAGAATTATACTACACGGAAAGAACGCAATGCGCGAATCGTTAAAAGACTGGAGTTGATAGCGTCGCGCTGTCCTGCAGGTTCAGAGCGCGAAATATTAATAAGATTAGCCCGAAATTTTGCCTCTACAAGCCTCATGTCGCGCGCGAGTAGATTCCTCACCGTCGCTAAACACCACCGGGCGATGCTAGCTTACAAAGGAAAATCTGCTTTGGGCAGTTTTCTCTACAGCTTCAAACTATTGATTTCTATTTTCTAAAAGGGAGACTTAAACGGTAATAAAGATTCTTTAATTGCACCATGCTGGGAATCGGGCGTTGCGATAAAGGGCCGTCGAATTTATCACCCCGACGTAAATAATATTTCGAAAGTGTAGAGGAGGTCATCCCCCAATGGCGGATAAATTGATAATATCCTTTGTTTTGCTTCACTCGTTTGACCGAAATAGATCCAAAATGATATACCCTACTTTTTCCTAAACCCTTAAATAGACGAACTCCCTGATTCCACAACTTCATCGAAAAATCTGGATCAGAATACATGCCCGGAGAAAACTCGACAGAATATCCGCCAACCAAATCCCAAAGATCTTTGTGAACAACATTGGGTGGCCACGTACTTCCCTGCCAGTCCTGAAATTCAAATTGACGGTACGAATTAAGTAATTTCTCTTCCTGGAAATTTTCAATACTGTTGCCAAAATCCGCTTCAATCGAACAAGTGCTTTGTGCCCGTGGCTCGATCATCGTGGATGAGAAAAAGAATTTTTGGGTTCCACAAGAATCAATCTCATTTTTCAATGCTACATCCCAACCAGGCAACACATACATGTCATCGTTCAAATACAACAGGTAATCGGCCGTAGCTAAATCCCGCATGGCATTCATCGCATGACAAACACCCACATTTTGATGGCTATATGAAAATGCAATATCTTCTTGAGCCTCAACCCATTCTTTTGAACCGTCATTCGATTCATTCAAATGAACGATTAATTCAAAAGGGACGACGGAATATTTCCGAATACTATTAATGCACAAAGTAAGGTATGGGAGGTTATTCCAACTCGGAATTAAAATGGAAAAGTAGGGCGATGCCAACTTCCTTTTTGCCGGGAAATATTGGATTTCTTCCATCAAATAAGGTGATAGTTTTTATATTCTCCGATATGCCAACCCGTCCAATCGGCTATTTTTTGCAAAACCTTTCGACGCAAACTCATCTTAGAACGTAGTACCGCTGGATCAAAATCAAATTCCCAATTTTGTGCCTGGATGCGAGATTGAGAGACGTTGGGATGCGTACCTGCAAACCTGATTAGCCTTTCTGCATTTCCAAAATCAAATTCATAATCCGCTGGAACGTTTTTCGCAACCCAAGCATCATCATGATAAAAATGTGTGAAATTCCTCACTTTTTGGTTCAAACCTACGGGAGGTTTCACCCAACCATAATGAAAAATATGCGCTGATATTTCTTTAACTTTTAATTTTTTTCCGTCTTTGCGAAAGCCTTGCGCATCTTTATAGGAATGAACGAGGGGGTTAAATCGCACAAGCCGAATCTCTTTTCTATACCACCTTCTAGAAGATGCGATGTAATCATAGGACCCGTAAAAGTGCCTATATTTAAACAATAAACCCTCCACCTGAGCGTTTTCCTGATGCTCATTTATGGCCTTTAAAATACTATCCAGATCATCCTCGTGCACACATTCGTCCCCTTGAATATAAAATGCCCAGTCAGTATCTGGTGAAATAGCCTGATAAGCCTTATCCGTTTCTAAAGCAAAAACCCTCCCCCCTTCACGTTTGGTGTCATCCCAAATCGTCTCAATAATCCTGATTTTATCTGATTTGATTCCTTGAATTAGACTCAAGGTATTATCCTCTGATTGTCCTACGGCCACAACAAACTCGTCACAAATAGGTAAGATGGATGTGATGGCTTCCACGATCGAATAATCGTTTTTAATCGCATTCCGAATGAAGGTAAAGCCAGCAATTTTCATGGGCTAAAATTTCACTTGAATTCCATGGTATTTTTCTTGTTCCACATAGTCTTTGCGAAGTGGATGACCGACCCAGTCGGCTGGCAACAAAATGCGAGTCATGTCTGGATGACCCTCAAACACAACCCCCACAAGGTCAAATGCTTCTCGCTCGTGCCAATTGGCAGTTTTCCAAATCCCGCTCAAACTAGGCACGACGGGTAATTTCCCATCTGCTTGCAATCGAGGAACTTCCAATCGAATGTGAAAAGTAAGGTGGTTGGGGATAGAGTAAAGGGTATAAATAATTTCAAGCGTTCCATTTTCAGGACCATTGTCTATCGCGGTAAGGCAAGAAAGTGAATCAAAATAAGTCGCCGGATTGCGCCATAAAAAATCACAACTGGAAATTAAATGATCAGGTTGAACTGTGATGCGACCTGATTTTTCGTCCCATTCAACCGAGAGGTTCAATTCAGTTTCAATCAAATTTTTTATTTCTATCGCTTCCATCCTTAGGCTTTTTGAGCGATGGCGTCCAAAATAATTTGGGGTACGACACGCGTTTCTTGATTGATTTTTTCTTGTAATTTCAAAATTCCCCCTAGTAAAGCTTCGGGCCTAGGCGGACAACCAGGGACATACACATCCACAGGAATTACTCGGTCTACCCCTTTAACAACGTGATAACCATGTTCCCAATACGGGCCACCGCAGTTGGCACACGAACCCATCGATATCACATAGCGGGGTTCCGGCATTTGTTCATAGAGCCTTCTGATTCGATCTGCCATCTTAAATGTAACCGTACCAGCCACAATCATCACATCGGATTGCCTAGGGGAAGGCCTTGGAAATACGCCAAAGCGATCCAAATCATATCCAGAGGCAAAAGTTTGCATCATTTCAATCGCGCAACAAGCCAAACCAAAACTCATTGGCCATAAAGAACTTGCCCGAGCCCAATTGAGTAAATCCTCAAATTGGCTCACTACGAATCCTTCCGACTGAATGTTTTGATCTAAATATCCCTTCATTATCTTACAATGGTCAAATTTCCTACGACATCTGGGTAAGCATCTGGGTAATCTTCCAAATTAGGTCGAATTACGTACATGTAAGTCCCCGTGGGCAAGTCTTTCCCGTTATATTTTCCCCTAAAGGGTTTTTCTTCATATATCGTGCCAGTGCTTTCAAATACTTTCAGGCCCCAGCGATCCATCACATAAATCTCTGCGTATGGATAAGATGAAATATTATCTATGGTCCAATAATCATTTAAATCATCATTATTAGGGGATATGGCGCCATATGGCTTTACTCTTGCCAAAACGATAACATCAATTGTAGCATAATTCCGACAATCTGCTGCAGTCGTTGCGCCCGGTAAATAACCATTTATAAAATAAGTCGTCTTAAATGCACTCCCTCCTAAATCACCTAATCCCTTTACATCAAAATATGGATTAAGACTTAGTGGATCAGATAAGGCTAATTTAGGTGTCCATGACCATTTTATTCCCGGCGTTTTTGCGCCGTTCACCGGCATTAAAATGGGAGTAGGATTTTCACCCGGTTCAGGGGCAAACAAAATAATTTTTTTATCCGTAGCCACCCAAACCTTCGAAGCACAATCAGGCGTTTGACCCAAAGCAGAAAATTGAACAAAAAGGAGGATTGAAAGAATCGTTTTCAGATTTTGTAATTTTTGTTTCAAAGTAGAAAAATATACGCGCTCCATAAAGCTTTTAAAAAAATCCATGTAAAGGTTTTGTAAATATACCTAAATTCACAAAATTTTTGATCAATGTCCACATCCCATTTTTTTGATTCAGATTTAGCGACTTTGCGAGGGATGACTCCCGCGCGCTTGTCTTTACTGCAATCAGAATTAGGGCTATTCACATTTGGGGACCTGATCCAATATTTTCCATTCAGATATGAAGATAGAACTTTACTAACGCCTATCGGTGAAATCAATGATCAAATGGAAAATGTCCAATTTATTGGACGCATCAAATACAAAGAAAAAATAGGCGTTGGCCGGAGAGAAAGACTCGTAGCTGAGTGCTGTGATGAGACGGGATGCATCGAATTAGTTTGGTTTCAAGGAGTTAAATGGATTGAAAAATCATTAATTAGTGGGGTAGATTTTTTATTTTACGGCAAGCCAGGGGTTTTTAATGGCCAAATTCAAATGACCCATCCTGAGATAGAGGCCTATAAAGGTCCACAGATTTCAGAGAAATTTTTTCAGCCCATTTACCCGCTGACTGAAAAATTACGTAAGAAATACATCGACAGCAAATTGATTGCTTCCTTACAAAAAAGTTTATTGGAAGTTTCATTTCCATATATAAGAGAAACATTGCCTCAAGAGATTATTCAGCAATTTAAATTAATTTCTAAGCAAGAAGCACTCTACCACATTCACCTACCACAGTCGGAAAATTGGCTACACCAAGCAAGAAGACGGTTGAAATTTGAAGAATTATTTTACAATCAGCTGCGTTTAATCAAGCAAAATTTAGTTCGCAAAACAGCTTTTCCGGGCCAAGTATTTTCCTCTGCTGCTTTATTAACTACCTTTTACAAGGATCATCTTCCCTTTTCATTAACGGAAGCACAAAAGAAAGTTATTCGAGAGATTTTTGAAGACATGCGCTCAGGCAATCAAATGAATCGACTGCTTCAAGGGGACGTGGGTTCCGGAAAAACCATTGTTGCCTTTATTTCCATGTTACTCGCCATCGACAATGGAACCCAGGCGTGTTTATTGGCCCCCACCGAAATTTTAGCAGACCAACATTTTCAGGGATTAAAAAAGTTTGCTGATCTTTTAGGCATCTCCATTGCCAAACTCACGGGATCTGTGAAGAAGAAAGATCGCGTGGAAATACATGAGGGATTAGAGTCCGGTACTTTAAATATTTTAGTGGGGACACATGCCATTTTTGAAGATGTGGTCCAATTTAAAAATTTGGGACTTTGCATTATTGACGAGCAACATCGTTTTGGGGTAGCTCAAAGAGCCAAACTTTGGGATAAGAATAAGCAAATTCATCCCCATGTTTTAGTCATGACGGCAACTCCGATCCCGAGAACCTTAGCCATGACTTTATACGGGGATCTTGATGTTTCGGTAATTGATGAATTGCCTGCGGGCAGAAAGCCTATTCAAACGATTCATCGATATGACTCGCATCGTTTACAGGTTTTCAGTTTTATCCAAAGTGAGATTCAAAAAGGGCGTCAAATATACATCGTTTATCCTCTCATCGAGGAGTCTGAAAAAATGGACTTCAAAGATTTAATGGATGGGCACGAAAGTATTACAAGGGCCTTCCCTGAAATACCTTTGGGTATATTGCATGGGAAAATGAAGCCGGCCGACAAAGATTTCGAGATGGCTCGTTTTGTCAAAAATGAAACCAAAATCATGGTGGCCACGACCGTTATTGAAGTGGGAGTGAATGTCCCTAATGCTTCCGTCATGATCATCGAAAGTGCGGAGCGATTTGGATTAGCGCAATTGCACCAACTAAGAGGCCGGGTAGGACGGGGGGCAGAGCAAAGTTATTGTTTGTTATTGACCGATTATAAAATTTCAGCGGATACAAAAAAGCGCATTGAAACGATGGTAAGGACGAATAATGGCTTTGAAATCGCGGAAGTGGATTTGCAATTAAGAGGTCCGGGGGATATCGGTGGAACGCGACAGAGTGGGGCAATCGACCTAATGATTGCTGATTTATCCAAGGATGGGGAGATTTTAAAAGTGGCTCGAGAGACCGCTTCATCCATATTAAATGAGGATCCCAATTTAGAACATGAAAAAAATGCGATGATTCGGGAGCAGGTGCGCCAACAAAAAAAGGACACGACCAACTGGGCCCGAATAAGTTAGTTTAATGTTGGGTCATCCGGATAGGTCGACAAGACCCTAAAATCCCCTCCCTTATCGTATAGTACTGTCCGCCATAAATTTTTATTCGATTCATCAAAGACGTAATCTTCTCGAGCCGGATGTAAATACCAAGCATTTTGCTTCACCTCACGGGCTAGTTGGCCCGCACCCCAACCCGAGTACCCGATAAAAAATTTGATTTCTTTGAAATTAATGGCGCCACTAACCACATGCTCAATGGCTTTTTCAAAACTTCCCGACCAAAATATTCCTTTGGAAATTTCAATCCCATCGGGAATAAGATCAGGCCTACGGTGTAAAAATTGCATGATCGTCGGATCCACAGGACCCCCTGAAAACAAGGGTACATTTTCCAATACCTTCTCATCTACGATTGAATCGAATACGACCTCTTGCTTTTGGTTTAAAATAAGTCCAAAAGAATGTGAATTAGAATGCTCACATAGCAATATCACAGACCTATGGAATGCCGAATCTTCAAGAAATGGTTCTGAGATCAAAAGAACTCCAGGTTTTAATTCATCTTCCATTGTAATGTAAAAGCATAAAAAGGAATTTCGTATCTTGTTTTAAATTAAAAAATTTATGTCTTTTATCGTTTTTATCTCTTTAGGTGGCAATCTAGGAAATACCCTTGAAATATTTAAAAACTCATACCTTGAAATTGAAAAAAAAATAGGTCGAATCACTACATTTTCTAAAATTTATCAAACGGAGGCTTGGGGAAAAACAGATCAGCCGGATTTTTTAAACCAAGTAATTTCATTAGAAACCGATTTAAAACCAGAAAAAATCATGTCTGAATTATTAGATATCGAATTGTTTTTGGGCCGTCGGCGCGATGTCATCTGGGGTCCTCGAATACTAGATCTTGACATCCTTTTTGTTGAAAATCAAATCATCAGCAGTGAGCATCTAGATATCCCGCATCCTCAAATTGCGCATAGACGCTTTGTTTTAATTCCCATGGCTGAGATTGCTCCCCATTTTATACATCCAGTTCTCCATCAAAGCATGATGGAATTACTGGAACAAACAACTGATCCACAAAGCGTTAGAGTAATGGATTAGTCCTCGATTTCAGTATCGTTTTCTAAAAGACTAGGATTGGGGAAGCGCCAACTTTGACCCACAATTTTTTCGTAGTACTTCTCGTAAAGGGGTAGAATCTTTTTGATGTCAAATAATTTGGCACGTTCTAATGCATTTTTTTTCATGGTCGCATGTAAAACAGGGTCCGACAAGATAGCGATTGCATTTTTTGCCATATCCTCCACATCTCCAATTTCACTAACAAATCCTGTTTCCCCATGAATATTTACTTCCGTGATGCCACCGGCATTCGAGGATATGACAGGTACTTCACAGGCCATCGCCTCAAGTGCAGATAAACCAAAACTTTCCTTTTCGGAAGTAAGTAAAAATAAATCCGCCAAAGATAAAGCCTCCTCAATCGTATCTAATTTACCCAGAAAACGAACATCTGCTTGAACCCCCAATTCCCTACATAATACCTCTATAGCTGTTCTTTCGGGACCATCTCCCACTAACAAAAGCTTTGAAGGAATTTGTTTTTGGACTTTGGCAAAAACTTGAATGATATCTTCAATCCGCTTTACTTTTCGGAAATTGGACGTATGGATCAATAATTTTTCTCCATGTGGACAAATGGCTA
>CAMDJW010000023.1 GCA_945901025.1 Spirosoma fluviale | reverse complement strand
GCGCCACATGATTGATGACCCATTACTAAAATAAGTTTGGCTCCAGAAACCTTACAGCCAAATTCCATACTTCCCAATAAATCCGTGTTTACAAAATTACCTGCAACTCGTCCTATAAATAAATCGCCAATTCCCTTATCAAAAATATCCTCCACCGGAACCCGACTGTCTAAACATGAAAGAATCACGGCTTTAGGATATTGACCCACAGATGCGTCTCGAACCATCATTGAATGATCCCTGGCCGTTAACGAATTTGACATAAATCGCTTACTTCCTTCTTTTAAACTTTGAATCACCATATCATAAATGGATATTCGCTGACCTAGGTGCTGGCAAATTTAGTCCATGTTCTACACTTTAGAAACACCATAACTTATTTCCATTAAGTTTTCCAAATTGATCATTGAATTTATTGATTTAAATTTATTGGATCGTACTAGTTTTTACATTGATACAATTTTAATTTTGGAAGCCCAATAAAACGATACCCAAACGAATGATTAAATCAAAATATGCTTTTTTTGATAATGAATCTATGTCATTAAAAGTTGCAGAAACCGAAGTTCCAGTCCTAAAAAATGGTGAAATTTTAGTTCAGGTCGATTATACGACCTTATGCAAATCAGATATATTAACTTTTACGGGTAAAAGAAAAGAAAAAAACCCAACTATATTAGGTCATGAAATTTGTGGAACGATTGTTGAATTCGGCAAAAATGCATCTCAAACTGATATTCGTCATCAAGTTATTCAGGTAGGTGATCGAATCACGTGGGCGATTTATTCGAGTGATCCAGAGGATCCAATGTCCCAAAAAGGCATACCTCAAAAAGCAGCTAATTTATTTAAATATGGACATGAGCAAATTACCTCTGATTGTCATTTGCATGGCGGCCTAAGTGAATATATTATTTTGAGGTCCCATACGCCTATTATTAAACCTAAGGTCGAATTGCCCGTTCCTGTTTTGACTATTGTTAATTGTGCCGTTGCCACAGCTGCAGGTGCCCTACGAATCGCGGGTAAAATTGACGGAGAAAATGTCCTCATTGCGGGTGTTGGGATGTTGGGGATTATCGCATGTGCTATGGCAAAAACGAAGGGAGCTAAAAATATCATTGCGGTGGATATTAAAGATGATCGATTAGAAATAAGCAAAGGGTTTGGTGCCACCCATACAGTTCATGTAGACATCTTACAAAAACCAGAAATTTTTTCAGATTGGTTAAGCTCTCTAGATTTACAAGTCAATTGTTTTATAGATTTTGGTGGAGAACCCACAACGATCAACTTATTATTTCCACATCTCTCTGTGGGTGGAACTGCCGTTTTTATTGGGTCAACTTTTCCTCAACAAAATATTTTGCTTAACGCAGAAACAATTGTGCGGAAAATTTGGACCATCAAAGGTTTACATAATTATAATGAAACGGATTTTATAGAGGCAGTAAATTTTTTAGAAACGCATCATCAAGATTTTCCTTTTACTCAGCTAATTCAAGAAGGCTTTACCTTGGATACCTGCGAATTAGCATTTGATGTTGCCATAAAAGAACATCCCTATCGCGTGGGTATAGCTTTAAATTAAAATTCTCCTTATGTACCCATCAAAAAACCTGACGTCTTTTTTAAGCAAATCAAAGCCAATTATTTTTATTTTATTTTGTAGCAGTGCGGCATTTTTGACCTATTGCAGTATGTATGCGTTCAGAAAACCATTTACAGCTGGAACGTATAAAGGAATCAGCCTTTGGGGAATAGATTACAAGGTAGCACTTATTATACTCCAATTAATTGGCTATGCGCTTTCTAAATTTATCGGGATTAAAATGATTTCAGAGTTAGAACCTCACAAAAGAGTTACTACTTTATATATATTAATGGGTATTGCATTTAGTTCGTTAGTGGGTTTTGGGATGATTCCTTATCCATATAATGCCGTGTGCATGCTGCTTAACGGCTTACCTTTAGGCCTGATTTGGGGTGTGGTATTTAGTTTTTTGGAGGGTAGAAAATTAACTGAAATTTTAGGAGCATGTATGGCGAGTTCATTTATGATTGCTTCTGGGATTGTAAAATCGATTGGTTTGTTTTTAATTCAGCAATTTTCTGTATCAGAACAATGGATGCCATTTTACACGGCATTGGTATTTATCCCACTTTTGGTACTTGGCATTTGGATGTTGGGATGCATTCCTGATCCAAGCGAAGATGACATGGCTTTGCGAACAGAACGAATTCCCATGAATGCTTCGGATCGAAAAAAATTCTTAAGCATCTTTTGGCCAGGAATAATCTTGATAGTTTCAATTTATTTGGGACTTACTGTATTTAGAGATTTAAGGGATAATTTCGCGGTTGAACTTTGGACTGAATTAGGTTATTTGTCTACACCTTGGATCTTGGTTTTTGCTGAAATTCCAATTGCGGTCATCGTGCTTGTTATTATTGGCAACATGATATTTGTTAATAGTAACAAAAATGCATTTTATATATCCATCATACTGTGTATCGCGGCAGGTGTTTGTTTTCTAATTTGTACCTATTTATTCAATTCAAAATACATGAGCCCTATTTATTGGATGATATTCATGGGTTTATTCATGTATTTACCCTATTTACTTTTTCATACGATCCTATTTGAAAGGTGGTTAGCATTTTTTAGGTATAAAGGAAATTTAGGTTACCTGATGTACATGTCGGATTCGGTAGGTTATTTCGGAAGCGTATTCGTTTTGTTATATAAAAATTTTGGGACGAAAGGATTTACTTGGTTACCTTTTTTTACAAGCACCGCCTATCTGATTGGTATTGGAATTACTGTTTTGGGGACTGCATCATTTCTATATTTTAAGCGAAAAGAGACAATTTATCAAGTTTAGTGTTTTGCCCTTAAATCCCAGAAATTTTTAGGGGTAAAAGTTGCCAGAGAAGCAGTAGAATTTAGCCAATTAGTTGGCTCAAGAACTATATAATGCATTTCTTGAAACCTGAATAATTACATTATCAAAGAATAAATCATCATTAATCAAATTTTGGCTGACAATTTCCTTGAATCAAGCATAATTATTTTAAGGCCCCCACTATAGGTTTGCCTGTTTTAGAATCCTTTACGATTCCTCAAATATCCGCACCTAAACAATGGTCAAATCTTAAAAAGGCAAATATCATTAAAATACAAAAAAATCTAAAACTATTTAAATACATTAAAAAAACATTTTTAGAGCTTAACTAACTGAATACAAACTTAATGCGAGTAACATAATTATTAATTAGAGTTTGTAAATCAAAATATTAAATTAATAAAGTAGGTGTTTTGTTAATTATTTGGTCATTATTTAATATTTAATAATAAACATCGCTTTCATCAAATATCATTAATTTATCAAAGTTTAAACCTAAAAATAAAGACATCAATTTTATTAAATCATCTGATAATCAATCAAAAAAATGAAAAAAATAATTTTAATCATCCTGGTCTTAGTGGGCAATTATTCCTTCATCTCTCAAAATGCAAATGCACAATCAAAACCTAAATTTTTAGAAGGTTCTTTGATGGTATTTGCGGATGGTAATGGCAAAATTGGTTTCGGTGGTGTATCAACTGCATTTTTCAAAGTTAATTTACATAAAAATTTAACAATAGGAACTTCACTAGCGCCAATTATTTGGGTAGATACCCAAAAGGATAATCATAATTTTGGACAAGCTGGATTTGTGATTAGGATAGATTATAAAAAAATAAGTTTTGGATACAATATATTAACAATAGCAGGAACGGATACCAAATTTTTGGGGTTTGGTTATAAATTTTAACTGATGTAAATCGTCAGTAAAATTTGACAAATATAGTCTTTTCAAAAGGGGTGTTTATTTTTTAAAAAAACCGCATTTCGTTCGAAAACCCATCTCGTGCTACCACTCCCGTAAAATTAAAGAAACCACTCGCCCTGAGTGGTTACCTTTACCGTACGGTTTAAGGAAACCCTACCCTATTGTATCTTAAACGGATCAAAACTAAACCAGATAAATCTATTTGTATTTTTTGATTTTTGAAACACAGTAAAATCGGATGAAATAGAGTGGTCTTGCTCGTTTATTTGCTGCTCATTTTAAAAAGGAATTTGTTTTATTTAAAATGAATTTACTATTAAATTAGAAGCAAAGTAAAACACTCCTTAAGGAAAAGTCCAATTAGATTTACGACGTAAAACTTATACCAAGTGATTTAAATTTAGTTCCTTGTGCTCTCTTGTTTGTTTCATTTAACAATCAACTAATTTTTATCAATGATTTTTTTAAAAATTACATTTCCCTGCCAATCCACGAATTGAATTAATAATTGTTGCTCACTCATTCCGATAGTGGCAAATCCAAATTCACTTTTAGCAAATTCCGTTTTAGCCTTGCTGTTAATTTTTCTAACTTCTGATCCTGCTCCTGATATAATTTGATAAAAGGTGTCTTTTTCTTTTGGATTGTCAAATTCCAACTGATGTTCGTGGCCAGCAATTACGAGATCAACCTTAAATTCGTTTAATAGTCGACGAATAGATCCTGACATTTCATTTATTTGTCCATATCTTTTTCCGGCGGTATAAATGGGATGATGTGCTACAACCACCTTCCAAGTATCTTTACTTTTTTTCAACTCTGATCGAAGCCATTTCAATTGTTCAACAGTATCTGATTTCATTACATTTTGACGCATTAACTCATCCTCTATTGAATAATATTGTTTTATAAATGGGCTGGAATCTAAAAAATAAAAGCCAACGGTTTGTTTTGACTCATTGTTAATGCTTTTATGTAAGCTATAGTATTTTGAAGGCATCTTCCACCGGGCGCTTATGCCCGAGTAGTCTATTTCTGCTTGTGGGTTTGTTCGATAATCGTGATTTCCTAGCACAACATACCAATCAATATAGCTAGAATGATGTGTGTAAACATCTTCAAAAGAACTTTTCCAACTAGGATCCTGAACGCTTTTTACTCCTGAGGGGTAAAAATTATCCCCTGTACTGACAATAAAGTCAGCATCAATTCCTAGGGATGCAGTGCCTAACTGGTGAGCAACTTTTTTTTGATAAAATTGACCATGTCTACCCCAATCGCCTATCACACAAAAATTGATCCCGTCTTCAACGTAATCTAAATTTTTTATGATTGAGTCAGTATATCCGGATACTATTTCTGAATGATAATTCTCAATACTATTTTTTATGGTTTGACTAAAACTTGAAAAAGTGATAGTTAGTCCAAACAATAATTGACAGATATTTTTCATAAAATGTAGTATTAAGAATAAAACTATTGTTTAGAAAGCTAGATCAAAAGGCTTGACTGCAAAAATAACTTATAATTAACAATTTGGAAATAGTATATTTTTTTTTCTGAAGTAATTTTCCTCAATGATAAAAAAAGTAATAAAACCAATTTGTTGGCTATTTGTCTTTACAGCTATTTCTCACGGTCTTTTCAGTATGGATATAAAGGGCACGATCATTGACCAAAAAACAAAAGTGCCATTAAGTCTGGTCAATATTAGATCAACCTCTTCATCAAACCTTTATACGGTCTCTGGTTTAAATGGTGAATTTAAAATTAAATCAGATAAGCTGCCGATTGAATTATCATTTAGTTTAGTTGGATATAAAACGATACAAATAACATTATCAAATGCTTCTACCAATATCATTGAATTAGAACCCTATGCGGCCGAATTAAATGAAGTAATTGTTAGTGCTTCAATTGATAAAAATAATGATGTTGCGGCACGGAATATTGAGAAGTATTCAACAAGTATTGCCAATATTGTAAGTGCTAAAACCATTGAACAATCTCCCGACATTACAGTGGCGAATGTGATCCAGCGAATTTCCGGGATAACCTTAGAGCGAACAAGTAATGGAGATGCGCAATATGCGACCTTACGAGGAATGGATAAACGCTATAATTTCACGTTAGTGAATGGACTTAAGATTCCGAGTCCCGATAATAAGAATAGGTTTGTTCCGCTTGATATTTTTCCCGCGGACATGCTGGCGCGATTAGAAGTGATCAAATCGCCTACCTCCGATATGGAAGGAGATGGAATAGGTGGGGCCATAAATTTGGTGATGAAAGACGCACCCAATTTGACTACGTTTTCAATTAATTTGAGTTCTGGGTATAATGACTTATTTTTTTCCCAGGATTTCCAATCATATAATCATCAAGCAATTGATTTAAAATCCCCTTATGAATTAAATTCAAATTTATACGCCGCTAGGTTTAGAGATTTTTCTGACGACTTAACAAAAATCAATTACACTAAACCGTTACCTAATCTATTCCTTAATTCCTTTTTAGGCGGTCGACTATTTAAAAGTAAATTAGGTTACATGGTAGGAGTTAGTTTTCAAAACAGTAACCGAGGAAACAATAATACCATTTACGGGTCAAATATTTCCACGAGTGATGCCTCTAATTTACCTGTCTTAACGGGTAAAACTACACGTCTATTTTCTGACCAACAAACGCGATTGGGTCTGCACAGCAAATTAGATTACTATTTTTCTGAGCAACATAAAATTCAGTGGTATACGGCGTACTTAGACTTTAGTAATTATCAAATTAGGGATTCGAAGGGTATAGACTATTCGATTGGATACGATCCGGGACGTGGAAATTACAATGTTTCTTATGGGACGCGATTTAGGTACACACATCAAAACATTTTGCACAGTGCCTTAATGGGAGAAGATTCATTTTTTGAGGATCGATTCAAATTAGATTGGTCGCTCGCCTATGCATTAGCGACGAATGAAACTCCAGAAAACACAACAGTACATACCGTATCCACGGTTAGAAATAATGTGGAGAATCAGATATCGGTCGTTACGTTAGGTGGAGCGGATATTCGATGGGAACATAATTCGGATGAAGATTTGACTGCAAAAATAAATTTTAGTACACAATTCGCTTTAAATGACGCTACCTTCGATTTCTTAGCTGGTGGCTTATATCGTTTCAAAAATCGCTCTAATTTTTTTAATGAATACAATTTGCGGCCATTTGATGACAGAAAGCCAATTGGTCAAAAAAATAATTTAATCAAAGGGGTTGATTGGAATGATTACTCAGAAATTTTATACGCTGTATACAATCCATTTGGGGCTATTGGAGATCCGTTGAATTACGACGCATCTGAAAAAATTCAAGCGGGCTATATTCAAGGAAAATTAAATGCTGAACATTATCAGCTCAACGCTGGCCTGCGAATTGAAAATACGGATCAGGGTTATCTTTTGATCAATCCAATAGCCAATGTTAAAAACGTTGGAAATCAGGTTTACACGGATTTACTTCCTTCTTTTCATTTTAAATACATTTTTAAAGAGGGAAAGCAAATGCGAATCTCGTATACGAAGGCAATCAATCGTCCTAGTTTTTTCGAGATTGTGCCCTATAAAATTATAAATGAGGAATTTACAGAAATGGGAAATCCTGATTTAAAACACACCGTTGCAGATAATTTTGACTTGAGATATGAACTATATCCAAGTCCATCCGAACAATTCTTGATTGGTGCTTTTTACAAGAATATAAATAACCCTATTGAGTTGGGAATTATCGATCAGGGTCAGGGTTCTTTTTTGGTTCCATCAAATTTCGGTGTGGCTAAAAACTATGGTTTAGAAATCGATGCCACAAAATACTTTTACAATTTTGGTGTGAAAATGAACTATACGTTTACGAATTCAGCAATCACAACGTCCAAAGTATATTATGAATTAAATTCAGATCCAACCTCCAGTATCAAAAATGTCCTAAAAACAGGAACTCAAACACGGCAATTGAATGGACAAGCTGCTCACCTAGCAAATTTCACGCTTCTGTATAAGAACATCAAACAAAACGTGGATGTGCAGCTTAGTGCTAATTATACAGGTGATAAGTTATTTGCCATCTCCAGGTTTTTAGATAATGATACATGGCAAAAAGGATTTATTCAATTGGACTTATCTCTAGAGAAAAAAATAAAGAAGTTTACTTTTTATATCAAATCATCCAATTTGCTCAACACACCTATCGAATTATATCTGAAAAAATCAAATAAAAATAATCAAACGCTGTTGGAAAATTTTAGCTATCCAGCTGGAACCTTGTTGCGAAGTGATATAAATGGAATTGCCTTTCAAATAGGATTTAAATTTAAACTATAACTTACAAAAAAATGAAAAAACAATTATTTATCGCGCTTTTGGTCGTTAGCACTATGTGGGGCTGTAAACCAGAAGAAGAGATTATCGTAGTTAAAGGAGTTAGTGTGTCTCCTGCATCACTGAGCATTAAGCCAGGTGAAACTTCTACCTTGGTTGCTACCGTTTTGCCTACCAATGTAGTAAATAAAAATGTTACTTGGTCTAGTTCAGATACTACGATTGCTAAAGTAAACAATGGTGTAGTTACGGCCGTAAAGCCAGGAAGTGCGACTATTAAGGTGACAACGCAGGAAAAAGGCGAAGTAGCCACTAGTTCTATTACAGTAAGCGCGAATGATCCAATCACAGCAAAGGGTGATGTATCAGGGGTATGGAAAAAGTACTCTACTGTGAATGTAACAGGACATATCAATGTACCAGCTGGCGCTACGTTAACAATTGAGGAAGGGGTGGAAATCATTATGGCCACTGGAGGAGTAGACGCAAATAAGACGAAAATTGAATTTATTGTTCACGGTAAATTATATGCAGTAGGTACAAAATCTGCGCCCGTATTATTTACGATACCAAGTGCTGAGAGAACAGTAGCTAATACGTTTGGAAGAGCATGGGGAGGTATAATTGGTAGTAAAACGTGTAGCGAAATACTTCTTGATAATGTAATTGTGGAATACACGGGCGCAACGACGACTTCAGCTTCTCCAAGTTCGGTATTAGGATTATTTAAGGCAGCAGGTGGAGAAAACATGGTAGCTTTTAATACAAACAATCCGACAGGTAAATATGTAATTACAAATTCAACTTTTAGAAATAATGGTGAAGATGCGATTTATGTTCAAGGAGGAAGTTGCATTTTTATGAATAATCTTTTTCATGCTGTGGGTGAATCAGGAGGAGAAGCAATTAACGTAAAGGCGGGTACAAAAGTAGATGCGGCTGGAAACATTATGTTTAGCCCAAATACAAATGCATTTAAATTATCAAACAGTGGTGCTAGCGCTTCGAGACCTCAAGCTCAAATTTATGCATATAATAATACGATTATAAACTCAGGTTGGAGAAGAGACCCAAATAAACCAAAGGGTGGTTCGGTTTGGTTAGAGGCTGGAGTTTTAGCTTACGTGTATAACAATTTAGTTGTTAACAGTATGTTTGGTAATAAAGCGCCTAGTTTTGGTGTTAATGCAACCACTGGTCCTGATGTAAATAGTAAAATGGAATACAATTTCTTTGCTTCTGGAACTCAAAAAAGTACGATTCCTCAACATATTACCAATGGTACCATTACAGCTTTTGATGGATTCAAAGCAGGTGTAGTTGATTTGGTAAGAAATGCAAATGACATTTACGCAGGTTCTGCAGGTGATGCGACAAAAGATCCTAAATTTGTCAATTTCCCATTAAATGATACGCCGGTAGCTAGTTTTACTTATAATACAAGCTGGGATTTTAGATTACAATCTTCTTCTCCAGCTTTAACAGGAGCTAAAACAAATTTCACTCCATTCTTTTCAACGACTGGTTTAACGTTGAACGGAAAAGAATACAAATCTCCTGCACCGGCCACTTATTTTGGCGCGAAAGGAATTAATTAAATAAATATTTTCTTTTTTTGCAAAAAGCCAGCTAAAAGCTGGCTTTTTGCATTTGTAAGTAATTCTACTTTAAATAATCATCAATTATAAGCAGACATGTACAAGTTATTCCTTGAATTGATTAATTATAAATAAATCTAGATTTTGATTGAAATCCCTTCTCTTGCTACCCACCCCCGTGTAATATAAAAGAAACCACTCGACCTGAGTGGTTTCTAGTAGTCCGTACGGTAGAATGGAATCATTTCATAACCTATCCTATTCGAATCAAAACCATTCCAAATTAAACTATAATTACTTTTTGACATCTTAATCAATTCCTAATATGTTAAAATCACACGTACTTGCTCACCTTTTTGCACACAAATATTTTACGTCAAATTGACCTCATTTTAAATCTACCTCCCTTACTAGGTGTAATGTTGCAACCATTACTTTTCGTACAACTCTTCCTCTAAAACAGGATTCATCCACACAGTAGATTCTTTTTTCGAAACACCATTCATCATGACACCTTGAATAAACTGTTTATTTATAGAACCATGAGAATGAATGACACCAGGAAGAATTTCTACTAAATCCCCCTTTTTTAGTTGAATCATTGGCTTACCCTTTTCTTTAAAATAACCTTCTCCATCCACTCCAAAAATGATTTGTTTACCCGTATGTTTATGCCAATTGCTTCGAGCTTTAGGTTCAAATAAAACCCTAGAAGCAAGGAAGTCACTTTCAGAATCGTTAATGAAATATTCTACCCAAACATCGCCAAAGAACCTTTCAGAAGGACCTTTTGTCCAATTACCTTGCAAAGGTTTTTCTGAGCTTTGAGCGGTAGTTTGAAATGAAACTAAAATTGAAATCATCAAATGAATAATAACAACGACATTTTTCATTTATCATCTACCCTTTTAATTGTGGCTGAAAAGGCTGTTGGTAAAAACGCTTCCCCGTCGCCTGATACAATGCATTTGCCATCGCCCCAAAAATCGGAGGGAAAGGTGGCTCCCCTAAACCTGTAGGATCTATTTCATTTTTCACAAAATGCACATCGATTTTCTTCGGTGCCTCATTATGGCGAATCATCCGATAGGTGTCGAAATTGCGTTGATCCGTCTTGCCATCCGTTAACGTCAACTGACCAAACAAGGCATTTCCAATCCCATCAATCGCCGCACCTTCAGCCATGTTTTTAGCTCCCTCTGGATTCACAACTACGCCGCAATCTAGGGCAGTAGTTACTAGTTCGACCGTAACTTGATCGCCTTTCACCTGTAAATCGATGACCTGAGCCGCATAGGAATTGTGGCAGAAATACGCCGAAACTCCGCGCTTTTTACCTGCATTCTCCAGTTTTCCCCAGCCCGATTTTTCCCGAACTAATTCCAACACGCCCATGTAGCGGCTCGCGTCGTAATCGTTGGTTTTGCCTACCGGATTATCTTTGGCCCGCTGCAATAATTCCAAACGAAACGCAATCGGGTCCTTGCTCATGTATTCTGAAATCTCATCCAAGAACGACTGTTCTGCCGCTGCATTAAAATTCGAACGAGGAGCACGGAAAGCGCCAATCGTAATGTTCGATGGAATCACAAAACTCTCCGCTAGGTAATTGTCAATCGCTCCTGCCGGAAAACGATTCGCATGTAAAGGGGATTCAGGAACACCTCCACCTTTGGCATGAAAGGCAATCAATTTCTTGTTTTCATCGAAAGCTGCGCGGTAGGTCAACTGATATGACGGTCGGTAAATACCAGCACTCACATCATCCTCGCGCGAGTAAATTAATTTAACGGGCGCATTCGCTTGCTTGGAAATCAAAGCTGCCTCAATCATATAATGTCCATAGGCTCGACGACCGAAACCGCCGCCCATACGCACTAGTTCAATCGATATATTTTCTTTGGGAATACCTAATCGTGCTACGATGGCCGGCATAATCCAATCTGGAATTTGGATAGGTGCAACAAACCGAACTTTGTCTCCCACATAATGTGCAAACGTGTTCGTCGGTTCCATGATATTATGTGCTAAAAAAGGTGCGGTATAAGTCCGCTCAATCACGTGTTTCGCTTCCGCAAAAGCCTTTTCTGGATCCCCATCTTTTCGCTCAATGACGCCCGGCTTTTTGCTCATTTCAAACATTTTGGCATAATGTTTTGTCGTACTTTCTAGTCCGGATGGAACCGTAGTTTCGCGATTATTTTGCCCCTTCTCCTTTCTTTCTGGAGCTACTTCCCATACGGCTTTAATTTTCTTGCGCGCATTCATCACATCCCAAGTAGACTTGCCCACGACAGCAATTACCTCGTTGAACGAACACGTATCAAAGCCCCCAAATTTGTGGTCATCATTAAAGACTTTTATCGGGAAAATATCCACGATTCCTGGCATTTTTTTCGCTACGTTTGCATCGAATGATTTCAGTCGCATACCAAAAGCCGGAGGCCGTTCGGTCATCGCAATTAACATCCCCGCCTCGCGGTAGTCCATCCCGAACAAGGGTTTTCCTTGAACAATTTTAGGTGCGACCACATTCTTTTGCGGAGTTCCAATTAAGCGGAATGATTGATTTCCTTTCAAGACGATGTCCTTCGGTACGGGTAATTTCGCTGCCGCAGCGGCAAAAGTTCCGTAGGTCTCTGACTTCCCGCTGAACGCATGCGTGATCATGCCATTCGCCGTGGTCAATTCTGAAACAGGCAAATTCCAAGCCTGACTAGCAGCGGTCAAAATCATCTGACGTGCTGCTGAACCTACCGTCCGCAATTGCTTCCAAGCCATGCGAATACCTTGGCTGCCACCGGTAAATTGGCGCGGGAAAGCTTTAGGGTCATAATTTCCTTGTTCCACCTCTACTTGCTTCCAATCCACGTCTAGTTCCTCCGCGATTAACATCGGTAAAGAGGTCATCACGTTTTGGCCAAACTCCGGGTTAGGAGAGAATATTTTGATCGAATTATCCGACGCGATTTTGATAAAACTCGTCACCTCTTGCCATACCGGTTCGATATTTAATTCCGCTAAACTGTCTTCCGGTTTCGCACTTGCTAACCAAGAAATACCCAGCATCATGCCTCCTCCAGAGAGCGATGTTACTTTCAAGAACGAGCGTCTGCTGTAATTTGAGTCTGTCTTTTTCATGATTTCAAAGCGGCTAGTTGGATGGCTTTTTTAATACGGGTATAGGTTCCACACCGACAAATATTGCCGGTCATGAAATTCTCAATTTCCTCTTCTGTCGGATTCGGTGTGCTTTTCAAGAGTGCGGCGGCGCTCATGATTTGGCCTGATTGACAGTAGCCGCATTGAGCGACATCAACGTCCAACCACGCCTTTTGAACAGGATGGTCACCTTTGGCAGATAAGCCTTCGATCGTTGTAATTTCCATCCCAGTTAAGGACGAAATCGGCAATTGGCAAGAGCGAACTGCATTTCCATTTAAATGCACCGTGCAAGCCCCGCAGGATCCCAAGCCACAACCATATTTAGTACCTTCCATGCCGAGAATATCTCGGAGCACCCACAAAAGAGGCATGTTTTCGTCCGCCTCTACTTGGTGGACTTTCTTGTTAATGCGAACGGAATATTTCTTGATCATAGAATAGGTGATTTAAAAGAATCAAAGCAAATATAGGGAATCAATACATTCAATCGTTATAATTTTCAAACAAGATTAATGCTTGATTTGGTGGGTATCACGCACGCTGCTGAAGGTCAATGCAAGCAACTTCCAATCCTTGCCTTGTTTTTGATAAACCTCTGTAACCGTGAATTCAGTAACCGCTATTTGTTCCCGAACAACGGCATCCAAGGTGATTCGATTCCAAACGATAGACGTATTTCCCGAAATTTCTACCGCCGTATCTTTCACCGTCGCTTTCTTGTACCAAATGCGTCCCGTTTTGATGATGTCTAACTCTTCGTCCTTCTTCCACGTCCCGCTCATGTGAACGAATTTGGCTTTAGAATCGAACAATTTGTCAAGTTTGTTCACATCTTTGTCGGACATCCATTGCCATTTGTCCATCGACAACTGAATCAACTCCTTTTCTGTGTTTGTTTGCGCAAAAACGCCTGAAATCGTCATGAGCAAGATGCTCAAAATTAAAAGTGCTTTTTTCATGGGATCTATTGTTCTAATTTAACTTGACGAGATAAATGTGAGAACGTTAACTGGGCCATTTTCCAGGTATTGTTTTCCAAAACATACACTTCGGTAACCATAAAGGGATTCGTCACGACGTTTCCTCCTACTTGTGCGACTAAATCGATGTCGCTTAAAAGGATGGCAGTATTTCCGTAGAATTTGATTTTGGTAGAATAGACTTCAGCTTGTTTGTACCAAATAAATCCGGCTTTGATGATGTCCACTTCGCGTGCTTTCCCCCAGGTTCCACCCATATGGACAAACTCACATTTTTCATCGAATAACACTGCTAATTTATCCACGTTTTTGTTGGCCATCCATTGCCATTTATCTTTCGATAATTGCTTGATGGTTTCTTCTGTATGAGTCTGCGCCCATGCGCCGGAAATGGTTAGGAGCGAAAAGCTTAAAAATAATACGATTGATTTCATAGGTTTTTGTTTAAGCTACAAATTTCACACTTAGTGCGCCTAACTAAATAGATAAATTCCGGTTTTTTCTACCATTTTTACGGTTTCAAAATCATTTAAGTATGGCCGAATCAGATAATTGGTAAATTTGTTTGCTTAAAATCGTTTTATGGAGCTGAATTACCCCGTTAAAAACATTGATCAATACAATGCAGACAATAATCACAAAACACTAAATCCTTTAGTGACAGTAATCGATTTTTCCAAAGCGAACATCCGCGAATGGGGCGATGCGGATACGATTCGCTTTCAATATGGCCTTTTTAGTATCATTCTAAAGGATGTGAAATGCGGCGACCTGAAATACGGTCGACATGTATATGATTACCAAGCAGGAACGCTAATTTTCTTCGCCCCGGGACAAATCGTCGAAATAGATAATCCAAAAGTTCCTTACCAACCGATGGGACATGGTTTGGCTTTCCATCCTGATTTATTAATTGGGACCAACCTAGGCCGACTAATTGCTCAATTTAAATTCTTCCATTACGCATCTCATGAAGGACTGCATTTATCGGATGATGAACGCCAAATGATCCTGGATTCTTTTGCTAAAATCGCCTTTGAACTAAAGCAGCCTATCGACAAGCATTCGAAGAAGTTGATTGTTTCTAATATCGAATTATTTTTAGGTTATTGCCAACGATTCTATGACCGTCAATTCATTACTCGAGAGCATGTCAACAAGGGTATTTTGGAGCGCTTTGAAACTCTCATGAATCAGTATTTTGAATCCGATCAAGCCCAAGTGAACGGCATTCCATCCGTGGGTTATTTCGCGAATGAGTTACATTTATCGGCGAATTATTTTGGCGATTTGATTAAAAAAGAAACAGGATTAACCGCCAAAGATTATATCCAAAACAAGACCATCGACGTGGCAAAAAACCGCATTTTCGATTCCGATAAAACTATCAATGAAATTGCCTTTCAGATGGGCTTTAAATACCCACAGCATTTCATGCGCTTGTTCAAGCAACGCGTGGGTCAAACGCCGAAGGAGTATCGTTCCCATAATTAATTACTTAAACCTAATCTTAAATTAAATGACCATGTTTATTGAATTTTGATAAACAACCTTCCGCGGTAACCACTATTTTTCTGATTGATAAATCATGCCGTTAAATGTTTAAAAATGAATTTATGCTAGGTCAGAATTGACCCAGGGGGAGACACTCGCCTGCCCAGGCGCCTGAGGGGTTGCAGTCTGGAGTACCCTTAATGGGGGGATACATGGAAAATTTTAGAAATTTAGAAAATTTTGGAGGGGACTAACAAACCAAATTTTAATCGGATCAAGACGAAACCTAAAACTTTATAAAAGTAGACTCGGAGGTTTCAAGACAAATCAAGAAACTTATTGATCAAAAAATGTTGACTCAAGAGAAAGAGGGTGGACGTAAGTATGTATTAAGGTTTGATAATAGTTATTTACTTCGAAGTATTATTCAACTTTTGGGGGATAAGGGATTTCTGCCTGTTTGGGATGAGGAATAAAAATGGGTGTGTCTCTAATTCTAAGACATTTTCAAATCGCTTAAATTTAAACAATTTAAATTTCGATCGAAAACCCCTCTCGTGCTACCTGTTTTGCTACCAACCCTGTAAAATAAAAGAATCCACCCTTTGGAGGTGGATTCTGGTGGTCCCAAAGGCCGAGTCGATACGGCTACAATCAATTTTTAATCGGATCAGGATCTCAACAAGTAAAATCTATTTCAATTTCTTTGTATACTCGATATGATTTGAATGAGTTAAAATCACTCCCTTGTGCTCGATCTTTTTAAAGTTCATTAAAAATTTGATAAGCGAGCTCCAATAACAATTTTCGAGTGATAATCTCCAACTGAATCTTGCTACAAAAAATATATAAAATTACTTAGGCTTAAAAGACCTTTACAGCCCGAACAAAATATTCATTGCCCTTATCAGCAATAAATCCAGTCATCCCAAAACTAAAGTTATGTCTCCATGCATTATCAATGCCCGTTTCAGTTGAACTCCAATAATAGCTGGTTGAAAAACCACCTATCTTAACTTGATTTTGATACAACAGGCTTAACTCCATTTTTGTTGGCAAACTCCAGCCTTTACCCAATGTAGCACAAGCCTTTTTTGCATCATGCCAATTCATCCTTTGTGGGAAATCAAATTGTGCTACCTCTAATTTCCCAATTCTAATGGGGTTGCCTATTATCTCAGTTGATGTTTGTGCCATGATAAGACAATTAATAAGTAGGAGCGGGATTAATAATAGCTTTTCTATACTTTATCTAATTTAAAATTTATTTTAATTCAATCGGTATTAGTCATTTGCCAATGGTTTATAGTCAAATTTCATTAGCTCATCTAGTGATATATACTCCAGGGTCTTAATATGTGTAGACTTTAATATTATTGGAGGTGCAACATTGACTTGATATGCCTCAATCCATCTTGAAACACAAAGGCACCATTTATCTCCTTCCACTAAACCTTTAAAGCCAGATGGAGGATAGTCCATGGTCAAATCGTTGCCCATACTTTTTGAATATTGTAAAAATTCATTTGTCACTACAGCACAAACCGTATGTGTACCTCTATCGTTAATACCTGTGTTACAGCAACCATCTCGATATGCCCCCGTCATTGGACTGGTTCCACAAATCATTAATGGCTCGTTGAAAACATTGATAGAATTATTAATTGTAGTCATGCGGGGATTTTTATTTTATACATATAAAGCTATGTTTTTTAACTAAAATAATCTAGCGGCAGCTCTAAATGTATTGCAATGGGCTTGTAAGATATCATTGATATCAGGTGAATAACCGCCACCCATAGCAATTGCAACAGGTATATTATTGTCATGTGCCATTTTTAAAACAAGCTCATCTCTTTGTTTACATTCATCTATACTGACATTAAACTTTCCAAATTTATCAGTTGATAAAATATCTACTCCTGATAAATAAAAAATAAAGTCAGGTTGTACTGTATCTAATAAAGTCAATAATGTCTGATCTAGAATTTCTAGATACGCCTGGCCCGTAATGCCATCTGGTAGTGGTATGTCTAAGTCTGATATTTCTTTATGAAACGGATAATTATTTTTACCATGCATACTAAAAGTAAAAACCCTAGACTCTTTTTTCATTAGTTTTGCTGTGCCATTACCTTGATGAACATCTAAGTCTATCACTAATATTCTTCGGGCTAGATTTCTGTGAAGAAGATAATTTGCAGCGATTGCCAGATCATTTAAGAGACAAAAACCTTCCCCTCTTTCGGCAAATGCATGATGTGTTCCTCCAGCAATATTTAATGCACATCCATGTTCTAAGGCAAATAAGGCACAATCAATCGTCCCTTGGGTAATTACTAATTCACGTTCAATCAATGCAGGAGACTGCAGAAATCCAATTTTTCTTTGTTCTGAAGGACTTAATTGTTGATTGACTAATTTTTCATAGTAATCTACATCATGTGTTCGTAAAATATTCATCTTATCACACTTATTTGGGACAAATAAATTATCCCGACTGATGGTACCCTCATGAAGTAGTTGCTCAGGTATAAGCTCATACTTTAACATGGGAAAGCGATGTCCCTCTGGCAGCTCATGATAATAGATTGGGCTAAAAGCGATTTTTATCATAATTGATGATTATAATAGATTTTTCAAAATCCTCTTCAATAAATAACAAAAAAGGGAGAAGGTTAAACCCTATTCCCTTTTTGTAATACCAAACCAAAATATTATGGTTGTTATTCTATGAGCAAAACATTGTATTAATATATAAACAACCTAACATTATAAACCGATAATTTTACAAAAGGTTTGTAAATGTCATTTTATATTTATTTGATTTTTTGTTTTTTAATATCTCTCCCTATACGAGTTTTCATTGTAAATCGTCAGCAAAATTGGATCGTTAAAGGGGTTATTTCGAACTTCGTTTAAATTTAAACAAACTCACATTTCACCTGAAAACTCCTCTCGTGCTACCTGTTTTGCTACCACTCCCGTAAAATAAAAGAATCCACTCACTATTTAATTTTAACTAATTATTATGGACTCAAAACTGCATGCAGATTAAATTTTTTAGTCTAGAAAGGTTTAAATAAATTTTATTTTTTTTGGGATAATTACTTTTTTTTAGTATTTATGTGTGGATTTTTTATAAAAAATCAGGTTGATTTAAATTTTAAGTTTAATCTCATTTATAAATACCATATTACCTTTTTTAAAAATCCAGTTTATTTCAATCAAATTTTTCAACTTTTAATTTTTTAAATACGTTTTTTGAAGATTAATTTTTAAAAAATGTTTAACCAATTAATACAAACAAACAACCTTCTTATGAAAAGAATGCTATTATTTTTTTGTGCAATGTGCATTTTCTCTGCCACATTTGCACAGACAAGGCAAGTTACCGGTAAAGTAACCGGTGTCAATAATCAGGTAGTTGCATCTGCATCTATCAAGGTTAAGGCTAGTAACCTAGCTACCATTACGAATGCTGATGGAACATTTAGTTTGAAAGCTCCTAATGGAAGTTTTGTGTTACAAGTCTCTTCTATTGGATACGAATCCAAAGAAGTCGCGGTAAGCGCTTCTCAATCTATCGTAAACGTTTCTTTGGCTGAGCAATCGACTGACTTAAATGAAGTCGTTGTTACTGCGTTGGGGATTAAACGTGAAAAAAAGTCGTTGACCTATGCCTCTCAACAACTTGCAGGTGAGGAAATCAGAAGGGCGGCTGGTCCAAACTTCATGGAAGCCTTAAGTGGTAAAGTTGCTGGAATAGACATTAAAGTAAGTGCTTCAGGTGTTGGAGGATCAACAAAAGCAGTTTTAAGAGGTGCTAGATCACTTTCAGGAACAAGTGAGGCTCTTTATGTGATTGATGGTGTGCCTATGGTAAACAACAAAGGAGCTCAGCCAGGTTCTTACGGTGGAAATGACCGCGGTGATGGTTTGTCTTCTATTAATCCGGCTGATATCGAAACAGTTAACGTATTAAGAGGTGCAAATGCATCCATTTTATATGGTAGCCAAGGTGCGAATGGTGTTATTTTGATCACCACTAAAAAAGGAAAAGCGGGTAAAACAGTCGTTGATTTTAATTCTAGTACGGTTTTTGAACAAGTAACCGGTATCCCTGATCTTCAGTTTGATTACGGTACTGTAGGTGGAGATTTGAACTGGTCAAAAACGAAAGGAAATTATCAAAAGAATTATGTGAATGATTTCTTTCAAACAGGAACAATCGCAACGAATTCCATCAATGTGAGTGGAGGAAATAATCAGACTACTGCTTATTTTTCATACTCTAATATTACTTCTAAAGGAGCGATGCCAACAAATACGTATGGTAAAAATACGATCACATTAAATCAATCTACAAAATTATTTAATGACAAAATTACCTTAAGTTCAAATGTTATTTTTGCTAACGAAAAATCATACAACCGTCCTGGTGCAGGTTATTACAATAACCCTCTGACTGGTTTGTATACTTTTGCGCGTGACAAGGATTTTGCTTCTTACAAAGAAAATTATCAGGTTTTCGATCAAGGTAGAAACCTTTACAAACAATCTTGGTATTCCACGTACGAGTTTCAAAATAATCCCTATTTTGAATTAAACAATAACTCAAAATTGGCAACGAACAACCGTGTTATAGCGAATTTGAAATTGTCTTATGATATTATGAATCACGTGAAGTTTGAAACAAGAGCCAATATTGACTACAATGATGTATTGTATGATAATCGATATGCTGCTGGTGGTAACTCCGTGAGTGTAAGTCCTAATGGGTCTTGGTCATACACCAAATACAAGGATCAAGCTGTTTATGCAGATGGTATATTAAGTTATAACAACAATTTTGGTAACTTAAGTGTAACGGGTTTATTAGGAGCTAGTTATCAAAATAATACGTTCAACGATGGTATGAATGTGGCGAATGGTACAGTTTCATTACAGTATCCTAATTTCTTCTCTTTCTCAAATATGCCATATAATGTCATTTTTAACTCGACAATAAGTAAAACAGTTAAGCAAGGTGTATTTGCAAGTGCTAACATTGGTTACAAGGAAGTACTATTTTTAGATGTTTCAGCACGTAATGACTGGGCTTCAACTTTGGCATTAACTGGAAATCAATCTTATTTATATCCTGCCTTTGGTTTATCTGCCGTAATAAGTCAAATGATTCAATTACCTGAAGCGATATCGTATTTAAAGGTTAGAGCGTCTAATTCACAGACGGGTAATGAGGTTCCATTTAATGTGGTTAATCCTTGGAATTCCATTGGCGGTGCTGGTGGACCAAGCGGAATTGGGGGTATAAACCGAAATAGTCAGGTTCCATTTACAAATTTGAACCCTGAGATCATTACAAGCAACGAATTAGGTACTGATATTAAATTCTTTAATGGTCGATTAGGCTTTGATTTCACTTACTATAATTCTGTTAGTACGAATCAATTTCTCTCTTTAGCAGCACCTTCTGGATCAGGATATTCTTCCTATTTTGTAAACGCTGGTAAAATTGTGAATAAGGGTTTTGAATTAACGATTGACGCACAGCCATTTAGAACTGATAATTTTGCTTGGAGCACGAATATCAACTTATCAAGAAACCAAAACGAAATAGTGGAATTAATCGCTTCTAATCCAAACTATCAAGTAGGTGGTGATGATGAAGGTTTTGCTTCGATTATTAAAGCAGGTGGATCATTCCAAGATTTGTACATATTTAAATTCAACAGAAACAGTGTGGGTCAAATAATTTTAAGTCCTGCTGGTGTTCCGACAAAAGCTGCTACGCAAGTAAAAGTAGGTAACGTTAATTCTGATTTAATTGCAGGTTGGAATCATAATCTTACCTACAAAAATTTCTTTGCTAGCGTTCTTATCAATGGAAAATTTGGGGGTGTTGCCTTTTCTAAAACAGAAGCTTTCTTAGATTCTTACGGTGCAAGCCAAAGATCTGCGGATGCTAGATTAAATGCAACTATTCCAATTAACGCAGTATCGAGTACTGGTACGGCGGTCACTTCCATTGATCCAGTCCTTTACTACTCATCTATTGGTGATAGAAATAAAATCATGGAACCTTATGTTTTTTCTAGAACTAATGTACGTTTAGGTCAATTAGCTTTTGGATACAACTTAAAAATCAATAAGGCTTCTTTCCTAATCAAAGATGCTTCTTTCTCTTTAGTAGCTAGAAACTTATTTTTCTTCTACAAAGAAGCACCATTTGATCCTGAACAATCTATGAGTACTGCCAATGGAATGCAGTCAAATGATGTATTTAGTATGCCTTCTACTAGATCAGTGGGCTTTAATGTCAAATTAACTTTTTAATTAAAAATTAAAATCAATTGTTATGAAAAAAATATTATTTGCGTCACTATTTTTGATTGCGCTAGTATCTTGCACCGAAGAATTTGAGAAAATAAATCAAAACCCTAATCAAATTTCTGATCAATTATTAAAGCAAGACTTTAACCTGGTAGGTTCTCCTTTTTCTGGGATGTTATTGAACCTTTTCGGTGGTCAAGTAGAAGAGGATCTTTTACATGATTCTTGGATGGGCTACATGAATACCCCTACTGATTTTGTGGGTAATGTAAATAACACCACATATTATATTCGTTGGAACTCTTTCTGGGGTCGTACATATAATAACGTAATGTCTCCTTCCAAGCAGGTAATTAGATTGGCAGAAGAAAACAAATTACCATTGTTTGCTACTTGGGCAAAATTAATTCGCATCATGTCAATTTCTAAATTGTCTGCCTATCATGGGCCAGTAATTTATTCAAATTATGGCGCGACTACGCCTACAATCAATTATGATAAAGAATCTGATTTGTACGATCAATTTTTTAAACAACTAGATGAAATTCAATCTGATTTTGCAGCTAATAAAGCGTATACAGGTTTCACTAAATTTGACCCTAGCTATAAAGGAAGTATCCCTGCTTGGATGAAGCTAGTAAACTCTATGCGACTAAGATTGGCAATGCGTTTATCGAAAGTAAATCCTGCACTAGCTAAAGCACAAGGTGAAAAAGCGATGGCAGATCCTGCTGGATTAATTAATACGAATTCAGAAAATTTTCTAGTTTCTTTAAATGGCAATATTATGCCAGTGGCACAAATTTGCTGGCAATGGGATGATACTCGTATGGGTGGTCCAATTGAGTCTTTTTTAGTGGGTTTGAAAGATAATCGTATTTCAAAATATTTCACACCTGTGTCTGATGTTTCATTAGCTGCTGATCATCCTGCTTATCCTTA
>CAMDJW010000022.1 GCA_945901025.1 Spirosoma fluviale | reverse complement strand
GGCCAAATTATGCTTCAAAATACGAAGGCTAAAAAATACAGCTATGGGATTTTGAATTCATCTGATTTTAAGGCGAAAATAATTAGTAATGGAGTGGGAGGATTGCAAGTAGAATTTGATGGTCAAGCGATTCATGCCCAATTGATCGGCACATTTAATGCGTATAATTTATTGGCCATCTATTCAACAGCGATTCTGTTAGGGGAGGACAAAGAAGAAGTTTTAGTCCAAATGTCCGCGTTGAAAACGGCTCCCGGGAGATTTGACCAATTAGCGGGACCTAATCATAAAATGGGAATTGTCGACTATGCACATACCCCAGACGCCTTAGAGAATGTACTTAAAACCATACAGGCTATTCGAAATAAGTCTCAAAAGATTATTACCGTGGTCGGTTGTGGTGGCAATCGGGATGCAGGAAAGAGACCAATAATGGCAGAATTAGTTGCTCATTACAGCGATGCCGTTATTTTAACATCAGACAATCCTAGGTTTGAAGATCCAGAAGATATTTTAGATCAAATGGAATCCGGAGTTCCCAAAGAAATGGCCTTTAAAGTCATTCGAATAAGTGATCGGAAATTGGCCATCATGACAGCCGTTAAGGAGATAGCAAAAGCGGGTGATGTTATTTTGATTGCAGGGAAAGGGCATGAAACTTATCAAGACATTAAAGGGGTTAAATACGATTTTGACGATAAATTAATGTTGGCCCTCGCTTTTGAGAGCTAATTTGTACAAGCAATCAAAATTTTGCAACTTTGTTTTTAGTTTTTTTCAACCTAAAATTAGCTAAGGAATGTTTTATTACCTTTTTGAATACTTAGACAAAACACTAAACGTTCCTGGAGCTGGGGTATTTCAATACATTACTTTTCGTGCCTTTGCGGCTACCATTACGTCCCTTGGAATTGCAGCGATTTGGGGTAAATCCGTCATCTACCGATTACAAAGATTACAAATTGGAGAAGAAATTCGCGATCTTGGTTTAGAAGGCCAAATGCAGAAAAAAGGAACGCCTACGATGGGTGGTTTCATCATTTTACTTTCATTAATTATCCCCACCGTTTTATTTGCCAAAATAACCAATGTCTATATTGTCTTATTATTGTTATCGGCCGTTTGGTTAGGAGCAGTGGGTTTTTTAGATGATTATATTAAAGTTTTCAAAAAAAATAAGGAAGGACTTTCGGGTAAATTTAAGATTGTGGGTCAGATAGGTTTAGGCTTAATTGTGGGCCTGACCATGTATTATAACGAGCACATTAAAGTAAGGGTCTTTTCGAAATTAACGATGCTGGCCGATGGGACACAAGTTCAGACTTATACAGATTCTAAATCTTTAATGACGACGGTTCCATTTTTGAAAAATAATCAGTTTGATTATAATATGTTATTGCCCAGTTTTATTCCTGATCATTATGTATGGGTAGTTTATGTCTTGGTTGTTATTTTTATCATTACTGCGGTTTCAAATGGGGCTAACATTACAGATGGATTGGATGGATTAGCCGCTGGGACTTCCGTAATTATAGGACTTACCTTAGCTATATTAGCTTATGTGTCTGGAAACAAGGTCTTTTCTCAATATTTAAATGTGATGTTTATACCCAATTCAGGGGAATTAGCGATTTTTTGCGCGGCTTTTGTCGGTGCTTGTATTGGATTTTTATGGTATAATACGTATCCTGCTCAGGTATTTATGGGCGATACAGGTAGCTTGATGTTAGGCGGTGTGATTGCTACATTGGCGATTGTTATTCGAAAAGAAATGTTGATTCCCGTTTTATGTGGGATATTTCTCATTGAAAACCTATCCGTCATTATTCAGGTGGGCTATTTTAAATATACCAAACGGAAATATGGAGAAGGTAGGCGAGTTTTTCTCATGTCACCATTGCATCACCATTTTCAAAAGAAAAATTACCATGAGTCTAAAATTGTTATTCGATTCTTGATTGTTGGAATTATTTTAGCCGTAGTATCATTAGTAACATTAAAATTGCGTTAATCACGTATTCTATTTTGGATCAAATTCGCCTTTTCCCCATTGAACATTCTTTTCAAGAGATCATTTCCCTTCCTGCGTCAAAATCAGAAAGTAATCGGTCATTAATTCTGAATGCGCTAGCTGGGGGAGAACTCAGTAACTTGTCTAATTTAGCGGAGGCGCGGGATACCCAAACCATGATTCGTTTGTTATCTCAAAAGGATCATGTCGCAGATGTTTTGGATGCTGGAACCACCATGCGTTTTTTGACTGCTTACTATGCGATAACAGGTCAGAAAAAGCGAATGACGGGTACGCCTCGTATGTGTGAGCGCCCCATCGGTATTTTAGTGGATGCCTTAAAGAAATTGGGTGCCGATATTGAATATGAAAATAAAGAAGGATATCCTCCGTTGCTTTTGGGCGGATTTATCTATGCTGGAAATCGTTCCCTTTCTATGCGCGGGGACGTGAGTTCTCAATTTATTTCAGCGATATTGATGTTGGCTCCTTTATTGCCCGAAGGACTACATGTAAAAATAACAGGATCACTAGGTTCGAAACCTTACATCGAAATGACCTTAGCCCAAATGAAGCATTTTGGTATTGAGGCTAAGGTGGATTGGGACAATGGCGAGATTGATATCGCGCATCAGTCCTATAAATCAATTCCTTTTGCGATAGAATCTGATTGGTCTGGAGCAAGTTATTGGTATTCCATGGTGGCCATTTCTCCTTTTGAAGATACTTCGTTGGAGCTATTAGGACTTAAAGAAAATTCATTGCAAGGGGATTCCGAAATCAAGTCGATCATGGAGCTTTTAGGCGTAAAAAGCACATTTACAGGTCGGGGGTATTTATTAACCAAATGTCCCTCAAAGGAGTCGGCAGCCTGGGACTTTACTGATTGTCCTGACTTAGCCCAAACAATTTGTGTAGTAGCAGCAGTTAAAAATATCACGTTTACCTTGACCGGAATTGAGTCTTTAAAAGTTAAGGAAACGGATCGAGTATTGGCTTTGCAGAATGAGTTGGCTAAATTAGGGAGCCAATTAGTGGAGCTTGAAAAAAATCATTTATACCAATTATCGGGTGATTTTACGGGCCGAGATACATGTCCGGAAATCGAAACCTATGATGATCATCGAATGGCAATGGCCTTTGCGCCTGTTGGACTTTTGTGTGAATTAATTATTCATGAACCTGGAGTTGTCGCTAAATCGTATCCTAGTTTCTGGGATCACTTAAATAAAATTTTGAAGTCGGCATAATTTCTCCCAAGTTTATACGTGCAAGCCATTTTGAAATTTCGATTACCTAAAAAATAAATACGATGAAAAGAATCATTTTAATCTTGTTATTAAGTCCATTTCTGGCTCTTTCCCAAAGGACCATCATTCACTGCGGAAAATTAATTGACGTTAAGTCATTACAAGTATTGACTAATATGTCCATCATTGTCGAAGGTAAAAAAGTCAGTGCCGTGTTGCCCGGATATCAGGATGCGGTTAAAGGAGATCAAGTGATTAATTTGAAAAATAAAACGGTTATGCCGGGTTTGATTGACATGCACGTGCATTTAGAAAGCGAGACAAATCCAAGTGCTTATTTAGATCGATTTACTAAAAATCCGGGTGATATCGCATACCAAGCGTTAGTCAATGCCAAGAAGAATTTAATGGCTGGATTTACGACCGTTAGAGATTTAGGGGGTACCCATGTTGTGATTAGTTTACGCAACGCCATTAATAAGGGACTCGTGGAAGGCCCTCGGATTTTTACGGCTGGAGTTACGATTGGTACCACGGGAGGTCATGCAGATGATACCAATGGAATAAATGAAACCTTTAAAAAAGATTTAGGTCCTGAAGATGGAGTAGTGAATGGGGCCGATGATGCAGCTAAAGCCGTTCGTCAGCGATATAAAGAAGGTTCTGATTTAATTAAAATTACGGCGACGGGTGGAGTTTTAAGTTATGCGAAAGATGGGATGGGTGCTCAGTTCACTGAAGAGGAAGTTCGTGCGATTGTAAAGACGGCTAAAGATTATGGGTTTAAAGTGGCAGCACATGCACATGGCGCTGAGGGGATGAAAAGAGCTGTTTTAGGAGGAGTTAGTTCGATTGAACATGGAACTTTTATGACTGTTGAGGTGATGAACTTGATGAAAGAAAGGGGAACTTATTTTGTGCCTACAGTCATTGCCGGCCGATCGGTAGCGGATTCAGCTTTGATACCCAATTACTATCCAGAAATGGTTAAAAAGAAAGCCTTGGAAATCGGACCTATCATACAATCTACTTTTGGCAAAGCCTATAAAGCAGGGGTTAAAATAGCTTTTGGAACTGATGCAGGTGTGTTTGGTCATGGAAAAAATGCACGTGAATTTAAGTTGATGCATGAAGCCGGGATGCCTGTTTTGGAAGCGATTCAAAGTGCCACATTAAATGCTGCAGATTTATTAGGCCAATCTCAAAGTTTGGGGACCATTGAAGTCTGTAAGTCAGCTGACATCATTGCGGTAGAGGGTAACCCTGTAGAAACGGTTCAGTCGATGAGTAAAGTTAAATTTGTCATGCGCGACGGAATCGTGATGAAAAACATAAATTAATTCAGGGCAGGAATTCGATTTTTTAGGTATTCAAAAGAGCCTAAGAAAATGGCCGAAAATATAAATTGACTGGCTAACGTGTTTTTCAGAAAAGGTATTCCAGCCGCATAACAAGTTAATAAACCTTGAATGGATTTGGCATACGTGATATCGCTTGAAAGCCAAACTGCGAAATTGGACAATAGAAAAAAGCCAATTCCTGAAACTAAATTCGTACTTATAAAATTCAAGGCTGTGATTTTTTGCTGATTTAGTTTACTTCCTAATATGGTGATGAGAGCAAAAATGCCCATGTGAACTCCATCAAATCCGAAAGAAAAACTAGGATAATATTCAGAGTATACTAAATTGTTTAAGAGTAAATTGGATAGCCAAACAGCTAAAATAGTCCAGGAAATGGCCTGAATTTTTTGATTAAAATAGATTCCAGCAAATAAGGCCATAGAAGCGATAGGCGAGAAATTTACCCATTGGGTTCCTCCTAAAATAAATAATCTGCTGGCGACTGCTAAGGCTAAAAATCCGATAAGTACGAGAGTTCTTTTTGTCATTTAATGTTAACGTAAAAGTCAAATATATTTTTTAGGAGACTAAATAATTTCCAAAGGTAAAACAAAAGCAGTAATTTTACCCATTCTAATTCAAATTATGTCTGAAGCATTGCCAAAAATAGGTTTATTGGGAGGTGGCCAGCTAGGTCGCATGCTTTTACAGGCGGCGATTGATTTGGATTTTGAAATTTCATGTTTAGACCCTGACGCGGAGGCCCCATGTCATCTGATGGCTAAACATTTTGTTCAGGGTTCCTTTCAAGATTTTAATACGGTTTATTCGTTTGGCCAATTGCATGATGTGATTAGTATCGAAATTGAACACGTAAATGTGGATGCTTTGGAGCGCTTGGAAAATGAGGGGAAATTAGTGTATCCCCAACCGCATATTTTGAAAATAATTCAAGATAAGCGTTTGCAAAAGCAATTTTTTAAGGAACACGGTTTTCCGACGGCCGATTTCATACTGATTGATTCTGCCACAGAAATTCAACATCATCTTTCATTTTTACCTGCTTTTCATAAATTGGGAAAAGGGGGATATGATGGTCGCGGGGTACAGTTGATACAGAATGAGTCCGACATTTCTTTAGGTTTTAACGAACCTGGGCTTTTAGAAAAAGCGGTTAATTTCTCAAAAGAATTAGCGGTGATTGTCGCACGAAATGCGAAAGGTGAAATCTCTGCATTCCCAGCGGTCGAAATGGTGTTTCATCCTGTCCATAATCTTGTGGAATTCCTTGTTTCACCGGCCGAGATATCAAATGAAATTGAAACAAAGGCATCGAAAATTGCCATCGATTTAATCGCTCAATTAGGGATGGTGGGTGTCCTGGCGGTTGAAATGTTTTTAACGCCAGAAGGAGAAATTTTAATTAATGAAATAGCACCTAGGCCCCATAATTCTGGCCATCATACGATTCGGGCCAATGAAACTTCACAATATGAACAGCATTTACGTGCGATTTCTGGACTTAGTTTAGGGAAAACAACCTCGAAATGCTTTTCGGGAATGTTGAATTTATTGGGCGAAGATGGATATACGGGACCGGTTAAATATGAAGGTTTGCAAGAAATTTTGTCTATTTCGGGGGTTCATCCTTTCTTATACGGGAAGAAACTAACAAAGCCATTTAGGAAAATGGGACATGTAACTATTTTGGGAGATTCAAGATTGGAAATTGAGGAAAAGGCAGAGAAAGTTAGAAATTTGATTCGTGTAATAAGTTAAATATTAAATAATATGGTAGGAATTATCATGGGTAGCAGTTCGGATTTGCCAGTGATGCAAGACGCGATTGATGTATGTAAGGAGTTTGGAATACCATTTGAAGTGGATATTGTCTCAGCTCACCGTACCCCGGTTAAAATGTTGACTTATGCACAGGATGCAAGATCGCGAGGAATCCAAGTGATTATTGCCGGTGCTGGTGGTGCGGCTCATTTGCCTGGAATGATTGCATCTGCAACCATTTTGCCTGTTATTGGTGTTCCCGTCAAGTCGTCTAACTCGATCGACGGCTGGGATTCTATTTTATCTATTTTGCAAATGCCTAATGGAGTTCCAGTGGCTACGGTAGCGCTTAATGCCTCAAAAAATGCTGGAATTTTAGCCGTTCAAATGCTGGCTATTTCAGACGAATCCTTATCTGAAAAGCTTGATCTTTACAAAAAAGATTTAGTGGAGAAAGTTGCGGTTATGAGTCAAAAAACGCAGGATAATTTATAAATTTTACACATGAAAATTCCTTTTTTAAAAGAAAGTTCAAGTTCAAATTTGCCATTAATTACACTGTTCGTGTTATTGATAACGCTTGTGGGTTTAGTTTTTGTTGGCTATGAGCATTTTTTAGGCCCTGAAAATACGGAGCTGGCTAAGGCTGAAAAATTAGAGTTAGCGGAGGATGAGGTTTTAATGGAGCCCCCTGTGTCGATTATTATGGATTCTACGTCAACGGTTTCTTCCGTCGATAGCTCTCAAGGAAAGGATTCTGTTCCAAAGGCTGAATTAGCTTTGGAGTTACAAAAACAAGAAGCCGAGGCACAGAAAATTCCGGATGAAAAAGTTGTAGAGCCTAGTGGAAAGTCCTATTCATATGCAGCGGAGAAAGGTGAATCTTTGAATGGAGTGGCTAAGCGGTTTGGACTTACAGTGGACCAATTAAAATCAATGAACCCTAGTATTTCAGATGGGTTTAAAGGTGGCAGTAAAGTAAATGTCAAAATTAAAGCGATTCATACGGTTGGCCCAGGAGATGTTTTAAGAGTGGTGGCAGAAAAATATAAAGTGTCTAAAAAATCCATCATGGACGCAAATCATAAGTCGGAGGAGGTGACCTTACGAGGGGAGACTTTGGTAATTCCTGTCAAATAATGCCTGTTAAAATCTGCTTATTTTTCATTTTAAGTTTTTGTAGTTTTGCTGTTTTCGGAGTTCAAGATACGGATTCATTGCAATTGATTTGCCAGAAGCAATCAAACAAATCAGTGAATTTCGAAGATTTGCAATGGATGTTCCGAGAACGAGTTCGAGTGGAAAGTCAAGATCAAATCCCTAAACATTTAGACTTTTTCATTCAGCATACATCGGGGATTAAATCCCAAAATTATTCTTTTGACACTGCTTCAATACACAAGGAAAATTTGTTTGCCATGAGCAATATGACAGACGATCCTTTGTTGGTCTGGGGAAATACCTTGGCACAAGAAATTGAGAATTTTAAAGTATTAAAGGATTCCCTCGCTAAAGTTTTCAACCCTAGTGGATATCGATTGAAGTTTCTTCAAAGTGAAAGAGGATTGGCTAGGCAAATGGATTTATTTAATCGGGGGCGTTCAATGACCGCTCTTTCATTGCACAATTTCAATTTAGCGGTGGATGCAGGAATATATCGCCGCGGACGGTATTTGCGTCGAAGTAATTGGTATGCACGCTTGGGCAGTATGGCAAAAGATTTGGGGGCATTTTGGGGAGGTGATTTTGTGGGTTTCCCGGATATCGGTCATATTCAAGCATTTTCTAATGGGGCTAATTTGGTGCAAAAATTTCCAGGATTAGCTTTCGAATATATTCGGTTTAAAGAAATTTATGCGCAAAATTATGCGAGTACTTTAGCCCGAGGACAAGGTGATTTGGTTGAAGACACACGTCAATTGATCGTAGAGTTAAATAAGATTAGGGTTCAAAAAGTTTGTGCTTGTCAGCAGGCAATCACGATACCTAAGGATTTGACGGCTCAATGGTTTGAGCAGTTTAAGGGTGTGTCGACGGGCTATGTTTATGTGAACGAACCAGCCGGTTGGGTGTACATTAAAAATGGGGACTCAGGGTATTTTTATCCTTTGGGTGTTTATTTGTTTGCGGCTAAAAATTAAAGGAATATCCGCGGAGAAAATCTTCGATTTTCATTTTCTTTTTTCCTTCCATTTGCCATTCTAGAATTTCGATATACCCATTAGCGCAACCTACTCGGAGGTATGTTTTTTGGTCGGTATCCCAAACGCCAATACCTAATGAAGGGATTGTTTCGACGTGAGGGCTTATGGAGCTTATTTTGCAGTTTTTTCCTTGGAATAGCGTATGCGCACCAGGAAATGGATTCATGCCCCGAATAAGATTGTGTATTTCTTCTGTACTTTTTGACCAGTGGACCAAGCCCGTTTCTCTAGTGAGTTTGGGAGCCATCTTTAGGTCTTGACTTTCTTTTTGAGCTTGAGGTTTTATTTGTTGGTCTACAATGGCTTGCGTTGTTTTAACGACTAAATTCGCGCCCTTTTTCATCAGTCTTTCGTATAGATCTCCTGTGGTATCTTCCGGATGAATGGCCTCCGTCTCTTGGAATAATAGGTCTCCGGTGTCTATTTCATGTTGAAGAAAAAAGGTAGTCACTCCTGTTTCTTTTTCGCCGTTTATAATGGCCCAATGGATGGGAGCAGCCCCACGATATTGTGGCAGAAGCGATGCATGCAGATTGAAAGTTCCCAAACGAGGCATATTCCACACTTGTTCGGGAAGCATTCTAAAGGCCACAATGATTTGTAAATCGGCTTGTAAGTTTTTTAGGGTATTTATAAATTCAGGATCCTTCAGTTTCAATGGTTGCAAAATGGGTAATCCTGTTTTTTCAGCATATATTTTAACCGGTGATGCTTGAATTTGTTGGCCTCTTCCAGCTGGTTTATCGGGAGCTGTGACAACGGCCACAACATCAAATTTTGATTGAACTAATGCTTCGAGGCTTGCTACTGCGAAATCTGGAGTTCCAAAAAATATGATGCGCATATTTTAAAAATTAAAAATGAAAGAGGCGGAATTTGTCTTCGAATAAATTGTTTTGGGAAAATATCGCTTTTTAATTACCTTTGTCAGGTAAAAAATAAGATTACGTGTTGATAAATAAACATTTATTCTAGTTCGGCATCTGAGACAAAACTACAAATAAATTACGTAGAACGGTCGGAAGCCGTTCTATTTTGTTTTTTAGGAATCTAAATAAATTAGTAAGATGGCACAGTTTCAATATTATACAGCTGAGGCGGTTGAAAAGTTAAAGGCTGAATTGCATTCTTTGAAATTTCAAGGACGTCAAGATATGGCAAAGCAAATTGCCGAGGCTCGAGACAAGGGAGATTTGAGTGAAAATGCTGAATATGATGCGGCAAAAGATGCGCAGGGTTTATTGGAATTAAAAATTTCAAAATTAGAGCAGGTCGTAGCGAATGCGCGGGTATTAGATGAATCTACTATAGATATTTCTAAAGTATCCATTTACTCGATTGTTCAGATCAAAAACACGAAAAATGGGATGCTTGTTACCTATACCATTGTTTCTGAAGAGGAAGCGGATTTAAAGACGGGTAAAATTTCAGCGTCTTCGCCGTTTGGTAAAGGATTGCTCGGGAAGCAAGTGGGTGATTTAGCTCAGATTACGGCTCCAGCTGGAACCTTAGAATTTGAAATTATATCGATCTCAAGATAAAAATCTTTATTCATTGATTATTTTAATCCCAACCTAATTCGTTGGGATTTTTTGTATTTTAGCTTTTATGAATATTAGTTTTGGACAGCCACTATTTTTATGGGGACTATTGAGCATTGGGGTTCCCATCTGGCTGCATTTTATCAATAAAAAGAGCGCATCTACCTTATATTTCTCAGACATTCGTGTGTTAAAGGGGACCCCGACTCAAGGGAAGGGATTTCGTTACCTTCATGATTTAGGATTATTATTATTTCGAATTTTGGCGCTTTTGGCACTGATACTAGCCTTTTCTCAGCCTAAAAGGGAAGGATTGCTAAATGAAAATTACTCTAAAACTTATTTGTTTGTGGATAATCATGTGGGACTCGTGGAGGGGAATCGGACTGCATTTAACTCCTTGGCGACTGAATTGCCTCGATCGAAAAAACCAGTTTTTATGCTCTTAAATTCATTTCAGAATGCTGATTTTGAAAGTAAGACATGGAATGAAGTGTATGATTTGTGGCCCAGTATAAAAGTGAGTAATCGAGTGTGTAATCCTACCTCACTGGTAGATCGGATTACAGAAATTAATGCTGAACAGAATGTGGGATCTAGACCTAGTATCATTTGGGTTTCAGATTTTCCCCGATCGAGCCCGTGGCCTGAATTCCCCAAGAATTTTGATGTTCAAATAGTTTCCATCCCAATTCCGCCTTCGGCCAATATAGTTGTGGATAGTATTTCCAATAGCGCCTCTCAAATTCAAAGCGTACGTCCATTTAATTTAAAAGTTCGGATTAAGAATATTGGAAATTTGGCAGCTAAAGGCCAGAAGTTGAGCCTTTATTTGGATGATTTTCCTATATCAAGGGAGAAGATCAATTTGAAAGAGGGCGAAGCGAAATGGCTTGATTTTGGAATTAGCCTTTCTGACAAGAGGGCAATTAAGGCTAAATTGATTTCAGATGATCAGGTATTATTTGATAATGTGTATTCCTTTATGCTAGAGATACCCGAGTCAAAAGATGTCTATGTGTTGGAGGGGATGTCTCGTGAAAAATATATTTCAACGGTTTTTTTGAATGATTCCCTTTTTGATTTTCACTCGGTGAATAGGCAAAGTTTGTTGGCAAATCTCTCTAAAATCAAGGGGTTTTTGATTTTGAATGATTTAAATATATTCTCTCCTGAAGCTTTAAAGTTGATTTCTAATTGGGTTAAACAGGGAAATACGCTTGTATTTTTGCCGACTGCTATATTAAATAATGGAGTAATTAATCAGCTTAATTCAAATTTTGCAAGCCAAGGAAATGTGTTTAAGCTGGAAACTTCAAATCGTACATCGGCCGTTCGCTTACCCATTAAGCATGGACGGTTTTTTAATTCCATTCTAGAACAATCATCGTTTAAGAAAAATTTAGAAATGTTTAATTCAAATTCTTATGTACAATGGGATGGCGGGTTACCTATTTTTGAATATGTGAATGGAAAGCCTTTTTTGTCTCAATTTAAATTAGGAGCAGGATCGATGTTTGTTTTTTCAGGAGATATTGCCAACGAGGCAGACGGCTTTTTCAAGCATGGATTATTTCTTCCTGTTTTCCAAGAAATGGCCTTGAATAATAATATTAATCATTGGTCAGTGACCGCTTTTTCCAATACGTTTGACATTTCGGCTCCTAAGAAGTATAAATTCAGTTCGTCTGAAAAAGCTTTAGTGACCTTGAATAAGGGAAAACAATCATGGATACCAGAGCAAAAGTGGACAGGAACTCAATGGATTTGTGAGTGGCCAGAACTTTTGGATAGGAATTTTTCGGGCTTTTGGCAGGTTAACATTCGAGGAAAAAAAATGTTGAATTTGGCGATCAATTATCCTCTAAAGGAAAGTGATTTGCGGCAATTTTCTAGAGCTGAAATTCTGGCTCATTATAAGGGAAAACAAAATATTCAGTTTACAAACATGAAAGATATATCATTTGCCGGAGCGTTTTCATCAGACCTTTCCCTGTATTTTTTTATAGCGTCCTTATGTTTCTTTTTGATCGAAATGGCTATGGTTTTTTATAGCCAACGTAAAATTAACTCCGAGCTCCGTAAATAGCGGAACCTACTCTGACTAAAGTAGAGCCCTGTTCTGCGGCCAATAAATAATCGCTAGACATTCCCATGGAGAGTTCTTCCCAGTCAATATTTCCTAAGTTATAGGCTGTTTGGTTTGATTTTAATTCATGAAATAATTGGGCTAGTGAGGTAAACTCTTTGCTTATTTGATTCGTGTCTTCGGTAAAACTGGCCATGCCCATGAGTCCAACAATTTGGATATTTTTTAATTCAGCCAAGATCGGATTTTCTAAGATTTCATACAATTCATTGGGAAGCAAGCCAAATTTTGTTTCTTCCTGAGCGATATAAATTTGGAATAGACATTTAATAATTCGGTTGTTTTTAATGGCTTGTTGGTTTATTTCCATTAATAATTTCAATGAGTCTACGGTATGTATGAGGTGAACAAACGGCGCGATGTATTTTACCTTATTGGTTTGAAGGTGGCCTATTTGATGCCAACGAATATCTTTGGGTAATACAGCTTGTTTTTCGACAAGTTCTTGAACTCTGTTTTCTCCAAAATCGAGAATTCCCGCATCATAAGTTAAATTCAATTCGTCGATTGACCTCGTTTTTGTTACAGCAATTAGTTTTGCGTGTGTATGTGCTAAATCATTTTGGATGCTTAGAATTTGTTTAGCGATGGACATAGTAAGGATAAACTAAGAACTGTGAAAAGAATAATTTGAAAGTAAAATTAATTTATTATTTTTGATTCTGATATAGGTCAGAAAATTGCTGACAAATTCAATTTAAATATGCCCTCAAGTCCACTAAGTTCAAGAGAAAGAAAGCTTCAACGCACGGTTGGGATTTTGATTTTTTTGATATTTCTATTAATCGGCTTAGTAGCTCTAGAACGGCTTTATCCTAAACTCTTTAGTTTTGGTGCTAATCAAGAAACCTTTATTAAAGACGCGAAGAATCGATTGGATTCAATTTCGAATCAATTAGAGGTTCGCATGATTCAAATAAAAAAATTAGGGGGTAGGGTTAATGAGTTAGAAGCTGCGCGCCAACAAATTCTCGGGGATCAGAAAGCGATTTCGGAGAATCCTGAGATGGGCCAAATAGAAATTCAGCGTAAACTAGCGTATTATTTGCGCTTAATTGGCCAAAAAGACCTTGAAATAAAGAAATTGCGAAAAGAGAATTTTGTGCTGAGTGCTCGTAACGATTCATTAAGTCGAGAGGCTAAGATCTTGCAAGATGGTTTGTCAAATGTTCAAAAAGCTTTGAGGGATTCAAGTTTAACTTTTGGCGTTAAGCAAAAAGAATTAAGTGAACGTTCAAGAATCCTGGAGGTACGTAATCAGGAGTTATCAGATAAGGTAAATGTAGCAGCCGCTTTACGTGCTGAGGGGGTTAATGTGTATGCTATTTCAACTCGGGGTAAGGAATCAGGTGCACAGAACCAAAGAGCAAAAAAACTTGAAAAGATTCGCGTGATTTTTCACTTGCAAGAAAACTCTTTGGCGACCAAGGAGATTAAAACGGTTTATTTAAGGATTATAGAGCCAACGGGCGTTACTTTGTCTGATTACTCAATAGGTTCTGGAACGTTTCCGTTTAAGGGAAAAGATTTAGTTTATACGGCTAAGCAGCGTATATTCTATGAAAACAATCATCAATCTGTCGAGTTTATTTATTCACGTCCTAATTCATATCGAGAGGGAAGGCATGAAATCGAATTATATGCCGAGGGCTTTTTAATAGGCCTAGGATCGTTTGAGGTACGATAATTTTAATATTTTAATTAAAGGCTTTTAATTGTAAATTATTTTTCCTACTTTTGCAGTCCAAATTTTTTCAGTTTTTAAACAACAATTTTATGGAATTAAAAAACTATGAGACGGTGTTCATTTTAACTCCCGTTTTGTCTGAACAACAGACAAAGGACGCCGTTGAGAAATTCAAGCAGTTGTTGGTCGATAGCAGTGCAAAGATTGTACATGAAGATGCATGGGGCTTACGTAAGTTGGCCTATCCAATTCAAAACAAGCACACTGGCTTTTACCAGATATTTGAATTTTTAGGGGATCCGCAATTTATCGCCAAATTAGAGCTTGAATACAAGCGTGATGAGCGAGTTATTCGTTTCTTGACTACTGCATTAGATAAGCATGCGGTGTTGTACAATGAGAAAAAGAGAAAAGGTTTAGTAGGTAGAAAACCAGAAAAAATAGAAGCATAAGATGACACTTGTAAACGAACCTGTAGATAAGAATAGTAATCGTAAGAAGTATTGTCGGTTTAAGAAATCGGGCATACAATACATTGATTATAAAAATCCGGATTACTTATTAAAGTTGGTAAACGAGCAAGGTAGAATTTTACCTCGCCGAATTACTGGTACTTCGTTGAAATTTCAACGTAAAGTGGCGCAAGCGGTTAAGCGTTGTCGTCATTTAGCCTTGATGCCATATGTGGCGGATGGTTTAAAATAAACTAGGGGATAACCTGATAAACATTTGATTGTAAAATAAGATGGAAATTATATTAAAAACGGATATAGCGGGATTAGGGTATAAAAACGACACGGTAGCTGTAAAAGCTGGATATGGTCGTAATTACTTAATTCCACAGGGTTTTGCCATGATGGCAACGCCATCCAATCGTAAGGTTGTGGCTGAGAACATTAAACAAGCTGCGCACAAAGTAGAGAAAATCCGTCAGGATGCTTTTGAGTTGGCAACAGCTATTGGTGAAATGACTTTAACTATTGCTGCAAAGACGGGTGATAGTGGAAAGATTTTTGGTCGAGTAACGAGTATTCAAATCTCGGACATGCTGAAGGAAAAAGGTTTTGAAATAGATCGTAAGAAAATTTCATTCGACTCTGAGGTTAAGTCAACGGGAGATTATACAGCTACTTTGGATTTACATAAAGAGGTTAAGCATAAAGTAGCATTTTCTGTAGTTTCAGAATAAATGTAACATTATTAATTAAGGTCGCACTAAAAATTTTGTTGCGACCTTTTTTTTAAGTAAAAAAAAAGAGCCGCTTCATTAGGAGCGGCTATTTTAATTTTAAATAGGTAAAATTTAAGCTAAAGCTACTTTCAAATTAGTATCTAAAGCCTCTAAAAATTCCTCTGTATACAAGTAATGTTCTCCATGATTTACTTTATTGCCATGAATACATACCGCTAAATCTTTAGTCATTTTACCTGATTCAACTGTCTCTACACAAACTCTTTCCAATGTTTGGCAGAAATTCATCAAAGCAGGATTATTATCTAATTTTCCTCTAAACTCTAATCCCCTCGTCCAGGCAAAAATCGATGCAATGGGGTTTGTCGACGTAGGTTTTCCTGCTTGGTGATCACGGTAATGTCTGGTAACTGTCCCGTGTGCTGCTTCAGCCTCCATTACTTTACCATCTGGAGTGATTAATACGGATGTCATTAAACCTAACGATCCAAATCCCTGAGCAACCGTATCCGACTGAACATCTCCATCATAATTCTTACATGCCCAAACAAAATTGCCATTCCACTTCAATGCGGATGCCACCATGTCATCTATCAATCGATGCTCATAAACGATTCCCTTGGCGTCAAACTTCGCCTTGTAATCAGATTGAAAAATCTCCTCAAAGATATCTTTGAATCGACCATCATACTTCTTTAAAATCGTATTTTTTGTAGATAAATATAAAGGCCATCCTTTGCTTAAAGCCATATTGAAACATGAATGAGCAAAACCAATAATTGACTCGTCTGTATTATACATCGTCAAGGCCACTCCGTCTCCTTTGAAATTATATACCTCAAAAGTTTGTGGCTCTCCGCCATCTTCTGGTGTGAACGAAACGGTCAACTTCCCTTTGCCCTTAGTCACAAAGTCAGTTGCTCTATATTGATCGCCAAAAGCATGGCGTCCAATCATAATAGGTGCAGTCCAATTAGGCACAAGTCTTGGAACATTCGAACAAACGATAGGCTCTCTAAAAACAGTACCATCTAAAATATTACGAATGGTTCCATTAGGCGATTTCCACATTTGCTTTAAATCGAACTCAACCACGCGCGCTTCATCCGGAGTGATGGTGGCACATTTAATCCCAACACCATATTTTTTTATTGCTTCTGCAGCTTCAATCGTTACTTGGTCATTCGTCTCATCCCTATATTCAACACCCAAATCATAATATTTAATGTCAACATCTACATAAGGCAAGATCAATTTATCTTTTATAAATTTCCAAATGATGCGAGTCATTTCGTCTCCATCAAGTTCTACGACTGGGTTGGCAACTTTAATTTTTTCCATTTTTTGTATTAATGTGTTTGGTCTTTTTATTTATCTTAGGATGAACCTAAATAATCTTGCAAAGGTATACAGGATTCTTTTTTATTCATCAGAATTAGGTCAAATAATTTGAATATTTTTTAAGGTAAAAAGCGTAAATTGCAGACCATTTACAAGATTTAATGCATTATGTTTGAGAATTTAAGCTCTAAGATTACATCGGCCATGCGAACCCTCAAAGGGAACGGCCGAATTACAGACGTAAACGTTGCCGCTACCGTTAAGGAAATTAGGCGCGCATTGATGGATGCCGACGTGAACTACAAGGTAGCCAAGGAAATTACCGATCGAATCAAAGAACAGGCTCTAGGTCAAAAAATATTAATTTCTGTTGAGCCAGGCCAATTATTAGTTAAGATAGTTCATGAAGAACTAACCCAATTAATGGGTGGGGTTAAGCAAGATATTAATTTAAAAGGGGATCCTGCCGTTGTGTTAATTGCAGGACTTCAAGGCTCAGGTAAAACAACTTTCTCTGGTAAATTAGCCCAATACATCAAAAAAGGGGGACGAAATGTGTTGCTCGTTGCCTGTGATATTTATCGACCTGCGGCGATAGACCAATTAAAAGTTTTGGGTGAGCAAGTAGGTGTAGAGGTTTACTCAGAACCCGAAAATAAGAGCGCGGTTTCAATTGCTGAAAATGCACTTTCCTACTCCAGGAAAATGGGTAAAAAAGTGGTTATTGTCGATACTGCCGGCCGTTTAGCCATCGACGAATCCATGATGAATGAAATCGAAGCCGTAAAAAAAGCAATAAATCCGACCGAAATTCTGTTTGTTGTTGACTCAATGACTGGTCAAGACGCTGTCAATACTGCTAAAACATTTAACGAACGACTTAATTTTGACGGAGTTGTTTTAACGAAATTAGACGGTGATTCAAGAGGTGGCGCCGCCCTTTCCATTCGACAAGTGGTCGAAAAACCGATCAAGTTTATTTCTACTGGTGAAAAAATGGAGGCCTTAGATCAGTTTTATCCGGATCGAATGGCCAACCGAATTTTAGGCATGGGGGATGTTCTTTCTTTAGTTGAAAGAGCCCAACAAGCTTTCGACGAAGATGAAGCAGCACGTTTAAATAAAAAAATTCGCCAAAATAATTTCTCATTTGAAGATTTTTATTCCCAACTCCAGCAAATTAAAAAGATGGGAAATATTAAAGATCTCATGGGCATGGTTCCAGGAATGGGGCAAGCCGTGAAGGATGTAGATATTTCGAATGATTCATTTAAGCCTATAGAAGCCATTATTCAATCGATGACGCTAAAAGAGCGTCAAAATCCAGATTTACTAAATTCATCTCGGAAGATTCGAATAGCGAAGGGTTCTGGCACCTCAATCCAACAAGTCAACAATTTGATGAAACAATTTGAAGACATGCGAAAAATGATGAAAATGATGAATAAGGTTCAAGATGGTAAAATGAAAATGCCTAATATGGGCAATATGTTAAAAAGGTAATCAGCTTAATTTTGCCCTCCTGAATGCATAGCATGATCATTAATGCTTTTATACCTAGAGATGTTAGGTTATTCGGCCTATTTAAGATCAGTTTTACTTTCGAATAACAGCGCCTAATTCCTTTTCAAATCGTTGGATGAGTCGATCCATCGTCGCATCAATGACCTTGTCGGTCAGTGTTTGACTCTCATCTTGCAGCATAAAACTAACCGAATAGGATTTCTTCCCTTCCCCCAGATTTTTCCCCTCATAAACGTCAAAAACGGAAACCGATTTTAGTAAGTTCTTTTCAACTTGTTCTGCAATGCGTTGGATCGCTTGATAGCTTACCTCTTTGTTAATCACTAAGGATAAATCTCTACGAACTTCAGGAAATTTCGATATTTCCTGATAGACGAAATCAACTTTCTCCTGCTTAACCCAATAATCCCAATCAAAATCTGCGAAGAACACCTCCTGTTTTACATCGAATTTTTGGGCCAAATTAGGTCGAATCAAACCTAATTCTAGACACATTTTTTTATTGACCGAAATGCGTAATCCATAAGCAAAAATGGAAGATCCCTCTAAGGGCGATGTCTCAAAATCCTTAACCCCCATAAATTGCATGAGCGCGATGACCGTTGAATATAAATGGTGGAACTCTGCTTTTTTGGCTGATGTACTCCAGGTTTCCCCCGCCTGCAAACCCGTTAGATATAAAGACAAATGCCTTTTTTCGATGTATTTACTCCCTTTTTTATGATAGGTTTTCCCAAACTCGAATAATTTCAAGTCTTTTTGTCGGCGATTAATATTATACGCTAAAACCTCTAAACCTGAAAATATGGAATGCTGACGCATCACGCCTAAATCCTCAGAAAGTCGATTTAAAATCTCAACAGATTCAAAAGCTAAATCCTGTTGGATTAATTCATGGTGGCTAGATTTAGTCAGTGAGTTGGTAATGATTTCATGAAATCCTTTGGCCGCTAAGCTAAGACCTACTTGTTGCTGAATTTTCTCTTTATCCAACAAAGGAAATTCGGAAATGAAATTGGCTCCCAAATTCTCTGATAGTGGAATATTGTCTAAACCATGAATTCTTAAAAGCTCCTCAATTAAATCGGCTTCTCGCGTTACGTCCACTCGGTATGCCGGAGCAATTGCCGTCAGGCCCTTTGGATTCAAATTTGTAATCTCAAAATCTAAGGCTAATAGTATTTCTTGGATTCGACTTTCAGCTAATTCGACTCCCATCAATTGGTGTACACGTTCATAAGTAACAGGGATATGCACCGCTACATTTTTTTCTGGATAATGATCGACCCAATTAGAGGTAATAGACCCTCCAGCTAATTCTAGGATTAGTTGGGCCGCATATTTAAGTGCAAATAACTTGGCTTCAATATCCGTTCCTCTTTCAAATCTGAAGGATGCATCAGTCTTTAAACTATGAAATTGGGCTGCCTTTCGAATTCTTTCCGGAGCAAAATGGGCCACTTCCAAGAAAATCCGGGTCGTTGAATCCTGAATGCTTGAATTGGCCCCACCCATAATTCCGGCTAATCCAATCGCCCCCGATCCATCACAAATCATTAATTCTTCCCCATTTAATTTCCTCTCTACTCCATCTAAGGTTTTGAAAACGGTTCCTTCAGCTAAGGTTTTAACTTCCAATCTACCTCCTTTTATTTGATGCCAATCATACGCGTGCATCGGTTGGCCCAAGCCATGGCAGATAAAATTAGTAATATCCACTATATTATTGATGGGCCTCAAACCTATCGCGCTTAATCTTTCTTGCAACCATTCTGGTGACGGTTTTACCTGTATCCCATCCATGCTCACGCCACAAAAGCGAGCACATCCCTTGTCTTGAATGCTTATTTCAATAGGCAAATTGGTTTGGGCAATCGTCAAAGAATCTACCGATGGCAATTTAATCGGCAAACCAGTAACCGCCTTAATGTCGCGCGCTACTCCCCAATGCGATGCTGCATCAGCCCGATTCGGGGTTAAACCAATCTCTAAAACTAAATCGGCAGATAGATTAAAGAAGTTCGCCGCAGGAGTTCCATTAGCTAATCCGGTATCTAATACTAAAATTCCATCATGTGAAGTTCCTATCCCAATTTCATCCTCTGCACAAATCATCCCTTCTGAGGGTTGGCCATATACTTTTCGCTTTTCTATGGTAAACAAGGCTTTGCCTTCAGCGTCAAATAAAGTTGTTCCTGGAGTTGCCACGATCACTTTTTGGCCCGCTGCTACATTAGCCGCTCCACAAACAATGGTTAAAATTTCTGATAAGCCTGCGTCAACAGTCGTTAGGCTTAGTATTTTGTCTTTTACCTCAAATTTCTCACAGGTCAAAACTTCAGCGACCACAAATCCTTTCAATCCCCCTGGGATTTTTTCATGCCTTTCAATCCCCTCAACCTCTAATCCCGTATTTGTTAATAACACGTCTAACTCTTCTGCTTCGCCCTTTTGGGGTAATTTAGAAATGTCAATAAAATCACGTAACCAATTTAAAGAAATCTTCATATCTAATTTTATCGAGAAAGTTTCATTTTATAATCCACTGAAACCTTTCCGCGGCTAATTTCACCTAATTTATTTTTGATCATTCGCTTTTTGACCACATTTAAATGATCAGTAAAAAGAATTCCTTCTATGTGATCATATTCATGCTGAATAATTCTTGCCGCAAACCCCTCAAAAACCTCTTCATGCTCCTCTCCACGCTCGTCCCAATAATGAATTTTGACATATTCAGGCCTAAAAACTTCCCCCCTAATTCCAGGAATTGACAAGCAACCTTCTTCAAATCCCCACTCTTCACCCGTTTCATCTAAAATCGTCGCATTGACAAAAACCTTTTTGAAGTTCACAAGGGAAGGGTCTTTTTCTTCCTCATCTTCATCCTCATTCATGGGTCTTCCATCCACCACAAAAAGCCGAATGTCCATACCAATCTGTGGCGCAGCTAATCCCACACCACTCGCTGCATACATCGTTTCAAACATATCTTCCGACAGCTTAACCAAATCGATGCTTCCTAATTTAATAGGCTTTGCTACTTTTCTTAAGACAGGATCGCCATAAGGGATGATGGGGTATATCATAATTCAAAAAATTCAAACCACAAATTTAACTAATTTCCCTAGATTGTACCTATTTGCCAATGGTTCTTTAGTTTAGGTAAGCGCAATTTTTGTAATTTGCGTGCCAACGACCGTTATCCTATTATCATGAATCGAAACATATTTAAAGCTCATCCTTGGCATGGAATACATATTGGCGAGCAAATGCCTGAATTAGTCACCGCATTTATTGAGATTGTTCCTACCGATACGGTAAAATATGAAATTGACAAAGAATCTGGGTATCTGAAAATAGACCGACCGCAGAAATTCTCCAATATTGTTCCTGCTTTATATGGTTTTTTGCCTCAAACATATTGTGCTGAAGGAATAGCCAAATTAGCCAAAAAATACTCAGGAAAAGAGATCATTAAAGGAGATGGTGACCCGCTAGATATATTGGTGCTTTCTGAGCGAACGATTACCCACGGAGATATTCTATGTCAGGCCGTCCCCATCGGAGGTATTCGAATGATTGACCATGGGGAGGCCGACGATAAAATTATAGCTGTTTTAAAGGATGATCCTATATATGGAAAATGGCGCGATATTTCAGACGCTCCTAAGGATATCGTTCAAAGACTTAGGCATTATTTTTGGACGTATAAAATGCTTCCTGGAGAAACGAGTTCAAATTTAGTGGATATCGATGAAGTTTATGGCCGAGAAATAGCCCATGAAGTGATTCTACAAGCTAGGGAAGATTACCGAGTCAATTTTGGTTAATTTTTACCCTTCATTTTGGAATTTTATCCATTGAACATAAATTTGATTGACTTGTGGATATTTAATTCCAAATTATTCTTTCAATTATCTTAGATCATTATGTGGCAATTTTTTAAATACACCTTAGCAACCCTGATGGGCTTATTCCTTTTTCTAATCGTCAGTATACTGATCATTGTAGGCATCGGTGCGGCTATGAGCGGAGGCGAATCAGAATTCGAAGTAAAAGAAAATTCAATTCTTAAATTGGATTTAAATCGGCCTATCGTTGAAAATGCAAGTACAGAGGATGACAATCCATTGGCGACTTTTCCAAATCCGTTTTTTGAAAGCACCGAAAAAATAGGGTTGATTCAAATTTTATCAGCGTTGGAACGCGCACGTATAGACAATAACGTTAAAGGAATTTACCTGAATGTTAGTTTTCCAATGGCCGGTTATGCTAAATTAACTGAAATCAGAAATGCCTTAGAGAAATTTAAGCGCTCAGGTAAATTCATTTATGCCTATGCGAATTCCTACTCTGAAAAGGCTTACTATATCGCATCTGTTGCTGATGAAGCGTATTTGAATCCATCGGGTTTATTAGATTTTAATGGAATTAGTGTCCAATACATGTTTTATAAAAAGGCCTTTGACAAATTGGATATAGAACCATTGGTTTTTAGGGTAGGCCAATATAAATCTGCCGTCGAGCCATTTATTCGCGAAAACATGAGTCCTGAGAATAAAATGCAGACGCAATCATTTATTAGCTCGATCAATCGGGAAGTATTTTCAAAAATTTCGTCAAGTAAAAAAATTCCAGCAAATAAACTGAATGAAATTGCTGATAGCTTATTAGCTATGAATCCGGTGAAAGCAGAAAAGTTGGGGATGATTAAATTAGGATATTGGGATCAATTTGAATCACTTTTAAAATCAGCGGTTAAAATAAAGGCAAAAAATGAGTTGACTTTTGTCAAACTAGCTGATTATCTGAAAGCAAAAAATCCGATTAAATCAGTGGAAGGAACAGATAAAATTGGAGTACTTGTTGCCGAGGGTGAAATAGTTGGAACAAAAGGAGGCGATGATAATATTGGATCAGATGATTTTGTGAAGGAGTTGAGAAAATTACGAGATAATAAATCCGTCAAAGCAATTGTCTTAAGGATTGACTCGCCTGGTGGCTCATCATTAGCTTCTGATATCATGTGGCGTGAAATTGAACTGGCCAAAAAAGTAAAACCCATTGTGGCATCTATGTCGGACTATGCAGCTTCGGGTGGTTATTACATGGCTATGGGTACCAATACCATTGTGGCGCAGCCTACTACCGTAACGGGATCCATTGGAATTTTTGCTCAATGGCTAAATATTGATCGGTTCTTAAGCAATAAGATTGGTATCACTCAAGATTATGTGAATACACATGCGAATTCAAATTTCATGAATTCCTTGGGTGAGTT
>CAMDJW010000021.1 GCA_945901025.1 Spirosoma fluviale | reverse complement strand
TACATTTCGTTTAACTTTAAAAAATGCTTGGCCAATTAAAAAAACTTCTCTTTTTTTGATGTTAAAATCTTTACTATAAATGATGCTACTTTTTGGCTTTAAAATGACTAAAGAACCATCTTTTAATAAGACTTTTTGGTCTACTAAAGTCATGTTTTTCATCTCCATTCCAAATGCGTTAGCTGACTTGGAATCTGAAATTTCCGTTGTTCGAATATTTAATAGAAATACAACTAATAAACACGCAGCTAAACTTGTTACAATACCTATGCCAATTTTAGTGATTTTCGAAAATTGCTGATTAGGGATTTTTGAATGAATATTTCTCAAGATCCTACCCCTTATTTCCTCCTTTTCACTTGAAGAAATTTTAAGTTGATTTTCCTTATGAAATTTTTCACTCCATTCTAGTAGTAACAATTCTTCCTCCACCGAGCACATGCCTTGGAGGTATTTATTCGACAGTAAATTAAATTCCTGTTTTGTCATAAAAATTGACCTAATTTAAACGTGAATAATCTTTTAAATTTTCTTTTAGAAACTTTAGGGATTTAGTTATATGGTATTCTACAGCCTTTTCACTCAATTTCATTTGAAGCGCAATTTCCTTTGTATTCATATTTTCGAACCGACTTTTTTTGAATATATGAACACTTTTTTCAGGTAATAGTGAAAGTACTTTTTCAACAGCATCTGTCAATTCAGTATAATTGACAATTTCATCTGTATTAAAATGAAAATCGATCTCCTTTAAAATAATATGCTCTTGATATTTGCGGAAATTGATTTTAGAACGTATTAAATCGTATACTTTATTTTTGATGGAAATGACTAAATACAAATCCAAATTATTAATAACAATGGACTCTCTTCTATTCCAAATACTCAAAAAAACATCTTGTACAAGCTCCTCAGCCTCTTCCTTATTTCCTGTTTGATTAAAGGCAATTCTGTAAATTTTAAACCAATATCTTGAATAAATTTCTTCAAAGGCGGCGGAATGCCCCTGATTTAAACCTAAAACCAATAGATGATCTTCAAGCCCTTTGAAATTCATTTGGAAGAAATAATTTTTGTTTAAACAGCTATAGTCGTGTAACATTGAAATAACCCTAAATAAAATTAAAATATTTTTATTTAATTATTGGATACCTGATTATATCTCTCCAAAAACCGTTTTACCTAGGACAAATCATGATACCCTTGATCATCGGTTAAAATGATCAAGAAGCTAGTCAATAATGGCAATATAATTATCTATTTTTCTGTACCTTCGTCAGCTTTACTAAATTTTCAAATTTAGTAAAGCTAAAGACGAAAAAATAAAAATTAATTTTCCGATAAGCCAATTTACATGAATAAAAGATATTGGGTGCTATTCGTCATGGCACTATTTTCCATCATCACCTATTTAGATCGAACATCTATTTCCATCACGGGTTCTGCCATTACCCAAGAGCTTAATTTATCAGAAAAAGAATTTGGTTGGATTTTAGGATCATTTGCTTTTGCTTATGGCTTGTTCGAGATACCGGTGGGATTGTGGGGCGATCGAAAAGGACCCAAATCCATACTCTTTAGAATCGTACTATCTTGGTCAGTATTTACCATATTGACAGGTTTTTCAAGCACCTTTACTATGTTATTTATCATCCGATTTCTGTTTGGGATCGGAGAAGCAGGTGCCTATCCAAATGCCACTATCGTAATTTCGCGTTGGTTTCCAAAGTCAGAAACAGGTCGAGCGCAATCATTTATTTGGATTGCTAGTCGAATCGGTGCCGCATTAGCCCCCTTCCTATCCCTCTTCATCATGCAAACGTACGGTTGGCGCTATGTGTTTTACGCTTTTGGTGTTTTAGGAATAATTTGGGCAGCCTTTTGGGGACTTTGGTTTAAAGATGAACCCCGTGATATGCCTCATATTTCCGAAAAAGAAATTGCGCACATTGAACAGGGACGTGAGTTGAAATCGGGAGGCGATAGCTTTTCCATTGTGCTGAAAATCTTAAAAGATCCTAACATTTGGTCGCTTATGGGCATGTATCATTGCCTGCTTTATGGAGCCTATTTTTATCTTTCGTGGATGCCCAAATACCTGAAAAATGGCCGAGGAATCGACGATACCCAAATTGCATTTTTAGCCTCGCTCCCATTTATTTTAGGAACAGTTGGCTGTTTTATCGGCGGATTTTCGTCCGATTATTTAACTAAAAAACGCGGTCTTAAATGGGGACGAAGAGCTGTGGGTATGTTTGGCTTAGTCATGTCAGGCCTTTGCATGTTGACGGCAACGTTTATTCTGGATACCACTACGTCGATTGTCGTTTTAGCTTTTGGCTTAGCTTTTAAAGATTTCACCTTACCTGTTTCTTGGGCTACCTCCTCCGATATAGGAGGACAAAATGCTGGCGCTGTGGCAGGGGCTATGGGAATGGCGGGGCAGTTGGGCTCCACCATCATGTCCATCGCTTTTGGCTACATCCTTGCGGCCACAGGAAGTTGGGATATCCCCGTCAGAATTATAGGCTGCATAGTCATCCTAGGCGGATTTTTATGGCTACGCATCGACCCAACTAAGAAAATTTCCATATAGCAATTAATCCTAATTTTGAGTGGAAAAGCTAATTTATTTATATATTTATGGGTTAATCAAAACCTATGAAAACAACAAGCTCATCCCTAGAAACTTCTCCTATCGCTCAACGCCTTCAATCCTTAGATGCACTTCGCGGATTTGATATGCTTTGGATCATGGGCGCAGAAGAAATTTTTAAATTCTTATATAAAGCGACCGGATCACCTTTCTGGGGATTCATTTCGAACCAATTAGAACATCCCGAGTGGAATGGGTTTACATTTAATGACCTAATCTTTCCACTATTTCTTTTTATGGCAGGTGTGGCCACTCCTTATTCTTTAGGCAAAGAGTTAGAAAAAGGAAAATCTAGAGAACAATTACTACAAAAAGTAATTAAGAGGGGTTTAATCTTGGTCATTTTAGGGATTATCTACAACAATGGACTAGAATTTAAACCGCTGGAAGAAATTCGTTTTGGAAGTGTGCTGGGGCGTATCGGTCTAGGCTATATGTTCGCAAATATCATATTTCTGTACACCCAAAAACAAATCACTCAATTCATATGGTTTGCCGGAATTATTATTAGCTATTATTTGACACTTAAGTTTAATGCCGCGCCTGGCTTTATGGCTGGCGACTTAAGCGAAGCGGGTAATTTCGCTTCCTATTTAGATCGTACTTGGATGCCAGGAAGATTACACAGAGGGATTCACGATCCAGAAGGTATTTTTTCTACAATACCGGCTATCTCTACTGGCTTACTAGGAATCCTCACTGGAAATTTCCTTAAAAATGATCCTAGCGATGGGACAGCCAAAACGAAAAAAATGGCAATCCTGGGGGTGATTTTTATTGCGATCGCTTTAGTTTGGAATCTTGATTTCCCTATTAATAAAAACCTGTGGTCGAGTTCATTTGTGATGCTGGTGGGTGGAATAAGCTTGGTCCTACTTTCGATATTTTATTACATCATTGACGTTAAAGGATATCAAAAATGGGCCTTTTTCTTCCGCATTATTGGAATGAATTCCATTTTAATTTATTTGTCTGGCATGATCATCGACTGGGAATATGCCACAGACGGAATGTTTCACTGGTTGGGTCAGTTGATCGGAGATCCCTTTAACGCCGTAGCCTTAGCCATTTGCTACACCGGTATCAAATGGACATTCCTGTATGTTTTATATAGGAAAAATATCTTCTTAAAAGTTTAATTGAAAAGACCGAAGAAATAATCTTCGGTCTTTTTGTTTCTGCACATTAGTTAAAGATGCTTTAGTGAATCTTTTAATTTTGGTTTTTCATATTGACCAAATACCCAAAAATAGCTGCCGTAAAAAACATAATCAAACTGTAGATAACAGCGGGTATACTCATGGCACTATTTCCAATCACACTTAAAGCAATAAATATGGCTAAAGTACCATTATGAATTCCAATTTCCATGCCTATGGCGATGGCCTGACTTTTGGCTAAATTGAATACGCGGGGAACATAATACCCGATGGCCATACTGAGTATGTTTAATAATAAGGTTGGAAAACCAACCATTTGGAAATCTTGTACAATGTGCGATTTTTCCTTAATAATTGTCAAAACAATGACTAAAGCTAAAAAGGAAGCCGAAGCTATTTTAACTGGCTTGCTTAATTTTTCAGCGAAGTTACTGGCATAAGCACGAATCATCATTCCGATGGAAACTGGTCCTAAAACGACTACACAAACTTCGACTACTTTTTTAAATTGCAAGGGAATGGCTTGGTCTGATTGCATAAAACTAGCCATGGCAAAATTAACAATGAAGGTAATAGAGAATACAGAAATCAGGCTATTGATTGCTGTTAATGTAACATTTAGAGCCACATCCCCTTTCGCAATATGGGAATACAGATTGGCCGTTGGCCCCCCAGGCGAAGCCGAAAGTAACATGAGGCCCACCGCTAATTCAGGAGAAAGTCCAAAACCAGAAGCAATGAAATAACATATGATAGGCAAAAGAATCATTTGACATAAAAGGCCGATCAATACTGCTTTAGGAAAAACTAAGACTCTTTTGAAATCGTCAATTTTTAAAGATAATCCCAATCCCATCATGATGACGGCGAGGGCCAGTGGCAATAAGACTACGGATAAAAAACTTGCTTGCATGGTTAATTATGGTTTAGTTATAAACTAAATTAATATTTTTTAGCACTAATTCTAGCTATTTTACCCATATTATATTTGAATTAAAAAAGAGGTAAAAGGTATTAAGTAATAGGTAATAGTTAAAAAAATACTTCAAATAATACTCAATACCTATTACCTGATACCTATTACTTAACCTATTACTTATTACCTCTTACCTGATACCTATTACTTAACCTATTACTTATTACCTATTACTTAACCTATTACCTGATACCTATTACTTAACCTATTACCTCTTACCTGATAACTATTACTTATATTAGGAGCGGGGCGAACCCCTCCCTTACAAAACCTCCTGGGTATTCGTTGTAAATACGCGGGTGCTTACCGTGTAGCTTCCACCGTTAGGATCCTTATATTTCAAGTCCATGTAGAAAGCTTGGAAACCTTTTTTGGTGTAAGGGATGGTATATTTAACGACGGAACCTTGAGGTTTTACCCGGCGGGTCAACCATAAATTATTGCGGAAATCGCGATCGGCAGATGTCGTTCCCCAAATAGCGGCATCCTGTAAATCGCCCGGTGCGGCATTCACGGTCAATTCAAAACCTTCTTTTCCTTTCACCACATTCCAAGTACAAACTGGGTATTCCTTGTCCTGCAATGTTAGGCCAAAAAAGGCACTTAACGCTTCAAGCGCTTGCTTGCCACCACCCAAATCATGCCCTGCATTGGGAACATAATGAATTAGATTCTTACCAGGAATTTTGTCGTAATAATGCTTGATGGCATCAGCCGTCCAATATTCATCATTAGTCCCAATAAATATAATTTTAGGAACCGTCATTTTATCCCGATTTGAATACGGATCCACCATGGTCGTAATGGCTTTTCCATCCGGGGTATCTGATCCTTGAGGAATGCCTAATTTGACATAATCCTCTATTTGAATGCTATACTCGCCGTAGGTTTCCAACTGATAACTTAATGTTTTTGGCATATTCAACATATCAATGACCATAGGGCCGATCGCCTTCACTCGTTTGTCATCGATGGCATTGGATAACCATGTAGTCCAACCTCTTTTTGAGGCACCCGAAACAACAAAATTATTGATTGTGTGATGTAATTTTTTGCTTGAAAACTCTTGGATTGCATCCATCGATCGAACAGCGGTTTTAACCATTGGAAATAACAAAGGCCAAGAATAATCTTTATCCTGCTTAAACTGATGCAACGTAAATGAGATCAACTCATCCTCTGTTTTCCCATCAAAAAGCGGTTGGTTTGGTACTTGCTTAATTAAAGCAACAATCGCTTTATTTTTAGAGGCAATAGCCGCTAATATAGGCCACATTTTATCATCCGTACTCCAATTGGGTTGCTCGTCTTTATTAGAGCCCCCTGTAATAAACAACATAGCCCCGTCGTATTTCACGGTCGCAGGAACGACAATGGTCAATTGGTGACGCCAAGTAATATTATGCCACTTTTGAGATGTTAAAACTAATTGGTACGCCATGGAGCTACCTAGCTTGGTAGAATCCTTCAGTACCCAAGAATATGTCGCATCTCCATTGGAAATATAACTTTTCAACGCCTTTTCTGGCGTTAATTTATTTTGTGCAAATCCTTTAGTGGAAACAAAAAAAATGAGAACGAGAAAGCTCACGAAACGAAAACGAAAAAGTATCATGTGTATGTTTATAAAAATAGGTTCGTTAATAATACATTAAATTAAAAATAAAGCCATTTAGTTCAAACAATCATGCTAGAATATTTATTAATTGCCCAAAATAATTAAGTAGTATACCTTAAATTAAATTTTTAAATCAAGCAATAAATTTTTAGTTTTGAATTCAATACAAAATCTCTAAACAATAACATGATTAACGATAGTATTTACATAAAATCCCAACAAACGGTATTCGACGTAGTGATTGTAGGTTCAGGAGCTGGTGGTGGAATGGCCGCATACTACCTTAGCGAAAGCGGGTGCCAAAGTTTGTCTATTAGAAGCTGGTCAACCCTATTATCCTGCCGATCCTAAAAATATAACTCAGATGAAATGGCCATACGAATCCCCACGAAGAGGAGCTAATACGGTTCGTGCTTTTGGTGATTTTGATGCAGCATATGGTGGTTGGGAAATTGACGGTGAGCCCTATACGCGTAAAAATGGTACCAAATTCGACTGGTTTAGGTCTCGAATGGTTGGGGGAAGAACGAACCACTGGGGTAGAATTTCTTTGCGTTTTGGTCCAGATGATTTTAAAAGAAAAAGTATTGATGGCTTGGGAGACGACTGGCCAATAGGCTATGATGACCTAAAGCCATTTTATGACCGAGTGGATCGAGAAGTAGGGATTTTTGGTAGTGTAGAAGGTCTTAGAAACGAACCAGATGGCATTTTCTTACCTCCTCCTAAGCCTAGGTTGCACGAATTAATGTTGCTAAAAGCTAATAAGGCCTTAGGAATTCCCACGATACCTTCTCGGAAATCCATCTTAACAAAGCCAATCAACTCAGAAAGGGGATCCTGTTTTTATTGTGGACAATGTGGACGCGCCTGTCAGGCATATGCCGATTATTCCTCGTCATCTGTTCATGTTAAACCCGCTTTAGCCACAGGAAATCTGACATTATTGCCTTTTGCGATGGCAAGAGAGGTCATGACGGACCAAGCAACGGGTTTAGCCACCGGCGTTTCTTATGTACATACAGGAACCATGGGTGAATATTCAGTGCGAGGTAAAATTGTCATCCTTGCAGCAAGTTCCGGAGAAACAGCACGTTTATTATTGAACTCAAAAAGTTCACGTTTTCCAGAAGGAATAGCTAATTCGAGTGGTGTGGTTGGTAAATACATCAACGATTCCACGGGGGCATCTAGATCTGCCATTATCCCAAGTTTATTTGATCGAAAAACATATAATGAAGACGGAGTCAGTGGATTGCACGTGTATACTCCATGGTGGTTGGATAACAAAAAATTAGATTTTCCTCGTGGATATCATATTGAATATGGTGGAGGAATGGGAATGCCAACCTACGGTTTTGGCTGGGGAATTGAAGGGATCAACGGTAAATATGCGAGATCACGCGAAGGAATAGAAATGGCTGCTGGTGGATATGGCGCTACTTTAAAGGAAGATTTTAGACGTTTCTACGGTTCATACATTAGTTTTGCGGGCCGTGGGGAACCTGTCCCTCGTGAAGATAATTATTGTGAAATAGATCCAAACACGGTAGATAAATATGGGATACCTGTTTTGCGTTTCCACTACAAATGGAGTGATTATGAGATCAAGCAAGCCAAGCACATGCATGAGACTTTTGAGCAAATCATCCATGAATTAGGAGGCCAACCGCTAGGTCCAAAACCTGGTGCAGACAAAAACTATGGTCTAGAGGATCCAGGAAGAATTATTCATGAAGTGGGTACCGCTCGAATGGGAAATGATCCTAAAAGTTCGGTCGTTAATTCCAATTGCCAAGCGCATGATGTCAAGAACCTATTCTTAGCAGATGCCTCTCCTTTCGTTTCACAAGGAGATAAAAATGCTACTTGGACCATTTTGGCTTTATCGCTACGTACTTCTGTATACATCATTAGCGAACGTAAAAAATCCAATCTGTAAGCGGATGCCTAAAACATCCCGTTGCATTTTTTTACTCATTTTTTCTATGGTTTTGGGCGAAGTTTTAGCCCAAAATTCCATAGAGCCCATCCTTAAAATTTCTGCTCATCGAGGTAATTCTTTGAATGCCCCGGAAAATACGTTGGCCACTTTTCGTAACGTATTAGCCATGGGAGTTGAATTGATTGAGATAGATGTTAGAACCTCATCAGACGGAGCCCTAGTCATTTTACATGACGGAAATTTAGATCGAACGACCAATGGTCTAGGTCCTATAAAAAATCTCACTTTAAAGGAAATTAAAAAACTGTCGGCAGGTAAAGGATATGGAGAGGAATTTGTCAAAGAACAAATACCCACCTTAGAGGAAACGGCCAAATTAATCCATCAATGGAATAAAAAGCATACACAAAAAACATATATCTATGTGGATTGCAAGCAAGTGGCGGCCAAACCGCTAATGGATATTTTAAAGAAATACAAGCTGGCCGAAGAAAGTGTCTTTTATGGAAACGATTCTTTTCTAATGTCCTTGAAACAAGTTTATCCGAAAGCTAAATTATTGCCTGCCTTAAAAAACAAGGAAGAAATAGCTGCGAAGGTTCAAAATTTAGAACCCTACGCATTTGATGTATCTTGGCCTGCGCTCAATAAAGAATTAGTTGACGAAATTCATTCAAAAGGGATTCGGATTTTTTCAGATCTATTAGGACCTTTTGATCAAACGACTAACTATACAAAAGCGAAGGAATTGAAAATTGATTTGATCCAAACGGATCATGTGCAATTAGTCAAGAAAACTTTAATGTCGCATTAAATCAATTAATCCTTTTCGAATTACAGACTATTACGGTCAATCAAGCAGTCCACATTTCCATGCATCCAAAGGAATGAAGCCGGCCACTGAGTGGTTATTTTTCTTTCCAAAATCATTTTGATCGCCTCTTGTTTGCCTTTTCCTGTGACTAAAAAAATAATTCTTTTTGACTGCATAATCCCTGACATACCCAAACAAAGTCCGAAAGCAGGCTCTTTTCCTTCATTTAAAGTGAGGTCATGTTGGATTGTGCTAGGCGCTAGAACAGCCTTATGGAATCCTCGCTGTAAATAATCGGCGGGTTCATTAAATGCGATATGTCCATTTTTACCCAATCCTAAAATACAAATATCGATGGGGCCGACCGCCTCCATTTCCTGCTCAACGCGAGCACATTCAGCTGGAAGATTCGACACGTTAGGATCAAAAGTTAAATAACGGTCTTGGGGTATGGACAGAGGTGCCAACAAATGTTTTTGTAAATAAGACTCACAAGAATCATGATGACTAGAAGGAATAATTCCCCATTCATCCATTTTCATTACTTGCATTTGATCAAATAAGGTTGGCTCAGACTTTTTCACTTTACTCATTTGAGCGTACATGCCCGTTGGCGACCCACCCGTAGCCGCACAAAAAAACAAATCCTTTTTAACCTTAAGGTCATTAGCAATTATGTCAGCAGCCTTTTGACTTAATTCGTCATAGGTATCAAAATACGATATATTCATTTTTCTAATTTTTCGAAAACAAATGTAATTGAAAATAGCGAAACGAATGAGGTAAAATATGAGATTAAGAAATTTGGAAAGGCAAATTTTTAACAACAAACAAATAGTGAATAAGTTTCTAGTCTCCCCATTTAATCATTTTTATTTATAGAGATTATCATTAATTTTAGCTTTATGAAAAATACCATTTTAGTTGGTCTACTGATATTTTCGATTTCTTGCAGCAAAAAGCAAGAATCAACCTTTCCGACAGAAGGGAAAATCACTGAATCTATTTATGCATCGGGCTCATTAAAAAGCCAGGATCAATATCAAGCGTTTGTAACGGTCAATGGAGTAATTGATCAACTATTTGTCAAAGAAGGTGATTCAGTTCAGGTGGGGACTGCACTCGTGAGTATCTCCAATCAGGCTCAAAAAATAAATACAGAAAATGCAACTTTGGCTGCAAAATTTGCGGATGCGGGTGAAAACAGAGGGAAGTTGGTCGACGCTAAGAATTTTATAGATGTGTCAAAAAGCAAATTTCATTTGGATTCCAACCTTTATGCAAGACAAAAAACCTTGTGGGGTCAGCAGATTGGAACGCGTATTGATTTAGAGCAAAAGGAATTAAACTTCGAGAATTCAAGAAGCAATTATTTATCTGCCATTCAGAAATACAAAGATTTAAAAAGGCAAATTGATTTCAGTGCTGCACAATCGAAAAAAAATCTAGAATTTTCGAATTCCATGCAACAAGATTATACACTTAAGAGTAAAACATCTGGTGTTGTTTTCTCCATATTGAAAAATAAAGGAGAGATTGTAGGTCCCCAAACACCCATTGCGATCATAGGAAATCCAAACGCTTATATTCTGGAGTTGCAGGTAGATGAGAATGACATTTTTAAAATAAATCAAGAAATGCCCGTGCTTATCACATTAGATAGCTATAAAAATGAGGTTTTTGAGGCAAAAATCACTAAAATATCGCCCATCATGAATGAGCGAAGTAAAACATTTTTGGTGGAAGCAAAATTCGTAAAAGCACCTGCAAAGTTGTACCCAAGAATGACATTTGAAGCGAATATCATATTACGTACGAAAGAGAAAGGCTTATTAATTCCCCGAAATTATTTATTGGCAGATTCCATAGCAACCTTAATTAATGGAGATAAAAAAATCGTCAAAACAGGCTTAAAAGATTTTCAAAAAATAGAAATACTGTCTGGCTTATCCGTGACGGATGAAATCATTAAGCCGAAGTAATGAGAAATAAACTCATTTTTCAGATTGCCATTTCGCTCTTACTAGCTCGGTGGAAACAAACATTAGTAGCGGCTATTGGGGTTACTTTCAGTATCACTATGTTTGTCACTTTATTAAGTTTCATGACGGGTTTAAATGATTTATTGGATGGCCTAATTCTCAATAGAACTGCTCATGTTCGCTTATTTAAGGAGCTAAGTATTTCCAAAAACCAACCCGCAGACGTCTATTATAAAAATACAAAAGGCCATAATTTCATTCGGTCCGTTAAACCTAAAAATGAGCGCTTAGACATTTCCAACAGTGGGGCCATCATATCCACGCTACAAAAAGATACTCGTGTATTAGGCGTAGCACCTAAAATAACAGCCCAAGTTTTTTACAATGTAGGATCTATTGATTTGACGGGAGTCATTAATGGAATAGAACCTTTAGAAGAAAATAGACTATTCAAATTCAATGACTATGTCACAGCCGGAAATTTTTTAGATTTAAAAAATATACCCAATAGCGTTATTTTGGGAAAAGGTTTAGCTGAAAAAATGATGGTTACAATCGGTGATGTGGTCCAAGTAACCACTAGCAAAGGCGAACGCTTAAGTTTGAAAGTGGTTGGTTTCTTTCAATCAGGTCTTCAGGATATCGATAAAGTCCAAAGTTATGCTTCCATCAAAACGACTCAGAAATTATTGGGTGCTTCGGCTAATTACATAACCGATATTCAAGTAAAATTAAAAGATATTTTGGGAGCCCCTGCAGCCGCAAAAGAGTTTGAATCTTTTTATGAAGTGGATGCGATCGATATTCAGACAGCTAATTCTCAATTTGAAACAGGAAGTTCTGTTCGGAGTTTGATCTCATATGCCGTAGGCATTACTTTGTTAATTGTGGCAGGTTTTGGTATATACAATATCCTCAACATGATGATTTATGAGAAAATGGATTCGATTGCCATTTTAAAAGCGGTGGGATTTTCTGGAGGAGATGTCAATAAAATATTTATTTCCATCGCTTTAAGTATTGGCTTATTTGGTGGAGCCATGGGTTTATTGGGTGGTTTAGGTCTTTCTAGTTTAATAGACCAAATTCCATTTAATACGGATTCTTTGCCAACAGTCAAGACTTATCCCATTAATTACAATCCCAATTTTTACATTATTGGAGGGATATTTTCAATCATCACTACCTATTTTGCCGGGTATTTTCCAGCCAGAAAAGCTAGCAGCATAGATCCTGTCATCATTATTCGTGGAAAATAAAAATCAAAAAAAGGTATTGGAGTCTTTAAATGTCACGAAGTATTTTCATGATCCGGTGACGATTAAAATCCTTAATGATATCAACTTTTCACTCTATGAAAGTGAGTTTGTTTCCATCATCGGTAAATCAGGATGTGGAAAGTCCACACTGCTTTATATCTTATCTACAATGGATACGGATTATGAAGGCGACATTGTCATTGACGGCGTCTCCATGAAAGGGAAATCAGAGAAAATTTTAGCCCGAGTACGAAACGAAAAAATCGGTTTTGTCTTTCAATTTCATTACCTGTTGAATGAGTTTTCAGTATTGAAAAACGTGATGTTACCAGGATTGAAACTTGGCTTATATTCCGAAAAGGAAATTGAACATAGGGCCTATGAAAAATTGAAAATATTAGGCATCGAAAATGAAGCATTTAAAATGCCTAATCAATTATCCGGTGGCCAAAAACAACGCGTCGCGATTGCAAGAGCATTAATCAATGATCCGTTGTTAATTATGGGTGACGAACCAACTGGAAATTTGGACAAGAAAAACTCTGAAATTGTCTTTGATATTTTCCAAGAACTAGCGCAGGAATTTAAACAAACGCTTTTAATCGTAACTCATGATAACGAATTTGCAGCTAGAACCACTCGAATCATCGAAATGGAGGATGGCCAAATAATACGCATGTAATTTATTCTTTTACGATGCTTGCCACGAAAGGCTTTCCTTTGTAAACAATGTGTAATACGTATTTTCCATTACGTACATTTTCGAAATCAGTCAAATTAACCTCATCAATTTTTTCTGGATACATTTTTTCCCAAATAGATTGGCCTGAAATAGTATAAATGGCAATAAAAGTGGGCGATTGACTAATCTCTGAAAATTGAATTTTAATTTTATCGGAAAAGGGGTTTGGGAAAACGGTGTAAGTCATTGGATTTTCATCCGCAATTTGAATTTTCAAACCTGATTTTTGAATCGTTCTTGCCAATAAATTAGGCTGCTTAAAGCCCTGGCGCATCGTAAGTCCTGATTTTGTAGCCGTACCAGCCACAACACTTGACTGACCTATCACATGCGAATAATATTTACCATTGATGACCGTAGTCGTACCACCAGCGGCGAATGTAGACGATTCCACGGTTTGCGCCAGAATTTCACTTGTGCAAAAAAACAAGCCGACTAAACAAATTATCTGTATATGTTTCATGGTCAACAATTTTAAAACTAAGTTGGGGAAAATTATGAATGTAATAGAAGGCCGTTATAATAAATTCCTAAGACGATCTTTTACAGACATTAAATATGCAGTAATTACGTCCATAAAGCTAATTAAAAACAAATTTCTTAAATTGATTGAGCTTAAAAAATCGAAAATTTTGTATTTATTTTTAACATATCTTAGCTCATTTCGTACTAAATCATCATGAATCAATGTATTAGTTACCTGATGAGCACCTACTCGATTAACGATACAAAGGTCATTTAGAATCAAAGGAGGCCCAAACGTCAATTCAAGTCTCTTGTAGAACTCGCAATCCATTAACCAAATTAAATTACGATCGAAAAAAACAGATCCTTTATTTTTAAAAGCAATATTCGATGGGGCTCCAATCGTATTTGTACCTAAATGAATATCAGCATGGTAGCTTGGATAATGCGAATCATATAAAAGCTCACCATCATGAGTATGCTGGCAGGCACTGACAAGCCATTCTCCATCACCACTACTTATTTTATTATGAATAATTTCCAACGCATTTGAACCCAACAAATAATCATCTTGAAATAACACTTTTATCCAAAGTCCACGGGCAGATTTAATGGCATTATTGATGTTAGCAGAGGAACTGCCACGATTTGAGGTATTTTTAATATAATGTATGACAAATGATTTTTCGAATTCTACACACACATCCTTTATTTTATCTTCGATCGAATGATCTGAAATAACTACTTCAAAATCTTTGAATGACTGAATCGCCAGAATTTCAAATGTACTTTTTAAATAAGATGCGCCTAAGCCTTTCATCTCATAAGTAGGAATACAAATACTGAAAAATGGAGTCTTGGTATCCATTAGCGTAACCAAAGCATTTTATATGGTTTTTTTGATCGAATTTCTTTAACCAATCGGTTCACTTTCTCCATGTGCACTTTATGGTCATTTAATGGATTCGACTCATTATAAACATAGTTTATTTCCTTCAAAAATCGATAATGCAATAAGCCAGCCATTTCATACATAGGAAACATAAAAGCCAAATCACCGGCAACATCATAATATTGGCCATTGACGTCCTTCAGATCATCCAACAATATCTTACGCCATAAAAAAGCACGCCAAGTTCTTATATGTGTCAAAGTAAAATCCTGCTTCCTAATTGATTTCCATTTGTTGGGCATTTGGGCAAAACCAGATCGACCATCTTGATATTGAAAACTGCCATTGGCCAACCAAATAAAATTATTCCGGTACACATTAGCAATTCGTTGAAGTACCTCCTGGTCAGAAAACCAATCATCCCCATCCAATTCTACACACACTTCGTTATCTGAAATTTTGTCATTATTTCGAATGACTTGATCATAATTTCCAGGCTGAAACATTTTTACCCTATTCTCAATAATGATAAAGCGTGGATCATTTTTAATTATCGTCCGAGCCTTTTCTACGGTCCTATCCGTAGACATATCATCGGTTATGTAGCAGACAAAATCTTTGAAAGACTGATCCAACAAAGATTGAATGCACTTTTCAATGAAAAACTCACAATTATATGTGGTTGTCAAAATAACCATAAATAATATCTTGGATAAATAGAGCTTAAAATTAAGTAATAATACCCAATATATTAAGTTGGCACGGCCAACTAATCATGAACGATTTCAAACATTGTAAATTTTGCTTACATTTATCCCAACGAAACCTATAAAAACATGAAAAATTTATACCTAATAGGAAGCATCCTGTTGACCTTCATTTTTAATATTCAAAGTCAATCATTGCAATTTAAATATGCTGAAATTCCCTTAGGCCAAATAACACCCACAAATTGGCTTAAACAGCAAAGTGACATTTTGAAAAATGGATCTACAGGTAATCTAGATGAGTTTCACAAAAAAATACAAATAGATAATGGTTGGCTAGGCGGCAAAGGTGACGATTGGGAAGAAACTCCCTATTGGCTCGACGGAGCCTTACCTTTAGCCTACATAACAAAGGACCCCGTTCTCATTCAAAAAGTCAACAAATATGTCCAATGGACTCTAAATACCCAAAGGCCTTCAGGGTTTTTTGGCCCATATTCAAAATATGAAACCGAAACGGGCAAGCCTGTTGAAATAGGTTCTCAAGGTGCCGACTGGTGGCCAAGAATGGTCATGCTGAAAGTACTCCAACAATATTACCAAGCGACTAATGACCCCAAGGTGATTCCATTTATGCAAAAATATTTTGCCTACCAACTAAAAAATCTAAAGGAAAATCCATTAGAAAAATGGACAGAATGGGCTAAAGCTAGAGGAGGAGATAATTTAATGATTGTTTATTGGCTCTATAACATCACCAAAGATCCTAGCTTGATTACCTTGGGTGATATGATCTATAATCAATCGTTTCAATGGACAGATATGCTTGGAAAAAGAGATTGGGCCATTGCAGCTGCCTATAATCAAACAGGTGAAAAGTGGATGGAAAGACATGCTGTCAACGTAGGCATGGGATTAAAAATGCCTGCCATTCAATATCAAATTAAAAATGACCCATATTATTTAAATTCGTTGCGAACAGGTTTTAAAGATTTGATGACTTTGCATGGTTTACCCCACGGCATGTTTTCAGGAGATGAAGATATCCACGGAAATGATCCCGTTCAGGGAACCGAGTTATGTGCAACCGTAGAAGCGATGTACTCATTGGAACAAATCATCAGTATTTCAGGCGAAACACATTACATGGATGCCTTAGAAAGAATGACATTTAATGCACTTCCAGCGCAGACTACTGAAGATTTTTATCACCGACAGTATTTTGGAATCGCAAACCAAGTAGAAGTCAAAAAGGGAATATATAACTTCTCCCTACCCTTCTCCAGAAAAATGAATAATGTGTATGGACCTTTTGCCGGATATACATGTTGCACGGCTAACATGCACCAAGGTTGGCCCAAATACATTTCTCACCTTTGGTATGCGACCACAGATGGTGGAGTCGCGGCCCTTGTTTATGGCCCAAATAAACTAGAAACTAAATTGCCCAATGGAGTGGAATTGACGATCGATGAGCAAACACAATATCCATTTGAAGATCAAATTAAGTTTATCATCCAACCTTCTAAAACCTCAGAATTCCCAATAGAATTCAGAATACCCATTTGGTGCAAAGAGGCAATCATACATGTCAACGGGAAAGAAATTAAAAGAGAAAAAGGTGGGCAAATCGTTCGAATCAAAAGAATATGGAACAAAAATGACCAAGTTGACCTTTTCTTTCCAAACGAAATTACAACTAAAAACTGGGCGAAAAACTCCAGATCCATCGAAAAAGGAGCGCTGATTTATGCCCTAAAAATAAAAGAAGAAGTGACAAAACAAATACATCCACAGGAAGGCGAGTATTTAGAAATCATGCCCAAAAGTGACTGGAATTTTGGACTTTTAAAAACCACCATTTCAAATCCCATCCCAAATACCAGTTTTCATACTGTTCCCTTTCCTAAGGATTTTAAATGGAATGCAATGAGTAGCCCTTTTGAAATTACGACCTTAGGTAAAAAAATTCCTGACTGGAAAACCCAAGATGGTGTGGCACATCAACCGATCACCACGAGAACGGGGGTTTATGAAGGAAGTGTAAACAAAGAATCAGAAACCATACGTCTGATCCCTTTTGGATTTACCCGACTAAGAGTGGTGGCCTTTCCTGTCGTGAATTAAATTTAGGCACAAAAAAAGAGAGGCGCTCTAAAAACGCCTCTCTCATTTATTCAATTAAAATCTAAACTTCAAAGGGTTGTTTATAAAGTCGCTTCTTCGTAGCGGCATAAAGTGCATTCGCTATAGATCCACCGGTTGGCGGCAAAGCTGGCTCTCCTAAACCTGTCGGCTCAATACCATTGTCAACAAAATAGGCATTAATCGTCGGGATTTCATTTCCTTTAATTAATCGATATCCATTGAAATTAGTCGGCGAAGCAACACCCTCATTAAACCTTAATTTAGCAAACATGGCATGACCCATTCCGTCGATGATAGCACCTTTAATTTGGTTTTCTGCACCACTTAAATTAACTACCTCCCCACAATCAGTCACCGCTGTTACATGCGTAATTTTGGCTTTACCATCCACTATACGCGCATCAGCTACTTGAGCTACATAAGACAAATGAGAGAAATAAACGCTAAATCCTTGATGTACACCTAGTTTTTTCTTCCAATTTGATTTTTCCGCAGCTTGCTTAATCACCTCGATAAAACGATCGGGTTCATACGTTATTTTACCGACTGGATTTGACTTAGCACGGGCCAACCAATCCAAGCGCATTTGCACAGGATCTTTGCCACCAGCCTCAGCCACTTCGTCTAAAAATGCTTGTTCAGCATAACCTAAAAAGTTCGTAATAGGAGCACGCCAAGGTCCCGTGGAAACGGCAGACACTTGGTTTACAGACTCCACCAACACATTTTCAATAGCCCCGACAGGGAAATTGTCTTGTCTAGTCGCGTTGCCTGCATTAATTCCCACTCCACGCAAATAGAAAGCAATCATATTGCCTGAAGCATCTAAACCTGCTTTAAAATGATACCTAGCTGCAGGTCGATAAATTCCACCACCCATATCATCTTCACGTGTCCACATCACTTTCACTGGCTTTTTGATAATACTCGACAATTCAGCTGCATCCAAGGCAAAATCGTTGTTTAATCGACGACCAAATCCACCACCCATTTTGGAAAGTTCCACTTCAACTTTTTTCTCATCGATCTTCAATAAAGAAGCGACTGCTTTTTGGGCTGATTGAGGAACTTGCGTAGGACCTGCAAGCAAAACCGTTCCGTCAGCACGAACATCTGCAAAGAAGTTCATAGGCTCCATCGGGCTATGAGAAATAAAAGGACATTCATACGTAGCTTCCACTACCTTAGCGGAACGAGCTAGTGCCGCAGCAAAATCTCCATCTTTTCGTTGAACTGTCGCCTTATCAGTCTTCATTCCTTCATCAAACCATTTCTGATGAGTCGAGTCACTTTCAAGGTCCCCTGGATTGTATTTACAAGAAACTGTACCCCTAGCCTTCATCACTTCCCATGTGCTCTTTCCTACGATGGCTACTTTATTCTTAAATGAAACCACGTCTATAATTCCTGGCATTTTAAGTGCATCAGCCGCATCAAAAGATTTCAATGTAGCTCCAAAAGGAGGACGAATAATTTGCGCAATCAGCATGCCTGGCTTATCAATATCCAAACCAAAAACCGACTTACCAGTAACTACATTTTTATTATCAACTCCCTTCGTTCGCTTTCCAATAATCTGATAATCCTTTCTATTCTTGTACGTCACTTCCGTGGGTACCGGCAATTTAGAAGCAATGGCAACTAAAGAACCATAACTCGCTTTCTGACCTTTGGGTCCTAAAACAAATCCTTTTGAGGTTTTGCAAGTACTGGCATCCACATTCCATGTTTGTGCAGCTGCCTGAACGAACATCTTTCTAGCCGTAGCGCCCGCCTTTCGTAAACGCTCCCATGAATGCTTTAACGCACCACTTCCTCCCGTTAATTGGCGCTCAAAATTTTGCGTATCTAAATTGGCCTGACGTACTTCAACATCCTTCCAATCCACATCCAATTCCTCAGCCACCACCACAGGAAAGGCGGTCTTAATTCCTTGACCTATTTCTGGATTTGGCGAGTATAAAATTATTTTACCGCTTGGATCAATAGCTAAAAAAGCATTGAACCTGCCGGAATCCATAGTCGTTTGAACCATAGAAACTTCTTTGCCGTTTGCCTGAAACCAATCAAAACCTAGGCAAAAGGCTCCACTAAATAAAGCCGCTTTCTGTATAAAAGATCTTCTTGTGCTTTTCATGATTAGGCTGATTTTTTAACAGTTGATTTAGTCTTTTTCTTTGAGGCTAGTTCAGAAGCTAATTTCACAGCTTCTTGAATACGGTGATAAGTACCGCAACGGCATATATTTCCAGACATTCCATCGACAATTTCTGTCTTAGAAGGATTTGGCTTCTTTTTCAACAAGGACGCCGCAGTCATAATTTGTCCAGCTTGGCAATATCCGCACTGAGGAACATCTAACTCATCCCAAGCCACTTGGACCGGATGATCTCCATGATCGCTTAAACCCTCAATCGTAGTGATATCGGCATTTGCCACCGCTGAAATAGGCAATACACATGATCGTGTAGCTTCTCCATTAACCCAAACGGTGCAAGCACCACATTGAGCAATACCGCAGCCAAATTTAGTCCCTTTTAGAGACATATGATCCCGCAATGCCCACAAAAGGGGTGTATTCGGGTCGATGTCTAAAGACATCTTTTTCTTGTTTACAGTTAGTTGAATACTCATGACTTTTTTTTCTTTTTTGCTGGTAAAATTGGTTCAACAATATCTTTAATTCTTAAATTTCTAAATCTCAACGAGTCACCATGACCTAAAAACCCAATATGTCCCGTTTTGTTTAATAATCCTGGATGTTCTTTATGATCTGCGGTTCCCGACTTAGTCGCCTCTGCAATATCTCCATCTAAAATCACCTCACCATTTAAAATAACTTTGATTTTATTTCCTACGGCTATCACTTCTTGTTGGTTCCATTCGCCTACAGGTTTTAAAAATCCTTGTTTAGCAGCAATGATCCCATAAACCGATCCATGATATTGATACGGTTGTAATTTTGCGTAAATCGGTGCCGTATTATCCAAAATCTGTAATTCCATCGCCACATAAGCCGCATCACCTTCTAAAGGTGCCCGGATACCCAAGCCATTATTGGCCCCAGGAGTTAATTGGAACTCAAATTTCATATGAAAATCTCCATATTCCTTTTTCGTGTATAAATTTCCTTTTCCTCCTCTTTTAGGATAAATAGCTAATTCGCCATTTTCAGGCACATAATCGATTGTATTTCCAGTCCAATGAAACAAGCTTGATCCATCAAACATGGCCTCAAAACCTTCTGATTTTTCTTGGTCTGAAACTTGATAGGTAGGCCCAGGACTTAATTCCCTCACATAAATATTACGGTACGTAATGTGATTCCCATGGGCTTGCAATTCAATCGCATCTTTCACAAAAATGGGAATTTTACGATCCCAATAATTTTCTAAAATCGACTGATCTACGACCAATTCTCCATTTAAATAAACCGTTACTCGTTCCCCCTTCATGATAATTCGGAATGTATTCCACTCGTCAATCGGGTTATCAGCTACTTTTAAGGGGTTTTTAGGGTTTTTAATGTTATTGTATAAACCTCCAGAACCTACTTGAGCTCCCACGCTAGTTCTAGCTAAATCCCAAATTTGAACTTGCGGAGATCCTCTTAAATAAATTCCAGCATCGCCATCTTTTTCGATTTTCCAATCCACATACATCTCAAAATCTTGATAATCTTTTACTGAACAAAGATTATCTCCATGACCCGTAAAATGCAATTCCTCATCTTTGGCATACCAACCCGTACGCATCACCGCATCCGCCTTAATTTGTTTTTTGGCCAAGGTGTCTGCCGACATATTTCTTCTTTTCACCGGATTGTCAACCAAACCTTTCCAACCCTTTAAATCTTGACCATTAAACATCGTGTAAAAACCAGTAGGCATTCCGCCTTTGGCTAATACTTTCTGAACAGCTGATTTTTGATCTGCTTCTGATAAAGCCGACATAGCTTCTTGCATCCACTCCCGAGTCATCTGACCCTGAAATTCCGGAGATGCTAAAAATATAGTGGCCAGACCGTCCGCAGCAGTCGACTTAGAATTAGGCTCCTTTAATCCCAAATGCAAAGTTCTCATCGCATTTAGCGTGTTACACTTCCCTAAACCCTTATAAATTTGATCGCGAATTTCCTTATTTTCAGTCAATGCTAATGCATTTCTGTATCGAAGAACTTGTTGGGTTACATTCGATCCCGCCTTCCCATTAATTCGAACAAAGGCACGCAAAGCATTTTCATTTTTTAATTTTGCCGCCGCATAAAGCCAATTCAAATTTTCTACATCCTGTGCAAAAGGGACATAATTTTCTTTTTTATTGGCTTTGAGGGCCATCTTATTTATTTGTAAGCCCAACTCAGGATTACTTTTAAGAATAAGCGCTACGCAGGCTTGAAGTGCAGTCACTTCATTTTCCAACATGGCATTGGATAATTTATCCGCAATCAATGTGAAATCTTGGGCAGTAGACCAATGAATTAAACTTTGAAAACCAGCCGCTCTTGTTAAGCCATTCGATTGTATCGCCCTCCAAACCTGAGGACGAATCCCATCCCAATGCCTATAAGAGCCATAAATCATCAGAATTGCTTGTTGGTTCGGGCTCAAATTGGCAAAGTCCTTTACATATTTCATAAAAAATGTATTGGCAGGAAGCGTTGAAAATGCCTCCCCAAGCGCAATGACATCCACGCTCCCAACGGCCGCTAAATCCCATGCTTTAGGTAATGCTTGTATTCCCAAAGTCTTAATGTGACTAATGACTAGCTCCGTTTTTAAACTCGGTATTGTAGCTGAAGCCACAGGCAATGCCCATTTTGCTTTTAAATTACCAACGGCAACGACAAACATTTTTTGATGTGCCTCATCCCAAGTTTTGACCGCCTTCCCTAAAAATGGTAACAAAGCAGGTTGGGGATTTGACAATATTTTTTTCAACATATATCCCGACAATTCCGGATTCGCTTTAGCAAATTTACCGACTAAATAAGCGCCTGGATTTACTTCCTTTTGAATGATTAAATCGACTACTCGAATCTGAATAGCCGGAGGCAATTCATTCGAAAGAAACGATTTCAATTCAGCTAATCCATCTTTTTGGCGTTTTAAATAATCCAAATAAGCTTCTGTAGCCTGAGTTGGATCATATGCACCCTTTGCTTGCAAAGCTAAATTCTTCAATTTTTTCCCATCCTCAATGCTTCCTTCTTTCGATAGCTTTCGCAATTGAATTTGAGTCTCACGTGATTCTTTCTGCTTATCAATAGGCGTTTGAGCCAATAAGCTGATAGGTAAAAAGCTACCCACCAACATCCATAAAATTATTTTACTTGTCTTCATTTTCTTCAAAATTAAAGGATATAGGGAGCTCGCATCGGTTGGTCCATCAGCTGTTTAGCTTCTTCATCACCTACGATTTCCTGCTTAATTGGATCAAATTTAAGATTACGATGCACCCGCATGGCAATCAATCCAAGATTAACAAGTGTACAAGATTTATGCCCATTGGCCTCATTTAAGGCGAATGTTTTACGATTCTTAACCGCGTCAACAAAATCCGTTTGTTGGGCTGCTGGCTCAGGGAACTCGGCCAACTTACGATCCAAATCCGGAATGTCCGTTTTGAAATTCTTATATAATTTACCTTTAGGACCCTCGATATAAGCTACTTTATCATCTTTTCCTTCTCCATCTAACACGATTTGACATCCATCCGCATACGTATAGGTAATTCGATTAAAGATCCCCACCGCGTCTTTGTCTTGAACGGGCGCATCCACTTCGATAAAGATCGGACTTGTATTATCCTTTCCCAACAAATATTGAACTGGATCCATATAATGCTGGCCCATGTCGCCCAAAGCACCTCCATCATAATCCCAATAGCCTCTAAATGTACCATGCGTACGGTGAACATGATAAGGTTTATAAGGTGCTGGTCCAAGCCAAGCCTCATAATCCAACTCCAAAGGAACCGGTTGAGGCGTCAAATCCGTTTTTCCAATCCAATAAAATTTCCAATCAAATCCAGTGTGCTTACTAATAGTCACCTTTAAAGGCCAACCTAATAATCCTGAATCCACTAATTTCTTTATGGGTTTCACAGGCGTATTCATCCCGTAAAAATTACTTTCAAACCTAAACCAGGTATTTAAACGAAATATTCTTCCGTGTTGCTGAACAGCTTCCACTAACCTTTTCCCTTCCCCAATCGTACGCGTCATCGGTTTTTCACACCAAACGTCTTTCCCAGCACGCGCCGCATCAGCAGCTATAATTCCATGCCAATGAGGAGGAGTTGCTACGTGAACGATGTCCACTTCAGGCAATTGGATTAATTCTCTATAATCACTAAAAGCTTTGACTCCTTTTTCTACCTTGTCGAGGCCCAACTGTAGATTTTTTTTATCTACATCACACATAGCCACCACGCGAGTACCGGCATAGGATATATGTCCGCGACCCATGCCTCCAGTTCCTACAATCGCTTTTGTTAATTGATCGCTAGGAGCTAAAAAACCTTTACCCAACACATGACGGGGTACAATGCTAAAGGCGGTCAAACCAAGGACTGATTGTCCTAGAAATTTTCTTCTTGATACACTCATTTTGATTAAATAGGTTGAGATTCCAAGTTATAAAAAAAAATGCAAAAAATAATCCTTTTCTTTTAAGCGAATAAAAGGCCCAACCACAAAATAATAAAATATTAATGCAAGCCTAAATATTAGACAAGAATGATAGTCAAACTACGTGCTCCATGGGCTCCTATGACCAAGGATTGTTCGATATCAGCTGTCTTTGAAGGACCAGAAAGAAACAGACCAAAGTCGGCATAATTCCCATCCAAACGCTCATAAGCTTCATGAAGCGTAGCTACAATCTCCGATTTAGCCACATAAATAACTAAATGCTGGCATATAAAGGGTGCCACACGATTGGGCAAAAACTGATCCGATAACCAAATAGCACCATTCTCCGCTACCCCAAACATTCCGTCAATTTCTAATACGTCAACGGCTTCTAAATCAAGGCCATTGGACACCACTTCATGTGATGTATAACGCAAAAGATCTGGATAAATTTCACTTAAGCGAGTGGCCGCTTCCTGCTTATTTTCGGCATCTACACAGATGGCGCCAACAATCGACAGGGAATTTTTAAAATCTCCCACAACATCTTGAGTGGCCTTATAGCTCTTAAAATCGCCAGGATGATCAATTTCTCTTTTCTCCAACGCTTGAATAGCCCCAAAAATTTCTGATCTCGAGCTCATTTATTTTCGATTTTTATACCAAGACTGAAAGCTTTCTTTGGGCGCATCTGGCATTTCTCGCTGTTTGAACCAAGGATTAAAGCTGTTATTTACTATGAAAGGAGCAAACCGCATCACAAGACGCCCCATATATCCGGCCATCCTGAAAATGGTAGGATTAGAAAAAACAAAGGCCATTCCCTTCATCGACAAGGACTTACCTAATGGCGCTAAACCTTCTTTCATTAAATCCTGACGCCAAAACCATAACTGCTCATGAATATTAATTTTCACCGGACACACATTGGAACATGATCCACAAAGTGTACTGGCAAAGGGTAAATCGACATTGGCCGACTTATCAAAATTAGGTGCTAAAATCGAACCGATTGGTCCAGCCACCGGTTGGTGATAACTATGCCCCCCACTCCTACGATAGACAGGACATGTATTAAAACACGCAGCACAGCGAATGCACTTTAAAGAATTACGAAACTCGTCGCGGGCCAATTGGCGCGTGCGACCATTATCCACCAAAACAATATGCATTTCTTGTCCCTCACGTGGTTTCGCAAAATGACTCGAATAGGTGGTGATTAATTGGCCCGTAGCGCTTCTGGCTAACAATCTCAAAAATACACCCAGATCTTTTCGCTTAGGAATCATTTTTTCAATGCCCATGCAAGCGATATGAACTTTGGCTAAATGCGCTCCCATGTCAGCATTTCCCTCATTCGTGCACACCACAAATTCACCCGTCTCCGCCACGGCAAAATTAACTCCCGTGATGGCCACATTGGCTCCTAAAAAATACCCGCGTAAATGTTGGCGTGCCGCCTCAGTCAAAAATTGAGGATCTTTATTTCCTTTTGGCGTTCCTAAAAATTCATGAAACGTCTCACCAACATCCTCTTTTTTCAAGTGAATGGCAGGCAAAACGATATGGCTAGGAACCTCATTTCTAAATTGGACAATACGCTCACCTAAATCCGTATCGACGACCTCTACCCCTTTTTTGGTCAAAAATTCATTCAAATGACATTCCTCCGTCAGCATGGATTTACTCTTCACTAATGCCTTTCCTCCATGTTTTGAAATGATCGAATGTACAATTTCATTATGTTCTTGAGCGTCTTTGGCCCAATGAACGATGATTCCATTTTTCTGAGCCTTCGTCTCAAATTCCTCTAAATATTGACCCAAATTAGCCAATGTATGATCTTTAATCGAGGATGCTTGCTCACGCAAAGCCTCCCACTCAGGCAATAATTTAGAAACTTTATCCCGCTTGGATCTTACAAACCAAAGGGTTTCATCATGCCAAGTCGTGCGCTCAGCATCTTCAATAAATTTCTCGGAAGCCTCCGCGTGATTAAGCATGATTTAATATTTCTACAATATGTTTCACTTGAACTTTTGACCCTTTTCTTTTTAAAATTCCTTCCATGTGCATTAAGCAAGAAGTATCACCGCCCACAATAAATTCAATTTCGTTTTTCAAATGCGATTCCACTCGATCCTGACCCATTCGTACAGAGACAGCCTCCTCGGTCACACAAAAAGTACCCCCAAAACCACAACATTCATCCGCACGTTCAGGGTACACATATTCGACTCCTTTCACTAAGTCTAATAATTGCGCTAATTTAGAAAATGGCGCTTCATTTAACTCGGTCATGGAACTTAAGCGTAAGAACCGTTGGCCATGGCAACTCTGATGCAAACCAATTTTATGTGGAAAATTAGCTGACAACGATTTTACTTTCAGCACATCCACTAAAAACTCACAAATTTCAAATACACTTTTTCTGATTTTTTCAGATGGATGATGCTCCTTTAAATGCAAAATACAAGATCCGGTTGGACCTACTATGTAATCAAAACCTTCAAAGTTCTTAAAAAAATTGGTATCGCAACCTTCCGTGGACGAAGCAAAACCGGAATTGGCCATAGGCTGGCCACAACACGTTTGATTGGAAGGCACGTGCACTTCTATCCCTAATTTTTCCAATAACTCGAGTGAAGCTATCGCCACCTGAGGGTAAAATTGGTCTACATAACAAGGCACAAATAGAGCTACACGCATCTTAAATTTTATTTATTTTTACGAGATCCTTAGGGATTTCATTGGTATTCCAAGTTTCATGCATCATTAATGCGGCTCCTAATGAGCTCGCCTGAGCAACTTCCGCCCCATAAATTTCAAATGCTGGAAAAGCATGCACTAAGAAATTCATATATAAAGGGTTCTTACTAAATCCGCCATCCACTAAAATTTTGGTCACTGGCGTATCCGCTTTCAACAACAACCTCAATGAAAATATTTGTTGGCACACTAAATCCATCATCAATTGCACATACGCCAACTCGTAGGTCGGGAATTTGTTTAAATCTCTTGCATTAAAAACACAATCAACCAAGTAATCCATATGAGCTTGCTCCACGGAAGGAATATTTTTCATTTGATCATCTAAAACCTCTAGAAAAGAAGGGTTAAATTTCACACTTTTATAATGGGTTGACGATGCTTGATAATGCTCCTGCAATCGCTTAATCTGAATCTCATGGGTATTTCCTGCAAATAAACGAGCCGCCTTTACAGGCTTCCCATTTCCTTGTAAAAAGCACAAAACATCATTTTTTAACTCGATCGCCGAAAGCGCCGCTTCGTCAAAGGGATTCATCGCAATGCACCAAGTCCCCGTAGACAGCAGTAAAAAAGGAGATTTCATCACCCGCAAATAAGGCACTAAGGCCGATGAAGAATCATGTAAACCTAAACCCACCGGAATATTCGTTTCCGCGTTCAGATAGGAAGTATTTGATGGCGCTATTTCTGGCAATTTATTTCTAAGACCAAAATCAGTCACCCAATCATGATATGTTTTTTTATCAAAATCCCATAGGGCGGTATGGCAGCCAATCGACGTGATTTCTGAGGCAAAATTTCCTGTGAAAATAGAAGATAAAAAATTAGGCCAATGCATAACCCACCTAGTTTTTTCCCAAACCCCTAAACTTACCTGAGATACTCTAAAAGCCTGAAGTCCTGAATTTAAATTACCTAATATCGGAGAAGCGGTAGCACGGGCAAATTCATCTTGACCCCCATAATTTTGATAGGGAAAAAGTCCCTCAGGAAAAGCTTTTAAATAATTATAGAGTGGACTGACTGCATGGCCTTTTTCGTCAACAAACGCTACGGTTGCCCCATATCCAGAAAAATTAAGTGCACAAATTTGATATTCAGGAAGGGCGTTAAGTTCAGAAAAAGTCTGCAACATCCACGAACGAACGGCTGGTAGATCCTCCCCTAGGAAACCATCTTCATCAGGAATTTCATTGAAATTTTGTTGTCGTTCGAAGACGATCTGATACAATTCATTCCAAAGGAAAACTTTTTTATTTGTTTTACCAATGTCAAAAACTGCCATGACCTTCATTCGATCCCCCATTATAATCCAGTAGCCTGCGTTTTTTCTCCGCGCGTTTCGATCAATTTTACACGTGCATTTGTATTTCTAAAATAGGCCAAAGGATCCAAAGCACCCCCTAATTCCAAACGAGCCTGAGCTACGAGTGAACGTACATCTGTCCTAAAAGCGGCTTGTAAAATTTCTTGGCATTTTACAACATCATTTTCGTCACGGGCAATTTCCAATGCTTTTTGATCCACTAATAAAGCCTGAGCATAGGCAATTTGAATTGCTTCAACAGATTGCATTAAGTCTTCTAAAGGATCCTTCACATTATGTGAAGCATCGATCATCCAACCAAGGTCTTTTGCGTGGTTCATTCCATTCGCATCCATCCCTTCCACTAACTCGTTGAAAATTAAAAACAACTGATAAGGCTTGATAGATCCGGCAGTTAAATCGTCATCTCCATACTTGGAATCATTGAAGTGGAATCCACCCAATTTGCCTTCCA
>CAMDJW010000020.1 GCA_945901025.1 Spirosoma fluviale | reverse complement strand
ATTCTTTCCATGGCTTGGAATGAGTTGGAACATGAGGGTGGTGATGTACTTCCATGGTGTGATTTTTATGGTAAGAAAAGATTTTGAAATTTAAGAAATTTATAAGAGAATTAGAAATTATTAAATTTTAAACAAACCCACATTTCACCTGAAAACCCCACTCGCGCTACCTGTTTTGCTACCACTCCCGTAAAATATAATTCCACTTTAGTTTGACGATGTACAAAGATGGTAAAGTTTTATTTTCTAGCTCTACAAAAACAAAACACCGATTCAATCTCTCTAAGAAGACTTCTTCTTCTTTTAGCATAGGTTGTTTGACTATTTCTTGTGCTGATAAGATACCTTTCATCTGCTTTAAAATTACTAAGACCACTTTCATCTTCTATAAAATTAGTAAGATCACCTTCACCTGCTTTAGATTTATTAGGAATAACATCATCTGCTTTACCACCTTCATCTACTTTATCACCTTGATCTGCTTTAAAATCATGTTCAAAATATTTTCCATTAGTTTCGTGAAATACAATATCATAATCTCCATCAACACCATCTATTGTAAATGTCTCTATTTCATTTGGCTCAAGGGCTCCACCTTCCAACACAACTAAATGCACAATGTCAGAACCATGAGAATAAATAGCAAGCGAATCAATTCTTTCCCCTGTTCCATTAGTTATTTCAAAGCTGTTTGCTTCAGATTTGCGTAGAAAAGATTTAGAGGAAAAGGAAAATAATATAATTGAAACAACCCCAAAGGCAGATAATAAAATACTTTTTTTCATTTTTAATTGTGTTAGATTAATTTTTAGAAATATCGTAAATATACAATGCTTCAAGAATCAACTAAAAAACTACAATGATAATAGAGGTATGAACAATATAAAAAGCAAACTGAATTACAAGTTGGAACAAAACTGAAAAACATATGTATAGGGAATCTAGGGGTTTCAACTTTATTTAATTTTTGATTTCGTTTAAATTTAAACAAAGTAACATTTCACCTGAAACCCCTCTCGTGCTAACTGTTTTGCTACCACTCCCGTAAAATAAAAGAATCCACCCTTTTGAGGTGGATTCTGGTGGTCCCACTAGGATTCGAACCTAGGACCCCCTGCTTGTAAGGCAGGTGCTCTGAACCAGCTGAGCTATAGGACCATTCCGTTGAATGGGATTGCAAATATCTTATTTTATTTTAAAATATCCAAGTAGGCATTTGGAAAATTTGATAAAAAAGCCTGATTTTTTTCAATTAAGGCGCTTTCTATTTATTATCTACTTGAAATTCACCCACTTTGCGCAGTAAATATGGCAAGGAAATATTTCGGTTGTTAAAAAATAGAGCAAGTTTATGACGCCAATATGTGTGATACGGGTATCATTCGACTTGCGCACCAACAAGTCTATTTTTTTACTAGCTTTTGCTTAAATCTATTTCTGAGGGATTTCGATCTACGAACAGGTATCCCAACGCCTGATGAGTACGATATATATTAATAGATAATATATTAGTCATTTGTTAATATTATTAGTATATTTGGTTAATATGTTAGCTAATAATAATTTATTTTTATTAAATAAAACGCCCCTATCCACCCTGATAGACATAGCTAAAAAGGTTCGAGCATTGCGAAAGCAAATGGGCTACTCTCAGGCTGAGTTAGCCTTGCGCTCCGGAGTTTCCTTAGGGAGCATCAAACGCTTTGAACGAAGCGGCCAAATCTCTTTGGAATCTTTAGTGAAAATGGCACATCTATTAGATCGATTAAATGACTTTGATGTCGTCTTTCAATCTAAAGAAATCGATAAGGAAATTAAAAATTTATTTACCCGCTAAATAAACAGCCATGGAGAAGTTAAAGGTGTCGTTGGATTTTGGCTCCAAACAAATTGAAGTGGGGGAGCTCGTAGGCCGAGATAAAAAAATCTATTTTAAATATTTTGATGAATTTTTGAATTTAAATTGGGAAATTTCTCCTTATCATTTAAAACATACATCAGATATCCAAGAGGTGAATACATCTTTATTTGATGGACTTTTTGGGGTATTTGACGATTCTCTTCCAGATGGATGGGGTAAATTATTGGTGGATCGAAAAATGCTGGCTTCCGGATTTCCTTTGGACGATATTAATCCAATGTTGCGCTTGACCATGGTAGGTTCGTCAGGTTCGGGGGCCCTAATCTATCAGCCTGAGATTGAGAATGCAGGTTTGTCAACTTCCTTTAAGGCCTTAATTGAAATGGAAGGTGAGGTGAGAAAAGTGTTGGCAGATGAACCTACCGCTTATTTAGAAGATTTATTTCAGTTGGCAGGCAGTAGTGGCGGAGCTAGACCTAAAGTAAATATGGGTTTTGATCCATCAACTGAAACATTATGGCTCAGTCATGGGCCCATTCCAGCACAATTTGAGTATTGGATGATTAAGTTTCGATCGACCTACGATGTTTCTGATATTGCGCAGATCGAATATGCCTATTATTTAATGGCCAAAGAGGCAGGATTGGAAATGAGTATAAGTCGATTATTCAAGGGCCAGGGTGACACCTATTATTTTGGCACCAAACGATTTGATCGTCCCAATCATTCGCGTTTACATGTGCATTCGGCAGCAGCTATGTTGCAAGATAATTATCGGCTCAGTAGTCTTGATTATGGACACCTCATGGATTGTGCTTTTCGCTTGGAAAAAAACATTTCGGCCTGTGAAAAAATCCTACGATTAGCCGCCTTCAATGTACTCAGCCATAACCGCGATGATCATAGTAAAAATGTATCATTTTTAATGGATGAGCAGGGACAGTGGACCTTTGCACCCGCTTATGACCTGACTTTTTCACAATCAGCTCATGGGCATCATAGCATGTCAGTGGCTGGAGAAAGTAAGAATCCAGGTAGAAATCACTTGTGCCAACTAGCAAAAACGTTTGCAATAAAAAATGCTGCTGAAATCATTGACCAAGTCGAAACAGCTATTGCCTTATGGCCTACCTTTGCAAAACAAGCTGGAGTTTCTAAAACAAGTCAAGAACGAGTGACTAAAGTACTTTCGAGAATTTGATTTTTTGAACGAAAGAACGCACCTTTGTATACACATATAATATCCCATGGATCAACTTCTTAGCCTCGATAACCTGATCAGTTTACTGACCCTTACTTTTTTAGAAATTGTCCTGGGAATTGATAATATTATTTTCATTTCGATCACCGCAGCCCGATTACCCAAACAAGATCAAGCCAAAGCCCGTAACATAGGTTTGATCCTCGCCATGATTTTTAGAATCATCTTGCTTTTTGGTATATCCATTCTCATATCACTACAAAAACCCTTTGCCCACTTTCATTTCACCTATTTCAATGCCGCACCCACCGGTCAATCCATCATCTTGTTTGTCGGCGGTCTCTTCCTACTCTACAAAGCCAGTAACGAAATATTTATGAAGCTAGAAGGGGAGGAGGAACACCTAAGTAGCAACACCCAAAAGAAAATCAATAGCATCGGTACCATCGTTACCCAAATCGCTCTCATCAACCTCGTCTTTTCCATCGACTCCATTCTGACCGCGATAGGCCTATCCGATAACATGTGGGTGATGATCATTGCTGTAGTGGCCTCTGCCATTATTATGATGGCTTTCTCTGGGCCCGTTGGCCGTTTTGTCAACGATCACCCTTCCCTCCAAGTACTAGGCCTTTCTTTCCTGATTATGATCGGTTTTATGCTGATCGCCGAAGCGAGCCACGGTTCAGAACTGAGTATCCTAGGAAATACCATCGGACAAATTCCCAAAGGTTACCTTTATTTCTCCATCGCCTTCTCGTTGTTTGTTGAGTTTATCAACATCCAAATGAAAAAGAAATCCACTAAATCGATCGAAATTCATGACATCAAAAACCAAGCAGAAAAAGATGGGATTATTTAAATCTACAAAAAAAGGCCTGAATGATATTCAGGCCTCTAACTACAATAATATTTTTTTAATTCTTTACCCCCTTCGCAATTCCCAATAACTCCTTAGCGCCTCCCTGAGGTAAACCTAAGACCTTTTTCTTAACACGACCACTCGCATCCATGAACATGATCGTCGGGTAGCCCTCTAATGGATACATATTAGCTAAAGCCGGACCCTCGCCCGCCTCCATATCTACGCCGATCGACACATAATGCGCATTGATATAATCCCCTAACTCTTTATTTGGGAATACCTTCGTCTTTAATACCTTACAAGGTCCACACCAAGAAGTATACGCGTCAAACATGATTAATTTCTTCTCCTTCTTCGCCTTAGCCAAAGCCTGACGGAAACTTCCCTCAAAAAACTGTACCCCATCACCCTCTGCCGCAAATGCAGACAGACTCAACATCACCAACAAAAACAACAAGACCTTTTTCATATTTTTATTATTAATAATATTACCTCTTACCTCTTTCCTATTACCTAATTTTACCTATTACCTCTTACCTATTACCTAATACCTATATCCTAATACCTCTTACCTACAATCAATTATACGAATTCAACATCACCGGCATCACCAACAACAAGATGTCCTCACTCTCATCCTGATCCGATGGGATAATTAAACCAGCTTTGTTAGGCTCACTCAATTTAATATCCACAAACTTGGCCGATAAATTGCTCAACAACTCAGAGATCAATTTAGCATTAAATCCAATCTCCATGTCCTTGCCTGAATACTCACAAGGCAAGGCCTCATTCGCCTCATTGGAGTAATCCAAATCCTCCGCCGAAAGCGTCAACAAATTAGCTGTCAATTTCAACCTGATTTGATGCGTCGTCTTATTGGAATAAATCGAAATACGCTTTACCGAGCTTAAAAACTCCAAGCGGTTAATCGTTAAAATTTCATTATTCTCCTTCGGAATCGCATTCTCATATTCCGGGAAACGCTCATCTATAATCCGACAAATTAATTGGAAACTCTGGAAACTAAAGAAGGCATTCGAGGCAGAAAAGTCAACATTCACCTGCGTATCATCCATCGGCAAGGTAGATTTCAAAAGTGCCAAGGCTTTCTTAGGCAATATCAAACTACTCTGAGCCTCAGGACGTATATCATTTCGTCGATAACGTACCAAACGATGACCATCCGTAGCCACAAAATTCGTGTGATCTCCCATCATTTGAATCAATACCCCCGTCATCGCCGGACGCATGTCATCATTGGATACGGCCAATAAGGTATTCGCAATCGCTTCTCCTAACACTAATCCCGATAAATTAATCGATTGTGTTTTAGCTACCTCCGGAATTCTAGGGAAGTCAATCGGATTTTCACCACTTAACTTAAAACGGCCATTTTGGGTGGATATCTCCGCGCCAAAAGTACCCGGATCCGCTCCTATAGTGACCGGTTGGTCCGGTAAACTACGCAAAGTCTCTAATAATAATCGGGCCGGCAACGCAATAGAGCCATTCTCAAATCCCTCCACATCTAACGTTGTTGTCATAACCGTCTGCAAATCAGACGCAGTTAGGGTGAGTTTATCACCGGTCAACTCGACTAAAATGTTTTCCAATATTGGAATAATGGGATTACTAGCAACCACTCCGTTGATGGCGGAAATTTGCTTTAACAGAACATTCGATGCGACTAAGAATTTCATTATTTAATTCAGCTTTAAAATTTTATTGACCCAAACGCAATCATTTTTGCGTTCAAACATTGAAGTTAAAATATTTTAAGAACTATACCAAAGGAATCAATTATTGTATTCGCTTTGAAAATCCATTTTAAGAAAAAAATGGATGCCTAAATTAAATTTTTGGATTAAAAAATAAAAGGGGTGAAGTCTAAGCTTCTTCCCCCTTTTATAAAACCAAACAACTTAATATCTATTTTTCTGCTGCTGTAGCTCCTTTGGCAATTGAATAAACAACTAAACCAAAACCGATTTTGTTAACCGCATCAGCAATGTTATAAGCTAAATCGATGTTTCCAGCAAATCCGCTTAACAAGTTACCTGGTAACATCATGTAACCGATTGGATAGATAGCCCAACCTACTAATGTAAACCAACGCATTACGTTGTATCCAGACTTCACAGCCTCACTTGTAGAAGCAGCTGCTAATTTAGACGCCTCACCTACGTAGATTTCATAAATGATGATTGCCCATCCTAAAGTAGAGATGATACCCCATAACACGTTTTGTGCTGGAACTACTGCCTCTCCAATGTAACCTGCAACTAACATCACCACAGATCCGAAGATTAAACGAGATAACATCCCGCCTTTAGCACCTGCTGGCTTTAAGATCAAATAATACTCGATACACATCAAAGGAACTGTTAAAGTCCAGTCAATGTAACGGAATTGTGTTGGTGACTCATGTGTTTCTAACCACACGCCACGCATGTAAAAATAATGTACCGCTGCGATAAAGGTAATCAATGCTGAAATCAACAAAGATGTTTTCCACTTATCGTTTACAGTTCCACGCTCTACGATAAAGAAGATAGAGGCAGCTAGCATCGACATATACCCTGTAAAGAAGGTAAATCCAATGTAATCACCAGCAGCTAAACTGCCGTCCAATAAAATGTTTAATAGATTCATAATTAAATTGTTTAAAAAAAGGTTGAAAATAAGTTTGGTTTGTTAACTCAATTCGAGTTTGGTTTCATAACACAAATATTTAAAAATTGTTTTTAAAATACCAAGAGAAATTAAAATAAATGTTGAAAAAGTATAAATATGACGTGTTTAAGCATTATTTTTTTTCACAAATTGATGCATTAACCAAAAATGTGGCATGGTTAACAGTGAAAGAAAGATAAAAAAGTAATAAATCACTCCCGAATTTGAGTTCCACCGAAGAAAGAAAAACCCCATTAAAAAGGCTAAAAAACTAAAGGGTAATAATTTAGCCAAAAGAGATTTTATATTTAATTGCAAATGTTCTGACATATCACTCAGACTGTATACAGCATGGCAACAAGCAAAATAGCACACAAAGGCTGGCAGCAAGGGGAGAAAACAGCTTAAAAGAAGTGTTAATAAGGTATTAAAATAACGATAGATGCTCTGGCGCCTAAAGCCTAACAGGATGCCAAATAAAAACAGGTAGGGATAGTATTCGGGCAAAGCTGCCGGTAATGCCCATACCCAATCTCCCAAAACCACCTTTACCTCATCATAATGGAAATATATAATCCAACCCAATATCCCTAGACCCAAAGACATTTTTTGGAAATACGCATAAATCCCTTTTTCTATTTCATCATTTTCAAAATCACCAAAATGAAAAATCGATATCAAAATAAAAATAACAAACGAAATTTTAGGAAAATAATACCACACGAGTGCATAAAGCAGCATCACTCCCAAATAAGATCCCACGAAACGCAGAAGCGAAAAAGATAAACCTTGGTCTTTTTTTTGTTTTTGAATGAGTAAATGATCCCCAGCACCATGCGGAATACCTAATAAAAACATGAAAATAAAGGTGAATGCATAATCAAAATAAGGATTGCTAGGTTCCACCAGATAGCGAAAACCACAATATCCGATCGTGACGATGGATCCAAAAAATCTCTTTATTTGGACCGGGTAAAACTTTTCCATAAATGCGTTAAAAATAGGCGAATGGGGAGTCTCCAGAATATTTGAATCTCTTGGGTAAGCGTACTTTTTTCATCCAAAAACAATAATATTTGAGGCATGGGCACTGAATGAAAGAGTCGTTTCATCACTTCAGGGAGTCGTTCCTTATCTGTTTTAATGATGCTTAACAATAAGCGATCATAAAATCGGAAGCGTCTCGGTCTTTTTCTAATGGAATTAGAAACTATATTTTTCGCATCTTGATGCATTCGAGTGAAAGCATATCCGGTGGATGCCTTTACCTGCCCAGCCGCCGTGCCTATTTTAAGGATTCCGCCGGATTCCAATGGAAACGCATAATCACTCATTGGGATACTACCCATCTCTTCCTTTTCCAATGTATATGGAATGGATCCCAATTGGGTCTTCCAGTATTCTTCCCAAAGTTCCTTGTAATAGGTTAATTCATACTTCTTCGTGCTAAAGACGGTGGTCTCTACCAATGCATGAGTTTGGCTGAAGGGCAATATATAATGAAAGCAGGTGAAATGTTCATGCTTTTGCATTAAACTAAAATCCATTAATGTCGCCTTATTCTCATCAAACGCTGGAGTATCTGTGCGAATAAACTTTCCATAAAAATGCTGATAAAGTCCGCCGCTATTTTGCCAATCTTCTTGGTTAAACCGTGAGTCCGCAACTCTTTGCGCACTAAATGATTCACCAGATTCTATTAAAATACTGAAATTTTCATCTCTTTGACCCACTTCTTTGGCCAATCCTGTGACGACTTTAATGCCTGGGTTCTCCGGTATATATTCAGAAAAGAAATAGAAATAGAATTTTTCAGAGGAAATGTATTGGTAGTGAATAGGATCTACACAGGATTTGATTTCCGTTCCATCAGCTCCGACAAATGCTAAATGGTTCCACTTTTTTTCAATTAAATGGGAATAGATTGGAGGATTACTTTGCCAGAAACACCAGGATTTCTCAGATCGATCTCCTGAATCAATCAAAAGGATTTTCAATTGAGCGTCACTAGGCGCTTGGGTTAATTCATACATCAATTGAAGGCCTGCCGCTCCCGCACCTATAATCGCTATATCAAAAACCTCTGTATCTTTCAATATGATTTTGTTACTATTATTTGTTATTTTTTTAACAAGATAACATGGAAATTGTTTTGATCAATGATTGTATTTTCTCTTTCGGTACCCAATCACCACCGCACTAACAAGGATCCCAAAGCCAAGCGGAATTAAAAGATTTAACCATTGCCAATAAACCCGCTCCGTTTTTACTTTCCCTTTATCCAAAGGCCTTAAGTTGACCGTTTTATTTCTAGCCATCATTCCCTGCCCATCGTCCAACAAATAATGAAACGAATTTAACAGGAAGTCTTTGTTGGCATACGTATGCTTCGAAAATGGATCAAATCCCAAACCCCAAGGGCTCTTTGTTTCCAAATCCACCCCATTCAAGGCCACATCTCCATCACCTACCACCACGATACCACCCGCGGTTCCACTGGCTGCAACAAAACTTTTTGACAAGCTGTCAAAAGGTAATATCCGATTTCGAAAGGCTGACACAAATTTACCTTCTACTAGATAGGCAATCACACGGGATCCCGCCACATAATTTTTAGGGTCAAACTCTTTCCCTGAAGCTGAAAAGGGGAGGGTCGCAGGGGCTTGTTGGACCTGCGTATAAGGACTCGTTTTCAATAAGGCTGTTTTCTGCAAATAAGGGGCTCCCTTCACCGTGTCTAAGCTGGACACAAAATGTCCATATACCGCATCTAGATTTCGGGTTATCACAGAACTAGGATTTCCTTGCAACAAGGGAAAGGCAGGCCAGGGCATTAATTCGATGGATGGCTTGTTGCCAAAATTCCCCACCGCCAGCGGAATCATGCCGCTCAATTGCGCATCTTTGACTAAATCGGAATTTACGCGTATGCCATAGCGGAAGAGTAAATTTTGTAAACCTAAGTCGATGGGCGTAGCCACCAATCCTTGATTAGCCACCGTATCCACCCGTATTCCATCCAATAGAAATACAGCTTTTCCCCCCTTAACTAAAAATTGGTCTATTTTATACTGATCTGCCTCACTAAATTTCCGATCCGGCTGAATCACACAAATTGCATCTAAGCCATCCAACGTGGGTGAAGCCGATAGGTCGACCGGATACAAATCATAATGTTTTTTTAAACTTGAGATTAAATCAATCTGCTTGATCGCGGGCACATGGCTGTAGTCCAAAAAGAATCCAATCTTCTTTCGAACCTGTTGGGAAATAGACGCAATCCCTTGCATGATTTCATATTCCATGCCCTCCACACTCTGATTTAACATTTCTTGTGGTGAGGATAATTTATTTCCTTTTAAAAGCAATACACCTATTTGCACATCTCCTTTTTCTATCAACACCCCAGGGAAGACCAATTGCTGTACCTGTTTCCCATCTTCATTATTGACAACATTAGTCGGAGGAATTCCTAAAGAGTCTAATTGGAAGATTATTTTTTGGCGCGCCGACCCATCCGGATATTCTTCATATACATCAATCTTCTCGATCTCAATGCCCTGGCTGCTATTCATTTTAAGATCTAAGAGCAATTCATCCAAGGCCTTCTCCATCCGCTTAAACCCAGCAGGCAATTTATCACCCCCTAAAAATACTTTAATGCGAATGGGGGCATCTTGTTGTCTGATTAATTCAATACTCGAAGTTGAAAGGGTGAATTTTTTCTCTTCACTCAAATCTAAGCGCAATCGGATATAAGGGCTCAGCCCAACGAGCAATATGCCCATTGCGATCAATAAAAAGCCAATAAAAGGTTTAATCCTGTTTTTCATGCTTCTTCCAAACAAGAAAAGCATCCTTCACAGAATGCTTTTGCTTTTAATAGTATCTAAATCTTAATAAAACTTATAGCGCTTATCTTCAATTTTTGAGGCTTCTTTGATGGCTTCATTAATGTAAAAAGAAGCTCTCTGAGTTCCCATAGATTGAATTTGATTCTTGTAGGTCGAGTAATCAGCTAATGCAGGTGCAGCTGCACCTCCCGTTTTTTCAGCCACATACACTCCATTTTCTCCCACAAATACCGTAGAACGCTTTCCGTTTTGTAAACCAGCGATACGGCCTAAGGCGATTGCATCTGGACCTGCTGTGTTCAACATACCATTCGATAATGATACAGCTGATACAGTTTCAACCAAAGCACCCGCTCCATATTTCTGTGCGATTTGTTCTAAAGGACCTTTGATTCCGGCTAATTTCGCTGAAATTTTCTCACCTTTCAATTGGTTAAGTACCATGTTCGAAAGTTCTGATTTGAAATCAGCTACTTTCACATTGTCCTTTTCCGTCTTACCAGTCACATAAGCCACGATGTATTGATTCTCTTGCTCAAAAACCTTTTTAGATCCATCACCTACAGCGGTTTTATCATCAAAAGCCCAACGAACGATTTCGCGCGCATTGGCCAAATTATTGATCGCCGAGGCATTTTCAGTCAAACGTTCAGCACGCATCATGATTAAACTTCTGTCGTTTTTAAGCGCTACCTCAAAAGCGGCTAAGTTACCGTTCGCATTGGCAAACGCATCTGCTTTCGTGTAAACCTTATCCATTGTTGCCTGTGAAGAAGAAATAGTTTTGTTGATCGCCGCTAAACGGTAGGATGTATTTGTTTTGCCATCCGTTACTTTAACGATATGAAAACCAAATTCTGTTTCCACCAATCCTGGCATCAAACCTGTTCCTGAAAATCCGAAAACGGCTTTTTCAAATCCTTTAGCCATCGAACCATTGTTCTTAAAATATCCTAGATCTCCACCACTTTGAGCAGTGCCATCCATTCCATTCATTTGGGCCAATGTTTCGAAGCTTGCGCCCCCTTTGATTTGCGCTAAAACTGCTTCAGCGCGTGTCTTAGCTTGTGCTTTTGCCGAATCAGATTTGTTGGCCGGAGCAATTAAAATATGACTCGCACGAAGCGTGAACAAAGTATCTTTTTTAACTCCGCCATATTTGTAGATTGAATACGTTAATCCATTTTTGAATGGACCGTAAATTCCACCTACTTGGAAAGTGGCCAATTGGCCTTTAACCACTTCCGGAATTTCAGCATAAGAAACCAAGTAAGGAGTTCTCACATCTGAATTAAGCATTGCAAATGCTGAGTCGTTAGGAGCAACCGCTAAGTCTTTCGCTAACTTCTTGATTTGAGTATAAAAATCTGCAGTATCTTGTTTCGTAGGAACTACTGGGAATGTTACGTATTGAATCGCACGTGTATTTGTTCCTTTGTATTGATCTTTATGTTTCGCCAAATATTCTTCCAATTGAGAATCCGTTACCTTAATGGTCGAGTCTGGAATAGAGAAGAATGGAACATAAACAAAACGGGCATCAAATTTCGCGTTTTGCGTTTGGTATTCTTTTTGAGCCTCATTTTGAGTTACATAATTGGACATACGCATTAAGTTTTCGTATTTATTACGAATGCGATCTTGCGCGAGTGAAAGCTCAAACTTAGCCCAACCTTGTTGCTGCTCCACAGGCATAGTCTTTAAGTTTTTCAAAAATTGAATCACAAAAGTCTTGTCGAATTGCCCTGTTTGAGGATTGGTAAATTGCTGACGAACAGATGGATGGATGTTATTTCCTTGCACCATGTCAATTAATTCTTCCTCTGAAACTTTAATGCCTAAGGCGTCAAATTCTTTTTTGTAAGCAATATCTAAGATGAATTGATTCCAAACTTGGTCTCTGATCATCGTTGCTTCTTGCTCACTTGGGCCCTTGCCTGTTTGCGCGGTGTAGTTGGCAGTCGCCTCTTCCACTTTTTTCTGGAAGTCTTGAACTTTAATGTCTTCGCCGGCGATTACGCCAACTACTTGATTACTTGACCCAAAAAGGGATGAATTACCTTGAAAAATATCACTTCCTATCAGAAATAACACTAAACTGATCGCGATAGCCGCTGCTGCAATTCCCGATTTCTCTCTAATTTTTGTAATTAATGCCATTGATAATAATTATAGTTTTTAATTCTTTTTTTGTTCTAATATGATGAACAAAAGAAACGCAAAATAATCACATTTTTAGTGAAAAAGCAAGCCCTTTTTTATTCATTAAAATCAATTATGCTTTTAAAACGCAATGAACATTATAAGAACCGATGTAGTCCTGTTCGTAAGAACTTGTAAATTCAAAAAAAGAATACGTTTATAAATCAAATACGAATAGGGTTGTTGGCCCCTGACCTATTGACATGTAAAATTCGATTTAAGCTGAATTGATTTTAAATTATTGGGAGTCTTTGTATATTTTTAGCGCTTTTAAATAAGCATTTGGGGTCAAAATAGACAAAAGACTTGTTTTATAATCTTTTGTATTCCGAGTGATGATCAATTTTATTTCTGTTTGGTTCTGGGCAGAAAAATTTTGTAGTGCATCTTCAAAATCATTGAATTTGGACTGTAAAGCCTGTAAAACTACGCCTTTGTCGATGTTGCATATTTCGATAATACTTAAAAGTTTCTTCAAGTTTGCTATCACTTTTTCATGTGTGGCCGTTTTTCTTAATAGGTAGTAGACATTACTAATGAGGACGGGAGTAACGAACCCTTGTATTTCGCCTTGTTCACATAAACTTAAAATGATGGATGCTTCATCTGAAAAAGGCTTTCTGTCAAAGAAGAAATCTAAGATAACATCTGTGTCTATGAGGACCTTAATCATGATAGGTACTTTTCGGAAAGACGATCTGTCATTTCTTTTTTATAATCGAAGTTTTCTGGAAGTTTAAAGGATCCTTTTAATGATTTGACTTTTGGCGTTAATTCGTTTTTGGGTTGATTCACTTCAATGGTCAGCGCCTTTAGGTAATTTTCTATCAAATCAGAAAGGCTTCTTTCTTCTTTGCTTGCATATAGTTTTGCTTTTTTTATGATAGTCCCCTCGATAGTTAGTGTCAGCTTGGTGCTCATGTATTTTCTTTTTTCAAAGATACAGAAATTTTTCTATACGTGTATTTTTTTATTATTTAACACGTGCATTTTTAGCTGTCACATTTTGAGAATATTGTTTTTTCGCTTGGATTTATCTCGAAAAATTGAATGCAATGAAACTAAGCTAAATGGTTTCTATTGATATATGATTGCCCAACTTAGTAGAATGGAAAATTATGCTTTTAAAACAGTTGCTAAACTTTCTAAAAACCGGTCGGCGATTTTTTGATCAATCCCCAAACTAGGTAATAAACGAAGTGTATTTTTTCCAGCATAGCCACAGAAAATGTGTTCCTTGAATAAAAGGGCGTCTCTTACAGGGCCGACAGGCTGATCTAGTTCGATCCCAATCATCAAGCCACGGCCTCTAACTTCCGTAACACTTTGAAATCCTTCTAATGATTTAGTGATATAATTCCCTATTTTTTCTGCGTTTTGAACCATATTTTCTTCCTCGATCACATCTAAAACTACATTTCCCGCCACACAGGCTAAGTGATTCCCGCCAAAAGTTGTTCCCAACAAGCCATAACTCGCTTGGATATGAGGGGCTATCAGTACTCCACCCATAGGAAATCCGTTGCCCATGCCTTTGGCAGTAGTCATCATATCGGGATGGATACCTGCAAATTGATGTGAAAAGAATTTTCCTGAACGGCCATAACCGCATTGAACGGAATCCAAAATTAATTGGGCCCCAGTCTCATCACATCTTTTTCTAAGTGCTTGCAAAAATTCATCGGTAGCAACTTGGATTCCTCCTACACCTTGAATTCCTTCTACAATGACTGCCGCATGTTCTTCCGTAATTTTTTCTAACCCATCGATTTGGTTGAAAGGCAAAAAGGTAACATGCTCCGTGTTATTGATCGGCGCGACAATACTGGGATTGTCGGTCACAGCGACTGCACCAGCTGTTCTGCCATGAAATGCTTTGGTGAAAGCAATAACTTTTTTTCTGCCCGTGTAAAAAGAGGCCAGCTTTAATGCGTTCTCGTTTGATTCAGCACCGGAATTAGTTAGGAATAAGGTGTAATTTGAGTATCCAGATAGTCGGCCTAGCTTTTCGGCTAATGCTTCTTGGCCCGAAATGATGATTGAATTGGAATAAAAACCAATATTATTTAATTGCTCCGACATCCTAGCCACGTAGGTAGGGTGCGAATGCCCGATGGAAATCACCGCGTGGCCTCCATAAAGATCTATATATTCCTGTCCATTTTTATCCCACACGGTACTTCCTTTGGCTTTCACCAACTCAATCGGATACAACGGATATACGTCAAATAATTTCATTTTTATTACCTATTTATTCTTTTTGGGAAGTGGCAAGCACTTCCCCTACGATTACTTTTGAGAAGCGGCAAGCACTTCCCCTACGATTACCTATTACCTCTTACCTACCACCTTCCACTCTTCAACCTCAACCCTGCGTCCTCATCCCAGCCCAGCATTAAATTCATATTTTGAACGGCTTGGCCCGACGCACCTTTTAATAAATTGTCTATCACCGACGTGATTAATAATTGGCCTTCGTGAACCTCCAGATGTAAAAAACATTTATTCGTATTCACCACTTGTTTCACATCGACTGGTTGTGCGCTCCTAAAAACGAAGGGAGAATGTTGATAAAATGCATCAAATATTTTCTCCGCCTCTTCCTGGCTCCCAGCAAAATCAGTATATACGTTGGCCATAATGCCCCTAGAAAAATTACCTCTATACGGAATGAAATGGATTTTTGGGGCTGGATGTACTGCTGAAATCGTTTGGCGTATCTCGGATAGATGTTGGTGCGTAAAGGTTTTATACACACTTACATTGTTATTTCTCCAGGAAAAATGACTCGTTTCAGACAAAGATTGACCAGCACCCGTAGAGCCCGTGATGGCAGAAACATGGATGTCAGAAGACAATAAACCTTTGTCGGCCAGGGGCAATAGCGCCAATTCAATACTGGTAGCAAAACATCCTGGATTCGCGACTTTTGTCGCTTCCTTGATTTTTTCTTTTTGGAACTCAGGCAAACCATATACAAAACCCTCGGATTCATCCCTGAAATCGGTACTCAAATCGATGATTTTGGTATGCCAAGGAATGCTATGGCTGGCCAAGAATTTCTTGGACTCTCCGTGTCCTGAGCAAATGAATAGCACATCTACGGGAGAAAGCTCTTTTGTAAAAATCAAAGAACATGAGCCCAAAAGATCCGTGTGGACATCTGAAACTAATTTACCAGCTTGAGAATTGGACATCGCGCAAGTGATAATTACATCAGGATGATTGATCAAAATCCGCAATAGTTCTCCCCCCGTATATCCCGCCGCACCTACAATTCCTATTTTTGCCATCTTATTGAGGATTCACTTTCCGGTGAATCATGGTTTGATTTGAAACTATTTTTGAAAATCCTCTTACATCATCTCCCGACCAGGCTTTATTCATTTCTCCATATGACCCAAAGGCCGAGGACATCAAATCATTTTCTGATTTTATTCCAGTTACCTGGAATTGATATGGACTTAACTGTACATAAACCGTTCCGGTAACCCTATTTTGAGTGTCGGACAGGAAGGTCTCGAAGTTCCGCATCACAGGATCTAAAAATTGGCCTTCGTGCAATAAATTGCCGTAGGTGTCGCCCAAGCTTTGTTTCCAAGTTAACTGGTGTTTTGTCAATACATGTTTTTCTAATGTATGATGTGCTTTAATGATGATCAATGGGGCAGGGGCCTCAAAACCAACCCTTCCTTTAATTCCAATAATCGTATCTCCCACATGGATGTCACGGCCGATCGCAAAAGCGCCCGCACGCGCAGTCAGATCTCTGATCGCATCCACTGAACTTGCGTAAGTTTCATCATTTAGGCCAACCAACTCCCCATGTTTGAACTGGAGTGAAATCTTTTCTGGAGTCGTTTGGGTTAATTGGGTAGGCCACGCCTCTTCCGGCAAATAGCCATCGGAAGTCAAGGTTTCCTTTCCACCCACTGAAGTACCCCACAAACCTTTATTGATCGAATAGGCCGCTTTATGCCATTCTTGGACCACACCCTTTGATTTTAAATACTCGATTTCATCTTCTCTAGACAATTGCAAATCACGTATAGGCGTAATCACTTCACATTCAGGAACCAAAATCCTGAAAACCACATCAAACCTTACTTGGTCATTGCCCGCTCCAGTACTGCCATGAGCGATGGCTTTGGCACCTAATTTATCGGCATATTTCGCCACAGCAGTCGCCTGAAAAACACGCTCAGCACTTACTGAAAGTGGATAAGTATTGTTTTTTAAGACATTGCCAAACACCAAATATTTGATGCAATCTTGGTAGTATTCTTCCACCACATCCAACGTAACGTGTGAAGTAACGCCTAATGAATAGGCTTTTTCTTCAATGGCCTTGAGCTCTTCTTTTGAAAATCCTCCTGTGTCCACTAAGGCAGAATGAACTTCCATTCCACGATCTTCTTTTAAGTATTTGACACAAAAAGAGGTATCTAATCCCCCACTAAACGCTAAAATTACTTTCGGCTTGCTCATATTATTTTGATTTTCCTTTCGGTTTGAAAGGCATTAATAATTTCTCTTTAAACTTTTTCAATTGGCTAAAGTCGGCCATATTTTTCAAAAATATCCACTTCTCATCTTTCTCCTCATCCGTTTTCTTTACTTCATTGGGATCAAAAATCATCCCGGTACATAAACAAATTTTCCGTTCAGTACGGGTCAAAATATCGTAATTCACACAGGATTGACATCCTTTCCAGAAGTTATCATCCACGGGAAGCTCTGAAAAAGTCGTAGGTTCATACCCCAAATCTGAGTTGATTTTCATCACAGCTAGGGAAGTCGTAATCCCAATGATTTTGGCTTCCGGATAACGCTCTCTAGACAATTCAAATGCTTTAGCCTTCACAGCTTTAGCCACTCCGTATTGTCGGTAAGATGGGTTTACAATTAAACCTGAGTTGGCCACAAATTTACCATGTTGCCAAGTTTCAATGTAACAAAAGCCTACAAAACTACCATCTACATCATCTGTGGCGATAATCGCTTTGCCTTCTGACATTTTTTCGCGCAAATATTCGGGGGTACGCTTGGCTATGCCAGTACCTCTTGCTTTGGCAGACTCAGCCATTTCGTTACAGATTGACTCGGCTAAGTCAAAGTGCTCTTGACTAGCAACTTGAACGGTATAAGAATTCATGAATAGACGAAGAAAAAAATAAAACAATGAGACCCGGTATTCTTAGTGTCAATCAGACCCTAAAAATAAATTGTCGCCTTCGTCGGAGGGGAGATATTAAAAAAGATTTTGCGTATTTTATTTTCATTCTCTTTTGTAAACTTTGGTGTTTAACCATTAAGTTTGTCTCAATTTAGAGGTTAAATTTCGATAAATCCTACCTTAAATCCCAATATTCCTACAATTATTTAATGGAAAATGACAATCCCCTTCATGCAGAGACTTTGATTTATGCTTATGCACAGGGATATTTTCCGATGGCCGATGAGCTAAAAGGACTTCAGTGGTTTAATCCGGATCCCCGGGCTATCATCCCCTTAGATACTTATAAACCAGCTAAATCACTACGCCCCATCCTAAATAAAGGACTTTTTGAGATCCGTGTGGATACTCAATTTGAGTCCGTGATGCGGGCTTGTTCGATGCCCAGATCAGAGGAGGATGGAGTTTGGATTTCGGACGAAATGGTTTTAGCCTATACCGAATTACACCGATTGGGTTTTGCGCATTCCGTGGAGGCTTATTTGTATGACCAGCTCGTAGGCGGTCTTTATGGCGTCAGTATCGGAGCGGTTTTTTGTGGGGAATCCATGTTTTCAAAAGTTCCCAATTCCTCCAAAGTAGCTTTTCATTATTTAATTCAAATTTTAAATGCAAACCAATTTGAATGGTTGGACACCCAATTTATCAACGATAACGTGTTAAGGTATGGGGCAATTGAAATTTCTCGAGATACTTACCTGCGGCGATTGGCGAAAGCTTTGAAAAAAAACTGTAAATTCGAATTGATTCATACCCTATGATTTTATCACCCATTACACATTCGGAAGAAGTTGTTCATATTAAGGACCTAGATACCAACAAGGTTATTGATTTATATCGGCGTGATTTTGGCATCGATGTGATACCAGAATTGGGGAATTTTCCGCAAATCGGTATGTATCAATGCAAGTCAAGCCTACTTCGCTTTTATGCCCACTATGAAGAAATTGCGGGCAAGGATGCTTTTTATTGCCAACTAGCACAGAAATACGCCTCCTATTATTCAGAAGATAAATGGGAATTTAATGCCGTTCTGCCTTACTTTAATAAGAAATCCAAGGTGTTGGAAATCGGTTCGGGAAATGGCTACTTTTTGGATAAACTAAAAAAGCTACAAATAAAGGATATCACGGGTTTGGAAATTTCCAGTGATGCGGCAAAGACATGCCAACAAAAAGGCCATCAGGTGATTAACTTGCCGATTGAAGATTTGGATGAAGCGAAAACCTATGATGTCATTTGTTCCTTTCAGATATTCGAACATTTGCCTAATGTGGATGCGACCTTATTGAAATCCATCAAATTGCTCGAAAAAGATGGACTTTTAATGATTTCAGTGCCCAACAACCTTTCCTTGTTATTTTCGTTGGATCCTTACCATACCTTAAATTTGCCACCTCATCATGTGATGCTTTGGGATGAGATTTCACTAAGAAAAATAGCCAAGCTTTATGAGTTAGAGGTGGTCGACATATTGAAATCGGAGGCTACCATCTCGGAGAAAAGCCGTATTTATAAATTGCAATTAGTCGGAATCTTTGGATCATTTTTTGGATCTGTCTTTCACACATTAACTCGTTTTTGGGCTAAAAACCTGATGGGTCAGCGCTATGGTGCAGCCATCATTGCGATTTATCGAAAGAAATAAAATTCAATTTTTCGTGCTTTTGAGCTACCTTTGAACTGTTTTACGATCAAGAATGTCCAAGTCGATTTTAGTCATCAAGTTTGGTTCCTCATCCATCACCCATGCAAATGGGGAGGTGAATGAGCAGACTTTGGAAAAAATTGCGGCCCAAGTAGCTACCTTGCAACCTAATTTTCACATCGTGTTGGTTTCTTCCGGTGCGGTTGCGGCGGGAAAATCGGTGATCAAAAATTACAAAGGAACTTTGTCCGAACGTAAAGCAGCGGCGGCCGTCGGCAATCCACTTTTGATCGCTAAATACAGCCATTATTTTCAAAAATATGGGATAGCCATCGCGCAGTCACTCTGCGAACGGCATCATTTTTCGCAAAGAGAACAGTTTTTACAATTAAAGGAAACATATCAGGAACTTTGGAAAAATGGGGTGATTCCGATTGCCAATGAAAATGACGTGGTGAGTAATGTGGAATTGAAATTTTCCGATAATGATGAGTTGGCTACCTTAATTGCCACCGGATTTGGAGCCGAAAAGTTATTGATCAGTACGTCAGTGGGCGGTTTATTAGACGCAAACGGCGAAATCATTCGCCAGGTACAAAAAATTGACTCCGATATTTTATCCGTGGTGAGCCATGATACTTCTTCTTCGGGATTGGGTGGAATGATTTCTAAATTAACCTTTACCCGACTAGCTTCTAGGTTAGGGATCAAGGTGGTCATTTTTGGCTTAGACCAAGGCCGTGGCATTATAGACGCCATGGAAGAAAAAATTGGAACTGTTTTCGAGGCCCAAGAAGCAAGCTTGTCGGCGCGTCAAAAATGGCTAGCCACCGGAAGTTTAATTGCCGGAAAAGCTGTTTTGGATAAGGGGGCTGTGAAGGCGATAGGCCAACGAAAAAGTTTGCTTTCCGTCGGGGTAATCGAATATTTAGGCGATTTCGACAAAGGGGAAGTGATTGAATTATTGGATATATCTCGCAACCCAGTGGCCATTGCCCGTGCAAGGTGCTCAAAATCCGAACTTCAACAAGCTGTATCAAGCATTGAAGTGGCCCATGCGGATGACATCGTCATCTGGTAAATTGCTTACGCAATCACCACCGCCTTACCACTCTCCACATCCTGTTCCACCACTTTGTACTTGACATTTTCTTTGGTGCTACCATCCATGTATTGTACCGTCACGCGTTGATTGCGATCCGCAATCTTAATCGCCTGACGCGGTGCTACTCGCTCAGCTGAACGTTGGGATGGATCATGATAGTCCATGTCCGAACCAACCTCCGAGCCAGAAGCTAATCCGCCCACCAAAGAGGAAATAGCTTCATCTTTGCTTAATTGGAGTTTAGGTGCCTTTTCCTTACTCGGTTTTTGAGATTGATTCGTCGACTGTACCTCGGGGATTTCCGCTTTGATCACAAAACTAATCGTGTCCATATTCACCCTCGCCACAAATCGCTGAAATAAATTCACCGCCTCAAACTTGTAAATCAACAAAGGATCTTTTTGCTCAAATACCGCATTTTGCACCGACTGCTTTAAGTCGTCCATCTCCCGCAAATGTTCTTTCCACTCCTGGTCAATCAAGGATAAAGTGATGAATTTCTCCATCTCCGTCAGCACTTCTTTGCCATTTGAATCGATCGTTTTTTGTGCATCCACGACTACGCCGGTCACCATCGCACCATTGGAAATAGGTACTTGGATTCCCGAATATCCTTGGCGCTGTGCCTCGCGTGCGACCTCAATCACCTGCTTGCCTATGGCTTCGTTTTTCGACTTATAATGCTGCTCAGCCGCTAAAAATAATTTCTCTGTCTTCGCATCTGGCGACATTTTATTAAACTCCTCCTCGCCAAACGGCGGCTCTATGCCCAATAACTCAATGACCTTTAACTCTAATTCAGTATAGCCAGTGTAAGAAGTTGAGATGTCTTGACATACGTCAAACAAAATATTGATGATGTCCAACGATAAACGCTCGCCCAAAAGTGCATTTTGGCGACGCTTGTAAATCGCATTTCTTTGGTAATTCATTACGTCATCGTATTCCAATAAACGCTTTCGAATCCCAAAGTTATTTTCTTCCACTTTCTTCTGTGCTCGCTCAATCGACGAAGTAATCATCGAATGCTGAATCACTTCTCCCTCATCCATGCCCAGTCGGTCCATCACTTTCGCAATACGATCCGAACCAAATAAACGCATTAAATTATCTTCCAAGGAAACAAAAAACTGGGACGATCCCACGTCTCCTTGTCGGCCTGCCCGACCTCTCAGCTGCCTATCCACACGCCTAGATTCATGGCGTTCCGTACCTATAATCGCCAAACCACCAGCTTCTTTAGAAGCCGGACTTAATTTAATATCGGTTCCACGACCGGCCATGTTGGTGGCAATGGTCACCTTGCCCGACTGTCCCGCCTCAGCCACAATCTCAGCTTCCCGAGCATGTTGTTTGGCATTCAATACATTATGCTGAATCTTACGAATATTCAACAATCGACTTAATAACTCTGAATTTTCCACCGAAGTAGTACCCACTAAAACAGGTCTTCCTTGATTCACTAATTCCTGAATTTCTTCCGCTACGGCATTGTATTTCTCACGCACCGTACGATACACTTTATCTTCATGGTCATCCCGCTGGATGGATTTGTTGGTCGGAATCGAAACTACGTCCAACTTATAAATCGTCCAAAACTCGCCAGCTTCCGTTTCTGCCGTACCCGTCATACCCCCTAATTTGTGGTACATACGGAAATAATTTTGAAGGGTAATCGTCGCATAGGTTTGTGACGCATCTTCCACATTTACTCCCTCTTTGGCTTCAATTGCCTGATGCAAACCATCCGAATAACGTCGGCCTTCCATCACACGACCCGTTTGTTCATCCACAATCTTAACTTTCCCTTCCACCAAAATATATTCGGTGTCTTTTTCAAACAAAGTATAGGCCTTGAGCAATTGGTTTACCGTATGAATCCGAGACGCCTTTTCATTGTAATCACGAATCAATTGTTCCTTCTGAACCAAACGCTCAGCGTCACTCAGCGAAGTGTTTTTCTCGATTTTATTTAAATCAATGGACAAATCGGGAAGCACAAAAAAGCTAGGATCTTCCGTGTTTCCACTCATAAATTCTAATCCCTTTTCGGTCAATTCTACCTGATTATTTTTTTCCTCAATGGTAAATAATAGTGGCTCATCTGCCTGAGGCATTAGTTTTTGGTTTTCGGCCAAATAAATCCCTTCCGTGTCGTTCAACAATTGTTTGTTGCCACTTTCAGAAAGAAACTTGATCAAAGGCTTTGACTTAGGCAATCCTCTGTAGGCTCTAAATAAAGAAAGTCCACCCTCTTTTTTATCTCCTGCGGCGACTAGCTTTTTCGCTTCAACTAAGAAGTTTTGAACGATTTGTTTTTGGGCCTCGACCAGCTTATGTATGCGGGGTTGGAATGCCTCGAATTCCTGCTCATCCCCTCTAGGAATAGGTCCTGAAATAATTAGGGGAGTTCTCGCGTCATCGATTAACACGGAATCCACCTCATCGACCATGGCAAAATGATGCGGTCTTTGGACTTGATCCTCAAGACTCCGCGCCATATTATCCCTCAAATAATCAAAACCAAATTCATTGTTGGTACCATAGGTAATGTCCGCCATATACGCCGCACGACGTGCTTCGGTATTGGGCTCATGCTTGTCGATGCAATCCACTTTCAAGCCATGAAACTCAAACAAAGGCGCATTCCACTCGGAGTCACGTTTGGCCAAATAATCATTCACCGTCACAATATGTACCCCACGTCCCGCTAACGCATTCAAATAAGTAGGAAGCGTAGATACCAAAGTTTTTCCTTCTCCCGTGCCCATTTCGGAAATCTTTCCTTGATGTAAGACAATTCCACCGATCAACTGAACATCATAATGCACCATATCCCAGGTGATTTCATTGCCGGCTGCATTCCATTGGTTTGACCAAATGGCTTTGTCGCCTTCAATTTTAACATTGGATTTTTTAGCCGCAAGGACCTTGTCATCCATGGTGGCTGTAACGACCAATTGCTTGTTTTCGGTAAATCTCCTAGCCGTTTCTTTAACTACCGCAAATGCCTCAGGGAGTATTTCAAGTAGGATAATCTCTAATTGTTGATTGCGATCTTCGGTTAATTTGTCAATGGCAACAAAGAATTTTTCCTTTTCGTCAATGTCTTCCGTCGCTTGCCCCTGCTCGTGTAATGTTTTTATTTCGGAATCGATGTCCGATAAAAATAATTGAATTCGCTCTTTAAATTCAGCCGACTTAGCCCGCAATGCATCATCAGAAATTGAGGCTAATTGGGCAAATGCGCTTTTAATTTGATCGACAAGCGGTAAGATAAGCTTGATGTCACGATCAGATTTAGTGCCAAATATTTTGTAAACGGTTTTGCTTAGTATGGAAAACATTGTATTTATTCTGCCCTTTTCATCGGGTGGTGAAAAATTAAAACGCAATTTACCAATTTGAATTTTTATCCTTGCTATTTTGTCCGAATTTAATCCAAAAAAAATGCCGTATTCTTTTTTAAATTGTTTTGTTTTGTAGTGAAATATTAAAATTTATGTCTGAATATCCCGTTCCACCTCGTCGTCCCCCACGCAAAAAGCTAAAAATGCCTTTGTTTGGAGGGACGGGAGGCAGTAGCAATCAAGGCCCAACCACCGACTGGGGAGTTAAAAATTTCACTAGCATAATTTTTGTGGTAGGCTGCTTGGGTTTATTGGCTCAGATTTTTTTACCCAATCTGTGGGCTGAAAAAATGTATGATTCGAAAAGCGAAATTTCGGATATCTCCATTGACGGAGCTTTAAGAAAAAAATATACGGATGCGTCTGACCCGAATGAAATTCACTATATTTTAATTGTCCGGGAGAAAAATGGGGCTAGAAAAAAGTTTGATTTTTATCGGGTGAAACCTAATTTTTTTGATCAAGTCGCGGTACCCCAACGATTATTTAAAGCTTCAGGAAGTTTAGATGTGCGGGTGACTCGATTCATCAAGCCGGACACCACAATTAAAATCGAATTTATGGAAGATTAAGATTTAAATTTCTAGCATTAAATCAATATTAAATTTTTTAATTTTTATATTTTTTTTTTGATCAGTTTGTTGATTATTCAGTTTTTATTTTTTAAAATTGAAGCGTTATAATATATGTTATGACGCTTCAAAAAAAGGTTTCAAGCATTTCAGGTGCTTATTCAACTCTAAAACTTTAAATATGCCTGTTTGGAATTCGTCCAACATGAGTCATTTACTAGCTAGGTCATTGTTTGGTTTTTCCAAAAATGATTTAACAATGGCTTTAGGATTTGGCACTTTTGCAGATTTTATTGATAAGGCATTATTGAAAGACGCTAATTTGCCAGCGCCCCCTAATGCTTGGGTAAATACAGTGCCGGCTCAGGTCCAGCAGACTGATGGAAGTGCAGGTAGATGGTACAATGAAATGACTGCTTGGTGGTATTCCCGTATGGTGAATGAGGGGTTAAGTATGCGTGAAAAAATGGTTTTATTTTTTCACAATCATTTTGCCAATGAGCGGGATAAGGTGAATTATCCTCAAAATATGTACGTTCAAAATCAATTGTTTCGCAAATATGCCTTTGGGAATTTCAAACAATTAGTGAAGGACGTTAGTAAGGATCCTGCCATGTTGATTTACCTAGATGGAAATAATAGTCGGGGAGCGAATCCCAATGAAAATTATGCCCGTGAGCTGATGGAGTTATTCACCATGGGGATCGGTAATTACACCGAGACTGATGTTAAACAAGCGGCTAAAGTGCTATCGGGTTATCAAGTTTCAGGTTTAAACGCAAATTTTGTTACGTCTCGCTGGTACACGGAGGCAAACGTCACCGTTTTAGGGAAAACAGCAAAATTCGATATCAATACTTTAGTAGATCATATTTTTAATCAAAATGCTACGGCTCAATTCATCTGTCGTAAGTTGTACCAAGAATTTGTGTTTTACAAACCTGATGAAGTATTCATCACTAAGATGGCCACGGTTTTTAGGGCGAATAACTATGAGATGAAGCCCTTGTTGAAATTTTTATTTACATCGGATGAATTTTATAAAACGGAAATCATTGGTAGTAAAATTAAAAGTCCAACAGAATTATTAGTGGGTAGCGCTAAATTATTACAAGTCAAAACTCCGGATTTGAATAATTTTTATGAGTTGGCAAGGACTTTACAAATGCAATTGTTCCAACCGCCCAATGTGGCCGGTTGGCCTGGCCAGCGGGAGTGGATTAGCTCGACGACCTACTCATATCGCGGCGGATTCACAGATTCTTTATTGAGCGGAAAACGCTATAACGGGGCAGCGGTAACTTCTAAACTGGATCCTATCTCATTTGCTAGAACATTTTCTACTGCGGAAAAAGCGAATGAATTTGTGGATGAGATTGTACGATTAGCCTTAAGATTCCCATTATCAGATACCCGACGCAAGTTTTTATTGGATACATTATTGGACGGTACAATTTTGGCAAATTGGACTACTTATACCCCTAATTCAGATGCGCGAGTAAATAAATTTTTAAAAGCGCTGATGCGATTACCTGAATACCAGCTCTGCTAATATGAAAAAGAACGTATCTAGAAAACAATTTTTACAACAAATGGCCTTGCTTAGCGGGGGGGCTGCTTGGGGTATGGGTTCTATTTCAGGGAAAGCCTATGCGCAGGTACCCGCTTCTATCGCATCGATGGTGGCTGGAGCTGAACGAGGGAAAGCCTTAGTCATTATCCAATTGAGTGGTGGAAATGACGGATTGAATACAGTCATTCCTGCTGAGGATGATCAGTATTTCGTGAAAAGACCCGACATAGGGATTAAAAAGGATGTAGCGCTTCCTATCAAAAATGGCATGTATTTTAATCCGGCGATGCTTGGGATAAAAAAAATGTATGATCAGGGGAAAGTAAGTGTGCTTCAAAGCATTGGATATGCCAATCCCAATCGTTCACATTTTAGGGCTACGGATATTTGGAATACTGGATCAGATGCCAAAACGGAATGGGATGAGGGCTGGGCAGGTCGATATTTGAGTTTAAAATATCCGCAATACCCAATGAATTTGCCTAAGCATCCAATGGCAATTCAGTTAGGTTCCGTCGAATCACTTTTATTCCAATCGGATTTAGGTCGTTTTGGAACTGTTTTTGAGGATCCTAATTTATTTTACCAATTGGTCAACGGAAGTAGCGCAGATTCCGATCTTCCTCCAGCGACCTTAGCCGGCGAAGAATTGGGTTTTTTAAAGCAAATAGCCACCTCTTCTATTCAGTATTCGAAAGTCATTCAAGAATGTGCCGCGAAGGGCAAGATTGGTTACACCTATCCTTCGAGCAATTTGGCGCGTCAATTGCAAATTGTTTCTAAACTCATTTCGGGTGGAATTGAAACACCGATTTTTTTAACCACGATTGGCGGTTTTGATACGCACGCTAACCAGTTGACGCAACATGCCAACCTATGGAAAACGATTTCAGAGGCTGTCACAGCTTTTCAAAACGATTTAGAAAATATGAATTTAGCTGATTCTGTTTCAGTGGTTACTTTTTCTGAATTTGGCCGAACTGTGAAACAGAATGGGACTTTAGGGACTGACCATGGAACGGCTGCTCCCATGTTTGTCATAGGAAAAACCGTGCGAGGTGGATTGATTGGTGAAAATCCTAATTTAAAAATATTAGATGCGAGTGGGGACTTGAAGTTTAATTACGATTATCGCCAAGTTTACTCGACCATTATAAGAGATCACTTGGGTGTAGGTGCGGTGAATACGCAGCAAATTTTTAATCAAGCATTCGAGCGTTTGCCTATTTATAAAAATTCGCCAGACCAATTGCCAGAATTTACTTCGTTGGAACTTGTTACCTCAGTACCTAATCCTGTGATTGATTTTGCTTTAATTCAATATTCCGTTTTTGAAAAAATGCAAATTAAATTAGCGGTTTATGATCTTCAGGGTCAAGAGATTCAGCAGCTTTATCAGGGCAATCGTGAACCTGGATCTTATCAAATTACGGCGGATCTCGCTCGAATTAGCTCAGGTTTTTATATCATTAGTTTGTCTGGGCCTAATGGACAGCGCCAAAGTAGGCGAATGATCAAACAATAATTTGTATCTTCGTGGTTGAACGTGTACAACATTTTTAGATTGTTGGCGTTTAATGGTGTAATATTAAATGTAGAAAATACATGATTCGATCAGTCTACTTATTTATTGTTTTTATCTTTTTTGCTGCTTATTCTGCGGAGGCACAGTTTTGGTTTTTAGGCCAAAAGGCCAAAGAACGTTATGAGGGAATGCCTTTTAAGCCACACTCTTCTGTTAGTTTTGGAGCCGGCTCTTCTAATTACGTAGGTGATTTAGTGCCTGTTGGAGGGTTATTTTCAGTGGCTGCGCAAACGATGCGTTGGAATGTAGGGCTTCAATATACACGTCATTTAAGCCGCCATTTCAGTGGCAATGTCCAAGTTAGTTATATTCGGATTGCTGGGGATGATAATTATTTTTCTTCCACCGGTGCTTTTGAAGGTAATTATCTACGAAATCTGCATTTTAGAAATGATGTAAAGGAGCTTTCTGTGAGTGCCGTTTATGAACCGATGGGCAATGCAGAGAATTTATCCAAGCGACCTCTTTTATCGCCCTATTTATATTTGGGTGTAGCTGGATTTACACATAATCCTGTGGCGCGCCAAATTATTTTGCCTGGCACAACCACTCCTACTCTAGGTAGTTGGGTAGATTTGCAAGCTCAAAATACGGAAGGAGCTAATTACTCATTAGTCAATCTTTCTATTCCCTTTGGTTTTGGTTTTCGATATAAAATAGGGGCGCAAGTGGATTTGGGTTTTGATTTTGGTTATCGAGTTTCTTTAACCGATTATTTGGATGACGTCTCTGATAGCAGATCCACTGCATTAGCTTCCACTTCTTTTTTTACATCAAGAAATGGAGAAGCCTTTGCAGCTAATACTTTGGTTAACAGAATTCCTTTGTCTACCACCACTACTGCACCCATTTATTCCACTGGACCGGATCAGTATTTTACCACGCAAATTCGATTGATATACCACATTAAGAATAAGATTGATTGTCCGCCATTGCCGAATTAATGAACGATTCCTGTGTCTAAAATACTTCTCACAAGTTTATTGGTTTTCAATTCTGTTCTTGTTTTTGGACAGCGTTGGCAATTTGCGGCGGGTCCTGGAGCTGTATTATATAAAGGCGATTTATTAGATTGGCACTTAAGGCCCAGTAGATCCCAATTGAAAAAAATGTCCCCTTCGGTTAATTTCCAAGTACGTTATCAAGAAAAAAAAGCTTTTGCGTATCGGGCCAAATTTAATTTTTCATCCTTGCAAGGAGACGGAAGTTTAAATCCGTTGCCAGTGATTAATTACTCTGCTAATACTTTTTCTAGTCCTTTAATTGACCTATCGTTAATCACGGAATATAATTTTTTGGATTATCAAAGTAATCGGAAGATCAAAAATTGGACACCTTATTTATATGGAGGCTTTTCTGGGATGTTTGTGAGTCCAACAGGTTCGATCCCTAATCCGATGACTTTTTTCACTTTTTCTATACCGTATGGGGTAGGAGTGAAGTATCAAATTAATCCAGCTTGGGGAGTCCAGTTTGAGTTTGGAACGAGTAAGGTTTTAACGGATGTCATCGACGGAATGCCTTCTTATTCAGGCTCAACGGATAAAATATCTTTTTCACAGGGCGATCAGTTTTTAAATACTTCGTTGATGTTTACCTATTCGATTATTTCTATCTTTTGCCCTAAGGAATAAGCGAATAATTACTTTGAATAAGGTTGTGAATTAGCTACCTTTGCCTCTTATTTGATAGCTTGAATTACCATTTACTGTGGACCAAAATATAAAAGATGCCATTGACCCAAATAATTTGCCAGCACATATTGCTGTCATTATGGATGGGAATGGTCGTTGGGCCAAACAGCAGGGATTTAAAGATCGAATTTTTGGACATCGCAATGCGATTGCTGCGGTTCGGGAAACGATCGAGGGTTGTGGGGAATTGGGAGTTGATTATTTGACCTTGTATGCATTCTCTACGGAGAATTGGAATCGTCCGCAATCGGAAGTGAAAGCGTTGATGAGTTTATTGATAGGTACTATTCATGATGAATTGCCTACAATGATGAATAATAAAGTACGTTTAAAAGCGATAGGTGACATAACCTCGATGCCGGCTAATTCTCAAAAGGAGTTAAATGCGGCGATAGAGCAGACATCAGGAAATACGGGTTTGACCCTAGTTTTGGCACTTTCGTATTCAGGTAAATGGGATTTGGTTCAAGCGACTCAGTCTTTAGCCAAAAAGGTGGCTGGAGGTGAGTTGAACAGTTCGGACATTGATGCTGATTTATTGGCCTCTCATTTGTCTACAGCTGGAATGCCTGATCCTGATTTAATGATTCGCACGGGTGGCGATCATCGAATAAGTAATTTTATGCTGTGGCAATTAGCCTACGCGGAGTTGTATATTTTTGAAGATTTATATTGGCCAGATTTCAGAAAACTACATTTGCATCAAGCGATTGTTGATTTTCAAATGCGGGAGCGTAGGTTTGGTAAAACGAGTGAACAAGTTAAAAGCGAGGGCTAAGGCTCATTTATGAAAAATATAGTTTATTTACAAGCAATCCATCAGGTGAAGAAATATCGTTTATTTCTTTTTTTCTTAGTGAGTATATTCTCTATCCCGAGGATATCCGAAGCACAAGTGTTAGGTGGAAGGTTGTTTTCGACCAGTCCCACGGCTGCAGCGCCGACTTTTTCTTATTCAACGCCTACGGAGTATGAGATTGCTGAAATCACGGTTTCAGGTTCTCAATTTTATGATGGAAATTCCATGATTAACATCTCAGGTTTACAGGTAGGAGATAAAATTAAGGTACCAGGGGACATGATTGCCTCAGCGATTCGCAAGATTATGGATCAAGGAATTTTGGAAGAAGTGGAGATTTATGCGACTAAAACAGAGGGTACAAAAATCTGGTTAAGTATTATTTTGAAAGAACGCCCTAGGTTGTATGCGATCCAATATACAGGCGTGAGAAAAGGGGAGCAGGAGAGTTTAAATGAAAAGGTGAAAACTTATAAGGGGAAGATTATCACAGAAACGCTTCGCAAGAACTTGGAGTTAGCGATTCGTAAATTTTATCAGGAGAAGGGCCGATTAAACATCAAGACCAAATCAGTGATAAAGACGGATACCTTGCGTGGAAACAATGCTACGTTGATGGTCAATGTCGTGAAGGGTGAAAAGGTAAAAGTTAACCAAATATTTT
>CAMDJW010000019.1 GCA_945901025.1 Spirosoma fluviale | reverse complement strand
GCACAAAATCGGGTATATTTGCACTTTATAAAGAAGAAAATCACATGACTAAGGACAGGTTCAATGACCTGAAAGCCAGAATAGAGGCTTTAAGGAGGTATCTTTGACTACGATCACAAAAAATATTTAATTTCAGAATTAGAAACGGTTACGTTAGATCCGGCATTTTGGGACAATCCTGTGAAGGCCGAAACCACCATGAGGGAGATGCGGGGGCTGAAATTTTGGACCGACGGCTTTGACCAATTAACCAATGCCCAAAGCGATCTAGAAACCATCTGGGAATTTTACGAAATGCAGGAAGCCACCGAAGCGGAAGTTGATTCGGAAGGCGATAAATTAGAGGCCAATTTGGAGGCCCTAGAATTTCGTAAAATGATGTCGGATGAGGGGGATAATATGAGCGCAGTCCTCGAAATAAACGCGGGTGCGGGAGGTACTGAATCTCAGGATTGGGCGTCTATGCTCTTGCGAATGTATCAAATGTGGTCCGAAAAAAATGGTTTTAAAATTCGCTTGGTTGACCAAAATGATGGTGATGTTGCGGGTATAAAATCTGTCACGATCGAGGTGGATGGTGAGTTTGCCTATGGAAATTTAAAATCGGAAAATGGTGTCCATCGCCTTGTTCGCATATCGCCGTTTGACTCAAATGCGCGTCGGCATACCTCATTTGCATCCGTATATGTTTGTCCTTTAGCGGATGATACGATTGAAATTGACATTAATTCTGCTGATATTGATTGGGATACTTTTCGTTCGGGCGGTGCTGGGGGTCAAAATGTCAATAAAGTAGAAACCGCCGTGCGTTTAACCCACAAACCTTCGGGAATTATCATTGCGTGCCAACAAGAACGTTCGCAGTTGATGAATAAGGAAGTGGCCCTTCGATTATTGAAGTCTAAACTATATCAAATCGAGATTGATAAGCGCAATGCTGCTCGTGCTGAGGTGGAGGCTGGTAAAAAGAAAATAGAGTGGGGTTCTCAAATCAGATCTTATGTGTTAGATGACCGACGGGTGAAGGACCATCGCACAAACCATCAAACTTCAAATACTGATGCGGTATTGGACGGAGAAATCAATGAATTTATTAAGGCGTATTTAATGGAAAATTAGCCAATTTTATTTTTGCTTTTTTTGATGGGTCGGGGTGCACTGAAAGCGCTACAAAAAAGCAAACGTTTTAGATTTTGATTTATTGTTCTTTTGATACCGATTCTTCCTCAAGATTTTTGAGATAATCAACTAACTTATCTTTTGCCAACGATAGTGCGACCGCTAATAAATAGGATTTAATGGCTGAGCCTAAAAACGACGATTCGTTTTTTTCTTCCTTTTTAGATTCGCTACCTCCTGAGAAAAGTGAATAAATCAAATAACTTCCTGCGACAATTCCTCCGGCAATTAATATTTGATTACCGCGTTCCTTGGCTATTTTTTTCAAATCGTCCATTTCTAACGAAATATTTGATTTCACTTCATTTGCTTGCACTTCTAATGCTTTACGTTTATTCTCTAAATCAGTCATGATCGTTTTCGTTGGCATTTGTAAATTCGTCAACTTCCTCCACATCATTCAAAGGAGTATCTGGAGTTTTTTTATTCAAGGAATAAATAATAAAGAGGCTAACGACTAACGCAATACCTGACACACTCATATATCCAATAAAGGAACTTTTAAAGTATTCATTCAGCAAATTTGCGAGTCCCAATAGTAAAAATAAAAGGGTAATACCAACCGAAAATGCGGCTAATATAAATTTGAAAATTCTGGATAATAATTCTTCTAATCGTTCTTGGATGTCCAATTTCACCAACTCCAATTGAGTTTTGATGTATTTGGTGACCAAGTCTACAAGTTTAGAATTATCAAAAATCCCCATCTATCGTTGTTTTAATTTAGCCTCAATGGAATGTTGAGTATGCGGTACTAAACGTAAACGCTCTTTGGAAATTAATTTTCCAGATTCTACGCATACGCCATAAGTCCCATTTTTAATTCTCATTAGCGCTTTTTCAAGACTTCCAATAAATTTTTGTAATCGAACGGCCAATTGGTTCATGTTTTCTTTTTCGGCAGTTTCTGCACCGTCTTCCATTACCTTTGAATTCCCGGAGGTTTTATCCGTTCCGCTGTCGTTCTTTTTTGAAAGTGTTTCTCTTAAATAAGTTAATTCTGACCTTGAGTCTTCTAATTTTTCTAAAATTATTTGTTCAAATTCTTTTAACTCCTCCGCCGAATAGCGTTGTTTTTCTTCGTTTCCCATAATAAATATCGAATGATTAAGAATGGTAAATATCAAAGATTTAACTCAAAACGCTTGAATATCAAACCTTTAATATTTTTAGTTAACATTTCTACAAAGATAATTTTATATGATTGATTTAGGTAATTATTGATATAAAATCTATGACAATTTTTTTTTCCAAACATAAAATCCTTTAAAAGCAAAGATTAGGAAGATGACGTAAAGTATTGCTGTTCCATTCATGCCCTTATATAAATAGATTCCGATGTAATTAATATTAACAAAAATCCATACTAGCCAGTTTTCAATTTTCATTTTAGCCGCCAAATAAGTACCCCAAATGCTAAAACCAGTTAGTGTCGCATCTAAGTATGGGAGGGAAACGTTGGATATTTCATGATGAAAGTAGCCTGAGACTATCCCAAAAAGAATAGATCCTCCAATGCCGATTATCAGGTTTGGACTACTCGACTCACTGACCTCCAACATCTTAGAAGGTTGATTCCATTGCACAAATCCATAAATAGCCATGGCCATAAATACTCCCTGCAATTCCATGTCGGAGTAAAGACCTACCTGATAAAAAAGAATGCAATAGATAAAGGAAGCAATGAAATTCCAAATCCAAGCAATTTTATGTTGTTTGGTGGAATAAAATATACCCAGAAGAGCCGTGATGATCCCTACATATTCTAAGCCATGTGCTTGTATAAATTCGATCATTTTATTTTTTCAAAATGGGCGCAAAAATGACTGATTTCACAAACATGGCATTTTGGGGTTCTGGCCAAGCATACATACCTTCCATGTAAAATTAACCAATGGTGAGCTACCGGAATGATGTCATCTGGTAAATGTTTGATAATGGATAGTTCAACTTTTAGGGGTGTATTTGCTGTTTTTGGAACAAGTCCTAGTCGGCGAGATACCCTAAAAACATGTGTATCCACAGCCATAGTGGGCTGGTTGTAAATGACGGAAGCGATCACATTGGCTGTTTTGCGGCCTACACCTGGCAAACTTTGTAAATCTTCCATCGTTTCTGGAACTTGACCCTCAAAGGAATCAACCATTCGTTTGCCCAAACCCAATAAGTGTTTCGCTTTATTATTGGGATAAGAAACCGACCTGATGTAAGAAAAAATCTCGTCGACTGATGATTCTGAAAGCGCCTTTGCATCCGGAAATCGCTTAAATAGGGTAGGGGTAATTTGGTTGATTCGCTTGTCCGTACATTGAGCCGACAAAACCACAGCCACTAAAAGTTCAAACGGATTTGAATAATGAAGTTCCGTTTCGGCCGTAGGAAAACGGGTCGAAAAGTGGGAAATAAATGCTTGAAATCGCTCTTTCTTTTGCATCAAATGTGCTTTGAACAAAGGTAAGAATTATTTTAAGATTGTTTTTCCGCTCAGGAATGTAGGGCCGACTTAATTTGAGAATAAGCTAAAATAGCCTCTACAGATCGATCAGAAGGTTCCATTAGGGCCTCTTCCAATTTATCTTTTACCTTTTGAAAGGATGCCAACTCCGAGCATCCTTCAGCATTTAAAAGCTGATCGAGCCCTGCTTTAGGCTCATATAAGATTTTAATAAGGTCATTTGGGGTAAAGTTTTGCGTCATAGGCACTTTCTTGTTTTTCTATCATTTTTCTTAGATTGATCAAGGCATACCTCATTCTCCCTAAGGCCGTATTAATACTAACTCCTGTTTGTTCGGCAATCTCTTGAAAACTTAATTCCTCATAATGCCTCAATACCAAAACTTCTCTTTGCTCTTCAGGTAATTTTTTGATCATCTCCCTAACATGAGCGATTTGATCTGATTTCATTTGCAACTCCTCTGCTGAGTCCTCCGCAAAATCAAAACTATTAAACACCTTAGAACCATCTTCTAAAACAATCGTAGGATATCTTTTTTCCTTACGAAAATAATCAATGGCTAAATTGTGAGCTATGCGTGCAACCCAAGGTAAAAATTTTCCCTCTTCGTTGTATCGCCCCGATTTAATTACATCGATCGCTTTAATATAAGTTTCTTGAAGCAAATCTTCCGCTACATAACGGTCTTTTACGATCAAGTATATACTGGTAAATACCTTTGATTTACTACGTTTGACTAATGTCTCAAACGCTTTGTCTTCCCCTTGGATGTACGCTGAAATTAACGCTGCATCGCTAACATGAATTTTAATCATAAATTCTAATTATTGTTAACGTAGAGTTTTATTCCATATTGCGTCTCCTATCGATTTTATTTTTGGGCGAATTGACTTTTACTTTATTTGGGAATGCCAAATTAATAAAAACAATTTAAATACAAAATCTGTTTATAAAAATAACAGTTTATTCATTTTAAAATAATCAATATTTAGTGCGTAATTATTTAGGAAATAATTAAAATCAATTAGTTTTGTTAAAATTTAAACTACTTTATAAATGAAAAATCTACGTTTTTTAGCCGTTTTAGTAACGGTCATTTTATTTTCTGCTAAGACTTTTGCTCAAGTAGCCTCTAATGATGAATTTTCTGGTTCTTACAAAATGCAGGAAAATCCATACGTTAAAGTTTTAAAAGTAAATGTCAAAGAAGGCAAAGTAATTCTTTCAGCAGAGGGCTTGCCAGATTCTGAATTAGCAAAAGGAAAAACGGCAGATGAGTTTTTACTTGAATCCATGAGCGCTACGATTACTTTTACGCGTGATGGAGGTAAAGTAAAAGGATTGAAGATCGAAGCTCAAGGCAATGCATTATTAGGAGAAAAAGAAGGTGCAAGTTCTGCTGCTTCAATTGACGAATATGCAGCTACTTTTAAAATGGCTGATAATGAGTATGTTAAAAAAATGATCGTGAATGTGAAGGAAGGAAAATTGTTGATTACTTCGGATACAAACCCAACAGAAGGGGCAGTTTTAAAGGCATCCAACTCTCCTGATGTATTTACAACAGCGCTTCAAGGTTATGATGCTGATATCATTTTTTCTCGCACTGGCGGAAAAATTAGTTCTGTAAAAATTTCAGTGGCTGGAGGCCAAGTAGTATTGACTGGCGAAAAGGAATAAGTATTTTATCGGATTAGATAAAAAGAAAAGAGGCACATACATTGTGCCTCTTTTTGTTTGCTAAAAGCTTGTTATTTTAGTTGGCGCTTGTACAACTGGATCGTGTTTTCTAATCCATAATACAAAGCATCGCATATAAGTGCATGGCCGATCGACACTTCATCTAAGGGCGTGACATTTGCTTTGAAATACGCTAAATTTTCTAAACTTAAATCATGACCCGCATTGACACCTAAGCCTAATTGGTGCGCCCTAAAGGCAGCTTTACGGTAATTTGCCACCGCGTTCACGGGATTACTTTCAAAGTGTGTCGCATATGGTTCCGTATACAACTCCACTCGATCCGCTCCTGTGGTCACCGCCCCCTCAATCATTTCCAACACAGGATCTACAAAAATAGATACTCGTATACCCGCCTCGCGAAATGGACGAATTATTTTGATCAATAAGGCTTGATGCTCAATGGTATTCCAACCATGATTCGAGGTAAGTTGGCCCAAGGCATCAGGTACTAGGGTCACTTGTTCTGGCTTCACCGACAATACCAAATCAACAAACGAACCTTCAAGCGGATTGCCTTCAATATTAAATTCCGTAGTAACTATTTTTTTTAAGTCATGTACATCGGCATATCGAATATGTCGCTCATCGGGCCTCGGATGGACCGTAATGCCATCAGCTCCATATCGCTCACAATCTTTAGCCACATCCAATAAATTTGGATTGTCTCCTCCGCGCGAATTTCGTAAAGTGGCAATTTTATTAATATTGACACTAAGTCTTGTCATAGCCTGAAATGAGATTGTTTATTCTGTAAATTAAATCAACTGATTTTTTGCCAAATATTCCGCTATTTGAATGGCATTAGTCGCCGCTCCTTTACGTAAATTATCAGCTACAATCCACAAGTTCAACGTATTTTTTTGACTCTCATCCCTGCGAATTCTCCCCACAAAAACTTCATCTTTTCCGTGCGCTGTGATTGGCATTGGGTATAAAAAATTCTTTGGATCATCTTGAACAATTACGCCTTCCTCATTTTCCAATATATTTCGAACCTCTGCTAAATCAAAATCATTTTCAAATTCAATGTTAACTGCTTCCGAATGTCCACCGATCGTAGGTATACGTACAGTCGTGGCCGTAACTTGAATCGAATCATCCATCATGATTTTCTTGGTTTCCAAAATCATTTTCATCTCTTCTTTCGTATATCCGTTATCCAAGAAAACATCAATATGAGGCAATACGTTTAAATCAATCTTGTGCGGATACACACGCGCAATATTTTCTTTTCCTGCTCGCTCATCAAATAACTGGTCTACAGCAGCTTTTCCAGTACCAGTCACCGATTGATACGTCGAAACCACCACACGCTTAATTTTATATTTTTTGTGCAATGGATTTAAAATAACCACCATTTGAATCGTAGAGCAATTTGGGTTGGCAATAATTTTATCCTCTTTGGTCAAGGTATACGCATTAATTTCAGGCACCACTAATTTTTTGGTGGGATCCATACGCCATGCAGAGGAATTGTCAACCACCGTTATTCCTGCCGCGGCAAATTTGGGTGCCACCTCTAATGAGGTACCCCCGCCTGCTGAAAAAATGGCTACATTAGGTTTCATGGCGATGGCCGTTTCATAGCCAACGACCGAGTAATCAACCCCCTTGAAGTTTACTTTTTTCCCAATAGACCGCTCAGAGGCAACGGGTATAATTTCAGTGACAGGAAAATTTCTTTCCGCTAATACTTTTAAAATTTCACCGCCTACTAATCCTGTGGCGCCAACAATCGCAACTTTCATTTTTTGTTTCAATTAAAATTTATAATGCCAAACTAAACCTACCGATGAACCAAAGCGATGATCCGTAGAATATTTTAAACTCATTTTTGATCCATCATTCGCTAATTCGTTATATCGATTTAACGCTCGCCTAAAGTGACGAACACTAACAGATCCAAAATATAAATTAGCTACCGCACTTCCTCCGACTACAGACCAGTAAAAACCGTCTGACACCGCATCTTTTTTTAGTAAGGTATAAAATGAAAGTAAGGCTGTTATTCCCGAAATCCATTTTATATGGCTTTGCTGTCTTTTGTAAATTAAAAATTCCCGGCTAACCACCGGATCTTGTGCCTCCAAAAGAGGGATTTGCAAGGCCAATGGGTTATCGATCAATTGCCGTTTATACACAAATTGTTTTCTAAATCCCGTTTGAGTTTCGCCGATTGGAAATAATTCTTTTTTCAATTCTTTTTGACCTAAAATAGGCCCAGAAATCACAATAAAGAATAACAATAGCTTCGCCTTCACCAGATGGAAATTATTTAATCCTGTAAAATTAGGGCTTAAATTTTGATTCGAAATCTTTTTTGTAAATAAATCAACGAAAACGGTAGACCGATTTTGGCGTGATGGCAAAATCCAAAGCAATATCAAAGGAATTCAAGTCTTCAATGGGTTCAATGGGTTCCTCAAGCCCTAAACCAATTTTAATCAGTTCCGGTTTAGTGTTCGCTAAAAATCGATCGTAAAAACCTTTTCCATAGCCAACTCGATGTCCCTGTGTGTCTATGGCCAATAAAGGAATGAATATTAGGTCGATATCTTTAGGGTTTAATTGGACCGAGGTATCATTCGTCGGTTCTAAAATCCCCCAGTCTGATCGCACAAATATTGATTTTTTATCTGTCAAATAGGGAATTAATTGGCTCGCGTTTTTCTCAACTTTAGGAAAAATCAATTGATGATAATAGGGTTCATTGAGCAATATTTCATGTAATTGGGCCGTCATGATTTCTCGATGTTGCTCCATACTTTGAAAACTCATCAACATCAAATTTCTGGGCAGAGGCTGTATGAACGCTTGAATTTGATTCAATAATTTGGAATTCATCCATTCGAATTTTTCTTGAGACCAACTTTTTCTTTCCGACAAGGCCTTTTCTCTAATTTCAGATTTTTTCATAGGAAGGTTAATTGCTTGCACGGATGTAACTCAATGTTCATTTTTTTAAATGGCTTGTCTCAACATTTACTCGATTACAGGAGAGGGTCATCGTCGCCTTTCCATTATTTTTTCTTATTTTTGCCTCAATTTTGCCGATTATTTCATAAAAAACAAAAACACTGTGGCCTTCAAAGAATATAAAAATTTAGATTATGCTGTATTAGCAGAAGAAATTTTAAGCTTCTGGAAAAATAACGACATATTCGAAAAATCAATTTCTAGTCGAGAAGGAAAACCAAGCTACACTTTTTATGAGGGGCCTCCTTCCGCCAACGGAACCCCAGGCATCCATCATGTGATGGCAAGGGCCATTAAAGACATTTTTTGCCGCTATCAAACCCTTAAAGGGAAACAAGTTAAGCGAAAAGGAGGTTGGGATACCCACGGTCTTCCAGTCGAATTACAAGTAGAAAAAGAGTTAGGAATCACCAAAGAGGATATAGGAAAAACAATTTCCGTCCAAGAATATAACCAGCGTTGCCGGGAAACTGTGATGAAATTCACAGACCAATGGAATGATTTGACAGAGAAAATGGGTTATTGGGTGGACCTTTCTTCCCCATATGTAACTTATCAAACACCTTATATTGAGAGTGTTTGGAACTTATTAAAACGCCTTTACGACCAAGGATTTTTGTATAAAGGCTATACCATTCAACCTTATTCCCCCGCAGCCGGAACGGGTTTATCCTCCCATGAGTTAAATCAGCCTGGTTGTTATAAAGATGTAAAAGACACTTCATTGACTGCTCAGTTCAAGGCAAAAAAGACGAGTAAATCCGCATTTTTGTTTGATCATTCAAATCAGGAGCCTGTTTATTTATTGGCCTGGACCACTACGCCTTGGACTTTGCCTTCTAATGCAGCCCTGACGGCAGGGAAGAATATTACCTATGTTTTGGTCAAAACTTTTAATCCTTATACTTTTTTGCCTGTCCATGTGGTTTTAGCCAAGGATTTAGTGAAAAATTATTTCCAAGCTGCAGCTGAAAATGGTGATTTCCAAGCGTATATCGACGCCGAGAAAAAGCCGAGTGCTATTCCATACCAGATTATAGCTTCGTGCAAGGGTTCTGAATTAGAAGGGCTTGAATATGAACCTTTGATGTCCTATGTTTCGCCTAAGGAACCAGCTTTCCGAGTTATTTTAGGTGATTTTGTTACGACTGAAGATGGAACGGGAATGGTTCATACTGCGCCAACTTTCGGAGCGGATGACTTTCGGGTAGCCCAGCAAAATGGAATTCCAGCCATTTTAGTTCAAGACGAAAATGGGAAAGATGTACCCTTAGTAAATCGGCAAGGACGCTTTGTTAAAGAAGTGACGGATTATGCGTTGGAGCCCGTGAAAGAAGCTTATTTGACAGATGAAGAAAAAGAAGAGGCTAGAATTAGACAAGGAAGAGATAAGTATTTATCGGTGGATGAACGAATTGCCATCCAACTAAAAACCGAAAATAAAGCGTTTAATGTTCAGAAATTTGATCACCCCTATCCACATTGTTGGCGTACGGATAAACCCATTTTATATTATCCTTTGGACTCATGGTTTATTAAAACGACAGCTGCCAAAGATAAATTAATTGCCTTAAACAAAACGATTGAATGGAAGCCAGAATCCACTGGTACCGGTCGTTTTGGAAACTGGTTGGAGAATTTAGTGGACTGGAATTTGTCTCGATCTCGTTATTGGGGAACCCCACTGCCCATCTGGAGAACAGAAGATGGATCTGAGGAAATTTGTATTGGCTCATTGGCACAATTGGCCGATGAGATCAACCTTGCAAATGCATCAGGGAAATTATCAGAAAATCAGCTAGGAGGGAATCAAGCATTTCAGACTGCATTAGAAAATGGACAGGCTGATTTACACCGACCTTTTGTCGATGAGATTTATTTGTTGAGTCCTTCGGGTCAGCTCCTTTCTCGAGAGTTAGATTTAATTGATGTTTGGTTTGATTCGGGTGCCATGCCTTTTGCCCAATGGCACTATCCATTTGAGAATCAAGAAATATTTAAGAAATCGTATCCTGCTGATTTTATATCGGAAGGAGTGGACCAAACGCGTGGTTGGTTCTTCACTTTGCATGCAATTTCTGCCATGGTGGAGGATTCGGTCGCCTTTAAACATGTTGTTTCCACCGGTTTAGTGCTGGATAAAAATGGAAATAAAATGTCCAAAAGACTCGGTAATGCGATCGACCCTTTTGACACTTTATTGAAATATGGCGCTGATCCGACGCGCTGGTATATGATTACCAATGCTCAGCCTTGGGATAATTTAAAATTTGATTTAGCTGGAATTACTGAAGTGCGAAATAAGTTCTTTGGTACGCTAACGAATACCTATAATTTCTTCGCGCTGTATGCTAATTTAGATGGTTTTGATGCCTCAAATGTTCATGTCGAAGAGGAAAATTTATCTGAATTAGATCGTTGGATTTTATCTAAATTGATGAATTTAATTGCTGAAGTAGATGAGGCTTTTGAAACCTATGAGCCTACAAAAGCGGGTCGGGCGATACAAGATTTTGTGTGCGACCATTTGTCAAATTGGTATGTGCGCTTATCGAGGCGTCGTTTTTGGAATCCTGAGGCTAAGGAATTAGGCTTAAGTGCTGACAAAAAAGCGGCTTATCAGACGCTGTATACTTGTTTGGAAACAGTGGCCCAACTGATGTCTCCCATCGCGCCTTTTTATGGGGAGTGGTTGTATAAAAATTTGACTCAAAAGGAATCGGTTCATTTAACGGATTTTGTCAAGGTTAATTCAGCCTGGAAAAATGAAAATCTGGAGGCTTCGATGGAATTAGCTCAGCGAATTTGTTCTTTGGTACACTCGATTCGCAAGGTGCATAAATTAAAGGTGCGCCAACCGCTAGCCCAAGTTTTAGTGCCGGTATTGCAAGAAAATGTGCGCGAGCAAATTAGACGTGTTGAAGATTTAATTAAATCGGAGGTCAATGTTAAGCAGGTGAATTATTTAAACGATGCTTCTGGCGTTTTGAGTAAGCGGGTTAAACCGAATTTCAAAGCTTTGGGACCTAAGTTTGGAAAGGACATGAAAGCAGTCGCTGATCTTATTACGGGAATGTCAATAGAGGATTTATCCACTGCGGAAACTGGCGGTACAGTTAATCTACATGGATTTGAGATAGGAATGGGCGATATTGAAGTGATGACGGAAGATATGCCGGGTTATTTGACTGCCAGCGAAGGGGGCTTAACCATTGCATTAGACCATACATTAAGTCCGGAATTGATTCGGGAGGGAATGGCCCGCGAGTTTGTAAACCGCGTCCAAAATTTAAGGAAAGACTTAGGTTTTGATGTGATTGATAAAATTCATATTTCGATTCAAGAGAATTCAGGAGAATGGAAAGAAAGTTTGACAGAATTTAAAGGATACATATCCCAAGAAGTTCAGGCTCTTTCGATCGATTGGGTGAAGGAAATAGGAGATGATTATTCTGAAGTTAGCATAGATGATATAAATTTAAATGTCCGTTTGACCGTTGCATAAAACAAGGTAGACATGGTTTTCAATTCATTGCAGTTTTTGGTGTTTTTTGGAATTGTGACCAGTGCTTATTTTTTATTGGCTCATAAGTACAGATGGGCCTTATTGCTTGTAGCTTCCTGTTATTTTTATATGGCTTTTGTTCCTATTTATTTAGGGATTTTGGGCCTGACCATTGTCATCGATTACTTTGCTGGCATCTATTTAGAACGGTTTCAGGGGGGTGCCAAAAAAATATTTTTGGGATTTAGTTTGTTGGCCAACTTAGGAGTTTTGGCCATTTTTAAATATTATTTTTTTTTCACGGACAACTTTAATTCCCTAGCCAATTATTTTACAATTCCAGTTCAATTTCCAGTTTTCAATTTTTTACTGCCTATCGGTTTGTCGTTCCATACGTTTCAAGCGATGAGTTACACGATTGAGGTGTATCGTGGGAACCAAAAAGCGGAGCGAAATTTTGGGATTTATAGCCTGTATGTGATGTTCTATCCACAGTTGGTGGCCGGTCCCATCGAAAGGCCACAAAATTTAATTCATCAGTTTTACGAAAAGCATGTTTGGGATACCGACCGAGTAAAATCAGGCTTGCTGCAAATGATGCAAGGTTTTTTCAAAAAAGTAGTCATTGCGGACCGACTGGCGATGGTGGTTGATCCAGCGTATGCCAACCTATCAAGCCAAAGTAGTTTGAATTTAATCATAGCTAGCGTCTTTTATTCATTTCAAATCTATTGCGACTTTTCAGGGTATTCAGACATTGCCATTGGTGCATCTAAGGTAATGGGCTTTAAATTGATGAATAATTTTAATGCGCCTTACTCTGCTATATCTATTCCAGATTTTTGGCGTCGTTGGCATATTTCACTCTCCACCTGGTTTAAAGATTATGTATATTTTTCTTTAGGGGGCAACCGCGTTTCCGTTCCCCGCTGGTATATCAACATTATGATTGTTTTTATTTTATCTGGCTTTTGGCATGGAGCTAGTTGGAACTTTGTGATTTGGGGAGCTTTGCACGGACTGTTCCAATTAATTGGCCTAACGCTTAATCGGATTTTTCCTCATTTAGCGGCGGACCAACGAAAATCAATCACAGGGATATGGATATACCGTTTATTTACATTTCTATTAGTGACGATTGCTTGGGTCTTTTTTAGAATTCCAAAATTCGGGGATATACAGATTTATTTCCGCCAACTAGCTCAAGGCACATTTTCCGACCCGATATCATTAGCTTTTAACACGAATGAACTGCTATTTTCAATGTTGTTGATGATTGGATTATATCTTTTTGATTTAAAAAGGGATAAAATAAAGGTGGATTCGGTTCAATTATTTTGGCCCATTATAACGGGATTGGCATTTTTGATTTACTTTTTTGGGGTCTTTAATATGAAACAGTTTATATATTTTCAGTTTTAATTCATGCAAAAACTACTCGCATTTTTTGTGTTTATTTTTTGTGCACTCACCTTGTATTTGACTAGTTCAAATACGGGCATGAAGTGGGTTACTCGCGATCGTTACAGTCGTATAGGGGCTTTGGGAGCAGATAAATATTTGTATGGCGATCTGTATGGATTGACGTATTTGAGTAAATTTAAAAAGGTAAAAGACACTAATTTTGTTTCACTGCCGGCGATAGATCAAAAAGCAAATAGCGATACGGCTAAGCTTTTTATTCTAGGGGATAGTTATTTATACAGTTTTTTCAAAGAGGATCCTCGATATTATGTGGGGATAAATCAAGTCCAGTTTATTCGTTGGTCTGTCGCAAATCCCGTTGAAATCATTCCTTCTAAAAACAAAAAAAATATTTTATTGATTGAATCGGTTGAGCGCAATATGTTGGGTCTATTTAATTTAAATTCCGTGAAGGCCAGATTGGATAGGGCGGAGGTAATAAACGCAGAACTCACTATGCGTCAGAAAATAGCATTTGTTGCTTCCGAAATAGACCGCGTCATCAAGGAAAATGTGTATCATAATTCTCTCGAGGCGAATATTGAATTTGCTTGGTTTAATTTTGGTTTTTGGGAACCAATCAAGGAATTTAAAGCTGATTTTAATTTGAATTTCTTCGGCCGGGTGGATAAGGAAGTTGCGATTTCAAAGGACCAAAACTTTTTGTACTTAGCTGAAACGATTAACCCAGCTCATGTGGGTAGCTCATTTTCGGACGTAAGTGAAGCACAAATAAAAACTCAAGTAAGCGAATTAAATGCCATCCAGGATTATTACAAAGCAAAGGGCTTTAACGAGGTCATCTTTTCTATTATTTCGAATCCTGTTTCGGTGCTGAAGACGGAGAATAAACCAGATAATCACCTTGTTCAAAGGATTAAATCACACCCTGATTTTAAGGGAAAATTAATGGATGCAACGGAGGACTTGTCAAAAAATGCCGCATCCAATTTTTTTACCTCTGACTCACACTGGAATCAAAGAGGTGCAAAAATTTGGTTAGACCAGTTTAATACACAGCTTAAAAGTTCAGTTTATTTAGGAAATTGAGTTTTATCTAGCTTAGGTAAAAGGTGTAAAGCATTTTTATAATACACTTTTTTGAGCACTTCATCTGGAAGTTCTAATCCATAAATTCTCCAAAATGCATGTCTTTTTCGGTAGTATGGAAAGTATTCATCAGCGGTTTCCAATAAACGGAAATAGGTATAGTATTCAGATGTAGTCCATATATCTTTTCCAAAAAGCACTCGGTCTTGATATTTGATCATGAAAGCGCGCGCGTTTTTTGGTTGGCGCCCCAGTTCATGAATCACGGCTCCGATCTCCGTGTACATGTTGGGGTAAAGATCCATTAATCGGCCTAATTCGGGTAAATTGTTTCCGAGCCAAGCTAAATGCGCACTGATAAATTTGGTCTTAGGGTGTCTTTTGATGATATCGAATTGCTCATCCATCACTGTTTTCCAAGAGGGGTATTTGGATGAAGGTCTTGCTCGGCTTGGAAATTGTTTAAGTTCAAGCCAGCGCTCATTTGTTTTATCATGCACATCGAAAAATGCAATGGGTTCTCCTGTATGAATCAAAATAGGAATATTTAATTCACCACATTTAGCCCAAATGGGATCAAGTCTTGGGTCATTGGTGCGCAGTCTATTTCCTTTTGAATCTTTTACCTCTAAGCCTAAGTCTTTAAATATTTTTAGTCCCATAGCACCGGCTTTCACTTCTTTTTCTAATGCCTTGACTGTTTCTGCAGACCAGTTTGGGTTATCGATATCACTAAAATTCAAGTTGGTAAATACAATCACCCGGCCATCAGCTTTTTCTTTTCCTGCATTGACGGATTGAATTAAAAAATCAGTTCCTTGCTCTCTAGCACCACTTCTATAGGATCCTTTTCCGCTCAAGTTGATCATTACTTTCATATTTAGACTATCCATCTGTTTCACTAAATAGCCTAAATTTTGGGTTGGCATATTGTTTTGATGATTGTGGATGTCGATGAATGGGTATTTTGCCTTTTTAACAAGATGTTCAGGGACAACGAGTGTTGATATAGGATCATACTCTTCGAATTCCATAGTTTTTTCTTGAGCGAATGAAGGCAAGCTGAGCAGGATGCAGAGTGATAGCAAGTATTTTATCATGTGCTTATTAGGTTAATTCAGCGAATCTATTGAATATATTTTAAAATTGATAATTCAAAATGGTATATTCGCTCTATTTATGAAAATTCGGGTTTATATCTTTTTGTTGGTTTGCTTCTCCTTGAGTCCAATCTTTGGGCAAAAGAAAAAGAAGGAAGTTTCTACTTTGACAAGTGCTCAGTCGGAAGAGTTAATGACCGAGGGGATGAGGCATTATATCAAAGAAGATTTTGACGAAGCTATTCTAATTTGGGAACATTTGATTCTTGAGGTTCCTAATGAGGCCTCTATTTATTATTACCTCGGAAAGGCCTATTTGGCTCAAAATAAGAATTCTTTGGCTTTTCAAAATGCGGCGGAGGCTTGGCGACTATCCCCTCATTCGATGGATTATGGGTTATTCTATGTGGACATTGCTTTGGATTTACGAAAAATAGATGAGGCATTGGAAGCGCTTAATAAAATGTCAGAATTTGACGAGATTCAGCCCGAAATTGGATTGCGTTTAGCGCAGGCCTATTTATGGAAAGAAAATGGGAAGGAAGCATTGAATGCTTTAAAGAAGGTCGAGGTGTGGTTACAAGATTTCCCGGAAATTGTTAGAACAAAGCAATTTATTTATTTAAAGGAAAAGGATGTTTTAGGGGCTATGGCTGCGGGTTTTAGTTTAATTGAAAATTCACCGGATGAGTTATTATTCACTTGGGATCAGATGGAAACGGTTTGGGATTTGGTGTCTGGGAAGACCTTGCAAGTGGAACTGCATCCCTTGAAATCTAAATATCCGAGTCAGGGCCAATTGAATTTAATGAGTGCCAAATTGTTTCTGGAAGCGAAGGATTTGGATTCTACTTGCATCGAAATTTTGCATGCGGCTGCAGATTCACGCATGAGTTCAGAGATTTTGGGCCAATTAACCATTCAGATTTTAGAGTTAATTAAGACTAAAGAAGACTGGCAAACGGTTTATGAAATGGTTTTAGAATTAAAGGGCTTATATCCGATAGATCCAAGGTTTTTTGCACTTGAAGGAGATTTGTGGGCGAACATTTCCAAGTTCAAAGAAGCACAAGATTCGTATTTAAAAGCGGCTAGGATGGGGAACGCTAAGTTTGAGGTTTGGGCTCGGATTATTCAATTGGATTATGAGATGAATTTGCTGGACAGCGCAACAACACATGCAGAGGAGGCCCTTGTATTATTTCCAAACCAAGGATATTTATGGTTCCAAAAAGGCTTTGCGGAATATTTGAATGGAAAAATAAGTGAATCCATTCGTTCATTTGAGGGCGCGGTTCCCATGGCTAATAGTCGGGATGGCTGGTACACGCAATTGTATGGTTTAATGGGGGATGCATATCATTCGAAAGGCCTTTATAAGCAATCCGATGCCAGTTTTGAAAAGGTTTTAGTGGTTAATCCCATGGAGGAGCATGTCTTAAATAATTATAGTTATTATTTGTCTTTGAGGCGTGATCGATTGGATAAAGCTGCATTGATGTCGAAGAAATTGGTGGATAAATTTCCTGCCAACGGAACTTATTTAGATACCTATGCATGGGTCTTGTTTCAAAAGGGTGACTACCTGGAATCATTGCTATATATTGAAAAAGCCTTGAAGGATGAAAAGCAAAATAGCTCAACGGTTTGGGAACACTATGGAGACGTTCTTTTTAAGAATGGACGCGTAGATGATGCCGTTAAGGCTTGGAAAACAGCTAATTCACTGGAAGGAGCTAGTAATAAATTGGATAAAAAGATTGAAAATAAACGAATTATCGAAAATTGAGATAATTTTGTAAAAGCTTACTCCTTAAATTTTAAGATGCGCCTATCCATCCTTTTTTTATTCACGGCATGTAGTATTTTTTCTTGCGGAAAAAAGGTGATCGTTTCTAAAATACCGGCGACATTAATTGCATCAAACATTGATACTCTTGCGAAAAAGGAAGTTCAGGCAATTGACTCAATGGTGAAGAAAAGCCTAGAGCCTCAGAAAATAGATGATGCTGAATTGAAATTGGCGACCGAAGATTTAAATTTTAACTATTTGAAGGCTAAGTCTAAAATCGTGTGGAAGACTCAGCAGAATCAAGATACGTATACCGTTGATATTCGCTTGAAAAAGGATAGCTTGATTTGGGTTAATATTTCTCAAACAGGGATTACTGGGGCAACGGGTTTGTTTTCTAAAAGTAAAGTTCAATTTTATCAAAAAATCAATGGGGAATACTTTAATTTAACCTATGACAGTGTCAGTGTTTTAATGGGTTTTAAGGTAGATTATTTGATTCTTCAATCGCTTATTGTCGGGAATCAGCCCTATAAAAAGAACAATTCAAGAGTTATTCGGGAGAATGAAAATATAATTTTAAAGCAACAAGAGGGCAGGATTAATATAGATAACATGGTGGGCCCTAACCGAAAATTAAAAAAATTATTAGTTAATGACGTTCCTACGAGCAATAAGATGACCATGGATTTCGAAGAATTCACCATGTTAAATCAAGTACTCTTTCCATTTTCCAGCCAAATTAATTTGGATGTTAAGGATAAGGATAATAAGAGCGTGAATACATTAATTACGATTAAATACTCTAAAGTAGAGCTTTTAGATACACCTTTGGAATTCCCATTTAAGGTTCCGGAAAAATTATTGAATCCTACACGTAAATGAAATTACACTCAATAAGTTTATTGATTGCCCTTTTTATTGGTTTTGAGACCTATGCCCAAGTGGACAAAAAAACTCAATTAGAGCAGCAAAAGAATGACAATTTGGTCAAAATAAAGGAGCTGAATTCCATTATATCTAAAACATCAAAAAAGAAAAAGGTATCGATTGGTAAATTAAATGTACTCAAGGAGCAGATAGTTGTTCAGAAGAAGCAAATTAATATACTGAATGAAAATCAAAATTTATTAGCGTCTGAAGCTAAAATATTAACGCAAGAAAGCGATAAGCTAGCGGTCAAATTAGAGCGATTAAAAAAAGCGTATGCGAAAATGTTGTATGAGGCGGAGAAAGTGTCGACGGTGAATAACAAATTAAGTTTTTTGCTTTTGTCATCAGATTTGGGAGAGTTTGTTCGTCGCTTTGATTTTTTAAAGCAATATACTACGAATCGAAAAGGGCAGGCTAAAAAGATTTTTGAGACTCGCCAAGACTTAATGACTAAAAAACAGCAAGTGATTTTCAAAAAAAATGAAGAGAAAAAAGTGTTGGTTGTCAAGGAAAAAGAGAAGGTGAAATTGGAGGTCATGAAAACGAAAGAGGCGAAGGTGGTGACGGTATTGACCCAGCAAGAGAAAAAATTGAAGATTGAGTTGGAACGTAAAAAATTAGCCATTCGAAAGTTAGATAATTTAATTGCGGGGATTGTTCAGCGGGAGATTCAAAAAAGTATGGAGCGGGAGCGCCGATTACGTATGGCGGCGCAAGCTAAGAAATTGGAAGTCAATAAGCCGGAGCTACCTAAGCCTAAGCTTGAAGAAGGGCTCGTTAAAAAATATGAAAAGCCAGCAGATAAGGAAGAAGAAGTTTCGAAGTCAGAATCCAAAAAAGAAATTGTTAAAGAAAAGGCTGTTGCCAAACAAGTGGTTGCAGAGCCAGTCTTAGAGAAAAATACGTATTATATGAATGCTGATGAGGCTAAATTAGCTGTTTCATTTGCAGCTTTGCGCGGAAGAATGCCTTTCCCTGTGCCATCAGGATTTATTTCGGATCATTTTGGCGTTCATAAACATCCCATTTTAAAGGGGGTGATGATTAACAACAATGGGATTGATATTCAAACTGCTGCTGGTTCAGCTGTTCATACCGTTTATGACGGCATTGTGCAGTCGGTGGTTAATATTCCTGGGATTAATACAGTGGTTGCGATCCAACATGGTGATTATTTTACCGTATATAGTAAGTTAGATAATGTGTCGGTTTCCATGGGACAGCGAGTGCGAACAGGTCAACGTATAGGAACGGTGGCATCTGATGAGGATGGGACGGCAGAAATTAATTTCCAAGTTTGGAAGAATACAGTTCGACAAAATCCAGAATCTTGGCTTAAAAGATAATTAGCTGAAGCGATAAGTGGCTCTGAAACTTATGTTTTGCCCTTGGTCATCGGCAAAATACCGGAATCGATTAAGGTAATCTCGGTAATCTTGATTGAATGCATTGGTGATTGAAACCCCCAAGTCGAATTTATTTATTGAGATCCCCCAATATACTTGCCCCAAAACATATCCTTTCGGTGGAGGAGAAAAATCGGAATTTTTTTCGACCCTATTTTGAGTGGAGATTTGGGTTAGGCCCCAACTTACATACTGATTGTGTTTTTTGAATTGATAACGAATCAGGTATTCAAATCGGTCGGGAGGAATATTCACCAAGTAGGCTTTGTTTAATTCATCATAAGCCCGAACAATACTCGTTTTTTGCTGAAGGCTCCAAGAATCAGAAATAATGTAGGATACTTGTCCGTCAATTCCCTTAAAACTAGCATCAATTTGTTCGTAGGTAAAGGCAGGGAAACTACCGCGTACCGTCGTAATAAAAACGGGATCACCTTGTTCCATGAGTGGCTTTAGGTAAATAAAATGTTGAATGCTATTGGTATACAAGCCAAATTCTACTTCTAATTTCCCAGTCCTGTATACCGAGTTTAGACTTACATTGTAGGCGGTTTCTCCTTTCAAGACTGGATCCCCTAGTTCGTATGCACCTGCGCCGTGATGCACTCCATTAGAAAATAATTCGTTAGGACTTGGCGCTCTAAATGCTCTAGCGATGATCAAGTGGTTTTCGAAATTTTGAGTCCAATGGTATTTTAAACCTAAACTTCCCGAAAGGCCTAGGTAATTATTTAATTCACTTTTTATAATGGGGGAATAATTTTGTGTAGGTCGATGAGTTTCAATGTCTTTTGAATCTAATCGGAGCCCCATATCAATTTCCATCACTTGATTCACATACCTCTCTAAAGCAAAAATGCCTATGTTGGTCTGATAATAATTAGGAAGCAAACTAGACGTAAGCGTAGGGAGATTCACTCGATTCCCAGATGTTCGATTCCCTTGAGTTAAAAAAGTCAGCCCAAATTGTCCTTTCCATAACTTTGAGGAGTTAGCCTCATCTATCAATATTTCAGAACTTAATGTTTCGAGGTTAAAACTTAATGTGTTGATGTTTTTCCCTAATCGCATTACATCAAATTCCAGTCGTTCGTTATCTTGATGCGCCACGTTCATCCTGATCGTTTTGTTTGTTAGATTAAAGTAGGCTTTGAATTTGACCAGTGAATGCGTGATGTCTTGGTTAGGACGTTCCACTTCTCTAATAAAATTGGTGGGTGTATAAATCTCAAATGGTCTATCGCTGGCAATAGCCGTTTTGAGGTCATTGATGTTTCCGATATGGGATCCGGCATAAATGCCTACGACTGAGTGAAAGCGACTGATAAATAAATCGGTACCCAATTTTTGATTTTTGTATCCAAGCGCCGTAGAAAAATTTTGTTCTTCCACCCCCGTATTGGCCAAATAGTAATTGGCTGTTTTTGTGTTTCCCCCATTTTTTAAGGTTCCTTGAACTCTCCAGCCCCAACCATTAGTATTTTTAATTCCCCCCTCAAGCATGCCCGAAGTGACGAATTGTCTTCCGTTGGTAAAGAATATGGTTTGAACCTCTCCCTTGATTCCGCTCGTGTCGGGTAAGGCATTGGGTTCCATTAATATGATACCCCCGATCGCATCGCCACCATATCGAAGTCCCGCAGGACCCTTAATTACTTGAATGTTTTTTGAAACGAATGGGTCTACTTCCGGCGCATGTTCACTTCCCCATTGTTGGCCCTCCTGTCTGACGCCTTGATTTAAAATGATGACCCGAGAAGAGTGCATCCCATGAATGATGGGCTTTGATATGCTGCTTCCTGTTTGCAAACTCTGAACGCCTGATATACCTTTTAGCATTTCACCCAAGCTTAATCCATTTCTTTGAGAACGTTCTTCAGCGCTTAATTCTCCTTTTAGTTGGGCGGTATTTACTGTTTTTTTTCCAGTGACCAATACCTCCATGAGATGCTCATCATGCGTTTCTAAGCTTAAATTTTCAGTTAGTTCATCATGGTCTTTTAACGTAATGGACGTTTCAATTTTGTTGAAACTACTCATTTCGCAAACCAAGGTATATGTCCCCGGGCAAATTTTTTCTAATCTGAAATTTCCCTTTTCATCCGTTTGGGCGTTTAATTTTTGACCTTTTAAATAAATGTATGAACCTGAAATAACCTCACCACTCTCTTTAGAAATCACTTTCCCCCTTAATGTACAATTGCATGCCGTTTGAGAGATGCCCTGATACACTAAGAATAAAAAAATAAAAAAAAGATTTTTAGGTGATATCATTAAACAGAAACAAAAATAAATAAGAGAGTAAAAATATAAATAAAGTGTCAAAAAAGAGCATTTATTGGAATCAAATGGATTTATCGGACAAGTTCAATGTTAAATGATCGAAATAGCTAGATTAATTTTTTTTAAAAAATATATTTTTTGTTTAATCTTTTTATATATTTGTTAAACAAAAAAAACAAACACTTTTATGACTGCGCTAGAATTTTCTTACCAAGTAGGTAATTTTTCTAAGTTTTTGAAGCCATTTGCTTTGCGTTTGACTAGGGATTCAGATGATGCAAATGATTTGGTTCAGGATACTTTGGTTAAAGCTTACACCAATCGTGAAAAATATTCGGATGGAACAAACCTGAAAGCATGGTTATTTACCATCATGAAAAATACGTTTATCACACAATACCAACGAATGGTCCGAAGAAATACTTTTATCGATACCACTGAAAATTTACATTTTATAAATTCAAGTGATTCTTTACAAGAAAATAATGCGGTCAACCACTTTATTAAAGAAGATATAGATAAGGCACTTTGCCTAACAGAAGAAATTTACCGAGTTCCTTTCTTGATGTATTTTCAGGGATTTAAATACCATGAAATTGCTGAAGAGCTTGATTTGCCGATCGGAACCGTTAAAAATAGAATACATATCGCGAGAAAACTTCTAAAGAGTTCGCTTAAAATGTACGCATAGAGTTTTATAGTTTTTTGGTTAACAGATTAGAATAGTAAAAAGTCGGATATTGTCTGACTTTTTCTTTTTATCAAAATTGAAACGTTAAAATTTAATATATTTGTCTAATCCTTTTTTGATGAATAAGAGCAAAAAAATAATTGTCATCGGCGCCGGATTTTCCGGACTGTCTACCGCCACAGCCTTAGCTGATTTAGGCTATCAAGTTGAAATTTTAGAAAAAAATGAAATGGCAGGTGGCCGCGCACGCGTGTTTTCTGAAAAAGGATTCATGTTCGATATGGGGCCTAGTTGGTACTGGATGCCCGATATTTTTGAAACTTATTTTGCACGCTTTGGGAAAAAACCATCGGATTATTATGATTTAATTCGACTTGATCCGTCCTATGCCGTTATTTTATCCAAAGACGAGGTAATCGATTTGCCTGCTAATTATTCAGATTTACGTGATCTTTTTGAAACGTATGAAAAGGGAGCAGCTCATTCATTAGATCAGTTTTTAGACCAAGCTTCCTATAAATATAAAGTGGGTATTCAGAAGTTTGTTTGGAAACCTTCTCGTAAAATCACCGAATTCTTAAGCCTTGGCTTATTGATCGACGTATTAAGATTAGACGTTTTTCAATCCTTTTACACACACATTAGAAAATTCTTTAAGTCGTCTACGCTTTTGAAATTAATGGAATTCCCCATTTTATTTTTAGGGGCGATTTCTCAAAATACACCGGCGATGTATAGCTTAATGAATTTTGCCGAAATTAAATTAGGAACTTGGTACCCGATGGGCGGAATGCATTTAATCGTCAAGGGCATGGTTTCCCTAGCGGAAGAAAAAGGGGTTAAAATTACTTATGACGCTGAAGTCAGCTCATTTGAAATGGATGGCTCTAAGGTCAAAGGGGTTTATACAAAATCAGGATTTCATGAAGCCGATGCCGTTGTCGCAAGCGCAGATTATCATCATGTCGAAGAAGTTTTAGGCGAAAAATATCGCAATTATGATGAAAATTATTGGGATAAAAGGGTGATGGCACCCTCTTCTCTATTGTTTTACCTAGGCATTTCTAAGCGTATTCCTCGATTAAAACACCATAATTTATTTTTTGACCGCGATTTTAAAGTTCATTCCCACGAGATTTATACAGATCCTCAATGGCCTTCTGACCCTTTATTTTATGTTTCAGCACCTTCTGTGACAGATCCTTCTGTAGCTCCAGAGGGTTGTGAAAATATATTTTTATTAATTCCCGTAGCGCCAGATTTAGCGGATAATGAAGAGGTGAGAGAAAAATATTTTGGCCAATTGATGGACCGACTAGAGGAATATTGTGGCGTAAGCATTCGAGATTCAATTGTCTATAAGCGCTCTTATGCTCACAAGGACTTTAAAAATGATTACCATGCGTTCAAAGGGAATGCTTACGGTTTGGCTAATACACTTATGCAAACAGCGATTTTGAAACCTTCTTTGAAAAATAAAAATCTTAAAAATTTGTATTATACGGGCCAATTGACCGTTCCGGGACCCGGGGTTCCCCCTTCACTCATTTCAGGATTGGTGGTTGCCTCAGAAGTACATAAAGAATTAAATTAGCGTTTATGGATTTATATTTAAAAGTATCGCTTGCTTCTAGTAAATTATTAACTCGGGCCTACTCCACTTCCTTTTCCTTGGGAATAAGAACCTTGGACACGAAAGTTCATGATGCTATTTATGCCATTTATGGCTTTGTACGATTGGCCGACGAGATTGTAGATACTTTTCACACACATGATAAAAAGGAATTATTAGCCCGATTTAAAGCCGATACGTATCAATCAATCGAGGAAAAAATTAGTCTAAATCCCATATTGCATTCGTTCCAATGGGTTGTGAATGAATTCAACATGGAGCATGATCTCATCGAGGCTTTTTTGTATTCCATGGAAATGGATTTAACGGAAACCCACTATAATACAGAGGAATATAAACGATATATTTATGGATCTGCCGAGGTTGTGGGTTTAATGTGCCTACGCGTTTTTTGTGCTGGAAATCCATCCGAATATGAAGCACTCAAATCAGATGCTTGTGCCTTAGGTTCAGCCTTTCAAAAAATTAATTTCCTTCGTGACATTCGTTCCGATTATGAGGAGCGAGGCCGCGTATATTTCCCAAATATTGATTTTAATACGTTTACTGATGCTCAAAAACGTGAAATTGAAGATGATATTCAATTGGATTTTGATGCTGGTTTGCGAGGAATTAACGGTCTTCCCGAAGTCGCAAAGAAGGGAGTTTTATTAGCCTTTGAATATTACATTCGTTTATTTGAAAAGATTAAAGCGTTGCCTGCCTCAAGAATCAAAGAAGAGAGAATTCGTGTTCCCGACTGGGAAAAATTTTATATTTATGTCAAATTATTGTTGCGTAAATAATAAAAAATGTCTCCATTGTTGTTTGATTTCGCGTTCCAATCAGAGTCTCTGATTCTGTTATTGGCCATTATGGCCTTTTTATATGCATCTGTTGGCCACGGTGGTGCGAGTGGTTATTTAGCGGTGATGGCTATTTTTGCCATTGCTCCTTCCATCATGAAACAGACAGCTTTGCTTTTAAATCTAGGTGTTTCCTTGATGTCATTTATTGCTTTTTACCGACAAGGTTTTTTTAGGTGGAAGCTATTTTGGCCATTTGCATTAGGATCCATACCCGCTGCATTTTTTGGGGCAAAGATTCCTTTGACTGATTCTACTTACAAACAGATATTAGGTTTTTGCTTGTTGATGGCGGTGATTCGAATGGTATACCAACTAAAGGAAGAAAAATCGAAAATATTAATTCCCGTTCTAGGGGTCTTCATTGGAGGTATTATCGGATTGTTATCTGGTATGATTGGTATTGGTGGGGGAATTATTTTAAGCCCTTTATTATTGCTATTTCGTTGGGCTAGTTTGAAAGAAGCCGCGGCCGTATCTGCTTTATTTATCTTTGTAAATTCAGTTTCTGGATTAGCTGGTCTGAAAACTTGGATTCCACTAGACCAGTCTCAAATGATTTATTGGCTCATCGCCTCATTAATTGGCGGATTCATTGGGGCCACTTGGGGCTCCAAAATAGCCTCCAACCAAAAAGTAAAATGGATTTTAGCTTTGGTTTTAGTGATTGCGTCCTTAAAACTTTGGTTTGTGTAAACATAAAAAGCGCCTAAAATTGGGTCAACTTCAGGCGCTTCTAACTCAAATTATTTTTAGTTCTTCGAGCCAGTTACAGCTCCAGCTGCTTCTTTCGCTTTTTTGGCATCCTGCATTGGATTACTATCAAGTGAGTAGGATCTCTTTTGTTCTTTAAACAATTGTACTTTGGTCGGTTTCGCTGTTTCCCGTGGAAATGCATTATCATCGGTATCGATGTCGGCGATTTCATAAAAAGGATCTAATGTCCACTTAACCACTTTCTTACTCGTTGGAATTATTTTTTTAGCCTCAACATCATTCAATCTCCATACTTCAGCCGGAAATCTCAAGACCTCCTCGGTGCCATCTTCATAATTCAATTTAATAATGACTGGCATAGGCAAACCTCCTTTATTTTTGAAATTAACCACATAAAAATTCTTTTCTTGAGCCACTAACTTTTTTTCATCCTCATTTAAGGAGGCCACATAATTTTGATACTTTTTCCTGTCGGCGTCCGTTGGCGCAAAACGATCATAGGTATTGTAGAAATCAGTGAGATCCGGATTGTCTTCAACAACTGTCGATTTAATATCTTTTTTATTTCGAATGCTTGAAATAGTTTGGCGCTTGGCTATCGCTGCTGCTTTATCACCCGCTTTTTTAGCCACTGGATCTTGTGTGTCTATACCAAACCACTCAACCGTTTCGATCGACTGATTCACTGGCTCAGTACCATAAAACCAACCCTTCCAAAACCAATCCAAATCTACCCCCGACGCATCTTCTAACGTCCTGAAAAAATCGGCCGGATACGGTTGCTTAAAAGCCCATCTGCGCGCATACTCTTTAAAAGCGTAATCGAATAGTTCTCTGCCCATGACTGTTTCACGAAGAATATTCAAGGCAGTCGCAGGTTTAGCATAGGCGTTATTCCCAAAATCCATAATGTTTTCTGAGTTGGCCATAATAGGAACTTGGTTCTTAGCGTCTAAACGCATATAAGGTACAATGTCTTGTGGCTCTCCACGGCGGGCAGGAAAATTACGATCCCACTCCATTTCAGCTAAATACTGACAAAAGGTATTTAAGCCCTCATCCATCCAAGACCATTGGCGCTCATCCGAATTGATAATCATAGGAAAGAAATTGTGTCCAACCTCATGAATAATCACACCGATCATCCCATTTTTCGTATTTTCTGTATAGGTTCCATCCGTTTCTGGTCGGCCTCCATTGAATGATATCATTGGATATTCCATTCCGCCACCTAAAGTTGCATGGCAAGAGATAGCCACAGGGTACGGATAGGCGATGGTTCTTTTCGAATAAGATTTCAAGGTATGAGCTACCGCCATGGTGGAATATTTCTCCCAAAGAGGATTTCCTTCCTTGGAATAATAAGACATGGCCCATACTTTCTTGCCTTCTACATCCACTTGCATCGCGTCCCAAATAAATTTACGCGAGCTTGCAAATGCAAAGTCACGCACGTTGTCCGCTTTAAAAACCCAAGTTTTTTTGCCTGTTGGCTTATTTATTTCAGCTTTCTCTGCTTCTGCCTGAGTGACGATGACCACCGGTCTCACAGCGGTTTTTGCTTGGTCCCAACGCTTTAATTGGGTTGCCGTCATCACCTGAGACGCATTTTGTAATTCTCCCGAGGCACCGACCACATGGTCATTGGGAACCGTTATGGCTACTTTATAATTTCCAAAATTCAAAGTAAATTCTCCTTGGCCAATGAATTGCTTGTGCTGCCAACCGTATACATCGTTGTATACAGCTAAGCGTGGAAACCAATGGGCAATGAAATAATTTGAATTTCCATCTTTAGGAAAAAGTTCATAACCTGACCGACCGTAATACGCGGTAATCAAATAATTCCAGTCAATGGAGAAGCTGATATTGCCGCCAGATTTTAGGGGAGCTGGTAAGTCAATGCGCATCATTGTTTGATTTACCGTGTGCTTCAGCGGATTACCTTTGATATCTTTCACCGCTGTAATTTTATATCCATATTCTCTCGGATCCGTTAACTCCTCAAACATATCAGCACTGATTCCTTTGTTGATATTTCCCGTAGCAGACGTGTTTTTAATGGTTCCTTTCTCGAAAATATTTTGGTCTAATTGGATCCAAATGTAAGGTAATTCATCTGGCGAATTGTTGAAATAAGTGATCGTTTCCGTACCTATGATTTTACGGTTGATGTCATCTAGCTCAACTTTAATGTCATAATCTGCACGCTGTTGCCAGTAATCCTTTCCAGGTGAACCACTCGCAGTTCGATACGAATTAGGAGTGGGTAAGGTGGACTCTAATTGCTCAAAGCGATTGTTTGCATTGTAAGTGACGCCCGAAGGACCTTGGGCATTTAATTGCAAAACGGATAAAACAATGATTGCGATGGCTATAATTCTTTTAAGCATCTATTTTTTTTGGTGTTTGTTTTCAAAAATAAGAAAAAAATATGATTTAGCTGACTTTGAATTTAGCCTTGGGGTGGAATCATAGGATGGGAATTTAAACTTGTCGACTAAATATATAGTGGTTTTGTTATTTTTTTGGGTAGAATTTGTAGTTTTGAGATAACAAATAACATTAACGCATTAATCATTATGGGTATCATATTAGGTCAAAAAGAATATTTCAAAGGCATTGGTCAAATTAAATTTGAAGGTGCAGAATCGGACAATCCACTCGCTTTTCGTTATTACGATGAAAATAGGATCATAGCCGGAAAAAGCATGAAAGAGCATTTGCGTTTTGCCATTGCATATTGGCATTCGTTTTGTGGAAATGGTGCTGATCCTTTTGGTCCTGGAACCCACCATTATCCATGGGATGCGGCGAGTGATGTACGTCAGAGAGCCTCCGACAAAGCAGATGCGGCATTTGAATTTATCACTAAAATAGGCGCTCCTTTTTATTGCTTCCATGATGTGGATGCGATTGATCAAAGCAATGATCCCAAAGAATTTACAAGTAGAGTAGAATTTATATCTGACATCTTTGCGAAAAAACAAGCTGAATCGGGAGTTAAATTATTGTGGGGAACGGCCAACTTATTTTCGAATGAACGCTATATGAATGGTGCTTCCACCAATCCGAATTTTGAGGTTGTTGCGCATGCCGGAGCCCAATTAAAAGGAGCGATTGATGCAACCATCAAATTAGGAGGAGATGGATATGTATTTTGGGGAGGTAGAGAAGGATATATGACTTTATTAAATACAGACATGAAACGTGAGCGTGAGCATTTTGCTCAAATGCTTCATACCTGTGTGGAATATGCTAGAAAAAATGGATTTAAAGGAAAGTTTTTCATAGAGCCTAAGCCTTGCGAGCCAACTAAGCATCAATATGATTATGATGCGGCTACTGTGATCGGATTTTTGAGGGAGTTTAATTTGCTTTCTGAATTCGGTTTGAATCTTGAGGTAAACCATGCTACGCTAGCAGGTCATACATTTGCACATGAATGCCAAGTGGCTTCTGATGCTGGAATGCTTGCTTCGATTGACGCGAATCGTGGCGATTATCAAAATGGTTGGGATACGGATCAGTTCCCAATTGATATTTATGAGTGGGCAGAAGCGATGGCGATTATTTTAAAGCAAGGTGGATTAGCCGGCGGAGGAATAAATTTTGATGCAAAGCGCAGAAGAAATTCTACCGATGCGGCAGATTTGTTTTATGCCCATATTGGCGGAATGGATACCATTGCAAGAGCTTTGATTATAGCCGATAAATTAGCTAAACATGGCGAATTGGATCGTTTAAAAGCGGCGCGTTATGCGAGTTTTGATTCGGGCAAAGGCGCAGATTATGAGGCTGGTAAGTTGAAATTAGAGGATTTATACCAAATTGCTGTAGGCCTAGGCGAACCTGCCATGATCTCAGGCAAACAAGAATATTTAGAAAATTTATTAGGTCGTTTTGTATAATAAAAATCAATTTAGAGGCATGAAAAAATTAAGTTTCATCCTCATTTTTGTCATATCTATTTGTTTGAAAGCGGCAGGATCTACGGATCCTGTCGTTTTTTCTACCACTAAGCCTTGGGCTTATTGGTGGTGGCCAGGAAGTGCAGTGACGGAAAAGGGGATCACACACAATTTGGAAGCATTTGCCAAAGCGGGTTTTGGCGGTTTGCATATTATTCCTATTTATGGAGCCAAAGGCTTTGAATCAACTTTCCAGAATTATTTAGGTGCTGGTTGGCAGCAAAAATTCGCCTTCGTTTTAAAGGAAGCGAATCGATTGCACTTGGGCATCGATATGACCTTAGGAACGGGTTGGCCTTTAGGTGGTCCACACATATCTAAAAAAGAAGCGGCCAAAGCCTATAAAATAGATGACATTGTGTTAGGTCCGAATCAATTTTGGCAAGCGCCAACAGGTGATATACAAGCTGTTTCTGTCTATGTGGAGGGTCAATTCACTCAAGAGCTCATCAGTCAAAAAAAGACTCAATTCCAAGCAGGAAGTTCGGGGGCTACATTATACATATTGAGCCAAAATTTAACGAATCAAAAAGTTAAACGCGCTGCTCCCGGAGGCGAAGGTCTAGTGATAGATCATTTTTCTAAGTCAGCATTTGAGCATTATCGGGAAACTTTTGTGCCCTTATTGAAAAAGTCTCATGCTCCATTAAGGGCCTTGTATAATGACTCATACGAAGTTTATGGGGCTAATTATACGGCTGGGCTTTTTGCAGAATTTATCCGTTTAAATCATTATGATCTAAGAAAACATTTGGATGTGTTGGCAAAACCAAAAGCTGAAACGGAAAGTGAAAATTTGATTTGGGCGGATTATCATCGAACGATATCTCAGTTATTGCTAAGCCAGTTTTCAAATCCATTTGCTGATTGGATTAAAATGATGGGTTTTCAAAGTAGAAATCAAGCGCATGGTTCACCGGGAAATCTCATCGATATTTATGCGGCTGTTGACATTCCTGAAACTGAATTTTTTGGAAGTAAACCATTTGATATCCCGGGTTATCGAGTAGATCAAGATTATGATTCGGTGCGTTTTGGAATTCCAGATGTTCGCAATTTAAAATTAGCCTCATCGGCGGCTAATTTAATGGGCAAGAAATTGGTTTCTGCAGAGACAGCTACTTGGCTCGGAAATCATTTTAAGGTTTCGTTGGCACAGATAAAACCTGTGGTGGACCAAGTATTTATTGGTGGTGTCAACCACCTATTTTTCCACGGAGCGACTTATTCTCCCCCAGAAATTGCCTGGCCGGGTTGGCTATTTTATGCGAGTACCAATTTTAATCCCCAAAGTCATTTTTGGGAAGCTTTGCCAGAGTTAAATAAGTACATTGATAAATGTCAAACGATGTTGCAAAAGGATCCGACGGATTCTGATGTTTTGATGTACTTCCCCATGGAAGATATTTGGCATGAAAGAAATGGAAAGGGTAAAATTCATTTGCTCGATTTACATGCAAATAGTCGAGACTGGATGATCAATACATCGTTTGGAAAATGGTCTGAACACATGCAAAACAAGGGGTACCAATTGGACTACATATCGGATGATTTAATGAAGTCATTGCAAGTCACTTCCAGACGAACATGGAAATCAGTTTCAGGAAATGAGTATAAAATTTTGCTTATTCCAGCACCTCATTATGTATCCTTAGAAACGATGGAGTTATGGGCAAAATGGGTGAAGCAAGGTCTGCCTGTTTATTTCTTGGAGCATATGCCATTGAATCCCAATTCTTTTGGTCTTACAGAAGAGGAAAAAGCGCGTTGGGACGCAGCCAAACAAACGGTATTAATGCGCTGGGTTTCGGATCCGATCAATGTGTTGGAACGTTTTAAAATTAACCGTGAAAGTATAGCGGATTTGAATTTATCGTTTTTACGGAAGAGGTCTCCAGAAGGGGCAAAATATTTCATTGCTAATTTATCGAATAAATTTTCTGAAGGCATGATTAATTTGTCAAAAACTTCTTCAGATGTTGAAATAGAAGATCCGTTAACTGGAAAGATTTGGAAGGAGCACTTAAATAAGCAAAAGCAATTTTTCATGTCTTTAGCGCCTGGCCAAAGCGTCATTGTTCGGTCAGCTAAGGCCGATAAAAAAGCTTTAGCTAAATCTGCTGTTCCCAAAGTATTTGTGCCATTGGAACCAAGCGAAAAAATTTCGCTCACTTTTCCTCGGCAATTATTCAAATCCCAGCAATTAGATGCCATGTCATTTTGGACAATGGATTCTTCCACCCATGATTATTGGGGCAAGGCTACTTATTCCTTTAATTTTGACTTGATGCCTGAACAGATAAAGGCTTGTCAAATATTGCATTTAGATCAGGTGCGGGATTGGGTGCGAGTGAAAATAAATGGACAGGATTTGGGCATTGTTTGGTCATTGCCTTATCAAATCAATATACCCAAAGGAGTTTTGAAAGATAGCAATCATATAGAATTAGAGGTGATGAATGTTTCTGCGAATCGAATTAGAAAATTAGACCGCGAGAAGATTCCATGGAAGAATTTTTATGAAATCAACTTTGTCGATATTCAATATAATCCATTTGACGCTTCCAAATGGGGGGTAACTGAGAGTGGTTTAAAAGGCGAACTTTATTTTTCAAATCGATGAGTTTTAGTAGCGCCATTAAGGAGGCTTTTTACGCATTAGAAAATTCAGTAGATGCACAGGGTATGCGCGAATATATGCGCAATCAATATCCTTTCCTGGGGATTAAAAAGCCTGAGCGAGCCTTGGTTTTTAAGGAGATTTATCAAAAGTATGGCAAGGCTGAGGATTGGTTTGAGGTCAGTTCAGAGTTATTTGCAATGCCTGAACGCGAATTTCAATATGTGGCGATGGAGTATTTATTGAAGGCAAAAAAGTCATGGGACCCTCGCGTTCCTTTGTTGGTCCATCGCTGGGTGGATGAAAATTCATGGTGGGATGTGGTGGATGTCTTGGGGCCCAAAGTTTTAGGTTTGTATTTTCAACGCTTTCCTCAGGAGCTATCAGAATGGATTTTAATATGGATGAAATCACCTAATTTTTGGCACCAACGTCTATGCATATTGTTCCAGTTGGGCTACAAAAAACAGACAGATTTGACCCTATTGTCCACCGTCATTTTATCTTTAAACACCTCCAAAGAATTTTTTATTCAAAAGGCTATTGGTTGGTCTTTGCGGCAATATGCGCGAACAGATCCTGAATGGGTCTTGAATTTTGTCGACCATCACCCCCTCATGCCCCTCTCAAAACGGGAGGCCTTGAGGCATTTTTAAGGATTGTTTATTTCTTCAAAACAGCTAGTTCGTGAGCAGTATCATAGCAGCCCCTTAAATTAGACCAGTCAAAAGTATCTGCGATACTCTCCACTCGGTTTCTCTGAAGAATACGATCTCGCTGGGATTGCTGTGCAAATTTAAATAATAGGGTTGCTAAATGTTCAGCTGATTCCTGATAGGTCTGAGATTTTCTATTGACTACGCTGACGCCCCATTGTTCATAGTCGCGCATAATTTGCATCATGTAATTTCCAAAACCCGATAAATCTGAGGTGATCGTAGGAACGCCTCTTGCCATACATTCTAAGGGAGTATAGCCCCAAGGTTCATAACAGCTAGGGAAAACACCCAGGTGGCACCCTCGAACAAATTGGCCATAATCCAAACCAAATAACGGGTTTGTCGAGACAATAAAATCAGGGTGATAGACAATTTTTACTTTGTCGTCTGGGTTATTGGTTAATCCTGTTCGAGCCAGATTACGAATGATGTCGTCCTCATTTTTCAATAAATGGGTGACTACTTTCGGTTTTGTATTTGTCTTCCAGGTTTGAACGGTCCTGCGTAAACGCATTCGCCAATATTCGTCCACAAAATTATTTAAATCGGGAATTTGTAAGTCTTTGGATGCGGCGGAGGCTTGAAATAATTTCTCGCCCACCGACTTTTCTATCGCCAAACAATTTTCTCTTATCTCGTTTAAGACGGCCCTAGATTGCAAAACTTCGGGGTCTATGCTATGGTACGGCTGTTTAGTAATGAAAAACATGACCACCGTTTTTTTAGAACCGGCGTCTTTCAATTTCTGATTTAATATTTTAAGGGCATCCAAGGTCAGGTCGTATCCTTTGTTGGTATACTCGAACCTCCCTGACGTAAATAAATATAAAGTTTGTTCTAAATCGAAGGGTTGATTTTGGAAAAAATGTCCCATGACAAAATCTGAAATACTTTCTTTGTATTTAGAATGAAGATTTTGATGCTCATGAAGCGCGGCAAATCGTTGGATATTTAAGCCATTGGGCAGTATCAATTCTGGAATTCGGCCTAAAAAATATTGACATTCTTTGGCCGTAATGTCGGAAACCGTTGTCAGTACGTTGGCCTTTTGGGCTGCCGCTCTTTCGAAACTTACTTGGGCTTCTATTCTATAATGTCTTGCCTCTTTTAACCAGTCAAACTGATCGATCACTTCGTAAAAATTAGGCACATTGCCGGCTAAATAACGCCCTAACATCGTTGCATGAGTCGTAAAGACGGTTGATATTTTTACTTTATCTTTCCGTAAATCAGGCAAACAAGTGGAGGCCATCCATTCATGAAAATGGACGATGATATCTTTTTTTGATTTATTTTCTAGGGCAAGTTCTGTGATGAATAGTCGGACCATTTCGCCAAAAGCGATTGTTTGATTCACTAATTCTTCAACCCCTAACGTTGATATTTTATGATTTTCCCAAATTCTACCTTTGATTGCGTCGATTTGGTTATAAACAGAATCAATATCGAATAAAATAATTTTTGGCTTTCCCGTGATGAGCCAATGGCCATAATGTACTTTCAGGCCTTGCGATCTTAGGGTACGGATGGAATTGATGAGTGGTGTATCCTCCTCGGGTAATTCGAGTGGCTCAAATTCAGCAGCGGCTGTATGAGTGAAATATGGTCCCAATAAGGCATAGTCATTGCCCCATTTTTCTACCATGGAGGGAACTTTGGTTCGAATAACGGTGTAAATTCCACCTACTTGATTACAAGTTTCCCAGGCTACCTCAAAGAGAAATTGCTTTTTACTAGCCGATTTTTTAACGATTTTTTCCACGTAAAATTCTTGAGTTTTCTATGACATGTAGGAAGCACTTTCAATGACTTGAGTGATACCGTTTTTTGTGATGGTGAAATTAAATCCTTTTTGAATAGAATAAGCGCCATATTCTCCTTTTTTATTTAGCGCCAAATATCCTACTTGGAAATCCTGGTATTTATATCGCTTGACGATTCGCATGATGGCTTCTTCGCAGGCTTTTTGGGGAGACATTCCTTGCCTCATAAACTCGACAATCAAAAATGAACCCAAGGTTTTCATGACAAATTCGCCTAAACCTGTGGCGCAGGCACCGCCGACTTCATCATCACAAAAGACCGCTCCGCCGATGATCGGGGAGTCGCCGACGCGCCCATGCATTTTATAGGCTAATCCACTCGTAGAACAAGCTCCAGCTATTTCACCCGCTTTTCCAATGCCTAAAAGGCCGATGGTATCATGATTTTCAATGTTGACGATGGACTTATATTTTGATTCCTTTTTCCATTCTTCCCAGGCTTTTTTTGAGGCGGGTGTAAGCAAGTTTTGTTTTTTGAATCCTTGATCCAAGGCAAATTTCAATGCGCCGGCACCCGAAAGCATCACGTGAGGCGTTTTTTCCATCACGGCTCTAGCTACTGAAATGGGATGCATGATGCCTTCTAAAAATGTCACGGCCCCCGCATTTCCTAAATGATCCATGATGCAAGCATCTAAAGTTACGTGGCCATCTCGGTCCGGAAGTCCTCCATAACCCACGGATGTTTCGTTGGGATCAGCTTCTGGAACCCATGCTCCAGCTTCCACTCCATCTAAGGCTCGGCCTGTTTGCATCATTTTATCCCAACCGGATTTCGTACCTTTTTCGTTTTTCCAAGTGGCTATGATGATGAGCTCGGTGGCTAATTGTTTTTGATCTAAGGACGGGCTTTTTAAGATTGTTGCGGAGCCAATAAATCCGGATGTTTGGAGGAATGTTCTTCTTTTCAAGTTTTAAAATCTTTTAGGGATTAAAAATATAAATTATTTGGGCATTATGTCACAAATGTGTAAAATTGTCTTTTTAAAATAAAATAAAATCTTCGAATTTTTATTTAAATCTTTTGCATCATTTTTCATGAAATACATTAAATCTATTTTCCCGCTCGCCTTGGCTATTATTTGGACTTATGCCTTGCACAATTCATGGGGAACCCTTCCGCCTTTAGGTAAATTAATGAGTCCGTTTCATGGATTTTGGGTGAATGCGGAGGCTCCAGAATCTGCTGAATTATCCGAAGAAAATTTGCAAATCCCAGGTTTGGAGAAAACAGTGACTGTAGTTTATGATGAAATGGGTATTCCTCATGTATTTGCGGAAAATGACCATGATTTATATGTAGCTCAGGGGTATTTAACGGCTAAAGATCGTTTGTGGCAAATGGAATTTCAAACGCATTTTGCGGGAGGTAGAATTTCTGAGATCGTGGGGGAGAAGGGAATGGTTTCTGATCAGTTTCAGAGAAGGATGGGGGCTGTTTATGGAGCGGAAAAATCTTTTGAGGGAATGAAAGAAGATCCGAAAGCGACGGAAACATTGCAAGCATATTCTGATGGGGTCAATGCCTATATTGAAAGTTTGACAGAACGGAATTATCCGTTGGAATATAAATTATTGAATTATGCGCCTGAAAAATGGACGCCGATTAAAAGTGCACTTTTCTTAAAGAATATGTCTTTTGTGCTTGCCTCTGGGACAGATGATTTAAAAATGACGAACATTCTTCGAAAATATGGAAAGGAAGTTGCCGAAAATTTATTTCCCAATTACCCATTTGTAGAAAGTCCCATTATTCCTGTGGGGACGCCTAGGGACTTCAAGTCGGTGCCTATTCCAGAAGGTCCTAGTGATTTTATTGGCTTGGGCAGTGCGATGAAAACCCCTGAAAAAGATCCCAATATTGGTTCTAATAACTGGGCGGTTTCTGGAAATAAAACGGTTTCTGGATTACCTATACTGGCTAATGATCCACACTTAACCTTGTCATTGCCTTCTATTTGGTATCAAATGCAATTAGTGGCTCCGGGGGTTAACGTGTATGGTTCCACAATGCCAGGAACGCCAAACGTCATTGTGGGTTTTAATAAAAATGTGGCTTGGGGTGTGACCAATGTAGGTTCTGATATTTTGGATTGGTACCAGGTTAAATTTAAGGATGCATCGAAAGCAGAATATTGGCATGACGGGAAATGGAAGAAAACAACGATGCGTATTGAAAAATTCAATATCAAAGGGAAGGAAAGTTTTGTGGACACGATATTTTTTACCCATCACGGACCTGTGGTTTATCTAAGTCATGAAAAGCCTTTTAAATCTAATATCCCGGTGGGTCATGCGTTGCGTTGGATTGCGCATGAAAAATCACAGGAGTTGACCACTTTTTATAAGTTGAATCGTGCGGCAAATTATGCCGATTATGCGCAGGCATTGACTTATTATTCTGCGCCAGCCCAAAATTTTATTTTTGCTAGCAATCAGGGGGATATTGCTTTGTGGGTGAATGGGAAGTTCCCATTGAAATCGTATACTCAGGGAAAATATCTTTTAGATGGAACGGATCCAAAGGCGGATTGGACTGGTTTTATTCCACAATCACACAATCCGCATGCTAAAAATCCTGTTCGTGGGTTTTTGAGTTCTGCTAATCAAAGTTCTGTGGATCCTACTTATCCTTATTATATGGGTTGGCAATATGCACCCAGTGAGCGTGGCCGTCGAATTAATGAACGTTTAGAAGCGATGTCTAAAGTTACGATGGATTCGTTGCGAGGTTTACAAAATGATAATTTCAATATTAGAGCGCGAACTTTATTGCCTCTTTTACTAGCTAAATTAAAGTCGCCAGCGGGAGGAGTTTATGGCCAAGCGGTGAATGAATTAGCGCGTTGGAATTTACAAAATGCAGCGGATTCAAAGGGAGCTACCATATTTGAAAATTGGGTTACGCTTTTGCATGAAGCTATTTGGGCCGATGATTTTTCAGCGGATGAAAATGTGCCGATGAATAGTCCTTCTATGGATCGAACGATTAAAATGATCCAAGATGAACCTCAGTCGGCCTGGTGGGACAACGTAAAAACAAAAAATAAAAAGGAGAGTATGGAAGAAATTATTTCCGGTTCTTTCAAGGCTTCCATTGATACGTTGGTTAAAAAACATGGCCCACTAGGATCTGAATGGTTTTGGTATAAGCATAAGCAAACAGGAATTAGGCATTTAATTCCGGGTATGGATGCGTTAAGTAGGTTGAATATTCCTACGGGTGGGGGTGGAACGATTGTGAATGCAACTACGATGAAGACAGGACCTTCTTGGCGTATGATTGTTGAACTTTCGAAGGAAGGAAGACCTAAAGCGCATGGTGTTTATCCAGGTGGTCAGTCTGGTAATCCGGGTAGTACACATTATGATGATTTGATTGACTCGTGGGCTAAGGGTGAACTAAGGTCCTTGTTATATTTAGAAAAACCTGAGGATGCAACGGGGCGTTTGCGTAAGAAAATTATATTATCAATAAAAAAATAGGGATGAATAATTCGTTAACTTTTTCGTATAAATTAGCCATCATTTTAGTAATGGTTGTTATTGGGGTCATTTCAGGCCTATATTTACCTTGGTATTCTTTAGGTATTTTGTTTGCATTGTTGGCCTATATTTTACGAATCCCCAAGGGGATTGCGTTCACTTTAGGCTTGGTGTCTGGCTTTTTATTATGGGCTATTTCGGCTTTTTGGATTGATGGCCAACATCCAAGTTCTTTGCCTGGAAGAATGGCACATTTATTTCCATTGGGTGGAAGTGTCGTAGGCCTTTATATTGTCACAGGAGTTTTAGGAGGATTGACAGGCGGTTTGTGGGCATGGGCTGGTGCGAATTTAAGATTCAACAAATAAATTTTTAGGACAATCAAAATAGACCTTGTATATTTGTCTCCGTTACCATTTTAAAAACGAATACACGTGAAAAATTTACCTTATGTTTGGCTGGGCATTTTAACAGTTGCCATTGCATTTTTGTTTTTGAAGCCTGCAGGATCTGTTGGTTCAGGTTTAGGAGCTGCTACAGCTGATGGAAAAAGGATCGTTTTTGTTAATTCTGATTCATTATTAAATAATTATCAGTTTTATAAAGATGCTCAAAAAGAGTTTGAAAATAAAGGATACCGCTTGCAAGTTGACCTAGGTCAAAAAGAGCGTGCGCTTCAATCTGAATTGCAAGCTATTCAGCAACGTGCTTCTGCGATGACGCAAGCTGAGTTACAAGCGGCAGATATGACGTTGAAGAAAAAGGGATCTGAGTTGCAGCAATATAGCCAACAAAAGCAAGCCGAATTGGGGCAAGAGCAGGCAAAGAAAAACGAGGAATTATACAATAACATTCGTGAATATGTGGGTAAGGTAAATAAGGAGAACAAGTACGAATTTGTATTAGGATATTCAAAAATTGGCGGTGGGATTTTATTTGCGGATGAGTCGGTGGATGTAACCCAAAAAATGATTGAGGGATTGAATAAAGAATATGCTGCTAAGAAAGGCGATAAATAGATTTTAATTTTTAGAGGAGGCCACGCAGTTCGACTGTGTGGCTTTTTTTATGT
>CAMDJW010000018.1 GCA_945901025.1 Spirosoma fluviale | reverse complement strand
GTGTTGTATAAACTGCTCTATTTTTCTGATTTTAATTACTATGAGCTATATGAGGAGCATTTAATAGGGGCAAAATACCGAAAACTTCCGTTTGGCCCAGTTCCTCAAAAGCTAGATAAGCTTATTCAACAAATGATTGAAAGTAAGCAGCTCCAACGAGTAAAAACGGCATATCGTGGGTATGCTCAAACGCGTTATTTGCCTTTAGTGAAAGCAGATTTACGAGAGCTGAAAGCGAGCGAAACAGAAGTCATTGAACGTGTGATTGAACAAATGAGCGATTGGTCAGCGGCTGCCATTAGCCAATATTCCCATAAAGACATCCCTTGGTTAGCCTCAAAGAAGGGGGAAGAAATCAATTATGAACTAGTTTTTTATCGAGAGGCCCCTTTTTCTGTTCGAAATTATGAAGAGGAGGCTGAAGAGTCATGATCTTTCTTGAGCTGGATGAGTTTAAAAAAGATCTAAAATCATTGCTAAAGAAATATCGTTCATTGACAGAAGATTTAGCCGTGATCAAGCAGATTCTTACGTTATTTCCCAATGAGCGACCCCCTTTTAGTTTTGAGATAAATGATTTAAAACTGAACGCTGGTATCATTAAGGTGAAGAAAATCGCTTGTAAGTCTTTGAAAGGCCGAGGTGTTAATTCTGGGCTGAGACTAGTTTATGCCTATTTCCCAGAAGAATTTAAGATCGTTTTTGTGGAATTATATCACAAGAATAGTCAGGAGAATGAAAATAGGGAACGCATCAAGGCTAATTTTTTCTCTATTTGAGAAAAAAATTCATGGCTTGTCTATTTAAATTTAGTATTTTTGAAGAATCGATTTCATCTCCAATCCTCATCAATTTCTCTTAAACGTATAATAAATGATTAATCTAATGTCTAAAAAATTAAAGATGAAAATGAAACCTATTTTATTGACATGCGCTGTGATGGCGATGTCCTTGTTTTCTTTTAAGCCGATTAAACAATCGGGGATTGCTGATAAGCCTTTTGGTGGATTAGCTTTGTATACCGTTCGTGATGCGATGATGAAAGAGGCGCGCACAACGTTGGAAAAAGTAGCTCAAGCGGGTTATTTAAACGTGGAGTCTTCTGGCTACAATAATGGGAAGTTCTATAATTTATCCCCAGCCGATTTCAAATCCCTATTAGATGAGGTGAAATTAGTTCCTTTGTCGGCACATCAGGGAACGGTTAATTTTGAGAATATAGACCAACAAATCGCCGATTTGAAGTTGGCAGGTTTCAAATATTTTGTCATTCCTGTTCCTCCAATGGGTCTTTTTACGTATGATCGAGAAAATAAGCGGATGGCACTGAAAGGTGGCGCGAAGAATTTGGCTGAAATCTTAGATAAATTAGGCGAAAAATGTACAGCGGCAGGTTTGCAATTGTTGTACCACAACCACGATTTTGAATTTTCAAAAGATGCGGACGGTAATGTTGTATTTGATTATTTATTAGAGCATTGCAATCCTAAAAATGTTAATTTCCAAATGGATTTATATTGGGTAACCAAAGCGGGTGCTGATCCAGTGGCTTATTTCAAGCGTTATCCAGGTAGATTTAAAATTTGGCACGTAAAGGATATGGATGATCAAGGTCGTTTTGCGCCTGTGGGCAATGGAAAAATTGATTTCAAACGTATTTTAGATAATAAGAAATTAGCCGGTATGCAGCATTATTTCGTTGAGCAAGATGCTTGTTACAACGAAACAGCTTTGGAGGCGATTGTGATTAGCCATAAAGGCTTATCTAAAATTGGATTCAAATAGGATCCCGATAAAGGTTGTAAGAGAAAGCCTCGCGATTGCGGGGCTTTTTTCTTTACTAGGAATAGGCAATTTTATTTCCTCAAAAACGCTGAACGCAACTCTGTTTTGACTTTTTTTGCATACTTTTGTTTCGATTATGGAAGAGGAAAATAATATTACATTTCGGTCATTATGTCCTATCGCAACGGGCTTAGATGTGTTGGGCGACAAATGGACTTTGTTGATACTCAGGGACATGATTTTTGGTCACAAAAAGCTATTTAATGAATTCAAAGAATCACCTGAAAAGGTACCTAGTAAGATGCTATCCAATCGCTTAAGAAAGCTCGAGAACATCGGTTTTATTACTCGGACTAAAGGAGAAATAAATAAGAAAAGCGTTTATTATTTATTAGAAAAGAAGGGATTGGATACGTTGCCATTAATTGTTGAATTAATGTTGTTTACGACCGAGTTTTATTATGATCACCTTGGCGACACCTATACTTTGGACGTTCAAACTAAAATGAAAACGGACAAGGCCAAATACATCCGAGATGTCGGTTTGAAATATAAGGAATTCCAAAAAAGTCTCGTTTTTTAAAATTCGTTTAGCGAATCAATAAAAGCCTCAAAAATATTTTTTTGAGGCTTTTTTATGTATCCCCACAAAAGTTTTGAAAACGATTGATGACAAAAAAATAATTTGATTTTCTATTAGCATCAAAAAGATATTTTATCTTGTTGGATAAATGTTCAATTAATCATACAAAAACAATGAAAAAACTATTCTTATCCCTTGTGGTATTGGCAACATTGAATGCTTGCACTACGAAAGAATCAAAAAATGCGGACGCAGCGGCTACTGCTACTCAAGATCCACAAACTGGCACCTTTACTTCACTAGATGAAAAGTCGGCAAAAGTGAAAGAGCTTTTACTAGCTTATGCTAAAAACGACACGACTGTAGGCCATAATCTGTACGTAGATACCGTTCAGGTATTAGATTTACATGCGAATAATCAAGAAGGCCCGAATGATGCAACCAAAGTAAATCCGGGTGGTCGCTCGGGCCATTTGCTAGGAGATATGTTTGTACATACACTAAATACCTCAATAACGGTAACTACAGGTCCGAATGCCATTAAAACATTTGTATTTGCAAATGGGGAGATCATTACTGGATATTGGGGAACCTTGGTGGGAATAGGACGCTACACAAAAGCTAGAAATACGGTTCCTTTGCATCTATTGGTTTATTGGAAAGGAGATAAAATTGTTAAGATGTATCGCATGTGGGACTCAGCTCCTTTGAAAGCTGAGATTGCCGCTTCTCAAAAGAAATAGATTTAATGATGAAAGGGCCTGTATTTCAACAAGAAATTCGGGCCCAATCATTGAAACCGAATACCATATTATACGAATTTAAAGTACCTTTCGAACAAGGTGAAGGCAGCGATCACGTTAAAAAACAGGGCGGAATCTGAAAAGCCATACGAGTAAGAAACAACTAAATCTAAATAATACAATGAAAAACTTTTTAATCTTAGCTGCATTTGTACTATTGAGCACAGCAGCTTTTGCCCAAGTGTTACCTAAGGGAAACTTGGTAGGTATGCACACTTTTTCTGTCAAATTAAATGGCAAAACGACCATGCAGCAATTTGAAGATGCGGTTAAAGCCAAATGGGTTCCTGCTTCATCAAAAGCATTTTCTTGTCAAAGCCACGTGTTAAAATTTGTTCGAGGGAAATCAGCCAATAAAATGGGGGTCTTAATTATTTATAAAAATGATGCGGAAAGAAATAAATTTTACAATCCTGATGGGACGATGAATGCAGGTGGAAACGCAGCCAACGCTAAAATGAAACCTGTCGCTGATGAGTTAGCTAAATTAGGAACGATGACTGACGAATATACAGATTGGGTTGTTCAATAAGTATGTAAATTATCCTATTTAAAAAGAGGTCAGATCTGACCTCTTTTTTTATTACCACAAGTCAGTAATCACGTACATATCGGACTTATTATTCCCGTCATGCTGGGGTATTTTTTTTATTCTTTGCTTTTTTTAATTTTGAAGCCACAACATTTCGTACATGAAAACATCATTTAACAAATATCTTTACATCGGCTTTGTTCTTTTGGGGCTTTATGAATTATGGGTTAAAAAATCCGCTTTAGAGGCGGCGACCCAATTAGGAATCGCATTAATTTTTGACCCCTTTGACCAAAATCAGCCTTGGAAAGAACGTCCTCAATGGCAAAAAGCAATCTTGATTATTCACCTTGCGTTGATGGTAGGTCTATTCGGTTACGAAGTGGGATACAAGGATTTCTTGAAAGGAATGGAAGACGGCTGGAACGGAAAATGACATAACATGTACATATCGATCACAGGATTAAAGCCTAAGGGAATTTTGGGATATTTTAAATTTTGGATGTTAGCCATTCCATCATTTAATCAAGCGCAAGCAGCCAAGGGAAACCTGCATAGTTCTGTGAAAAAAATGCATGGTTTTCAATGCACCCTAACGGCTTGGGAAAGTAGAGAATTGATGATGCAATTCATGCGAAGTGGGGCACATTTAAAGGCGATGAAGGCTTTTAGTGCGATTGCCACCGGCAAATCATTTGGGTATGAATCTGAAACGGTCCCGGATTGGGAAAATGCGTTTACGATGTTACTGGAAAAAGGGAAGAATCATTGATGAGGTCAAAAGATATTTTATTTCAAAAATGGAGATTGAAATCTGGCTCATCCGAAAATTCAAATCCTTATTCGTTGTTGGAAGAATTAATCCTTATATTATAATAAAGAATGTCAGTGATTTCAGTAGCGAGCACACAAAAACGAATAGATTCGATCGATGTATTAAGGGGAATCGTCATGGTCATCATGGCACTCGATCACGTCCGGGATTTTATACACCAAGGAGCATATTTGGATGATCCACTTAATGTATCGACGACCACCCCCATTCTTTTTTTTACGCGCTGGATTACCCATTTATGTGCCCCTACCTTCGTTTTTCTATCGGGACTTTCTATTTACCTACAAAGCATACGAAAGACAAAATCTGAGTTGAGTTCGTTTCTTTTCAAGCGTGGACTATGGCTGATTTTCGTCGAATTTGGCTTGATTACTTTAGCCATGACTTTTAATCCTTTTTATAATTTACTCATCATGCAGGTTATTTGGGCGATCGGAATAAGCATGATTATTTTAAGTGTTCTACATCGCCTGCCCTATAAATTTTTATTGGCCATCGGCCTTTTCATTGTCTTGGGCCATAATGCCCTAGACTTTTGGGAGGCAGAACCGGGATTTAAGGCAGACTTCTGGTGGGATCTTTTTCACCATGGTTCCTTTGCCATATATCCCATCGCGAAAGGTCACGTCATTGCCATTATGTATCCCTTTGTTCCTTGGACGGGCCTAATGATTCTGGGTTATTGTTTTGGTATTTTCTTTACCCCTAAATTCACTTCCGAACAAAGACAAAAAATCTTACTGAAATTTGGCTTATCATTGATTGCTTTTTTTATTGTGTTGAGAGGTATCAATATCTATGGAGATCCAAATCCCTGGACTCCCCAAAATACCGGATTTCACACGTTTTTATCTTTTATAAAAGTGCATAAATATCCCCCTTCTTTGGCTTATATGTCGGTGATGATCGGGATTGCTATTTTAGCTTTATCGTTTTTGGAAACGATCCAAAATAAAATAACCCAAACGTTCCGAGTTTTCGGGAGAACGGCCTTTTTCTATTACATCCTTCATTTCTATCTCGTGCACACCATTTGTATGATTTTGTACTTTTCAAGAGGATATTCCCTTGTTGAAGCGATCAATGGTCTACAAACCTTTCCCTTTCTTTTTAGCATACAAGGGGAAGGATATAGCCTAGGTTTTGTGTACCTAATTTGGGCCCTAGTCGTTGGTGGCCTGTATCCCTTGTGCAAATGGTATGATTCCTATAAAACGGCGCACAAGGAAAAATGGTGGTTAAGTTATTTGTAAATAAGGCTAAGGGGATGACCTTATTTTACAGCATTACCTAATTGCTTATGCGATCCATCGCAGGTAGGCATTCGTTTTGAGAGTCCGCACCAACAGTCTAAAATTCCTTTGCCGTTTAAAATGCGCTGCGTGTATTTTTCAATCCTAGCCTTTCGTGTGGCCGATTGCTTGGCCTCCGCAAAATGCAATAAATAGGCTCGTTGGCGCCCCGGAGTCAACCCATAAAACGCATGTTGTAAATCACTATTTTCAGCAAAGCTTTCTTCCAATTCTGATGGAACGGGATATTCTTCTGTTTTCTTTGTGATCACTTTCTCCCCTGCTTTTTCTACCTCGATCGCATGTTGAATATAAGCTCGAAGCACCTCTTCTTGGCCTAACATTTCATCCATGCTTGTTAAGCGAATTTGTCGGCCCGACTGTGTATTTTCGCCCGGTTTATGCAACAAATTTTGCGGGTCTTTCATCAGTGCCCCTTTAAAAAATAGTAAGGCAAAATAGTCTTTGAATCCATGGATGATTATGACATTAGCCTTTTCATGCACATAGCAAGGAGCGCCCCATTTTAATTCTTCCCCCAAGCCACTGTTCATCACAATGCTCCTCAATACGGTTAGTTCCTCACGCCATTTTTTGGTGTTTAAAAGGAATGCGTCAACTTTAGGATTCATGGACTAAAAGGGATTTATGGCGCAAATATAAATCAATTTCATGGATCAATCATTAGAGAAAAGACAAGTCTTTATCCTGGCAGAATCTTAATAAGTTAGCCCATGCCCAAACATAAATAACCCATAATCAGGCCCCTCTAAATAGCCCGGAACATCGGATTTATTGGCCTCCACCACTTGCATATTTTTCGGGGTGGTAAAAGGCATCTTTCCTGTGGGCTTGAATTTTCCACTGACGATGTCCAACAAAGCCTCCTGGGTTGTCCCAAAAGTTGCGATGATTCCACGGGTTTTTCCTTTGTCAATTTCCTCAATCACCCAAGGGTTCGTATAATTGATGGCCACGATGGTGGGCTTGCTTTCGATCAACTCATTTACATGGTTTACATCGATGCGATTGGTCGACAAACGAAGGTCAATTTTAGCGCCTTGCGAACTAAATAATCCCCCACCATTTGGGATCAGCCATAGCAAAATAACATCCGCCTCCTCTTTCGTTGACACAAATTCAAATGCAGGGTAATCAGGTTTTGCGACCTTAATAATATCTTTATTGCGACCCGTATTAAAATAAGTTTCAAAATACACCTTGGTCTTTTTCGCTATTGGCAACACTTTTTGATCATTTCTAAGTAGCACAATCGATTTACGTAAGGCCAAATCCGCCGAGGCTACAGCCTCCTTATTTCCAACGATTTTCAGTGCATTTTCAACATTCACATACGGATTTTCAAAGAGCCCTAATTCAAATTTTTCTTTCAATAATTTGGCCACCGACTGGTTAATTCTAGCTTCTGAAATAAGGCCTTTTTGGACGGTCTCCAACAAAATACCTGGATCTGCCGAACCGGAGAAAATATCAACACCTGCCTGTAAAGCCTTTTGATACCGCTCGGCAATCGTTAAATTTTCTACTCCCCAAGGCATCATTTCAATAGGACCCGTGTCGGAATTAATAATGCCATAGAAGCCTAATTTATCTTGCAATAAATCCCCAATCATCGCTTTGTTGAACGAAAAACCAACTTCCTCAAACTCCTTTCCTTTGGGAGCAGAATAGTATGGCATGATCGCCGAAGTACCCGCGGCAATGGCCGCTTTAAATGGTTTTAAATGATATTCAAACTTGCCACCCGGATAATGAGCAAATTTCCCCCAGTCGAAATGCGAATCCTGGCCTTCTACCTGAGGTCCGCCCCCTGGGAAATGCTTGGTCGTCATGGCGACCGATGTGTTTGATAATTTTGTTCCTTGAAAACCTAAAACGATTTGAGTAATCATATTGGATGTTAAATCAGCATCTTCGCCGAAGGTGCCTTCGACTCTTTGCCAACGAGGTTCCGTGGCCAAATCAGCCATGTACATGTAGCCTTTGCGTAGGCCAACGGCCTTCCATTCTTGGGCTGCGGTTTCAGCAAATTTACGTGTTAATTTAAAGTCGCGCATCGCCGCCAAACCTAATTCGCCCGGCCATTTTGAAAATGCAGTGACTCCCACACTTAGGCCAACAGACGCATCCGTGGTTACATGGTTTCTTGGATTGGATGCGACAATTGCCGGAATTCCTAACCGGCTTGTTTCGCAAAGCGCCTGTAAATTATTTGACCATTTGGCTAAAATATCAGGAGAAGGATTCGCACGTAAAATGAAATGCCTTAATTGAAGTTTTGTAATGGCTTTCGTAGTTCCGGCCGCAGATAAATTGGGGCTCGACAAAGGTTTGCGCGTAAACATATTGGTACTCTGTACCAAATCTTCTTCGTTGAAGCCTTCGGTAATCGGCTTTTGCGGCCCTCCAGGTTGGACCCCAGCTCCAAAAACCTGATCGCCGCCCATTCGGATCGTACTGATCAGCATGAATCCCACTTTTTCCTCTAGATTCATTTGGGCTACCAAATCTTTTACCCTGGCATCCACTGGCAAACGCCAATCTTCATAGGCATCTAATTTTTTATTTTTATTTAAGTCTTTGAATTGTAATCCGGCGATTCGCAATGTTTCCACGCTTCTAATTCCTAAAGTCGGTTGTTTTTGAGCTAGGATAGGCAGGGTAATCATCATAGCCAACAAGCTACCTAGGAATAATTTTTTTGTATGATTGGAGTTCATATGAGGTTTTTATCAAAAAGATAAAATAGATTCAATTCTACTGATTATAGTCGGAGGATTAAAAATATATTTTACAAGCGGGCTCGCTTGCCATCAGATCATGGATTAGAAATAAATGAAAATAAATTGAAACGGAACAAATAATAATTCTTTAAATTTGGCCCACATTGAATTTTTACAAAAACACATTTATACCTAAACGTAAATTAAAAATGAAAACAATCAAATCCTTATTTATGGCAGGTCTTTTTATGATGACGGCCCAATTATCCTTTGCTCAAGGCCAAGCGCCGGCAAGTCCCAAAATGACGGTTACTGGTTTAATCGGCAAAGCAAATGTTACCCTCGTTTACAGCAGCCCTTCCGTAAAAGGAAGAAAAATTTGGGGCGAATTAGTTCCGATGGATAAAGTGTGGCGCGCAGGTGCTAACACGGCGACAAGCATTGAAACAGATGCGGATATTTCTGTGGGTGGAACTAATTTACCCAAAGGCAAATACTCCATTTACATGATTCCAAGTGAAGGCGAGTGGCAAGTAATCATCAATTCTGAGGTAGGCCAGTGGGGCATTAAGCGTGGAGGCGAGACGACCCGTAATGCTGAAAAAGATGTGGTTACCATTAAAGCGAAGCCTAAAAAATCAGATTTTAAAGAAGCTTTAGAATATAAAGTAGTAGCAAAAGGCATTTCATTTGCCTGGGAAAACATCGAATTGCTAATCCCAGCGAAATAAATTTCAATAATCTTTTATAAAAAATGCATGCTTATTCTAGGCATGCATTTTTTCTATTTTAGGAGCCTTTAGAATTACAATTTTTAAAAAATAGACCTCATGGCTATTCGATCCCATCATAAAATTTGATTGAATTCAATGGTCTCACCTGACGGGCCTTTCACATTAAAAAACCGAGTTCCATTTTTCCAAAATGGCAAGAAGGTAGGCGTGGATTCTAACATTTCAAAACCCGCTTTTTTCAAGGTGTCGAAAGCTAAATCTACATCAGAAACGTCAATGGCAAAATGATCGACATGCCCATTTTTTCGCTGCTTAATTTCCGCTAATTGTTTCTCAGGCATTTGGTATAACTCGATGATCACCTCATGATTTTTCATCATCACGCAGGTACCATATCCCCCGTCAAATTCAAAAGGCGATTCCATCACATTCTCAAATCCAAGGCGCTCATAGAATGGAATGGATATTTCTAAATCATGTGCGGGAATACCGATGTGTTGTATCTTCTTTATAAAATCGATTTTCATGTGTTAGGGCTTTATTTGTGGAGCTAATTTTTTATATAAACCACTGGATATATTTTTCAATTTGCGAAACCAGAAAATATGGAAGATTTAATATTCGATATTTTTTACCGTTTGAAGTTTTGGCTTCTGTTATATTTAAAGCCCCAGCATACAACCTTACGGCTAAATTGTGTGGGGCCAAGTCCATAAATATATGCAAAGATTTTAAAGTCCCTTCCTTTCCTGATTTTACTTCTATGGGAATTATTTGTCCATTAAACAGAAATAAATAGTCCACTTCTGCCGTTGATTCCCTTTTTTCTCTTACCCAAAAATGAAGCGCACTTAAGGAATTAAATTGAAATGTTAATAATTCCTGTCCAACCAGATGCTCAATGAGCGTGCCTTGGTAAATACTATTTAAATCGCTTGTTCCTAAAATTTCCTGCTGTATTCCTACAAAATAATTCAATAAACCAGAATCCAAAACCTGTAATCGTGGGGATTTTCTTATATCAGCCACCAAGGGTAAAGTTGAAGCCGTGCTCGGATAAATTAATTGAACCAACAAAGCTTTTTCAAGCATTCGAAGAGACTCCCCCATTTCACGGGATTTATAAGGGGAATTTCCAAAACCCTCAAATTTTATTCTTTTGCCAGCTTGAGAAAAGGAACTTTGAATGCAATGTCGGATGTGTTGTATTTGCGAATTATGAGTAGCATACTTTTCCACATCATCCAAATAGCCACTGATTAAAGAATTGTAAATGGGCGATAATGCCACTAAGTCTTTATGTTTAGAATATTGTTGAACAATTTCAGGCATTCCACCAATTAACGCATAAGTGTGAAATAAATAAATCAATTTAGAATGAGCAAAATCCGCCAAAGGTATCTGCATTAATTGATCTAAGGCAGCAGTTTCTCCTATGGCAGAAAGGAATTCTGGAAAAGAAACAGGCCTAATGACCATATATTCAACGCGACCAATGGGAAAACTTATATTTTTATCAAATAATGTCTCTAGCATACTTCCTGCTGCAATGACAGAAATTTCTGGAGCGAACTCATAAAAATAGCGAAGTGTATTTAATGCTTTTGGAGCCGCTTGTATTTCGTCAATGAATACCAAGGTTTTACTTTTTAAATTCAATGTTTTATTCTTTATAAAGAATATTGCTTGAATTAAATTATCTATTGACGCGAAGGTCTCAAAAAGTTTTTTATCCTCTGGAAGCTCTAAATTTAAGTAAATGTATTGTTCATAATGTTGAGCAAATTGATTAACCAAGGTCGTTTTCCCAACTTGCCTTGCTCCTCTAATAACAAGGGGTTTTCGGTTTTCCTTAACCTCCCATTTTTCAAGCTCTTGAATTAATCTCCTTTCAAACATGTCACAAAGTTAGGGTTATTTTTAATTAAACGTGTAATAAAGTTAGGGTAATTTATGTTTTATATTGGATAACATAGCAATTTGTAATGCTATATTTAAAAAAAGAAATAATCTTTTAAATACAGTCTAAATTTTGAATGTCAAAAAATTGAATGAGATATAAGGTCTACCCCAATGAGAATAACGTATACTATAGGGGATTCTTAATCCACATGGGTCAGGGGATGACAGAGTTTTAAAATGAAGCTTTGAAAGATTAAATCATAACCATTAGAATGTTGTTTCTAAGGGCCATTTAATTGGATCTAATTGCTACAAGAAATGTTTGAAAAAGAGAATTTAAGCTACCTCTTCTAATTCGGATAATTCTTCTAAAAAATCATAGACTAATTGATAATAACCTGTGGCCAAATCGCCAGCTTCATTATCTTGAGATAAATCAAAAATCGAATGATTCATAACACAAGCATCGAATATTTCATCTACGATATAATCCACGTCAAAAATAGATTTTGACGAGTTTAAGTGAACGCGATATTCATTTTTGATCACGTTTTTTTGGGCTTCTGTTAACGGGTTTGTAGATAGCATGGTTGTTATTTTTTATACTTAAATATACCTTAGATTTTTAACCTGAAGTATACGATAAGATTAAAAAATTGTTAACAATTTTGAATTCATTTTCCTCGTAATTTGGACCTTATTTTAATGGCAAATACGAGAGAAATTACTGCCTCTTTTTAAAGAAATCAGAGCGATCATTTTATTTAATCTCAAGACTTAGCTTTAGCTTTGTAAACGTAAATGAATGGTCTCTAGAAATTTTATATTAAATTGGCTCACAAATCTAAACTTATGAAAGAAAATCAATCATCACGCAAAAAGTTTTTGCAACAAATAGGAGCCATCGGCGTAGCAAGCGCCGCTTTCCCATTGTCTTCCCTAGCAGCCCAACAAAAATCCGAGGAGCGAATTATGCTGTATGAAAAGCGCGTTTCCGTAGGTGAAAAAATCAGATTAGGAGTTATCGGTTTTGGGGTTCAAGGACACTTCGATTTAGCGACCGCCCTGAAAGTTCCGGGCGTTGAACTAGCTGGTATTTGTGATCTATATACAGGACGCATTGAAAACGCCAAAGAATTATATGGCAAAGACCTTTACACCACCCGAAATTATAAGGAATTATTAGACCGTGCGGACATCGACGCGGTAATCATCGCGACTACGGATGTTTGGCATTGTCGAATTACCTTGGATGCTTTGGCCAAAGGAAAACACGTCTACGTAGAAAAACCCATGGTCTATAAAATAGACGAAGGTTATAAAGTTATACAGGCCCAAAAAAATTCAAACAAAGTATTGCAAGTAGGTTCCCAGCGTGTCAGCAGCCTCGGCTTAGCCAAAGCAAAAGAATTGTTGGCCGCCGGAGAAATAGGTAAATTAAACATGGTGAATGCCGTGTATGACCGACAAAGCTCCATCGGTGCTTGGGAATATACCATACCCAAAGACGCTAGTGCGATGTCGACCGACTGGGATCGCTTTGTGGAAGCAACGGGTAAAATGGAATTTGACGCCAAGAAATTCTTCTGGTGGAGAGCATTTAAAGAAGTGGGAACGGGTGTGGCCGGAGACTTATTTATTCACTTACTGAGTGGAACGCATTTTGTGACAAACTCATTAGGACCTCAAACCATTGTTAGCACAGGCCAATTCAGTCACTGGAAAGATGGTAGAAATCTACCTGATGTGATGGCGGGAACGATGCAGTATGGAGATACGGCTGAACATCCGGCATTCCAATTAACGCTTCAAGTAAACTTTATTAGCGGGACCGGTGGCCAAGAAGTTACCCGGTTTATCGGCTCCGAAGGGGTGATGGATGTCAAAGGAAATAACATCTCGATCAAGCATAGTATTTTGCCAGAAGCCCCAGGCTTTGGGGGATATGATTCCGTATTTACATTCTCCAAAAGCATGCAAGAGGAAATGCAAAAGGAATACGATGCCAAATGGACCGAAGCTCAGAAAAAGCGTCCATTGAAAGAGGATATTACGTTCAAACCGCCCACCGGCTACAACGAACATTTAGATCACTTTACTAATTTCTTTGATGCAATCAGAACAGGGAAAGCGGTTGTAGAAGATGCCACTTTCGGCTTTAGAGCTGCTGCTCCTGCCTTGGCTTGTAATGAAAGTTATTTCTCTAAAAAGATCATTCGTTGGGATCCCATTAAAATGAAATTGTTGAAGTAAGCAATCTTCCTTTTTCAATATGAAATCTTGATAGGTATTTTGAACAAGGGCTTTAAGCTCTTGTTCTTTTTACAAATGAATGCCAACCATATTAGTATTAATCGCATGAAAAATCGCCGGGAATTTTTAAAGCAAAGCACGGGTCTTTTAGGGCTATCTGCCTTGGATTTTAATAAGGCAAATAAACCCCTCTTGTCTTTCTCGACCTTAGGTTGCCCGGCATGGGATTTTTCTCAAGTGCTCCAACATGCCATCAAAAACCAGTATTCAGGGATTGAAATCAGAGGGATTAAGGGAAATTTAGATCTTCCCGCGCTTCCGATTTTCAGCCCGACTAATCTCGCAAGCACGCGGAGGCAAGTGGCAGATGCAGGTTTGAAAATTGTTAATTTGGGTTCGTCGGCCAACCTGCATTTCTTGGATGCCAAAAAGCGACAAAGCAATATAGATGAGGCGAAGAGATTTATTGACCTCGCAAACCAATTGGCCTGCCCGTTTATTCGTGTATTCCCAAATGATTTACCCAAAGATCAGCCGGAGAATGAAACGGTGAATGCGATCATCCAAGGATTGATTGAATTAGGAAATTATGCAAAAACCAGCGGGGTGAAAGTGCTTTTGGAATCGCATGGCAAAGTAATAAAAAGCGATATGCTTCTGCACATCATGCAAGAAACCAATGATCAAAATGTAGGCCTCGTTTGGGATTTCTTTAATATGTGGTCGGTCACCAAAGAACCCCCAGCGCAGGTGTACCAAGTATTGAAAAAATATATTTTACATACGCATATCAAGGATGCGATTGTTACGGAGGCGGGAGAGAAATACACACTTTTGGGGGAAGGAAATGCTCCGGTGAAGGAAGCGCTTCATGCTTTAAAATCTGGCGGGTATTCTGGCTATTATAGTTTTGAGTGGGAGAAGCTTTGGCATCCTGAGATTGCCGAACCTGAAATTGCAATCCCTCATTTTTCTAAAAACTTTTCAAATTACTGGCTATAAAAAATGAACGCTAGAGATAAACGTACGTTTGATGCCATTGTGATTGGCTCTGGAATTAGCGGAGGCTGGTCGGCGAAAGAACTGACCGAAAAAGGTTTGAAAACACTTCTTTTGGATCGAGGTCGAGACGTTAAACATGTCGCAGATTATCCGACTACCTCACTTAATCCATGGGAATTTCCGCATCGAGGACAGGTGCCAACAGACCTAAAAAAAGAATATGGCATTGCGAGTAAGAACTTTATTTTTTCCGAGGCGACCTCTCATTTTTTAACCAAAGACGAAGAGCAGGCCTACATTCAGGACAAACCGTACGATTGGATTCGGGCGTATCATGTCGGGGGCCGATCGCTTTTATGGGGTCGCCATACTCAGCGATGGAGTGATTTTGATTTTACGGGTCCGGCGCGAGATGGCTATGCCGTCGACTGGCCCATTCGATACAAAGACTTGGCTCCTTGGTACAGTTATGTGGAAAAATTTGTGGGTATTTCGGGCAATAAAGATGGCTTGGAAACCTTGCCAGATGGCGATTTTATAAAGCCTTATGAATTGTCTTGTGTGGAGAAGCATTTTGGCCAAGTATTAAAAAATAAATATACGGATCGGCATGTGATTATTGCGCGCACAGCGAATTTAAGCCAGGCCGATAAAATCCATCGGGATGTCGGGAGAAGCCAATGCCAAAACCGAACTTTATGTGAACGCGGCTGCCCTTATGGCGGTTATTTTAGTAGTAATTCTGCTACTCTGCCAGCGGCTTATCACACGGGAAATTTAACCTTAAAAGCTCATTCGGTCGCTCATTCAATCATATATGATGAGAAGAAAAATAAGGCGATCGGCGTTCGCGTGGTGAATGCGCTGACCCATGAAATGGAGGAATATTATGCCTCTATTATTTTTGTGAACGCCTCGCCTTTAGCGACGAATTTAATTTTATTGAATTCCATTTCTTCTCGCTTCCCCAATGGGCTCGGAAATGATTCAGGAATTTTAGGTACCCACATGGCTTTTCATAGTTATCGGGGTCGAATTACGGCCGAGTACGATGGGGATTTGAATTATAAAACGGAGGGAAAAAGGCCGACGTCTGGGTATATCCCGCGCTTTAGAAATGTGTATAAGCAAGAAACTGATTTTTTGAGAGGCTATGCGAGCAACCTTTCGGCAAGTCGGGTGGTGTTAAATGCCAAAGACCTTGTGGGCGAATCATTGAAGAATTCATTGTTGGCACAAAAACTAGGCCACTGGCACATCAACGTAGGCATGATGGGGGAAACGATCCCTAAGGCACATTCGACCGTTCGTTTGGATGGGCAAATGAAGGATAAATATGGGATACCCCAACTCAGAGTTGCGGTGGCCTATGATGAGAATGATGAGAAGATGTTGAAAGATTTTCATCAGCAATTTACCGAAATGTATGCAGCGGCAGGATTTACGAATATTCAGCCGATTGACACCAAGCGTCTACCCGGAAATGAGAATCATGAAATGGGCGGGGCGCGCATGGGAAAAGATCCTAAGACCTCTGTGTTGAATGCTTTTAACCAAATGCATCATTGTAAAAACGTGTTTGTCACGGATGGATCTTGTATGACGTCGACATCCACTCAGAATCCGTCCCTTACCTATATGGCTTTAACCGCGAGGGCCGTGGATTATGCCATCAGTGAAAAGAAGAAGCGGAATTTGTAATTAAGAAATCGTGATTCCAAAACTTTGGACCAAACCCGCTAAGCCATCCCTTGAAAATTTAGCTTTTTTTAGTTGGTTGATGTTTTGCATCATCATCAAGGACCAAATTTGATATAAAATATTTTGTCTTGGACTTTACAGCACCTATTTTCTCCACATTTAATCTTCTTAAAATAGCCCTTATGCGTGCTATAAGTTCGTTGAACTTAAAAGGCTTAACTAGGTAATCGTCAGCTCCCGAATTTAAACCTAAGGCTATATTATCTGGCGTATTTAATGCCGTTAAAAAAAGTATTGGCGTTTGAATTCCACGCCCTCTAATTTCTTTACATACCTCTATCCCATTTTTTTCTGGAATCATTATGTCAAGCAAGACTATATCATATGGATTATTTATTGCCATTTCCAGGCCATCAACGCCATTTAGCGCAACTGACACTTCAAAAGACTCTTCCCCTAAGCCCTTTTTGACAAAATCTACCACATCTGGCTCATCTTCTATCAGAAGTATGGAGATAATATTCATTGATTTATTTAAGCTATAAAAGCAGTGTTCTCATAGTAAGTAACTTGTCCCGTTGTTAAATCGTGCATTCCGCCAATAATACCAATTTCTCCGTTCGCTATCATGTGTTCAAGAATAGTACTTCTCTCCAAAATGGATTTTACTGTCCTTTTTACATTAATTGCAGCAACATTTTCTACAAAAGTAGCATTAGTGGATGTACGATTATCTTTTGTTTCCAATTCGTCATCTACAGCAGGTCTAATTTTTGCGAGTAAGGCAGTTAAATTCCCCATCTCGGCATGGTCGCATGCGCCTTTTACTGCTCCGCACTTACTGTGCCCTAAAACAACGATTATTTTTGAGCCAGCTAATTTACAGGCAAATTCCATACTACCTAATATATCCTCGTTGATGATATTCCCAGCAATTCTTACACTAAAAATGTCACCAAGTCCTTGGTCAAAAATAAGCTCTGCGGAAGTTCTACTATCAATACAGCTTAAAACCACTGCGAATGGATGTTGGCCATCAGACGTTTCATTTGCCTGTTGTAACAAGTTGCGATTTGCCTTTAAATTATTAACAAATCTTTTATTCCCTTCTTTAAGCAATTCCAAAGCCATGGATGGAGAAATGGCTGCTTGTAACTCTTTTGTTAAAGTTTTCATTATTTTAATTTTAGTTTATTATTATCATTGTAGGTCGTCAAACTAATTGGACTTTTCTTTAAGGATTGTTTTGTAATGGCTCGAAATGGGGATTAATTTCATTTTAAATAGATTGAATAATTTTCAAACCGGATTTAGTGCGCTAAAAACTAATTGGCTCAAAAAATTAAAAACAAAATCTTCCTCTTTTTCATTTGAAACATCAGTTAATCGAGGCAAATTTTTACTAAAGTATTGTTGGCTATGCGCTGTTTCGATCAAGGTGCTACTTAAAGATCTAGAATAAGTATATGACGGATTTAGACTTAGCATTACTTCTGAAATTTTGTTACACAAGTCTTTATAAGGTTTAAAAACTTGAAAGGAATTGATTTCCTTCACTTCTTTTATCAGGTAAACCTTGCTGCTTTCGGATAGGACAATTTGGTTTAAAAAGGATTTATTGTAATCTAGTTGGCCTACACTTTTGGTAAGCTTTTCGTAAACAAAGTGATAATCTTCGTTAACTTTTCTTTTGGATCTTGTATGTTTTGAATGGTGAAATCAACAAGAAATTCCATGTAGGACCAATACCAATTTAATATATAGAGCAGCAATCGATGTTTATTTTCAAAATACCGATAGATAGATGCCTCAGTCGTGGACATTTTATTGGCTAATTTTTTAAAGGTAAAATGCTCAAATCCTAATTCATAGATCAAATCAATCGCATTTTTTACAATCTGTTTACCTAATTCTGAAGATTCAGGATCGCGTAAATAGATATGTTCGTTGACCTTAAAACTGAGTTGGAAATCCATGTATTCTAAAATTTAGTTCAAATATAGTAATAGTAAAACCAATCTATTACAATTTGTCTTTAGAAATAGCAATACTATTATTATAAAAAGTATTATATCTTTGTCTAAAATGTGTTAAAATGGATTTTCTTTCTGCTGAAAATAGTATCAACCAATTAACAAAACTTCATAAAAAGGAGATTTTGGGAATTCACCTTTTTCAGCTTTGGTGCAACTAAGTTTACCTATTGGTGCAACGATGGTGACCTTTATTTATGTGCTTATATTATTAGTGGTGTTGGGGGTTTGTGAGAAAATAATTTAGAAGTAGGATTGCATACAACCCAAGGGTATTTTACCCTTGGGTTTATTGAAATCCGTTCGTTGGGCATTACAATATTGGTTATAGTAATAGAGTTTTAAATACAACCCAGGGATAATTTATCCTTGGGTTTATTATTGGCCTGAAAAGGGAAGAATTTACACGCAAACCCCGCTATTTATATTTATTCTAAATAGCTTGTTTTTTTGTTATCGAGATTCTATATTTGCAAACTATTTGTAATTAGTCTAAATTAATATAGAATGTTTTGCCGCCTAAGTATTTTATTTTTCTCCTTGTTTTTTTCTTCTATTTCCTTTGCACGCGAAGAGGTGCTTATTGACACAACAAAAGCTTCTAAAATGTTATCTGAGGTAATTGTGCTAGGTAAATCGGGCATTAAGGGGAATAGCCATTTAGTCGATTTTGATGGACTAAGGTTATTGGCAGCAAAAAAATCCGAATTAATTGTACTGAGTAAATTGGATGCGAATTTGGCTAATCAATCATTTAGGGAAGTTTTTGGTCGAACTCCTGGACTTCATGTCATTGAAAGCGATCCATCAGGTTTTAATACCAGCATAGCCATTCGTGGGTTAAGCACAAACCGTTCTTGGGATTTTAACATGAGGCAAAATGGATATGATATCACTCCAGATCCCATGGGTTATAATGAAGCCTATTATACGCCTTCTTTTGAGTGGGTAGAAAAGATCGAAATTGTTCGAGGTGCGGCAGCTTTGCAGTACGGACCTCAAGTTGGCGGCTTAATTAATTATATTCTCGAAAAGCCAATCTTTGACAAAAAGTTTGGCGGGGAAGTCCAACAAACTTTTGGGTCCTTTGGACTAAAATCATCCCTCATTAAATTCCGTTCCGGAATGAAAAAATTAGCGTTTTTGGGTTCACATCAATTTAGAGAAGGCAATGGCTTTCGCCCAAATTCGAATTTCAATTCAAATCAAAGTTATTTTAGAATGGACTGGAAGCCTTTTGCTCATGGACTTGTTACATTTGAACTAACTAAATCAATTGCACAGGCCCAATTGGCAGGAGGAAGAAGTGAGGCCCAATTTAAATCAGATCCATGGGTTTCATACAGGGCTAGAAATTATTACTATTCCCACTGGTTTATGCCCGTTGTGAAATTCAATTATTCCCCAAGCAAATTATTTAATTCCCAAATACAAATTTTTGCCATTCAGAGTGGCAGATCTCAATTGGGTTTTACTAAAACCAACGACGTCCTAGATGTTCCAAATAGCGCGGGTAATTATGCCAACAGATCTCTAGATCGGGACGAATACACGTCCTATGGAGCGGAATTTCGCTCAGGCCTAAACGCTTTTAATGAAAAATGGCAAACGTCTGTGGGCCTTAGGATTTTTAGAGGCAACATGTTTCGTCAGCAACAAGGGATTGCCAATAATGGGTCAACGTATTCGGAAAATTTAGTAGATCCAAAATTCCCAAGATCTTTAAATTTTGTCAACCAAAACTTCTCCGCGTTTATTGAAAATTCGTTGGCAATCACCCCCAAATTTAAGTTGGCAGGCGGCCTGCGCTATGAATACATCCTCTCTCAGGGAAATGGAACTTTAGACATCAATACAAATTTTTCGAGCCCTGATCGCCTGCGTAGTTTTATTTTATGGGGTGTAGGAGCGTCATTTAAGCCTTCGCCAGAACTTGAAATTTATAGCAATGCATCCCAAAGTTTTAGGCCCATCAGCTTTTCTGATTTACTACCTTCATCAACCACCGATATCGTGGATGCGGCATTAAAAGATGCTAGATCCTTGAATTTTGATTTAGGGATAAGGGGCAAAAAAGGTAATTTTTTACGCTACGATATTAGCGCTTATCATCTTGAATTTTCAGGTAGAATTGGCAATTTGTCAATGAAAAATTCAAACGGCCAATCCTATTTATATAGAACAAACTTAGGTTTAAGTTCTTCAAAAGGTGTTGAATTATATGCGGAAATAGATCCTATTTCATTCCTTCATGGGAGCACGCGGTATGGTCAAATAAGTGTCTTTCTGTCGGTAGGATTAAATAATTCTGTCTATGAAAACTTTCCTTTAATCTCAGGAGAAAATTTGGCAGGGAAAAGACTGGAAAATGCACCTCAACAAATTATCCGTTCCGGACTTACATATACCCATAAGCGTTTGTCATTTACGTATCAAATTAGTTATACGGCCGAATCTTTTTCTGATGCGCAAAATACGGTTAAACCTAACTCAGCGGGTACGATTGGTCTAATCCCAGGTTATACGTTAGACGACTTTTCCTTTACCTATAAATACCGTAAACATTGGCTTTTAAAAGGATCCGTCAATAATGTTATGAATGTTTCTTATTTTACAAGAAGGGGAACGGGTGCTTTTCCGGGCTATGGAATTTTGCCTGGAGCCCCTCGAAATGCGAGTTTAACGTTGGGTTTTACCTTCTAAATTAATCAGCTTTTAGATCAAGATTATAAGTTTGTTATGGGAGAATATGGATCTTTGGGTCTAGCTTTACTAACTTTTCAAAAGTTAGTAAAGCTTGGGGTTCGAGGTATATCTTTTACTCTTTAATCATCTTAAAAAGAGCGCCAATATTTTCAGTTGATTGTAAGTAATAAACACCTTTTGGCAGAAAGGAAAAATCTTGATTTTTAATATTAGGTCCCCTATATATTTCTTTACCATCGGCGGCAAATAAGACATAAATTAATTCCTCCGATTGATTGGCAAATTGGATGTTCGTGCTAAATGGATTTGGGAATGGAATTGCTTTTAGGGATTCCATTTCTGTGGACAATACCAAACTACACCCAATTGTAGCCCCCAATAATTTTGACATTTCTCCACATAAATATTCCCAATTAGTCAGATTACTTCCGGTCATATTTTCACTATATAGATTTGTTTTTTCGTTGGGATCCTGCGCTAAATTGAACAGTTTTTTGGTGCCATCATCCAGTTTAATAAACTTATATGTTTTATTCCGTATGGTTTTTCCATCACTTGCCGGATTAGGACCTTTAAATACTTCTGCAAAAACCCAATCATGAACATCTTGAGCATTATTTTTTAAAATAGGCAGAAGACTTTTGCTGTCTACTGGTTTTGAACTAGGAATTTGAGATGCCCACTGGCTATGCCCAAATAGCTCTAAAATGGTCGCAAATAAATCGGTAGTATGCACTATAGCATCACTTGTTCTATTCGGTGACTTAACCGAGGGACCCGAAATTATCATAGGAATTTGTAATCCCCCTTGGTAAACACTTCCTTTTGCCGGACTAGATTGAGCCACCCGCGAATCATCGCCATTGTCGCCAATAAAAATGATATCGGTATTAGTCCATAAATTATACACAGTGAGTGAGTCAAATACCCTTCCAATTTCATGGTCCATCGCTTCATTCATGGCTTTATAATAATTTTTTGGGTTGGCTGAAATATCTGAGCTGCTACCACTTAACGTATTATTTTTTAATAGCGATGCGGGGGGTAAATGATAGGGAGTATGTGGGGCGTTAAAAGCGAGCCAAACAAAAAATGGGGTGTATTTATTTTTCTTTATAAATGAAATCGCATTGTCTGCATTTTCAGTACTCGCATAATTACTGGACGTTGATTCCGTTCCATTGGTAATTTTAGTCCAATTAAAATAGTTGGCCAATTCGCCTGTAAAGCCTCCTTCATAATGATCGTAGCCCATTTTATTGGGGAAAATAAAATTCGTTTTAGGCGTGGGTGTTTGTAAATGCCACTTTCCGATATGGGCTTTTGCAATCCCCCCAGGCTTAAATTTAGTTAGCAATTTAGGGATGGTGATTTCGGCTGTATCTAATATCGCTGTAGTATTTCCACCAATAGCTGCACCCACTCCTGTTCGAAAACTATATCGGCCCGTTAAAATTCCAGCACGAGTTGGTGAACAAAATGGATTTGACCAAGCGTTTTTAAAACGAACCCCCGTTTTTAACAAGCGCCTAATATTGGGAAGATTTACGGTATCAAGGTGGTTTTCATAAAATCCACAATAGTCTGAACCTAAATCATCTGCGATGATGATTAACACATTTCGCTGGCCACAGGTCATGTGACTTAGTGAAGCAATAATTGCCAGAAGAAAAATAGATTTTAATCGCTTAAGACGGAACATTATTATCAGTAAATTAGTAGAAAGTTTAAATTTACTAATTTATTTGTATGTCAATCTCTTTAGCTTTGTTAAATTTGATAAATCAGTCGCGCGATAGTCAAAGTACAAAAACGCATGGGATTCATATAAAGTAGAACCTATTAAAAAATCAAGGCAAAATCAATTTTTTGCTTTATTCATGATCCATTTAAACCTATGAAAAAACTTAAAAGCCGATTAAAAAAGGGTGAAACCCTGCATGGTTGTTGGCTCAACCTCGGAAGCCCCTTAACCGCGGAGATCGTTGGCCTATCTGGTTTTGATTGGGTTTTAATCGACTTAGAACATGGTGCCGGATCAGAAAAAGAGGCTTTGGCGCAAATGCAAGGGCTCCAACATACCTCCGCCGGAATCATAGTCCGGGCGGAAAGTGCTGAACCCCAACGCATTCAACGAGTGTTAGATATGGGAGCGGAAGGTGTTATGTGTCCCAAAATAAACAACCTAAGCGAAGCGAAAAAAGTAGTGAATGGCTTATATTATCCACCCATGGGCCAGCGAGGCGTCGCTAAAATGGTTCGGGCCACACAATTTGCCCAAAACTTTCAAAGCTATTACGAAACTTCTCAAGAAAACATTTTAGGAATTGTTCAAATTGAAACCAAAGAAGTCTTAAATCACCTCGACGAAATTGCAAATTTAGAGGGGGTGGATGTGCTGTTTATTGGCCCGGCAGACCTTTCGATGGAGCTGGGTATTTTTGGTCAATTCAATCATCCTGAATTTTTATCCGCCGTGGAAAAAACCATTAAGGCCGCAAATAAAGCTGGGAAAGCAACGGGCATTTTATTTTTTAATCCAGAGGAATATTCCAAATATCATCAGATGGGCATTCGATTTATTGCTTGTGGTGCCGATGCCACTTTTGTGGCTGAGGGGGCAAAAAACATGGTAGAAAAATTAGCAAAACTTAGATCTCAAGAATCATGATATTAGATCCGATTATTTTATTGGCCATTGGAATAGTTTTAGTGGTCGGGGGCATCATTGGCTTAAAATTGCATCCTTTTTTAGCTCTCTTATTAGGCGCTTTTGTTGTCGCTCTTTTAACGCCAGCGACTATTTTAGAGCAGTTTGCCCTCTCAAAGGGGATGGACGCTAGCGCAGCTCTATCCTTTTCGAAAAAAAGTGTGGGCGAACGAATTGCCACCGAATTTGGGAACACCTGCGCTAAAATTGGCATATTAATTGCCATGGCCGCGATCATCGGGAAATGCATGTTGGAATCCGGTGCCGCCGAGCGGATCATAAGATCCCTTTTAAAATTTACAGGCGTGGATAAAGCCCCATTTGCCTTTCTTTTTGGAAGCTTTTTTTTAGGAATTCCCGTGTTTTTTGACACGGTCATATTTTTAATGATTCCCCTAGCTAAAGCCATGACTTTGCGCATCGGAAAAAATTATTTATTACTAATACTTTGTATTATGTCGGGTGCCGCGATGGCTAATTCTTTGGTTCCTCCAGCACCTGGCCCACTTTTTTTAATTGGCGAAATGCATATACCCATCGGATTAATGATGGGCTGTGGAATTGTTGTCGGCTTTTTTACTGTATCAGCCGGCTATATTTTCTCTGTTTGGGCGAATAAAAAATGGCCGATTGAATTACGGGATTCAGTCGATGCGAAATTGGAGGATCTTAAAAAAATATCAGCCAAAGAAGATCAAAATTTACCTGGATTAGGGGTCTCTTTGTTGCCAGTCATGATCCCTTTAGTCCTCATTTGTTTAGATACAGCGATCACTAATTTTTTAAAGGGGTCTAATGTCGATTCAGGAAGTATGTTTGGCCAATTTGCCTCGGTCATTAAATTTTTTGGAGATAAAAATATTGCCATCATTTTAGGGGGTGTAGCTGCATTAGGTGTCATGGCCAAAAACAAAAAGGATAAGGGACAAAATTTGAGTCCATTTGTGCAGACAGCTTTAATGAGTGGGGGTGGAATTATATTAATTACGGCTGCAGGGGGGGCGTTTGGCGGGACACTCCAACAAACCGGCATTAGTGCTAAAATTGCCGAGCTGACCGCAGGGTACCAAATGGCCTTAATTCCGATGGCATTTTTTATCGCAGCGGTGGTTCGTACTGCACAAGGCTCAGCTACTGTGGCGCTGATTACGGCCTCAGGAATTTTATCGGGAATGGCCGGTCAGGCCAATTTAGCTTTTAATTCAGTATACATTGGATTGGCGATTGGTTGCGGATCCAAATTAGTTCCGTGGATGAATGATGCAGGCTTTTGGATATTTTGTAAATTGAGCGACTTAACCGAAAAGGAAGCGCTCAAGACAATTTCACCCCTTTTAGTGGTGATGGGTTTAACAGGTTTAGTAGTCATTTTAATTGGGGCCAAATTATTCCCCTTGATTTAATTTATACATGAAAAATATTGGATTTATAGGCTTAGGAATCATGGGAAAACCCATGGTATTGAATTTATTGAAAGCAGGCTTCACTGTTTATGTCCTTGAAAAAAGTGCGGCTGCGAATGAGGTAAAATTATCAGGAGCTAAGCTTTGCGCTTCCCCTAAATTGTTGGCCGAATCCGTCGATACGGTTATTGCCATGTTGCCAGATTCTCCTGAAGTCGAAGCTGTTTTATTCGGGGATGGAGGGATTGCTAACGAGATGAGAGCAGGTCAGTGTTTCATTGATATGTCCACGATCTCGCCATTAATTGCTCAAAAAATTTATACAGAATTAGCGAAAAAGGGAGTTGACGCCCTGGATGCCCCAGTTTCTGGGGGCCAAGTAGGTGCCGAGGCTGCTACACTTTCTATCATGGTGGGCGGTTCTTCTGAGGCATTTAATAAGGCATTGCCTATTTTTCAAGCCATGGGCAAAAATATTGTTCATATCGGCGAAGCTGGGGCGGGCCAAATTACGAAGGCATGCAATCAAATGATTGTGGGTATGACGATACAAGCCGTTTCCGAGGCGTTCACCTTAGCAAACCAAGCGGGTGTAGATTTAGAAAAAATGCGCGAAGTATTACTCGGAGGGTTTGCGCAAAGCCGGATTTTGGACTTGCATGGCCAACGAATCATCGATCGAAACTTCAAGCCAGGATTCAAAATAAAGTTGCATAACAAAGATATGAATATAGCTTTAGAGACCGGAAAAGCATTAAATGTAGATTTAATGGGGACGGCTCAGGTAGCCCAACAAATGAAAAAAGCGATGGAGGTAGGGAATGGGGAGTTGGATCATAGTTCTTTGGTGTTGTTATTAGAAAAATAAAATAAATATGTCTTATAAAGCTGGCCCCCGCATTAAAGAAATTCACATTACCCCCATTGCCATTGTAGATCCTCCACTATTGAATGCAGCCGGTTTGCATGCGCCTTATGCTTTGCGTACGGTTTTGGAAATTGTTACCGAGGATAATATTTCAGGCATTAGTGAAATTCCAGGAACGAAGGATATTGATGCGGCTTTAGAGGAATCAAAAAAACTTTTGATTGGTCAGGATGTATTTCAATTAAACCAAATTCGGCATATTTTAGAGCAGGCCTTTGGTACAGATTCAGTTGCTGACCGAGGATTAGCTCCTTGGGACCAACGAAAATTAGTGCATATTTTTAGTGCGGTTGAGGTGGCTTGTATGGACATCATGGGCAAAGTTACCGGAAAGCCGATTGTCGATTTATTAGGTGGAAAGATGCGTGACCGAGTTCCTTTTTCAGCCTATTTATTTTACAAGTATGAGGGTGCTGGAGGCGAATTAGGTTTTGGTCTCAATCCCAATGCCACAGGTTGGGATGCGGCCCGACAAAAAAGTGCGTTAAATCCAGATGAAATTGTCGAGCAGGCTAAGGCTATGTGCAAGGAATTTGGATTTCAATCCATTAAGTTAAAAGGAGGAGTTTTTGAACCCCGTCAGGAAGTGGATGCGGTGATTGCCTTGCGCCAAGCGTTTGGCGAAAAATATCCCTTAAGAATCGACCCAAATGCATTATGGACTGTTGAAACATCGATAAAATATGGGAAAGAAATGGAGCCCTACTTAGAATATCTGGAGGATCCTGTTCGAGGCCAAGAAAATATGGCGCTGGTTCGAAAGGCTTTAAAGACGCCTTTGGCCACCAATATGTGTACGACCTCTTTTGCAGAAATTCCTAAAAGTATTGAAATTGGTGCCGAGGATATTATTTTGAGTGACCATCATTTTTGGGGTGGTTTGCGCGCCTCGATGGCCTTAACAGGTATATGTGAGACCTTTGGAAGAGATTTGTCCATGCATTCCAACAGCCATTTAGGTATCTCATTGGCGGCAATGGTGCATTTAGGTGCGGCTTTACCAAAAATGACTTATGCCTTAGATACGCATTATCCTTGGCAGTCGGACGAAATTATTATCGGCGGACGCATGAAATTTGAGGATGGTTCGGTCGAAGTACCAAGTGAACCTGGCCTAGGAGTGGAATTAGATCGTGTGGCTTTAGCGGCCTTGCATCAAAACTATTTGGCCTGTGGACTAACCAAACGAAATGATGAAATTGAAATGCAAAAAGTTAATCCGGATTGGACTTTCAAAGCCGTTCGTTGGTAATTTAATTTTTATAAAATGATTCGCCACTCAGTTATTTTAACATTAAAATCGAGTTTATCTCCCGAAGATAAAATGCAATATTTCGCGGCAGTAGACGAATTGAAACAAATTCCAGGTGTCCAAAAGTTTGAAGTACTAAAGCAAATGAGTAGTAAAAATCCTTTTCAGTATGGGATTTCGATGGAATTTGAATCCCAAAAAGCCTATGATCTATATACAAACCATTCTATGCATTCTGCCTTTGTAGAAAAATATTGGGCTGCTTGTGTGGAAGACTTTTTGGAAATCGATTATCAAATGCTTGATCAATAAAATCAGCTTTATAGATTGATTTTTAAGCGTTTGGGCTTAGCTTTACTAACTTTTCAAAAGTTAGTAAAGCTGCGGGGTGAGGTCCCTTTTTCCCACATTACAAAAGCTCAATGGCACAGAATTTTCTAATTTTTTAGCGCAAAGGCTAAATACTTATCCCCTGATTTAGTCTTTACCTTACCTCCTCCACAGGCAATAACGACATATTGAAGGCCGCCAATCGAGTAAATACTTGGGGAAGCGTATCCGGCAGCAGGTAACTTATATTCCCATAAAATCTTTCCCGTTTTTCGGTCAAAGGCTCGAAACATTTCGTCTTTTGTTGCCGCTATAAATAGCAATCCTCCAGCTGTCACTGCTGGTCCACCGTACAAATCTGTTCCCGTAGGTGGAATTCCTTTTGCCGTTAATTCAGGATATTCGCCTAAAGGAACTTGCCAAAGGTGTTTCCCACTATTCATTTCAATCGCCGTTAAGATTCCCCAAGGTGGGCTACTGACCGGATATCCTTGGCTATCGTACCAACGCGTATATCCAGTAAAGGTGAAGGGGGAAAAGTCTAGTGTCGATTTTTTTATGGGCCCTTCAACGGCTACATTTAATCCTTGGGCGTAGGCTAAAACTGCTTTCTTTTCAGCGGCAGAGAGAAAATTAAAAGCCGGCATTCTTCCTCGGCCTTTAGCTAAAATTTGATATAAAAGTGGTTCCGAATATTTCTTATGGACTTCCCTTAAAGCAGGAATGGTCCCATCTTCACTTCCTTCGCGGTTTACCCCATGGCAACTTTGACAGTGTTGCACATACAGCGATTTGCCGGAGTTTTCAATCGTCTTTTCTAAGGGAACTAAGGAAATATAAACCGGATTTTGTTTGGCAGGAATGTACATGACACTGTTTTCATCGACCGCAGCTCCACCCCACTGCGCCCCTCCATCCGTCGCTGGGAAAAAAATAGTTTTCTTCGTTAAACTTAGTGGAATAAAGGGCTGACCCGTTTGGGACTTACGGAGCTCAGCAATAATTTCTTCCTTGTTTGACGCCCATTCATTCACATCTTTTTCAGTAAATGATTGCTTGACAAATGGCAGAGGCCAAAGAGGAATAGGTTGTGTTTTTGAGGTTTTTTCGCCGATAACATCCGAAGCGGGGAATGGCCTTTCTTCAATGGGGAATATAGGTTTACCCGTTACCCGATCAAAAACAAACATGAAACCTAGTTTGCTTAAAACAGAAACGACATCGTGTTTTTTGCCATTTTGAGTGATGGTAAATAAATTGGGTGGCGCTGGAATATCCCTATCCCAAATGTCATGATGTACCGTTTGAAAATGCCAAAGCCGTTTTCCAGTACGAATATCTAAGGCCAGAAGGCAGTTGGCAAATAAATTATCCCCCTTTCTATTTCCCCCATAAAAATCAAATGCAGCTGAACCGGTAGGAACAAAAACAATCCCTCGTTTGGAATCTACAGCCATACCCATCCAGTTGTTAGCCCCGCCCACATTTTTGTAATTATCTTTTTCCCAAGTTTTATATCCGTATTCACCGGGTTTTGGAATGGTGTGAAAAGTCCAAATTAATCGCCCACTATTGGCATCAAAAGCGCGAATATCTCCCAGCAATGCGGGAGCGGTTTCTGACACTCTTGTCCCTACGATCAATGTATTTTTGTAAATGGAAATGGGAGTATTTAATACGGCGTATTCATCGGCCCCGGCCCGTTTTATCCCTTCAATTAAATTTATTTTGCCACCCTTACCAAAATTTACATCTGGCTTTCCGGTCTTAGCATCTAATGCAAAAAGATACGAGCCAAAACCAAAAAATATTTTTGAACGGTGTCCGGGGGATGAATAAAATACCACTCCCCGACTGTTCATACTGGGAGTTTTTTCTTGAATATTTGTTTTCCAAATTTCCCGACCATTGGAAGCATCTATTGCGAAAGCCTGTGATCCTGCCGAAACGCCATACATGATCCCTTCAATGATGATGGGATTACATTGCATTTGAGTGGTTTGGTTAATGGTATCCGCACCGCCAGATGAATAGGACCAAGCAAGTTTTAAATTTTTGACATTAACGGGAGTTATTTGAGTTAGTGGGGAAAAGTGATTTCGATCATCGCCCCCATGATAAGCCCCCCAATCTGTAAATTCAGGTGCGGTATAAAAACCGAAAATGCCAATGAATAATAGTCCAGCGATTAGTCTCATGGGGGAAGATAAAAAATATTTTTTAATTCAGTTTCATGAGCTAAAAAAATCAGATAAAATAACACCTAAGTTGAAATAAATTTTGGTATCAAATCTTTTAGCTATAGTAAAGCTAGTAGACTATGAGTCATTTTTTTTTAAATTTCTTTTTAAAAACTGCAACTTTAAAAGAATTTATTGCATTTTTGATCTAAATAATAATACGCACATTAATGATACAAATAATATGAAAAAACACACGATTATTCTGGCCCTTTTGGGAATCATGATGAGCCTAGGCACGCTGCAAGCTCAGAAACTTTACACCTACGCGATAGGTGTTCAAACCTATACTTTTAGAAAGCATTTCCCTGTGAAAGGCGCTGAAAAAACACTTGATCTAATTAAAGAATTAGGCTTTACCGAAATAGAAGGTGGGGGTGTAAGAGAAATGTCCTTAGAAGAGTATAAGAAATTATGCGATGCGAGAGGAATTTCCATTCCATCCACGGGTGCGGATTTTAATGAATTAGCCAAAGACCCTATGGCGGTCGTACAAAGAGCAAAAATATTAGGCTCTAAATTTGTCATGTGTGCTTGGATTCCGCATAAAAAAGGGGCATTCTCTTTAGCGGATGCACAGAAAGCCATTGAGGTTTTTAATAACGCTGGAAAGGTTTTAAAGGAGAATGGAATAACGTTGTGCTACCACGACCATGGATTTGAATTCCAACCTTTTGAAGATGGGACTTTGTTAGATTACATGATTAAAAATACGAATCCACAATTTGTTTCTTTTGAAATGGATGTATTGTGGACGATACATGGCGGTGGGGCAGATATGCCAGTTAAGCTGTTGAAGAAATATCCTGGCCGCTTCAAATTGATGCACGTAAAAGATCTTCGCAAGGGGGTCAAAGGTGATTTGACAGGTGGTACTCCTGCGGAAAATGATGTGGCTGTGGGCGCTGGTCAGGGCAACTGGAAGCAGATCATTAAATTAGCTAAAAAAGGAGGAGTTGAGCATTGTTTTATAGAAGATGAAAGTGATAAGGAATTAGAAAATATACCTTTGAGCATTGCATTTTTAAAGAGTTTATAATCAGTATTCTTATTTATTTCCTTGTGCTCTTATTTGAATTATGTCGAAAAATTTATTTCGATAGTAATATTATTTTACGCTTTCAAAAAGCTCAATTTTTATGAGGGTTAAGTAAAATTACAGAGGGATTAGAAAGGGGCATTTATTTATTAAAATGAAAACTAAAGTAGGATTATTTGGGATTGGTTTAGATACTTATTGGGATCAGTTTGATGGTTTACTTGACAATTTAGTAAGCTATCAAAGTTTTATCCATGATAAAATAGGCAAATTCGGTGTTGAAGTAGTGGATGCGGGAATGATAGATAATCCAATCAAAGCCCGGGAGGCGGCAGACTTTTTGAAGGCAAATGATGTTGAAATTGTTTTTTTATATGTGTCAACCTATGCTTTATCATCCACCGTATTGCCCATAGCTCAGAAGTTAAAGGTGCCAATCATTATCCTTAATCTCCAGCCGGTTTCTATGCTTGATTATGACAAGTTCAATCAATTAGGCGACAGAGGTAAGATGACTGGTTTTTGGCTTGAAAATTGCCAAGCTTGTTCCGTCCCCGAAATTGCTAGCGTATTTAATCGCTCGGGGATTACATACGATTTTGTTACTGGATACCTCCAAGACGAAGAAGCATGGAAGGAAATTGAAACATGGGCAGAAGCTGCGCGGGTATCATGCGCCATGCGACATAATCGCTTAGGAATTTTGGGTCATTATTATGGCGGCATGCTTGATGTTTACACAGATTTGACAAAACAATCTGCCGTATTTGGAACTCATATTGAAATGCTGGAAATGTGTGAATTGAAAAAATGCCGAGATGAGGTAACTGACAGTGAGGTGGAAGCTAAAATTTTGGAGTTTCATGATACGTTTGATGTGTCGCCCGAGTGCGAAGTGTATGAAATTGAGCGTGCAGCAAAAACGTCAGTAGCGTTAGACAAGTTGATAGAAAATCATCATCTAGGCTCAATGGCTTATTATTATGAAGGTGAAAGTGGCAATGAATATGAAAATATAGTCACCTCAGTTATTGCCGGTAATACCTTGTTGACCGGACGAAATATTCCCATAGCAGGGGAATGTGAAGTGAAAAATGCGCAGGCAATGAAAATCATGGCTGAATTTGGGGCCGGAGGTTCCTTTTCAGAATTTTATCTAATGGATTTCAAGGATGATGTCATACTGCTGGGCCATGATGGTCCTGCGCATTTTGCCATTGCAGAGGGTCCAGCAGGCTTAGTCCCGCTTCCTATGTATCATGGAAAGCCTGGCAAAGGATTATCGATTCAAATGTCAGTCAAACATGGCCCAGTTACCTTACTTTCTGTGGTGGAAGGGAAAAACGAAGTGTTTCTTTTAGTCGCTCAAGGGGAATCGGTTGAGGGCCCAATTCTCGAAATTGGCAATACCAATAGCCGTTATCGTTTTTCCATCGGCGCGAAACGATTTATGAATGAATGGTCGAAACAAGGACCAGCCCATCATTGTGCAATCGGGATTGGCCATATTGGAAATAAAATTGAAAAACTGGGACAGATTTTAGGCATTGAAGTGGTGACGATTTGTTAGGCCTATATAGGAACGCAATGTGCTTATTTAAAAAAAGACAGATTATTTTATAGTTATTTAATGAGATGCGATTTTTATTTTGTTAAGATATTTTCTAAAATTGTAATTATTTTTATGAATTAAAAATTCACAATTAAACATAAAAACGATGAAAAACTGGCTATTTGTCTTTTGTTTTTTGGGTATAAATTCAATGATTTTTGCCCAAGATCGCCCTTTGCAAATCATTATGATTGGGGCACATCCCGACGATTGTGATATTAAAAGTGGAGGCACTGCCGCTCTTTTTGTGGCCATGGGCCATCAAGTTAAATTTGTTTCCGTTACGAATGGAGACGCAGGTCATCAAAGCGAAGGCGGGGGAATGTTAGCCAAAAGACGCATTGCTGAAACAAAAGAAGTGGCGAAACGCCTGGGTGTTTCTTACGATGTACTAGATAATCATGACGGCGAATTACTTCCTACCTTGGAAATCCGACTTCAAATCATTCGCAAAATTAGAGAGTGGAAAGCTGATGTGGTGATCGCCCCACGCTCCAATGATTATCATCCTGACCATCGCTATACGGGAGTTTTAGTTCAGGATGCGGCCTTTATGGTGGGTGTCCCCAACATTGCTCCCGATACTCCTCCATTGCGAAAAAACCCTGTTTTTTTATATTTTCAGGACAATTTCAAGAAGCCAAATCCATTCCAAGCAGACATCGCGGTCGACATAACATCCGTTATTGCTAAAAAATTGGATGGCCTAGACGCCCATCAATCTCAGTTCTTTGAGTGGCTTCCTTGGATTGGAAATTACGAAGCTGAAATCCCAAAAGATAAGGCCAAGCAGAGAGAATATTTATTGAGCAAACGCGTAACCAAAGTAAATCCTGAGGTAAAAAAGGCGCTAGAAAAATGGTATGGAAAAGAAAAAGCGGAGCAGATAAATTATGCCGAAGCTTTTGAAATTTGTGAGTATGGAAGTATTCCGACGGAAGCTGATATTCGAAGATTATTTCCCATGTTAGGTCGTTAATTAATTAAACTTTTATAATGATGAAAAAAGCCTTAGTAATTTTAATCCTTTGCCTAGGATGCTCTAAATCCAGTGATCCAGGTAGTTCAACGATTCCTACGCCTAGTACAGGTACGACAACTGGTGGAGGTACATCTACCGGGGGTATAACCACTCCGAGTACAGGCACCGCTTCAGAAGTTCCCTCCTATTTTAAATTAATTTATGGAGCCTCAAAAATCACCTCTGATGGTACTTATGTGACCATAGAATCCTCAGGAGCCCCCGACCACAAAAGCGTTTATTATGCCACAAACAGTAGTCTGTACGAAAACTTTTCTGGCAAAACCTATAATGGATTGACCTTTGCCAAAAATCCAAATAGCATTTCCTCTGGACTATACACCTTTAAAATACCGGTGAAGCCCGTCGCTGCAACGAAAGTGACGGCAACCCCATTAGGCCCTATTGGGATTTCGTTAAATGGGGTTCCATTTTATAATCAATATGCAGGACCCAATCAACCTTTGACTGGAGAGATGGCCTCTTTCGATCAATATTATGGCCATCCAGCACCTGGCGGCAAATATCACTACCATGTGGAACCTATCTACTTAACCCAAGTGAAAGTAGATAAAATGGCCTTGTTAGGGTTTTTACTTGATGGATTTCCGGTCTATGGGCCCTGGGAAAATGGCAAAGCAGTGACCAATTCAAACTTAGATGTTTTGCATGGGCACACGCACGCAACCACAGAATTTCCTGCAGGAATTTACCATTATCACATTACCGCAGAAGATCCTTATATCAATGGCAATGGTTTCTATGGAACGCCTGGTACGGTTTCTCAGTAATTTTTTTATTGCAATTATTTTTTTTAAATGTTCCTCCAAAGAGGATAATGGAGCCTCCTTATTTTCAAAAAATTCGACGGAAATTTCGAATGAAAAAATACTTTCGTTTTCAGCGGATAATCCTCAGATTTCATTTGAAAATGCAGGAGTTTTTTATCAAGGAAAACCATTTTCAGGAAAGCTTTATACCTTAGATCCGCAAACCCAAGATACCCTTAAAATTGAGTCCTATTTGAAAGGAAATCGGCATGGAAAATGGGTTCAATATTTTCCCGGACATATGTTGAAAGAATTCAGAATTTTTGATCAAGGAAAAAAAACAGGGGACTTTGTTCAATATTTCCCAACGGGCAAAAAACAACAAGCGTATCATTTTCAAAATGACGAATATCAAGGCTTAGCAAGGGAATGGAATGAAAGGGGAGTTTTGATTCGAGAAATGCATTATGCGGCAGGTCACGAAGAAGGATCCCAAAAATTGTTTTATGACAATGGCCAAGTAAGAGCTAATTATGTCATGAAAGATGGCCGTCGCTTCGGTTTATTAGGAACTAAAAATTGTGTCAATGTCTCTGCTTCGCGCCTACTTAATTAGTGGATTTTTATGGTTGGCTTTCGCCTGCACTTCAAGCGAAGTAGCGCCCGTTTTGCCCTATTACCATACCCCAGATTTTGAACCTCAATTTTTCGAGAATAAAGAAAAAGCGGAGGCTAAAATTACGCACCATTTAAAACCCTTTTCGTTTTTAGACCAGCACGGGCATTCCATCAGTCATACTTCGTTACGAGGGAAAGTACATGTAGCTAATTTCTTTTTTAGTCGGTGCACGAATATATGCCCAAACATGATCAAACAAATGCGGGTGATTGAATCTGAATTTGGCCAAAACGCGGATGTAGAAATACTATCATTTAGCGTTACTCCATGGCTTGATTCAGTCAGCGTGCTCAAAAAATATGCACAGAAAAATAACATCAAAAGCAAACAATGGCACCTGCTTACGGGAGATAAAAATGCCATTTACACCTTAGCGCGCAAATCCTATTTTGCTGAAGAAAACCTCGGATTTTCGAAAGATAATAGCCAATTTTTACACACGGAGCATGTGGTTTTAGTCGATAAAACGTTACGAATTCGGGGAATTTATAATGGTAGCTTGGGATTAGAAATGGAGCAATTAACGAAGGACATCAAATTACTTTTGTCCGAAAAATAGTCGGCCCCAATATCCATTAAGCTAAAATAAATTGCTTATTTACATCAAAAAAAATGAATGCAATCTAATTTTTTGTCCGTAGTCCTTATGCCCCTCGCCCTTTCGCTCATCATGATGGGTCTGGGATTATCGCTAACCTTAGCCGACTTTAAACGCGTTTATCTTTTTCCAAAAGCCGTAATTATTGGGCTTTTTTGCCAAATGTTTATCCTGCCCATCATCTGTTTTTTAATTATCAAGGCGATGGGTATTCCGCCGGTATTGGCAGTGGGCCTAATGCTATTAGCCGCCGCTCCCGGGGGACCTTCAGCGAATCTTTATAGCCATATCGCCAAGGGGGATGTCGCACTTAATGTTACCCTTACGGCTTTGAATAGTCTTTTTTCTGTGTTTTCAATAGCTGTAATCGTCAATGTATCGATGGCCCATTTTTTACAACAAAACACCTATGTCCCATTGCAATTCAGTAAAGTTTTGGAAGTATGTTATGTCGTCATTTTGCCTGTTGGCCTAGGGAAGATCATCCGAAATCGCGCGCCCCAATTAACCCAGAAATTAGAGCAACCCGTTAAAATTATTTCAGCTATTTTTTTAGCCTTAATCATTATTTTAGCAGGCCTTCGCGAACGCGATCATTTGTTGGCCGACCTCAAAACCGTAGGCCTAGCGGCCCTAACTTTTAATATTTCTTGTTTGTTGGTCGGCTATTATATTCCGCTATTTTTAAAAATTCCCAAAAAACAAGCCATTGCCATCGGTATGGAAATAGGGATTCACAATGGGACTTTGGCTATTTACATTGCCCTGAATGTGATCGGCAATGGAACGATGACGATACCTGCGGTGGTCTATAGCATCATGATGTTTTTGACGGCGGCGGTATTTGCGTGGTTGGTGAATGTGCGTCCACATCCAGTTTCATCTTAGCGATTTTCTTGATAGACCAGACATATAGCACCTCAACTTTCTGTCTTGCCCAAGGTGTTTTTCTCAAAAATGATAGACTTGATTTAATGCTAGGCTCGAACGAAAAACAATTAATTCGTATCTTTTTTGACATTTCATCCCAACCATACAAAGCGACTAAATCTGTCAAAATCATTTCTAGTGTTTTCCCATGTAAAGGATCGTTCGATTTTTCTTCCATCTTCAAAATTAAGGTAATTTATTGAAATCAATGGTAGGCTTTTTATTGGCCGCCGCCCTTTGGAAAATTTGATTTAAAAAAGCAATCCCGTTAAAGAACCCTCCATTCTGTAAATAAAAATGACCAGCTTTTTCTCCACCCTCATAATCTTTTCTATAGTCCCTTTTTGCAATGTCGTCACCCGTGAATTTTGCTTCTGTTAATTCAAACCATGCACCACTTGAATCACAAACCCATTGATTATGGTAGGTCGCTTGTCTCAAAATATGGCCAAAGTTAGGATTGAAATTCTCCACAAACGAATGGGGTCTTTTATACCAGGTATCTGTTTTTGGCCGACTAAATGATGCGATGAGCAACCAATCAGGCGAGCCAGATTCTTTGAAATAGGCGGTATAATTTGTGGAGCCAGAACCATCCGGCTCGACCGAATTTAAAAATTGATATGTCTTTCCCGCAGCCCATTTATATTTCAAATAGCTTTGTCCGCCAGAGCCTTCATTCCCAAATTCACCCGTATAAACTCCTTCTCCCTTTTTTAACAATTTGATTTTTTGATCCTCAGGGATAGACGCTGGATTATCAGTTTTAAACGGACTCCAAACAGAAAACAAAATACGCCTTTCATTTTCGGAATTTACTTGAAAACCAAAATAACCCTCCGCAAATCCATTGGCCATAAAATAGGAACCTATGGGATCTAGGCCCACGGGAATAGTCACTTCATTATAAAACCATTTAATCTTTTTCTCTGAAGGCATCGTATAGCTCAAATGCACGGATGGACCCCTTCGGCCCCAATAAAATCGATTGTCTATATTGTCTTTAACAAAGTTAAATTCGCCTGGCTCACGGGTCAGGATGATGATGGAGCGTATGGCTGCAAAATTATTTGTTTCTTTAGAAATCCCCTCTAAAACTAGTTTTTGGTAGCCTACAGTCATTACAAAATTCCCAATAAATACTGGGGTCTTTTGAAATTTAGTTAGTTGGACTACCTGAGATTGCTCCCCCAAAGTACATTTGATTTTACTAGAAAATTCCCCGGGCAATAGCGCTAGATACAACGCACCGGTTCTTGCTTTTTCATTTTTAAAATATATATTAAAGGCACTTTTTTCAAAAGACCAAGTCGTAATTCCATCCTCACTGATGACATCATTGGCTACACCTTTTGGTTCAATAAATGTATTTCCTCCTAGGGGAATGGTCGTGGTATCTGATAGGATTGCCTTTAGTTGAGGCGCATCATTCAGTTCGCAGGCGGTGGCCGAGATTGAAAAGATCAAACACAGGAGTAGTAAAATATTCTTGTTCATAGGTCAATTAAAATCCAAAAGTATCCATTTTTATTTTTTAATCATTGAAAATAGCCAAATTGCGCTACCCGTAAAAATTTCCTATGTTTACGATATAAACCTGTTAACTCAATGAAATCAAAGCAATTATATTTAAGTATGTTGGTCGTGGCCATGTCGCTAGGGACTGCCTGGGCGATTCGAGGCCAATTTGGCCACGAACATGGGGCAGCCTGGGCTGGCGGAATTGGATCTTTAGCGACACTTTTAGTGGTGAAAAGAAAAGATTGGCTAGCAAAATCTTTTTCAGTGGTCTTAGCAGGTGCTTTAGGTTGGGGCTTGGGTGGCATGATGAGCTATGGCATGGTGGTAGGCTATGGCCGAGGAAGTGACTGGCCCAATGTGTTTTATGGCTTATCCATGTTATTTGTGATCGGGGGCTTATACGGTTTTTTAGGAGGCGGATTATTTGGTTTAGGCCTTTCTAACACGATTAAAAAGCCAGTCAAATGGCCAAAATTGATCTTGGAAATGACCGCCGGTGGAATCATTTTTTATTTCTTTCTCGTCGAACAATTTGGTTTTAACATGACGCCACCGCGTTCAGAGGTTTGGGCGGTTTGTCTGGGTATGGCGGTTGCGTTAACTTGGAATATGATTCGGGGAAAAAAGAAGTCGGCTCTTCGTGTCGCCATTTTTTCAGGTTTAGGCGGAGGTTTTGGTTTTGCCTTTGGCAACTTTCTCCAAGTATTAGGTCAGACCACTGAGATCCATTTTAATTTTTGGAATGTTATGGAGTATTCCTTAGGATTCTTTGGCGGACTTGGTTTGGCCTATGGTACGTTGACCAGCGATTGGGGGAAAGAGAAACCTGCGCCAACGAAAAATCAGGTATTCCAATTGATCATGTTGGTGCTCGTAATTCCCGTAATCATGTGGCAACAAAATTTCGAGTGGGAGCGAATCCAATCAACATTTGTGAAATTATTGCCCACCGATGATTATGCCTTTTATGATGGGATCATCTGGGGATCCGTGATATTAATTGGCACCGCAGGCGCGTATTGGATCTTTAGGTTTAAGAAATTTGAAACCTTGGATTACCGAGAGGTAAAGATCTTTTTCTTTGGACATTGGGCCTTATATATCACCTTAAGTTTCCTAATTACAGGGGCTTTTATCAGTATTTATCGCGTAGAGCAATATTTATACCTCGTTAATTTTGTGATCATATTTTTTCTCATAGATCGCACAGAACCCGAAATCAATCCGCGTACTTTAAAGCTTGCCACAGGGCTTAAAAATTCAGTTTTTATCCTCGTATTCATTGGAATCCTGGCGGCCATCGCTGTCAATTCTCATGGAGAAATAAAGGGGGCAAAAAAGAGATTTGGGGCGGAACCAGCAGTAGTCGATACGTTAAAAAAATGATGGGAAAGCGCTTACATCTGGTCTTAGTATTATTCGTTGGCTTTTCGGTCCAAGCACAAATTTTTCCGGGAAATCCCAAGCGTGTGCTTTTTATTGGGAATAGCATCACTTATGCGGGGAGGTATGTTCAGATTATTGAGGCGTACCAACGAGCAAAATTTCCGAATCAAGAAATTGACATTTACAATGTGGGTTTACCTAGTGAAACGGTTTCAGGTTTGTCGGAAGTTGGACATGCCAGCGGACGTTTTCCCAGGCCTGACTTACATGAGCGATTGGCCCGAGTATTAGAACAAATTAAGCCCGACTTAGTGTTCGCGACTTATGGAATGAATGATGGAATTTATCTTCCTCTGGACGAAACCAGATTTCAAAAATTTAAAGATGGGATCAATTGGATGCATGAGCAAGTAAATGCTTCAGGGGCTAAAATTATTCACATTACTCCTTCTTTGTATGAAGAAAAACCCAATGAAAACATAGGTTATGGGAAGGTGTTAGATGAATATTCCCATTGGCTGACCCAGCAAAAAAAATGGCAAGTCATTGACACCCACAGCGCACTTCAAAAGTACTTAAATGCCGAGTTAAAAAAGGACGCCAACTTTCGAATCTCCAAAGATGGGGTGCACCCAGGTGATGAAGGTCACTGGATGATGGCCAAGGAAATTTTAAGGTATTTGGGTGCGAAAAAAATAAACCGCATGAATTCCGTGGGGGAAATGCTTGCGCCCATGAAAGAACCGAAAGCATTTTTTGACTTAGTGGTGGAGCGCCATAACATCTTAAAAGATTCTTGGCTAACCCAAACAGGTCATAAAAGACCCGAAATGAAAAAGGGAATACCTATGTCAGATGCGCAATTAAAAGCGGCGGATTTGATGAAAAAAATGAAAGAACTTACTCCTTAAATAAAGCCATATGAAAAATTTATTGATCAGTGCCATCACAGGATTTATCATGATAAACGCCCAAATTTCGTTGAGCGCTCAAAATCAATTGACTTGGCCAAAAGGCAAAAAGATGGCATTGAGCTTGACTTTTGATGATGGCCGAGGCAGTCAGGTGAATGGGGGCACAGCGCTTTTAGATAAATATGGAGTGAAGGCCACTTTATATGTCATGCCAAACGCTATTGAAAAAAATACATCGCTTTGGAAAAAAGCGGCGGAGAATGGCCATGAAATAGGAAATCATTCGAGCTTACATCCCTGTTCAGGGAATTTCGCTTGGTCTAGAAACAGAGCCTTAGAGGAGTATACTTTGGAAAAAATGCAAAAAGAATTGTTGGAGTCCAATGAACAATTGCATCAAATGATTGGCATAAAACCGGAATCGTTTGCGTATCCGTGTGGGCAGAAGTTTGTGGGCAACAATGAAAAAACGCAAAGCTATGTGCCTCTCGTGTACCAAATATTCAGCTCGGGTCGTGGCTGGCGCGATGAAGCGCCTAATGATCCCGCGTATTTAAATATGGCTCAATTGACCGGAGTTGAAATGGATGGCAAGAATTTCGACGAGATATTGCCGATGATCAAAGATGCGAGCGAGAAGGGTTATTGGCTCATTTTAGCCGGACACGAAATGGGCAAAGGAGGAAATCAAACGACTAAATTTAGCATGTTGGAAGATCTGATACGTTATGCACAAGATCCCCAACATGGCATTTGGATTGCTCCGGTAAGGGAGGTGACAAAATATTTAAAGCATTAATTATTTTTTCTCAATCGAGAACATATCTCTCACCACTCCATCCGCACAAATCCATTGTGCGTTTAATTTTTTGTTCACGACATCGATCAACATAGAACCACCTTCGGTCACATTTGAGTAAACAGAGGACTTTAATGGATAGTCTTTTTGCTTGCCGCCCAATTGGCCTCCGGATCCATTCACGATATAAATGGTTCCCTGGCCTTCTCCTTTTTTGACTACGTATTGATTCGGAGCAACTTCATTTGCTTTTTTGTGAACGGCAGCGTCATAGGTGGCGCTTTTCCCGGTATGTCCAACCATCGGATGGTTTCTTTCGTAGCCATGGCTGTGTCCGCAAATCACTAAATCGACTTTATATTTCTCTAAGATCGGGGTGATATTTTCTCTGACTTTATACATCCAAATTTCGGTATCGGAATCATGAGATGCTTTTGAATAGGGAGGCTTATGCCAGTATACAATTGTCCAAGGCAATTTATTTGCCTCTAAATCCTTTTTTAACCAGGCCGCTTGTTTGCCATTTTCATTATATAGGTAGCTGCTGTCAGTTTCCATCGCTTCACTGTCGAGGGAAATCAAATGCACATTTCCGTAGTTGAAAGAATAAAAAGATTCCGTTCCCGAGGGCAATCCTCCATTTTCGCCTTTGGTCGGCATCGTAAATATTTTAAAATAGGGAGGCAAAGCAGGATTATGTTTTCCTGCATAATCATGGTTGCCAGGTGATGGCCAAACAGGTAAATTTTTAAAGAAAGTATCTTGGTACACTCTGAATACATGGTTTTGATATTCTTCTTCTTTTCCATTGCTATAGGCATTATCTCCCATCCAAATCCATGCGTCTGGCTTATGTGTTTTTGTCGCATTGAACATCGCGTCGCGGACGTCTGCTTGGTTTTTCGAACTATTTCCAAAATCTCCTAAGGCCCAAATCCGTACCGGCTTGGTGGAGCCAGCTTTAGGTACCGTATTAAAATAATGGGTTTCGTCTCCGCCAACTTTAGTTCCTGCGGAAATGATCGCGTAAAAGTATTTTTTTCCAGGGCTTAAGTTTTTGATTTCCACTTCATGCTCAGTGAGTAGGTTTTCATCTTTAACCGATTGGTTTAGTTGGCTTGGGCTGTTGCCATAAATCACTTGGCTATTGGCCGCGATGTCGGTGCGCCAACGAACCACACCCGAATTGGGAGTGAAGTTTTGCAAGTACGGTCCGCGAATGACTTTGATCTCTTGGGCGCGGCAAAAAAAGGTAAGGAGAAGTAATAAGAGCGTAAAATGTTTCATGTTAAAAGGAGTAAATGGGGGTGTATTGAAATTAGGTGGATCAAATTTACACAACTATTTTTTAGTTTATTTTTTTTCAAATTAACTTACTATAAACTCTTTTGAATATTGTAAGGGTGTTTTGCCAGTAATCTTTTTAAATGCATTATTGAAATTTGGGAAATTATTGAATCCGGCTTCATAGCAGACTTGAGTTACTTGGAATTGATTTTCCTTAAATAATTTACAGGCATACTCGACACGTATTTCATTCAAGAAATGGGAAAAGTGTTTCCGAGTTCTGTTTTTGAAATACCGGCAAAATGAATTGGAACTGAGGTTGGCCACCTCAGCAATTTCCTCAATCGTTATTTTGCGTTTAAAATGTTTGGCAGAAAAATTATAGATCGAATTTAATCGTGCTGTTTCTTTATCGCTCGGATTATGCTCTAAAATCCGGGTCGCTAACATTTCGATTTCTGGACTTTGTGAGAGGGGATCTAATAATTTAAGAAGCTCGAGAATAAGGTTGCTTTTT
>CAMDJW010000017.1 GCA_945901025.1 Spirosoma fluviale | reverse complement strand
CGTCAGTATTTCTTCCTGCGAAATCAGCAAAATTAAATCGTGGATCGATTCAGGTTCGAAAAATAATTAATATTTTGCATGTGATATTTTGATCTTTCTTTCAAAGAATTTCAATGGATCATTCAGTGTATAAATAGTAAACCTATGAAAAAATTCCTTCTGCTTGCCAGTATTTTGGCCTTTGCCTGTACACCCATTTTTGCCCAAAAAAAACCAAATGTCATCGTCATCTTAATGGACGACCTAGGTTATGGTGATTTAAGTTGCTACGGAGCAAGTCAATATCAAACACCCAATTTAGATCAAATGGCCAAAAATGGGGTTCGATTGACCAATTTCCTTTCGGCTCAAGCAGTTTGCAGCGCGTCAAGGGCTGGTCTACTGACCGGCTGCTACCCAAACAGAATTGGGATTTCAGGTGCACTATTCCCCAATTCGCCCATTGGAATCAATAAAGACGAAGAAACGATTGCCGAAGTTTTAAAAGCCAATGGTTACACAACCGGTATTTTTGGCAAATGGCATTTAGGAGATTCGGAGAGATTTTTGCCGACCCAACATGGCTTCGATGAGTATGTAGGTATTCCGTATTCAAACGATATGTGGCCCGTACATTATGATGGGACCCGAAACGCAACGAATCAAAGAAAGGACTTCCCGGAACTTCCTTTAATCCGAGGCTCAAAACCCGAGAGATACATTAAAACCTTAGATGATCAATCGCAATTGATCAACATATTGACTCAAGAATCCATCAAGTTCATTGAAAAAAATAAGGCAAAACCGTTTTTTGTCTACATGCCTCATCCGATGCCACACGTTCCCATCAATGCCTCCGCTGCATTTAAAGGAAAAAGCAAACAAGGACTTTATGGGGATGTAATGATGGAAATGGACTGGTCGGTGGGCGAAATTTTAAAGACCCTCAAGCGCTTGAAAATTGACAATAATACGCTCGTGATTTTTACTTCGGACAATGGTCCTTGGCAGAATTTTGGCAACCATGCGGGATCAACTGGCGGATTAAGAGAAGCTAAGGGCACCTCATTTGAAGGTGGCCAAAGAGTTCCCTTTATTGCCCAATGGAAAGGACGTATCGATGGTGGTAAAGTCAATAATGGATTAGCTTCCAACATAGACCTTTTACCTACGATTTGTGCCGTTACAAACTCAAAATTACCTTTGAAAAAAATCGACGGTGTCAATGTATTCTCTCTATTAAAGGACGAGGACAAAGCTGAGCCACGAAAAGAATTTTTGTACTATTATCGGAAAAATAATTTGGAAGCGGTCCGAAAAGGCCAGTGGAAATTAGTCCTTGCGCATCCTGGAAGAACCCACGAAGGGTTCATGCCAGGGCAAGATGGATTTCCAGGGAAGTTAAGAGAAGATTATCCTTACCCTGAAGCGCTATATGATTTACGCAGAGATCCCGGTGAGCGCTATGATGTTCAGTCTCAACACCCTACAGTCGTTGCCGATTTAAAGCAATTAGCAGAAAAAGCAAGAGAAGAATTAGGGGACGATTTGACCCAAAGAAAAGGAAAAGGGAATAGAGCCGTAGGCCAATAAAACAAGTTAAACACATGAAGAAATTATTTTTTACCACATTGTATTTATTATTGGTATCCGTCAATTTATTGGCTCAAAAAAAACCAAATGTCATTTACATCTATGCCGATGATTTGGGATATGGGGAGTTAGGCGTCTATGGCCAGCAAAAGATCAAAACGCCTTTTTTAGATGCCATGGCAAAAGAAGGAATTCGATTTACGAACCACTATACTAGTGCGCCTGTCTGTGCACCGGCCAGGTGTATGTTGATGACGGGCCAACACGCAGGACATTCCTACATACGAGGCAATTACGAATTGGGTGGATTTAGAGATGATAAAGAAGGTGGACAAATGCCCTTGCCGGAAAACACATTTACCATTGCCAAATTAATGAAATCTGCAGGCTACAAAACGGCGCTCGTGGGTAAATGGGGTCTTGGAATGAATAATACCACTGGAGATCCCAACCTACATGGATTTGATTATTACTATGGTTTCTTGGACCAAAAACAAGCACATAATTTATACCCGACCCACCTTTGGGAAAATGGAAAATGGGATACCTTGAGAAACACGTATCAATTAGTCCATGAATACCAAAACAGAAAAGTCAGCATAGACTCCATTGATTTTGATAAGTTTAAAGGCAAAGATTATGCGGCAACCAAAATGATGGAGAAAGCCCTAGCATTTATCCAGAAGAATCAAAAAAATCCGTTCTTTTTATATCTCCCGCTACCGCTTCCTCATCTTTCTTTACAAGCACCCGAGGATGAAATACTAGCCTATCAAGGAAAATTTCCGGAGACTATTTATACGTCCATGAAAGGTGGCTACGTGCCCACTAAATATCCGCGGGCGACCTATGCCGCGATGATTACCTATTTAGACAAGCAAGTGGGGCGCATCATAGAGACACTCAAAAAATATCAAATCGATGAAAATACATTGATCATGTTCTCGAGCGATAACGGGGCGACCTTTGATGTAGGAGGGGTAGATACCCAGTTTTTCAATTCCGTGGCGGGTTTACGCGGTCGAAAACAAGACTTATATGAAGGCGGCATCCGTGAACCGATGATGGCTCGTTGGCCCGGCAAGATAAAACCCGGTCAAACCACCGATCATCCCTCGGTGCAATTTGACGTAATGGCTACCTTAGCTGATCTGACAGGTGCCAAAATACCAGTCAAAACGGATGGCATTTCATTCTTGCCTACCCTACTGGGCAAAGCCCAAACAAAGCATCCGTTTTTATATTTCGAGTTTCCAGAAAAATCGGGGCAAGTCGCAATCCGCATCGGGAATTTCAAAGGGGTGAAATCCAATATGAAAAAAAATAAATTAGCCCCTTGGGAATTGTATGACTTGTCCAAAGATCCTAGCGAACAAAATGACATTGCGCAAACAAACCCAGAACTCATTAAAAAGATGGACGAGATTGCTAAAAAGCAACATCGACCCTCTCACGTAAAAGATTGGGAGTTTGTGGATCCTAAATTTTGATGCATTTTAATTTATCGAGTATAAAAACAAAAAACCCTTTTGAATATCAAAAGAGTTTTTTGCTAAATAAAAAGATCCTATTTATGGTTGAGTTAAGAATGCTTTAGAATAATTAATCTTCAAAGCATCCATGGAAGGCATGTGTCCCTTCAAACGCTTTTTAAAATCCTCGTAATTTTTTGATCCTTTGGGAGACCAAGAAACTTCGGATAAAGCCAAAGCTCTTGGATAGGTCATGTACTCCGCATAAGGTAAATTACTGACATATTCGGTCCATAAGTTGGCCTGAATACCCACCACATGTTTAGCTTCTTCAGCTGTTAATTCCGGCAAATCTGGCTCAAAAGAATAGCATTTGCTTAGAGGCAAGAATCCTCCGATAGCAACAGGTTCTGTTTTAGGGTCCGCTTGGTAATAATCAATGTAGAAAAATGAATTAGGCGACATCACCACATCGTGGTTTTGTTTTGCAGCTTCAATCCCACCTTTCGTTCCTCTCCACGACATGACCATGGCGTTAGGTGATAGACCACCTTCTAAAATCTCGTCCCAACCCAATAATTTTTTCCCTTTGGAAGTAACAAATTTATCGATCCGACGAATGAAATAACTTTGTAATTCATGCTCATCTTTCAAGCCTAATTTTTTGATTAAATCTTGGCAAAAACGACTTTCTTTCCATTGGGTTTTGGGACATTCATCCCCACCAATGTGAATGTATTGACCAGGAAATAAAGCCATCACTTCGGTCAGCACATCTTCTAAAAATGTAAAAGTTTCTTCACGTGGGAACAAGACGTCATCAGCCACGCCCCATTTCGTTTTCACTTGTAATATTTTATCCCCATTGGAACCCAATTGTGGATAAGCTGCCAATACAGCCGTCGAGTGACCTGGCATTTCAATTTCAGGGATTACGTTAATGTATTTAGAAGTGGCATAGGCAACTACTTCCTTTATTTGCTCTTGTGTATAAAATCCACCATGTGGCTTTCCATCATATTTTTGGTCCCGGTAATGGCCCAACATACTTTCCTTTCTTACCGAAGATATTGAGGTCAACAGAGGATATTTTTTTATTTCAATACGCCAGCCCTGATCTTCAGTCAAATGCCAATGAAACGTATTTAATTTATAAATAGCCATCAAATCGATGTAGCGCTTTACCGCATCTACTGAGAAAAAATAACGGCCTACATCTAGCATTAAACCGCGGTAGCTAAACCGAGGAGCATCTTCGATCAGACAGTTGGGAATGGTCATAGCAACGGTAGACAACTCATTTCCATAAATAGGCGCAGGCATCAATTGGAGCAACGTCTGCAAACCATAAAAAGCACCTTTCCCCGTTTTTGCCTGAATTTCAACTTTTTTAGAAGTCACTTTCAAACTATAGGCCTCTTCTCCTAAAGCATCATTTTTGCTAAATATTATTCCTGAGGAAGCAGTTTTAGCCATTTTAACAGGTACTACTTGGCCCGACACATTTTTAATTTGTAAAGCTAACAAATTGGCCGATGGGCTAAATTCTTCTGAATTCATGTACACGGAGATTCCTTTTTTAATCACAAATGTACCTTCAGCAGGCTTTAAAGATTTAGGCAAAGGAATGATGTTGTAAGCATTTTGAGCAAAAGAACGACATGCAAAAAGAATGAGTAAAATAATGAGTTGGATTTTTTTCATAATTCAATTTGGATTTGAGTTGTAAAGATATAGGATCGATTTTGAAAACAGTGGTATACTTTATTATAATTTTTAAAAGAAAAATGCTAATTTTGCCCCCTTACAAAAAACAATTTACGATCTAAATATGACAAAAATTTACAAAAAAGGAAAGTCCTGGCAGAACAGCCTATGGATTTTCGTTTGCTGGCTAATCTTTTCAGGAACAGCCATGGCGCAAACAAAAACAATCACAGGAAATATTAAAGACGCAAAAGGGGACGGTGTTCCCGGTGTCGCTATTTCAGTCAAAGGTACACCTACAAAAGGAACCACTTCCGATGGAAATGGAAGATTTAGCCTTGGTGGCGTAGACTCCAAGACGGTATTACGTATAAGTTCCATTGGTTTTGAAACCCAAGAAGTGAATGTGGGGAATAAATCTGTCGTGGAAATCACTTTAGAAGAAAATGCAGCTAGCCTTGAAGAGGTGGTTGTAGTTGGTTATGGGGTTCAGAAAAAAGTCAACATGACAGGCGCTGTATCTACGGTCGATTCAAAAATGATTGAAAACAGACCTACGACCAGTTTGCAATCTGCCTTACAGGGAACTTCACCTGGATTAATTGTGACTAGAACCAATGGTCAGCCAGGTAATGAAGGTTTGGGAATTCAGATTCGTGGGGCAACTACTGCGAATGGATCCGTTGACCCTTTAATCATTTTAGATGGGGTAACTGTTCCTGCCATCACCTTGCAAACGATGAATCAAAATGACATCGAGAGCATTAGTATTCTAAAAGATGCGGCTGCGGCGGCTATTTATGGTGCACAAGCTGCCGGGGGTGTTATCTTAATTACTTCTAAAAAAGGAAAGAATGGCAAAGTAACTTTTGATTATTCGGGTATGTCAGGGGCCGATTGGGCCGCTAATATTCCAGAAAGAATGACTTTATTAGAGGAAGCAAATTTCTCCAATTTAGCCCGTAAAAATTCAGGTTCTGGTCCAGAATATTCTGATTTTGATTTGGAGCAAATTAGAAACAATGTTCCTTATTTAGTCAATCCTGCAGATACGACTCAATGGTTATTTTTCAATCAAGAGCCATTAGCCAAACAAGTTTTGAAGGATTATACCTCTATGCAAATGCATAATATTTCGGCAAGAGGTGGTACCGACAAACTTAATTTCTTGATTTCAGGCGGTTATTATAACAAAAAAGGATTGTTTAAGGTGGGTCCTGACCAATTGACCCGCTACAATTTGCGCGTAAATTTGGGTGCTAAATTGACCAACAAGCTATCCTTAGATACAAGAATTGCCTATACCAATGAACTCACTGAACAAAGTTCTAGGGGAGCTAGTGGTCAAGGATTGATCTATGATATCTATCGTTTGAGAACTAGGACACCATTTTTTACTCCAAAAGGACAATATAATGGAGCTGGCTCGGGAGCGACGACTTATGCTAATTTAGCTGAGGGCGGTTACAATAATATGAGCCGTAATTTCTTTGACGGTACCTTTACGTTCAAATTAGAAAATTTGGTTAAAGGATTAACGTTAAGGTCAGTTGCTGGTACACAATATCGCCGTGGTGATCGATATATCTTCAATAGAACGGTGCCATTATGGGGTCGTTTTGCCGTAAATCGTTATGTAAACCAAGTTAACTCTTACTCGATTTCAAACGAAGTAACTAAGAATTTAAATTTACAATTTTTAGCGAATTACGATTTAAAAATCAATAAGCACACATTTGGTGCATTATTAGGATATCAGTGGGAAGATTTCCGCTATGTAAATACAACTGCGGGAGCAAGTAACATGGTCAGCAATGACCTACCTACCTTGAACTTAGGGGATGATAAAACGAAAACCAATTCAGAGGCGATTGCCACTTACGCATTCCAATCTGTTTTTGGGCGTTTTAACTATAATTATGATGATAAGTATTTGTTAGAAGGTACTTTGCGTCAAGATGAAAGCTCGAAATTAGCTGAAGATGGTCGTACGAAAATTTTCCCTTCCGTTTCAGCGGGTTGGAACTTACACCGTGAGTCATGGATGAGTGAATCTTTACAATTCATCTCGGAATTTAAATTACGTGGTTCATGGGGTAGATTAGGGGGAGCATTGGGAAGTACTTTAGGTAATTATGATTATGTAAATCAATTGAACCGAGGGTCTGCCTTAGTCTTAGGAGATTCTAGAACTTCATTTATTTTCCAAGGTTCATTGCCAAGTACGAATCTTTCTTGGGAAACCATCGAAACAACTAATGGAGGTTTTGATATCGGTTTAATGAAGAATAAATTACAGATCAGTGGTGATTACTATGTGAAATCTAATAAGAATATGTTGACACCTCAACAACTTCCTGCCATCATTGGTATCGCCACGCCTCGTAAAAACAATGGGGAGTTGAAATCATGGGGATGGGAATTAGAGGTTAAATACCGTGGAAAAATTGGCGATAAGTTCAGCTACAATATTGGCGGTAACTTCTCAGACAATCAGAATGAATTAGTGGCTTTTTCAAACCGAATTGTGGTGGCGAGAGGAAATAATAGTTTGATTGAAGGTTATCCTCTTAACACAATTTGGGGATATCAAACAGCAGGATATTTCTCATCAGCTGATGAGGTTAAAGCATCGGCGTTCCAAGATAACCGTACTGGCGCTGGAGACATCAAATATGTAGACCAAAATGGCGATAAGCAAATCACGGTAGGAAAAGGAAGTAAAGCCGACTATGGCGATTTGCTATTATTAGGTTCATCAGCACCTCGCTATCTTTTTGGATTTAATTTAGGCTTTGAGACACATGGATTTGATTTTTCTGCCTTTGTTCAAGGTGTGGGTAAAAGAACATTCCTAGCGGGATCAGAATCCGTTGGACCACTTTTAGTTACATGGAAACAAGCGATGGGTATTCACCGCGATTACTGGACTCCTGAAAACCCAAATGCTTTGTTCCCCCGTCCTTTTGTCGGAGCCACACATAATTTTGGAACTTCGGATAAATGGGCATTTAATGGACAGTATGCAAGGTTAAAAAATATCCAATTAGGATATACGATTCCAAGTGCGCTTTCTAAGAAGATTGGCGTTTCACGTGCACGCGTTTATGTATCTGGTCAAGATATCTTAACGGTTTCAGGAATGGGAAAATTTGGTACCTTATTTGATCCAGAATCAGCGAATAATGCGGACAATGATTACCCGTATTTCTCAACAGCTTCTGTAGGTGTAAATCTTTCGTTTTAATCTATAGACATTTAAAAGAACATTGAAATGAAAAATTCATTAAAAAATATTATAGCAATAAGCGCCTCCATTTTATTCTTCACGGGATGTGAAGTAGAGAGGTTACCAGAAACCAATATTTCAGATGCGACGTTTTGGCGATCGGAATCTGATTTAAAAACGGCAAACAATTATTTATACACTTTCTTGCCTGATTTTGGTACTGAAGACAACTGGTCTGATGATGCATTTGGTTTAGCATCAAATAATATTAGTGATGGTTCTCGTCTAGCTCCTGCTACGGCAACGGCTGATTTTAATAACCAATACCTATTAATCCGTGCGGCCAATAATATCTTAGAGAAAGGTCCTAAAACAGGGATAGCAGCGGCTACATTAGATCGTTATTTAGCCGAAGCAAGATTTTTTAGAGCTTGGGGTTATTTTAATTTGCTTCAGCGTTATGGAGGTGTTCCCCTGGTGACTAAAACGCTAACGGATGACTCTCCTGAATTAAAAGCAGGATCTGCAACTCGTGATGAAATCTTAACACTCATCATGGCTGATTTAGATTTTGCTGGGGCAAAACTACCTACGCCAACAGCCTTAGGAACAGCTGATTATGGTCGTATAGCCAATACAGCTGCTTTGGCATTCAAAGCACGTGTAGCCCTTTTTGAAGGAACGAGAGCTAAATTTCATAACTATGGTGATGCTAAAAAATACCTTAGCCTTGCAGTAGCTGCTTCCAAAGCAGTTATGGATAGCAAGCAACATGACTTGTATGCAGGTCCCTATTTTAATATTTTCCAATATGAGGGAGAAGGCAGGGCCAACAGAGAAAATGTAATGGTCAAACAATATGGAGTAAGCTTAACGGACCGAGTAACTTCTCACACTTATTGTAGAGGTATCCTTGAAAATGGAAATAAAAGCCCGACGAAAGCATTGGTAGATTCATACCTAATGAAGGATGGATTGCCTATCACAAAATCTCCTTTATATGTGCAACCCGTTTTATCGACCGATGTATTTGTAAACCGAGATACACGTTTAAGTGATGACGTTTTAAAGAGAGGAGATTCGTATATTTTCACAAATCCAGTATTCAACGTATCTTCTTTGGTTTTCGCTAAGACAGGATTTACTTTCCGTAAATATTGGAACATCGTCGACTGGAATAACCAAGCATCCTTTATTGACCGTAACCTAATTCGTTATGCGGAAGTGTTATTAATTTATGCTGAGGCAAAATTTGAATTGGACGGAAGTATTTCAGATGCTGACTTAAACCTTTCCATCAATCGCCTACGTAAGCGTGGAGGAGTAGCTGATTTAAGCAATGCATTTGCAGCGACCAATGGTTTAATGATGCGCGACGAAATCAGACGTGAAAGACGTGTGGAGCTAGCGCAAGAAGGTTTCCGTTACTGGGATTTAATTCGTTGGAAAACGGCTGAAATAGAATTACCAAAACCAATTTTAGGAAACTTTTTCTTTAAGGAATTTGGGACCACAGTAAAGGTGAATTTAACAGCTGATAACTATATTGTCACTCAAGCGGCTAGTTTCCGTAAGTTTGATCCAGCACGTGATTATTTGTGGCCATTGCCAATCAATGAGATTGCACTTAATCCAAGCATGAAGCAAAATCCAGGTTGGTAATTTGCACATGATAATATCTAAAATCCCGCAGGTTAATTCTTGCGGGATTTTTTTTGTTTCGTTAATTGAATATTTCTAACATAGATTTCAGCTCCCTCAGATTGAATCTGAATTTGACCTTTAGATGGTAGAACCTCTCTTGCCCGATTGACCAAGACTCCATTGAGGTAAACAATTATCCCATTTCCATCAGCGATGCATTCCAAATGATTCCATTCGCCCATCGGTTTTTCAACGTCTTGTTTCCCTTTAAATCCGATAACATCTTGCCAGTTTTCATCCCGACCATACCAGTTGAGCCTCCCTTTATTCAAGACGGCTGGCAAACCTCCCTCTTGATATCGATAAGAACCCGCCTGCTTTTCTTTGGCCACTGAAGCAGTTATACTGAATTTTTCAGAACCATCACCCACCACTAAAATATCACCTGTTCCACCCTCAATAATTTGACATTCAATGGAATGCATCCATATACCCGCAGATCCACCATCATCACCGGTCGAATGTAAAAGCAATCCTGAATCCCTCGCTTTATCAATTCTATTGCCTTCCGTTTTTCCACCCCACCTAAAATCAAGAGCCAATCGATAATTCTCGTATTGCTTTTTTGTGGTGATGCAACCCCACTCCTCCCCCGAGATTCTGATTTGTTGGTCTATCACGGTAAAAACGTGTTTAGGATCTATATTTTTACCTCTTTTTTGCACAAAAGTATACCAACCCTTTAAATTTTGTCCATTAAATAAGGAGCTGGGCTTTCTGTATTGAATTAATTTTGATTTTGCATCTTGATGCATTTCTTGCCCCAAAAGGACAGATCCCAAGGAGACAAGCAATGCAGTTAAAACAAATTTTGTCATTTTCATAAAGTGAAATTTTAATTTAAACCTTTAGCCAAATCAGGCATCCAATTACCTAAAGTTGAACAGTAGAGGAAAAACAAAAACGACCAACATGGCCCAAAGGATGTAGATTGGAAGGAAATTGGTTATCGCATTTTCCACGCTGATTTTTTCATCTTTTTTAATGACCCGATTAAACAGTCGATAAGCGATAAAAACTAAATTGGCCAGCATTAGAAAATTAGCCCCTAAAATAGCTAGCCGATTAGGCGTTATTCCCCATTCTGAAATTCTAAATAGAATAGCCGTAAATGCGATTCCATTGACAACCATCGTGACAACAGAAAGAGCAAGCAAAATAAAGAGACTCCAAGAGTTCCCGAAATCTTTAGCCGTTTCAGCTAAAGAAAACAAGATGATAGCCATGACGCCAAGCAACAATAAATTAAAGACCAATAAAAAATTCCGATCATTGTAGGGATCCTTATCAGAAAGCAAAACGGCACCTAAATAAACGATGAGCATAATCAATACCACAGGGCTACATATTTTCGCAACAACGGGGGAAACTTTATTGACCATTGATGGGTTTAATTGTGTCAGAAAAGTGGAAATAATGGGTAAGGAAGCTCCTGCAAAAACAGCTAAATAATCGAAGTAAAAGTCCTCGATTTTTATCCCTATAGCCATAAATAAGTTAATGACAATCGCAGTAAACAGTCCTCCAACAATCACCAAAATTCCACTCAGGATTAAAAAGTCTCCATTGAATCGCAAAAAATCTAATCGGCTTTCATCATTTCTCAAATCAAGACCTACGAAATTAATTCCCAATAGTGCCCATAGCAAAAATGGTACATGCAAACATGCCAATATGATGGTATCGTTATTAGGCAGATCCGGCAAAAAATTAATGTAAACTGCCGCTAATGCGAAGGCCACCACAGTAAATAATATTCGTGGCAAAGGAATATTTCGTTTCCAAATAAAATAGCTAGCCAAAGCTGGGAAAACGATAAAGCCAATGTTGCGTGTATAAAAAAATTCTGGTTTGATCTGAAATATCGCTGGTATTTTGGCCATTAAACCTGCAACTAAAGAAGCTAACAATATAAAAATCCAATCATTTTTTGTTCCCCAAGAAATCTCTGAACGTTCATAGCTTAACCGAGCATGCCAATATTGGGCCAATTTATCATCCTTTATTTCAGGGAAAACAGAATTAAAAACCTTCGCAAATTCCGAACTGTTTGAGCGGTATAATTTCTCTAATTGGTCTGGGTCTTCGAGGTGATTTAAAATTTGTTGGCGCATGGTTAATAGATTATATAGAATTAAGAAAAAAGTCTCATCCAAATTTGTTTACCGGATGATTTCGAAAAGCTAACGCTCAAATTAAACTTTTATTTTTATATACTAATTACCTTTTATAAAATAATCGAGCCACAAATAGCCGCTTTATTTGGTGTTCTAATTAAAAAATCATTTTATCTTTGAATACGAATAAACAAAGACCTAATTGACTCGAAAAGCATGCGCATTATATACATCTTAAGCATTACTTATTTACTTTTCGCATGCAAGAAAGAGGATTCAGTTGCTCAAATAATCGCATTGCCCGCCTCATTAAATACGTTGAAAAGCCAACATCCTCGACTCATGTTAACCAATGAACGAGTGGCGGAATTAAAAAAACTTCAGCCAACAGATCCTGTTTTAGATAAATACATCAAAGCAGTGATTGCCTCCGCTAATAGTATTGTGAATCGGGCCCCGTTAACAAGAACATTAATAGGTCCAAGGCTTTTAGATGTCAGCCGAGAATTGCTTAACCGTACCACACATTTAGCGTTAGCCTATCATTTTTCTGGAGATAAAAAGTATCTCGATGCCGCTGTGGCTAATTTGAAAACGGTATGTGAATTTTCGGATTGGAATCCGTCTCATTTTTTAGATGTGGCTGAAATGTCCAATGGGGTGGCGATCGGCTATGATTGGCTTTATCCATTTTTATCCGAAACAGACCGAGCATTCATTCGAAATGGGCTAAAAACAAAAGGCTTAGATGAGTATAAAAAAATTTACGAAACGGCTTGGTGGGCAAAAGGGGATAATAATTGGAATCAAGTTTGCAACGGAGCTTTGATCGTTGCCTCATTAGCCATCGCCGAAACCGACCCTAAATATGCGGATGAATACATCCCTAAAGTCGTCGCCAATCTACCTTACTCAAATAAATTTTATGCCCCGGATGGGTCTTGGTATGAGGGACCGGGCTATTGGGCATATGCCACTGAATACCTTTCCTATGGCATGTCCGCCTTGCAAACGGCTTTAGGAACGATGAAAAATTTAGAGACAACAGAAGGTCTTTCCAAAACAGGCTTTGCTCCTATGCTAACGACGGGGCCGACGAACTTTATTTTCAACTTTGCCGATTCGGGTGAAAATAGTAAAGGTACCACCTCGCCAGCCATGTTCTTTATGGCCAATACCTATTCAAACACGGACATTTCAAATTACTTACATAATTACATGTCGGCCACCTCAGCTTTAGCCAAACCTTTTCATGTGGTTTGGTACAGAAGTTCAAGTAATTCCGCACCTACAGTACCATTAGACCATATGTTAAAAGGAGAAATAAATGATTTGGTCATCATGCGCAGTTCTTGGACGGATAAATTTGCCACTTGGATTGCGGTCAAATCAGGTACAAACAGTTCCCCCCATTCACATTTAGATCTAGGTAGTTTCGAATTAGACGCGGGGGGTGTTCGTTGGGCCAAAGACCTAGGCTCCGACGACTATAACCTAGATGGATATTGGACCATGGGCGTCGGCGGCAAAAGATGGTCCTATTATAGACTTGGTTCATTAAGTCACAACATACCTGTTTTAGGAAACAAAAACCAATACGAATTAGCTAAAGCGACCTTTTCTAGTACTGCTTTAAATGTTTCTGAGCCTAATGCAATCTTAGATTTAAGCCAGGCTTATCGCGATTATTCGAGCAAATCTACCCGAAAAATAAGTCTAGTGAATAACCGAAAAGACGTAGTCATTGAAGATGATTTTGTAATCAAATCGGCCACAGAAGTCGCTTGGGGAATGACGACGGATCAGTCGATTGAGATTTTACCGAGCGGAAAAGCCATTCTCAGAAATGCGACCATCACGACAAAAACGTTGGAAGCTGAAATCATAAGTCCTGCGGGGGCAAAATTCACAATTGAATCGGCAAGCAAATCAGCCCCCGAAAAATTAAATACGGGAACGCAAAGACTAATGGTCAGGATTGCCAATCAAATAGGAAATGTTAAATTGCAAATCAAACTAAGCCCCAAAGGCTAAAACTAAACCTCCAATTTATGAAAAAACACTTGCTCTATGTAAGCTTAATTTTGATTTCTGCTTTGGCAGAAGCACAAGTAACTCCTCGTAATTTTTTAGCTAAAGCCTTCAGTAAAGAAATGGTGCAAAAGGCGCTCATTTCACAAAAGGACTATAAGCCATATCCAAAAACACGTGCTGAATGGGTTAATATCATCCCAGAGGATGAGCAAAAACAAATCATCAAAAGAGCTGAATCGGTTTTAAATAAGCCAGTTCCAGTGATTGATGCTACGCTTTTAATGGAATATGTTCGATCGGGTGATCGAGAAGAACATGGTAAAATTTCGTTCGGAAAAAGAAATAGTCTGATGGAACTTGTGATTGCTGAGACACTAGAAGATAAAGGCCGCTTTACTGAAAAAATCATGAATTATGTCTGGTCGATCTGTGAAGAAACTTATTGGGGAGTTCCCGCACATTTGTCGGTCCAAAAAGCGAGAAGTGGAATGCCGGATGCTGAGGACCCAACGGTCGATCTATTTGGGGCAGAAACTGCCGTGGGTCTGGCGCTGACCGACTATTTTGTGGGAGACAAATTGGATAAAATCTCTAAACTTTTACGTAAAAGAATCTACTTCGAGGTCAATAAAAAAATCCTAACACCGGTCCTGGCCCAAGAACGGTATAATTGGCTCAGTAAAACACGTGCCGTAAATAACTGGAATCCATGGATTATCTCGAATGTGATGTTGGCCAATTTACTTTTAGAAAAAAATGAAGCCACTCGGCTTTCACATGTGTACACCCACATGAACTACCTAGACCTATATTTTAATGGTTTAGGAGATGATGCGGGTTGCGATGAAGGTCCATCGTATTGGTTTGCTGCGGGAGCAAGTGCATTTGATGCACTCCAAGTATTGGCTTCGGCGACCAATGAAAAATGTGAAATCTACAAAGAGCCATTCATCCAAAAAATGGCTTCCTATGTATATAAGATGCATATTTCGAATGACTACTTTGTGAATTTTGCTGACGCAGATCCTACCTTGAAACCGGATGGCATCATGCTGTATCGATTTGGAAAAGCATTAAATGATGCTCCTTTGATGGCTTTTGGCCAATGGGCGACACAAAATTTTGATCCGGCCATCAGTATGACAGGGTATCAAAAACACCGACATCTTTGGAACTTAATGGCTTTTAGTTCCATGCCGAAGGAAAAAATAGCTCATCCGGAGCTTGGCGACTATTGGTTTAATGACATCCAAGTAGTGACGGCACGACATAAAGACTTGTTTTTTGCAGCACATGGTGGACATAATGCTGAGTCGCATAACCATAATGATGTAGGCGATTTTGTCTATTATGCGAAAGGCGAACCGATTATTATCGACGCAGGCCGAGGAAACTACACGGCTAGGACTTTTTCTGCACAACGCTATTCCCTTTGGTTTACTCAATCTGAATACCACAATTTACCTTTCATTAATGGAGTAGGCCAAAAAGTAGGTCGGGAGTTTGAAGCTAGCGCAGTGAGTAATTTCATGAATGAAAAAGCGGCGGGAATGTCTTTAGATTTAGCGAAAGCCTATCCAGCGGAAGCAGGGATTAAAACATGGAAAAGAACCTTGCAATTGAATAAATTGAAAGGCCAAGTAGAAATTAAAGATCAGTTTGAACTTTCTGAAAATAAGCAAGCGGTCCAACAAGCCTTCATGACTTTGTGTACGATTGATTCTTCTACACCAGGGAAATTAAATTTGACAACGAGTACAGGAGATAAACATGTACTAACGTATGACGCTAAAAAGTGGACGATGACGGTAGATCTTCCTTCCACTGAGGGACCTGAGTATAAAAGTTTTAAAACCAAGTGGTCGAATAAACCTGTTCAAAGAATTGTATTCACTTCAAAAGAAAAAGGATTACAAGGAAATTATCAGTTTACTATTCAATAAATTTCAAAAATATTGCTCAAAAGGTGTTGCGTTTAAAACCGCAACACCTTTTTTTATTGGAATAATTCAATTAATAATTTTCCGTAAAATTAAATTTCTACTTCTTAAAATAAACCTTTTTTCGGTATTAAAACATAAAATCATGCTAAATCTTTTTCTGCAAACGTTACCGTAAACGTTTACGGAAAAAAAAGTGCCTAATTCTTTTGGGTTTGAACCTATAAATCTGTATCATTATTTAGGGATATTTTTTAATTTAACCAATTTCAAAATATCCAATATTAATTAAATCCTAAAAATACTTTTGATGAAAAAAACTTACCCCATGAAACACAGGGTAGCTCGTTGGAGCATCCTATTCGCAATGGCCTTTGCAATGCCATTGTTTTACACGCTTGGTTCGACGAACCTTAATGCAGTGGCAGCTTCCAAACTAACCGGAACTGTAACTGATGAAAACGGAGCTGGAATGCCCGGAGTTACGATTGCCAAAAAAGGCACATCCACTGGAGCCAATTCAGATGTTAATGGAAAATATTCGATTGACGTAAATCCTGGAGACGTTTTAGTTTTCTCTTTTGTAGGCTATAAGTCTCAAGAAGTTAAAATTGCCAATCAATCTGTTCTAAATATCCAATTAGCCGTAGATGCTAAATCCTTAGAAGAAATTGTCGTTACGGGTTACGGAAATCAAAAAAAGAAGGACTTCTTAGGTTCAGCTTCTTCCATTAAATCAGCAACGATTCAAGAAATGCCGGTTGTCAGTGTCGAATCTGCTATGCAGGGAAGAATGACTGGAGTTCAGGTACAACAAAGTTCTGGCCAACCCGGTGCAGGTATTTCCATTCGTGTACGTGGAGTTACATCCATCGCAGGCGGTAATGAGCCACTTTTTGTGATTGACGGAGTACCTCAATACAACAATGACAATAGAGCTATGAACGGTATGTCCTCTTTTAATGCAAGTGATATCGAAAGTATTGAAGTATTAAAAGATGCATCTGCCACCGCGATTTATGGTTCAAGAGGAGCGAATGGTGTAGTTCAAATCACGACTAAAAGTGGTAAAGCAGGTGTGAGTCGCGTTACCTACGAATCTACTTATACCAATCAGATCATCCAAAGAAAATTGAACTTGATGAATGGAGTTCAAATGATTGATTTTATTAAGCAATATTATACAAATTCAAATCTTGCACTTCCTGCTGAAGTAACGAATGCGAAGAATGCGGAAACGGATTGGCAAGATCAAGTATTGCGATCAGCCTTGCAGCAAAATCACACCTTAAGTTTTTCAGGTGGTAATGATAAAACGCAGTACTATGTTTCTGGAAACTACTTAGACCAACCAGGAATTATCAAAGGTTCTGACTTCAATAGAGGATCCATGCGTTTCAATTTAACTTCTCAGTTGAATTCAAGAATTAGCTTAAGAACTTATATGACCGCATCTAGAACTGTCTCTAATGGTTTCTCTGCGTCAGATAACTCACCAACCCGTTATACGGGTAAAAATGGAGTAGGTGCTATGGTTTTAGCATCACCTACAGTACCTGTTTATAATGCAGATGGTACCTATGGAAATCCTAGACCATTTTCTTTCAGTGGAATCGACGTAGAAAATCCATTAGCATTTACGAAGGAATCATTAGATCGCAATACTGTGGTTCGTTTTCAAGGCGGTATGGATTTCAATGTTAAATTAGCTGAGGGATTAGTTAATACCACCCGAATAGGAGGTGATTATTTTTCTGCACGTGCGGATTTATATTTCCCAATTGTGTTAGCCCAATTAAGTTCTGGGGTGGGTATAGGCCAATTAACAACGACAAGCTCTTTAAATGTAGTGGCTGAAGATTATTTGGAATACAAAAAGAAGTTTGGTGATTTGGAATTTGAAGGTATTGTTGGGGGTTCTATCCAATCGGCCCAACAAGACATCATCAATTTGTTAGGATCAAAATATATTTCAGATGATTTGAAAAATTATAGCTTTGCGGCAGCAGGATCTGTTTCAAAACCGGTTACTGATATCATCACAAACCGCTTAGTTTCAGGTTTTTCAAGGGTACGTTTAAACTTTAAAGATCGTTATTTATTTACAGCCAGTATTCGTAGAGATGGCGCGTCTGTATTTAGCAAGAATAAAAAATACGGTATTTTCCCTTCATTGGGTTTAGCTTGGAAAGCGTCTGAAGAGCCTTTCATGAAAAATGTGACGGCTATTTCTAACCTTAAAGTTCGTGCTACTTGGGGACAGTCTGGAAACCCTGCGATTCAACCCTATCAATCATTATTGATTGGAAACGTTATTAATACGGCACAGGGAGCTGGATCTGGTTTAGCGGTGGGATTATCTCCTACGTTGCCAAATGACAATTTGACTTGGGAAACAACAACTCAAACGAATGCTGGTTTAGATTTCGGATTCTTAAATGATAAATATCGGGTTACTTTAGATTATTATGTAAAGAACACGACTTCTTTATTAGCGACGGTCCAACTACCTCCATCGTCTGGATATAATACGATTATTGACAACGTGGGTGAAGTAGAAAATAAAGGATTTGAATTGGAAATTGGTACTGATCTAATTGCGACCAAGGATCTTCGTTGGTCTATCGACGCCAACCTTTCTATCAATAAGAACAAGGTAGTTGCTACTAAAAACAATTTGCCATTTAGTTCTGGTAACTCTAGAATTACTCCGGGCGATCCATTATCCTCTTTTTACGGACCTAAATTCAATGGGTACGCAGCAGATGGAGAAATGGCATTTATGGATGTGAATGCAGATGGAATTATTGATGGACGTGACAACCAGTACATTGGAAATCCTTATCCATCGACGATCATAGGTTTAAATACGAGCTTAAAATATAAGCGCTTTAACTTTATGATGACTTGGTCGAGTGTTCAAGGAAACAGCATTGATAATCAAATGTTATTTACAGCGGCTACTCCTACGCCAATTTACAATCGTTCAGCGGAAATTTATACCTACTATCCAAAGCCAAGAGCCTCTAGTATTCACAGAAGATCTGATTTGTTTATTGAGGATGGATCTTACATTCGTTTACGAAACATTCGTATTGATTACGCGTTGCCTTTGGGAGATACTAAGTTTATCAAATCTGCCAATATTTATTTATCAGGTAATAATATAATTACCATAACCAATTACAAAGGATATGATCCTGAGGTAAATGCATTTAGTGGAAACTCACTCCAACAAGGGGTTGACAATGGTGCATATCCAGGTTCTAAAACGGTTACATTAGGTTTGACCGTCAACTTTTAATTCTTTAAAATTTTAAATTATTCAGGTTATGAAAAAGATAAAAAACATACAAATAATTCCCATTTTAATGATCTTCATGATGGGATCACTTTCAAGCTGCGAGAAATTTTTAGAAGAAATTCCTCCCGCTCGATATCAAATTTCAACATTAAGCAAGCCTCTTTTGGATGCGTTTGTCATCGGGGCCTATGAGCCACTTTCACGTTCTCGTGGTCGTCTCTGGGAATCTACTTTAACAAGGGATATTGAAGGTTTAGCAGAGTATTGCCAATTACCTGCTGGGGGTGGAACTAATTATATGAACTATAATTTTGAGCCTCAAAGAAATGATAATGCAGCAAGATGGACAACTTTCTATGAAGCCATCGGAAAATCAAATTTGATCATCAAAGCGATTGAAGATGATAAGTCACTTGCAGAAAACATCAAAGCACCTTATAAAGCGGAGGCTTATTTCGTTCGTTCCTTATGCTATTGGTGGTTGACCCGTATGCATGGCAACGTTCCTTTACGTTTGTCTCCTATCGCAAACTCAGATGGAACAGCTTTGCCTTTAACAAGCTCTAGCATTATCATTGATCAAATTACCAAAGACTTGGCCTATTGTGAGGCAAATTTGCCTAACAAAGTTCCAGAAGCTAACACTGGAAGAGCGACTAAAGGTTCAGCCAAAATGATGCTTGCTGATATTTATTTATGGAAAAAAGATTATACCAATGCTCGTTTAAAAGCAAAGGAGGTAATCGACAACAAAGCAACGTATGGTTATGATTTAGTAAAATCATTAGAGACTTTATATTCGCCCTCTACGCCAACGAACTCTGAAGAAATTTTTGCGATCAAATTTTCACAGCAAAAAGCTTTAGGCTCATTCTTGCCAACCTATGCTTTCGAGGGTAGAGCATTAGATGCTGGTCTTGCTGCTCGTGGAATCTCCGCGTTAATGTGTAGAAATGCTCCTTTAATCAGAGATTGGGATAGGAAAGATTTACGTAGAACTTGGAATTTAATCGATACCATTACTATCAAAGGTGTAAAGGTAAGAGCCAATTTAATTCCTCAAGCTTCCTTTATGTTTGGTAAATTCCGAGATGGTGCTGCACCTGAAGAAACAGCTGCTGGAAATGATTATTATTTATATCGTTTTGCTGAGGCCTATTTGATTTTTGCTGAATGTGAAAACCAATTAAATGGTCCAACACAAGCTGCTTATGACGCGGTAAACCAAGTTCGTAGAAGAGGATATGGGGTAGACTTAGCTAAGTCGAGCACATTCGCTGACTTTCCTGCCGGGTTATCCAAAACAGCTTTTGACGATTTGATTTTCCAAGAAAGAGGATATGAATTCATCTATGAGTGTAAAAGATGGTGGGATATGGTGAGAACAGGACGTGCTGATGCAGTAGCGAAAGCCGCTGGAAAAACTCCTACGGGAGGCAGCATTGCTCGCTTTACATTATTCCTTCCTGATGTGGAGTTAGTTAATAACCCTTCCATCAAATAACAATTTTTCTCAGTAATTTTAAAAATAACTCCCTATTAATTGGGGAGTTATTTTTAATTTACACGCTTTATCATTGCATTCTACAAACCTATGAAAACAGCAAAATACCTTTTTGCGATTCTACAATTCATGACCCTCTGTGCGTTTGCACAAAATAAATCAAAACCCAACGTACTTTTCATTGCTATCGACGACCTTAAGCCCATGCTAGGTTGTTATGGAGAAACTCAAGTACACTCGCCTAATATTGATAAACTGGCTTTGTCGGGGACTGTATTTTTATCAAATTATTGCCAACAAGCCGTTTGCGCACCCACTCGAGCTAGTTTACTTACAGGACAGCGGCCAGATTATACACAGATTTGGGATTTAAAAACGCTGATACGGGACAAAGTTCCTAACATATTGACATTGCCGCAGTATTTCCGCCAACAAGGTTACACCACCTCTGGGATCGGAAAAGTATTTGACTCAAGGTCTGTGGATAAAAATTCGGATGAGGCCTCTTGGTCTATCCCCTACTTAAAACTAGATAAAGATGACTTTGCCAAAGGTTTTAATAAACCCTTCAATAACTATTATCAGTCACAGGAACTTATTCGATTGATCGGCAGCTTCCGAGAGGAAGGAATAAAAAATGGACTAAAAGGAAAAGAATTAGAGGACTTTGTCGAAAATGGCCGCCGACCTCTTTACGAAGCCATCGACGTTCCTGATGACGCCTATATAGATGGAGCAAATACCTTAAAAGCAATCCAACAAATAAAAAAATTAAAAACAGAAGGAAATCCATTTTTCATGGCCGTGGGTCTTACTAAACCCCATTTACCCTTTGTTGCCCCAAAAAAATATTGGGACCGCTACGAAAGATCCACACTAAAATTAGCCGAGTTTCAGTCCTTATCTGCAGGAACACCTGAATTTGCTTTTCAAGCATCTAATGAGCTAGTTAATCAATATATTTTACCTTCGGGCGAGCGTATGCCAACTGGATATTCGCCTAAATCAGATGAATTACAGCGATTACTACTTCATGGTTATTATGCGAGTGTGAGTTATACGGATGCCCAAGTAGGCTTGCTTATTGATGCCCTAAATGAACAAGGTCTAGATAAAAACACCATTATCGTACTCTGGGGAGATCACGGTTGGCATTTAGGTGACCATACGATGTGGGCGAAACATAGCAATTTTGAACAGGCTACAAGAGCTCCTTTAATTTTCTCTGCGCCAGGTTTCAAAGGGGGCCAACAAGTAAAGGGGATTTCTGAGTTTGTTGACGTATTTCCCACACTGACTGAATTGGCCGGGCTTCAAATCCCGAATGGATTAGCAGGAAAAAGTTTAGTTCCTGCCATGAAAAATCCGAGCCTACAAGTGAAAAGATTTGCTCAAAGTCAATATCCACGCATGAACGATAAAGCGATGGGTTATGCGATTAGGACTGACCAATTTAGAATGGTCACTTGGTTTAAAGGAGAGTTCCATACCTCTAAAATCAATTCAGATAATCCAGTGATCGGCATAGAACTTTATGACTATAAAAAAGATCCTCTCGAAAAAGAAAATTTGGCCTTAAAAACTGAATATTCTAGTGTTTTAAAACAACATCAGGAGATGTTAACCAACTTCTTAAAAACTCAAAATCAATCCAGATAACATGAAAAAATACATTGCTTTTTTCTCGCTATTGTGTTTTAGCGGCGCGGCCCAACAAGCCAGCCTGATCACAAAAATAGAATCTCAAATGGATTATGCGCTGAGGGAGTCTTCCCGAGTTGCTTCAAGAAATAGCGACAAGGTGAGTCCGAGAACCGTGCGCAACGATTCATTAATTTTAGTTGCCTCAAAAGACTGGTGCTCAGGATTTTTCCCAGGGGGCTTGTGGTATTTATATGAATTAACTGGAAATAAAAAGTGGGCTGCCCAAGCAGAAAATTACACGCTACCATTAGAGAAGGAAAAAATGAATGCTGGAACCCATGACATGGGATTTAAGATGTTCACAAGTTTTGGGAATGGGCTTCGTTTGACTAACAATGCTACTTATCGTGATATCTTAATTCAATCAGCCAGAACCAATATAAAAAGATTCAACCCCATCACAGGTGTTATTCGCTCTTGGGATCATAGTCGGGACAAATGGGCTAACCCAGTGATCATCGACAATATGATGAACCTAGAATTATTGTTTTGGGCCTTCAGGGAAACCAAGGATTCTGCTTTTTATAAGGTTGCCGTTTCGCATGCCAACACAACCTTGAAAAATCATTTTAGGCCCGACTTTAGCTCTTACCATGTATTAGATTACGATGTTCAAACGGGTGCCGTAGTCAAAAAAAATACGCATCAAGGCTATGCGCACGCATCTGCGTGGGCGCGAGGCCAAGCATGGGCTTTCTATGGCTACACGGTATGTTATCGAGAAACGGGGAAAAAAGAATATTTACATTTAGCTGAAAATATTGCTCAATACATCTTGAATCATCCTAGATTACCTTCAGACCTTGTTCCTTATTGGGATTTTGATGATCCTAAAATCCCTCATGTACCCAGAGATGCCTCCGCCGCGGCTATTACTGCTTCCGCGTTGTATGAGTTGGCCAACCTACAACCCTACAAAAAAAACTATTACCAAGGATTTGCCGATAAGATCTTAGCAAGCCTTAGTTCTTCCGATTATTTAGCCCCTGTAGCCTCTTCTTCTCATGGGTTTCTTTTAAACCACAGCACGGGCGGTTTGCCAAATGGATTTGAAATAGATGCACCCATCGTGTATGCTGATTACTATTTTTTAGAAGCATTGGTCCGTCAAAAAAATAAAAAATGAGATCAATATTCATCAGTTTATTCCTATTGTCCTCTGAAATATTGTTTGCGCAAGCTAATCAACATGAGGTGTCTTGGAGTCAAAACGGAGCCGGAATTACGCTTCATGCAAGCTTAGGTACTCATGTTCAAGATGTAAAAATTCAAATAAGAAGTGATCGAAATACTCGGATAACGAAGATCACCGATATTTCAACCGAACATCCTGAGCCACAAACGGTATTACCTAATCCTTTACCCAATAAACAAATTTGGTATCCCGTGATTGATTTTGTTCGAAATCCAGGTATGAAAGGGCATATTATTCTTGATTCAATGGCCACAGTGTCAGCTTGGAATCAGCATTTTTTCAAAAAATCTGAACAAAATAAAAAGAACATAAACCTTGAGGCAGACCGTTTGGAAGACTGGGAAAACACGCTGTACATAGAACCGCGCGCCCGTCAAATTAAAGACTTTTATATTCAACAAACTTTACAGCCATTAAATGGTGCATTAACCTATCATTTTACTCCTTTAAGTGAGGATTGGAAAGGTACAATTACGTTGCATTACGAGGAAAATGGGATATCAAAAACAATCAAACATAAAATAGATTGGTCTAAAAACACTATAGTGAGGTCGGAGCCAACAAATAGTAGTTTAACTCAAAAAAACTTAAAAATAGCTCTTTCAAAATCCATCGATTATATCCTTAGATCTCAAAACAACAATGCTAGTAGTCTGACGTACGGGGGGCTCAACTTATTTTATGATTTAGATGCACAGAGTTATCGATCAAATCATTGGATTTGGGGTTCGGGACCCGCGGTAAAAGTGCTTTTAAACGCTCGAAAAATATCTGCATTAACTATTTCCACATCGTCTGAAGGGCTATTGTCAGCAGCAGAAAAAATAGGTCAGTCGGCCATCAACACACGAATCATGGATGTCAAACATCCTATGTTTGGTGTACCACTTTCCCGCTGGAGAAGAGATATTATTTTGCCAGATTTTGGGTACCAACAATGTTATAGCACTTCTGATGCGAATTTTTTTTCAGGTTGGGCTTGGATTCCCCTATACGCTGAAACAGGAAATAAAAAATATTTAGATGCGGCGAAATTATTAGCTGAAACTACGGATCGCTTAATGACCCAATATGGTCTTATCCCACAAGATTATTATGTGGATGAACAAAAATTTTCTGAGCATACGATTGATGAATCGGGTTTTGGAGCTGAAGGAATAGCTAATTTATACGCTACAACAAAAGACCCTAAGTATTTCAACATGGCCGAACAATATATACAAGAGCATTTGAAAAAACTGAGTCGGCCCGACGGGTTATGGGAGCGAGGATGGCATCAAAAAACTGGGGTTCAACCCACCATAAAAATGACTCGGGGACTTGGTTGGGCGATGGAGGGATTATTGGCCGCTCATCGAAACAACCCAAAAGGACCTTACCTCGATTTAGCTAAAAAAATGGCCGATCGCATGCAAGTTTGGCAAAAACCTGATGGCCACTGGAACTTTATCACGGATGAGCCTGTAGAGAAAGTGGGCATAAGTGAAAAAGGCACTGCCTTGTGGAGTTATTTATTATACCAATTATACGCAGCTAGTGGAGAGAAAAAATATGTCATGATGGCTCGAAAATCATTAACTTGGTGTATGAAAAATCAATACCAAGGACCTGACCGACAAGCATATGGGGGGATTGTTGGGAAAACAATTCATTCGGCCGTCGGCGCCGCTTTTAGACCATGGTATCCAATTACTTGCGCATATACATCAGCCTTTTTCTCGTTGGCCCTCATGGAAGAACTTAAACTGACTAAACAATGAAAAATTACATCCTAATTTGCTTATTTTTCATAGCTATTCCACCGATTTTATTAGCACAAAAAACTCCACCTAATGTGATCGTGATTTTGGTGGACGACATGGGCTATAGTGATATTGGAATATTTGGATCAGAAATCAAAACGCCCAACATCGATTTACTGGGCAAGAAGGGGGCCATTTTTACCCAATTTTACAATGCAGGACGCTGTTGCCCGAGTAGAGCTTCTTTACTTACAGGTATGTATCCACACCAAGCAGGTATGGGAGGAATGGTGGTTACAAGTGATTATGATCGGAGTAAAACGGGATCTTACCAAGGTTTTTTAAACGTAAATACCCCGACGATCGCCGAGGAATTAAAAAAGAATGGATACAATACCTACATGGCTGGCAAATGGCATGTGGGCGAAAAAAAGCCCGATTGGCCTAACCAAAGAGGTTTTGATCACTTTTATGGATTAATTTCAGGGGCTAATAGTTATTATGAATTATTGCCTAAACGCCAGCTCGTAGAAGATAACGAGCCGTTTGCACCCAAGGGAAATTATTATTTTACAGATGCCATTTCAGATAAATCCGTTTCCTATTTACGGAAAAATCATTCTACGGGAAAGCCGTTTTTTCTTTATGTAGCCTACACGGCGCCGCATTGGCCGATACACGCGCCCCAAGATTTGATTGATTCCTATAAATCTACATACACTCAGGGATGGGAAGCTTTGCGGAAGCAGCGATTTGACCAACAAAATAAACTTAAATTAAATCCCAATATTGACCATTTACCTGGATCGGATCCAATGATTGTAGATTTTGGAAAAGAAGCCGACAAGATAATTTGGATCGAAAGAATGGCCACTTATGCGGCGATGGTCGACAAGATGGACCAAGGAATCGGGAAAATAATACAGGAATTAAAAGCCAATGGAACCTTTGACAATACTGTTATTTTCTTCCTTTCAGATAATGGCGCTTGCCACGAGGTATTAAACGAACGTTCATCCAAAGATTTAGGACAAGATAAATACAATGCTTCATTGACTACGAAAATTGGCGCCCCGGGAAGCTACACCACCTACGGAAAAGAATGGGCCTATGCGAGTAATACGCCTTTTCGGATGTACAAACATTGGATGCACGAGGGTGGAATTTCGACGCCTTTAATTATTTCATACCCAACAGGCATTAAAAAAAGCTTTCAAAGTGACCAAGTGGGACATATTATGGATATTTTCCCAACCATCATGGACTTAACAAAAACTAAATCATCAAAGGCCGTCGAGGGCAAAAGCTTGGTGCCCATATTTAAACAAAGCAAAAGGGCATCCCAACCTTTTATTGCTTGGGAGCATTTTGGAAATCGGGCGATTCGGGAAGGGGATTGGAAACTGGTTTGGGACGATGAAGTGAAAGAATGGGAATTGTACAATGTCAGATTAGATCGAATTGAAACAAATAATTTGATCAAAAAAAATCCCGAAAAATTTAAAAATCTTTTAGCTAAATACTCCGAGTGGGCCACAAAAATGCAAGTCAAATGAAATTGAAAATTTCTTTCTTATTTCTTTTTTTACTAAGCACTAGCCTAGGTTTTTCTGTAGCTCCTAGGGAAGTTTATTCCAAAGAGCGTATCGCAAAAACGATAGCGATAGCGAATAAAAATTTAGCTCAAAAACCCATTACCGTTACCGCCACTCAAAGTCCGCGATCAGCCGGAGGCCTCAATGATTTTTATTCGGAAGGCGATTATTGGTGGCCCGACCCAGCAAATCCCGATGGTCCCTATATACAAAGAGACGGAGAGACTAATCCTGAAAATTTTGTGGCACACCGATTAGCCATGATACGTTTCAGTGAGATCGTAGGCTCACTCGCTTCTGCCTACACATTCACAAAAAAAGCTCAATATGCTAAAGCGGCTATTCCGCATTTTAAGGCTTGGTTTGTGGACCCATCCACGCGTATGAACCCTTCCCTATTATATGCTCAGGCAATTAAAGGAAAAGCAACAGGGCGCGGCATTGGCATTATTGATACCATCCATTTTTTGGAAGTGGTCAAGGCCATGGAAGCCCTAAAAAGCCAAATAGCCCCAGAGGACTATGGCGCATTTGTCGCCTGGTTTAAGGAATACGTATTATGGATGACGACGCATCCCTATGGAATAGCTGAAAGAGATGCGCTAAACAACCATGGAACTTGTTGGGCGCTCCAAGTGGCCGTATTTGCATCTTTTACTGGCAACGCCTCACTGATCGATTTTTGTAGAAAACGCTTTAGAACAAATTTTATTCCAGACCAAATGGCGGTCGATGGATCATTTCCCCTCGAATTAAAAAGAACTAAACCTTATGGTTATTCCCTATTTAATTTAGATATCATGAGTACACTAGCTCATGTATTGAATATGTGGGACTGGCAAATGCCTGATGGGCGATCGATTAAAAAAGGGGTATCCTATTTATTGCCCTACGTCAAAGATAAAAGCCGGTGGACCTATCCAGCTGATGTCATGTATTTCGATCAGTGGCCCATCGCGCAAAGTTTTCTGTATTTTTCTGCGATTCATGGAGATAATAACAGCTTAGCCCTTTGGAAAAAACTAGATCATTTCCCTACAAACCAAGAAGTCATCCGAAATTTCCCGATTCGAAATCCCATTTTATGGAATCAAAAACCCTTTTAATTTAGGGTAAAATAAGGTGAATTTCGTATCTGATTCCTCGGTCCGCAGATATAATCACATTACCGGAATCTTCGATGTCTGTTGGCTTAAAATTAGCCACCAATTCTTTCTCAATTTTGTCAAAATCAATCTGGATGACTTGGCAACCTTGAATTTCCACAGAAGTTGAAAACTCAAGGTTGATTTTAGGTTGGCCTTTTTGCTCAACCTTGATCATCGCCTTAAAGGGACCATCTTCAAACGTGCAGCCAAAATTCGGAGCTTTATATTCGATGGTTTTTTTTGTTTGTGCGGAGACATCCACACAAACACCTATAAAAAAAATGACACATAAGGCCTTGATCAAATAATTTGATTGGTAAACCAGCGGGGCTATTTTTAAATTAATATTCATTATTGACCAAAGTTCTTGTTCGGATTAGCTCCTAAAACATAATAGATTTTTCCGCCTTTAATTAGGTCAGGATGTGAAATCCAAGATTTTATCGGCTTGCCATTGAAACTCGCCTGTTGGATATACATATTATCCTGAGAATTATTTTTAGTCTCTATTGAAATTGTTTTCCCTGTATAAAAATCAGGATTTAATTTAATTTCAATTTTATCAAAAATAGGACTACTTAAATCGTAATAGGGCGTTTGAGCCACACCACCATCCATGCTAAATAGGCCTATTTTCATCAATACGGCTAATGAACCCATGAGTCCCTGGTCCTCATCTCCGCTATATCCATAATCGGGCGAAAGGCCTGAATACACTTTTTCGATGACCTTGCGGGTCCATTTTTGGGTCAACCAAGGAGCACCGATTTGATTGAAAATATAGCTCGTTTGAATGGAAGGCTGGTTCCCAAAATTTAAATACACCCGGCGATTTTCCTCCTGAGTTTCCTTATCATGCGATTTTCCACTGACAAAATCATGAGCCTCTGCCTTTTCAAAAGACTCATTTAATTTCGCAACGGCCTTATCTTTTCCTCCCATTAAGGTGGCTAAACCTTTTAAATCATGTGGGACAAACCAAGTCCATTGGGCTGCATTTCCTTCTTCCCAACCATGGTCATAACGTAGAATATCCACTGATTTCTCCCAGTTTCCATCTAGATTTTTGATCCACATCCAACCTAAAGCTGGATTCCAAATATTTTTAAAATTCTGTGAACGCTTCATAAACAAATGATAATCATCTGTTTTTCCTAAAGCCTTTGACATTTGGGCTAAAGAGAAATCCTGATAAGCATATTCAAGCGTTTGCGCAGATCCATCCATATGAAAGCCATATCGAATATTACTGATAGGATGAGGCACATAGCCGCGCTCCATGTAATATTCAATGCCGCCACCTTTAAAAGTCTTGTGCTCATAACCTGCCTTACTCATCATGCCCCCCGGGAAATGATTTTTACGCATACCTTCATAGGCCTTTTGTACGTCAAAACCGCGAATCCCTTTTTGAAAAGCACTCACAATGAAAGGAGTTGAAGATGCTCCCGTCATCACATAGGTATAATTTCCACCCGCGGGACCCCTCGGAATTAAGCCTCCGTCATCATACATCATCAACATCGAATTAATAAACGATTCGGTCACCTCAGGATACACCAAATGCCACAAGGTATTGATCGTCCATTGTGCTCCCCACATGGCATCAAAATTATGGTGATTAAATTTAGGTTGGCCATTAGCCTTCAAAGGAATTTGACCCGCACGTGGCTTTTCACCTGTCATGTCCAAATATTTCCCATTTACATCACTCACGATACGTCTCCCTTGCAAAGCATGAAATAAATCCGTGTAAAATCTTTTCTTTGCCACTTCGTCCTTGCCTTCCACCTGAATACGACCTAGCCATTCATTCCATTCAGATTTACTTTCTTCCACAACACGGTCAAAATTCCAATGAGGAATTTCCGTTTTCAGGTTTAAACCTGCTTGCTCCGTACTTACATATGAGATGGCAACTTTCATCAAACGCTCTTCATTTTTAACCGATGGAAAACTCACATATACCCCTATTTTCTCTCCTTCAATCTCATTTGAGAAAGCTTCTAATTTACCTTTTCTCCATGCGCCAATTTTAGCAAAAGGCTTATCAAATTCGACAACAAAATAAACAGGCAGAATCTTTGGTCGGCGTACCGCAGGCGACATGATAGCATAGCCTTCAATTCTACGATCTCCTACCTGCTTAACATAGGCACTTTGAGTATCGGATGGTCCTAAAAAGGTGGCGAAATCGAATAAAATTTGGCTTTGCTCAGCCTTTGGATAGGTGTATTTATGAAATCCCACTCGGGTCGTAGCGGTCAACTGAGCTTTAATCTTATACGATTCCAAATAGACTTCATGGTATCCAGGTTTGGCTATTTCCTTGGCATGCGAAAAAGTGGATCCATATTGACCTGAACCTAATTGGCCTTTAAATTCCCCGGTGGTAGGTAACACAGGGACTCCCGATAATTGCCAACCGTGAATGTGGCTAAAGCATTTAATGCTATCTGATTTATATCGATATCCTGCTCCCCAGTCACTTTGAACACCATTATCAGGGCTTAGATTGACCATACCAAAAGGCCGACTGGTCGAGTTAAAGAAAAACCAGCGAGAATTAGCAGAATCTAAAAATGGATCCACCAAATCAGATGGAGAGAATTTATCATGACCAACAACACTTACTTTTTTCGCTAAATCTGAATAAGAAATATCTTTAAAAGCTTTAGAACCCTCCATCAAGATTTCTTCTGAATCGGCCCAATGAATTTCAGCAATTTGTTGGTATGGCCACACCTTATCTTTTTTGATGTAAGGGATTAAAAAATCCAAGCACTTCTTAATTGACGCACCCTCAGGTGTTTGATAATGCCATAGATCAACATTCAATTTTTGCGCAAATTCGGCTAAATAAAAGAAGCCTCGGAGATTCATTAACGAATAGCCAAAAGACTTAGTTCTGGCTAATTCATACGGTTGTGATCCGTCGGGCTTCAACTGCGACGCCATTCGAGATTTCGTAATTTCTAATTGGCGCCTGGCCAACTCATTTTCGCCCAAAAATAGAGCAAAATTAATAATTTGAACATCATAATAAGTGCCATGGTTATTATGCTCATCAGCTTCATCCTTGCCGATAGGACTTTCGATAAGCCAAGTAAGAAAGTCTTTAAACCAGATTTTTAATGCTTGATGATCGGATTTACGCCATTGGGCAGATGCTTGCAATTTCTCTGCAGCGTCTGTGATTTTAATCAGAAATCGGGTTTCAATGATACCAATTCCCCGACCTGTATTAATGCCTGGAATTCCTTGGCTAAAATTCAAATTTGGATTCTGTTTTGTTTTTGGATCTATGAACCAAGTCTTAATTAATTGAGAGGCAAAGGCCGCATATTTTTCATTTTTGGTTTTTTGAAATGCTTGTGTCAATAATTCCACATCGTCAATCATTTCATCCATTTCATCTGAATCAGTGATTCCCTTTATTTCAGGATTTTTAACACCATCTTTTCTTATGTATGGTTTTCCATCTGGCTTGCTTGGATCTGGCCACCAATAGGGTCCTTGGCTCATATAATCATGCTTGTCGCCGCTAGGTGGAATTTGAGTTTTATGCATGACGGTATAAAGCTTATGTAATGCAATGATACGATCAGCCTTTTTAATCAGCTCAGAATGATCTTTTGCCTCAAGAGAAATGAACGATAGAGTTAAGAAAATAAGTAGTAAATAATTTTTCATACACGTAAATTGGGGAAACTTGAAAGCAAATTAGCGATGATTTATAGTGAATTAAAATAATTCTGTAATTAATTCAAAAAACAGTAAATAATTGAAATCAATCATAAAAATTGAAACACAATCTTTACATTTAAAATAAAAATGCATCGTTTTCCATAATCCCAGCTCCATGAAAATCTTTAAAATTCTTATATTTCTATTGGGAGTATATTCCATTTCCGCGCAAAGTCCAAATACTTTTAAAAAAGAAATTCGCACAGAACTGAATGAGATTTTAAGTTATTGGGAAAAGAATAGTGTAGATATCGCAAAAGGTGGCTTCTATGGAGCGGTGGACGTGAATAATGTACCTAATACGCAGGCCGATAAAGGTCTAATATTGAACAGCAGGATTCTTTGGACATTCTCAGCCGCCTATCAAATGGACCCTAAACCAGGATATAAAAAATTGGCCGACCGAGCATTTAATTACCTGAATACCTATTTTTGGGACACTAAACACAAAGGTGCTTATTGGTCCGTGAAATCAAACGGCACACCATCTGACACCCACAAGCAAGTCTATACAGAGGGATTTAGTGAACGAATGAAATTGGAACCGGGATTAAGTCCGATCAACTTTTTAATCAAAATACGCATTAATATTGCCATGAATTTAATGGCAACTTTCAATTATAAAATAGGCGATATTGCCTATGAAACTGGCTTCTATTCTCCACAGCACTTTTCGTTAACCTTTAAAAAAATGACGGGTGTCAGTCCGCACAAATACCGCAAAACCTATTATGAAAAACAACTTTAAAATATTATCCATTTCAGGGGCATCCATCATAATCCTTGGACTTATCTTTTCAGATTCTTCCTGGGCCGGAATTTTATGGATTATTGGCGTCGCATTGATCGCCCTCTCCACTCATACCAAAGAGTCCCTAAAAGGATTCTCATTTACCTTATGGATTGTCGCAGCAGTGGTTTTAACTTTACAATTTCCAGATCCATTCATTGGTTATGGAGACATTAAATTCAAAATCTTTATTATTCCTTTGTTGCAATTACTCATGTTTGGCATGGGTTCCACCATGGAAGTATCTGATTTCCAAGAGGTCTTAAGATCGCCAAAAGCTGTGGCATTAGGTGTGTTTTTTCACTTCTCCATCATGCCTTTAGTAGGCTGGAGCATTACTAAAATCTTTACTTTTTCTCCAGAAATTTCTGCTGGTATCATCTTAGTAGCATGCATGCCCTGCGGATTAGCCTCCAATGTTATGTCCTATTTAGCCAAGGCTAACGTAGCTCTTTCACTTACATTAACTTCTGTAGCCACTTTTATTGCGCCTATTATAACTCCCTTATTGATGAAAAATTTGGCTGGCCAATTGATCGAAATTGACCTTTATGCCATGATTTGGGAAATCAGTAAATTGGTTTTAATTCCTATCGTATTGGGTGTCATCTACAAGCGAGTGATAGGCGACAAATGGCCATGGTTCCAAGAAAAGTTGCCACTCATATCAATGATCAGTATTGGATTAATTATCATTATTATCACCGCTAATGGCCGAGATGCCTTATTATCCGTAGGTCCGTTACTTGTATTAGCATGTTTCATTCAAAATATCATGGGCTTCATTTTAGGATATTGGGGAGGAAGACTCACCAAACTTCCAGAAAAAGATTGCAGAACAATCGCTATTGAAGTGGGACTTCAAAATGCAGGACTAGCCTCTGGTTTGGCTATGGCCATGGGAAAAGTAGCAACGGTTGGTCTACCGGCTGCAATCTTTGGTCCAGTCATGAATATCAATGGATCCAGCTTGGCCAATTATTGGAAAAATAAATAAGGATTCATTGGGAATCTTACAAATAAAAAAGCCCGCCGACTCGTTTGAATCGGCAGGCTTTGCGCTTTAATTCGACTTTAGGCTAATTTAAATTCAGATGTAAAATGGAATTGGATTTCAGGATTATTAGTTTGATTCATGCGTAATATCCAATCTGATTCGGCTAAAAAGACATAATTTCCATCTTTGTCTTGCGCTATGTTTTGACCTTTTAAACGAACGAATTCTTGCAGTTTTTTAGGGTCTTCCGAGGTAATCCAACAAGCCTTTGTGACTGACATGCCGTCAAAGCGACATTTCGCCCCATATTCGTGCTCTAAGCGATACTGTATTACTTCATATTGAAGATCTCCCACCGTTCCCACAATCTTACGATTTCCTAACTGGGGCTGTGTGAAGAGTTGGGCTACCCCCTCATCCGTCAACTGGTCTATGCCCTTTTCCAATTGCTTAGATTTCATCGGATCAAGGTTCATTAATTCCTTGAATATCTCCGGTGAGAAACTTGGGATTCCTTGGTAGTTTAAAACCTCTCCTTCTGTTAATGTATCGCCAATTTTAAAATTTCCTGTATCATATAAACCAATCACATCCCCTGGAAAGCCCTCTTCCACAACTTCCTTATCCTGCGCCATAAAATTATAGGGATTGGCAAAACGTACGTTTTTCTTCAATCGAATATGTTGGTAAAAGGTATTCCGATGAAACACCCCAGAACAAACACGTAAAAAAGCAATTCGGTCCCTATGTTTAGGATCTAAATTTGCATGAATTTTAAACACAAAACCCGTGAATTTTTTCTCTTGAGGCTCTACTATCCGAATATCCGTTCCGCGGGCTTGTGTCGGTGGAGCAATTTTAGTGAACGTATCCAGCAATTCTTGAATACCAAAATTATTCACCGCGGATCCAAAAAATACGGGGGCTAAATCTCCGGATAGATAATCGGCCCGATCAAAAGGCTCGTATACTCCTTCAATTAATTCCACATCATCACGCAATTGAGTCGCATCTCGGTCACCCACTCGGGTATCCAATTCGGCCGTCGAAATATCCACAGAAACTACATTCTTTTCAATCTTCGTTTTATTGGCCGAAAATAAATTTAAAGAGCGATCCAATAAATGATAAACACCCTTGAAGTTTTGACCCATGTTAATAGGCCATGTCAAAGGCCGAACCGATATCCCTAATTTTTGCTCTAACTCATCCAATAAATCAAATGGGTTTTGACCCTCACGATCCATTTTGTTGATAAATATAATCACCGGCGTTTTACGCATGCGACATACTTCCATCAACCGTTCAGTTTGTTCCTCCACCCCCTTTACGCAGTCGATCACTAGAATAACCGAGTCCACAGCTGTAAGCGTCCGATAGGTATCCTCCGCAAAATCCTTGTGACCCGGGGTATCTAATATATTTATTTTAACCTGATTGTATTCAAAAGTCATGACCGAAGTAGCCACGGAAATACCTCTTTGGCGTTCAATTTCCATGAAGTCGGACGTAGCGCCCTTCTTAATTTTATTTGACTTTACCGCTCCAGCCGTTTGGATCGCGCCTCCAAAGAGAAGCAATTTCTCCGTCAATGTGGTCTTGCCCGCATCGGGGTGAGAAATAATCCCAAAGGTTCTCCGTTTCGCTATTTCAGTTTCAATCTGACTCATTCGATATACATTATAAAATCAAGGTGCAAAAATACGCCAAAATCCATTGGATTAAAAATGTAGGTGTAATGGTTTTGATAGAGAAAATTAGAATGAATTATAAATGATTAACTTAATCGCTTTTCCAATGTTGACAACAACTCTGTATTTGCTATACTAGGAAAGTTCTCTAACTTTGAACATGCAGGAAAAGTATCTATACATAATAGGCGGTTGTAATGGAGCTGGTAAAACAACAGCATCTTTCAACATACTTCCTGATCTTCTAAATTGTAAAGAGTTTGTAAATGCAGATGAAATCGCTAAAGGACTATCACCATTTCAACCCGAAAGTGTATCAATTAAAGCTGGAAGATTAATGCTTAAAAGAATAGATGAACTAATAAACTCAAATCAAGACTTTTCTTTTGAAACAACACTTTCTACAAAATCTTTTACAAATACAATTGAAAATGCCAGGTCAAAAGGCTATTACGTTACATTAATTTTCTTTTGGTTGGAATCAATCGAATTAGCAAAAGATAGGGTACAAAAAAGAGTCTCAGAAGGTGGACACAATATTGAAATAGATGTAATTGAAAGAAGGTACAAAGCTGGAATAAAAAATCTTTTCAGTTTATATTGCAATAAGGTTGATTCATTATTGATCTATGATAGCTCAAAAGCAGAATCGGAGTTAATTGCAGAAAAAGAAATTGAAGACGAATTATTCACTATTTATAATAATCAAAAATTTAACTCATTAAAAATTATTTCAAATGAGCAGTAAAGAGAAAGAAATTCTAAAAGAAAGAATAAAAAAAGCTATTAAAGTATCATCTCAAAAATTAATTGAGAAGAAAAAAGCTCTTGGACAAAAACTTGTAATTAGCGAAGACGGAAAAATTAGGGTTATAGAGCCTTGAAAAGGATATAAAATCATAATATGCAACCCTGAAAAGAGCGTAAGCTTGTGCCAATGGAGCAAAATTTATGCTAAATCAAAGTATAAATAATCCTGCATTTGAATATTATTTCAAATAAAATATACCTAGCAATCTCAACCATACTAATTGAATAAAAAATAAAAGAGCCAATTTCTTACGAAATTGACTCTTTTACCAACTAGGCTACACCTAATCCTGCTTAAATGTAAATAAAAATTCCTGAGATTCAACCCAATTTTTTACAATTTATATCCATTTATCAGTAAATAATATCACGTTCCTGTATCTACACTAATTCACGCATTGACATGAGTAAAATCAAAGAAAAAAGAATCCTAAATAAAACAAAAAAAGGCGCAATTTCTTGCGCCTCCTTTTCTAAGATTTCTTGTTCAGATTGCTATGCCCTCGGCTATAGGCGAAGTAAACAATAATGCCTAAGGTACCCCAAATTAAAAATGAAATCTTGGTTTCCGTACGCAATCCCCACATTAAGTATAAATTACATAAAATTCCAGCGGTCGCAACGAAAGGTAAAAACTTCACTTTAAAAGGACGTTCGATGTTAGGCTCACGTACTCTCAATAACCAAACCGCACCACATATCATGGCAAATGCTAGCAAAGTACCTGAACTACACATTTCGGATACTTTGTCTATCGGAGTCAAAGCTGAAACAACAGATACGATACCGCCAACAAAAATCGTTGACTTCCATGGCGTCTTAAATTTAGGGTGAATCGCAGCAAATAAACCTTTTGGCAATAATCCGTCCTTAGCCATACCTAAGAAGATACGCGTTTGAGATAACATCATCACAAGCATAACGGAGGTCAATCCAGCCGTTGCGGCAATGGTCACAATATACATCGCAATAGGCAATCCTGCGCCTTCAAATGCTGAGGCAACAGGTGCTTTTAAATCCAATGTATCATACTTAACCATCCCAGTTAATACCAATGAAACCAAAATATACAATACGGTACAAATCAGTAAAGAGGCAATAATAGCGAACGGAACATCTTTTGTCGGGTTAATCGCTTCTCCAGCTTGAGTAGACACCGCATCAAAACCAATATAGGCAAAGAAAATAATGGAGGCAGCAGTCACCACGCCATCAAAACCAAAGTGCGTGGCTCCTGTAGCATCAACGACTGGATCCGGAATGAAGGGATGCCAATTAGCTGTATCCACATAAAATGCACCCACAACGATAACAAAAATCACCGCAGCTACCTTCATGATAACAATGAGGTTATTGGTACTTGCCGCTTCTTTAATTCCTTTCACTAAAACCCATGTAACCAACCATACAATAATAAATGCAGGTAAATTAAATGCAAATGAAAAGTCAGGAACCACTTGTCCTGCGGCACGCAACTTTTCTACTTTTTCAGCCGCTGTGACCGGGTCATTGGTTAAATAAAGCGGTAAATTTATGTTGAAAAGATGCAACAGTTTTTCAAAATATCCACTCCAAGCAACGGCTACCGTTGTAGCACCCATCATATACTCTAAGATCAAATTCCACCCAATAAACCAGGCAAAAAATTCACCCACAGTACCATAAGAATACGCGTAAGCCGAACCTTCTACAGGTAATATGGAAGCAAATTCAGCATAACAAAGAGCTGCAAAAGTACAAGCAGTACCCGCCATCACAAAGGCTAAAGCTAATGCAGGACCGGCCCAATCGTGCGCTGCAATCCCTGTCAATGTGAATATTCCTCCGCCAATAACGGCTCCAATTCCCAAAGATGTTAAAGCCCATTTACCAAGCACACGCTTTAGTTGGCTGTTCTTAACATCCGCAGCATAGGCCTCTAAAGGCTTTTTTCTCCAAATACTATTATTCATAGGTTTTAAATTAGGTTGGTGTACAAACTGGCAATCCTTTCAGATTGCCAGTAACATTTATTTCTTTGATTTAGATGATGTTCCGAAGTCAATCACAATAGGAGCCGCTACAAAAATAGAAGAATAAGCTCCAAAAACAACACCGATAAACATCGCGAATGAAAATCCTCTTAACACATCACCACCAAATATTAATAATACGGTAACCACTAAAAATACAGTGGTTGCAGTCATTACCGTCCTTGACATGGTATGGTTAATAGATTCATTAATCGTTTTGATCATTAAGGCTTTATTTCCTAAATCTGGATTCACACCTATTTCCTCACGGATACGGTCAAATACAACCACGGTATCGTTAATTGAATAACCAATAACGGTCAAAATCGCCGCGATAAATACTTGGTCTACTTCCAACTCGAACCCAAACAAACGAGTAATGCCCACCATGCCTAACACAACCAATGCATCATGCACTAAGGCCACAATTCCACCCAATGAATATTGCCATTTACGGAAACGAATCAAGATGTAAATAAAGATGGCCACCAAAGCATATAAGATGGAAAGGAAAGATTGCGTTAAAATATCATCCGCTACGGTTGCACCTACTTTTGCTTCAGATACAATCGACGGAGAATTAGCTGCGAAATCTTTCAAGCCTGTTTCCAAGGCAGTTCTTACCGTGTTATTAGCTGTAATGGACTCATCTTCAACTAAATAGGAAGTAGTCACTTTCAATTTACTCGCTCCATTAAAGGTTTTTACTTCGACCCCTTTACCTCCAAAATTATCAGATAAAGCCTCTTTAACTTTACCCGCATCTACCGGTTGAGCAAACTCAACTACATATGAACGGCCTCCTTTGAAGTCAACACCCAAATTAAAACCACCTTGGATGAATAATACAATGGCACCTGCGGCAATTAAACCCCAAGAGAACCAATACGAATATTTACGCTTGCCAATAAAATCGAAATTCATTCCTTTGAATAAATCGCGTGATATAAATGTTTCAAACGTCATATTCTTCTCTCTACCCGCTTTAATCGCTCGATTAGCCATCCACAAAATCAAAATGTGAGAGATGTAAACCGACGTGAATACCGAAGTTATTAAACCAATACAAAGCGTTACTCCAAAACCTTTAACAGATCCAGAACCGAATATAATCAAGATCACACCGATCAATACCGTTGTAATATTACCATCCAAAATCGCACTCAATGCTTTCTCGTAACCAACATTAATCGCATCCAATAATCCTTTGCCCTTATGCAATTCTTCACGAATACGCTCATTAATCAATACGTTGGCATCCACGGCCATACCTAAGGTTAACACGATACCCGCGATACCTGGCAAAGTCAACGCTGCTTGGATTTGTACCAATACACCTGCAATGAAAAATACGTTGAAAAATAAGGCCAAATTAGCCATCCAACCTGGATTTCCGTAATAACCGATCATGAATATGATGACCAATAGCAAGCCTAAAAGCATCGACATATATCCTTGGTTAATGGACTCAACTCCTAAAGATGGACCAATAAATGCATCCTCAACAATACGTGTTGGCGCTGGTAATTTACCCGCTTTCAATACATTAGCTAAATCTTTAGCCTCTTCTACTGTAAAACTACCTGAGATCGAAGAACGTCCACCTGGAATTTCACCATTAATCACCGGTGCAGAATATACGTAGCCATCTAATACAATAGCAATTCGGCGACCTACATTTGCCCCCGTTAAATTTTTCCAAATTCTAGCACCCGTTCCATTCATTGACATAGTCACTTCGGCGCGACCTGTTTGATCGAAATCTTGAGCGGCATCTGTAATCACATCTCCTTCTAATGGGGCCGATTGGCCTTCTGCCTTTTTCAAAGCTTCTAATGTCAAAATCTCATCCCCGTTGGTCGCTGGAATACCTTTCGCAGCCCAAGCAAATGTTAGGTTTGCAGGAAAAAATGCACGCACATCTGCCCGACGAAATAAAGAATTTACACGAGCAGTATCTTTGCGATAAACCCCAATTCCATTCCCCATAGGTAAGAATAATTTGGTTAATGCACTTCCCGCACTTGTATCCGTCTTAGCTTTTCCCGAATCCTTAACGGCAGGCTTAGATAATTGGGATGCCAATGCATTGCTCGCAGTATCTTTTACAGATGGAGTGGCAGCCGATGAAGCTACGGCAGGTTGCTTAGACTCCTGATCTAACAGGGCTCCTAAAGCATTTAAACCAGAACCATATTCATTTACTTCATAGCACTCGATAAACTCCAATTTTGCAGCACCCGATAATAATTTACGTGCACGCTCTGGGTTATCCACACCAGGTAATTCAACTTGAATTCTGTTAGAACCTGGAAGTCTTTGAATGTTTGGATTAGCGACACCAAATTTATCAATACGTGCTTGAATAATTTTATATACACGGTCAACAGCCCCATCAATTTCAGCGTCAATAACACGCTTTACTTCTGAATCAGAAGAAGAAGAACTGATTTTTCCACGATTCACCGAATTAGCAAAAACAGATGCTAAGGTTTGATTCGGTGCCACTTTTGCAAAGGCATCATAAAACAAATCATTAAATGACTTAGATGAATTTGCTTGAGCTGCATTAGCCTCAGACAAAGCCTTCTCAAAATTGGGATCATTACTCTTTCCTGACAAGGCACGAAGAATTTCTACCGGAGAAACCTCTAAAACCGCATGTAAACCCCCTTCTAAATCCAATCCTTTGTGAAGGGCATATTGGGTAACTTCTTGGAAGGTATATCCGATATATACGGGTTGCTTCCATAAAGAATCAATAAAATGAAGTCTTTTTGCCGGGTCAAATTTCCCGTCCTTAGAGGTCGCATAAGTATTTGCTTGATCTCTTAACTGTCCCGCTTTCCACGTGAAGGAAAGGAAGAAAATACATAAAGCCGAAATAATTGTAGACAGCCAAATAATAGCACTTTTGTAACGCATGATATAAAAATTAAAAATTTGTAAATTAAAAATTAAATAAACCTCTTAAATTAAGGTTCATCAGGGTGCCAGAGTGGCGATAAATTGAGTCAATAAAATTCGCATGAATTGCGTGCGATGTAGGATCGTAGGCAGTTTGAAATCATTGAGTGGTTGTATGCTGAAAAACTCTACAGGAGAAACAAAGTTCCAATTAGAGGGAAAATCTAGCTGTAGATTTGCTGCAGCTTGATACACATGCTGTACCGCATAAACTTGAGTTTGCTTCGAGTCCGTTGAACGTTTTGAATGCGCATTTTTCTCAGTCTTGAAATCAACTTTCTCAGCCGAAGTTAAGGAAATCGGCTTTGCCACGAGCCAAAAAAGCACGGGGATGAACAAGATTAATTGAAATATTTTGACTTTATTTTGCATACTAGGAGGCAAAAATAGGACATTTTTTTTAGAATTCAATTTCTAATGCCCATAAGATTATAATTCGTAAATTTGTCGCTACAAAAATGCTAACATGTTCGAATATCAAGCACCTGAGTATATTCAGCACTTTATAAAAGAAGCCTTACATGAGGATTTAGGGGATGGAGATCATACTTCATTAGCCACAGTACCTGCCTCCGCCACGGGTTCCGCTTCCTTGTTAGTCAAAGATACGGGAGTGCTTGCGGGTGTGGAATTAGCGAAAGCCATTTTCACTTATGTTGACCCCAACTTAAATCTTACGTTTTTCAAACAAGATGGCGATTGGATCGAACCCGGAATGACGGTGTTGGAGGTTAACGGCCACTCACAATCCATCCTAAAAGCAGAGCGTTTAGTCTTAAACTGCATGCAACGCATGTCTGGAATTGCTACTTATACAAGATCATTGGTACAAATTATTCATGGGACAAAAGCCAAATTACTGGATACGAGAAAAACGACACCCAATTTCAGGATAGCAGAAAAATGGGCTTGTAAAATTGGAGGTGCTACGAACCATCGCTATGGATTATTTGACATGATTTTAATCAAAGATAATCATGTTGACTTTGCCGGAGGTATATCAGCAGCGTTAGAAAAAGCATTTGCCTACAACCTCCTGCACGGAAATAAATTAGCGATTGAAATCGAAGTACGAAACGAAAAAGAATTAGATGAAGTGTTGGAAATCGGCGGGGTCCAACGCATTATGTTAGATAATTTCAGTCCGAGCCAATTACGAGATGCCGTCCGAAAAATTAATGGTCGGTTTATCACTGAAGCATCAGGAGGAATTAATGAAACGACTCTGCGTGCCTATGCAGAAACGGGGGTTGATTTTATTTCGGTAGGAGCATTAACGCATCATATTAAAAGTTTAGACTTAAGTTTAAAAGCAAAATGAATTTAATAGACGAAGCAAACGAAGTGGGCTATATTGCACGTTCCACTCCCAAAGGCCAAGAGCTAATAGACGCAATAAAAGCTTTAAAAAAGGCAAAAAATGCAGTCATTCTAGCGCATTACTATGTAGATGGTGAAATTCAAGAATTAGCTGATTACGTAGGTGACTCCTTAGGACTTTCTCAAGCCGCGGAAAACACAGAGGCTGATTTAATTATATTTTGTGGGGTTCACTTCATGGGGGAAACAGCCAAAATACTCAACCCTACAAAAAAAGTTGTAGTGCCAGATTTCAATGCAGGCTGTTCGCTCGCTGACTCTGTTCCGGTGGAGGAATTTGCCGCCTTAAAAGCAGCAAATCCAAAGGCGGTTGTAGTCTCATATATCAATTGCTCAGCTGATATCAAAGCGATGACGGATATTATTTGTACTTCATCCAATGCAGTTCAAATCGTCGAATCTATTCCTGCAGACCAAGAAATTATCTTTGCTCCTGACGCTAATTTGGGTCGATATGTGGCGAATAAAACAGGTCGTAATTTAATTCTTTGGGAAGGTGCTTGCATGGTACACATCGATATATCCCTAGAGAAATTATCCAAATTGAAGGATGAATTTCCAGATGCTTTATTGATCGCTCACCCCGAATGTAAAGAAGTTATTTTAAAAGAAGCTGACTACGTAGGGTCAACGACCGCCTTGTTGAAATTCGTAGAAACTTCCCCGAATTCCACTTTTATTGTAGCCACCGAAGCGGGAATACTACACAAAATGAAACAAGCCGTGCCTAATAAGCACTTGATCCCCGCGCCGGCTAACGAGCAAAATACCTGTGCATGTGCAGAATGTCCCTACATGAAAATGAACACCTTGGAGAAATTATATAACGCACTTTATTATGAATTGCCTGAAATTCACCTGTCAGAAAAAGTGAGAGTACCCGCTTATAAAGCGTTAAAGGCTATGTTAGAGTTATCGAAGTAGGTATTTTCAGGTAAGAGGTAAGAGGTAATTTTTTTAGGCTAATTCAAAAATCACCTCAATCTCTACCGGAATGTTTCCAGGAAGGGTTCCCATGCCAACCGCCGAGCGCACACCAATTCCATTTTCTTCCCCCCAAACTTTAGCAAATAATTCGGAGCAGCCATTGATGACATATGGATGGCGCTCAAAATCGGCCGTACAATTCACCATACCCAATACTTTTATGACCCGCTTAATTTTATTTAAACTCCCTAATTGAGATTTTAAGGTGGCTAAAATCGTTAGGCCTACTTGCTGTGCGGCCACTTTACCTTCCTCCATATCCATCGCATCGCCTACTCGGCCCACGATTAAAGAACCATCATTAAGCACAGGTCCATGACCCGAAACATAATAGAAATGATCTACTTTTAAACCCGGCTTATATACGCCCATCGGTTTAGGTGCCGGAGGTAAATCCAACCCTAAAGCCTTGAAATTGTCTTCGGGCGTACCCAAAAATTCGTTTTTACTTTCCATACAATTGTCTTATAATTTCTGAAATCAAACCTGTCCAACCCGTTTGATGGCTAGCCCCTAAACCCTTTCCAGTATCCCCGTCAAAATACTCAAAAAACAAATGATTATCCTTGAAATTTGGATCAGATTGCATCT
>CAMDJW010000016.1 GCA_945901025.1 Spirosoma fluviale | reverse complement strand
CCAAGGAAATCGAGTTACCCATTGGTATACAAAGGATATTTGGACCCTGTGCTATTACGAAGGAAATGTGGGATACATCAAAACAGAAGACTATCTGCCCATCAATTAAAGGTGTAAAATCTCAAAACTTAAATCCAATATAATTTCTCGATCCGTGATTTGCTGGCCAATTACCCCCTTCATCTTCAAATCCGCATTTTTAATGGCCTCTATAACCCTGACTACCTTCCCCAAAGGGTAATTACGCTTCGCCGTTAAATAATCACGGACAAAATATGGATTGATACCAAGGATCTTCGCCATCTCCGCATCTGAAACAGCACCCATATCATGCGTCTGAAGGACTTTGGCAAAAAAGTTGAACAGCATGATCAACATAGGAGCAATTGGGTTTTGCTTGCTATTTTCAGCAAAATAAAAAGCAATTTTCTGCGCCTTTTCCACATTTCGTTGCATCAATGCCTTTTGAAATTCAAAATAATTATACTCGCGGCTAATGCCCACATACTTTTCCACCTCTTCGATTCCCACTTCGGTACCTGCCGCTACATTAATAATCAACTTATCCGCCTCATGCGCCATTCTTTGTAAGTCAGCACCTACATTGGTCACCATTAATTCCAAAGAAACGGTCTGAATCTGTAAATTATGTTTGGCTAAATAATCCTTCAGCCACAGCCCCACCTTATCGTCCGATATTTTTTTTGAGGTCACAATGACCCCATGGGAAGCCAAAGGTGGAAATAACTTAGATTTATCCGTTAGTAAATTTGTAATCGTAAATACCAAAAGCGTAGAAGGAGTGGGGTTTTTACAGTAATCTTCAAAGGCCTTCCATTCCTCATTTCCTTTGTCTTTTGGATTTCCTTCCGATTTGGTATCTGTTTTTCCTTTGGCCAACGCTTCCAAAAATATAGCCTCCTTAACGATGATTACTTGCTTTTCAGCCATCATAGGGAATCGGCGCGCGTAGGAAACAACGGAAGCCATCGTCTGATCCTTTCCGTACAAAACAAATTGATTAAAACTTTTTTGATCCTCTGAAAGTATACCCGCCTCAAAGGCATCTGTTAATTGGTCTATAAAAAAATGCTCATCCCCATGCAATAGATAAATAGGGGATAAGCTATTCTTGTGAATATCTTTTAATACTTCAGTCGTCATTTTTTGCATAAGAAATCCAGGATAATCAGGCATGCAAATCTAATGAAAAGAGACCATTGGCAAAAATTATATTTGAAATGGATTCATTGTCAAAATATTCCCGTAGGTTTGCCAAAAATATTCCAAATCTCATGCAAATTAAACCGAATTCAGTCGTTTTTATATCATATCAATTAGCTTTTCCGGGTGAAAATGGAGAAGCCGAAGTCGTTGAAATCGTGGATGACAAAGAGCCCATGGTCTTTATTCATGGACTTAGTGGTCTTCCAGAGGCTTTTGAAGCGAACCTGCTCAATCTAAAAGTAAACGACACGTTTGACTTTACTATTTCTGCGGAAGATGCGTATGGCAACGTAGATCCCGATGCCGTTATATCCCTGCCTAAAAATATTTTTCAAGTAGATGGACAAAATCCAGACGATATCCTCCAAGTAGGTAATTTCATCCCGATGACGGATGACCAAGGAAATAGAATGCAAGGTATGGTCGTTTCTGTAGGACCTGAAAATGTCATGATGGACTTCAATCATCCATTGGCCGAAAAGGATTTGATGTTTAACGGTACCGTATTGAATATCAGAGAAGCAACAGCTGACGAGCTAGCACATGGCCACGTACATGGCGATGGAGGAGTGGAGCATTGAAAATAGGTAATACCTAATTATACTGTACCACTTCCACCCCGAATTTCCTTAGAAATTCAACACCTTCATCCGTAGGAAGGCCTTTATAGGCTGCATATGAATTCAAAAAGATTACTTTCTTGATTTTCATGCTGTATATAATCCGCGCACATGAAATGCAAGGTGATAAGGTCACATAAATGGTGGAACCTTCTGTGGCAGCTCCATTTTTTGAAGCGTAAAGAATTGCGTTTTGCTCTGCATGCAAGGCTAATGAGCAAGAGCCCTTGGAATCTTTCGGACAACCACCTTCATCTTTAAAATCCTCATCGCAGTTGTGTGTACCAGAAGGAGGTCCATTATAACCGATGGAAATGATCCGAGTATCTTTCGTTAATACACAACCTACTTGGGCTCTGGTGCAATGAGATCTAAGCGCTAAATTTTGCGCCAAATCCATAAAGATCTCATCAAATGAGGGTTTTTTAATCATATCCATAAATAAAGGACTTTAAATTAATCATTAAATAAGAAAATAAAAAAAAGGATGACCCAAGGTCATCCTTTACAAGTAGCGGGGAGCAGAATCGAACTGCCGACCTTTGGGTTATGAATCCAACGCTCTAACCATCTGAGCTACCCCGCCAAATCAGGATGCAAAGGTAATTGAAACCCTCTAGAAACTCAAATATTTTATGAATACTTATTAATTTTGAATCATATTTGGGAATTAACGTATAAATAATACCTTTGTTTACAGGAAATAAAAATACTTATCTCTATAAATGTACTGAACATGGATCAACCGCACTTTGAATTTGAATACGAGGTAAAAGCCTCACCCAAAGTACTTTATCCTTACATTAGCACGGCTTCGGGGCTCCAACAATGGTTTGCAGAGAAAGTGAATGTTAAAAATGGAGATATTTTTAATTTTTTCTGGGATGATGAAAATCATTTAGCCACACTAACCCACAGTAAACAAAACAAATTTGTCAAATTTGAATTCAATAAACCTGAAAAGGGAGATGCATTAGCCTATATAGAAATAAAATTAGACGTTAGTGAGTTGACGAATGCCACCTACCTAAAAGTGTATGACAGCGCGTCAACCTTCAAAAGTGATGAAGATGCCACGGAATTATGGGATTATTTAACCGATAAACTGAAAGAAATCGTCGGCAGTTAATGATAAAGAAAATTGACAAATTAATTTTAAAGGCATTTTGGGGGCCATTTATTCTAACCCTTTTAGTGGTAATTTTTATATTTCTATTACGCTTAGTTCTTTTTTATTTTTCAGATTTATTTGGTAAAGATTTAGGAACCACTGTTTACGTGGAGCTTTTTTTCTATTTCTCCCTGATCACCATTCCTCTCGCGTTACCTCTTGCCATGTTATTGTCCTCTCTAATGACCTTCGGAAAATTAGGAGAAAATTTTGAATTAACTGCCTTGAAAAGCGCAGGAATTTCTATTGTCAGAATCCTCAGACCCATTTTTGCGGTGGCCGTGTGCTTAAGTATATTCATGTTTTGGTTTACTAATGTAGCCTTGCCTTGGGCCAATTTAAAAGGCTGGAGCTTATTGTACGACATCAAGACCACTAAAACTACCTTAAATATCAAAGAGGGTATTTTTTATACGGACCTTCCAGGCTATGCCATTAAAGTAGCCAAAAAGTTCCCGGATAATAAAACACTTAAGTCCCTTATCATTTACGATCACACGCATAATGATGGAAATAGGCACGTAACCCTTGCAGATTCAGCTCAGATGTACACCATTCTAGGGAAGAAATATTTGATATTTGAGCTATTTAATGGAAAGGATTATTTAGAGGACGCAGACCGAGGAAGTAATTTAGATGCCACTGATATGGCTTTGCATAGTTTCAAAAAAAGCAAAATAGTGATGTCCCTAGATGCTTTTGACCTACACAAAACAGAAGAAAATCAGTTTGCCCATCACGAAATTATGCGAAATAACTGGCAATTGGCCAACGACTCAGATTCACTGAATAGTGTCATTAATGCTATGAAAAGCGGTTTTACGAAATCTACTGGCCCTAATTTCATGTATCATCAAAGGCCCCTGACGCAATCATTGATGTTTTTGGAAAATACAAAATGGGTCAAAAAGAGATTGGCTAAAGGACTTAAAAAAGCCAATAAAAATCCCTACGATATCGCGCTCCAACAAACTCAAAATATGTTGACTTTTGGTCAAACCAATTTAGTGAGCTTGGATGACAAAGAAGTTATTCTTAAAAAAACGAACCTTGAATGGCATCATAAATTTACCAACGCATTAGCCATACTCGTCATGTTTTTAATTGGCGCACCCTTAGGAGCCATCATTAAAAAAGGAGGATTTGGTATCCCAGTGGTGGTGGCGGTATCTTTTTTTATATTAATGTATATCCTAACCCAACAAGGAGACAAAATGGCCAAAGAGGGAAAAGTAATCTTGCAATTGGGTGCTTGGGCTTCAAATACCATTTTAGGACTTATAGGAATCTATTTTATGCGCATTTCCCTAAACGATTCCAGATTATTTGAATCCGATTTCTACCTAGTTACCTGGCAAAGAATTACAACTTGGATTCAGAAAAATCGTGTTTCTTCTTAGACCTACAAATTCGCTTGCATTTAACATTCAATTTTAGTACTTTTGCAAATTAATTTTTCAAAAACTTTTAAACTGGTAAAAGATGTATTTGTCACCCGAGAAAAAACAAGAGATTTTCGAAACAAAAGGGAAAGCAAAGTCAAAAATCGATACTGGTTCTTCTGAATCGCAAATTGCGTTATTCACGTACAGAATCAATTATTTGACTGAGCACCTTAAAAAGAACAAAAAAGACCATAGCACACGCTTGGGCCTTTTGAAATTAGTAGGTAAGCGTCGTCGTTTACTTGATTACTTAACTCGTACCGATATCTCAAGATACCGTGCTATTATTTTAGAATTAGGTATTCGTAAATAATATTTTCAGGGTTCCATTTAATTGGAGCCCTGTTTTATTTGCCGTTTACCAAACATTTGTCATCGACAAGCAAAGCTTATTACACGCAAGGTTGCGTGAGAATTTATTCAGAAACGTATGTCATTTAACATTATTCAAAAAAATATTTCGATGCCCAATGGCAAGGAAATCCAAATTGAGACTGGCAAATTAGCCAAGCAAGCGGATGGATCTGTGGTTGTTCGTTCAGGAAATATGATGTTGTTAGCCACTGTGGTTGCCAACAAAGAGGCCAAAGAGGGAGTAGATTTCCTTCCATTATCTGTTGATTACCAAGAAAAATTTGCGTCCAATGGACGTATTCCAGGTAGTTTTCTAAAAAGAGAGGCTCGCCTTTCTGATTATGAAATTCTTATTTCACGTTTAGTAGACCGTGCATTGCGTCCTACATTTCCAGATGATTACCATGCAGATGTGCAGGTATTGATCAATTTAATTTCAGCGGATTCAGAGGTTTTACCGGATGCTTTTGTTGGCCTAGCGGCGGCTGCAGCACTTGCGGTATCTGACATTCCCTTCAATGGACCTATTTCTGAGGTGCGTGTAGCTAAAATTAATGGGGAATATAAAGTAAATCCAAGTGTCAGTGAATTAGCTGGTGCTTCTTTAGAATTAATTGTTGCCGCAAATGCAAACGATATCTTAATGGTGGAAGGCGAAGGAGATGAAATCTCTGAAGCTGAAATGATTGAGGCACTTCGCATTGCACATGATGCCATTAAAATTCAATGCCAAGCATTAAATGAATTAACAGTGGCTTGTGGAAAAACAGAAAAGAGAACGTATAGCCATGAAACACATAACGAAGAGTTGCGTGCGGAATTGTGGAAAAACTATTACGATAAATATTTGGCAGTAGCTAAATTAGCGAACCCGAAAAAAGAGGAAAGAAAAGCAGGCTTCAAAGCGATTGTAGATGAATACATCTCAACGTTAAATGAAGACCACACCGTAAATCTTTCTTTAGCTAAAGTATATTTACATGACATCGAAAAGGAGGCGGCTCGCCAATTGGTCCTTCAAGAGCGTTATCGTTTAGATGGTCGTAAATTGAACGAAATTCGTCAAATCACTTGTGAAGTAGATTATTTACCAACTCCACACGGATCTGCCGTTTTCACTCGTGGTGAAACACAATCATTGACTACTGTTACTTTGGGAACTAAAATGGATGAACAGATTATTGATCAAGCCATGACTCAAGGATACAACAAGTTTATGTTACACTATAATTTTCCAGGATTCTCAACGGGCGAAGTAAAGCCAAATAGAGGCGTAGGACGAAGAGAAGTAGGACATGGTAATTTAGCCATGCGTGCGATTAAAAAAGTATTGCCTAAAATGGAAGATTTCCCATACACATTACGTGTGGTTTCAGATATTTTAGAATCAAATGGTTCGTCGTCAATGGCAACCGTTTGTGCTGGAACATTAGCATTAATGGATGCGGGGGTTAAAATCAAAGCACCTGTTTCAGGAATTGCCATGGGTTTAATTTCAGATCCAAAAACGGGTAAATATGCAGTTTTATCTGATATTCTAGGTGATGAAGATCATTTGGGTGATATGGACTTTAAGGTAACGGGTACTGAAAATGGTATCACAGCTTGCCAAATGGACATAAAAGTTCAAGGTTTATCCTATGAAGTTTTAGTAGAAGCATTATCTCAAGCGAGAGAAGGTAGACTTCACATCTTAAATGAGATGAAAAAGGCGATTCCTAGCGTTAGAGATGATTATAAGCCACAAACTCCAAGAGCTACCGTGATCAAAATCATGAAAGAGCAAATTGGTGCGGTGATCGGGCCAGGTGGAAAAGTGGTTCAAGATATTCAAAAACAATCAGGTGCTACTGTAACCATTGAAGAAAAAGAAGATGGAGGATATGTAAGTATCTTCTCTGCAAACGGAGCTGCCATGGATATGGCGATTCGCATGGTGAAAAGTATCGTAACGATACCTGAAGTGGGCGAAATCTACGATGGAAAAGTTAAGAACATCCAAGCATTTGGTGCTTTCGTTGAATTCCTACCTGGTAAAGATGGATTATTGCATATCTCAGAAATTTCTTGGGATCGAATAGATACCATGGACGGTGTTTTCAAAGAAGGCGATAAGGTTAAGGTTAAATTAGTGGAGGTTGACAAAAAGACTGGTAAATTCCGTCTTTCAGCGAAAGCATTATTACCTAAACCAGAAAGTTCAGATAAATCTGAGTAAAGAGATAAAAGTTTATGGGTTTATTGGAAACAATAAACTCATTTAATCCGTTGTAACACACTATGAGGCAGCTAAAAATTAGCAAACAAATTACCAACAGGGAAAGTCAATCGCTTGATAAATACTTGCAGGAAATCGGAAAAGTAGATTTATTGACTCCGGATGAGGAGGTTATACTAGCCCAAAAAATTCGCGAAGGAGATCAATTGTCTCTAGAGCGTTTAACGAAGGCTAATTTACGTTTTGTCGTGTCCGTAGCCAAACAATATCAAAATCAAGGACTTAGTTTAGGTGATTTAATTAACGAGGGAAACCTTGGTTTAATTAAAGCAGCACAAAGATTTGACGAAACCCGTGGATTTAAATTCATCTCCTATGCCGTTTGGTGGATTCGTCAATCTATTTTACAAGCGCTAGCTGAACAATCACGTATCGTTCGCCTTCCCTTGAACCGCGTAGGTTCTTTGAATAAAATCTCAAAAACTTTTTCTGAGTTAGAACAAAAATTTGAGCGTGAGCCTTCACCAGAAGAATTAGCAGAAGTGTTAGAAATTTCAACGGGTGAAGTAGTCGATACGCTTAAAATCTCAGGAAGACACGTATCCATGGATGCTCCATTCGTTCAAGGCGAAGAAAATTCACTTTTAGACGTGTTAGAGAATGATTCAGAGGATAAACCAGATTCAGGTTTAATCAATGATTCGTTACGCCGAGAAGTTCAAAGAGCTTTATCGACTCTTACTCAAAGAGAAGCGGATGTCGTAACTTTGTATTTTGGATTAAATGGAGAGCATGCGATGACACTAGAGGAAATTGGCGAGAAATTCAATTTGACTAGAGAGCGCGTGAGACAAATTAAAGAAAAGGCGATTCGTCGTCTGCGTCATACTTCCCGGAGTAAAGCGCTAAAAACATATCTTGGATAATTTTTAAAGCCTCTCACGAGGCTTTTTTTTGCTATGGGATTTCCTGCAGGCATCGTCGAACTAGTTGACATTCTATCCCAAATGGGAGTGGAAGAAGCAGTAATTTGCCCTGGCTCAAGAAACGCACCGTTGATGTTGGCTTTAGCCAGAAATCCCAAAATTCATTGTTATTCCATCTCAGATGAACGTTCTGCCGGTTTTTTTGGATTAGGCCTAGTGCTTGCCAGTAAAAAACCTGTGATTCTTTGTTGCACCTCAGGTTCAGCCGGTTTAAATTTTGCCCCGGCTATAGTAGAAGCATTTTTTCAAGAATTACCTTTGTTAGTCTTTACTGCAGACCGACCAGCAGAATGGATCGGACAGTGGGATGGACAAACTATTTATCAAAATGAATTATATGGAAATCATGTGAAGCAATTCATTAATTTTCAAACGCATACACTTCAAAAAAGCGATTATTATCTGAAAGTGGGTGTTGGCGCATACCAACAAGCATCTGCCGAACCCAAAGGTCCCATTCATATCAATTTCCCTATTTCAGAGCCATTTTATCCTGGCCATGGAGAAAAGTTGCCTATAAGCAGTCTACCTATTTTATCAGAAAAAGATTTGATTCAAATGGACACGGAATCTCCTATAAAATCCGTTGACTTACATCATTATTTTAATACGAAAAAGGCACATACTATAGTAATAACGGTAGGACAAAGGCCATTCAATAAAGCTGAAAATGACTATTTCAGCAAATTATCCTTATTGGGAATACCTGTAATAGGGGATGCTACGGCCAACTTACCAGCCATATGTCAATGTGATCATGATTTAATTCTAACCAATGAAGAATTGTGGCCAGCCTTAAAACCCGATTTGCACATTCATTTTGGAAAATCATTTGTTTCCAAGCGAATTAAACAATTTTTAAGACGTGAGAAGCCAAAAAAGTCTTTTCTGATTCATCCGAATCCCATCGGAAGACCTGATCCATTTCAATCGTTGACAGATGTTATTCCAATGAATACGCTTCTATTTTTTCAAGAATTTACTTGGCCTGGCCAACAAGTAAACCCTTGGAAAATTTTATCACAAAAAATAAGCAGCATTCAGAAGAAATTTTTCAATAGACCCAATTTCACTGAATTACATGTCTATAATGACGTAATTAACAAAATTGAAAATACGAAGGGTGTCCAAGTACATATTGCCAATTCCTTAGCCATCAGGTATGTCAATTGGACTTCCGCACATTTTGCCAATGCAGAAGTATTTTCAAATAGAGGAACGAGTGGAATTGATGGTTGTTTAAGTACGGCAGTTGGAGCTAGTCAAAAAACTTCAAAATTAATTATTTCCATAATAGGTGATGTGGCTTTTCACTATGACAAAAATGCCCTTTGGAATCAATATGTACCTAATAATTTGCGAATTATCGTATTTAATAATGGGGGCGGGGGAATATTTAGAAACTTAGAAGGGGCCAAGGAACTTCCTGAATTAGCGGATTTTATGGAGACTAAGCAAAATTTGACAGCTAAAAATACTTGCTTAGACGCTGGAATTCATTACCATAGCGTAAGGAGCTTTGACGAATGGGATACCATTTCTGCTCAATTTTTCTCTCCGAGCCAACAAGGAGTTTTGGTGGAAATTTTCACAAATTCCATTGAAAATGCGGATGAACTCAAAAAATATATGGATTTATTCCGCGCTTGATTGATTCGCAATTTTATCTAAATTCTTTAAATACAATTCATTTTTGGGATCAATGGCCAGGGCCATTTTAATCCACTTCTCGGCCAATTTCCACTGACTCCTTTGAATTTCTAGGTAACCTAAATTATTGTATATCAAGTCCTTATATTTTCCAGTCGCTAAGGCAGATGTAAAGGAAGCTTCCGCTAGGTCTAATTGGCCTAATTCTTGATACACAATTCCTTTGTTGATCAAAGTCTCCACTGCATTGGGTTTCAACAATAAAGCATGCTCGTATGAAGCTAAGGCATCATTATATTGTGTTTTTTGCAATAAAATATCCCCTTGCAAAGACCAAAAAGCACTTGAGTCTGGAAAATTTTTAATCAATTTAGCTGCAGATTCAAGTGCTAAATCAAATTTTTGAAGATTTTGAAGTAATTCTGTTTGTTTAGATAGCGCAGCCGAAAAGCGAGGATCTAATTCATACGCTTTTTGAAAATCGGCTAAAGCTTCCTCATTTTTTTCGAGGCTTTGGTACACCAAACCCCGATTATAATAAGCATCTGAAAATTTACTTTGCTTTAAAATAGCCTCAGAATACCACTTAATGGATTCATAATATTCTTTTTCTTTAAATTTTTGATTTCCGCGAAGGAAAAACTGAGTAGCTTCTTTTTTATCTGCTTCTGAATCACAGGCGAAAAGAATCAAGGCGGAAAAAATAACGAATACAAAATGCTTCATGCTATATAATCAAACAAATGCTGAATTTGTTATCAATTTAAATAATTCAAAATTCATTCGCATCTTTGTAGCCTAATAAATTAATAAATCAATATGGCTTACGCAGAAATGTTAACCGACAAAGGGTTAATGAAAATCGAATTTTACGCAGACGATGCGCCCATTCATGTAAAAAACTTTACTGACCTTTCTAAAAATGGATTTTATGATGGATTAACTTTTCATCGTGTGATCCCTGATTTTGTTGTCCAAGGAGGCGATCCTGATGGAACAGGTGGGGGAGGTCCAGGCTATAGTATTGCTTGTGAACTCACTGGAAATAATCAATACCATGATCGTGGAGTTTTATCTATGGCACATAGAGGTCCAAATACAGGTGGATCTCAATTTTTCATTTGTCATTCAAGAAACAATACTTCGCACTTAGATCGCAAGCATACGTGTTTTGGTAAAGTAGTGGAAGGATTGGATGTGATTGACCAAATTAGAGAAGGTGATGTAATCCAAAGCATCAAAATCATTGAAGATTAATGCATTTTATCAAAGAAATCCCTCATGATTCCATGCGAATATCCCTATTCGAATGGAATTCTAAATACATTTTAAAATTTGAAACACCTGAATTGGAGCAAAGTTTCAAATTTTCGGTCATGGATTTTTCTGATCAAAAAGAAATAGAGGAGCTGGCAACCAGCTCCTCCTTTCAAAATACCATCATACAAAATTTCAAAAATATGTATGAGGCTATGTCACAAAGTTTGGGCAACTAGAGGCTCCCCAACCATTTTAAACGTAATTTTTTCTTATTATCATTAAGTGTTTTTTGATCTGTCAACGAGAACGCCATTAGGGGACTTTGTTGGACCGGCACCACAAAACTACGTTCCAAACCATCTCTTTTAACCGTAAATAAAATAGTGTCACCCACTTTTTTATCGGCCAACAACTTATCCAAACCTTCAAAATTGGCTTTATTAGCCGACACAATTTCGTCGCCTACATTTAATCCATACACATAAGCCGAAGCACCTCGATAAACAGAAATAATTTTACCCGCCACCGCTGTGAAACCTAAATATGGGATTGACTTACCCTCATTAGTATTAGACCAAGTAAAACCAAATTCATTGAATAAATTTCGATAATCAGGCGTTTGAACTCCATAAATATACGATTCAAAAATGGGCTTAGCTGAGATGCCAGCTACTTTAGAAAAGGCATCTTCTAACTCAGCGTCAGTAAATCCTCGGTTCAACTTTTTATAATAAGCCTGATAAAGGAGTTTAAATACATCGTCTATAGATTTTTGCCCCTGAGTAGATTTGATGATCCACGCGTTTAACACATGACCTAACAACGAACCTTTGTCATAATAAGAAACTGTTTGGTTGCGCGAGTTTTCATTCGGACGGTAATATTTGATCCATGCGTCCCAACTTGCTTCTGCGGCTGATTCAATATGGCTTCCAGGCGTGTTTTCGACCGATGAAATTTCTGCAGCGATGCGATTGGCATAACCTTGATTTGAAATTTTACCCATTCTTTGTAAGATAACTCCGGAATAATAGCTCGTCATCCCCTCAGAAAGCCATAAATTATGCGTGTAATTCTCATTTTCATAATCAAAAGGTCCAAGTGCTTTGGGCCTAATTCGTTTCACATTCCAAAGATGAAAATATTCGTGGGCCAATAGACCTAAAATACCTTGATATCCACTTTCACTTTCATAGGCCGACCTAGAAACGGAACACGTCGTGGAATACAAATGCTCCAATCCACCGGTTCCACGGCTAATATTATGCATGATAAATAGATAATGATCACAAGGGTGTTCGCCGACTACCTTCTGAGCTTCTTCACATACCTTAGTCACATCAGCCAAAAATTTACTCGAATCAACTTTTACTGTACCATAAAAGGCTATTTGATGCGGAATACCATTCACCTTAAAATCCCAAACTTTATGATTACCAATTTCAATAGGAGAGTCAATTAATTCATCCAAGTCTTTTGCCCGATACGCAAATTTTCCTGTTTCTTTTAAGGCAGTAGAAACCACTTTAAAGTTTTTATATGGCTCAATACGAATGTCATGAGGAAGATTTGCAAAATCGTTTACATATAAAAGAATATTTGCAGGATTAATATAGCCATGTGAATCATCTAAAAAAGAGGTTCTAACGGATAATTCAAAGGCATAAATCCTGTAGGTCACTTGAATTTTCTTGGTGGCAGCACCTAAAGCAACACGCCATGTATTCTTATTAATTTTAGAAATTGACATGAGTTTTCCATTGGCCTCAGCTTTTACCGCTTCTAAATTTTTTGCAAATTCTCTGATTAAATAGGATCCTGGTGTCCAAGCCGCCATTTTAAAATCTACAAATGACTTTTTATAAGATAAATTTGACAAGTCGACAGTCGTGGTGATTTCAAAATAATGAGTTTGGGGCTCAGGCATTTTGATCAAATGACTTAATGGACTAGCCATTAGGGGATAAGAAAAGAAAAAAATGCCCATTGAGAGCACAATTGATTTAAGTTTGAGATTTAGCATATGCTTAAATTTGTTGGTGAATTTTCATATTGTGTAAAATTAAATAAATACCTCAAATTAAATAAATACCTCAAATGTTAAAGTAATTAATGATTAATTGGCAAAATAGTCTTAAAAATAATAGGTAGGTAGCACAATAATTTTGAAGAAAAATCGTATTTTTGTTTTATTCAGAATGCTGTAATCATTTACAATGAAATTGAAAAATACACCCATTGGCTGGCTGCCCTTCATACTACTTTTTTTTATTTCTTTTGGCTCCATAGCCCAGCAAACATTAAGTTTCAAAGATCACACCCTACATTTCAGACAAGCAAAGGAATACTTTGATTCAAAAAACTATGTAGCGGCTCGAGAAGAATTTTCCGCATATTTAGGAAGTCTTGAACCATTAAGTAATGAGCAATCGGGTCAAAAGGTATTAGCCGAATATTACATGACGATGTGCTCATTGTACATGAGTCAACCTGAGGCGGAAATTTTAGCGGAACGATTTATTGCAAATAATCCAGAACATCCACAGGCCGTTAAATTATTAAGGGGTATTGGAACATTTTTTTATGATAATGGAGATTATGCCAAAGCGATAAAATACTTAAGTAGATCCTCTGAAACTAATTTAGAAGCCAAATTCAAATTAGCCATTTCTTATTTTGAACTAAAGAAATATTTAGAAGCCCTACCTGTATTTAATGAAATTAAAGTGGAGCCTGAGGAGGAATATGCGCTTTCCGCTTCCTATTATGCAGGAGTGATTAATTTTGGTGAGAAAAGATATGGAGAGGCAGCGGTCGATTTTGCCAAAGCAGAAGCAAGTAGTAAATACAGAAAAGAGATCCCTAATTGGATCGGTTTATGTTATTTCAATCAGTCTAAATTCTCCGAATTATTAAAATATGCAGAACCTATCATTGCTAAGAAGAATACAGGATACCGATTAGATGAATTAGCCTTGTTGGTCGCTGATGTACAATTTCAGTTAAATCAATTCGAAAAATCGATAAAAAGTTATGAGGCATTTGGAAAAATGACGGGTTCCAAGTTCAGCCCTCTATCTCAATATCGATACGGGTTTTCTCTTTTTAAGACAAAAAAATACAATGAGGCCACAGTTACCTTAAAAGAATTGGTAGCCAAAAAGGACTCTTTAGGCCAATATGCAGCATTTACTACGGCTTTAGCCCAATTAAGTGCGGGAAATTTAGTGGCTACTTTAGATGCTTTTCAGGTAGCTAGAAGTTTATCATTCAATCCAGCGATTCAAGAAGATGCCTATTTTAATTATGCCAAAGTATTATTGGATTTAGGAAAAGGGTCAGAAACGATCAATGAGATACAAGCCTTCAATGCTAAATTTCCGAAAAGCAAGTATGCGGAGGAAGCTATTGAATTAGTTGCTGATGCATTTATTAATTCTGATAATTTAGAGGTGGCTGTTAATTATTTAAAAGGCATTAGCAATCGGTCACCTAAGCTCAATTTAGCCTATCAGACCTTATCGTATAATTTAGGTGTTAGGTCCTATAATGACAACCAATTTGAACCAGCAATAAAATTTTTCGACGAGGCTATTTTAGTCGCTGAAAAAGAAGATATAAAACTAAAGGCTTTATTAGGGAAAGCAGAAGCATTATCTGTGCAAAAGAAGTTTGAAGAAGCCATTCAAATTTATACGCCTTTAATGTCAAATTCTAATAAAACAGTAGAGTTTGTACAGAAGATTAGAATTGGTTTAGCCTTCGCATATTTCAACACAAAGGAATTTAGTAAAGCAAACACGTTATTTAAGACATATGTAGATCGTTTAAAGCTGACGCCAAATGCTAAAAATAATCCAACCATTTTATTGAGGCTTGCTGATACTTATTTGGTTTCTCGAAAATATGAAGATGCTTTAAATTATTATAGCCAGGCAGCTGATATCGCAAAAACGGAAAAAGATTATGCCTTGTTTCAAAAGGGTATGACGCTTATTTACTTAAATCGGGGAAATGAGGCTAGGGCTTCGATGAAACAAGTAAGACTAGGTTTTCCAGATTCTAAATTTGCGGATGAAGCATTTTATCAAGAGAATTTAATTTTGTTCAATGCCGCTAAATATTCAGAAGCCATACTTGGATTCACGGAAATAATTTCTGCAAGCAAAGCCAGTGAATTTTTAGCTCAAGCAATATTTAAAAGAGCTCAATCCTATACGAATAGTGATAAATTCGATTTGGCTATCCAAGATTATAAGAGAATCGTCAATGAATTTACGACAGAGAAAATCGCTAAAGATGCTTTAGTTGGCCTTCAAGAGAACTTAATTAAAGTAGGCAAGCCAGAGGAATTTGGCCAAGTGCTAGACACCTATCAAAATACCAACAAATCAGAGTCTGAAAATGATGCCATCGATTTAAAATATGGAGCGGCAAGAGCTATATATGAAGGAAAGAAATTTGACAAAGCCATTAGTTCATTAAAAGATTTTATTGCCAAGTATCCCTCTAATGAAAATATTGTAGAGGCTAATTACCTAGTAGCAGATGCAGCAGACCAAATAAATGATACATTAACTGCCATTCAATATTATCAAAAAGTAATGGATCAAAATGAACACCCACAGGTAAATAAAGTTATTTTGAGGGCTGCTGAATTATCATATGGACAAAAAAAATATTCAGAGTCTATTCATTTTTACCGATTGTTTAAGTCGAAAAATACTGAGGTAGACCAACAAACGATGGCTATGAATAAAATCATTGCTATTACGTATGAAGCTAAAAATGTGGATTCCATTGCTACATTATTAAACGAATTAGAACCATTAGCCAACATTACAAAAGAAGAAAAAGCTAAGTTGACCCGCTCATTAGCCGATATGTTTAGCAGTGATTCAACCCAGATTGCATCTAAAAGACAATGGTTAGCCAAAGTAATCACCCTAGATAAAAATGAAATAGGAGCGGAAGCGCAATATGAATTAGCCTTATTATTAAGTGGTGAAGGCAAGTTTAAGGAGTCAAACGATATGATTACGACCAAGTTCAAAAATGAATTTGCGGAAGCGTCTGATGCGGTGATCGGTAAATCATACATTCTATTAGCAGAAAACTTTGTTTCCTTAAAGAATTTGCCTCAGGCTAAGGCCATTTTAAAATCGGTCATCGACAATTCAAGTGATACGTCGGTCATCGAATTAGCCAAAAACAAATTAAAAAGTCTACCCATTAAGTAATGAATATGACAATCCAACTCAAAAAGACCACATTATTCATCGGCTTATTGTTCATACTAGTAGGTATGCAATCGATCGTGTATGGCCAGCAAAAAAAAGAGGGCAATATTCAGAATGATGATATTATTTTAGAAAAAGAGCGTAAAATAGAACTCAAACCCGAAATATCTAGGAATTTCGAAGCTTTAGAGGAGGTTGAGAATACCAATAAAGGCAGAAAAATGAAATATGATTTTGTTGAAAGAAAATGGGAGGTAAAAAGTCCGGCTATTTTAACGACATCCATTATAGGCCCAAGAGAAGGTGATGAATTAGTTTCGTCTTATGGTCCCAAGTTTAAAAATATGATTAAGGTAGGGGCAGGTAATTATGGCCATACGTTAATCAATGGACATTTTGGATTTTCTCCTAAAGAGAATCAGTATCAAGGTATTTACATTAATCATGATGCGAATAGAAGAGGGCCAGTGGGTACTGCATTTTCTGCTCGAAATGAAAATGAGGTTAAACTATATAGTAAAACATTCACTGGCAATTATTTACTAGACGGTTCTATTGGCTTTAAAAGAACTGAAGCCAATTTTTACGGAAGAGATGAAAAGAAATTCACTGGAAATCTTAATGATTTAAATATTGTCTACAACAAATTCTATTATTCGGGTAGCATAGGAAATGCACAAAAAGATGCCAAATACGATTATACGGCTACATCTGGATTGAATTATTTGTCGACAAGTTTTGAGAATAGAGAATGGATGTGGGAGAGTAAAATCCAGTCAGTTTTACATGTAACAGATCAAATTTCCGCCTATTTGAATGGGGATATGGTTTTATCTGAAATTACCACAAGCACTACGAATAACCGACGTGAATTATATAGGATCCGTCCTAGTTTTAATTATAAAAACAATCGCGTGTCCGTAACAGCTGGAATTAATATATCGAATGAAAAGGATAAAAATCTATCCATAAATCAAACGAGACTATTTCCTACTGTCAAATTAGACATCAAACCTACAGACTTTGTTCACATTTTTGCGGGCTTTGGTGCTGATACTTATTTTAATTCGATGAATCAGTTTGTATCTGAAAATAATTGGATGGCCAATAATATCACGTTAAAAAACACCATTCAGTCGAGTAATATTTATGGTGGTATCAAAGGTTCTAATGAGCGTAACTTTGATTTTGAAATCAAATTTGGGTATTCAGAATATAGTAATTTAGGATTTTTTATGGCGACAAAAGCTGATTCATCACGTTTTGATGTAGTTTATGCAGGGGGTGATAAAAAGGTACAAGTAGTTAATTTATCAGGTCAAATTAATTATCAAATTTTTGACAAGATATTATCCATCTTAAAATATGATTTCAATACTTATGAGGATTTAATCGTGGATAATTCAAAAACGTTGGAGAGGCCATTTCATAAGCCAGCCATGAATTTATCATTTACCAACTCCATTACATTTAAGGACCGAATCATTGTTTCGCCAGATGTATTTTATTTAGGAGGTTTATATGGATTTAATCCTCGAAATGGCCTGGCGATTAAGATGCCAGATATCGTTGACCTAAATTTAAAAGTGAATTATTTAATCACTAAAAAATTCAATGCATTTGTCAGTGCCAATAATATTTTAGGAAAAAGTTATGAACGCTATTTATTTTATCCTCAACAAAGCTTAAATTACACAGTGGGAGTGGCTTATTCATTTTAGTTATGCAAAATATAGATTTTATTCAGGCGATTGAATTCTTGCTTTTAGAGCATGATTGTGTGATTATACCTAATTTTGGGGGATTTGTGATCAATGTTCAGGATTTTAAATTTGACGAAAAAGAAGCTATTATCCATCCAAGAAAAAAATCCATCGCTTTTAATGAACGATTGAAATCAGATGATGGGATATTGGCGATGCATATTGTAAAGCAAAATATGATTTCTCAAAAAAAGGCATTTGAATTAGTAGCAGCTTTTGGAAAAGAAATGAAGGATGGTTTAAAAAATAATGAGCCATTGGCCTTTGGAAATTTAGGGACCTTCTCGTTAACGGAAGAATCTAAACTAGTTTTTGAACCTAATCAAACGTTTAATTATGATTTAGACCAATTTGGTCTTTATTCTGTGTCGACAGGAGCTGGAAAAAAACCAGTTTTAGTTGAGGCCCCGATTGAAAAATCTATTGAGGATCTTCCAATGCAGACAAAAGAGGAGGTTGAGGAAGTGCAACAGCCAAGAAGAATCACATCGAAATTTTATGCTTACATACTTTTAGCGTTTATCGTTGGCGGAATGGGGGCATATATTTTAACAGAACCTAATTCAAAATTTGTGAATAGTTCATTTTCACCTTTGACAATACGAATTAAAAAAGAACAAAAGCAAGTAAAAATTCTAAAAACGAAAAAAGCCCTTTTACCTTCTAAATCAAATAATTTAGAGGTTATAGATGAGGTTAAATCGGAAAATGAAGCGTTGGAACCTGTTATTGTTTCAAAAAATATTGAGATTTCAGATCACATTTTCTTAGTGGCAGCTAGTTTTAAAACATTAGAAAAAACGGAATTAGGTAAAGCTGAACTTGTTCATAAGGGTTTTCAGGAAGCTACCATTTTACCTAAGTTAGAAAATGAAACCTATTTTAGGATTAGTTTGGGTAGCGCAAAAAATATGGATTTGGCATATTCAGAAGCGGCCAAATTGAAAAGAGATAAAAAAATAGACATTTGGGTGTTTAAAAAAGATTAATATGAACGTTAGTTATCAAGCACAAAGAGAATTAGAACTTAAAAATCAAATTAAAGCATTGGTTATTACGATCTTATTCAATGGGTTGCTTTTTTTGCTTATTTGGTCAGTAAAAATTTGGAATGAAAATCCGAATGCACCCGTTTTGCTTGAACCTGAGGGATCAAAAGGAGAAATCTCTTTTGAGCAAGAGGCTCCAAGTCCTAAATTAGAGGAAAAGAAAGAGATTATTCAATCGGAGACCGAAGTGGTCCAACAAAATACCGTTCCTCCAATTACAAGCACTGTTGAAAGTCCGGTTACTGTAAAAACAACGGTTGTGCCGCCACCAAAAGAAGTGGTTCCTGAAGAACCTGTGGTCGATTTAAACCTTACTCTAGGAAAAAGAACTACAAAATCAGTATCCTCAGGTTCTGGATCAGGTACTGGTTTAGGTAAAGGAGGATCTGGAGGAGGAACTGGATCTGGAAATGGCAGTGGGTCGGGAGGCAGTGGATCAGGGGCTGGTGAAAAGCCCATTGCTCAAAACTGGACTTTCCCCACTTCAGTCATCAGCTCGATAGACAATGGAAATGAAACCGGTGAAATAACATTCTTTATTCGTGTCAATGAAAAAGGTCTTGTGACTGAAATTCGGATTGAAAAAACGAATGTAAAATTATCTCTTGTTGAAAAATACAAGAAAGCAATCAAGGGAGCCAAGTTCCAGCCCAAAGATGAAGGAAAAAGGGAAGGTGCCAGCGGCTTAAAAACGATTCGAATAGTTCCAACCAATTAATTCTTATTGGCCAAAGAGATGACCTATGATGAGGTAATCCATTTTCTATATAATTCCCTGCCTGTATTTCATAGGGAAGGTAAAAAAGCATATAAGCCGGGTTTAGATAACATAGCCACATTATGTGCCCAATTAAATAATCCCCATCATTCATTTAAATCCTTGCATATAGCGGGAACTAATGGAAAGGGAAGTTCTTCTCATTTCATCGCTTCGATTTTACAAGAACATGGATTCAAGGTAGGTTTATATACCTCACCACATTTAAAATCATTTACAGAAAGAATTAAAATAAACGGAATAGAGGTTTCAAAAGAATGGGTTAGCACCTTTGTCAGTGATAAAAAAAATATCATTCAGGAGGTTAGTCCATCCTTTTTTGAATGGACCGTCGCCATGGCTTTTTGTTATTTTAAAGAACAACAAGTGGACTGGGCCATCATTGAAACAGGATTAGGGGGAAGACTAGATTCCACCAACATCATTACGCCGTTAGGATGTTTAATTACGAATATTGGGTATGATCATCAAGATATTTTAGGAAATTCATTAGAAGAAATTGCCAACGAAAAAGCCGGAATAATTAAGCAAGATACACCTGTGACCATAAGTGAATTTCAATCTGAAATTTCAGGTATTTTTTTAGAGAAAGCGAAAGAAAATCAAGCTCCCATTCAATTTGCAAATGAGGACACTACATTAATAAAGGTTTCTAAGGGTCAGACTCTAGACTTAGAAGTTGAAAGTAAACATTTCGGCAAATTCGAAATTACCAGTCCATATATAGGAAGCTATCAAATCAATAATATAATGGGTGTTTTGGCATGGTGTAGCCAATTGGCCTCCATGGGGATTATCGATTTTAAAAAGGATATGATTGAATTGGGCATAAAAAATAGTCGGATAAATACCCAATTAAAAGGCCGATTTGAAATGATTAGTCATGATCCTAAAATAGTCGCGGATACGGCACATAATGAAAGTGGTATTCGTTTATTGATGGATCAGATAAAAAGCGAATTAATCGGTGATTTATGGATTATATTAGGTATGGTGGCCGATAAAGACCTAGATTTAGTTTTACAACTATTGCCGAAAAATGCAGGTTATATCTTTTGTGAATCACATAATCCGAGATCACTAAAAGCTTCCAATTTATTTTCAATTGCTCAAAAAAATGGATTAATGGGAACCGTTATAGAGGACGTGAATGAAGCCATCGCATATGTCAAAAATAAAATGAATCAAGGTGATTTAATCTTGATCACAGGAAGTACCTATTTAATAGCAGAAATTGACGAAATAATTTAGTGGGTAGAAATAAGAATTTAAAATATGAGTGGGCTGAAACATTAAATAATGTCATTCAGCATACAAAACCTGATTTTGGCCAACAAAAAGGACAATGGAATTCGAAGCAATTTTTAAATGACAATCCCATTGTATTGGAATTAGGTTGTGGAAGGGGTGAATATACCAATGGATTAGCCAAAATATTTTTAGACAAAAATTTTATTGGTGTTGACATTAAAGGGGATCGTTTGGCAGCAGCAGGTTTAGTAGCCCAACGAGAAAACCTAAACAACGTTGCATACCTGCGAATCATGATGCAATTCATCGATGATTTTTTTGAAGAAAACGAAGTAGATGAAATTTGGCTTACATTCCCTGATCCACGACCAAAAGATCGAGACGAGAAAAAAAGATTAACGCACCCTAATTTTTTAAAGAAATACAAAAAGGTCTTAAAGCCTGATGGAATTCTTCACCTTAAAACAGATTCCGCTCCATTTTTTGAATATTCCATGGATAGTTTGCCAACGAATAAATTTGAAATCAACGCCAGCACAAATGATCTATATGAATCAACATGGAATAAAGATCATTTTGGAATCAAAACAAGGTTTGAGAAAATTTTCTATGAGAAGGGATTTCCGATCAATTACCTAAGGGCTATAAATAAAAAAGAGGCCTAATTTCTTAGACCTCTCAATTTTATCATTTTGTGATTTCTTAACCTACGCGAGCAATTAAATCTGCTGCACGAGAAGAATAACCAAATTCATTATCATACCAACCTACAACTTTAACTAAATTACCCATTGCAGTGGTAAGATTAGAATCTAGAATACATGAATGCGAGTTTCCAATAATATCGATAGAAACAATCTCATCTGTTGTATATTCTAATATCCCTTTCATTGGACCATCAGCCGCTGCTTTTAAAGCTGCATTAATTTCAGCAACAGTAGCGTCACGCTTTAATAAAGCTGTAAAATCTGTAACAGATCCGTCTGGAGTAGGAACACGCATGGCATTACCATCTAATTTACCTTTTAAATGAGGTAAAACTAAACCTACTGCCTTAGCAGCACCGGTGGAAGTTGGTATAATTGAATAAGCCGCAGCGCGAGAACGACGTAAATCCGAATGAGGAGCATCTTGTAAATTCTGATCTGCTGTGTAAGCATGAACAGTTGTCATAAATCCTTTTTCAATTCCAAAAGTATCATCTAAAACCTTAGCCATTGGAGCTAAACAATTAGTCGTACATGATGCATTTGAAATAATGGTCATCGCATCTGTCAAGGTTTCATCATTTACACCCAACACAACGGTTGGAATATCGCCTTTAGCAGGAGCAGAGATAATAACTTTACGCGCTCCAGCCGTTAAATGTTGTCCAGCACCGTCTTGATCAATGAATCTACCCGTAGATTCTAAAACAACATCTATCTCTAAAGAAGCCCAAGGTAATAATTTAGGATCACGCTCAGCAAAAGACTTAATAGCTTTCCCATTAACTGTAATGCTATTTGCATCAGAACTAACAGTACCATTAAAGCGACCATGTACTGAATCATATTTCAAAAGATGAGCCAAAGTTGCATTGTCAGTTAAATCGTTGATAGCAACAACTTCCACATTTTCCTTTTCAAGCAATCTGCGAAAAGTAAGCCGACCGATGCGACCAAAACCATTAATAGCTACTTTAATTTTTTTCATTGAATAAATAATTTGATTTCTTGATTAAAAATCAAAATTATAAAATAAATATAACTATAACAAGTTTTTAAAATGCAATTATAGCTATTTAAACGTTTTAAAATAAGATTATTACAAATGTAAACCGTATTATTATTATTTATCAATAATGCTAAATATTAGATTTTGACAAAAATAATTGATGGATACGTTTTTTATTCAAAAATTTTGCTATATTTGTAAATCAAAATACCTCAAACATCAGATGGGGTGGGGGAATGACAGAATGTCACTTGTCAATTTAGCTAAATTCAGGGCTTAGAAATCACAAAATTAAATTTTGTTTCATTATGTAACTGACTGAAAATCAATTATATAAATTATTAAAGTTTAAGCTAAATTGAATCGCTGTTTTGTGTATAAAAACAGTAAAAAGGCTCTATCAGCGATCTTTTATTTTCTAAATCCATTGAGAATTTCATCATTTTACCCGTTCTTTGTCTTTCAATAATTGCATAAGATTTATATGAATACGTTAGAAAAAATTATTTTAGAGGTTTGGGATAATCCAGAGTTAAGAAAAAACGCTGAGACGGTTAAAGCTATAGAAGATGTAGTTGAATTAGTGGATAAGGGGCAGCTTAGAACTGCCGCGCCTAAGGAAGATGGAACGTGGCAGGTGAATGAATGGGTAAAAAAGGCAATTGTCATGTATTTCCCTATTCGCCAGATGGAAGTAAGTGAAGTTGGGATATTTGAATACCATGATAAAATGCGTTTAAAATCTAATTACAAGGAATTAGGGGTTAGAATTGTTCCACCAGCTGTCGCTCGTTATGGCGCATATTTAGCTAAAGGCACTATTTTAATGCCTTCTTATGTCAATATTGGAGCATTTGTGGACGAGGGAACTATGGTGGATACTTGGGCAACGGTTGGAAGTTGCGCTCAAATAGGCAAAAATGTACATTTAAGTGGTGGTGTAGGGATAGGTGGAGTTTTAGAACCACCTCAAGCATCCCCTGTTATTATAGAGGACGGAGCATTTATTGGATCTCGTTGTATTGTAGTTGAAGGAGCGCATATAGGTAAAAAAGCTGTCTTAGGCGCAGGGGTAACTATAACGGGCTCATCAAAAATCATCGATGTTTCTGGTCCTGAACCTGTTGAGTATATTGGATTTGTTCCTGAGAATTCAGTTGTTATCCCAGGTAGTATTCAAAAAACATTCCCATCGGGTACTTACGGAGTACCTTGTGCATTGATTATAGGCAAAAGAAAAGAGAGTACGGATTTGAAAACATCCTTAAATCAAGCATTACGTGAAAATAATGTCGTAGTCTAATCCAAAATCAATGATTACCTTTACACCCGGTCTTATAAACCGGTTTTTTTTATGGAAAATGAATTGAAAATTGGCGAATACAATAGCCTACGTATAATTAAAGAAGTTCCTTTCGGACTTTACCTAGATGGATATGAAGACGAAATATTGCTTCCACTACAGTATGTGCCCGAAACGTACCAAATAGATGATATTTTAGAGGTATTCATCTACCGAGATTCTGAAGACCGGATAATAGCCACTACGCTAAAGCCTTTTGCGACTATCAACCAATTTGCTTATTTAGAAGTACATTCAGTTACTCCTTTAGGTGTATTTTTAGAATGGGGCTTAGCTAAACACTTATTTGTTCCATTTAGCCAGCAATTTCAAAAAATGACGGTTGGCAAATCTTATCTCGTCTATATTTACCTTGATGCACAAACGGATCGTATTGTAGCTTCTGCACGTGTGGAAAAATTTCTACCGGTTGTTGACGCAGAAAGCATGTTTACAATTGGCGACAAAACAGAAGTGATTCCATTTGAATACACAGATTTAGGAATAAAATGTTTAGTTAACAATTGTGTAATTGGCTTATTATTCAAAAACCAATTGTTTACAAAATTAAACATGGGCCAATTGACCAGTGTTTACATATCTAACATTAGGCCCGATGGTAAATTAGATTTAAGATTAGAACCCATGGGACATGTACGAGTTGACAATCAAATCACTCGTATTTTAGAAGCTTTAAAAGAAAATAATGGTGTGCTAATGCTGCATGATAAAAGTCCTGCTGAGCTCATTTATGATCAATTAGGTATGTCTAAAAAAGATTTCAAGAAGGCTGTAGGAGGTTTATACAAAAGTAAACAAATTACCATTCATGAAGATTGTATATCACTTTTGTAAACAAAATAAATCTTGGTTTTTAGTTGCGTTTAAATTCTCTAAAATTTACTTTTGTTACTCATTATTTACAATAAGTATTTTTTATGAATCTAAGTGATAAAATAGAATTGTTAATTAAAAGAAAGCAAATGAGTTCGTCTCAGTTTGCGGATGTATTAGGAATTCCTCGGAGCAGTATCTCTCATATTTTATCTGGACGAAATAAACCAAGCTTAGACGTAGTACAAAAAATACTAACCGCTTTTCCTGAGGTTAGCGCAGAAGACCTATTGTTTGAAGATCGAACGTTATTCATTTCGGGCACAAAGTTACCTAGTCCTTCAAGTCAAGAAATTTTACCATTGAATAATTTATTTGATGCGCCAAATGACACCCCTTCAGAATCCGTTAAAAATAATTTGCCGGAGTCTACTATTGTACGATCAAATCTCAGGCGGTCAATGAAAGACGGGAATTTATCTCCATTGCCAAATACAGTGGGCAATGAATCTAGTTCAGGAAATTTACCCACCGCCAATTATTCTCTTCAAAAGAAAATTGAACGTGTCATTATATTTTATTCCGATGGCACATTTACCGAAAGTAAACCCTCTTATTAGTAAATCTTTTTTTAAAAGGATTAAATTTCAGAGAATTCCTTTGATCATTTTTTTCTATTTCATGATCCATTCCAACTTCACTTATCCACAAGATATCCACACTTGTGCACAATTGTATTTTAGGAATGACTCATATGTCGAGGAAAATATCTTATCCACAGGATTAACCCTACTTATCCACAGGAAATTGTGGATAAGTAGCTAATATGTTAACAAATGGTTCAATTATACGCTTTGAATGAAATTTATATAGGCTGGGCTTAAATCAAATTTCAGTTACATCAAGCCCTGATGGTATTTTTTGACTTTGGCTTAATATTGATTAATTTTAAAACATATACATAATCATTTTATGCAAAAATTAGACTCTTTAAACCAAGTAGCTCAATTCCACCAGACATTTGGAGCACCTATATTAGCAGAACCTACTATTCCTTCGCCTGAAAGATGTGGATTGAGGGTTAGTTTATTGGCCGAAGAATTAGATGAATTAAAGGAAGCCATTGCGGCTAATGACCTGGTTGAAATTGCGGATGCGCTATGTGATTTACAATATGTATTGTCAGGGGCGGTTCTGGAATTTGGATTGGGCGAAAAGTTTGTCGATTTATTTAATGAAGTGCAGCGTTCTAATATGTCCAAGGCATGTCAAAGTTTAGAGGAAGCTGAATATACCGTCAAATTTTACCAAGATAAAGATGGGACGGAAGCTGAGATAAAAGAAGAGCATGGAGTTTGGAAAGTTTTTAGAAAGTCAGACAATAAAGTTTTAAAATCAATTAATTATTCTCCAGCGGATTTAGTATCCATTTTAAAATGATCAAAATCTTATTGATTGAAGACGAGCCAAAGACTGTTCAATCCTTAAAACAAGGGTTAGAAGAAAATAATTATGACGTCTCAATAGCCTATGATGGCCATATGGGCAAACAATTGGCACTGGCTCACACATACCAACTCATTGTTTCGGACATCATTATACCAGGGATTAATGGATTAGATTTATGTCGAGAACTAAGGTCCATGGGGATTCAAACGCCCATTTTGATGTTAACGGCTTTAAGCACGACGGATGATAAATTAAATGGTTTTGAAGCAGGTGCGGATGATTATTTACCTAAACCTTTTGACTTTAAGGAATTTTTAGCCCGAGTAAAAGCGTTAATTAAAAGGTCTAATCAAACGATATTAGATGCACAAGTCTTGAAATTTGCCGACCTAGAAATGGACTTAAACAGTTCTTTAGTGAGTCGTGCTGGACAAATGATCCATTTAACCTCCAAGGAATTTCAGCTATTAGAGTACTTCCTACGAAATCAAGAAAAAGTGATTTCAAAAGCTGAAATTGCTGAAAATATTTGGGAAGTGGAAGATGAAAATAGTTCAAATTTAATCGAAGTATATGTTAATTATCTACGTAAGAAAGTCGACAAAGGATTTTCTAGTAAATTGATACATACTCAATTTGGGATGGGTTATATTTTACGACAAGAATAAAAGATGCAGATACGGTCCCGACTAACTTATCAGTTTACTTATCTAGTTTCGGCGATCCTATTCGTATCTTATTTCATTATTTATGTATTTTCTCAGCAGAATTACAAAGATAAATTTTACAGCCGACTGCGACAAAAAGCCAATACAGCGGCTGAATTGTTAGTGAATGTAAACCAAGTAGACTCCAAACTTTTTCGCATTATTAATCGGGCCAATCGGGATATCCTTTACAAAGAAAACATCATGGCCTATGACACATGCAACGAACGAATTTATCGGTCGAACGATACGATCAATTTTCATATAAATGTGGATCGAGTGAAGGAAGTCTTTAAAAAGAAAGAAGTCCGTTTTGAAGTAGATGATTTAGAAGTTCTTGGTACGGTATTTGTGACTCCAGAAGGTCAAATAGTAGTGTTTGCAGGTGCTGAAGATCAATACTCAGCAGAAAATGCCAAAGATTTAAAAAATATTTTAATTGCTCTTTTCTTATTATTTGTCTTTATCGTCGTGATATCTGGTTGGTTTTTTGCAGGAAGAGCCATTAAACCTATTTCAGAAGTAATCAAGCAGGTAGACCAATTATCTCCCAAACGGTTGGAACAAAGGCTAAATACCGCAGATTCTGAAGATGAAATAGGGAAGATGGTGACTACCATTAATCGCTTATTAGAGCGCATTGAAAATGCATTCAAATTACAAAAAACCTTCATCGCTAACGTATCCCATGAGTTGAAAAACCCATTGACGAAAATTTCATCCCAATTAGAAGTTAGCCTATTAAATGAACGGAAAATTGAAGATTATAAGCAAACAATTGCCTCAGTATTAGAAGATACACAAGACCTTGCTGCCATTACGGAAAGCCTATTGGAACTCAATAAAATAAGCATATCAGATTACCAAGCTAGTTTTTCAATCCTTAGAATAGATGAAATAATGTGGGAATCCCGCAGCCTAACCCAAAAATTAAATGCTGCATATAAAGTAATAATCGGCACTCAATTCATGCCCGATAATGAAGAACTATTGCATATTAAAGGAGACGAAAAATTGATTCTCACGGCTTTGAAAAACCTAATTGAAAATGGCTGCAAATTTAGTACCAATAAGCGGACCTATGTAAGCCTTCAAATCGTAGACGAAAGCATTGAAATTAAAATTAAAAATGAAGGAAAAGGAATTCCAGAGGCAGATATTCCGTATATATTTCAACCATTTTTTAGAGCTGAAAATACAGCGGCTTCTAAAGGATATGGCATTGGACTATCTTTAGTAGAACGGATTGTCAACTTACACCTAGGATCTATTTCCGTTCAATCAGAACAAAATGGCTGGACAGAATTTACCGTCAAATTTCCCATCGCTTCTTAGTATAAAAAATCATCCTTTGAAATAAATCAATATTTTAAGAAGTAATTAATCCAAACACTGATCAAATTCTCCTAACAATCCTAAAGTCTTACATACATGGCTATAAGCTTGAAGAGGCCTAATATACCCTCATATCGATCTAGATCCTAATTGTTTTATAATTTATATTATGTTAAATAGAATATTCGCATTCACTCCCATGAGGATACCTTACGATAGCTAATGAACTATTATTACACATAGTATACAATTACATACATAACATTAAACCAAAAAAGACCGACATTATTGTCGGTCTTTTTTATAACAGGAAAATGAGCTTATTAATTTAACTCAGCTAATTTAGCATCAAGCTTTAAAGCCTTATAAATCTGCTTCAAAACCTCTTTTAAATCTTCTTCCTTTTTATTTTTATATGCTTTCTCAAAATATGGTAATGCCTGTTCGTATTTAGCGGAAACGGAAGCCTCAACAGCCTTCCCTTCTTTTTTATACGTATCCATGTCCATAACATCCACTTTCTTTCTGATTTCTACCCCCTCATTGTAATAATAAGCACCTAATTGATATAAAGCATCATAATAATTTCCATCAGCCTCTAATGCCTTTGTATAGTACATAGGTAAGTCTTTACGATAATCAGCAATTTTAGCAGTCAATTCGGCTAACTTAGCATTATTAGCAGCCACATCCCCTACTTCCGATTCAGCCTTCGTTAAATCGGCCTTAATATCATTTAAGGCAGTGTTGTATTCAGCTAACGTAGATTCTAACTTCGTTACTTGGGCTTTTATTGGACCTTGTTTGGCTGGAGGAGTTGTTTTTAATTTAGCTTTCGTACGCTTTAATTCATCTGAAAACAAGTCCACTTGGTCTTTTTGTGCCGCTACTTTACGCTTAGCATCATTTACCTTAAACGTTTTTTCTTGAATTTTACGCGCTTCTTCATTGACTCCTGAAACCTTATTTTCAAACAATAAACCTAAATTCAACCAAGACATCGCATCTTTAGGATCCTTGTCTAAGGTTGCCTTCAACTGAGTAATTGCTTGATCGATTCGGTTATATGAAATCAACATGTTGAATTTCTCATTCTTCAAATCCTTATTATTCGGATAAAGAACCATCGCTTGGTCGATGATAGCTAACGATTTATCTTCTTCTTTGGCTACCTTATAAATTTGAGATAAGCCATACATAATCGCCATATCTTTTCCACCAATTTTCAAATAATGTTCATAAGCGACCTTTGCTTCCGCATCTTTTTGACATAATTGCGCTACAACACCTGTATACATCGCAGAAGTTGTATCATTAGGAGAAATTTCCGTTGCCTTACTCATGTATTTAAAAGAACCTGCATAATCCTTCCCTTGGTATTTTATAACCCCCATATTCATTAATGCCCCGTATGCCTTTTCACGACCAGTCAATAAAACCTCCGCTTCCTTGGCAGTACTGCCTTTTTTACCATCTTTGGTATCCAATTTAACCGCCTCAGCAATGTATTCTAAAGCCTTAAATACAGCATCTGCATCCTTTAATGCTACTGTTGAATCCGGAAATGACGCCAAATCCAAATAAGCTACTGCCCGCTCTAACCATGGCTTTGGTTTAGTCGGAGTTTTCTTTACCGCTTCGTCTGTCTTTTTAACAGCATCAAAAATGGCTTTCTTTTGCGCTTCGACCAAAGCCTTATCCACCTGGGCGAAAGTCGAGCCTGCAGCCATAGCCACAGTAAACAGGGTTAAAACTAATTTTTTCATTGTTTTTGTTTATATTAAAAAATATAGCCCGAAATAAATTTCGGGCCGATAAAAATTTACTCTTCTGTTAAATCATCTACTTTATCGCCATCAGCAGATTCGCCTTCGCTATCTTCAGTTGACACATCAGCATTTCCTTCTGTCGACTCAGCTCCTTCAGAAATTACCTCCACTCCTTCTATTGAGGCATCACCTTCTAAAACCTCAACCTCTTCCGGCTCTGGTTCTTTTTCAATTTTGGTTACGGACGAAATCTCATCAGATTCATTTTTCAGACGGATCAACTTCACTCCTTGGGTATTTCTACCCATGACACGAAGTTCAGATACCGAAGAACGAATCAAAATACCCGCTTTGGTAATGATCATCAAATCATCATTATCATCCACTTCTTTGATGGCGACCAATGCACCTGTTTTCTCCGTGATATTAAGCGCTTTCACACCCTTTCCTCCCCTATTGGTCAATCGATAGTCATCTACGTCTGAACGCTTACCAAAACCCTTTTCAGATACCACTAATAATTGTTGGACAGCTGGATCAGACACACAAACCATCCCAATTACCTTTTCAGTTGGTTTTTTGTCATCAATCCATATCCCCTTAACACCAGCAGCCGTACGGCCCATAGGTCTAACGCGAGTTTCCTCAAAACGAACCGAACGACCTGTATTAGTCGCTATCACGATCTGATTATTACCGTTCGTTAAAGCCACATCTAATAATCGGTCTCCTTCACGAATCGTGATGGCATTAATTCCATTTTGGCGCGGTCTTGAGTAAGCTTCAAGCGAAGTCTTCTTAATCGTTCCATCTTGTGTACACATCACAATGAAATTATTATCGATGTAATCAGGATCTGTAATGGATGTAACGTTAATTACAGCCCTTATTGAATCACCATTCTCAATATTCATCATATTTTGAATCGGTCTACCCTTGGAAACTTTCGAACCTTCTGGCACCGCGTATACACGTAACCAGAAACATTTTCCACGCTCCGTGAAAAACAATAACCAATTATGCATCGTTGCCGAGAACAAATGTTCCGTATAATCATCATCTTTCGTAGCCACCGCACGTGAACCTACACCGCCTCTTGTTTGCGAACGATATTCTGTAATGGCAGTACGCTTAATATATCCTTGAGCAGACACTGTGATCAACATCTCATCATCGGCAATCATATCCTCAACCGAAAATTCTTCATCCGTCATATTGATTTGCGTCCTACGCTCATCGCCGTAACGAGTTTTCATGTCGGTCAATTCATCCTTAATAATTTGCAATTGACGCTCTGGCTTAGCCAAAATATCCTCCAAATCATCAATCAATTTCATGATTTCAGCAAATTCATTCATGATTTTTTCGCGCTCCATTCCTGTTAAGCGTTGTAAACGCATCTCAAGAATTGCCTTCGATTGAATTTCAGATAAATTGAATTTTGACATTAAGCCATCCTGTGCTGCTGAAGGATCTTTAGACTCACGAATCAACTTAATAACCGCATCTAAATTGTCTAAAGCAATGATAAAGCCTTCTAAAACGTGTGCACGCTTTCTAGCCTCACGTAAATCATATTGCGTCCGGCGAATAATCACCTCATTTCGATGCTCAACAAAATGATGAATTAAATCCTTAAGATTTAACATCATAGGCCTTCCTTTAACCAAGGCTACATTATTGACACTGAATGAAGATTGAAGCGCTGAGTGCTTATATAAATTATTTAAAACTACATTAGCCACCGCATCCCTCTTCAAATCAAAAACAATACGCATTCCCTGACGATCTGACTCATCTCGTATCTCCGATATTCCATCGATACGCTTGTCATTCACCAAGTCGGCACACTGCTTAATTAAATTAGCCTTATTGACCATATAAGGAATCTCAGAAACAATGATCTGCTCCTTACCTGTTTTGGACGTATCAAAAGTTGCATTTCCCCTCACGACAATTCTGCCCCTACCCGTCTCAAATGCATTTTTCACTCCCTGAACACCATATATAGTCCCGCCCGTTGGAAAATCTGGGGCCTTAATGTATTGCATCAACTCAGCAATCGTAATATCACGGTTATCAATATAAGCCGCAATTCCATCCACCACTTCCGTTAAATTATGGGGCGCCATATTCGTGGCCATACCCACCGCAATACCCGAAGTTCCATTCAAAAGTAAATTAGGAATCTTAGCAGGCAAGACCGTTGGCTCATCTAAACTATCATCAAAATTGGGTTGAAAATCGACCGTCTCCTTATTTAAATCCGAAAGCATCTCATCCGCAATTCGCTTTAAACGTGCCTCAGTATAACGCATCGCTGCAGGAGAATCCCCGTCGACCGATCCAAAGTTACCCTGTCCATCCACTAAAGGATATCGCAAAGACCAATCCTGAGCCATACGCACCATCGTGTCATATACAGAAGAATCACCATGTGGGTGATATTTTCCTAATACTTCCCCGACAATACGCGCTGATTTTTTATAAGATTTATTGTAATTAACACCCAACTCCTCCATTCCATAAAGTACTCTACGGTGTACTGGCTTTAGACCATCACGCACATCCGGCAAAGCACGAGAAACAATTACCGACATCGAGTAATCGATGTACGCTCCCCTCATTTCATCTTCGATGTTGATAGGGATAATATTAGAATTTAATGACATAAATAATGCTTTGATTCAATGAACAATCCAACATGATAAAATCCATTTTCTAGATTTTAATTGGATTTTCCAATAGATACAAATATGATAAATTCTAACAATTTTTCCAAGAAAAAATTCATCAAATTATGCGTTTTTTTAGGTAGAAAAAAATCAATTCCATAGCTTTGAAGGAGTTATCAAAAATGTTTTTTAAAAATCGTTTTGAAATTAAAGTCATCTACCTGTATTTTCTTTATAGTTAGCCTATTTTTAGGCTCATTACAGGTCTTTGGACAGCAATTAACGAGGTCTCCTTACCTACAAATGCTGGGTGAAAAATCCGTGCAAATTCGATACCGCACGAATCAGGCGATTATCAGCGAGGTGCAGGTAAGCGGCGATGGCAAAACGTTTAATCGGATCAAGAAATCAAGTCAAACCAATACCGAACATTTAGTTTTATTAGACTCATTAACAGCGTCCAACAAATACTTTTATCGGATTAGGTTGACCGCGACTCAATTCGCAGGTGATTCAACCTATTTCTTTAAAACGGCTCCTGCCATTGGCTCACAGGAAAAATTCAGCGTTTGGTCCATCGGTGACATGTATCCTGATGGCCCCTATCAAAAAAATGTCTACGAAGGATTTAAGAAGTTTATCGGCAATAAATACACAAATCTCTTTACGACTGTAGGCGATAATGTGTATGGAGGTGGCTCGGATGATGATTTTCAAAAAAATTTCTTTCAAATTTATCAAAATGGCCCTTTACTGAAACAATCGGCCCTATTCCCTAGCATTGGAAACCACGATTATGATGCATATCCTAAAAATCAGGATCATCCCGACATGGCCTATTATCAAAGTTTTACCTTGCCCACAAAAGGAGAATTAGGAGGTTTGGCCTCTAGTTCTGAAGCCTATTACTCCTTTGATTACGGAAATACCCACTTTATTTGCTTGGATTCGTATGCTTATGGCAAAGATAATAAACGTATTTTCGATGGGCCGTCTGACCAATTAACCTGGCTCAAAAATGATCTGAAAGCGACCAAGCAAAAGTGGAAAATCGTATTTTTCCATTATCCTCCCTATACCAAAGGGACCTATGATTCTGACATAGTTCCCGATTTAATCAATTTAAGAGCCATTTTACCCAAAGTGTTTGATGAATACAATGTTGACCTTGTCATGACTGGCCATAGCCATGTATTTGAAAGAAGCAAACCGCTAAAAAATCACTATGGACTATCGACCGAATTCAACAAATCAGTTCATTGGCCCCAAAGTTCATCGGGTCGTTATGATAAATCGACCAATTCATGCCCTTATATTTTCTCGACAAGCAATGCAGATAAAAATGGAGTTATTTATGTAGTAAATGGTGTGGGCGGAGGGCCTGGGACGCTAAGGTATGGCGTGACCCACCCTGTCATGGAATATAGCCTTGCTGGACAATCAGGGTCTTTTTACTTTGAAATAGACGGGAATCGATTGGATGCTAAATTCATCAATGAAGAAGGAAATGTGTTGGATCAATTCACTGTATTTAAAGATCTAAACCTCAAGGCTCCTAGCACTCAAACGATCAATTATTTCGACAAATTAGAATTAGCTGCTACTTGGACCGGCGAATATGTCTGGTCCAATGGGGATAAAACAAAAAATATCAAAGTTAACCCAACTGAAAATACCGTATTCAAAGTATCAGATCCACAAAATTGCTTTCAAGAATCATTTGACATCAAAGTTAATCCTCCCCTTTCCATTCAGAATGTAGATGAGTCAATCAATATACCTTTTGAATCCCTTACTATTTATGACCTATTAGGCCGTAAAACAAAGGAATTTAAGCAGAATGGGACGATAAATAAAGAATTGATTTCTGAATTAAATTCAGGATTGCACATTTTGATATACCAAAAAAATGGTCAAGAAAAATCGATGAAAATAAGGACTAATTCTTATTAGAAGACGAATCTCGTACGATCAATTGGGTCTTGAGTACTTCTACCCTAGGTTTCAAATCCTCTCCTTTGTGATTAATTTGGTCTAACAATAGCTCGACAGACAATCGGCCTATCTCCTCTAAAGGCTGTGAAACTGAGGAGATCGAAGGAGAAACAATCGAACAAATTGGCTCATTGTTAAAACTAACTATTTTGACTTCCTCTGGCACTGAAATATTTAACCCTCGCAAGGCCACCAAAACACCTAAGGCCAGTCGGTCCGAAACCACTAAAATTCCATCAGGTCTATTTTTAGCTCTCATCAACTCCTGAGTGCATAAAGTCGCAGAATCTTGTACGTAATCTGAATGAATAATTAAATTTAAATCTTCCTTGACACCCGATTCAGCTAATGCTCTTAAATAGCCTGAAATTCTTTGATTACTGACAGATACATTCGTAGGTCCAGCAAGGAAAGCGATTCGCTTGCAGCCCGCATTTAACAAATGCTTAACCGCCTCATAAGCTGATTGTTCATTGTCGACCATCACTTTTGACGCATGAATTTCATCACTATCCCGATCAAAAAACACCAAAGGTATTCCCCTTCGTTGTAAACGTGTCAAATGATCCAAATTCACCGTTTCCCTAGACAAGGAAATGATGATTCCTTCTACCTGACCTCTGGATAAATTCTGAATATTAATCAATTCACGTTCATAGGATTCCTGCGTCTGGGTAATCAACAAACTATATCCAGCTGCGATAGCCGCTTCCTCAATCGATTTTAGAATCGAAGAAAAAAAGTAATAGCCCAAGTCCGGTACAATTACTCCTAAGGTTTTAGTCTTACTCTTGACTAAACTGGTAGCAATAACATTAGGCTGATAATCTAACTCCTCAGCTAAATCAACCACCATTTTTTTAGTGTCGGGGTGAATATCCGGTAAATCCCTCAAAGCCCTAGAAACCGTCGCCACTGAAATGTTCAGTCGCTTAGCAATGTCTTTGATGGTTACCTGATGACGCATGTGATGAAAATTTATGCAAATTTACACTATAATCATTCAATTAAACTAATCTTTAGATACGGATAATTTAACGGTGGATTGGCCCGAAATTTGACCTAGAGGCGGATGGTCTTTAGTCACACTAATTTCAATCAATTGATAATCGGGACAAATTAATTGAATTTTTTCTACAATTTGTTCGCAAATGGTTTCTAACAAATCAACGGGTTTAAGCATCACTTCAGAACAAATTGAGTATAAAACGCCATAATCAATGGATTGCTGAAGATTTTCCGAAAAGCTTTCATTTGAAATTCGATCCACAGAAACGGATAAACTAAATTCATTCCCTAAAACACGCTCCTCTGGAAATAATCCGTGGAACGAAAAGAATTTTACGTTTTCTATTTTAATCTGCCAGCTACGCATCTAGACTAGTTTATGTCCCCTATTTTACCCTTGGGACCGGTCGATTTAGCATATGCAGCTAATACTTTATTCAAGGTAGGCAATCCATTGTCTCCCCCATTTTCTAATGACAAATCAGCATTGGCCAATTTCTTTTTGGGATTGACATTCTTTTTTACACCGGATTTTACTTGATTTATTTTAGGTAAATCAACCTTCTTCTTGACATTGGTGACTGTATTCGACTTTTTAACAACACTCGTTTTTTTGACGGTCAATTGTTCAGGCTTCTTAACAGGTGAAATTTCAGTTACTTCATTTTTCAAACCTTCCCATGTACTTAATTGGTCTAAAGTAAAATTGGCCAAGGAAGATAATTGCTTTCCTATTTCACGCTGAGCTCCTTTCAATGTTTTTAATCCTCGCTCCTGCTCTCTTAATTCCTGAGAAGCACCCATCAGCAATTGTTTCTTTTCAGACTCCGCTAAAAATTTAATTTTTTCAGCTTCCTTGGTGGCATCTTCAATGAATTTTTTGGCCAGTTTTTGGGCACTTATTTTTTGCTCTTCAGCCTCTTTCGCCATCCTAACTTTCCAATTCTCCTGCGCTTCCTCAGCCATTTTCATGGCACGGAATAAAGACGACTCCAACTCTCTTAAGCGGGAAATTTCGGTTTCTAGGTCGACTACTTTGGACTCCAATTTTTCAATCGTATGCTGAACAGAAACATCATAAGCATTCACATTTTGTACATAATCATTTACCTCAGATATATCATATCCGCGAAATGATCTCGAAAACGCAACGTCCGGAATTTGCTTTTTATCACTCATATAACTGCTAAAATAAATAAAATCTTTAATGTATTTTCCAAATAGAAATATTTTTATCGTCCGAAGCTGAAACCAGATAATCTAGGTATGCTGACCATAGTAATTTATTTACCGAGTTTTTATGGGAGCCGTATCTCGGAGCGTCAATCACCTTTAACAAGGTCAAGTCATTTGCCCGCCAAATTTTGATCGTTTTATCCATACTCGCACTCGCAAAAAATTGTTGGTCTGGACTCACAACTACATCGTGAATGGCATATATATGAGCTGGGACTTCTTGGACTAAGCGCGTATTTTCACCCTCTAATAACCAACGTTTTATCTTAGCATCGCGGCTGACAGAAATCAATGAATGACTAGAATCCTCATAAATCATTGAAAAAACGGATAGTTGGTGGGCGAGCCATGCAAATTCCATTTCAAAATTCTTATTGAAAACACGAATAAACCCATCACTAAATCCAATGGCTATTTTATCTTGGCCCAATAAACAAAACTTCCGAGCACTTTTATCACCCGATTTAATGTGCTTGATGATTTGTTGGCTCTCCCTATCGACCACCGATATCAAGCCATGATCATGCGCGACCCAAACTTGATTATCCCAAAAACAAATATCAAAAATTGCCTTCTTAGGCATGGCAATAGAAAATACTCGACTCTGATCATTGACTTGAACCCCATGAATTCCCTCAAAATTTTGCCCAATCCAAAAAATATTCGTTGACCTATCCAATTTCAAACAATAAACGGAGCCCTCTATATGTGCCAAAACCTTCCCCACATCAGGCTTCTGCAAATTCCACTCGACCACCCACCCATCCGAACCCGCCGAATAAATAAAATGGGGTTCCCTCCCCTCTTCTAAGGAATAAATGGGAGCTTTATGCCCTGAAAAAGTGTCAATTCTTTGTATTTCCAAGATTTTGACTCAACGAGTAAAATTTAAAAAAATAATTAATTACAAAAATGATAATTTTACAAGCAAATACATTCATTCATGCCTCAAATTTCATCCAAATCATTATTATCATCCTCCAATGCTTTGCAATGGATGATTTGGGAAATTACGGAGGACCTAACCTTTTTTCAAACCTTTCCTGAAAATTGGGTTTCAAATAATCATCAGGAAATTGTCTCGCAAAAGAAATTAGAATCCTCAGCCGCTCGATTTTGTCTTTGGACATTATGCCAACAAATTTCTGAAGGAATGTGGGATTTAAGAAAGGATGAAAGAAATAGGCCCTATTTTGATCAATCAGATTATCAAATCTCTTTAAGTCATTCATTTCCTTTTGTAGCTGCAGTCATTAGCCATAAAAAAACGGTCGGTATCGACCTCGAACGCTTTGGTCGAAATGTTGAAAAAATTGGCCCCCGATTTTTATCCGCGGAAGAGTGGAACCGTTGGCAAAATTCGCATGGCGATTTAACAAAGGCTTGGACTTGCAAAGAAGCTATTTATAAGGCAATGGGTGTTCCGGGTTTAGCATTCCAACAAGATATCCAACTACCTTTATTTGCTAACAATCCCTTTGAAATACATGTTAGAGATAAGAAAATAACGATTAGCACTGAGGTATTTGAAGATTTTGCGTGCTCAATCGCCAGCGAAGACTAGTCAAGAGACGCAATTAAATCGGTCAATTCAGCCTTATAATCTTCATCGCCCGACTTCTCATAGGCCATGATTAAATTACGCAATACCCTTCTGATAATTTCTAAATTAGAACAGGGATTATAATAAATATCATTAGGTGTTAGGTTTAACTGAGCTAGATAATTGTCTATGTCTACCCGATTGAAAATCAAACCTTTGTTAAACACATTAATATAAAACTGAATTTCTTTCTGCTTATAGGTCAATACAAACAAATTAGGCAAGTTTACGCCATAGATTGGGTAGCCCAACTTCTGAGCTATCCACATATAAATAACACAAAGGCTAATTGGATTTCCTTTTTTGGACTCTAAAACAACATTTAAAAATGAGTTATTAGCGGCATGGAAATTTTTTGTGTTGGCGCCAAATTTCAATTGGTCAAAAATCACCCCATTCAATACCTTAACCTGGTCCATCGGATGCAAATTCTCCCTGATTTGTGGCCATACATCAAAATACAACTGCTCCATTTCCTCTTTTAATGCCGCAAAAGAGTAATCAGGAAAACGGTAAGTAGCAATGATCCACATGCCTTCCAGTAAATCCATGGCCCCACTCTGTTTCCAATGCATCAATTTACTTTTCATGGATTCCAATTGGAAATCATGAATTAAGTTTTCAATTTTTACTTGTAAATTTGGATTCAAACTAAGATTTTCCCACTCAGATTCAAGAATTGGAATGATGGATGGGCCCAAGGTTCGAATCTTGTCCTCAACCATTTGAACAACTTCCTTGTCGGAGTCATCCATCAATTGAATCATCGCTTTAATCGCTGGCTCAGTCATTTTTGGAGTAATTAATTCAAAAATATAGACTATTTGCTTTAAATCAAAAAAGCTAACCTATAAGACCTCACAATAAATGTTTTAACTCATAATTTTTTTAAAGGGGAAAATCGACCTAAATTTGTCATTGATTTAACCTGAAAAGAAACAAATGAATATTTTAATTACTGGAGGCGCAGGATTTATAGGTTCTCATACCTATGTTGTCTTAAAAGAAAATGGGTTTAACCCAATTATCGTAGACAATTTCTCGAACTCCTCTATTCATGTCATTCAGAATTTAGAAACCATTTGCCAATCGCCCGTCGTATATTATCATTTGGATGTCAATGATCCTAAAACCTACGATCAAGTATATAAAGAGCATAAAATAGATGGGGTGATTCATTTTGCCGCGTCAAAAGCAGTCGGCGAATCCGTAGAAAATCCCTTAAAATATTATAAAAACAATGTGGCTTCCACCATTTTACTCTTAGAGAAAATGCAGGAGCATAACATTAAAAACTTGGTTTTTTCAAGCTCCTGTACCGTTTATGGCCAACCAGCCGAACTTCCAGTTACTGAAAAATCACCCGTCCAAGTAGCTATTTCCCCTTACGGAAATACCAAACAGATGTGTGAAGAAATTATTGCGGATACCACTCAAGCGTCCAACGATTTGAAAGCCATTTCGCTTCGCTACTTTAACCCCATTGGTGCACATAAAAGTGCATTAATAGGAGAATTACCTCTAGGTCCACCAGCAAATTTAATTCCTTTTTTAACGCAATCTGTGGCTGGATTAAGAGGTCCACTTCAGGTTTTTGGAACGGATTATCCTACCTCTGATGGTTCAGCTGTTAGAGATTACATTCATGTGTGCGACTTAGCTGAGGCGCATGTAAAAGCTTTGCAACACCTACTAGATCAAAAAGATACTGCTTCTTACTATGATTTTTTCAACATAGGTACCGGAGATGGAACTTCCGTTTTACAAATCATTCATGCATTTGAAAAAACTACTGGAGAAAAAGTAAATTATGAATTAAAACCTCGGAGGTCAGGCGATATAACCGCTGTTTATGCGGCCATTGGCAAATCAAAAGATATTTTAGGTTGGCAGTCAAAAAGAAGTTTAGAAGAATCCTTAAAAGATGCTTGGGCTTGGCAAAAAGCCCTATTATAAGAATATGAAAAAAATAGTAATCACAGGAGGCGCAGGTTTTATTGGCTCACATGTCGTTCGCTTATTTGTCAACAAATACCCTGAATATCAAATCTATAACCTAGATGCACTTACATATGCTGGAAATTTGGCCAATAATGAAGATGTGGCCACAGCTTCAAACTACCATTTTATTAAAGCTGATATTACGGATGCAGAAGAAATAGACCAACTTTTTGCCACATATAAATTTGATGGAGTATTACATTTGGCGGCAGAATCGCATGTCGACAGATCCATTACAGACCCATTAGCCTTCGTAAAAACCAATGTTTTGGGCACTGCTAATCTTTTACAAGCAGCCAAAAAGCACTGGAATGGTCAATATGAAGGAAAACGATTTTACCACATTTCCACAGATGAGGTGTATGGCGAATTGCATAATCCTGATGAGTTTTTTCTTGAAACCACTCCATATGATCCTAGGTCTCCTTATTCTGCCTCAAAAGCAAGTTCAGATCATTTCGTAAGAGCCTTCCATGAGACGTATGGCATGCCAACCGTCATCACGAATTGTTCCAATAATTACGGACCTAATCACTTTCCAGAAAAATTAATCCCATTAATGATTCATAATATCATTCACAATAAACCATTACCTGTGTATGGAAAAGGCGAAAATGTGCGTGATTGGCTGTATGTTATTGATCACGCTAGGGCTATTGATACCGTATTTCATGAGGGTAAAATAGGGGAAACCTATAATATCGGTGGATTTAATGAGTGGAAAAACATCGATCTAGTACATCTTTTATGTAAAATCATGGATGAAAAATTAGGTAGACCGGAAGGCACGTCGACCCAATTAATTACCTACATTACTGACCGTGCTGGACATGATTTACGCTATGCAATTGATGCAAATAAAATCATGAAAGAGCTGGGTTGGCAACCTTCACTCCAATTTGCAGAAGGTTTAGAAAAAACCGTAGATTGGTATTTGAATAATGAAAAATGGCTTAATGAGGTCACTTCAGGTGACTATCAAAAATATTATACAAACATGTATCAAGGCAGATAACTATGAAAGGTATCATTTTAGCTGGTGGATCCGGCACTCGACTTCATCCATTAACATTAGCCGTGAGTAAGCAATTAATGCCTATTTACGACAAACCCATGATTTATTATCCGCTTTCGATTCTGATGCTCGCGGGAATTAAAGAGATTTTAATCATTTCGACGCCACATGATTTACCCAATTTTGAGAAATTATTAGGTGATGGAAGCAATTTAGGATGCCGTTTTGAATATGCAGTCCAACCAGAACCCAATGGACTTGCCCAAGCATTTGTGATCGGCGAGAAATTCATAGGAACAGATAAAGTAGCTTTGGTATTAGGTGATAACATTTTTTATGGCTCGGGGTTAAGTAAATTATTACAGGCCAACAATGATCCCGAGGGTGGAGTTGTTTATGCTTATTCAGTAAATGACCCAGAAAGATACGGTGTGGTTGAGTTTAATTCAGAAAATAAAGTAATCTCCATTGAAGAGAAGCCCACAAACCCTAAGTCAAACTATGCGGTTCCTGGACTTTATTTTTATGATAACGATGTAGTAGAAATTGCCAAAAACATCGCTCCTTCCCCACGAGGTGAATATGAAATAACGGATGTCAATAAAGAATATTTAAAGCGCGGTAAGCTATCCGTAGGTATTTTAAACCGAGGAACTGCTTGGCTAGATACCGGAACTTTTGCTTCATTAATGCAAGCAGGCCAATTTGTCCAAGTGATTGAAGAAAGACAAGGGATGAAAATCGGTTGTATCGAAGAAGTCGCCTATCGAATGGGCTACATCAATGCAGACCAATTGCGATCCATTGCTAAGCCACTCGTTAAAAGTGGATATGGGCAATATTTACTCAATATTTTATCCTAGGAAAAACCCTGCAATTAGTGCCATCATAAAAAGGATGATGGAGGGCAAACGCGTATATTGAGCCAATAAAAATGTGGAGAATATGACACAAAAAGCTATCCAATCACCATTAATAATCATTGGATTCAAAAAAGCATATCCAGCGACTCCAGTTAAGCCGACAGATGCAGCCTGAATTCCTGCCAAGGAAGCCCTGATAAATCGATATTGTTTGAGTTGGCTCCAAATTCGGAAAACAAAAAATATCATAAAAGTACCCGGCAAAAACACTCCTAAAGCCCCAATGACACTACCAGATAATTGGCCTACCGTCCCATAGTCTCTCATCAACAAAACTCCCAAATAAGACGTAAGTGCAAAAACGGGACCTGGTAAAGATTGTGATAATGCCATTCCAGTCAAGAAATCATCTGAAGAAATCAAGTGCTTAAATTCCACAAATTCGGTAAAAAGAACGGGAGCTAGCACTTGGCCGCCACCAAAAACCAAGCTACCGTTTCGGTAAAAATTTTCAAAAATACGGATTGGGAAATAATCTGTAAAATGACCTAGCAAGGCTAAAAGCACTAGGAAACCCCAGTACAAGTGAAAATTAGCCCATGGAATGACCATCTTATGCTTATTTTGCCTTGGGAATAATTTGTAATTAAAGGATGAAATAACACCACCCAGAACAATTACCAAAGGAAAAATAAAGGGATTGGGAAATAACAAGCCAATGAAAATAGTTATCAATAAAATCAGTACGTACAAAGGTCCATTGATGACTTTTTTAGCCATCACCCAGCCCGACTGTAGAATTAGCCCCACACCTACCGGAAGTACAAAATGCAAAATAGCTTTATTTTGAAGATAGGTCATCCCAAAAGCAGCCAATGTCATAATGAATATAGCCGGACTAATCCACATTAGCGTTGTTAAATAGGCTAAACTAGTTCCACCCCGCTTTAATCCAATCGCAGTTAAAACCTGAGTAGAAGTAGGCCCTGGGAGAACCGAACATAAAGCATGTATTTCAAAAAGCTCCTCTTCCGATAAATACTGCTTCTTTTTGACCAAACGTTCTAAATAAAGCGCCATATGAACCTGCTGCCCACCAAAAGATGTTGAAGCCATCACTAAAACATCCCATAAAAACGCTAGATGCTTAGGCTTATTCATAATCTACTTCGACTTAAGACCTAATTCGATCAAGCGTTCATTTAGGAATTCTCCGGCAGACATATCCACATATAATTTTGGGAATTCATCGGATACACAAGAATCTAAGCATTTTAAATCCATTTCGGATCTTGGATGCATAAAAAATGGAATAGAGAAACGAGAAGTCCCCATCTTTTCACGAGGAGGATTGACCACGCGGTGAATGGTGGATTTAAGTTTATGATTGGTTAATCGGTCTAGCATATCCCCCACATTCACTACCAATTGGTCCGGAAGGGCCGTAATAGCGATCCATTTCCCATCCATTCTTAAAACCTCTAGACCTTCAGCTGACGCCCCCATTAATAAGGTAATCAAATTGATATCGCCATGAGCCGCTGCTCGAACAGCGCCAACCGGTAATGCGTCTGGATTTTCAATAGGGAAATAATGAATGGCTCTTAAAATAGAATTTCCATTGACCACTCTTGGCTCAAAATAATCTTCAGGCAATTCTAAATAGAGCGCAATAGCCTGAAGCAAAGATTTTCCAGCGGATTCTAATGTTTGAAAAGCTTCAACCGTATATTTTTCAAATTCAGGAAACTCGTTTGGAAATACATTGGGGGGATATTCACCCCAAACAGAGTCACCATCGTCCTTAAAAGGCTGACCTACGTGGTAAAATTCCTTTAAATCTGGCACCTTAAAGCCTTTAGCGGTCTCTTTCCCCTTTCCTACGTAGCCTCGCTGGCCCGAAATACCAGCAATTTCATAAGGCTTTTTTACCTCATCTGCAGATTTAAAAAAAGTCTCAACTTGATGGTAAAGAGAGTTTGTAAAAGGTTCCGACAAACCATGGCCCTTAATCGCCACAAAACCAATGGTATTAAATGCATTGCCTAAATCTTGTACAAAATTGGCCTTTCGAGCGGGATCAGTTGACCTAAAATCAGCTAAATCTAAGGATGGAATTTCGTCTAAAAGCATATTATTTTTTTATTTTTTCAAATTGTTGGGACACAAAATCCCAATTGACTACGTTCCAAAATGCAGTGATATAGTCGGCGCGCTTATTTTGATATTTCAAGTAATAAGCATGTTCCCATACGTCCAAAGCTAAAATTGGAGTTCCTTTCACTTCGGCAACATCCATCAACGGATTGTCTTGGTTGGCCGTCGACGAAATAACTAATTTTCCATTACTCCACAACAACCAGGCCCAACCTGAACCAAAGCGAGTGGTAGCCGCTTTATTAAACTCAACTTTCATATTTTCAATACTACCAAAATCCTTATTGATTTGTACTAACAAAGAAGTGCTTGCTTGTAATCCTTTTGCAGGGCTTAATAATTGCCAGAAAAAACTGTGATTCCAATGTCCTCCCCCATTATTCCTAACAACAGCGGGTTGCTTGCTAATCTGACCTAACAATTCCTCCAAAGACAAAGAAGCAGCAGAAGAACCTAAAACCGCTTTATTTAAATTATCTACATAGGCTTTATGATGGCGATCATGATGAATTTCCATTGTCAATCTATCTATATGAGGTTCCAATGCCTCAAAAGAATAAGGAAGCGATGGCAATGCAAAGGGCGAATTTTCAATAAAAACTCCTTGAACATCTTTCATTTTGAAACTTGAAAGTAAAAAACCGCCTCCTAAAAAAGCGAGTGAACTTTGCAAAAATTTGATACGTTTCATTTTATTTGTTTTATACTATTCATAAACAATACGGCCTACTATGCTTCTGCCGAGGGTAATTTCATCTGTATATTCAAGGTCTCCACCGATGGGAATACCACGTGCGATCGTCGATATTTTAATGGAGTAATCTGCTAATTTTTTTGTTAAATAAAAGGCGGTTGTATCCCCTTCCATCGTTGGGCTTAATCCTAAAATTACTTCTTTAACATACCCTGAAGCCACTCGAGCCACCAAAGATTCAATCGTCAAATCCGATGGAGATATCCCAGATAAAGGAGAAATAATACCGCCGAGTACATGATAAAGTCCTGTATATTGCCCTGTATTTTCTATCGCTAAGACATCTCTTAAATCTTCCACTACCATCAAAATAGATTCATCTCGCTTATTGCTGGCACAAATTCCACACAAGTCACCATCCGAAATCATGTGGCAATTGGGGCAATAACGCGTTTCGGTGCGTAATTGGACTACCGCATGGGCCAACTGCAATGATTGTGATTCAGGGCGTTTTAAAAGGTGTAAAGCTAATCTTAAAGCGGACTTCTTTCCTATCCCCGGTAATTTAGAAATTTCCTCTACAGCCTGTTCAATGATTCGAGAAGGATAGGTATGCATCATATTAGTTTTGAAAAGATTCAATTTCTGCGGATATGCCTCTGCGGCAAATCTCATTTCTCATAGACACCAATTCGTCAAATTCCCCTGATTTTACGCCACATTTACCTTTAAAATGAATCATCAAGGTACATTGTTCTGCTTGCTCAGCCGAGTGACCACAAACTTCAATCAATGTCAAAATAACATATTCAAACGAATTAACTTCATCATTATACACGACCAACTGATGAGCGGGCACTACTTCCTCCTCCACTTGAACCGATATTTCTTCCTGCCATTTCTCTTGATTACCAAAAGAAAAATGAAATTGGGAAACGTTATCTACGGAGAATTCCATATTTTTGATTCAATTAAAAAAGCCCTATTACAAATTTAAAAAAAAATCCTTTTAATCACCTATGTCTGTCCAATTAGCCGGTGGAATTCTAGCCATCTATTTTGCGTTACTTTTGGTCATCTCGTATTATACGTCAAAAGGTGCCGATACAAATGCATTTTTTACGGCCAATAGGCAATCGCCGTGGTGGTTAGTTGCCTTTGGGATGATCGGTACTTCCATCTCAGGATTAACTTTTATTTCCGTTCCAGGGGCCGTTGGCAAAACTTCATTCACTTATTTCCAACTAATCTTAGGGCATTCCTTAGGCTATTTAACTATTGCGTTAGTCCTTATGCCACTTTATTATCGAATGAACCTCATCTCAATCTATGGCTACCTAGAAAAAAGATTCGGTTTTTGGTCCTATAAAACAGGATCAGCATTCTTTTTATTATCTAGGACGATCGGGTCTGCCGCTCGATTATACTTAGCTGTCAATGTGCTCCAAATAGCTATATTTGCGCCCATTGGCGTTCCATTTGTCGTCACCGTTTTTATTTCCATCGCACTTATTTGGTTATATACGCATCGTGGAGGGGTACAAACCATTATTTGGACCGATACTTTACAAACACTATTTCTATTGATTGCCTTGTTTATTACCATTTATTTGGTTGGCCAACAAATGAACATGGGCTTAGGGGATATGATTCAAACTATTTCGGATAGTAAATATTCTCATATGTTTGAATGGGACTGGAAAAACCCTCATTTCTTCGGGAAAGACTTCCTAGCCGGAGTTTTTATTGCCATTGTTATGACAGGCTTAGACCAAGATCTAATGCAGAAGAACCTAACCTGTAAGTCGATTGGAGAAGCTCAAAAAAACATGTTTTGGTTTTATTGGGTATTGCTTTTCATCAACATACTTTTCTTGTCTTTAGGGGCCTTATTGTACATATATGCACAAGCAAATCAAATAGCTATACCCGCAAAAACAGATGAATTATACCCGATGCTTGCGCTAGGAGGCCAATTTGGAACCCTGGCCGCGGTGACATTTTTGTTGGGAATTATAGCCGCATCCTACGCAAGTTCAGATTCCGCACTTACGGCTTTGACCACCTCTTTCTGCATTGATTTTTTAAGTATTGAAAAGTTCAAAGAGGAAAAAAGAATAAAGATCAAACACCGTGTTCACTTAGGATTTTCGCTTTTGTTTTTTGTGGTGATTGGATTATTTCATTTGTTTAACAACCAAGAATTAATCGCAGCGGTATTCAACCTTGCTGGCTATACCTATGGGCCCTTATTGGGTTTATTTTCGTTTGGGTTATTCACCAAATTACAGGTTCGCGATAAACTAGTACCTCTTGTTTGTGTGGGATCACCCGTGATAACTTTTATTTTAGAAACACAATCTCAATCCTTATTTGGAGGATTTGGCTTTGCTAAGCTGATTTTGAATGGAAGTGTTTGCTTCCTTTTATTATGGCTTATCCGTCAGAAAAAAATGGCATAAAAAAAGACGGCCCATTGGGTCGCCCTTCCTTTACAATTCAATAAAATTAATTTTGAACAAATTCTCCGTTCGCTTTTAATTCAATTTCTTCGCCTACAACAGCTGCTGGCATAGAACCAACACCGAAAGCAGTACGGTTCAAAGTTCCAGTAAACTTAAATCCTGCGATTTTTTTACCTGCTTTGTTGGTCGACACACCGTTTAAAGTACCATCCAAAGTCACTAATTTAGTTACTCCGTGCATGGTTAACTCACCTGTCAACTTATACTTGCGATCAGCCACTTTCTTGAATGAATTACTCTTGAAAGAAATAGTCGAAAATTTAGCTGCATCAAAAAAGTCAGCGCTCTTTAAGTGAGTATCACGACGTTCTTGCTCAGTAAATACTGAATTAACATCTGCTTTCAACTCAAATTGAGCATCTGTAAAATCATCTTTAGAAGCTGTTAAAGTAGCATCAGAGATTTTAAATGAACCTTCAACATCGGAAAGCATTAAGTGAACAACACTAAAACCTACTTTAGAGTGAGCTTTGTCTACACTCCATTTTTGAGCAGTAGCAGAAAAACCTAAAGCCATAAGGCCAACAATCATTAATACATTTTTCATTTTGGAAAGGGATTAAAATTTAAAATTTGTCAAAATTACATTAAAAATTATTTAAAAATTTCAATTAAACTGTAAATCAAAAAATTAAAGTCCAAATTTAAAAGTTTTTTCTTGCATCATCCACATCATCCATCTCAACCGTCTTCTTAATCTTACGCCAGTCGATCGTCCGATTGTATTTAATCATCGTTTTATCTGCATCAAAAATTCTTTTATCAGGAAAAACAAATTGATAAGGTTTGAAATTAGGCTTCTCCGTAAAAAAATCGTCCAATACACTAGCCGTTTGGTCATAATGATTTACGGGAGGAATGCCCAATAAGGTATAAATAACACGTAAAATAGATCCGTAATTGGCATGGGTATGCGACACATAATCACGTTTAACATACGGACCAGCTAACATCAATACACTTCTGTGAGCATCGATATGGTCCACCCCACCTTGCGGATCGTCTTCTGTTACAATGACCAACATATTTTTCCAATAGGGTGTATGCGATAAAAACTGAAGCATGCGGCCCAAAGCCAGATCATTATCCGCCATGTATGATTCATTGAATGGGAATCCATCGACAGCACTAGGATCCGTCCCATGATCGTTGGGTAGTTGGATCGTCACTAAAGAAGGCATTTTCTCCTTCCCTTTTAACCACATTTTAGTAAATTCTTCTTCAAATTGTGCCACCCTAAATTGGTCCGGAATACTCATATTAAAGCCCGCATAATTATGACTCGTACGATTATATAAAGCTTTTTGCATCGGAACCATCACCACATGACCCGCTCCGGTTAATGTATCAAACCAGTCTTCTCGCACATGTCCCGTCTCATTTGCCTCTCCAAAATTGTAGAACGAAACATTTTTTCTTTCTAAGGCCTCCCAAATTCCACCAACCTCAGCAAAATCTTCTGGATCCATACTTCCCGTTGAACCAGGAAAACGTCGACCAGGTGCATTAGAAAATATTTTTGCAGATTTTGAAACACTAGAATTAGTTTCTACCCACTCATTCGGAATGACTCCCATCATCCAATGATGTCCATGAATCGAGGCATCGCTATCACAGTAAAAATTATCACTCATTGAAAATGCTTTTGAAATCAAATGATGATTCGGCATCACATGTACATTTTCAAACACATGCGCTGAATCCCTTACGGTCCTTCCCAACCCATATCGTGCAATCGTAGAATCTCCATTGGATCCTTTAAACTGGCCAAAAATCTCATCATACGTGCGATTTTCCTTCGTTATGTAAACAATGTGTTTGATTGGTGAATTAGGGTTTCCTTGAATATTGAAGGTCTTATTGCCCCGATTAACCATCGATTTCTCTACAAAAGTATAAGACAAAACCTCTTGCGTGTATTTGGCTAATTCGGCTGCATTAGGAGTTTTTAATTGTTGGAATGTCCCTAATTGAATATCGCCAACGTACGTTCCTTGAACCGGTCTAATAAACCCTTTCCCACCATTAGGTCCAGCACCATATCCCCTACTGGAGCTTATGTACATCGATTTTTCATCCGCAGATAGTAAAACGCGCGTTGGTCCCCAACCGGTTGGGATGAAACCTTTGGTTTTCATCGATACTAGGTCGATTACCGCTACCGCATTTAAGCCTAAGCAAGTAACATAAAGGGTTTTTTCATCTTTGGAAAGACATAAACCAAAGGGCAAATAACCCCTTCTTTTGTCCAATAATGACGAAAATTGAATGGGAATATGACTTTTAATTTTTTGTGTTTTGAAGTCCAAAACCGCAATATTATCATTGGTTGCATTGCTCACATAAGCAAATTTGGAACCTACAGCGAGTGAATTGGGGCTAGAACCGCCAACCACTTCCATTTCTTCCACCATTTCGCCCAATTGGAATCCAGGTTTATATTTTTTGACAATTTTATTTATCTGTAGGTCAATTTGGAATACACTCATAGCCTCATCCGATCTAGGATCACCTAAACCAGGAATCTTTTTTCCGTCAATCACCGTCCCCTCGCGCGATCCTTTGGTGTCATTTCCATAAGGATGATACGGTATGTATTGAGATTTTAAATTTAGCAGGTTGGTACCCTCCACTAATGGATAAGAATACATACCCACATTAGCTACAAAAGCATATTTTTGATCTAAACTTAAAGTAATCCCAAAAGGCAATCTGCCCGTGGGGATGCTGTGTAACAATTTCCCGTCCGATAAACGGATGCGAACCATGCGAAAATTAGCTCGGTCCAGGACTAGCAATTCATTTTGTGTAGGCGAAATAGTTAAATCAGAGGTAAAACTATCTTCAAAGTTGACTCCTGAAACGACACCATCTAAACTAAAAGTCCTTAAGACTTGCGCCGATTGCACATCCACTTCAAGCACAGTACCAGCATCTCCCCCACTTAAATAAACTTTTTGGCTATCCATGGAAAAAACAACACCTAAAAATGAACTCTTTCCATAAGGCGAAAGGTTATCGGGAGTGCCGAATTTCGGAAAGCGAATCGCTAGGTTAGTACGTAAATCGATTCGGGTAAAAGCCCCATTATGCAAGGTTATCGCCCATTTCCCATCTTGACTAATCGCCATGCCATAAGGATCATTTGTAATTTTAACCGTTTTTCCAGCAGGCTTAACATAGCGGCCGCTGGGTAAAACAGAAATTCCGGCTGTGTCGATTTTAGCAAATCGGTTAAATCCAGGTACTTCTAGGATTTTTTGAGCTTGACTTAAATGAGAGATTGAAAAAAGAAAAAACAGAACTACTATTCGTTTCATAAATAATTTAAATTTTGACCAAGTTATTGACAATTATCGAAATTCCGACGTCGATTTAAGGATTTAAAGGTTTCATAATATTAATTATCCTTACCTTTATAAAATCAAATAAATTACTTCCTATTGAAATTATTATTTATACTTCTGAATACATGGATTTTAAGTAATAAACCAGATTCCTTAAAAACACCCTTAAGTATTCGTGGCAATATCCAATTGACCAATAATGCCATTTCACCAGTACCTGCTTTTTCATTAGGAAAACCAGCTTTATTAACCACCTTATATTTACAAAAAGGTAGACTTGCCTTCCATCCTGAGTTTAATTTTGATTTAGAAGCAAAACCATGGTCAGTCAATACCTGGGTTAGGTACCAAATCATTCAACAAAAAAATGGGATTTTACGCTAGGAAATAACTTTTCTTTGTTTTTCAAAAAAAACAATCCTGCTTTGACGAAAGAAGAATTCCAACTGCAAAGATATCAAGCTTTTGAATTCAATTTGGGGTATCATTTCACCAGCATGCGTGGGGTGAATTTGATGTATTGGAAATCTCAATCCTTAGATGAAGTGGGAATAAAAAACGGTTTATTTATTATTTTAGTAGGACAAGTTAGTGACCTATGGAATGGGAAAAATATACGATTTGGTTTTAGGCCTAGTCTTTTTGTGATTCACAATACAGCTCCATTTACCGGATATTTTGCATCCCAAATTTCCACTGTGTATTTCAAAAAAATACCCTTTAACCTAAGTTTTCAAACCGTTCACCCCCTTCATGCTGAACCGAAAACAAAATTTAATTGGAATGTAGGTCTAAACTTTCAGTTCTAAGCACCCTTTATTCAAAGCTTATCATCGCTTTGACAACTCCCAAGTTAGGATTCATTAAATCTGGAAATTGGGCCATCGCATCCTCAAAAGCAATTCGGTGTGATATAAAAAGAGTAGGATCTATTTTCTTTTGGCCTATGGAATCGGCTACCCATTGGAAATCTTCGCGTGTAGCGTTCCGACTGCTCATCAGGGTAGCTTCACGTTTGTGAAATTCCGGGTGTGAAAACGAAATTTCGGATAATTGCAACCCGATCAACACATAGGTACCTCCGTGAGAAATATATTGAAAAGATTGCTCCATGGCTTTTTTATAACCCGTGGCATCGATGACTACCCGAGGCATATTACCCTGCGTTATTTCCTTTAAAACGATTAAAGCATCCTCTTGATTTGGGTTAATACTAAAGGGAATGTGCAGTTTTTCTTTGGCAAAATCAAGCCGATTTTGATTGACATCTTGGATAATAACTTGGGCACCGGCCAATGAAGCCATGACAGCAGCTCCCAAGCCAATGGGACCAGCGCCTACAATTAAAACAAATTCATTAGGTTTGATTTGAGCTCTTTTAATTCCATGAGCACCGATAGCCAAGGGTTCCAAAAGAGCCAATGCGTCAAGACTTAAAGAGGTATTTTTAAATAATGAATCGATGGGAATTAATATATACTCGGCCATTCCTCCATCACTATGAACTCCAAAAACGTTTAAAGTTGCGCAACAATTAGTCTTTCCTTGTGTACATGCAAAACAGGTTCCACAGGAAAAGTAGGGAATGATACTGACGCTGTCACCTACCTTATAATTTGGGTGGCTTTCGATCCCAACAATCTCTCCCGCTAGCTCATGTCCAAGCACACGTGGGTAATTAAAAAACGGTTGAGTCCCTTCAAAGGCGTGTAAATCCGTTCCACAAATTCCTATGCGTTTTACTTTTACCATTGCATATCCGCGTTTTAATTCGGGTGCGGAAACATCAGAATAGGCAAATTCACCAGGTTTTACACAAGTTAAAATTCTCATAGACTAAAATTTAAATGCATTTTTGAACGCAAAATACATAACGTCTTTACCATTTCCTGTGTCGCTCATGTAATCACCTGCCACACAGTACCCTAGTTCAAATTGTAAACTTATATTTTTGGTAGGATAATAATTGGCATCCAAAGCAAAAATATTACCGACTTTGCGTGCATCACTAACATTTTTTTTACCCAAAATAGGCCTTAATGGGCTCATATTAGGGGTAAATATACCATCAACTAAACTTTCCCTTGAAACAAAAGATCCTCTAAGTGTGACCAACCATTTAATGGTATGCTGATAACGGACATATGGACTAAGGTTAATCGTATTCGTAATATTCAAGGCAACGGTTTGACCAAAAGGAGGTTTGGCATACAAAGTATTAAACGTATTTAGTTCAGAATCTGAATTTGATTTATCACCAGGCACATAATGTCCACTAAATCCAAGATAAAAATACTGCTTAGGACTTATGTTAAAGTCCCAAACGGCCATGTAGGATGAAATGGATAATTGGTCAAACGCACCTACTTGTTTGGCTAATTCAAAATCATAATTCCAGGGACCTAAAGAACTATACAAACGCGTACCAAAAGTATGGCGGTTTTCATTTCCCTTTTTAAACATGTATTGCCTCAAATTACTCTCGGAGTTAAAATAAAACAGATCCACATTAAATCTGGATTTAGAGGAGCTATGCATATAATAAAAACCATATAGTGATTCCGATGCCGTTTGATCATCAAAAACACCGGGATTCATTTTCATGGGTTTGGCAGTGAAAATATCTAATTTATTACGTGGACTTACATATTTTAGGGTTGCACCTTGAAAAGTAAGCCGCGTGTTTGGTCCTTCCCTTGAAGCCACAAAACGTTCTGAGCCATAGGCAAGTTCTTGTTGACCTACACGAAATATCCAAGGTTTTTTAAATTTATAATCCACAAATAGTTGGTGAGTGGACAATACATTTTCGTCAATTTGAGAGGTGATCGGATTAGGGTTTAAAAATCGGACTGTATTATTTAATTGGGCAAAAACCCGAAGCGTATTTTTATAGGTCAAATTAGCATGAAACATGATTCGATGCATGAGTTGGTGTGGACTATCTGTCACAAAATCGCTAGGGACCTCACCAAAATTCACATGTTCATACGATTGATATTGTTCTCTCCATTCTCCGCCTAGGCTCAATTGGAATTTTGAACCTAATGACACATTTTTAATTTTTTCTTTCCAAGTTGATTTAAGAGAATCGACTTTCAAGGATGAAAAATCGTCATCGAATCTTAATTTAGCAATGGTTTGAGCATGGCTATTGTATTGAAGAAAAATTCCAAGTAAGGTAATTGTAAATAACTTCGACAAGCGAAAAGAAGACATTAAATAGGATTAAATCAATTACAAAACAAAGGCTTTTTTGGGTGATTTGTACAATTTAGCGAAGAAAAATAGTGTTTTGAATCAAAAAAATGTTTGGATTTACGTAAACTCATCCTGGGGTTTTATCAAAATGTTAAATTCCAGACAATTTCACCTGAATTAGCTCTCCTAATACTTGTTTTTCAGCACCGGAAATATTGATAATTCGAAGGGTGTAAATATCATCTGGGAAATACTTAAACGGGATATTTCCACTCAAATTTTTAACACAAATACCTCCAAAATTAGATAATGGGCTTTCAAAATCGCTGTTTTCCCAAAACATATTAAACACCCAATATTGTTTTGATTCATTTTGAAGGACCAGATAATACCCATCAGAACCCTTGGTAATCAATGATTTAGCTTTATCATTATGATATGAAATGACATTATTTAAGGAGGTTAAATGAAAATCAGAAATATGATTTTTGTCCATGGGAAGAGGTGTGGCAAAATCACGTATCATAAATCGAGAAATAGTATCCAACTGAGGATCTAATTTGACATAATGGTGCGAAAATGAAATATCAATTACTTCATTTAAATAAGTCATACTACCCATCACAGTGGTCGACAAGGACACCATCGGTTTGGGTAATAAATAATCATTTGAAATAATTGGATGGGTCAAATCAACTTTTTTACCCTCTTTCGACTTGTAATAAAAATGTTCTCGATGCTGTAAATTGTGTTTAATAAAATTAGCCGCAACTACATTATTGAAGTTGACACTATCTAACAATTTACTGGTGTAAGAAAGCCAACAAAAAAAGATTGACATAAATAATAAACTATACTTCAACAATCGATTTCTGGGTAGTTTATCATATAATAATAGAGTGATTAAGCATAAACCTATCGACATAGTAATGGCATATCGGCTTTCAAAAACTAATTCGACACGATCATTTGCCCTCCCTATTGAATAGACCAACATGGTCAATAAAATGAATACTAAGCCTGAAATAATAAAATCAAAATTAGACTTAACACTTATTATGGATTTAAAATGATCAATTAAGAATTTAATTAGTAAAGCTGTTAAAATTAGGCCTAAGCAAAAACTAGATATAATTAAAACATCTATTGACTGAAAATTAAAAACGGATAAGGATGAGCCTAAATAGACAAAAAAAGTTTTAGTTATGGGCCAAAATAAAAATACATTATCCAATATTTCACCTCTATGTAATGGATGGACATATCCTTGATAATAACGTGATATGATGAGTAAAAAAGTGATGGCCCAAATCGATATAAATCTAGCGTTGGAACCCTTAAACATGGGTATAGCGGCTATAAATACAAGCATTCCATTCCCACTGGTAAAAGTGGCCAAAATCGCAAAAAGCAGTGCCAGAATGAATTTAAGCTTTGAATTTAGATTAATTAAAAAATAAAATGTAGTTAACACAAAAAATAATATAGTATTATTCTGAAGCGCACAGATAGACCAAAAAGAATTTTGATAGTAGAGGAAGTTGAAAAGAATAAAGGAAATAGGTAGGATAATCCAACGAGGCTTTTTGAATTTTAAAAGGTACCCGTAAAAAATAAAAAATGTGCCTAAGATTGATAATGAACCAAGTAAATCAAACAGCTTGTAATTTATATTCCCAAAAATCCAAAATTGTGCGATGGCAATAATGGATAAATAGCCTTCTCGATGCTCATTATTTTGACTAATGATTAGAGATAGTTTATCAAAAAAAGAATCCCCAGCTGAAAAATACCGAATGACTAAACCATTAATGGCATTCCAATCGTCTGAATACGCAGCATTGACAATATACTTATTTTGAATAAAAAAGAAGGAAAAGATTGGAATCAGGGATAAAAAAAAATAAATATGCGGATACTTTTCTAGCCTCATGGGACAAATATTATTGATTTTGCCCCGCCCTTGCAATTAACTAACCTGACAGTTATAAAATTAAAATTACAATTCTTAAAATTATTTTGCAAAAAGAATTATTTGAGGTAATAGGTATTAGGTATTAGGCGTATTTATTTTTTTGCTAATTTGTTTAGTTCTTTGGGGCTTAAAGCATGGTTAAAAACGGCTAGGCCGCCAATTTTCCCTTTAAAGAAGTTGCCCATGCCTCTTTTTAATAGCACCGCTCCTACCGTAAAATCCGAACCATTATTGCCTATTCCATCTGGAAAATAATAGGGGTTTTTAGATTGAATTAAGCCATCTGGATACCCTTCAAATCCCTTTGTATTTAGAATAAGCTCCTTTTCCCTCGACTGAAATTGCCCATTAACATAGGAACGCATATATTTTCCGTCATAAGTAAACGCGACAAAAGTCCATTCATTCGCCTTTACTTCTTGTTTACTCGCGGAATAATCACTCGAATAAGGAAAAGGAGGTGTAGGCTTGCCTGTATACGATATATGTCCACAAACTTGATTTTTACCGTTGTAATGAGGCAATGAGACAAATAAACCATATTGCCTTTTCCCGCCATCGAGATACTCATTCCACATCCCGCCAACAAAACCAGTCGTCTCCCCCGTCCATTTAACCCAAGCAGCCACCGTCACTCCTTGGCCCATACCATAAATATTCAATAATCCTGTTTGATTGTTAGGTAAAGACAAATAAGCTCCATGGCCAAATTTGGCAGAATAACCGGAAAGAGGTCCCTCCTCCATTCGCTCAATTTGCCCATCCATTTCGGATAATTCATAGGAGCCCAACAATGATTTCCTTTTTTCACCTTTAGCTTCTTTAAAATCCCAAAGGGCAATTAAATGCTTATTTTTAACCAATTGATTTAACAAATGCTTATTCTGACCACAAAGGTTTTCAGCACAAATGACAAACAAAAAAAGAAAAAAAACTTTCATATAAAGATCTCAACAAATTAAACCTACAAGGATATTCAAACCGCAAAAATTAAACAAAAATCCTGAATAAAAATAATACCATTCATGAGGCTTAATAAATATAAATGAGTCATTGCATATAATCAAAAAACTTAATATTATCGATAATTTCGAAATTGAATCTAATTCAATCAATTGCCAATAAAACGACCAGCCTACCAAGAAAATTTTCAATTTATTCTCACCCGTATGGCAAAATGTTTAACCCTTTATTTCCATCAAAGATATCTTGCAGAATTTATAGGCTAAATATCAAGTCGTACAAGCCATCTGTTCCATGAAAAATTATATTTGAAACGTTTTATTTAAAATGAAATTATTGCTAAATTCGGATGAGTGCCTAAGATTCTTAAGGCTACTACCTATAATACGACCTATGAAAAAAAACTTCCTGCTTTGCCTTTTATTTTTGGCATCATCAACCCAGTTATCAATCGCTCAAAGCAATAAAACTAAATCCAGTCCCTTAAAAATTACTAGCTTATTCATCACTCAAGATGCTAAAACAAGTAGTATTTCGATTTTCCGTAAGAATGGAAAATCACCCATCCTCACACAAGTAGCCAAAGATAATTTCCGTCCATTCCTCCATCCCATCGTGGCGCCAGACGGAAATGGTGTATTAACAGAATATAGTCCTGGACACCACAAGCACCAAACCGGCATCTATTGGGGCTACACCCGGGTTAATGGACGTGATTACTTCCACCATCCAGAAGGTGATTATTGGCGTAAATCCAAAGCCAGCGTCATTAAAAACAGTGGCAATGAAGTGAAATGGGAAACCGTTTACGATTTATTAGACGAGAAAGGAAATGCCGTTTTAACCGAAACGCAAACTTGGTCCATGCGAGAGGAAAACGGAAAGTATTTACTCAAATTAATTTGGACCGGTGAAGCAAAAACGGATGTCACCATCGGCATGTATGATTACGGTGGGTTATTTGTTCGCATGCCATGGAAAGAAGGCATCGACGGCGAAGTGAACAATGGAGCTAGGCAAAAAAATGAAAAAGCAGAAGGCCAAAGATCCAATTGGGTGGATGTCGGCATCAAAATCGAAGGCCGTAAAGACCGAGCCCACATCGCCGTTTTTGATCATCCAGAAAATAATGGATTCCCGCAGCATTGGCGGGTCGATAACCAATTGGGCATCGGGGTGGCCCGAGCCAGGAAAGCAAATTGGGAAATAAAAAAAGGTAAGATAGAAACGATCAAACACGAAATCCTCGTATATACAGGAAATCTAACTGACACAGAAATCAATAAGTTATGGGCTAGCTACAGTGGACAAGACATGTCGTTCAACGTGGGTGGCGGATCTACGGCTCTTTGGGGCGTGGCCCAACAAGAAGGTCGGGATGCCAAGTTTTTAAACCCGGCCGAAGCTACGGCTGCTATGACTTTAAAACCCGGTTTTAAGGTAAACCCATGGGCCGCTGAGCCCACCATCACGCAACCTATGGCTTTTTGTTGGGATGATAAAGGTCGTTTGTGGGTCGCGGAAAACCGAGATTATGAGTCGCGTGGATATGGTTTCTCCAAAGCGGGAAACAGTCGATTATTAATCATAGAAGATACCAACCATGACGGCATTGCAGATTCGAAAAAAGTGTTTCTAGAAGGAATCGCATTTCCCTCCGCTATAGCTGTGGGTTTTGATGGACTATACTTAGGTGCTCCACCCAATTTACTTTTTGTACCAGACAAAAACCATGATGACGTCGCGGACATGGCCGATATCGAAGTTAAACTAACGGGTTGGGGTATTCGTGATCGGCACGAAACATTAAATAGTTTTCACTGGGGACCCGATGGCTGGCTTTATGGATTGCAAGGATTTGCGACCCCTTCTAAGGTGCGAAAACCTAATGGAAAAGGGAAAATTTACAAACAAAATGATCCATTTCCAGAAGACATTTTAACGGGTGAAGGCGTGGATATCAATGGCGGTGTGTGGAGGTATCATCCCACGAAAGATATTTTTGAGGTGGTTGCCCATGGATTTAGTAATCCTTGGGGGGTCGATTTTGACGCAAAAGGGCAAATTTTTATTTCAGCCTGTGTCATTCCTCATATGTGGCATGTGATTCCTGGGGGCGTATATCATCGCCAAGGAGGCCAGCATTTTAATCCCTATTTGTACAGTGATATTCGAACCATTGCAGATCATACCCACCGCTCTGCCCACGGAGGCGCCCGCGTATACCAATCGGATGCTTTTCCCGCTGAACAAAAAGGAAGAATCTTTATGGCCAACATCCATGAACATGCTATTTTATCCGACGTTTTGGCAAAATCCGGTTCTGGCTTTGTGGCCAAACATGGAGAGGAATTATTAATGGCCAACAATGCACAATGGGTCGGTTTTAGCATGGAAGTAGGTCCTGACGGAGGCCTCTATGTGTTGGATTGGCATGACGCGGACATCTGTGGAAAAGAAGTTTTAAACGGCGAAACTGGCCGAATTTACCGTGTGATGCCCACGGATAATTTGGCTGAAAATTGGGCCGGTAGATTTGAAGATTTAAATACTTTTTCTGATCTAAAATTAGTGTCCTTTCAGACCAATAGTAGCGATTGGCATGCAAGAAGAGCCCGAGTGATTTTGCAAAATAGAGCAGGAAAAGGGACGATAGGCCAAGAAGCCATCGACGAGTTGCAAAACATTTTAAAAAGTCATTCAAATACCGATTATCGATTAAGGGCATTGTGGTCGCTACATGTGACGCATAATTTTGCGGCAGGCCAATTAGAAAGTTTGCTATCCGATTCAGATGAATATATCAGATCATGGGCCATTCAGCTATTGTGTGAAGATAAAAACCCTTCAGAAAAAGCCATGGCTGAGTTTATTAAAATGGCAAAAGAGGATAAATCACCCGTGGTCAGATTGTATTTAGCCTCAGCCATGCAACGCATGAATGAACAATCAGCTTGGAAAATTGCTTCTGAGTTGGCCCAACACAAAGAAGATTCAGAAGACCATAACTTACCAAAAATGATTTGGTTTGGACTTGAACCTTTGGTTAAGGCTAACCCCAAAGCAGGTTTGGAATTATTAAAAAGTACTAAAATCGACTTGATTTCAAATTATATCGCAAGAAGATTAATGGATGCGAATGAACATGCCTTATTAGTGACTTACCTTGAAAAAAATACGCAAAACATCGTTCCAATTCTAGAAGGAATGAGGGACGGTTTAGATGAGCGAATTGATTTAAAAGCACCCAAAAACTGGAATGCAATCTCTAAAAACCTTAAGCTAAGAAAAGGAGAAGTGGCTAAATTGGCCTCACTCATTTCTCAGCGCTTTGGAGAAACGGATGCCACTCAAAATAACCTAGCGCTTTTGAAAAATAAAAATTCGTCTATTCTTCAGAAAAAAGAAGCATTAAATTATTTAGCTGCGGCCAAGAGAGTGGAATTGAAAAACGAATTACCCAACTTATTCAACCAAAGCCCGTTGAGAATGGACGTTATTTCAGCGATTGCCAATTTCAACGAGGATAATTTAGGGGCTTTAATCGTTAGCAATTATAAAACCTTATCATTAGTTGAGAAACGTAGGGCGATCGAAACGCTTTCTTCTAGACCCAAATACGGTTGGCAACTTACGCAAGCCCTTAAAAATCAAACGATTCCAAAATCTGATATTCCGGCTTATACGGCACGCCAATTGTTGCGCGTGGTGGGAAGTGGGTTTATTGAATATTGGGGCCCTATCGAGCAGGAGCAATCGTTAGAAAAGGCTTACATCAAGTATCGTAATATCCTGACACCGGCCGCCATTTTAGAAGCAAATGCAACCAAAGGGGAAATTGTATTTCAAAAAAGTTGTGGCTCATGCCATAAAATGTATGGAAACGGTGGAAATATAGGCCCCGAATTGACAGGCTCCAACCGGGCTAATTTGGACTATTTTTTATTCAACGTCTTAAATCCATCTGGAGAAATTCAAGACGACTATAAATTAGTTGTGATCACGACGCGAGATGGCCGAACGTATTCGGGCAATGTGATTGCGGAAAATGACCGACAGGTTAGCATGCGGATTGTTGGAAAGGATGTATCAAAAATCAATAAGTCGGAAATTCAATCACGGGAAGTAATGCCTTCCTCGTTGATGCCCGTGGGTATTTTAGAATCCATTCAGGAAAACGAAGTATTGGATTTAGTGAAATACATGCAAACGATGAAAAAGTAAAATTCATCGTTTGATAAAAATCTATTCCAATATTTGATGATTTCTGATTAATGCTGCACGTAATTCTGGGTAGAGCACTTCGTGTGTTTGTACATTTTTATCGATGGCAATACTAGCTGCTATTGCTGCAGATTGGCCTAAAACCATAAACACAGGCTCCATTCGAATGGAGCCATAAGCTATATGGGATGAGGATAGGCAAACGGGAATGAATAAATTAGAAACCTCTGATTTTTTGGGAATAATGGATCTGTAGCTAATGGGAAACGGTGCATCGACATGCGCTTCTACATTGCCTTCATTTTTGACATATCCATTTAAATCAACATACCTTTGAATAGGATGAGAATCCATTTGATATGCTCCAAGGCCAATGACATCTTGAGCTACAGCCAAAGCTTCGCAATTTCGTTGGGTCATCACATAATCACTAACCATTCTTCTGGCTTCTCGGATATATAACTGGTCAGACCAACCGCCATCTGCAGCAAATTCGTCTTTGCACATTCCCCATTGGGAAACCACATCACGGACTTGCTTAGGAATTCTAGGATGATAAGCCAAAGTCCACATTAGGCCTTGTTGGTACTTTCGATGCAATGCCGCAATTTTAATCCGATCTTCATAACTCGCTTCAGGATATTGGTAATTTTGACCAATGAAATCCGTTGAAAAGCCCTTTTGATTATTGGTATCTGTTTTTCGGTTTGGCATTTCAGAATTTATCCAAGGCACTAAAGGATCGCCATAATCATACATTTTACGAATGTCCCCTTTGGCGGCTTCATAATTGCGAAATAATAATTCATAATCTAACTCCTTATAGCCCAGTGGCTTTTTAAAAAGAATGCGATTTTCAGGATGATTAGTTAAAGTCATTCGGTAGCAATACGCTTGGATTTTATGATCAGCTTGACCGTCCATCCCAGGTTTATCTGCACGAACAAATGGCAATAATCCACTTTTAGGATTACCCTTTATTAGGTAGGGACTCACACCATCGATAAAATTATGATGAATTGAATTCATGGATGCTTTCTTATGTAGCGTCAAACTAACGTTATTCGCCTGAACTCCATTTAAAGATTCGCCATATTGACTATTAGATTCCCGACCTACCGTATAGCTAACACCAGAAGCGGCCATCAAATCCCCCTCATAGGAACAATCCATGAACATTTTGCCTTGGTAAATCTGACCTGTTTCCATCTGAATAGATTGAATGACCTTATTTTCTTGCTTTACACCTGATTTTCGGTCTAATCGCTGATGATAAACAATTTGAATGTTAGGTTCTTTTTCTAACATGTCAAAATAAATTTTTAAGGCAGCGGAAGGCTCAAAAGCCCACATTGCATCCTCGTCAAAAGTATTGTAGCCAACGCCTCGATAGGCCTCTCTTTTCCCCCAAATCCAATTTTCAGGCTTCAAATAATATTTTTTAACATTTTGATAAAACTCACGGGAAATACCCCCAATCGCTTGTTTATTCCCGATATCCGTTTTACCTAAACCTCCGGTGGTTAATCCACCAATTCGATTTGAAGGTTCAATTAAAATTACTTTTTTACCCATTCGAGACGATTGAATAGCGGCTGAAACACCAGCGGAAGTGCCACCATAAATTACCACATCATACGATTGCATCATTTGAGCAGATGCATTCAATGGACATAAAATAGCCAGGTAAATAAGCCCAAAAGCGAAAGCATTTTTAAAATTTAAAACAGATTTATAGTAAAGCATATTTAAATAAATTTTAAAGAGATGTTTTATACAAAGGAAAATAAAATCATGAAAAAATAAAGAAAATTCTTTAAAATTATAATGTCCCCAAAAGTAAAAATGAAAGTTTATTTATGATTTATGACATCAAAGTCAATAAAATAAATGGAGAAATAAAAATTACTAAGGTAAACCTGATTGCAATGGAATTAGATATATGATACCATTAATTTGAAATCTAATTTTATCCCTAAAAAATCAAAAGCTGATTAAAGTGTATGATTAAAATTAGTTTGATTAATATAAAAATCAAACCGCATTAGGATTAAATCTGAACTATTTTGTCTCTTAAAAAGTAATTTTAAAAATAAAATCTTTTCAAACTTTATTCTAAAAAATCATGAAAATTAAATTTTTAAAATTAATGATGGCGGTTGTTATTTTGGCTTCCATGAGCTCATGTGCCACATTATTTGGCGGACCTATTACGGCTTATCAAAAAACCAAGCCAGCACCGGGTAAGCCTGAGAGAGAACTTCGCGCGGGTGCACTAATATTAGATATTGTTCTTTTCTGGCCAGCTGCCATCGTTGATTTTTCAAATGGCGCTATTTACAAGCCTAAGCCTACGAAAAAATAGTTTCATTTGTATTGTCAAATACGTCCATTTTTAAATGAAATTGGAGGGAATTGACATAAAGGTTATCGAATTTTCTACGCGATAACGGATGTTGGTCGACCTGGTGAAAGAAATTTAAGACATAATGGTCATGAACCGCCTAAAAGATACGGGGATGGTCATTATGTCTTTAGAAAATCATCATTCATTATTAATGACACCACATGATTGATGATAGCGTTAAAACCAGGAGCGCTTAGACTATTTGAGTCAAACAAATATATGTGGATATAATTGGAGGTTATTTATGTCGAAACCAACAATCCATACGGTCGTTTTCATACCCTTTAAATACGGTATTAACAGGGAAGCCATACCGTAGATTTTCATTAAATCGGGTTCTGGCCAAATAATTAAAAGCACCCATGTCGCCCGTATAAGCAGTTTTATTGGTGCGATTATAGGTTTCATGTATTTCGCATAATTGCTGAAGAAAATCAAAAAAGATGGGAAATGCTCCACCGATGATCCCACAATTTAGGAGTGATTCTTTTGCAAAAAGTTCCTCATACGCACGGTAATCTGCCATTTGCTCCCGCAGGTGAGTCGCATGTGCGAGCATCCATTCATTGGCTAACAATGTAGGTTCATCCCCACAAAAAAGAGTTAATGGGTTATCTTGATACAAAGGATCATTAAACGGATTTTGGGCCAAGGTAACATCCGAGATATCTGTGACAAAAACTCCTTGAATAGGATCAGGTGATTTCGCTAAAAAATCACGGTAGATGAAATACCGATACACATTTGGATTAAATTCAGGATTATACTCGATGCGCTCGAATGAAATATGTGTATTTTCAAATCGGGCACAGGTCTCGTCAGAAAAATTATTGTGAAAAATAATGCCTTTTAGATTAGCCTTAGCCACTGATTCCGCCCATTCCTGCACTAATTCATAGGCATCGTCCTGTAAAGTCGTATTCCGATTGACATCATAAACTCCTGTGATGTGGCAGGCGAGAATAAG
>CAMDJW010000015.1 GCA_945901025.1 Spirosoma fluviale | reverse complement strand
GTTCACGATACCACCACCCCAACAAAAACCTATGCAAGCAGTTTTCTGATTACTATTTTTTAAAGTTCTTAGAAAACTTAATCCACTCGCCATATTTTCAAGATTTTGCTTGGCATCTAATTTCCCAATCAACGTTCGTCCCTCGTCTTCATTCGTGGGCGTACCCCCAAACGGGCTTAGGCCATCGATTCCTAAAGCAATAAAACCCTCCTTGGCGATTCGCCTTGTCACATCCTTAATGTGTGGAGTCAAACCCCTATTTTCATGAATCACTAAGACAGCACCTAAAGACTCCTTCGCGTTTTTGGGTTGTACCAAATATCCTTTGATGACGCCATTGGGTGATGGAAATTCAGCAGTAGAAAAATTTAAATCTGCATCATCTTCCGCGACCATTGCGCTAGCCGAATAACTTCCTTCCAAGGCTGGAAGAATCGTATTTAAGGCCGCCACTCCGCCGACTAATTTTGTCAAGCGATTCAAAAATACCTCTCGGGTTAATGGCTTATGGGTATATTCATCAAATAACTGAATGATTTCTTGGTTGATTTTCATGTTCAATTTTGTTTTATTATTCAAATCTAAGCATAAAAAAAGTCTCTGAAAATCAGAGACTTAATTTGTAGTTGGCGGTCCGGACGGGACTCGAACCCGCGACCCCATGCGTGACAGGCATGTATTCTAACCAACTGAACTACCGGACCTTTTAAATTGGTGGCACAAAATTAGGCATTTTCTGCTTTCAAACAATACCTTTGTGGAAAATTTATTGAAATAATGAGACTACCCGAGCCTTACGAATACCCAAACTCAAGCTATTTCGCTGAATACCTGAACTTTGAGGCTGAGGACCAATTGCTCGATATCCTAAAAAGCCAACATACGGAGCTCCTCGAAATCTTCCAGAACTTAGCAAAAGGCCAAGAAAATTTCGCCTATGCACCTGGTAAATGGAGTCTCCAACAACTCTTAGGTCATATCATTGATACCGAACGTGTTTTCAGCTATCGAGCGCTCGCTATTTCCAGAGGAGAAAGACAAGCACTTCCGAGTTTTAATGAAAATGAATATTTGCTCCATGCCCAATACGATTCCCAAGATTTTATCCATGTATTAACACAATATCGCCACGTTCGTCAAGCGACGATAAGTCTAATTGAATCCTTTAGCATGATCCAAGCGAACCAATTAGGCAATGCCAATGGCCAGTCGGTCAGTGCTCGTGCATTATCTTGGATGATTGCGGGCCACGAAAAGCATCACATTCAACTAATCAAGGAACGTTATTTAAGCCAAAATCCTTAAATTGCCACGTAATTAATAAATAATGCAATTCTACAAATACCAAGGTACCGGAAATGACTTCATCGTAATCGATGATCGCAATGAGCAATTCAACCTTAGCGCTGAAGAAATTGCGCATTTGTGTCACCGCAGATTTGGGATCGGCGCTGATGGGTTGATGCTGTTGCAACTTGCACCTGATTTTGATTTCAAAATGGTCTACTACAATGCTGACGGAACACTGGGAACGATGTGTGGAAATGGAGGCCGCTGTCTGGTCCGATTTGCAGCTGATTTAGATATAGTCAAAGAAAAGGCGAATTTCATAGCCGTCGATGGCCCTCACACGGCGCTTGTTGGCGCAGACAAAATATCCCTTCAAATGATGGATGTGCCTTCCATAGACCAACATGCCGATGATTATTTTACCAATACCGGATCTCCGCACTTTGTTCGGTTTGTGAAACAAGTACAATTTTATGATGTAAAGAATGTGGGGGCTAGCATTCGGTATTCCGAGGCATACCAACCCATTCAAGGTACCAATGCCAATTTTGTAGAGAAATTGGACTCGCAAACTATATTTGTCAGAACCTATGAACGAGGAGTAGAAGATGAAACTTATTCCTGTGGGACTGGCGTTACCGCAGCGGCTTTAGTCGCTCATGTTTTCCAGGGAATGAATAGCCCCGTTCAAATAAAAACATTGGGCGGAGAATTAGCTGTTTCATTTCAAGGCAACCTCCAAGAGGGCTTTTTCGAAATATTCTTAACTGGACCGGCCAAACAAGTGTTCAAAGGAGAAATTACATCCCATTAACTTGGATGTTTGGAGTGACGCCCACTAACGTTGGCAAACCACCTTCTACCTTGAAAATTTTAGCTACATAGCGATCATCAGGCAAATAAATAAAGGGAATTGTTCCACTCAAATTGCGAAGGTAAATTCCATCCCAATGGGTCAATTGCCTTCGAGGATCAATTTCATGCCAATACATATTAAACACCCAGTTTTGATGTTGGCCATTTTCAAATACCAAATAATAACCATCCGATCCATTTAAGATTCTGCCCTTAACTTTCAATCCAAAGTATGAAAAATGTGAGGGATGCATTTCAAACTCAAATTCACCTAGTTTGAATTTGGCCTCACGCTTTAACGTATCATACTTATTTTTCTGAATCAGTGTAGAAATGTTCCTTAAATCAGCGTCTAATGAAAATATTTTATGACTAAATGTCAAGTTGATTGCGTCATTTACATACTTAACAGAGCTTGGCAAAATTGCTGTAAAATTTACAATGGGCTTGCCTAATTTATCAAGCGAATTCAAAGTGGGTTTTGACGAATCTACTTTTGCCCCCTTCGCATTCTTAAAATAATAATGCTCTCTTTTTTGAATGGAATGTTTGATCGCTGAGCCCGAAACCATATTGGTAAAATTCACCAAATCGACTAAGTGATTGATATAAGAAAAAAAGAAAAAGGAAGTGATAAACCCTACAATTACAATTTTATAGCGCTTGTAGGCGACTTTGTCAAAAAACAAGATAAATAACAATAAAATAAGCGTTGTGTTGATGGCATATCTGCTTTCAAAAACGTTAGAAATAGCCATATTGGCTCTTGCAACAGAATAAATACCGACCGTACAAAGCAAAAATATAAAGAGAGATAACTTGAAACGATAATCCGTTTTGGCTTGAAAAAAATCAAGTCTATTGACCCAAAATTTATATAAAAAAGTAGAGAAAACGATCATTCCAGTGGTAATACAAACAGGTTCGATCATGCTAGAACCTGACTCAAAAAAAGTGGAAGCAAAGGCGCCCCAATAAGCAAAAAAATTGCCCAGAATTCCTTTAAACAAAAATATATTACTTAAAAAATTACCCCTTTGAACTGGGTGCTCATACTGATATATATAAAGTAGAAAAAACAGTACACCCCCTAAAAACCATAAAACTCGATAGACTTTTAAGTATCTAAAAATCAGAGGTGTGGCAGCTATAAAGACAATGAATCCATTGCCACTAGAAAATAAAGCAACAAATGCGATCATAATCGCTAAAAGAAAAGATCTAATTCCTCCTTGCGAATAATCTAACACACAAAGTGTTGACAAAATTAAAAAAACAACGACATTATGTTGGAGTGCCGAGACAGGCCAATAAAGATTATGAAAATAAGAAAGGTTAAATAATGTAAATGAAATAGGAATAATTAACCATTCAGGATGTTGATAACGTTTCAGGATTTTATATAAAACAATCAAAATCCCAAAACTAGATAGTCCACCAATTAAATTTAAATAAAAGAAATTCAGATGACCTAAGATGGCATATTGGGTAACAGAAATGATGGAAAGAAATAACTCCCGATGTTCATTACATTGTGCAAAGAGCAATAGAAATTTTTCAAAATAACTTCCCTGAGCATAAAAAAAATGAATGACAAGGCCGACAATAACACTCCAATCATCAGCAAATGGAGCATTTATTCCAAATTTAAAATAGAATCCATAGTAAAAACCACATGGAATAAGTGCTACTAATAAATACTTCAAATATTTATCCATCGATTATTTTTTATTACCCAATAAAAACCTCACTTGAAAAATTTCGATAAAGAAAGTTTAAAAAATATTAAATCACAAATTAATAAAATAGATTGCAATCTATTTTAAATAAATAAAGGAAAACTCTTGGTTTCTTTTAAATTATAACGTAAATACACCCATTAAAACCAATTTAAAATTATCTTTGCTAATTCATTTCCATCAAAATTTATCCCAAATATTTTTAATGTCAAACACATTCGACGCAACCACCCAAAAAAATATAGACCAATGGTTATCAGGTCCTTACGACGAAACCACTAAATCGACTTTACAAAAACTGATTGATAATAACGAGCTAACTACGTTAACCGATTCGTTTTATAAATCATTGGAATTTGGAACCGGAGGCATGCGAGGTGAAATGGGTGTGGGATCAAATCGAATGAATCGGTACACCGTGGGTGCCGCCACCCAAGGCTTTGCTAATTACCTGAATAAATGCCTGCCAAACCAAAAAATCAAAGTCGCCATCGCACACGACTCTAGAAATAATTCACCCGAATTTACCCAAATCTGTGCCGACATATTTTCGGCAAACAACATCGAGGTTTTTCTTTTCCCGGCTTTGAGGCCTACACCCCAACTATCATTCACAGTCAGGGAATTAGGTTGCCAAGCGGGTTTAGTCATTACCGCATCTCATAACCCAAAAGAATACAATGGCTATAAAGCCTATTGGTCCGACGGGTCCCAAGTAGTCGCTCCACACGACAAAAATATCGTAGCCGAAGTAAACGCCATTCAAAGTATCAACGAAATTAAATTTGACGGAAATCCAAGCCTCATTCATTTGCTAGATGAAAAAATAGATGAAGCTTACCTAAAAACCATTCTGACTAATTGCCGTCAGTCCCAAGTAATTAAGCGCCAAAAAGACCTAAAAATAGTTTTTTCACCCATCCACGGAACCGGAATTACTTTAGTTCCGAAAGCACTTTCCCTATTGGGTTTTGAGCAAGTCAACATCGTAGAAGAACAAGCCATCCCAGATGGAAATTTCCCCACCGTTATTTACCCAAATCCAGAGGAAAAAGAAGCGATGACCTTGGCCTTAAATAAAGCAAAAGAAATAAACGCCGACTTAGTCATCGCCACGGATCCAGATGCAGACCGAGTAGGTGCCGCAGTCAAAAGCCCATCGGGCGAATGGCAACTTTTGAACGGAAACCAAATGGCAAGTTTGATCCTATACTATTTATTAAAAGTGGATCAAGCCGCTGGCCGACTCACCGGCAAAGAGTTTGTGGCAAAGACGATTGTCACCACTGATTTAATTGACAAAATGTGTGCCACTTACGGTGTCACTTGCTATAATACGCTAACTGGATTTAAGTACATCGCCCAAGTAATTCGGGAACTGGAAGGAAAAGAAAAGTTCATTGGCGGAGGAGAAGAATCCTATGGATATTTAATCGGCGATGCGGTGCGCGACAAAGATGCGGTAGCTTCCTGCGCCATGATTGCCGAATTAACTGCTTACGCAAAAGATCAAGGCCTCTCCCTTTTTGACTTCCTAGCAGAGATGTACATGGAAAATAATTTCTATTATGAAGGCTTAATATCGCTGACTAAAAAAGGAAAAGCAGGTGCCGATGAAATTAAACAAATGATGGAGAATCTCCGATCCAATGTTCCCGCCACCGTGGCCGGAAGTAAACCCGTACAGGTTTTAGATTACGAAGGCTTACAATCGACCAATTTGCTGACTGGTGAGATCACAGCCATTGCCACGGGCTTAGGAATCGAAGCATCCAACGTTATCCAATTAATTTTAGCGGACGGCTCTAAAGTATCGGCAAGGCCATCAGGTACAGAGCCTAAAATCAAGTTTTACGTTTCCGTCAATTCCGAGTTAAAATCAGCAGGTGATTTTGAGCCAACTTTTGAGCATTTGAAAAATAAAGTGGCTAGAATCCAGGAAGATTTGGGGCTTAATTAAAACCCTACTTAAGCGTTTGCAATAATACATTATACGCTGGTTTGCGCGCATACGAATCATCGAACAAGAGCGGGTTTTCTTTCGGACGCTTGAAATAACCTCTGAGCCAAGAATCCTTATCGCCTACATTCCAGAACGTGATGCCATATTGTTGGCCCTTAGGAATCGATTTAAATGCATTAAATAACATCAAAAATTTATTTAATTGCTCATCTTTTGCCACGTCATCATAGACGAAATCAGGATTGTTCTTCGGATTGACAGCCACATCTAATTCAGAAAAATGGACGCTTAAACCTGTCGCCGCCGATTGATTAATTACCTCCAAGATAGCCTCATTTTTTGAACCAATATTTACATGCATTTGTAAACCCAATCCATGGATGGGAATTTTACGGTTTTTAAAATCCTGTACTAAATTTAAAATTGCTTGCATCTTTTTGGGCTTTCCATCTTGTCCATAATCATTGTAAAAAAGAAGAACATTCGGATCTGCTTCGTGTGCCCAAAGAAAACTTTTAGCGATATAATCAGGAATATGATCCGACCAAATGGTGGGACGCAAACTGCCATCATCCAAAAAAGACTCATTTACCACATCCCAGCCAGCCACCTTACCCTTATAATGGGCCACCACAGTTTGAATATGATTCTTCAACATATTTTCCCAGGCTACCTGATCGCCCTGAAAATCCTTCATCCACTGAGGTACCTGGTTATGCCAAACGAGGGTATGGCCATGAATTCGTTGTTTCCTGTTTTTAGCAAATGCGACAATTTCATCCCCTAACACAAAATCAAAACGATCAGCCCCAGGATGCACATTCATCATTTTCATGTGATTTTCAGCCGTCACACTTGAAAATTCAGAACCTGTTCGTTCCCTATACGTAACATTTTCGTCTAATAAACGCGGATTAACAGAAGCACCTAATGGGAATATTAAGACATCTTTTAGAAAAACTTTGGGAACAGATTGACTCTGAGCAAAAATGAATTGGGATATCCCCAAGACAAAAATAGTGTATAGAATTTTCATGGTAAAAGGTTTTCGCAAGATAAAAATACATTTATAAAAACCTTTCACATAGGCCCGATTTATATTTTATAAAATTTGAACTATCTTTAAAAATTAATTTAAACTACTCCATTTACTCAATGAAAAAATTACGGTGGACCTTCGTCCTCTTACTCCCATTTGCCATTCATGCACAAAGTCCCATTTCATTTTCTGACCTCTCTTTTTGGAAGAACACAGGAAAAAATAATTGGCAAATCGCATCCGATGCCCAAGCCGACCTCAATAAACCGGAAGTCTTAAGCATAGAACCGGGTAGCGGAATATTAGTCAATTTGCCCAATAAAGAAAATAGATCAAATTTGGTCTCCAACAAAGAATATGGGGATTTTGATGCCACCTTCGAATTTATGATGGCGACACATTCAAACTCTGGCTTTTATCTTCAAGGTCGCTATGAACTCCAACTCATGGATTCTTGGGGTGTAAAAAACCCAAATACCGGAGACTGTGGAGGTATTTATAAGCGAAGAAAATTTAATCCCAAAGAATATTTATACGAAGGACATGCCCCAAGAGTCAACGCATGTCTCTCACCTGGACTTTGGCAAAAAATGGAAGTGTCATTCCAAGCACCTCGATTCGATGCACAAGGGAAAAAAATCGCAAATGCCAAAGTAATTTCGGTCAAATTGAACGGCATGATCATTCATGAAAATGTGGAATTAACGGGGCCAACAGGCGGTCCTATTTCAGAAATAGAGGTAGCAAAAGGGCCTTTCATGATTCAAGGTGACCATGGTGCTGTCGCTTTTCGTAATTTAACAGTAACCGATTTAGGTTCAATCCCTGCCACTATGGGGCCAGTAAACTATCAAGTATATTATGGCAATTTCAAATCCATCCAAGAGTTTATTTCTAAAAAACCAGATGTGAGTGGAGTTTCCGAAAAATTAACTTGGGACGTAAGCTCCAAGCCTTTTCATTACGCCGAAATATTTAAAACAAGCTTAAATATACCGAAAGCAGGCAAGCATCAAATCGAATTTGAAATTGCAGGAAAACATTGGATTACCATCAATGGCAAAGAAATTTTCAAGGAAGAAAATGAGGAAAATAACCGCCGCAAAACAGAAGTTATTGACCTACCCGAAGGGAAAGTTGACCTTCAAATCACCCTCATAAAAACAAAAAAGAGTGTAGGAAATAAACTAGGATTTTGGGTCAAAGGCCCCGAATTCAGAACAACGGCCTACCATAGTTTGGGCTCCTATTTGGGATCCTCTTCCGACGACCCTATTTTATTGGACGCCAAAGAACCGATTGTTTTCAGGTCATTTGTCGACTTGATGAAAAACGGAAAAAGAGGTAGAAGAATGGCGCATGCTGTCAACGTAGGTAATCCTTCCAACTTACATTATACCTACGATTTGGAAAATGGCTCGATCGCCCAAATCTGGAAAGGTGATTTTTTAAATACGACACCGATGTGGGATAGCCGAGGTGATGGTTCTTCAAGGCCAAGAGGTGCGGTTCTATATCTACCTAATGTACCTCTCATGGTTCAAAACCTAATTTCTCTTGAGAATCAACCCGATCCTGCTGCTAATTTCAAAACAAAAGGATATGTAATGGATGACCAAGATCTACCGACCTTTCTATATGAAATATATGGATCTGATGTGGAAGACAAAATCCGCATCATCGATCATAAATATTTAGAAAGAAATATCAATATAAAAAATCCTGCAGCGGGACAAAAAATTAGAATAGGAATGTCTTCAGAAATTAAAGAAATGGGGGATAACTTATATGCCTTAGATGGCAAATCCTATTACATTAAGGCCGTTGGCGCAAGTATTGAAGGCAGTGGATTCAATAAAGTTTTGACGCTTCCGGCCACAGAAAAAGTACAATATTCAATCCTTTGGTAACCATAGAATTTAAAGAAATGAAAAATATATATGTAATCTTATTATTGGTCATCTCAACGATGACTTTCGCTCAAAACCCTACTGAGAGCGACTATTACAAAATCGCGCGCATCCCAGCGCCCGAAGGTTTAGTTTTGGAAGTGGGTGGTTTAGCGCTTTTACCCAACGGCGATATAGCCGTTTCCACCAGAAGAGGGGATGTTTACATCATCGAAAACCCATCGAGTCCACGTCCAAATTTCAGAAAATTCGCATCAGGCTTGCATGAAATTTTAGGATTAACCTATTTAGATGGTTTCTTGTATTGTGCACAAAGGGGAGAGTTGACAAGATTGGTCGACAAAAATGGAGATGGAAAAGCAGAACGCTATGAAACCGTTTACTCATGGCCTATTTCTGGTCATTACCATGAATATTCCTACGGACCTAAGGTGGGTCCAGACGGCTCATTTTACGTAACAGGTAACGTGGGTTTTGGTAACACCGATTGGTGGGCAGGAAAATCACTCGTTCCATGGCGTGGCTGGGCAATGAAAATTAGCCCCGACGGAAAAATGGAACCGTTTGCTGCTGGAATGCGCTCACCCTGTGGTCTTGGTATGATCAATGGAGAATTATTCTATGGCGATAACCAAGGAGATTGGCAGGGTTCAGGGTTCATTTCACACATCGAAAAAGGAAATTTCATGGGACATCCTGCCTCTTTAAAGTGGGCAGACCGACCAGAGTCTCCGGTGAAAATGAGAAAAGAAATGGTTTTTGAAAAAGTAGACCCAAGAGATAACCCGCTCGTTAAACCTGAACATGTAGAAAATGAGGCTAAGCCAATGACCACCATTTATGAAATGGGCAAATCACTTCCAAATCTTGGTATTAAATCACCGGCTGTTTGGTTGCCGCATGGCGTGCTAGGCATATCGACCTCTGAAATTATTCCGGATGAAACCAATGGTGCTTTTGGACCATTCTCGGGCCAATTGTTTGTTGGCGACCAAGGAATGTCAAAAATTGCTCGGGTATTTTTGGAAAAAGTGAATGGCCGATTCCAAGGTGCCTCTTTTGAATTTGTATCTGGATTTAGGTCTGGAGTGCTTAGAATGGCCTTTGGATCTGACAAAAACCTGTTTGTAGGAGGCACGAATCGCGGTTGGGGTTCCATTGGAAAAGAAGATTTTGGCTTAGAACGATTGGTCTACTCAGGAAAAACTCCTTTTGAAATGAAAGCCGTTCGTGCAATGCCCGATGGATTTGAAATTGAGTTTACGCTACCGGTCAATAAAAAATTGGCCGCCGATGTAAACAACTATGATGTCAGTAGCTACATCTATAAATATCATCCCGTGTATGGAAGCCCGATGGTCAACCAAAAAGAAAATCCTGTTCGCGGTGCGCAAGTTTCAGAAGATGGACTTAAAGTTCGAATTGTTGTGGACGGCCTTAGAGAAGGTTACATTCACACCATCAAGCCAGAGGGAATACTATCCAATACGGAGGCATTACCACTTTTGCATGGTTCAGCTTTTTATACGTTGAACACGATTCCCAATGGATCGAAAGCAAATATTCCATTAGTAACTCCAAAACCTAAAGCGGCCAAAGAGAAAATAGATGCGGGTAAAGAAGCCAATACTCCTGATAATCAAACCAAAGAAGCAGGTCCCAAAATCACCAAAACACAAATCATTTCAGATAAAGAAGCGCAAGCACTTTTGACGAAACACACGTGCTTAGCTTGCCATAAAGTCAAAGAAAGAGCAGTGGGTCCAGCTTACACAGAAGTGGCGAAACGAAATTATACCAATGCGCAAATTGAAGCGTTAATCATTGCGCCTAAGCCATCGAATTGGCCTGATTTTGCAACGCCTATGCCCCCAATGAGCCATCTCCCTAGAGCCGATGTTAAAAAACTAGCGGCTTGGATTAACGCACAGAAATAAAAAATGGATGATAAAGAACGTGGGAGAATTCTCACGTTCTTTTTTATTTTCTTAAATGATAGGCCTTAGGTTTTGTAAAGGCCCTCAAACCCACCTCAGAAAGTGTAGAGCCAAAACCCGAGTGACCACGACCACTCCAAGGCAAAGCAGCACTCACCCGATCACAACAATTCCAATATCCAGATCCTGCATCTATTTGTGCTAACATGGTTTCAGCTCTTTGTTGGCTCGCTGAATAAACACCAGCCGTTAAGCCATAATCCGTATCATTCATCAAAGCAACCGCCTCCGCGTCATGTTCAACGCGCATGATTCCAATGATGGGACCAAAACTTTCTTCTCGCATCACCGCCATTTCATGGGTTACATTGACAAGAACGGTAGGTTCGAAATAATGACCCTTTTGGTTTACACGCTTCCCTCCTACTAAAACCTGCGCTCCCTTGGCAACCGCATCAGCCACTTGATTTTCAAGAACTTCCAGTTGGGCCCCGCGGCTTAGCACAGTAATATAAACACCATCCTCCGTAGGCGAGCCCATTTTCCACGAGTTAACTTCAGCCACAAAAGCCTCCACAAATACATCATATATTGCAGATTGCACATAAATGCGCTCCACAGAACAACAACTTTGTCCATTGTTATAAAAGGCACCATCCGCAATACCAGCCGCAGCTCCTGCCACATCCACCACATCATCCGCTACATAAACAGGATCTTTTCCTCCTAATTCGAGCACGCATGGAACCATTTTTTTGGCCACCTGCTGATAAATTTTTTGACCAGTTTGATACGATCCTGTAAAATAATATCCATTAAAAGGCATGTCTAATAAAGCCCTGCCTACTTCTCCCTCCCCAATGGCCACTTGGAATACATCCTCCGGCACACCTGCCTCCACCAAATACTTTCCTATCTGAATCCCTGTTAAAGTGGCATATTCAGAAGGTTTGTACATGACTGCATTTCCCGCCAACAATGCAGGTACAAAAATATTGACTCCTACATTATAGGGATAATTCCAGGCCGAGATATTGCAGATAATGCCCAAAGGCTCATGCACAATTTTTTCTGTCATCTGATCAGAAACCGACATGATTTCCTCCGACAAATATTGGGTCGCGTGTTGCGCTAACCACGTAGCCTTTGCCCCAGCGCCATTGATTTCATTTCTACTTTGTTGCAAGGGCTTGCCCATTTCTGACGTCAAAATAGCCGCTAGCTCTTCGATGTTTTCCTTGAGTAAAGACACAAATTTCTCCAGAATTTCCGCTCGGGTTTGAACCGGAACAGCTGCCCATTGTTTGGCAGATTTTTTTAATCGTTCCATTTTCAATGACAAACTAGTCTCGTTGTCCTCTTGGATTGTGGTGATAATTTCTTCTGTGGCGGGATTGATAATATTCATCATTTAATTTTTAAGCATGGCTTCCATAAAAGCGCTGCGTATATTTTGAGAAAAAGCTACGTTGGTAGCCGGTATTTGCATCCGCTCCGGATGCCACTGAACGGCTAATAAAAACGGTTTATTGGCATCCTTATATTCAATCGCCTCGACGACCCCGTCTTCTGAAAAAGCAGAAACGTTAAGTTCATCAGCGATTTGGTCTAAGCCCTGGTGATGAGCTGAATTCACAAAACCGTGTTGGACCCCAGAAATTTGTGCCAACAATGTTCCCGGTTTGACCTCGATTTTGTGTTCTCTATCCCCCTCAGAACCTTTTCTATGATTTTCAAAACCATTTTCCTGAAGGTCCTGAATTAAGTTTCCACCTAAAGCAATATTGACCAATTGCAACCCACGGCAAATAGCCAACACCGGTTTATTTTGTTGGCGCGCAAATTCAAAAACTTGAATTTCAAAAAGATCCCGCGCCTCACTAAATACGGTCGTGTTAGGGTAATCTACCCTTGCATTTTGGTAAAATTGCGGATGTACATCGATGCCCCCAGTCAATACAAAACCATCGCAAGAATCGAAATCCTGTGTGTTTTTTTCTGTATATGAAAGTTGTATAATTTCCACCCCTTCACCAGCAATCCAATTTGGATAATTTTGAAAGTTTGTATCAGAAGTGGTAATTCCAATTCGTTTCATATCCTATAAAGCCTCTGCATACAACGCTCTAAAATCTGCTTGGGATACAGGCTTAGGGTTATTGGGATGTGCAAAATCTGCGAAAGCCAAAGCCGCCAAGGTGTCTAAATGTTCCTCTTTCACCTGAATTTCTCTTAGTCGGTGAGGGATGCCTACTTGTGAATTCAAGTCAAAAAGATATTGAACCACCGACTCCCCGGATTCCGACTTCAATCCCAGTGTTTGGGCCATGCGAGCAAAACGATCTTCAAATCCCGCGATGTTAAATCGCATACCATACGGGATATTGACCGCATTGGCTAAACCATGGTGCGTATCTAATAAAGAAGAAAGCGGGTGAGCTAATGAATGAACCACCCCTAAACCTTTTTGGAATGCGATGGCACCCATCATGGAGGCTAACAACATTTTGGACCTAGCATTTAAATCCGGCTGACGTACCGCATCCACTAAAGATTCAGCGACTAAGCGCATTCCCTCTAAGGCAATTCCATCACACATGGGATGATAATTCTTGGCCAAATAAGCCTCCATATTATGAGTCAAAGCATCCATTCCCGTAGCTGCCGTAACAAAAGCAGGTAATTCCATGGTCAAGAGCGGATCAGCAAAAACAATTTTCGCTAATAGCTTGGGGGAAAATAAAATCTTTTTTTGATGCGTTTCATCATCCGCAATGATGGCGGATCGACCTACCTCACTTCCGGTTCCTGAGGTGGTTGGTATCGTGATAAAATGCGGCACATCGTTGGTCACATAGACATCTCCACCAATCAAATCATCATAGACAAACAAATCCTCCCGATGATTTACTTGGAGTACAATCGCCCTAGCCACATCCAAAGCCGCACCACCGCCAATTCCGATCAAACAATCGCGATGAGTGGCATCCCAAACAGCCGTTCCGGCATACACATCTGACTTAACCGGATTTTTATGAATCGCAGAAAATACTTCCACTGAGACCCCAGCACCTCGTAAATCGGCACAAATGTTTTTGAAAAACGGGAGTTCCGCAATCACCGGATCGGTAACGATCAACGGTTTTGAGAAACCCTGATTTTTTAAATAGGGTGCTAATTCTTTTACGGCACCAGCCCCAAACCGAATGATGGTTGGGAAATTAAATTGTCTTACTTGATTAAAATCCATCTTAAATTATTTCAAAATACCTTCTTTTTTCCCAATCACTGACTACTCGGCCATACTGCTGCCATTCCCATTCCCTAGAAGCCACAAAATGGCTTACAAACGCTTCACCAAATAATTCCTGGGCAATCGGCGAATGCTTCATGGCCTCTGTGGCCTTTTGCAAATTTCCCGGTAATCGACCGTGCGACTCATCTGCATATCCATTTCCTACCGTCGGTTCTTGCAAAGCTAATTGATGTTTTATTCCGTACAAGCCACTGGCTAAACATGCGGCCATGGCTAAATAGGGATTCACATCTGAACCCACAACCCGAGTTTCTAGTCGGGTTGCTTTTTTACTACCGGGCAATGCGCGCAAAGCAACGGTTCGATTGTCGACGGCCCATGTTAAAGTAGTGGGAGCCCAGGCACCTTCTACTAATCGCTTATATGAATTGATGGTGGGGGCCAACAATGGTAAGATGACAGGCAAACAATGTAGTTGGCCTGCGATATAATGCCGCATGGTTTGACTCATTCCCTGCGCATCTTTTTCATCAAAAAATAAATTTTTAGCTGCCTCTTTGTCCCAAAGACTTTGGTGCACATGACCACTACAACCGGGTAAATTCTCATCCCATTTAGCCATAAAAGTGGCCATGATTCCTTGTTTGTAGGCCAACTCTTTCACAGATGACTTGAACAAAACAGCCCGATCTGCTGCCTCCAAAATACCGGAATAAGCGATCGCAGCTTCATAAACTCCAGGACCCGTTTCGGTATGCAAACCTTCTAAGGGTATCCCAAATGAACTTAAATCTGAAAATAAAGAGTTAAAAAAATCGTTGCGCAATGTGCTTCTTAAAATGGAGTAACCAAACATCCCTGGGCTCAATGGCTTTAGGTTTTGGAAATTTTTATCGTGGACAGATGCCGGTGTTTCTTCAAAATTAAACCACTCAAACTCTTGACTAAAGAAAGGCACAAATCCCGCATTTTGCGCTTGGGTAATCACCTTTTTCAATACATTTCGGGGACAAACAGCCGCGCTATTTTTCGGTGAATCCATTAATTCACAGAGGAAAAAGGGGACATTATTTTCCCAAGAAATCATTCGAAAGGAAGACAAATTTATGCGGGCTGGGGCGTCTGGATAACCAGAATGCCAACCCGTATACTGAGAATTTTCGTAGGCCACATCGGCCATGTCCCAACCAAAGACCACGTTACAAAATCCCATTTCAGATTGGACCACGGACAAAAACTTATCGGTGCTAATGTACTTTCCTCTTAAAACACCATCAATATCCACCAACGCGACTTTAACTCGTTGGTCTGGATGCTCCCGCACATAATCAAGGATTTGATTTTCAGTCATCATAAAACAGGTTTTTTTGGAACAAACAATTTAAATAGAAGGAAGCAAATTTGGATGATCCCTGCATAAATAAAAAACAAATTTGAATTATTGTACGCGATTAGAACGAACGCTCCTCCAGAAATAATTAAGGAGCAAATCGGCGTCCAAGGGTACAGTGGTACGGAGAAAGGTCGGGGTAAATGCGGTTCATTTTTACGCAAGCGAAGCAATGAAAGCATGGCGATAAAATAAAGCGTCAAAGCTCCCATCACGGAAATCGTAATAATTTCGGCTGTTTTATTGGTCAATAATGCCAGAATACCAATTCCCATATTGAACAAAAGGGCGTTGGTTGGCGTCAAAAATCTAGGATGTAATTTTCCTAAAAAACGAGGAGCAAAACCTTTAAAACCAAACTCATAAGTAGATCTACCCGCCGCCAAAATCAATCCATGAAAAGAAGCAATTAAACCAAAAAGACCCACGGTCAGCAGTAAATGAAAAAGCAAAGAATTAGCGCCCACAATTTGACCCATGGCTAATGGAAGCGGCGAGTCTGAGGTTTCACCGGATAGGCCATTTTTAAAAACAATCGCTTCCCAACCCCCTACCCCAATGGCAGCGACAAATACCAACACACATAAAATCACTAGGGTGAACAATGCAGAACCAAAACCTCGTTGAATATCTTTTTGAGGATTTTTTGCCTCTTCGGCTACATTGGCCAATCCCTCAATGCCCAAGAAAAACCAAATGGCAAAGGGTAAAGCGGCAATAACACCAAACCAACCATTAGGCCATGCATTTTGCTGCATATTGGCCCATTTGAAATGGGGCAAGGTAACCCCCGCAAAAATTAAAATTTCCACCACAGCAATGATGGTAATCCATAATTCAAAAGTTGCCGCGGCTTTTACCCCATATATATTTAAAGCGGTGAAGATAAAATAGGCCGATAAGGAAATCCAAAGGATGGGTATATCAGGGAAAAATAGATTAAAATAGGCACCAATTCCAAAGGCAATAGCGGGCGGTGCAAAAATAAATTCGATCATTTGGGCGATGCCTGCCATGAATCCTACATGATCCCCAAAGGCTTTATTGGCATAATCAAAAACCCCACCAGCCTTTGGAATAGCACAAGCTAATTCCGCATAGGAGAAACTAAAGCAAGCATAAAGCACAATGACAATGCCAGTGGCAATGGCCAAACCCAGCGTTCCGCCCTCTTTTAAACCTAAATTCCAACCGAAATACATGCCGGAAATGACATAACCTACCCCGAGTCCCCATAACATTAAAGGACTAAGTACTTTTTTCAAATGTGCTTGATTGTCACTTTCGCTTGAATTATCTTGCATTCAAAAGTAAATTTAAAATGGCTTGTCGAATAAAAGTTAAAATTTAAAATCAACAAGACCTCTCATTCTTTAAAACGAATTTAAATAAATATTAAAGAATTGAATGCATTTTTGGGAAAATCAAACCTAATTCCTTCAAAATAAATTTTATAATGAAATCAGAAAAACTCATAGAGGACGCATTGGTGGATTGGATCGAATTAGGAGACGGAATAAGAAGGAAAGTAATGGCACAAAATGAATCCATGATGATCGTAAAAGTGGGTTTTGACCAACATGCCATTGGAACCTTACACCACCATCCGCATACGCAAGCATCCTATGTTTCAAAAGGCAAATTCGAAATTACCATAGGTTCAGAGAAATCGATTTTAGAGGCTGGCGATGTGTATTTTGTCCCCACTGGCGAGATTCATGGGGCGGTATGCTTGGAGGAGGGTGAATTAATTGACGTATTCAGCCCTCGGCGTGATGATTTCCTTTAAAAGATTGAACTTTTTATTGCTTTTGGAGTTTATTAAATAGTTTTTTGCCCCAATTATGTCCGAACGTATTATTGAAATCCAATCTTTGACAAAAAAATTTGGACATTTTGAAGCCATCAAAAATGTAAGTTTTCATGTCAACCAAGGAGATGTTTATGGTTTTTTAGGTCCTAATGGAGCCGGAAAAAGCACGACGATCAGATGCATGCTTTCCCTCATTAAACCCGACTCGGGAACCATTAAAATATTTGGAAAATCCATTTTCACAGATCGAAATGAGATTTTATCTCGGACCGGAAGCATTATTGAAAAGCCCGATTTCTACAAATATCTATCCGCCTATAAAAATTTAGAAATTTTTTCTAGACTCTCCCGCGTGTCCGTTGGCAAAAAAGAAATTTACAAGATGCTCGATTTTGTGGGACTTGGGGGCCGAGAACAAGATAAATTCTCAAGTTTCTCGCACGGAATGAAGCAAAGGTTGGGCATCGCACAGACATTATTGCACAATCCAGATCTGATTGTATTGGATGAGCCCACTACCGGTTTAGATCCTCAAGGGATCATTGACATCCGAAATTTAATCCTTCGATTAAAGAATGAACAGCATAAAACGGTGATTTTATCTTCCCATAATTTGGCCGAAATAGAAATCATTTGTAACCGAATGGTGATTATCAACAAAGGAGTTTCAGTCGTGGAAGGGGATGTAAAGGCATTAATGAACAATGAAGATTTAGTGGTCAGATTAGAAGTTTCCGATAAAGATAAATCGAAAGCGCTGATCATGAGTCAATATCCAAACATCCACATAACGGACATCAATGAGACAAGCATTGAATTACCCATGGAAAAATCTAAGATTAGCGAGTTAAACAAAGACCTAGTCCATGCGGGAATTGGTATTTTTTCCATCGAGGCGAAACGAAAATTAGAGGATTATTTCATTAAAATGGTCAACGCATGATTTTCATCAAAAGCATTTATAACGAAGTAATTAAAATCGCTCTTAAGCCAAGAAGTTATTTGGGCATTGCCGCAATAACTGTATTAGTGGGCGTCATCTTATTCGCCTTAAAATCAGATGGCATGTCCGTCATTTCGTTTGTCACCTCGTCTTTTGAACAGACGCTAAGCTTTGAAGGAAATGTGTTAAATGGGAACTTAGTTGCTTTCATTATTCTTCAAATGCTGATTGTCCAAATCCCATTATTGATCGCACTCGTGACGGGCGATTTAGTTTCTGGAGAAGCCGCCATGGGAACCATTCGCATGTTGTTAACCCAACCGATTTCCAGAACTTCTTTGCTCCTTTCGAAATTTATCGCAGGAGGAATTTACACCTTAATTGTGATTATTTGGCTGGGATTTATGTCGGTCATCATGGGAAAAATGTTATTTGGAACCGGTGATTTAATGGTTTTAAATAGTGATGGATTGGTGATTTTGCAAGAGGCGGATGTCAATTGGCGTTATTTAGGTGGATTTTTAGTCGCCTTTTTAGCGCTTTTTACCGTCAGTTCTTTATCCATTTGCCTGTCTTGTTTTACCGATAATTCGATCGGACCGATCGTGACCACCATGTCCATTATTCTTTTATTTACTATCATTGGGACGCTAGACGTCCATGTATTTGATTCCGTAAGGCCTTTTTTACTGACTACCCACATGGCTTCTTGGCGTTCGTTTTTTGAAGATCCGCTCCCGATTCAAGACATCAAAAACTCCATCTTAATTTTGTTCATTCACAACGTTCTTTTGATTTCCATTTCGATTTATGTGTTCAATAAAAAAGATATAACCGCATGATGCTCCGACTATTTTTATTGCTTTGTGTGTCCAATATGGTTTTGGGTCAGGATGCCAACAAAACCGTCGCATCCGTCATTAGCCACATGAACCGCGTCAAAAACTATACCGTAGACGCAAGAATCAAATCCGATATCCCCTTAATTAAAATTCTACCCGTGAAAGCTAAAATAGAATTTAAGCAGCCGGATGAGATCAAAATGAAAACGCAAGGGATAGCCATTTTACCTAAAAAAGGCTTCACTGACTTGGCGATTATGCTGAAAAACAAAGCGAGTTATACCGCTATTTTTACGGGTTACGAGGTCGTCCAAAAAATCAAAACCGAATCAATTACCCTATTACCTAGCAATGATGCTGGCGAAATTGTGCTAGCTAAAATATGGGTAGACACTGACGAAGTATTGATCTTAAAATCTCAAATTACCACTCGGACGAATGGAACCGTAGTCGCAGATTACCAATATGGGAAACAAAAAGAATATGGTCTTCCAGATGAATTAACCTTTTCTGTGGATGTGAAAAAATTCAAAATTCCCAAAGGTGTCGTGGTCGATATCAATCGGTCTGCCTCGCCTGAAGAACCCAAAAATGTGAGTAAAACTGGAAAAATCAATATTCAGTTTTCCAATTACAACATCAACGCATTATGAGGCCAAAGCCTTTCTAAGCAGTTCCACGCTTTTACGAACGCCGGTGGACGCAGCTTCTTTCCCCTCAAATTCAATGGAAATATAGCCTTGGTAATTCACCTTCTTTAAAATTTGAATAATACGCTTATAATCAAGTTCAAGAGAATACCATTCGCCACCACCATAATACGTTTTGGCTTGAACAAAACTTGTTTTCGAAGCAATTTTCTCTAGTTTATCGTAGGGCTCTTCCAAGAAATTACCGGTATCCATGAGAAGACCAAGCCATGGGGAATTAACTGTTTCGTGTATTTTTAACATTCCTTCCGGAGTGGAACCCAGCCCCCAGTGATTCTCCAAAGCGAGTAATACACCACATTCTTCAGCCTTAGCTAAACATTGTTGAATACCTTCCACGCACCATTTATATCCATCTGTTTCTGTATAGCCTGGTAAAATGGGTTCAATGCCCCTATTTTTCATTAAATCATCAAACGATTTGATGGTATTCCAGCGGCCCGTATTTAAGCGCAAACAAGGAATTCCCATCTTATAGGCCAATTCAATGCAATGAATCGTATGATCCACATGCTTTTTCAATTCAGCTTTATCTGGAGTCACGAAACCCTGATGAATCGACAAGCAAGTCAAGGCGATGCCGTTCAGAAATGCATGTTTTTTAATATTTTGCATATAGGCATTATCCTCACTTTTCATTTGTCTGTGCAAAATATCAATCCCTTCTAAACCCAAAGCAGCCGCATCGTCAATAACCTTTTCAATTGGAAATTGCTCTCCCTTGAAATGCCAATACGAATAACTGGAAACGCTTAGTTTTATTTTTGGTTCTAAAGCCGGTTTGGCGATGATTGGATTCGCTCCAGAAATAGATGTCAAACCTGAAGCTAAAATTGAAGATTGAAGGAAGTCGCGTCTTTGCATGTAAATAAGTTTTGAAAATCTAAGTTAAATAAATAATTGGATTCTCTTATATTTGGAAATTATTCAAAATGAAATTAATATGTCTCAGATGAATTTACCATGGGTAGAATCCCCATTTTTTTCGGATATCATTAAAACTAAAAATATATCTGTACAGGATAAAAAATTGGCTTCAGAATATTATGAAAATGGCTTCATTGTGCTTTCTAATGTTTTTTCAAATGAGTTAATTGATAAAATTAAATCGGAAATGAATGAAAAAGGATTTAATGAAAATTTCCCTATTCAGACGTTCAGAAATAACATTCGAATCCAAGATCTATGGCAATATTCTGATCCTATTAAAGAATTAGCTTGTCACCCTAAAATCATGGACACGCTAAAAATGTTATACGAAAGAGAGCCTGTGCCCTTTCAAACACTAAATTTTAAAGTTGGGACCCAACAAAAAGCACATTCCGACACCTTACATTTCAGTTCCTTACCTGCTAGATACATGTGTGGCGTATGGGTCGCTCTAGAAGATATAACGGAAGAGAATGGCCCTTTGTTCTATTATCCAGGATCACATCGAAATCCAGAATATAATTTTTCTGATTTCAAAAATACTACCGAGGATACTTCATATGAAAACTATCCTGAGTACGAGACATTTATGGAAGATTTAATGGAAAAGAGTTCCTATAAAAAGAAAAAGTTTTTGGCAAAAAAAGGAGATACGCTGATTTGGTCTTCTAATATTATACATGGAGGAAGTCCAGTAGAGGATCCCAAAAGCACCAGGTATTCACAGGTGACCCATTATTATTTTGAGAACTGCATTTACTACACACCAATGCTATCCAATATGGTGACCAAGGAATTATTTATTAGAAGAAATTTAGTAGATATTAAAACAGGCAAAATAGCCGAGCAAAACTTTAATGGTAACAATGCACAGCTAGTGAGAACAAGAGGAAGTTTATATGCTATAAACAACCACATTAAACTACCCAAGATTCTAAGGTTTTTAGCGAGTAAGCTATAATTAAATGAAAAAAATAGCCTTAATCTTTCTTCTTTATACCCAATTTTCTTTTGCCCAAACGACAGAAAAAGTAGAAGTCCAACAAGTAATCAATCGCTTTTTTGATGCATTAAGTGTAGCCAACATTCCTCAAATGAAAGCGGAAGTTTTAGATGGATTTATTCTGTTAGAAAACGGAGAAATTTGGACGATTGACACGCTGGCTAACAAGATAAGCAGGCCCAAACCAGAAGGTTACTTGAGGCTAAATTCGTTCGATTTCATTGAGACTAAAATAGAGAAAAATCGGGCTTGGGTTTATTATAAAAACAAAGCGGAAATAACATCAAAAACTAGAAATACAACCATAAAATGGCTCGAATCAGCTATTTTACGAAAAGAAAAAGGTCGCTGGCGAATGGAGTTAATGCACTCAACCCCCATGAAATAATGATGAAAAAAATCCTGTTACTAGGGGCGTTTTTATACAGCTTTTCTCTGTTCGCCGAAAAACAAAAACCCAAAAATTTCCTCATCTTTTTAGTCGATGATCTCGGTTGGCAAGATCTATCCCTCCCATTTGCCGACCAAAAAACGCCTTGGAATTCTTTATACCGAACACCTAATTTGGAAAAATTAGCTGCCCGAGGAGTTAAGTTCACGCACGCCTATGCGAATCAAAACTGTACACCGACTCGCGTTTCTTTACTCACTGGAATGAATGCTCTTTCCCATAAAGTTACTTCCTGGACTTTCCAAAAAGACAAAAATCCGGAGGAAGGAGGAGATCCCAAATTTGATGTGCCTGCCTGGAATATGAACGGGTTAAGTCCATACGAGAATAAAAATAGTATTCATGCGACGAGCATTGCTAGCATCTTATCAGTAAATGGCTATGCAACGATTCATGCTGGAAAGGCACATTTTGGCGCCTATGGAAGTCCCGGTGAGAATCCTACCTTGCATGGGTTTCAAATTAATATTGGGGGTTCAGCGGCTGGCCAGCCCGCTAGCTATTCTGGACTTCAAAATTTTGGAAATAAAACAAATGGGGCACCCAACGATATCCGAGCAGTACCTCATCTCAATCGCTTTTGGGGAAAAGATATTCACCTGACTGAAGCATTAACCCAAGAAACAATGCGCGTGATGGATTCGGTTTTAATCCATCCCAAACCATTCTTTTTACTGTTTTCAAATTATGCGGTACACACGCCTATCCAAGCGGATAAGCGATTTGTCCAACATTATTATGACCTTGGAATTGATAGCACAGAAGCTAAATACGCCTCGTTGGTAGAAGGAATGGACAAGAGTTTAGGCGACTGGATCGATTATTTAGACGAAAATAAATTAACCGAAAATACCGTGATCGTCTTCCTTTCGGACAACGGTGGACTGACCGATGTAGGTAGAGGCAAAAATGGAAGAAATACCTACAATACTCCACTGAGAAGTGGGAAAACCTCTGGTTATGAAGGAGGTTTACGAATTCCATTTGTCCTGTCAGGCATAGGAAAAAAAGGAAGTGTCAATCATGAGAATATTATTGTGGATGATATTTTTCCGAGTATACTCCAACTTTCCAACATTAAGCCTAAGGGTAAAATACAGCATGTGGATGGTCTTTCGCTAGTTCCCATCATCCAAAGGAAAAATTCGAATCAAAATCGATTTTTGACCTGGCATCACCCACACATGAGGACCAATGGATCCCCAGATGTCCAACCCTTCAGTGCGATTCGCCAAGGAGACTGGAAACTTATATTTTTCCACAAGGACCAACATTTTGAATTGTATAATACCCGCACCGACCTATCAGAGAAAAATAATTTATTTAATCTCAACCCAGATAAAGGCCAATTTTTAGCCAAAAAATTAGGGGAAAAATTGAGAAATTCAAACTCAAAAATGCTAATCAACAGGGAAATTAAAAAGGAAATTATTTATCCTTTTTAATTTAAAATCAATTACAAAACGGCAATATTTTACGTATTTTTGTACCTTCAATCTGCCAAAATATGTATCAATTAAAAGGTTCCTGTATGATTCTGTTTTCATTGAAAAACAAGCTTTTTAAAATCCATTCATGGGAAATTTAGGAATAAGCTCCGTGCATCACATTGCCATTATTTGCAGTGATTACGCAATTTCAAAAAAATTCTATACTGAAAAATTAGGCCTTAGCGTTGTCCGAGAAGTATACCGAGAAACCCGAGATTCTTACAAATTAGATTTGGCGCTCGGTCAACAGTACATCATCGAACTATTTTCATTTCCCAATCCACCTAAAAGACCTTCTAGGCCTGAGGCCTGTGGATTAAGGCATTTGGCATTCCAAGTGAAAAATATTGAAGAAACGGTCCAACAATTAACCGCGGAAAACATCAGTTCTGAGCCCATTCGTATCGATGAATTCACAGGTAAAAAATTTACTTTCATCGCTGATCCGGACGATTTGCCCATTGAATTTTATGAAATATGAATCGAATCGATAAAAAGCCATTGTCCGATCTAGGATATAATTTTGTTCCTCAAGAATATTTAAAAAAAGGGCAATCCGAGTTTGACCATCGATTAAAAAATATTAATTCATCTGATTTTCGGGCATTGTCTACGAAAGAAATTGAAATATTGGAGGCTAATTTAAATCAAGCCGAAAGCTGGGATGCTATCCACGTAAAAGAAGGATTCAATCCATACTTAGTCAAAAACTGTCGATTTTTTGGCATTAATCGAATCGGTATTTTAGAGAGTTGCTACCTCGAATTCAAAAACCTGCGCATGCCGGTAGGTCTTTACAATAGCACGATTATTTCTAGTGATTTTGGTGATAATGTGGCCATCGATCGGGTCAATTTACTTTCGCATTATCAAATGGGCAACGAAGTAATGATTCTTCAAGTAAATGAATTAGCGACGACGTCAACCGCCAAATTTGGGAATGGAAATGTGAAGGATGGAGAAGATGAACGCATTCGAATTTGGTTGGAATTAGGCAATGAAAATGGCGGAAGAAAAGTGGTGCCGTTCATTGGTATGCGCCCAGCAGACGCCTATTTATGGATGCAAGATCGGGAAGATTCAGAATTACAGCGCAGATATTTAGAGATGACTAAAGCCGAATTTTCAAGCGAACGTGGTTTCTATGGACAAATCGGCGACCGTACGGTGATAAAAAACACGGGCATCATTAAAGACGTCAACATGGGTTCCGACACTTACATTAAAGGAGCCAATAAACTAAAAAATCTGACCATTTTATCATTCCCGCATGCCTCCACGCAAATAGGGGAAGGCTGTGAAATTGTCAATGGAATCATTCATGAAGGTTGCCGAATTTTTTACGGAGTCAAAGCCGTTCGTTTTATATTAGAGGCGCATTCACAGTTGAAATATGGCGCCCGACTCATCAATTCGTTTCTGGGTAGCAACTCCACTATTTCTTGTTGCGAAGTGTTAAACTCCTTGATTTTCCCTGCCCATGAGCAGCATCATAACAATTCATTTTTATGTGCCTCTGTGATTAAAGGTCAAAGCAATATGGCCGCAGGAGCCACATTAGGATCTAACCATAATTCGAGAGGGGCCGATGGTGAATTGCAGGCGGGCCGAGGATTTTGGCCAGGCTTGGCCGTTGCGCTAAAGCATAATTCTAAATTCGCATCTTTCAACTTAATTTCAAAGGGAAATTACCCGGCTGAAATTCACAATCCCATGCCCTTTTCTTTGTTGGGCAACGATGAAGCCACCGGGGGATTATTGATTATCGCCGGTTATTGGTTTCAATATAATATGTATGCATTAGCTAGAAATGCATGGAAATTCGACAAAAGAGATGTTCGCACCGACAAAAATATGTTGCTAGAATATGATTTTTTGGCGCCAGATACCGTTTCTGAAATTTTGGAAGGGATCAAACGGATGGAATTTTGGGTGGGAAATACATTGGAGCCTAATCTCTCCAAAGAAAAATCCATGGCCTTAGGAAAATCGTGGTTATTGGACCCTGAAAATGCCAACAATCCCTTAGCCATTTATGCGGAAAATATTGAAAATTCAAAACGAAAAACAAGGGTAGCGAAATGCCACCGAGCCTATCAAATCTTCAATGATTTATTATTTTATCATGCAGCTAAAGAATGGCTCGCAACCATGGAGAGAAATCCTAATAAAGCTCCCCTAGACCTTTTACATAATACCCTTGAAAATGCCACTGCGATACAAAAATGGGATAACATAGGTGGTCAAATTATCCCAGCGGGTGTTGTATCTGACTTGAGAAATAACATTAAAATAGGACAAATAAATCGATGGACTCAGGTACATGCAATTTATGAAAAACAAGCATCGCTTTACTATGATCAAAAATTTGAAAATGCCCTCAATGGTTTGATGCAAGTGATTGACCAGCCTGTCAACAGCCCTGTATTTATTCAAAAATGGCTTGGAAAAGCCATGGATATGTCGGAATTTTTAACTGCGGGAATTGAGAATTCTAGGGCAAAAGATTTTAAAGATCCCTTCCGATTAGCTATGTTTGGAAGCGAAGAAGAGATGGAAAAGGTCATAGGGCCCATCCATGAAAATGAATTTATTGCTGATGCCAAAGAGAAATCAAACAGCTTCAATCTCAAATTAAAAGGTTTACTGGCCATGATAAAAAAATAGCGTTTGACAAATTTCTCGCCAAACGCTATACACTTACAATAGAAATTCTTTAAGGCTTATTTGAATCAACCTTTAATCGTTCATTGCGATTTGTAATATCCCAAGCCATATAAAATACCAATCGGCCTATTTTCTGAACTTGGTCAAAATCAATTTTTTCGACATCATCGCCCGGCTGATGGTAATCTTCATGAACCCCATTAAAGAAAAATGCTACGGGGATTTTTTTCTTGGCAAAACTATAATGGTCTGAACGGTAATAAAAACGATTTGGATCATTCGGATCATTGAATGTAAAATCTAAATCCAATCCCATGTGTTTTTTGTTTTGCTCTAAAAGCACATCATGTAATTGAGATGACAATTTATCTGATCCAATCACATATATATAATCTGGCTTTCCTTCATGTCCCTCATCACGGCGTCCCGTCATGTCAATATTTAAATCACAAACCGTATTTTCCAATGGAAACAAAGGGTGATTGGAATAATATTCAGAACCCAATAATTCCTTTTCTTCCCCAGTCACCGTCATAAACAATATACTTCTGCGCGGTTTGTTACCAGCCGCAGCAGCCCGACCAAAGGCCTCCGCTACTTGCATCACAGTCACAGTACCCGAACCATCATCATTCGCTCCATTGTTAATTTTTCCATCGGCAGAAACCCCGATATGATCATAATGCGCTGTGATAACAACTACCTCATCCTTTTTATCTGCCCCCTCTAAAAAGCCAACCACATTGTACGTATCCACGGGTTTTTCAGTTCTTTCAATCGTTAAATTGATAGGCGCTGGCTTAAACTTAGAGGATACTGATTTTTTCTGGCGTACCAAATCCGATTTAAAAGCTAATAATTCGGTTACAGTAGTTCCTAACATTTCAGCAGCCACAGCAGCAGAAACCATTAATACAGGCGCCTCATTCGCGGCAGCTTCTTGATCTGTAAAGACCATACGTTCATTACCAAACCGCTTCATCATGATTTGACGTTGACGCAAATCACTTCCAAAATCTTTATCAGACTTTGATGAAATTAAAATCAAGCCTTTAGCACCTGCAGCCTGAGATCTTTTTAATTTTTCTTTCCAACCATCTCCTTTGCCGAAAATAGAAGGATCCTTCGTGCCAGACAGCACATAATTTCCAGATTCATCTTTCGCCTCACCTTCAAATGCAATAACAATAGCGCCTTTTGCTTTTAATTGGCTAAAATCTGAATAAGCTCCTTGCTCGACACCAAAGCCTGCAAAAACCGCAGAAAATTTTGAATTTGCAGCCACGGGTGCCAAAGCAGTTGCCATAAATTGGTCCATGTATTCATAATTTTTTCCTCGGGAAGAAAATGAAACAGTTGACCATGAACGATTTGCTAAGCCTACCTTTTGAAAATAACTTCCTTGGACGGGTGCTAAACCTACCTTCTTAAAATGATCAGCAATATAATTAGCTGCCACTTTTTGCTCGGCTGAACCTGTATTTCTACCTTTCAAGCTATCAGAAGCTAAAAATGTCAAGTGCTTTTTTAAGTCCTCCGCCTTAATACTATATGCAAATGGTACTGGATTTCCTTGGGCCAACACAATTGTTGGAATTAATTTAGCCACTAAAATTAGGGCTAATACATAGATTGTTGATTTTTTCATTTTGTAAAACATTTTTTGGGAAGGCGAAGTTAATAATTGAAAAATAAATCCCTAAAAAAAGATTATTTTTGTCAAGTTTTTCAACAAAATTCCCGCAATCAACTATGCACCCAAATTTCAAATACCGAGAAGATTTTTCATTGAGACATAATAATTCAAATCCTAAGGATTTAGATGCGATGTTAAAAACTATTGGAGTCAATAGTCTTGCGACACTCATCGATCAAACTGTCCCTGCTAAAATCCGTTTGGAACGTGAATTACGTTTACCAAATCCTAAAACTGAGTTTGAGTTTTTACGGGATTTTAAACAAATCATGGGGCAAAATAAGATATTTAAAAGTCACATAGGTTTAGGCTATTATGACACGATTACACCCACGGTTATTCTGAGAAATATTTTAGAAAATCCGGCATGGTATACAGCTTACACCCCCTACCAAGCGGAAATTGCGCAAGGAAGGTTAGAGATGTTATTGAACTACCAAACATTGATCATCGACCTGACTGGCATGGAATTAGCTAATGCCTCTTTGCTCGACGAAGGAACAGCTGCCGCAGAAGCGATGACGATGTTGTTTGGTCAAAAATCATCCGATAAGGGTGATGCATTTTTTGTTTCTTCCCTTTGTTTACCTCAAACGATCGACCTATTAAAAACCCGTGCTGAACCTATCGGCATTGAAATTATTGTCGGGAATCATCAAGCCATCGATGTAACAGACACGAAATTTTTTGGAATGTTATTGCAATATCCTGCGGCCAATGGCGAAGTGTTTGATTATAAAAATTTAGTGGAAGCAGCGAAAGAAAACGATGTCCAAGTGGTCGTAGCGGCGGATCTTTTAGCTCTTACTTTATTAACTCCTCCGGGAGAATGGGGCGCTGATGTCGTGGTGGGTTGTTCCCAACGATTTGGAGTTCCTATGGGATTTGGTGGACCGCATGCCGCATTTTTTGCCACAAAAGAAAAATACAAGAGAAGTATTCCGGGAAGGATCATTGGGGTTTCCGTAGATTCAGAAGGAAATCGTGCCTTAAGAATGGCCTTGCAAACCCGCGAACAACATATTCGTAGAGAAAAAGCGACTTCCAATATTTGTACGGCCCAAGTACTTTTATCCATCATGGCAGCAGCCTATGCCATTTACCATGGACCAGAAGGATTGAAAAATATCGCTGGAAAAATGTATGGATTGACGGAATTGTTGGCCGCCGGACTTAAAAAATTAGGCTTTACCCTAGAGAATACTCAGCATTTTGACACCCTAACTGTTCAGACAGGAGAGTTAACGGAAGAAATTAGAGCCTATGCGGAGGAAGCCCAAAGAAACTTTAGGTACTTTAAAAATGACCCAAGTAAATTGAGCATCAACCTTGACGAAACAAGTTCAGAAGATGAGGTGGTCGCTATTTTAGCCTTTTTCCAAAGAGCCAAAAACCATGGCATCGGAGGGGATGAATTAACGGTCGCTTGGCAAATTCCTGCTTCTTTGACTCGTAAGAGCTCATTCATGACACATGAAGTATTTCATAAATACCATTCCGAACATGGAATGTTGCGTTATTTAAAGTCCTTAGAATCCAAAGATTTATCCATGGTGCATTCCATGATTTCCTTAGGTTCATGTACGATGAAATTGAATGCGACGACTGAAATGATTCCTGTGACTTGGCCTGAACTTGGAAAAATTCATCCATTTGCACCGGGGGATCAGACGCGAGGGTACCAACGATTAATCATGGAATTAAACGATTGGCTATGTGAAATTACCCGTTTTGCGGCCATGTCGATGCAACCAAACTCAGGAGCCCAAGGTGAGTATGCGGGTTTAATGGTAATCCGTGCTTATCATGCTTCGAGAGGTGATTCGCATCGAAATATTGCTTTAATTCCTTCCTCGGCACATGGAACAAATCCAGCCTCGGCCGTGATGGCGGGCATGAAAGTGGTCGTAACTTCCTGTGATGCCCATGGCAACATCGATATGGCCGACTTACGCGCCAAGGCGGAAGAGCACAAAGATAATTTGGCCTGTTTAATGGTCACATATCCGAGTACCCATGGGGTGTTTGAAGAAGCCATTCAGGAAATTTGCCAAATGATTCATGATTTTGGCGGACAAGTGTACATGGATGGTGCTAATATGAATGCTCAGGTGGGATTAACATCCCCATCGACGATCGGTGCCGATGTATGTCACTTAAATTTACATAAGACTTTTTGTATTCCTCACGGAGGGGGTGGACCTGGAATGGGGCCCATTGGCGTCGCGAAACAATTAGTCCCATTTTTACCTGGTCACGTAATGACTGATTCTGTTGCTGCAGAATCGCATGGAGCAGTTTCAGCTGCGCCAGTAGGATCTGCCAGTATTTTAGCGATCTCATACGCATACATTGCCATGATGGGAGGAGAAGGATTGACAAGGGCTACGGAAACAGCGATTTTAAATGCTAATTATATCAAAGCACGATTGGAAAAAGAATTCCCAATTCTATATACAGGTTCTCAAGGCCGTTGCGCGCATGAGATGATTGTCGATTGCAGACCCTTTAAAATTTCTGCTGGCGTAGAGGCTGAAGACATTGCGAAACGTTTAATGGATTATGGTTTCCATGCTCCTACCCTATCATTTCCAGTGGCTGGCACGCTGATGATCGAACCGACAGAATCAGAAAACAAAGACGAATTAGATCGTTTTTGTGATGCCTTATTGAGTATCCGGGAAGAAATTAGAGAAGTGGAAAATGGAAGCGCCGACAAACTAAATAATGTGTTGAAAAATGCACCGCATACGCAAAACATTGTTTTAATCGGTGAGTGGAATCGCCCTTATTCAAGAGAAAAAGCGGTATTTCCTTTGCCATATGTGAAGTCGGCAAAATTCTGGCCAACCGTCTCTAGAATAGACTCAGCTTATGGAGATCGTAATTTGGTTTGTGCTTGCGAGCCGATTTCGAGCTACGTGGAAAACGCGTAAATTCAGACTCATTTTTTAATCGTTCATTGCCATAATTTTTGGCGTTTATGATTTTGATTGTGTTTTGTAAAATTTAATTTAGTATGCTTGCATAACACTTTAAATTTTATTTATATTTACTTCTTGGGTTTCCAAAACAATTATTCTGCGAAAACCAATGCGAGTTAACCTAATTAAACTAGTAAAAACAAATATCATTTCTGATGAATCGTTCAATTAAAAAAGTAGCCATACTAGGCTCAGGAATCATGGGCTCACGTATAGCCTGTCATTTCGCAAATATTGGGGTACAGGTACTTCTTTTAGACATAGCGCCAAAAGAATTGAATGCAGAAGAAGAAGCGAAGGGTTTATCTCTTGAAAGCCCTTTGGTGAAGAATAGGATTGTAAATCTTGCATTCCAACAAACATTAAAATCGAAACCTGCCTCTTTATACCAAGCCGGATTTGCGGCTAATATCCAATTAGGAAATTTTGATGATAATTTGTCTGGAATCGTAGATGCTGATTGGATCATGGAAGTGGTCGTAGAGAATTTGGCCATCAAAAGATCTTTATATGATCGCGTGGAGCAATTCAGGAAAGAAGGAACTTTAATCACCTCCAATACCTCTGGAATACCCATTCATTTAATGGCGGAAGGCCGTTCAGCAGATTTTCAAGCTCATTTTTGCGGAACTCACTTCTTTAATCCTCCCCGTTATTTACGTTTATTAGAAATCATACCGACTCCAAAAACGGATCCGGCCGTAATTGAATTTTTATTGGCCTATGGCGAAACGCAATTAGGAAAAGCAACGGTCCTTTGTAAAGATACCCCGGCATTTATTGCCAACCGCATCGGTGTTTATTCCATGATGCAGACGATGAAAGTGGTGGAAGAATTAGGATTAAGTGTAGAGCAAGTGGATAAATTGACCTCTAAAGTCGTAGGCCGACCGAAATCAGGCACCTTCCGGCTTTCCGATGTGGTCGGTTTAGATACCACCGTTCATGTCGCAAATAATTTGAATGCGGCGTTAACTGATGATGAAAGCAAGTCAATTTTCGAATTGCCTTCAATGATGCAAAAATTAATGGACAACAAATGGCTTGGCGATAAAACCGGCCAAGGATTTTATAAAAAGACGAAAGACTCAACGGGCAAAACCGTCATCTTAAGTTTGGATTTACAGACCTTTGAATATCGGGCGACCCAACGTGTTTCCTTTGAAACGCTGGAACGCTCGAAAGCGGTAGACCAATTAGCTGATCGCTTCGCGCTTCTATTGGCAGGACAGGATTTAGCCGGTGAGTTTTACCGCAAAACAATCTTAGACGGTTTCCGCTACGCGTCGAATCGCGTACCTGAAATCGCAGATGATTTGGTGAAAATTGACCAAGCTATTTGTGCAGGTTTTGGTTGGGAAATGGGCGTATTTGAAACTTGGGATGCGATTGGCGTGGAAAAGGCGAATGCGATGATGGCTGAATTAGGCTTATCTCCAGCGCCATGGGTCAGTGAGATGTTGGCCCTCGGCCACTCAACTTTCTACAAAACCGAAGGGGGAAAACGTCTTTATTATGACTTAGCTAGCAAAAGCTATCAAATCATTCCAGGCCAAGAAAAGCAAATTTCTTTACAAATATTAAAACCGACTAATACGGTATTTAAAAATGACGATGCGCACATCATCGATTTAGGGGATGGCATTGTGGGCTTAGAATTCCATTCAAAAATGAATACGATGGGCCAAGGTGTCCTCGAAGGACTTGCCTATGCCATTGAAACGGCGGAAAAAGATTTTCGTGGTTTGGTCATTGGAAATGAATCCAACGAAGCTTTTTCGGCAGGTGCGAATTTAGGCATGTTATACATGTTTGGCATCGAGAAGAAATTCGACGAGGTGAACCAGATGATTGCCACGTTCCAAGAATCCATGATGCGCGTTCGCTATTCCAGCATTCCGGTGGTGGTAGCGCCCCATACCTTAGCTTTAGGTGGTGGTTGCGAAATCAATTTACATGCGGATAAAATCGTTGCCCATTCAGAGTTGTATATGGGTTTAGTGGAAGTGGGTGTAGGTTTAATCCCAGCGGGTGGAGGAACGAAAGAGATGGCATTGAGAATGGGAGATGCTCGGAGAACGGGGGATGTGGAGTTGAACCGACTCCAACAAGCCTTCATGAATATTGCGACAGCAAAAGTAAGTACTTCCGCACATGAGGCGCTTGAAATGAACTATTTACGAACTCAGGATCGCATTGTATTAAACCGAAGCCAAGTCATTAGTGAGGCGAAAAAAGAAGCCATCTTGTTAGCAGAGGCTGGATATGTACAAAAAAATCGCCGAAGCGATGTGTGGGTGGAGGGCAAGCAAGGTTTGGCTTTATTCAAAGCAGGAATTCAGGGGATGTTGATGGGCCGATATATTTCGGAACACGATGCCTTGATTGCCAATAAATTAGCTTTTGCTATTTGTGGTGGTGATTTAGATGCACCCCAACAAGTCACCGAACAATATTTATTGGATCTTGAGCGCGAAGCATTTTTATCGTTGACTGGAGAACAAAAAACCATGGACAGAATCGGAAGCCTATTAAGTGGCGGAAAACCTTTAAGAAATTAATCAATTACGAACATGAATGCATACATAATAGCTGGTTATCGTACGGCGGTGGCTAAGGCCAATCGGGGAGGATTTCGCACCATGCGGCCGGATGATTTGGCGGCGGAAGTGATTAAACATTTAATGGCGCAGGTTCCTTCGGTGGACCCGGCATTAGTCGACGATTTAATCGTGGGAAATGCGATTCCAGAAGCGGAGCAAGGCATGCAAATGGCGCGCTACATTTCTTTATTGGCACTCCCAAAAAGTGTTCCCGGATTTATCATCAATCGCTATTGCGGCTCAGGATTGGAAGCCATTGCATTGGCTTCTGCCAAAGTAGCCTCAGGTATGGCGGATTGTATTATTGCCGGAGGAACGGAATCGATGACGATGTTGCCGATGATGGGTCATAAAACGGTTTTGAATTACGGAATCGCCAATGAGCACCCTGATTATTACATTGGGATGGGATTGACGGCGGAGGAAGTAAGTAAAAAATACAATGTGACTAGGGAAGAGCAAGATGCTTTTTCATTCGCGTCCCATCAAAAAGCCTTAGCAGCACAGAAAGCAGGCTTATTTACAGACCAAATTGTTCCCGTGAAAGTTTCCGAGAATTATTTTGATGCCAAATCAGGTACGAAAAAAACACGCGAATGGGTGGTTTCTCAGGACGAAGGTCCCCGTGCCGACACGACTTTAGAGGCCTTAGGGAAATTGAAACCGGTATTTGCCATGGACGGTTCAGTAACCGCTGGAAATGCATCACAAACTTCTGATGGTGCGGCCTTTGTGCTTGTGGTTTCAGAAAAATTTGTGGAACAATATAAGTTGAAGCCCATCGCCAAAATGCTCAGTTATGCAGCTGCAGGTGTGGAACCGAGTCTTATGGGTATCGGGCCAGTGGAAGCGATTCCAATCGCCTTGAAAAAAGCGGGTTTACAATTGGAGGATATAGATTTGATTGAATTGAATGAGGCCTTTGCGGCACAGTCTTTGGCCGTCATCAAAACCTTAGGCATCGATCAAGAAAAAGTAAATGTCAACGGAGGAGCGATAGCTTTGGGACATCCACTGGGTTGTTCGGGTGCGAAATTATCGATTCAGCTTTTCCATGAACTTCGTCGGCGCAATAAAAAATATGGAATGGTGACCGCCTGTGTGGGTGGTGGCCAAGGAGTGGCAGGTATTTACGAATTGCTTTAAAAAAAATAGACGTCAAATGGACGTCTATTTAGAATAAGAATATAAAGTCTTTGAAACACATTCAAAGACTTTTTTTTGACCTTTTATCGATTCATCGAAGCAAGAAACTCTTCATTCGTTCTTGTCCCTTTCAACTGTTGCTGTAAAAACTCCATAGCCTCCACAGAATTCATATCAGACATGTGCTTGCGTAAAATCCACACGCGCTGAAGTACCGCAGGATCCATTAATAAATCTTCACGACGCGTACCCGAAGCAGTAATATCGATGGCTGGATAAACACGGCGATTGGACAGTTTACGATCCAACTGCAATTCCATGTTACCTGTTCCTTTAAATTCTTCGAAAATTACTTCGTCCATTTTACTACCCGTTTCCGTTAAGGCAGTGGCAATAATCGTTAATGAACCTCCATTTTCGACATTTCTGGCTGCACCAAAGAAACGCTTTGGCTTATGTAAAGCGTTTGCATCCACACCCCCAGATAATATTTTACCAGAAGAAGGAACTACGGTGTTATAGGCACGGGCTAATCGAGTGATTGAATCCAACAAGATAACCACATCATGTCCACATTCCACCATTCTTTTTGCCTTTTCTAATACAATGCTGGCCACTTTAACGTGACGCTCCGCTTGTTCATCAAAGGTGGACGAAATAACTTCTGCACGTACTGAACGTTGCATATCTGTAACTTCTTCAGGTCTTTCATCGATCAACAAAATGATCAAATATACTTCAGGGTGATTTCGAGAAATAGCATTGGCTATGTCCTTCAATAAAACCGTTTTACCCGTTTTGGGCTGAGCTACGATCATTCCACGCTGGCCCTTGCCTATTGGCGCAAATAAATCTAAAATCCGAGTTGAATAATTATCTGCCGACGTAGATAGATTTAATTTCTCCTCAGGAAAAAGTGGCGTCAAGTATTCAAAGTTGATGCGGTCACGAATTTCGTCCGTCGTCTTCCCATTCACGGATTCTACTTTCAATAAGGCAAAGTATTTTTCGCCTTCTTTGGGTGGACGAATTTTACCTAAAATAGTATCGCCTGTCTTCAAACCAAACATTTTGATTTGAGAAGGAGACACATAAATATCATCAGGAGAAGCTAAATAATTATAATCGGAAGAACGCATAAAACCATAACCACCCTCTTGCATGATTTCAAGAACACCCTCATTGTCGATCAAACCATCTAACTCTTTGATGATCTGATTGTAATTTGACCTAGGCTTAAATTGCTGAGGAGATTGCGTTTGTGCCTCTTCTTTGGGAAGTTTATCTAAATCAACTGGCGCATCCGTCGGGGAAACCTTGGAGTCCACCACATTGTCATTATTTGTGATAAATGATGTATCCACCACCTCATCTTCATTGGGAGCAATCGCATCGTATTCAATCGGCGCCTCTTCCACTTCAGGTTGTTGGCGCTCTTGGCGTGGACGAAAATTCTTTGCAGGCCTAGCAGGTTTTACCTCTGAGCTTGGCTCTGGTTTAGTTTCTACAAGCACTGGAGCAGCATCACTTACGCTAATTTCAGGCTCAATAGTTGAGCTAGGCATCGGTGCTAAAGCTGGTTCTTCCGTAGATTTTTGAATTCTTTGACGCTTAGGACGATCATTAGTAGGCAATTCTTCTGCGACTGTTTTTACTTTCTTGATAGGTTTTTCTTCCATAAAATGGTGAAATGAATATTCTTATTTTGATTTAACAAACCTAATTTCTGATCAAAAGACCATCTTTGAAACATTATATCAAATCACAAAAAGTGGATCAGATGATGAAAAAAAGATTGAAATGAACTGGGATTGTTTTTATTGAGGTGCTTACGACATTGAAACACAGTACAATAATACATTACATATATTAGATTGTCAAACATTTTTCATCATTTTTAATGGAAATTATCAATTACTTAATCAATTTCGATGGAATCTATGGGTAATGCACGCCATGTCAACCTAAAATTCGTAATTTGCATTTGAATTACATGATGAAATCTCACCAGCAAATTTTACATAATCAGCTATTGGAGCGACAAGAAAATGGCCTTGTTCGATCACTAATTTCTGCGAATCATTTGATTGATTTTTGCTCCAATGATTATTTGGGACTAGCTAAGAATCAATCTCTTGCTGATAAAATTGAAGCCGATTTCAATCAATTAAAATCCAATTTGAATGCTATCAATGGCTCGACTGGCTCTAGATTGATTTCAGGACAATCCGTTCAGGTAGAACAATTTGAAAGAAAATGTGCTGAGTTTCATCAAGCTGAAGCATCTTTATTGTTTAGCAGTGGATACGATGCCAATGTCGGCTTAATCTCTTCCATCGCTCAAAAAGATCAAGTCGTATTTTGCGATCAATTATTGCACGCAAGTTTAATCGACGGTTTACGCTTATCAAAAGCTGAACGCAAGATATTTGCCCATAATGACTTAGCCGATTTAGAAAAATCATTAAGTGATTATCCCATCGAAACACCCAAATGGATTGTGGTAGAATCCGTATATTCCATGGATGGCGACCTGGCACCTTTGAGAGAATTAGTCCATTTAAAAAATAAATACAACGCAGAAATAATCCTGGATGAAGCCCATGCCGGTGGAGTATATGGACCTGAGGGAAATGGGTTAGCGGTAGAAATGGGCATCGAAAAAGAGATATTTGCTCGGGTTATTACCTTTGGAAAAGCTTGGGGAAATGCAGGTGCAGTCGTTCTAGGCTCACAAACATTAATCGATTTTTTAATCAATTTTGCCAGACCCTTTATTTACTCGACGGCCCCAAGCCCCCACCATATATCGAGCTTATCCTCGACATTGGAATTGTTGAAAACTCAGTTTGACCTACGAAAAAAATTAAAAGAAAACATTGATTTTTTTGTTCAACATTCGAAGTCAAGCCACTGGGGGCCAAGTAAAACGGCGATTCAAACCTTTTTCATCTCGGGCAACCAGCTTGTGAAAAAGAAAGCATCAGAGCTTCAAAAAGCAGGATTTGCAGTGAAAGCCATTGTATATCCCACGGTCCCAAAAGGAGAAGAAAGAATTCGCATTACGCTCAACAGTTTGACCAAAAAAGAAGATATTTTGGCTCTTATAAAAACCATGGAAACCCATGAATAAATCATTTATTGTTGCTGGGATTGGAACTGAAATTGGCAAAACGCTCATATCAGCCATCTTTACTCAAGCGCTTCAGGCCGACTACTGGAAGCCGATTCAATCCGGAAATCCGGAGGAAGCGGATGCTTTATTTATAAAAAAAATGACCCAATTGCCGAATGTAAAGGTTTGGGATTCTAGCTATGTATTAAGCCAACCGCTTTCTCCGCATACGGCTGCAGAGATCGATGGCGTTACCATTGACTTAGAAAAAATACAATTGCCTCAAACCCACAATTCATTGATTGTGGAATTGGCAGGAGGAATTCTCGTACCTATCAACGACCATCAAACAAATTTAGATCTGATAAAAAAACTAGGTCTACCTGTACTTTTGGTCAGTAAAAATTATTTAGGTAGCATCAATCATACCTTGCTAACCTATCAAATACTGAAGGATAACCATGTTCCCATCTTGGGAATTGTCTTCAATGGACCTTCAAATCCATCTGGAGAAAAATTCATTTTAAAGTATACGCAATTACCCGTAGTTTTGCGTGTCCAGCAGGAAGAAGAAATTACGCCAGAAACCATTATAAAATATGCCAAATCCATCTCAAATTAGTCTATCAGAAAGAGATAAAAAAGTTGTTTGGCATCCATTTACACAACATTTTATCGAGCCTTCATCGATTGCCATCGTACGTGGTGAAGGAGTATATTTATATGATGAGGACGGTAATCAATACATCGATGCCATAGCTTCTTGGTGGGTAAATTTACACGGGCATTCGAATGTTTATATGGCCCAAAAAGTATATGAACAGGCGCTCAAATTAGAACAAGTCATTTTTGCAGGTTTTACACATGAGCCTGCGATTCGCTTAGCCGAACGGTTATTAAGTCACTTGCCTGCCAACTTCAAAAAAGTATTTTACTCGGATAATGGGTCTACAGCGGTCGAGGTCGCCATAAAAATGGCCTTACAATTCTTTCATAACCAAGGCAATCAAAAGCGAAGGAAAATTATCGCGTTTGAAGATGCTTACCATGGAGATACGTTTGGGGCTATGAGTTTGGGGGCGCCTAGTTCCTTCAATGCACCTTTCCAAGACATGCTTTTTGAGGTGGAATTTATTCCTAATCCAAAAAATGAATCGCAGTGCCTAGAAGCATTAGAGGCTAAATTAAAACATGCTGAAGGATATGCAGCCATCATTTTCGAGCCACTTATTCAAGGTGCCGGTGGCATGAATATGTATGCGGCTGAAACCTTAGATAAGATCATTTCACTCACAAAAAATGGGGGATTGATCAGCATTTCTGATGAAATCATGACGGGTTTTGGGCGTACTGGCAAATGGTTTGCCATGGACTATTTACAACAAAAACCGGATATCGTTTGCTTGTCAAAAGGTTTAACAGGTGGCATGATGGCGTTGGGTGTTACCGTTTGCTCGAATCCTTTATTTGATTCTTTTCTTTCATCAGATCGAAAGAAGACCCTTTTCCATTCCCATTCGTTCACTGCGAATCCCCTCGCCTGCGCAGCAGCGAACGCGAGTATGGATCTAATGGAAAAAACAGAAACTTGGTCCCAAATAGCTGCCATCCAAGAAAGTCATGCCGAATGGAAAAATAAATTACAAGATCATCCCGTCATTAGAAATATTCGTTGCCGTGGAACGATTGTAGCCTGCGAAATAGACACCCCCGAAAAAGATGGTTATTTGAATCCGATCCGAGGAAAAGCTTATGACCACTTCATAAAAAAAGGGATCCTTTTGAGACCCCTGGGTAATACCTTATATATCTTGCCTCCCTATTGCATTAAGCCTTCGGAATTAGCCAAAATTTATCTTGAAATCGAAAATTTTGCCGCTACAATTAGTTAGGAATTTTCGTTGATTGCCAAGAAAGCATTTGCCATCTCTTATCCTGAAAAATCCAAACATCGGTATATTTAAGGTGATTATAGGTAAATGAGCCGTCCTTAGCTTGATTTTTAACCTTAACGATACCCGTAATTATACCAAATTTACCATATAACCGTGGCGTTAATTCTTCAGATTCAATGGAAGCATAAATCGTTTTCTTAGAAACAATAGAACCTACATAGGATGCTTTATTATCCGTAAGCGCATTGGAATGATTGTAAATTAAATCCGCATGTAATACTGCATTTAATCCAGCTTCATCCTGCCCAATCATGACCTTAAAGCGGCTTAATTCAGCTTCGCGTAAAGATTCTACAGTAGCTTTTTGTGCTTTTGCGGTTACCGCCATAACAAGGGTAGTTAAAATTAAAATGATTTTTTTCATAGTATGTTTATTTATTAGGTGTGCAAATTAATAATTATTTAAGATTAAATCAGAACCTTTTTCGCCAATGGCCATCACGATGGAATTTGTATTTCCTGAAACTAAGTCAGGCATGATGGAGGCATCGATGACGCGCAAGCCATTGATGCCCTTGACACGAAGTGTTTTTGGATCTGTAACCGCATTCGAATCATTGCCCATTTTACAAGTTCCAATGGGATGATAAACGCATTCTGTTGCCCTTTCAATGTGTTTTTCGATCAGTTCCTCCGTCAGCTCACCGGAAGGATATGGCAATGTATTGCCTAATCTAAGGTGATCAAATTCAGAAGATAATAAAATTTGATGCGCTAATTTGACGCCTCTTTTCAATGTGGCTAAATCCTTTCCTTCAGAATCAGTTAAATATTGAGGGTCAATTTTGGGTGCATCCCAAGGTGATTTTGAGTGCAAGCCTACATAACCTCGACTTTCGGGTTTCAATAAAGTAGGCAAGCAAGTAAATCCGTCGTCAACAGGCATTTTTTTGTAATCGTACATATATAATGACCATGCGGAAGAAAAGTGAAATTGTAAATCCGGTCGGTCAGACTGATTCACCGAATCATAAAATGCACAACCTTCTAAAGGACTCGCTGAAAGGGGTCCTTTCTTTTTAGTCACATAGGTAAGAAAATTAGGGACGGAAATGGCTGCATTAAAAGATGCGCGCTGCGTTTTAGCTTCCGCATGCATGTTGACAAAAACATGATCCGACAAATTTTTGCCAACACCAGGAAGATTAACTTTATTCTCGATCCCAAATGACTTCAAATAATCAGCATCCCCTATGCCGGCCAACATCATAATTTGTGGACTCTGAAAAGAACCTGCAGATAGAATAACATCTTGGTCTGCTCTAAAAATAGTACTCGATTTCTCATTTTTCAAATGCCCTTCAATGCCTTTAACTTGATCGCCTTCGATCACCAAATTAGTGACGTGGAATTGGCTTATTACCTTTAAATTTTTTCTTTTTAAAATCGGATTGATAAAAGCACTAGCGCCGGTAACTCGTTGGCCATCAGCAATGGCAAACTGAAACATACCCGCACCTATTTGACTAGCGCCATTAAAATCGGTGTTTTTGGGTATTCCAACTGAGCCACATGCTTCGATAAATGCCTGACCAAAAATGGTATTTTGGCTTGGATTAGAAACGGTTAATGGGCCACCTTGGCCATGAAATTCATTGTGGATATCTAGATTATTTTCTGACTTTTTGAAATACGGAAGCATGTCGGCATACGACCAACCGCCACAACCCATAGATTCCCAATTTTGAAAATCAGCCTTGTTCCCACGAATATAGGCCATGCAATTAATGGCACTACTTCCACCCATCGCCTTGCCTCGCGGCTGATATATCCGACGTCCCCCTAATTTTTTCTGAGGTTCTGTAAAAAAGTTCCAATTCATGTAGGTCCCATTTAATAAAGGGTATGAAGAAGGAGTAAAAATTCTAGGATCCCGGCTGTCCATACCCGCCTCCACTAATAAGACTTGGATCAAAGGGTTTTCTGTAAGCCGATTTGCCAGCACGCAACCTGCGGTACCCGCACCTACAATGATGTAATCAAATGACCTCATTTAAGATTTTTTAAATTTATTCTTTAAATTTCAATATTTTTAGGGAAAATTACGTCATATATGTCCACATTTAACAGCTATCTGATTCTAGGATTTCAGCATATCTTGAATATTCAGGCTTTAGACCACTTGCTATTCATTTTATCCATCACGTGTATTTATAAATTCTATGACGCAAAAAAACTCTTACTTTTAATCACCGCTTTTACCCTGGGTCATTCGTTGACCTTAGCCTTAGCCACGTTACATTGGATTAACTTCTCACAAAACTGGATTGAATTTTTAATTCCTTGTACCATTTTATTTTCCGCTTTCTCCAATTTAAATTTTAAGGAAACCAAAATAAAATCAACGAAATTGTCGAGACGTAAATTTATTCTGGTCTCAATTTTTGGTTTAATCCATGGATTAGGGTTTTCAAATTATTTACAAAGCTTGTTGGGCCAAGAAAGTTCAATTTTAACCCCATTGTTTGCCTTTAATATAGGTTTGGAATTCGCCCAGATAATTGTCGTAGCTTCTATACTATTCTTTTCCAACATCCTGATTGAATTATTTAAAATCAAATTAACCTATTTTATTCTCGTCATTTCTGGCATCATCATTGGACTTTCTTTGCCCATGGTCCTTGAACGCTGGTAGGTATACGGCAAAAAAAATGCCCTGATTCTCATCAAGGCATTTAACATAAATAGGTTTAGATTTAAAAATCTTCGTCCAAGGAGAAAGACATCGATTCTTTATCTGACATAACTCCCGATTTTTGATATTCAGCGACGCGCTTCTCAAAGAAATTTGTTTTCCCCTGCAATGAAATCATTTCCATAAAGTCAAATGGATTAACTGCATTGTAGTTTTTCTTACAACCCAAAGAAATCAATAACCGATCTGCAACAAATTCAATGTATTGACACATTAATTCAGCATTCATCCCGATCAATGAAACAGGAAGAGCCACCGTTACAAATTCTTTTTCAATCTCTACTGCATTCAAAATGATCTCATAAATGCGTTCTTGAGAAATTTTATTTTTAATGTGCTCTGTGTATAACAAACAAGCAAAATCACAATGCAAACCTTCATCACGAGAAATCAACTCGTTGGAGAAGGATAAGCCTGGCATTAAACCACGCTTTTTCAACCAAAATATAGAACAAAAACTACCTGAGAAGAAAATTCCCTCTACCGCAGCAAATGAAATCAACCGCTCTACAAAACTATCACTCTCGATCCATTTCAATGCCCAATCTGCTTTCTTCTTCACGCAATCAATGGTTTCAATCGCACGAAGCAAATGATCTTTTTCTTTTGGGTCGTTGATATAAGAGTCAATCAACAATGAATATGTTTCTGAATGAATGTTTTCCATCATGATTTGGAAACCATAAAAACATTTAGCCTCTGCATATTGAACTTCTTTCAAAAAGTTATTGGCTAAATTTTCATTAACAATTCCATCTGATGCAGCAAAAAATGCCAAAACATGAGAAATAAAATGACGCTCGCCGTCATTCATTTTTTTCCAGTCAGCTAAATCCTGTTGTAAATCAATTTCTTCCGCAGTCCAAAAGGACGCTTCCGCTTTCTTATAAAACTGCCAAATATCGTCATGTCTTATAGGAAATAAAACGAAACGATTAGGATCTTCAACCAATAAAGGTTCTGCAAAAGTAGATGTAGACATATGTTAATAAAATGAATTCGAATTTATGAAATTCTTACCGATATACAAGACTGATTTCTTGTCAAATTGTTTAAAAAAAAGCAAAAAAAAATTAAAAGAAAAATCCACCTACCTGAACTACGAAAGCAGAGCCATAAGGGGATTGCTTTCCTGAAGTTTCTGAGTAATTTAAATCGTACATGAGGGATAAATTAATACCGATTCTTGAACCAATTCCAATGCCCACTAAAAATGGATTTGAATATCCTCCTGTGGTACCTGGAGACATATTGTTGAAATTTTCCAACTGCGCCGTTAAATAACCCTGACCAATCAAAGCGGACAAGGCAGGAATTTGTTGGCGTACAAAAATCCTTTCTCCTAATAAATTACTGGTCGCTTTAAAACCCTGATAGCTTATCGAATAATACTGATAGGTCATCCCAAGGCCCAATATCGTATTCTTTGCGAGTAAATAACCTGCCATAGGTGAAATACCTATACTCGTAGGATTTCCAAAACTCAAACCTGAAATACCTCCACCGAAATGTAAACGCTCCCTAAAACTAAGCTCACTAACATCCGGCTCTATATCCAAATCGCCTCTTGCCCCCTCCTCTTTAATCACGATTGGATCTTGTGCGAATAATGCAGGCGTATAAGCCAAAAATGAAAATAAAATGAGTGCTGCTATCTTGTTCATGATAAAAAAATTAATCCATAATTTGCCTATACATTAGGCTTATTTTGAAATTTAGTAAAGCTACAAATCGCAACTCAAATATCACATAGAAAAAGGGATTTTAAAAATCTATCCATTGATAATTTTTATCAAGTTAAAAGGTTTATTTTTGTCCTATGAATGATATTAAAACGGGTATCGCAAGCCCGTCGGCCATCGAAAATCTCGACCCGAAAACACACATCATAATTAAAGGTGCTCGTGTCCACAATTTGAAAAATGTGGATGTAGCTATTCCTAGAAATCAATTTGTTGTCATTACTGGACTTTCTGGATCTGGTAAATCATCATTGGCCTTTGATACGTTATTTGCGGAGGGCCAACGAATGTATGTCGAGAGTCTAAATTCTTATGCGCGCCAATTCTTAGGAAGGATGGAGAAACCAGCAGTAGATTATATTAAAGGAGTGTCTCCGGCCATTGCGATTGAGCAAAAAGTAAACACCAAAAATCCTCGTTCGACCGTCGGGTCCAGCACAGAAATCTACGACTATTTAAAATTATTATTTGCCCGCATTGGGAAAACATATTCACCTACGTCAGGCAAGGAAGTAAAAAAAGATTCTGTTTCGACGATTGTGGATTGGGTGGGAACACATGCACAAAAAAAAGTGCTCATATTAGCTCCTTTAATTTCGCAGACGGAAAGAACGTTGAAGGACGAATGCGAACTATTAATTCAAAAAGGATATACTAGATTAAAATTTGAGGAGGAAATCATTGACTTGGAAGAGCTCATTGAGGATGCAAATCAATTGAAATCGCTGAGTAAAAAGCCCACTGAAATTGCCATACTGATCGACCGATTAATCAGCCAGCCTGAAGATGAGGAAACGATATTTAGACTAGGCGATTCGGTTCAAACAGCCTATTTCGAAGGCGAAGGTGTTTGTTGGATCGAAATTGACGGCCAAAAACGAAAAATATTTTCCAATAAATTTGAGTTAGATGGTATCGCTTTTGAAGAACCTAGCTTAAATTTATTCTCTTTCAATAATCCTTACGGTGCTTGTAAAAACTGCGAAGGCTACGGAAAAGTCCTTGGCCTAGATCCTGATTTAGTCATACCGGATCATGATTTATCCGTGTATGAGGGGGCCATCGCACCCTGGAGAAGTGAACGAATGAGTGAGTGGCTACATCCACTATTGCGAAATGGAATACATTTTGATTTCCCAATTCATAGACCCTACAAAGATCTTTCTGACAGCGAGAAAAAATTGCTTTGGAAAGGCAATAAATATTTTTCTGGTTTAACTCAATTTTTTGAACACCTGGAGAAAGAGACCTATAAAATTCAATATCGGGTCATGTTATCCCGCTACCGAGGAAAAACAACATGCCCTGAATGCCAAGGATCAAGATTGAGGGGAGATGCGGCCTATGTTAAAATTCACAATACATCGATTATCGACTTGGTGCTTTGGCCGATTTCAAAAGTAAAAGCATTTTTTGATACGCTAGATTTAAGTGCCCATGATCAATCGATTGCCAAAAGAATATTGATTGAAATTAATAACCGTCTAGACTACATGAATCGGGTGGGCTTGGGTTATTTAACTCTGAATAGACTTAGTTCTAGCTTATCAGGCGGTGAGTTTCAACGCATCAAATTAGCCACTTCACTGGGAAGCGCGTTGGTGGGTTCCATGTATATTTTGGATGAACCCAGCATTGGTTTACATCCGCGTGACACAGAAAGACTCATTTCCGTTTTGGACATGTTGAAAAAAATGGGCAACACTGTTATTGTGGTTGAGCACGAAGAAGAAATTATGCGTGCTGCAGACCAGATTATTGACATCGGTCCCGAGGCGGGAAGGCATGGGGGCCAACTAATCTTCCAAGGAAATCTAGCAGATGCATTGGCGGATAAGATAACGGATAGCCATACCCTTCGTTTTTTAAATGGGGCGGACCAAATTGATATTCCGGCGATTAGAAGAAAAGCGTTAGCCCACATCGAAATTACGGGGGCACAAGAAAACAATCTGAAAAATTTAGATGTCAAAATTCCATTGGGCATTATGACCGTGGTGACGGGTGTGAGTGGGTCAGGAAAATCGACACTGATTAGAAAAATTTTATATCCTGCTTTGTTGAGAAATCTCCAGTTAGGCACCGAAGAAACGGGGAGGTTTAGGGAAATAAAGGGAAGTTTACAGAAAATTTCGGGGGTGGAAATGGTGGACCAACAACCCATCGGGAAGTCGTCCAGATCCAATCCGATCACCTATATAAAAGCATATGATGCCATTCGCTTACTTTATTCCGAGTTGCCAATGGCGAAATCTCGAGGATATAAACCCGCACATTTTTCTTTTAATGTAGAAGGTGGCCGCTGTGAAACGTGCCAAGGAGAAGGCGAAATAACGATTGAAATGCAGTTTATGGCCGACATCAAGCTTACTTGTGAGTCGTGTGCAGGCCGTCGCTTCAAACAAGAAGTTTTAGAGGTTACCTTCCAAGACAAAAACATTGCTGAAATTTTGGACATGACTGTCGAGGAAAGTATACCCTTCTTTCGCGATAAATTACCTAGAATTGCAGAAAAAATTGATCCCCTATTCCAAGTAGGTCTCGGTTACATTAAATTGGGACAGTCCTCAAATTCGCTTTCTGGCGGGGAAGCCCAACGTGTCAAACTGGCTAGTTTTTTAGGCAAGGGCAATTCGAATAAAGGAAAAACCTTGTTTATTTTTGATGAACCTACGACTGGTTTACATTTTCATGACATTAAAAAGTTACTGAAGGCCCTAAACGATTTAGTGGAGCAAGGGGATACCGTGGTGATCATTGAACATAATATGGAAGTCATAAAATGTGCCGATCACATCATCGATTTAGGCCCGGAGGGAGGAGAACAAGGAGGACATTTAAGCTTTGAGGGGAGCCCTGAAGAAATGATTCATTTAATAAATAATCCTACGGCTTTTTACTTAAGTCAAAAAATACCTGCCAAAAAACACTAAATTTGAACATGTTTTCTGCTGAAACCCTTGCTGGATTATCCCAAAAATTGGACCTAGTTGTTCAGGGTTTTTCACTGATGCTTCCTGAATTATTAGTCATGGGATTGCTGGTTCTGGGAATTTTTGCCGAGTTATTTATTCACGGAAAATCTGAAAAATCCAGTTCTTCTTGGCGTTACTTCATCTCATTACTAGGCTTGTTATTTGTTTTAGCCTTAGCCTTTCAAAGACTCCAAAATGGCCATCATGGCTTTGCCTCCTTCTCTTTATTTTGGATTACACCTGCCAGCAATGCGATCAATTTATTGATTTTAGCTTTGGGGTTTTTAATCTTACTGGTCAGCCAAATAACTGGAAAAAAATTAAGTATAGAAGAACAAATAGGATTTTTCAGCATTTTATCTGGATCCCTTTTAACTGGAATCAGCAACCATTGGCTCAGCTTATTTTTGTCGATTGAATTAATGTCCTTGGGCACTTATTTGTTGGTCGGCATTCGAAAAGATTCCGAAGGTGCGCGAGCAGCGTTGCCCTATGTACTTTTTGGCATGGCGACATCCGCCATATTTCTCTATGGAATTTCGCTTATGTATGGGCTTTCCGGTACGATGTCCTTTAGCAACCCAGCATTCACACGCATTTTTTCATCGGCAGATCCACTCTTTATTGGCCTAAGTTTGGCCCTTATTTCCTGCGCTTTACTCTTTAAAATGTCATGGGCGCCGCTCCATCCTTGGAGTCCTGATGTTCTAGAAACGTTGTCGGCGCCCTGGATGGCTTGGATATCGATTGCCCCTAAAATTGCCGTGACCTGGTTAGGGATCCGAATGATCCATTTCATACCCACTGATATGAGTATGTATATTGCAGCATTGGCTATTTTAACCCTTTTAATAGGAAATTTAGGGGCTATAAGACAGACAAATACCAAGCGTTTACTTGCGTATTCTAGCATTGCACATGGGGGATTTATGGCTATGGTTTGGCTTTCTCCAGCCAAAGAAGCTACGGAAGCATTATTATTTTATGGCTTAACGTATGGCTTGAGCACCATTTTAGTATTCTTTTTGGCAGAAAATCAAGCTGAAAATGATATGGATTATGTAGATCATTTAGACGAATGGAAAGGTTTGTCAAAATCGCAACCCATTAAATCGCTTTTATTATTAGTTGGTTTTATTGCACTCATCGGGCTTCCGCCAGCAGGAACTTTCCTGGCTAAAATCACCTATTTTTCATTGCTCTGGGAATCGATTCAAGCGCATTCCAACATGGCGCCCATTGCTTTATTAGGTGTCGCCATTTTTGCCACAGCCTTATCGGTATTCTATTATTTAAAAATCCCCTTTTACATTTATTTTAAAAAATCGGATCTAAATCAAGAAATAATCATTGAAAAAAATATGTGGGTTTTTGGCTTAATAGCTGTTGGTATAATCTTATGTTTAATTGCTACAAATCTTATTTTTAATTTTTGGAATTTATAGATTAAAAAAATGTAAAATTAACGCTTGGCTTCCCTAATAATTCCCTAATTTTGACTTGATTTTGAAACGAATTCTTCTCCTAGAAAAAATATCTAATGTCTGATTCCATTAAGCACGAATGCGGAATAGCCCTAATCCGATTACGTAAGCCATTTCAGTACTATTTGGATAAATATAACAACCCCATGTACGGCCTTAAAAAGTTGTATTTGATGATGGAAAAGCAAGTAAATCGGGGGCAAGATGGAGCGGGGGTTGCCAACATCAAAATCAATGTAAAACCGGGTCATCGGTATATCAGTCGGTATAGATCTGTGGAACCCGAAGCTGTTTCCGATATTTTCGGAAAAATAGATAAGAAATTCAAGAAAGCACATAAGTTAGCCAAAGAAACCAAACGCGATACGGGCATCGATGCCTCAAAAGATGCGGTTTGGTGGCAAGATAATGTAGCATTTACGGGTGAAGTGCTCCTAGGTCACTTGCGTTATGGTACCCATGGCCAAAATGAGATTGAAAATTGCCATCCGATGTTGCGTCAAAACAACTGGCGTTCACGGAATTTAGTGATGGCAGGAAATTTCAACATGACCAATGTGGATGATTTGTTTGACAAATTAGTCTCCTTGGGACAGCACCCAAAAGAAAAAGTGGATACCGTCACCGTGATGGAAAAAATTGGTCATTTTTTGGATGAAGAAAACCAAAGACAATTTTTAAAGTACCGCGACAAATACGAAAATCCTGAGCTATCGGATATCCTGGCAGAAAAAATTGATTTAATGCGTGTTCTAGAACGATCATGTAAAGATTTTGACGGAGGTTACGCGATGGTCGGCATGACGGGATTTGGATCGGCTTTTGTCGCAAGAGATCCTGCGGGAATTCGTCCAGCTTTTTATTACATCGACGATGAAGTCGTGGTGGTTGCCTCAGAAAAGCAAGCCATTAAAACGTCATTTGACTGCGAATATTCAGAAATCAAAGAAGTAACTCCTGGTCATGCACTCGTGATAGCGATGGATGGATCCGTAAAGGAGGCAGCTTTTATAGACCGACTAGAACAAAAATCATGTTCGTTTGAGCGAATTTATTTCTCCAGAGGATCAGATCCTGATATTTACCATGAGCGTAAAAAACTAGGCCAATTATTAATTCCACAAATTTTAGACGAAGTAAACCACGATTTAAAAAACACGGTTTTTTCTTATATCCCCAATACCGCTGAAACTGCATTTCTAGGCATGATAGATGGCCTAGAAGATCATTTAGCCAAAGAAAGAAAGAAAGCCATCATGGATGGTATTTTGTTCGAGGAGGAATTAGAGGAATTATTGACATTTAGGCCTCGAGTCGAAAAACTTATTTCCAAAAATGTGAAGGTTCGAACTTTTATAGCGAGTGACGACCAACGAGACGACATGGTCTCGCATGTATATGATACGACCTATGAAGTTATCAACAAAGGTGTCGATTCAGTGGTGTTAATCGATGATTCCATTGTCCGAGGAACCACCTTAGAAAAAAGTATATTGAGTCTTTTGGATAAACTTTCTCCCAAGAAAATTGTGATCGTTTCCTCAGCGCCTCAAATCAGGTATCCCGATTGCTATGGCATTGATATGTCGAAAATGAAGGATTTTGTTGCCTTTAGAGCAGCCTTGGAATTGTTAAAAGAAAGAGGGCTTGAAAATATTTTAGATGAAGTTAACTTGAAATGTTTGGTGGCCTTAGAAAATGGTACTGCAACTTCAGAGAATTTTGTCAAGGCTATTTATGAGCCATTTACTAACGAAGAAATTTCAAATAAGATTGCTGAGATTGTCAAACCCAAACATCTTCAAGCCGAAGTTTCGGTGATTTATCAAACCGTGCAAAATTTAAATGTGGCATGCCCGAATCACTTAGGTGATTGGTATTTTACTGGAAATTTCCCTACTCCCGGCGGCAACCAAGTGGTCAACAAAGCCTTTGTGAATTTTATGAAGGGAGTAGAAGTAAGGGCATATTAATTAGCGCCAACGATTTATTCCAGCATTTTCAAATTTCGAATCGGTAAATTTCAAGCTACCATCTGTTAAGAGGGTTATCGAAATATATTCCCATTCTTTATCAAAAATAGGGAATTGACAAATCCATTGGTCTTTCGTTTTGAAGGCAATCGTTGTATATACTCGACTATTTGACGTAGAATAAAGTGTAACCACTTTGTTTCCTTGCCAGTAGGCCAACAAACGAGTTAAAAAGGTTATTTTCATTCCTTAACGAGTTTTACTTTAATTTCAGTTTGCTTCCCATCTAAAGTGATTCTTTGTCCAACAAATCCAACCTTACTCACATAAATAAAATTACTAGATTTAGTATCGATCGAAAGAGTTAAAGGAGTTTTGCCAATAAAAAAAGCATTTAAAAGAACATCGGCTCCCTCTGGAACAGAGCTAATTGCAACTTTAAGTTCTTTATTAGGCAATGTGGAAACAGGTATATAGGAACTCAAGAATAAAAAGGAAAAAACAAATGCAATAAGTTGTAATTTCATACGATTGATTTTTAGCCGTCTAAACTCAAAACTAATATTAACCGTAGGACTTCAAAAAATGAGCGAAAAATTATTTAAAGGACATGTATTTATTATACGGTCAGTTAGTTAATAAGCGACAATGACCGCACCTCGAATGGTCTGAATACCTTTTTCTGGAAAATCAACAGCCTTATATTGAACAACCCAAGCATAGGAATCTTGAGGTACTCTTATCCCATTTGATTTCCCATCCCATTGAAGATCGGAGGATCCGGATTTGGAAAATATCATTTCACCCCAACGGTTAAAAATTTGCAAACTTAAAATTTCTACGCGTTTGGCGACTTTAGGTAAAGGTGAAAAATAATCATTTTTGCCATCCCCATTGGGTGTAAAAATACTAGGTGCAATGATGATGGGCTCACATTTATCAGAAACGGGAAACGTATTATTCAGAACACAATTATCTTTATCGGTGATTTTTACTAGGTAATTCCCGCTGATTTTGACTAAAATTTTATTGGTTGTGTCAGCTAATGTCATCGAAGGTCCTGTCCATTTGAATTTTAAGTCTTTCATACTTGAATTCAATTGGATTGGAAATGGAATCGGGCTGTCCATGCAAATAGAAAAGTCTTTTGGGGGCATCACATACCTATTTTCTAAGAAATTAACTTTGGTGGACACTTTTACCGAACATTTAGTCGCAGTATCAGAAAGAACCAACGACAAATCTCCTCCTGGTGATTTAAACGTGGCAGTGGGTGTTTTATCCCTATTGCTCCAAACATAACTCAGATTCTTAGAAACGGGAGATTTAGTAAGACTAATTTTTGCATCGGTTTTACAAATTCGATTGTATTCTGAGTCCAAAGTAACTGGCTTCAAAACCACAATATCAAATTGCTGCGCATCCATCAAATAGGCCTTCACGCAACTATTAGTAATGGCTGCGGTGATGACATATTTGTCAGATGTGGCAAAATCATATTTTAGTTCTGCGCCTGTATAAGAATGAATAAGCTCCTTGGTATCTAGCGGAACCAAAATACCCGTTATCGGCTCTGGAAATGGGCTCAATGTCGTTTGATAAATTTTCCAATCAATCCGATCATTGTTTAATGGATCACAAAGTTTTTGAGAAACCGTAAATTTAAAAGTAGTGCCCTCACACGTTTGCGTGATGGAGGGAGGGTTTTGGGGAGTAATCGGAAAAGGAATCGTAGGCGGCAATCCTAATTGGCTCGTCGCCCCCGAAGGCAAAGTGATCGCTTTCCCTAATGAATCCACACCAAATCCATTTCGGGTAAATTTAGCCATAATATTGGTGTCACCTTTGGCAGTCACTAGGTTATTTAACCCATTAATTTTCCCAAGAATATTACTGCCCTGAAAAGCGGCAAAAATAATCGCATGATTGATTGGATCTATTTGCAGTGCCCCTACCTTTTCAGAGCCGGAATAGATTACTTGTTTACTCGCTAATGTTTTGACCGCATTTTTACTGGAAATATCAAATTGCAAAATTTGAGAAGGGATTGAACCTCCATCTCCTTGCATGGAAATATAAAGCACACTGTCATTGGAGGAAAATTCAACTCCATATAAAGTGGGCGGACTTACTCCTAAATCCAGGGTAAACGACAAAGTCGATTTTCCCGTCGCTTTATCGTAATCATAAATATCGACTTTATTGGTCGGCGGTCCTGGAATCGTTATGGCCAATTTAGTCGAGTTTGGCGATGAGATTTTGGTATTGCCAGTTAACCCTGCGGCCGCAGAAATTACCGTTCCCGATTTAGTGACAATCGGCGCTGAAATCCCAGAAGGAGACACTTTAAAAATTCGGGTGGTCGTTGACGTAGCCAAAGGATCTGCATCTTGGGTGACAAGCCAATAAAAACCTCCCCCCCCTTCGGTAGCTAAAATTCTGGAAGTCGTAGGAACGGGACTTAGTGTATCATTTAAAACAGAGATTCCGCCTTTGCCTTTATTCATTTTCATGTCCACGATGCTGTAAAAAATTAAATTTTCTCCTTTCGCATTTTTACTGAGGGTGAACACGTAGTATTCGGATTGGCATCCCTTGCACGTCGACTTAGGAATGATGGTGACGCCTTGGGAATTTGTGGGATCGCCATTTAAAATTTTGGTAGGATCGATGGGGTTATTGGACTTATCAAAAACCTTTTGGCCATCTGTATAAAAAATCAGTCCATTTGAAATACTTGGATCTTCCATTTTAGCTACCCCATTAGGTGCACTAATTTTGCTGGTGACTAAAGTCGGGTTATCCGGTGAACCGGTAAATAAAATAGATGCTCCATCTCCAAAAGCCCATGCCTTTGTAAATTTCGATATGTTTTTATCAGGATCACGTTCCCCACAAATTTTAATTTGCATTTTGGCTTCGGCTGTGCAGCCAGACACGCGGTCTGTAATTTGAACTGAATAACATCCGGAATCACGAACCTTAATGGTATCCGTCGTTTTTCCACTAGGATACCACAATACATCAATCGGATAATTAGGTTTTCCTACCTTCCCAAATGCATTCAGTTCTACGAATTGGCCATCGCAAATGGTCTTTGTGGTGTCTTTATCATCCTTTCCTAAATATATATAAGGAAGCTGACCTACCGTGAACTTCTTAACATTCTTGGTCGTCGAAGTTCCATTGACCAAAGTCAAAGTCACTGTTTTAACGCCGGGAGTGCAATATTGATGGGAACCCGTACGAAGCGTAGATGTGTTGGTAGGCGACCCAGGCTCACCAAAATCCCAAAAATAATTGGTTCCCGCGGGCATGTCCACAGCCCAATCAAACACTGTTGCCAAGTCAGGTGAAGTACTTAATGTGCAATTGGCACATTGAGTAATGCAATTATTCCGAATGATAATTTGACTAAAAGAAATATGACTAATCAATAACCAAAAGAGCAGGAAAAGAAATTTACGCAGCATGGTGTAAAAATGATTAAGCGACACAAATTAAGTCATTTTATTGGTTTTTGAAAAGCTAAGCGTTAAATTGCGGGGCTAAGCGCAAAATGATGAGAAAAATCGCTTTGATTTTTTCATGTTTATGTACCCTTACCTTGAGCCCTAAGGTTGTTCGTGGACAGGATGCTGCTTTGTCACAATTTTACGCGGCACCCTTATTAATTTCTCCAGCTTTTGCAGGAGTTAGCCAAATTTCCAAAGTTAATTTCAATCACCGAAATCAGTGGCCAAATTTGACTGCTAATTATCAATTTTCAGCTTTAACGGCTGATGTAAGTGTGGCTAGCATCAATAGTGGATTTGGGTTTATCGCTACGACAGACAAACAATTTTCCAATTTAAAGACGACCACATTAGGGCTTCAGTATGCGTATCATTTGACTTTAGCGCCTGAAAGTTCCGTTTCATTTGGCATGGAGGGTGCTTTTGTGAGTAAAGGAATTGATTATTCGAGTTTGGTATTTGGGGACCAAGTAAGTTCATTGGTGAGTGGGGGGAGTTTAGGTACGTCAACGGATCCGATATTGAGCCAATTTAAACCCAATGTAAATTATGTAGATTTATCGGTGGGGGCTTTATTTAATTTAAAAAACACTTGGTTAGGGGTTTCGGCGCATCACTTAAATGCCCCAAATAAGTCCTTGATAAGTGGTAGCAATGATATTTTACATACTAAATATAGTGTTCAATTAGGAACGAAAATTTTATTTGAGGATTCCTATTATGAGCAAAATTCCGCGAGTGAGCGAAATAGGGAAAAGAGTATTAGTCCAGTGATGCATTATAAACATCAAGGAACCTTTGATCAAATGGATTTGGGGGCTTATTTGACCTTATCTCCATTAGTGATTGGTGCATGGTACCGGGGAATACCTTTGAAGAATAGCCGTAATGCTTCTACAAGGGAGGCATTTGTTGCTTTATTGGGATATAGGCAGGATAATTATTCCATTGGCTATTCGTATGACATGACCATTTCCAATTTAGGATTACCCTCAGGAGGAGCTCATGAAATATCGATTGCCTACTTATTTGACTTAGACATATCTATCAAAAAACCATTCTTAAAAATCAAGCGTACTTTATCTTGCCCTAAATTTTAAAACATGTAGCCTTAGAATAAATAGTTGGCCCGCGAAATAGGGACAAGAACAAAAAAATTAATAAATTTGCCTGTATTTTATACCCATTCATGAATAATATGAAATTTTCGAATAGCGTTTTACGTCCTATATTCCTTTCACTTGTTTTAATTTTTACCCTAATAGCGAGCATTTCGATGGCTCAAACCACGGGTGCAAAAAAAAATGTTGATGATTTAACGGATGATGAGATTGCTTTATTTTTAGAAAGAGCACAGTCGAGTGGGCTAACAGAAGCGCAAATTGAAAAGGCTGCCAAAGCACAGGGATACACAGCAGCAGACATTGCAAAAATGAGAGAGCGTATCTCGGCTTCAGAGGATAATGATCCATACTCCAAAAATAATCAAAATGATGAAAACGTCTTGTCTCCTTCAAAAGGTGCAACCAATAAATCGAGAACTGGATCAAAAAATTTAAGTAAGAAGAAAATGACTGATCAAAGTTTAAAGTCGAATAACAACACCTTGTTTAATAAAAATACAATCATTGACCCTCTTACAGGCTTACCCAAAAAATTAGATTTTTTATATGATGAGAATGGAAACGAAAAAGAATTGCCTTTGACTTTAGAAGAGCGAAAACTTTTAACCTATCCGCTAGATATATATAATGATAGTTTGGTTTTAGAATACAATAAACTACAATTACGGATTTCTAAGTTTTTAGATAAAAAAATATTTGGCGCTGATTTATTCAACAATGACAATTTAACTTTTGAGCCTGACATGCGCATTGCCACTCCCAAAAGTTATCAATTAGGTCCTGATGATGAATTAGACATTCATATTTTTGGAGATGTATTAGATAATTTCAAAGTAAAAATAAGCCCAGAAGGGACGGTTAAAATTTTAAATTTAGGACCTATCTATATCAATGGGTTAACAGTAGATGAGGCGACTGTTAGGATTATTAGTCGTTTACGACAGCTTTATCAAGGTTTAAATAAACCAGGAAGCGGATCATCTGCACAAGTTACTTTGGGAAATGTGAGAAGTATTAAAGTTACTCTAACTGGAGAGGTTAAATTGCCAGGAACGTACACCGTATCCTCGCTATCCACTGTATTTAATGCATTATATTTAGCCGGTGGGCCTAGCAATAATGGTTCCTATCGAAATATTCGGGTCATTAGAGGAAACAAAGTTATTAGAACGTTAGACTTATATGATTTTCTTTTAAGGGCAGATCAGAAGGACAATATTCACTTACAAGATCAAGATATTATCCGGGTAACAGATTATGAAAACCGAATTGAAATGTCGGGAGAGGTGAAGCGCCCCATGATTTTTGAATCCATTAAAGGTGAAACATTTAAAGATGTCCTAAGATTTGCTGGCGGCTTTACAGAGAAAGCCTATACTTACATGATCAATGTTCGAAGAAATACCTCGAGGGAATTAAAGTTGTTAAATATAACACAAGAAGAGGTGGGCTCATTTTTACCTCAAAATGGAGATAAATATTCCATTGGAGCCATTATCGAGCGTTATGAAAATAAAGTAGAGGTACAAGGCGCTGTATTTAGGCCAGGCATGTACGCCTTAGAAACAGGTCTCGCAAGTATTAAAGAATTAATTAAAAAAGCAGAAGGCTTGAGGGAAGATGCGTTTATGAGTCGGGCTACCTTAACCAGAAGAAAGGAAAATTTTGATCCAGAAGTCTTATCGATTGACCTCGGTAAAATTTTAAGAGGAGAAGTGGCTGACATTAATTTACAAAGAGAAGACGTTTTAAATGTTTATTCCATATTAAATCTAAGGGAGAAAAGATTTGTCAATATTTTAGGTGAAGTTAATGAGCCTGGAGAGTTTGATTTCAAAGAGGGGATGAAAGTGGGTGATTTGATTTTACTAGCTAAAGGATTTAAAGAATCTGCCAGTTTTTCCAACCTAGAATTGGCCAGAAGAATCATTAATCATGGTAGTGGGAATATATTAACGAATAAAATTGAAATTATTACGTTTGATATTGATGGAAATCTAAAACTTAATAATGAAGGATCTCAAATGGAATTGAAGCCTTTTGACATAATTTCTATTCGTAGAGCACCCAATTATGAGGAACAAAGATCAGTTAAAATATTAGGTATGGTTAATTATCCAGGAAGCTATGCCATTCAAAACAATAAACAGAGAATTTCTGATATAATACTGAGAGCTGGGGGATTAAGGGTAGAAGGGTATTTAGAGGGCGCTAAACTATTTAGAGATTCTACAACGGTTGGAGTTAATTTAAAAGAAATACTTAAAAATCCAGAATCTCAAGAAAATCTTCAATTAATGGCTGGAGACCAATTAACGATTCCAAGACTTTTGCAAACCATAAAACTAACGGGCGGGGTTCAAAACCCATTAGCTGTTTCCTATAAAGAAGAATTTAGCCTAAGGGATTATATAGCAGAGGCAGGTGGGTATTCTGAAGATGCAAATAAAAAACTTACCTATATCACCTATGCAAATGGAGTGTCTAATCAAATTAAAAGATTTCTAATTTTTAAAAAATACCCTAAAATAAATCCAGGAGCAGAAATTGTTATTCCAGAGATTCCTAAAAATGCTAAAAAGGGCTTGACAGCAGCAGAAGCGATAGGATTGGCATCAAGTTTAGTGTCCGTTTCTTTTGCCATCATTACTTTAGTTAATAATTTACCCAAATAAATTTCATGTCAAAGAACGAAAATCCGATTACGAAGCAAGTTGAAGACGACGAAATTTCAATCAATTTTGGAGAAATTTGGCGTGCGCTATTGAAGTATAAATTTGTTATTGCCATAACAGCCTTACTTTTTGCAATTTTAGGAGCTTTATACTCGCTGACTTTAAATAATGAATATGAAGCCTCTGTGAAAATGGTACCTGAATCCGCTGATAGCAAATCAGGTGGAGGGGGTGGATTGGGTGGATTATCTTCATTAGCTGGATTAGCTGGAATTAATATTGGTGGCGCAACGGGAACAGATGCGATTCAACCTGCTATGTATCCTAATATTGTAGAAAGTATTCCATTTCTTCAAGAGTTAATCAATGCCAAAATTTATAATCCAAAAATTAAAAAATGGCAAGTTTTAAAAGAATACCTTAAAGAACATCAATCAAATGCGCCCATAAAATTATATGACAGTGAAAAACTAGAGGAGGAAAGAGCAAAAAAACAATTGTCTGATACCGATTTAAAAGACTTAAATATTCCCTCATCCCCAGGACAACCCATAGATTTTATCAACATCGACTTAAAAGAAGCGCATATTTTAAATAAATTAAAAAGCTACATTAAAGTAGAGGTAGACAAAAAAACAATGTTCCTGACTATAACGTGTACCCTCCAAAATCCAGTTATAGCTGCAAACCTAACTAGTTTAGTTCATAATCAATTGACCCGATATATTGTCAACTACCGAACAGAAAAAGTAAGAAAGGAAATGATTTTTTTAACTTCTAGGCAAGATGAAGCTAGAAAACGCTACGATCAGGCATTATTTACTTTTTCAAATTACAAAGATCAAAACCGAAATAGATTTTTAAATGTGGCAAAAACACAAGAGAAAAAGTTACAATATGAAGTAGATCTAGCTTTTAATCTGTATTCAAGCCTAACAACTCAATTAAGTGAGGCGCAAATACGAGTTCAAAAAGAAACTCCCATATTTAAAGTATTGGAACCAGCCCGAGTTCCTTTATCAAGAACAAAACCTAAGCGAAGCCTAATTACTATCGGCGCTATGTTCATTGGGATTTTTGTGTCCTTACTCATTGTCTTCTTTAAATCAGTAAACTTAAAGGAACTTTTAAGCTAAGAATTATATAACCTATTTATCGAAGAATCTTTAAGCCTCATACATAGGTTTATTGGCCTATCCATAATTTTCTTAAAAACGATACTTAATATAAATTATATCAACAGATTGTCATTGTTGACATGAGCCAAAAAACAAAAAAGGCCAAATCGATGATTTGGCCTTTTCCTTTTATCACGTTAATCTTTATTTCAACGTACGTTTTACTTCCTTCATTTCGTAGCACTCTAAATTATCTCCCACCTCTAAATCATTGAAGTTCTTCACAGACAGACCGCACTCATAGCCAAATTTGACTTCCTGTACATCATCCTTAAATCTCTTCAAGGCCGATATCTCTCCATCGTGGATGACCACGAAATCACGAATCACTCTAATTTTATGTGCACGCTTAACCGTTCCGTCTAGGACATAACATCCAGCCACCGTACCAATTTTCGTGATTTTAAATACATCTCTTACTTCAATATTCGATGTGACGACCTCTTCGAACGTTGGCGCCAACATACCCTCCATCGCGGCCTTGATTTCGTCAATGGCCTGATAGATGATGGAATAATTCCTGATTTCAATTTGCTCTGTCTCCGCTAACTTCCTCGCATTTTGAGAAGGACGAACTTGGAATGCAATGATCACGGCATCCGAAGTAGACGCTAACGCCACATCAGACTCAGAAACCTGACCCACCCCTTTGTGAATAATGCGCACTTGGACTTCCTCCGTCGACAACTTCATCAATGAATCCGACAAGGCCTCCACAGAACCATCCACGTCACCCTTAACAATAACGTTTAATTCTCTAAAAGTACCAATCGCCTTCCGACGACCGATCTCCTCTAAAGTAATATGCTTACGCGTACGCAAGGTTTGCTCACGTAAAATTTGCTCTCTTTTATTGGCAATCTCACGCGCCTCACGCTCATTTTCTAAACACAATAATTTATCTCCCGCTTGTGGCGCTCCATTCAAACCTAATACTTGGACTGGCGTCGAAGGACCCGCCTTCTTAATTTTTTGACCATAATGATCAAACATCGCTTTTACACGACCATAATTATCGCCCGCCAACATCATATCACCTATTTTCAATGTACCCGCCTGAATCAACAAAGTAGTCACATACCCGCGACCCTTATCTAATTCTGCCTCAATCACCGTGCCAACTCCCTTTTTATTTGGGTTAGCCGTTAATTCAAGCAATTCAGCTTCTAACAATACTTTTTCCAATAAATCATTAATACCTAAACCAGATTTAGATGAAATTTCTTGACTTTGGTATTTTCCACCCCAGTCTTCCACCAACATATTCATGGCCGCCAACTCTTCACGCACCTTGTCCGTATTAGCCCCATCCTTATCCACTTTAGAAAAAGCAAAAATGATTGGAACTCCAGCCACCATCGCATGATTAATTGCCTCCTTCGTTTGTGGCATGACCGAATCATCCGCTGCAATTACAATGATCACAATATCAGTGACCTTAGCCCCACGTGCACGCATAGCTGTAAAAGCCTCGTGACCTGGTGTATCTAAAAACGTCACTTTTTTACCTGAATCAGTCTCCACAGAGTACGCACCAATATGTTGGGTGATCCCTCCAGCCTCTCCAGCCGCTACTTTCGCTCTTCTGATGTAATCCAACAAAGATGTCTTACCGTGGTCAACGTGTCCCATGATGGTGACAATCGGCGCCCGTGGCAATAAATCTTCTGGTAAATCTTCAACTTCAACCGCATCAATCTCTTCTTCCGCAGACACAAAACTTACCTCAAAACCAAATTCATCCGCAATGACCGTAATAGCCTCCGCATCCAAACGCTGGTTGATCGACACAAACATCCCCAAACTCATACACGTCGAAATCACCTCATTAACAGATACATCCATCAATGAAGCCAAGTCACTTGCCGAAATAAATTCAGTTACTTTTAAAACTTTTGCTTCTTCATCCTCAGCCATCAAACGTGCCTCCTCTGCCTCTGCACGTCCTTTACGCTTCTCTTTTCTTTTCTCAGCACCAAAACTTTGCTTCGCCGACGCGCCTTGTAGACGTGCCATCGTAGCCTTAATTTGCTCCTGAATATCTTTGTCAGACAGCTCCTCTTTTGAAAGAGGCTTAGCTCCCGGAGCAGCTACTGCTAGTTTTTTACCAAAATCTTTTCCCTTGTTCTGAGTGTTTCCACCAGCAGGTGCAGGACGATTTCCGTTATCATTAGCTAATGGTTTTTTCTCCTCCTTAATAATTCGCTTACGCTTGTGCTTATGCCCACCGCCTGAACGATCATTTTCAACTGGCAATTCAATTTTACCTAAAACGGTTAGACCTCGTAAAGTCTCTCCTCTAGCTTCAATTAATTGAATATCGATTATTTCTGGATCCGCTGTAATAGGGTCTATCGTTGGGGCAACGTCCTTCACAGGCTCCTCAACCACTTTATCGACAATTGCTTCCTCAGCATTATCAACCGGGATTGGCTCAGATTTCTTCACCTCAGCCACTGGCTTAGGTGCTGGCTTAGGAGCCACCTGATGTCCCTTTTTATCTAATTCTATTTTACCTAAAACCTTTAAACCTATTGGCTTCTGTTCCTCTTTCGATTCCTCCACCACAGGAGCCTCTGCCTTAGGAACCTCAATAACGGGAATTTCCACAACGGGTTCCTCCACAACAGCAGCAGGCGCCGGTTCAGGCTTTTTCTCCTCTACAATAGGCTCAGGAACCTTCTCAATGATCGGTTCTGCTACCGGAATTTCGGCCACTACCTCCACAGGCTTTACTACCTCTTGAGTTTCCAAAAGTTGGTTAGCGCCAAATTCATTGGCCAATAAAGTCAATTGCTCGAAATTTAATTTCGCATTCGGATTGTTGTCGACTTTATGGCCCTTAGCAGAAAGAAACTGAAGGATCGTAGACGTTCCCACGTTTATTTGTTTTGCTACAAGGCTTAACCGCATTGTCTTTTCTTCTGCCATAAAAAATTAAAATACTATGTAATAAATCAAATTTAATCTAAACCCTATTCAAACTCAGAACGTAAAATAGATAAAATATCCTCAATCGTCTCTTCCTCTAATTCTGTTCTACGCTCTAATTCTTCTTTAGATAAAGCTAATACTTGCTTAGCCGTATCTAAACCAATTTTATGAAGCTCTGCCAATACCCATGCCTCAATCTCATTTGAGAATTCTGACAATTCAACATCCTCATCATCCAACTCATCTTTGGGCACATCGCGGAAGACATCTATTTCATAACCGACTAATTTACCTGCTAATTTAATGTTTTGTCCACCTCGACCAATCGCCATAGACACTTGGTCAGAATTCAAAAATACGGAAATACGTCGGCGCTCCTTGTCGATCGTCATCGAATTCAACTTCGCAGGACTTAAGGTACGTGCCACTAACAACTCTAAATTTTCTGTAAAATTAATTACATCTATATTTTCATTCTGCAATTCACGAACAATTCCATGTATCCGAGAACCTTTCATACCTACACAAGCTCCAACTGGATCAATTCGGTCATCATAAGACTCAACGGCTACTTTAGCACGCTCGCCCGGCTCACGCACAATCTTGCGAATCGAGATCGTTCCGTCATAAATTTCAGGAATCTCTTGCTCAAATAAACGCTCCAAAAATACCGGAGAAATCCGAGATAATATAATTCTAGGTGTTCCATTCGCCATTTCCACTTTGTGAATAATCGCACGAATTGTCTCTCCCTTTTTGAAACGATCTTTTGAAATCATCTCTGTCTTAGGCAAAATCAATTCATTGTCATCATTGTCCAATAAAATTAACTCTCGACCTAAAATTTGATATACCTCCGAAGTCACTAACTCGCCAACCAAATCCTTGTACTTATCATACAAACTCTCCTTCTCTATATCTTTAATTTTCTGAATCAAAGTTTGACGAGCCGTTTGAACTACCCGACGACCAAAGTCCTCCAGCTTAATCAACTCAGCTACCTCTTCTCCAATTTCAAAATCGGGCTCGATTAATTTAGCCTCTGCCAAAGGAATTTTATCAAAATCCCAGATGTCTTCCGAGTTATCGTCAACAATCTCCCGAGTTCGCCACATCTCCAAATCACCACTCTCAGGATTGATAATGACATTAAAATTCTCATCTGATCCAAATTTCTTACGAATCATCGTTCTGAAAACTTCCTCCAAAACAGAAATCATCGTCGGTTTGTCAATGTTCTTATCTCGAGCAAAGTCCGAAAATGACGAAATTAATTCAACACTGTTCATTGCTATCTTTACGTTTTTTTATTGAAATGTTACCTGTACTTTTATTTTATCTACTGCCGCCAATTGTATCCACGAAGATTCTTTGGCAACTACTTTTTTATGCTTCACCATTTTTTCTAACAAAACTTCCACCGCCACATCCGTATAACCCATTAAAACTCCTACGACCGGATCCTCCCCCACTAACCACACTTTAATTTGTCGGCCTACATTCTTCTTAAACTGCCAGCCATGGGTCAATGGATAATCTAAACCAGGTGAAGAAACCTCTAAATTATAAGCCTCCTCAATCCATTCATTCTCCTCCATATGATGACCCAACTTCCTGCTCAATAATGCGCATTCTTCGATCGTCACCCCCTCCTCAGTATCCAATAATATAGAAATTAACGTTCTCCTAGCGCCTATTGTTACTTGTAAGTAAACCAAAAAAATAGGCCCTTTCCCCACATATTCATCAATCCAAACTTTAATTTTTTGATTCAAATCACTCATCTCTCTAGGGCTAGAAAACAAAAAGAGGGATTAAAACCCCTCTTCATTTCTCAAATTACAAACGCAAAGATACGTAAATATTTCAAAATACCAATAAATTATCCAATATCACCCCTTTTACCCACAAAATGTTGCTCACTTTTTAAGAAAAAATTCGTTAATTGCATGTCAAAATCACAAGATTCCACCAGAAAATTATTACACTATGGCGTACGGCTTATTAAAAGGGAAACGAGGTATTATTTCAGGAGCATTAAATGAAGATTCTATTGCTTGGAAAATTGCTCAAAGAGCACACGAAGAAGGCGCAACCTTCACATTAACAAATGCTCCCTTAGCCATGCGTATGGGCGAAATCAATAAATTAGCTGAAGAAACCGGTGCCAAGATCATCGGAGCAGACGCCACGTCCATTGAGGAATTAGAAAACCTGTATGATGAGTCCTTGGAATTCTTAGGAGGTCCTGTCGACTTTGTTTTGCATTCCATCGGCATGAGTACCAACATCCGGAAAGGCCGTGAATATAGCGATTTGAACTACGAATGGTTCCTAAAATCACTTGACGTTTCAGCTTTATCTTTTCATAAAATGCTGCAAGTGGCTCAGAAAAAAGATGCGATTGCACAAGGAGGTTCTGTGGTAGCTCTTTCTTACATCGCAGCCCAACGATCATTCCCGGATTATACCGATATGGCGCAAGCAAAAGCGATGTTAGAATCTATTGCTCGTTCTTACGGATATCATTTTGGCAAAGCCAAAGGTGTTCGTGTGAATACCGTTTCTCAATCGCCAACAAAAACAACGGCTGGAACCGGAATTAGTGGTTTCAATGCTTTTTATGAATATGCAAACCAAATGTCACCTTTGGGCAATGCAACCGCCGATGATTGTGCCGATTATGTGATTACCTTATTTTCTGATTTAACTAAAAAAGTAACGATGCAAAATCTTTTCCATGATGGAGGATTTTCTTGCGTTGGTATTTCGGAGGAAATCGTGGAAAAAATGGAACAAGGCTTAAAATAATACCACATGATACGTTCGTTCTTGATTATGTTTTCTTGCCTTTGGTGTTACCAAAGCGCAGTTGCATTTCCTACGGAGCGTTTTCCAATCCCACCAGCATCGGCCAACCGGCTTTTTTATATACAAAGAAGCTCAAACGCCAATACCGTGATTTATGATGCTAATATTTTAGCCAATAAATCCCTGAATCCCAATCAGCCCGTTCATACTTATTGGATTCGCTATGCAGATCAAGGTCAAAAAGAAGAATTGAATTTAATTCAAAGAACGCTGGCCTATGGCTTATATACCAATAAAATCAAAGATGAAGTCAATAGCTTCGAAGGGTATTTTTTAGCCTACCGAAAGCGTAAATTTGTGGTCAAATTGAATGCCAAAAATCAAGCGATCGCCCTTTTTCCGATCAACGGGAAACTTCAGATTTTAGAACGTGTTTTTGTCAGTGTTGATGAGTCAGGCTTTACCCCATCTGTGAATTATATCGAATTGTTTGGGAAGGATGAAATGACCAATAAAGACGTTTATGAACGTTTTAAGCCTTAATTCCTACTCAATAAATTTTTCATTATTGCCATCAAATGCATTGGGGAGGAAATGAAATCTCTCCCCCCAATCATCCTTAAAACTTCCAAAACAAACTCGCTTGAATATTTCTTCCTTGTCCTGAGTACCCGTATAACTCAACGATTTCTTGGCCCAGGAGATTTTTAACCATGAGCGATGCATTCAAGTTTTTGCTAATTTGATACCCTCCTTGCAGTTCTGTCCAAAGATAATTTTTTAAGACTTTCGGGACAGTTGAGTAAGTGGATTCATCAAAAAAATAATCCTTGCGGTCGCCAACAAACTGCGCCATGAATGAAAAATTCAATTTTGAATTGGCGGTGAAAATAACTCGAGCTTGCCATTGATTCGTAGGCCGCCTAATTAAAGACGAATAAGTAGAATCTTTCCCATCAAATTTATTAAACATGGTCCCACTTAAATACGTATATGAAACATTTCCTGTCCACTTCTTTTTTGTAAAACTCAACTCCGCCTCTATGCCTCGAGTATTTTGCTGGGACACATTTCCATATTTCCCATAAGGCTCCACTGAGATTGATTGGAATACGATTCCATCTTTTACCTCATTTTGAAAACTGACTAATCGAGCATGGAAATTACCCATACTTTGTTCTAGCCCTAATTCAAAGGTTTTTCCTTGCTCCGGCCTTAGGGCCAAATTCCCATAAGGAGAAAATAATTGATACAAGGATGGAGTTTTAAAGCTCGTATAATAATTAAAAAAGGCTTTGCCAGATTTCGAGTATTTCCAATAGGGATTTACATTGACCGTAGAAAAATCCCCAAAAGTAGATTGGCGATTCCATCGGCCGCCAATTTCAACCCCTACATTTGAATTCCATTCTTTTTGAATGGTCAAATAAGTACCAAAAATAGATTGATTTGCAATGCTTTCAGCTAATTTGGGAGAATCATACCGACCGTAGGCGCTCACCGAGAAATCAGATTGTTGAGTCGCTTGATTTTTATATTCAGCCCCCAAAACATAGTCGATTTGGTTTAAAATCGTTCCCTTTAAATAGGCCTCAGCCCCTTGATTGACGCCCTTATAGGTAGATTCACTATAATTAGACCAAGCGTTTAACGGAATATACGTGGAATCATTTCGAAAAACTCGATCAATTACATCTTGAAAACCTCGAACAAAAAGATCCCCATGCTTTAGCTGATATTGCCATTGAACTCGAATGGAATTAGATTTAGCTTTTGACGTATAATCCCGATCATCCATCAATGGCCCCGCATCCAAATTTCCTTGGTAAAATAAGGCTTGATAATTCACGTCGATCAACGACCTTTTTCCGATGGGCCTGGACCAAGTGGCCGAAAGTGATTGTTGGCGCATCCCATCATTTTCACCCTTTTTTACACTATCCTTAGCAGCAGAAAAACCATCGGTAGAATAATTCTGCAAAGAAATTCCAAACCGATTTTTTGCCAAACGCGTATTGACTTGGACTTGTGTCGCATACGTTCCAAATCCTCCTCCCTGAACCAATAATGACCCATTCGTCACGTCTTTATCGGACTTCTTGCTGACTAAATTAATGACGGCCGACATTGCATCGGAGCCGTATAAAGTGGATTGTCCCCCTTTTATAATTTCAATTTTTTGGATGTTGGCCAAATTAATTAAATTCCAATCCATCACTTGGCTAATATGGGATGGGTCATTTAATGGGAATCCATCCATCAACAATAATACGTGGCCAGTATTTGCGCCTCTTACGTAAATTTCTTGGTTTGAACCCGGCGCGCTGCGCGCGCCTACGACCGAGATCCCCACCTGCTCCTGCAACAACTCACCCAAACTTTTGCCCAAACTCGCACGTATTTGTTCCGCGGTAATGCGTGTTAGGACTTTGCCCGTGCGGGCCAACTTCCCCGCCAATTTTGGCGCGGAGACTTCCACTTCCTCTAAAATTGTTACCGTGTCTCTTCTTAATAGATCAGTGGGAGGAGTCGAATGGGAATCACTCGAAAAAGCATAACTAGGCTTTAGCATAAACGTGTTAGCCAATACAGAACCAGACTGTAGCATAAAAGCAACAGCCCATACAGAACTATAGTGTAGCAAAAAAGCAACAGAAACCCGTGCAAAAACTTGCACTTTTTTAACAGAAAACATACAAAATGCCCATTTCAGGGCCATAAAAAATGGAAATAAATCGAACGCTCAACCTCAGCCCATCCTCCGTAGTCCAAGATTAAGTATCATTTAAGGCAGGTCTCCTGACTCATTTTTATTACCTTTCTTACCTTCCCAGTTGCCCAGTGGTCTATTAGAAAAGCATTACAAAAATTTACAGTTGCGGGGACAGTGCTAGATTTCAACTAGCTTCCCTATTATGTGTTTACCCCTTATTGAAAAGAAGCACACACCCTAAACTATCGCAAAGCTAAACGAATTATTACGAATAAAAAAACCGTATTTCTATTTAATCAACATCCTGATAAAATTTAAAATGATCAGGTAAATAGTTCCATTTCTCGAAAAATCTAAGCTAATTGCCTCATCAATAAAAAAGAAATGCCCGATCAAATAAGATGTGCTTGGTGTTCAAATGACACCCTTTACCAAGATTACCATGATGTAGAATGGGGAAACGAAATGCATGACGACCAATCACTTTTTGAACTCTTAAGCCTCGAAGGATTTCAATCGGGGTTAAGTTGGATTACGATTTTAAGAAAAAGAATCCATTTTAGAGCTCAATTCGAAAATTTCGACTACACCAAACTGGCCCATTGGACAGAAGAAAAACAAAACGAAGCAACGTTAAACCCTAACATTATTCGAAATCGACTCAAAATACAATCCGTAAAAACGAATGCCATCGCCTTCATGAAAATTCAGGAAAAATTTGGTAGCTTTGATCGATATATTTGGGAATTTGTGGACTTTAATCCCATCCTAAACCATTTCCATAGCCTAAAAGATTTACCTGTCAGTACCGAAATTTCCGAGAACATGAGTAAATCACTTAAGAAACATGGTTTCCGATTTGTCGGCCCAACCATCTATTATTCTTTTATGCAAGCCTCTGGAATGACCATAGATCACACATTAGATTGCTTTTGTCACCCAAAAAACAACCATGAATAACAGGATAGTCATTATCCCGACCTACAACGAAATCGAAAACATCACAGCCATCATCGAAAAGGTGTTGAGCCTGAAACCGCATTTCAATGTTTTAATCGTCGATGATGGTTCCCCGGACGGTACGGCAAATGCGGTCAAATTAGTTCAAAAAGAAAATGCTTCCCGTATTTTTCTCATCGAAAGAAAAGGGAAAATGGGACTAGGAACCGCCTATATCACAGGATTTAAATGGTCCATTGAAAACCATTATGATTTCATCTTTGAAATGGATGCCGATTTTTCACATAATCCTGAAGACCTTATCCGTTTGTTTTACGCCTGCGCAAGTCCCGAGGATTTGAAATCCGAAAAAATTGATCCCGAACACGCCTTATCCGCCGACATGTCCATCGGGTCTCGCTATATAAACGGGGTCAATGTGGTGAATTGGCCCATGGGCCGAGTATTAATGTCCTATTTCGCCGGATTTTATGTTCGATTCATTACCGGTATGCCCATTCAAGACGCTACCGCAGGTTTCGTTTGCTACCGAAAAAAGGTGCTAGAAACAATCCCCCTAGATCAAATCAAATTTATTGGCTACGCATTCCAAGTAGAAATGAAATTCACTACTTGGAAATATAAGTTCAACATAATAGAGGTACCCATCATTTTTACCGACCGAACAAAAGGTACGAGCAAAATGTCCGCCAACATCTTCAAAGAAGCGATTTTTGGCGTAATCCAACTCAAAATAAATAGCTTATTTAACCGATATCACCGAGCATCATGAGCGACGCAGCACTCTACCAAACGTTAAAGTCGGTGCACATCATTCTAGTCACCTCGTGGTTTGCTGGACTTTTCTACCTGCCACGTTTACTCGTTTACCACGCTGAAGCTCAAGATAAACCCGAATTAGAAAAAACCATTCTTTCCAAACAGTTCGAGAAAATGGAGAAAATTCTTTTTAATGCCATCATGATACCGGCACTTTGGCTCACCTGGATTTCAGGAATTTCACTCATCTATTTGGTTTGGTGGGATACTTTTGGCCAGCAACCCTGGTTACATCTGAAATTAACCTTTGTCCTTTGTGTGACGATCTATCACTTCTATTGTAGACACCTCATTATTTCATTCAGACATCAAAATTTCATTCTTTCCGGAAACCAACTGAGACTATTTAATGAAATTGCGACCATACTGCTTGTCGCAGTCGTATTTATCGTAGTAGCCAAAAATACGTTTGATTGGGTATATGGACTATTGGGCTTTGTTGCCTTTGCCATCGCCATCATGTCAGCCGTGAAAATCGTGAAAAAAATTAGAGAAAAATCTAACTAAGGGAACGATCCATTTCGCGCTTCACATCTTTTTCCTTGATGTCATCCCGTTTATCAAAAGACTTCTTTCCTTTGGCCAATGCAAAATTCAATTTCGCATAGCCATTGTCCGAAATAAATAAGCGAGTGGGTATAATGGTCAAACCCACATTCTTTAATTCCTTCTGCAACTTCCCTAATTCCCTTTTAGATAATAATAATTTTCGATCTCGAAGCGGGTCATGATTAAAATGAGTTCCCTCATCATATTTAGAAATATGCATGTTGCGAACAAACAACTCCCCCTGAAAAAATAAGCAATAAGAGTCCGTCAAATTTGCCTTTCCCTGACGGATACACTTAATCTCAGTGCCCATCAAAACCATGCCCGCCGTAAACGTATCAATGAATGTATATTCAAAGGAAGCCCGTCGGTTTTTAATTTCAATCGTCTTAAGAATCTTATCCTTTCCCAT
>CAMDJW010000014.1 GCA_945901025.1 Spirosoma fluviale | reverse complement strand
GGGAAGCGATCGCATGCTCAGATTCCATTTTAGAAAGAATTTCCTCGCCAGTCATGTATTGACCCGTTTTCGTTTTTTTCGCTTTCGGATCTAATTTTAATTTTTCAAATAAGATCTCCCCCAATTGCTTTGGTGATGCGATGTTAAATTCTTGTCCCGCCGCCTCATAAATTTTTTGTTGGACCGCCTTTGAATCAACCTCCAACACGTTAGACATCTCTTTCAAAAATGGAATATCTAAATTAACTCCCTCTCTTTCAATCGATGATAATACACGGGATAGCGGCATTTCAACTTCCTGTAAAAGCGTTATAGCTTTAGGATTTGATAACAGTTTTTGGTCTAAAATGGGTTTTAATTGGAGGGTAATGTCGGCATCCTCAGCGGCATATTCTTTGACAGCCATAATATCTGCATCCCTCATATTTCCTTGTTTGACTCCTTTTTTGCCTATTAAACTTTCGATCGACATAGGTTCGTAGTTTAAATAGGACATGGCCATGGCGTCCATATTATGACGTTTTTCGGGCTCTATTAGGTAATGAGCCAACATCGTATCATAGATATCCCCTTTGATTTCGAGGCCATAGTTGGCCAATATACTCATATCATATTTGATATTTTGAGCGACTTTTTGAATCGCTTCATTGGCGAATATTTCCTTAAATAGGTCAACTTGCTTTTGGCATTCCTCTTTGTTTTCAGGAAAGGGTACATAAAATGCTTCAGCCTTTCGGTAGGAAAAAGACATTCCTACAAGCTCCGCTTCTACAACCGACAGGCTCGTCGTTTCCGTATCAAAGCAAAATGAACTTTGTCGGGCTAAAAAACCTATTAGGGATTTAATAGCTGCTTCCCCCTGAATTAAATGATATTGATGTTTTGTATTTTGTAAATTATTGAAACTGAAATCCGTAGGTTCACTAACGCTCTCCTCTATACTTCCGTGAACTTGAGCAGTTTGTGGAGCGGCCGATACGGCAAACATATCCATTTGGTTTGAATCCTTCTTAGGCGCCAATTTGGGTTCTGCGCTAGGCGCGGGGCTTTCCTCTCCTAAAATTCTTTTCCTCAATGTTCTGAATTCTAACTCGTCTAATAGGGGTTCTAAAAGTGCACGATTGGGTGGAGTGGCTATTAATTTCTCCTCTTCATATTCGATGGGAACTTCGCATAAGATACGCGCAAGGTGCTTTGATAAGATTCCTTGCTCCCTGAAATTAATTAAGTTCTCTTGTAATTTTCCTTTTAAAAGATCGGTGTTTTCTAACAAATTTTCCAAAGACTCAAATTCCTCCAACAGTTTTTGTGCTGTCTTTTCACCCACTCCTGGTATTCCAGGGATATTATCCACGGCATCTCCCATGAGGCCAAGCATGTCGATGACTTGGTCTACATTTTTTATATTCCAACGCGCGCACACCTCTTTTGGACCTAGTACTTCAACCCCCTTTCCCATGAAAGCTGGTTTATACATTTTGATTCGTTCTTCTACTAATTGGCCATAATCTTTATCTGGGGTCATCATGTAAACGACAATTTCCGGATTCTCTTTCACCGCTTTTTTGGCAATCGTCCCGATCACATCATCCGCTTCATAGCCATCTAAAATTAAAATAGGAATGTCGAGTGCCTCCACAAATCGCTTTACATAGGGAATAGCAATCGTGATATCTTCCGGTTGCTTCTCGCGTTGAGCTTTGTATGGGGTATATTCGATGTGTCGAAAAGTAGGAGCGGGGGTATCAAAGGCAACGCCTAAATAATCAGGCTTTTCTTTTTGAATAACTTCTAAAATGGTATTGGCAAAGCCAAAAACGGCACTGGTATTGATTCCTTTTGACGAAATTCGGGGTGTTTTAGCAAATGCAAAATGAGCTCGATAAATGAGCGCCATGGCATCAAAGAGGAATAATTTTTTCATAGAATTTAACTAAATTTGTGGGGCTTTACCTTGAGTAAAGATATGAAAAAATGATCGAATATGAACTTAGCTGAACTCAGAATCAATTATCAAAAAGGAGAATTATTGGAATCTTCTGTAGATAAAAATCCTTTTGAACAATTTAAAAAATGGTTTTCTGAGGCCAAAGCGAGTCAGGTTCCTGAACCTAATGCCATGCATGTGAGCACCATAGGTGAAAATGGGATGCCCAATGGCCGAATTGTGTTATTGAAAAACGTGGGTGAGGGATTTTCATTCTATACGAATTATCGATCAAGTAAAGCTGAATCATTAGATAAGCATCCTCAGGCGTGCATCACTTTTTATTGGGCCGAATTAGAACGCCAAATTCGAATTGAGGGGATAACGCAAAAGGTAGATTCAGCCACAGCTGAAATATATTTTAAAAATAGACCTCGTGCCTCACAATTAGGCGCCTGGGTTTCAGAACAAAGTTCTCGCATCGAATCACGTGATATTTTAGAATTGGCATTTAAGGAATTAGAGGCCAAGTATGAAGGTCAGGAAATACCTAAGCCACCGCATTGGGGAGGTTTTGAATTGATTCCCTCTTATTTTGAATTTTGGCAAGGACGTACTTCTCGATTGCATGATCGGGTGATCTATGAATTAAGCGATGAAAAAATTTGGAAAATAGGCCGATTAGCCCCTTAGTTTTAGGTAAATAAATTCGTGAGCTGCAAGGTCTTTTGGCTTTGAAATCCTTCCCCATATTTAACGCCAATTTTATGGCCCATTTCTTGAGCTCTAGCTTGAATGAAAGATAGGAAATCAGGACTTGAAATATAGGAATTGGGTTCTTTGGAGGTTGGATCAAAAAACTGACTTTTAAATGCTCGGATCGATTGTTCCTTCGTTTCCCAATGTTCCGTGATGTCGATCACAAAATCAGGTTCTAAATATCGGTCTTGGATATAATGATAAACATGTTTGGGACGCCAGGCAGATTGCTCTGTTTTCGAATGGGAATCTATGGTTTGAATCATTCGAAGGCCTGATAAAAAACAGGCATCAATGGCTAATTTAGCTCCTTTTCCATGGTCAGGATGTCTATCTTCGAGAGCATTGGCTAGCACAATTTCGGGTCTGTATCTTCTGATTACTTCCATTAAGATTAATTGGCTTGCTTGGTCATTTTGGAAAAAACCATCCGCTAATCCTAAATTTTCTCTAGCATGCAATCCTAAGATTTTTGTCGCATCATTCGACTCCTGTAAACGGATTTCTGGAGTTCCTCTTGTCCCCATTTCGCCTCTCGTAAAATCGACAATACCTACTTTTTTTCCTTGGTTTATATAGGAAAGAATGGTTCCTGAGCAACTTAATTCCGCATCATCTGGATGAGCGGCCATCACCAAAATGTCAAGTTTTATATCCATATTAATGAATTCTTAAACGTCTTCCGGCTCGAATCGTGGACGACAATCGCAAACCATTCAATCGGGCTAATTTTGAAACTGACATTCCAGCCCTCTGTGCAATCGAATACAATGAATCTCCATTGCGAACCCTAGTCCAAGCTTTACGTCTTGTTCTAATTTTTTCGCCAACACTTCCATATTCGTTTCTGAGCGATAATGCCCTTGTATTAAATGTTTGTGCTGTAATCAATAAATGATCAGAAAGAGGTTCCCCCGTACCAAAATTAAATACTTGGTTAGGATTAAATGGATTTCCTTCAAAGCGAGTCTCAAAATGTAAATGTGATCCTGTGCTTCTACCTGTATTTCCGCCTAAACCAATTACCTCTCCGGCTTTTACAAATGTTCCTGCTTCTAAAGATTGCTTGGAAAGGTGCCCATAAAGAGTTTCTAGCCCGTTATAATGTCTGACAACCATAAACTTTCCATATCCCCCCCAGTCGACACTGGCCATCCGCACAATGCCGTCAAAGGCTGAATAAACGGGGTATCCTGTTTCCAAGTCTAGATCTACTCCTGCGTGCAATCGACCCCAACGAGGTCCAAATGGACTTGTTTGTTTGACAGTTGCTAATGGAGCAGACCAATTCTTCCCTGTTGCCAAATTATACAATTCTAAATCAATGGGTTCATCGAAATCCTTGGCATTGATGTCATAAGGATCTATACTTTGCGTATCCCAAATCGAATAGTATGAGGCAACGGAAACAAAATCTTCACTTCCTTCCGGTGCATTTTCTTCTTCTATTTCTACTACCAAGGCTTCTCCTTCGTCGATCGACGTCGTGTCAAAATTACTTATGGTTGGATTAATGACTTTTAAAGGCTCATATTTTCGCTCTTGCATTTCAGAACCTCCAATTGCCGTAGATCCGGATTCAGATTCTGTTCTAAATTGTAATGGAGGTAATTCGTCTAGGTCACTCTTTTTACTCTGTTCTTGATAGAGCTGTGCCTGACTTTTATATTCAATTTTGGTATTCTTTTTAAATAATTTTCTCTCCTGTGCTTTTGATAAAAAGCAAGGAAATAAAAAGATTACCCCTAAAAATAACGTTTTTAAATTCATCAAAATGATTAGTGTAAATGATTGGAGGCCAACCATCTTTCCGCGTCTAATGCTGCCATACAACCTGTACCAGCTGCGGTAACTGCTTGTCGGTAAGTTGAATCTTGTACATCTCCACAAGCAAATACGCCTTCTACATTGGTTCGAGTACTTCCTTTTTCTGTGATTAAATATTCTTGTTCATCCATGGATAACACACCTTTAAAAATGGAAGTGTTGGGTTGATGACCAATCGCTACAAAAAATCCCGTTAAGGCAATTTCTTCCGTAGCTCCACTAACCCTATTTTTTAAACGAATACCTGTTACGCCTGTTGCATCCCCTAAAATTTCTTCGGTCTCTGAATTCCAATGAATTTCGATTTTGGGATTATTTTTGACACGATCTTGCATGATTAAAGAAGCCCTCATTTCATCTCTTCGCACAATCATGTGAACTTTGGTACATAAATTAGCCAAATAACTGGCTTCTTCTGCGGCCGTATCACCCGCTCCTACAACGGCAACGATTTGATTTCGGTAGAAAAATCCATCACAAACAGCACAGGCTGAAACGCCTAAACCATTGTAAGTAGTCTCTCCTTCTAAGCCAAGCCACTTAGCTGAAGCACCAGTGGCTATAATAATAGAATCTGCTTCAATTTCATCCCCATTGTCAATCCAAACTTTTTTCGGTTGGGATGTGAAATCTACTTTTTCCGCTAATCCATGACGAATATCCGTTCCAAATCGCTTGGCTTGATTTTCTAAATCAATCATCATGGTCGGACCATCCACGCCAGTGGGATATCCTGGAAAATTATCTACTTCCGTGGTGGTGGTTAATTGTCCTCCTGGTTGGCCTCCCATGTACATAACAGGATGTAAACCTGCACGAGAAGCGTAAATAGCAGCTGTATAACCTGCAGGACCCGAACCTATAATTAAACACTTGATTTTTTCTGACATAAACTTTGAAATTAAGGCAACTAAATAGCTTGTAAAATTCGGCAAAACTGAGCAGAATCCCAAACGATGTTTTATTATCAATAATTATTACTTTTGCTTAAACCTCTTTCTAACGTATGAAAAAGAATAATATTACTTCAAACCTAACTTTTTGGGTCCTCCTTTCCATCGTTATTGGTGTTATTGTGGGTCATTTTCGACCTGACATTGCGCTATACCCTATATTTGAAAAGAAAATTAATTATTCCCTGCTTGGAACCGAAATTAGTTTTGGGCCATCCTTAAGTGAGATGTTTAGTGGAATATTTATCAGTTTAGTCAAACTGTTTATCCATCCCATCATATTCTTGACCATCAGTTTGGGAATTGTTAATATGGGTAATTTGAAAAAGGTAGGTCGTGTGGGAGGAAAAGCTTTATTATATTTTGAAGTAATTACCACTTTGGCCTTGGTGATAGGGTTGGCCGTTTCTAAATTACTCCAACCAGGAATCGGGGTCATCCGGGATGATGTGGCCGGTGGAGATATTTCAAAGTATACTCAAAAAGCCGCGGATTTTAGTTGGCTCATGTTTTTAAAGGAAAATTTCACGATCCAAGTATTGATTTTCTCTTTGATTTTTGGTGTCCTATTAACATGGATTACGAGCAAGGCAAAAATGATTTCCGGCATGCACCAAGCTTCAGATTGGGTTTTTAAGGGTTTGCATTTTATTATGTATTTAGCTCCTTTGGGTGCTATGGGTGGGATGGCCTTTACGATTGGAAAGTTTGGCATTCATTCCTTGTTGCCCCTCGCTAAATTGATGATTTCAGTGTATATGACGATGGGAATATTTGTTTTCATCGTTTTAGGCTTTGTGATGCGTAGTTGCGGCGAACGAATTTGGAGCTTTTTGAAATTTATTAAGGAAGAATTATTAATTGTGTTAGGTACCTCTTCTTCTGAAGCAGCTTTACCCTCGCTGATGAAAAAATTAGAGAAAATGGGCTGTTCAAAATCGGTTGTTGGCCTTGTCGTTCCAGCAGGATATTCTTTTAATTTAGATGGGACCAGCATTTATTTATCCATGGCGACCCTGTTTTTAGCTCAGGTATATGGCATTGATTTATCTTATGGGCAATTGTTGACCATCATAGGAGTTTTAATGGTAACGAGTAAGGGCGCTGCCGGAGTCACTGGTAGTGGATTTGTGGTGTTGGCTTCGACCTTGACCGCACTCCAAGTGATACCTTTGGAGGGTTTAGCGCTTTTGTTGGGCGTAGACCGATTTATGTCCGAAGCCCGTGCCATCACTAATTTTATTGGCAATGGAGTAGCCACAGTCTGGATTGCCAAGCATGAGAAAGAATTTATAGCGCCGGCTACCGAAATTACGGATTAGGCTTCATCCAATCTTCCCTCAATTTGATTTGCTTTCTTGATGGTAGGATAAGTTCATTAATAGATTTTCTACTCGCTTGAATGGTAAGCTGAAACGGAGCGGCTAATTTAATGGTTTCAAATCCTCCCTTGTCGTTTGATCGCGCTATTTCTAGGGTAAGCAAATCACCAGTTTTTATATTTGATAAAACTTGTTGGGTATTTTTTACAAAATTAGGTAGGTCGACGGGCAATTGGTTTAAAGAAACTAGTTCGTCTTTAGCTTTTAAATGGAGTTCATTTCCAAAGGCATTAATTCCTAGCTCACTACCAATGAATGCCCGCTTGGTTTCTGAATTTATATTGAGTGTTTGATAATCAAATCCTAAGGTTTTAACCGTATCTTTTTTATTAGGATCGATTTCATATCCAATACTATTGAGCCAATCATTTAACGGAATTTTTTTATTTCCTGCTACATAGTTATTGAAGTATTCTTTTAGGCTAGGAAATTTAGTTACCTGGATTAATTGATCAAATAATTCATCGTCTTTAAAGGATTTATTGGGACCATAGATTTTAGCTAAATCTTGCATCATTTGTTGGGTTCCATACGTTCCATTGGACTCTTTTCTCAACAATAAATCTAGGCCAAAACCCAATAAAGCTCCTTTTTGGTAGACATTGCTATATTGATCTTTATAGGTATCTAAGACCTTTTTACTCATCTCGGTAAAGGGAATTTTATCGTCAAATTGCTTTTGCATCGTCTCCCATTTCTCTTGGATCGTTTGCATGAATTGCGGTAATTTGATGAGTCCATATTTCAATTGCATGTGATGGGCAGCGTACTCAGTTAGGCCTTCATACAACCATAAATGCTTGGACATTTTGGGTTGGTTAAAATCAAAATTTCCAATTTCCTCCGAATGAATATTTAAAGGGGTTTCAATGTGGAAGAATTCATGGGCACAAATGTCTAAAATCGTTTGGCCTAAGCCTGAAATATCTCCCTCTGGTAAATAGTAAAATGAAGATTTAGCATGTTCTAAGGCACCATAGCTACCATTTTTCAGATTGTCCGACAGAATAATCAAAAATGCATAGCGCTGGATAGGTAAATTGCCTCCCAAATAGTTTTTTTGCGCTTCTAAAAGAGGTTTGATTTTTTGTGCTATTTCTTCAGCGATTAAGGTTTTGTTGGGTGTAAATAAGGAAATGACGATTTCTACGTTACCGATTTTTAGAATAGTCGTATCAGGCTTAGCATACATGAAGGGGGAATCTACGATTTCATAGTATGAATTTGCCTTGAAAATATCTTGAGTGGGACTGCTTTTAACGTCGCTTTTTAATGAAGAAGTACCCACCATAAACTTGGGTTTATTGATTTCTAACTCGATTTTATTCTTTTCAAATCCTTTAAAATAGCCTAAAAACCCATGCGTATTTAAGGCAAATAAAGTGTCTTTTTGGAAGGAAGTTCCCGCGGGTTCAAATACATATTCTCCGTCAATTTCCGGGCTATCCCAAGTGTCATCTACTTGATAGGTAATCCGAGTTAATTTTACGGCATTTTTTATTTGATATTGATTTACATTCTTTTTTACGACGGATAAACTTTTTCCTTGTGCATCAAAAGCTTGAAAATCACTTATATATCTCCCAAAGTCATAATTGGCATACGTACCAGGAACGATTTTAGGGAAGAAAAAGTCAATTTGGTCTTCCTTGAATTTGGGTGTTTTTACTTGGACACTTAATTTATCGTTGTTAAGTTTATTCAAATCAATGGAATACCCGATGGTATTTTGCCCAGATAAACATACGCTGATGAATAATAACGATGCCATGAACAGGTATCGAACGTTTTTAATTTTTGTAATTGATGGCATCTTTCGGGTCTATTTTTTTGATAAATAAAGTAGGTAAAGTTATGGTAAGGGCTACTAAAAGACATGTTCCTACATTGACATATATCCAGGTAGGTGTATCCCAAAGAATGGGTACGGAGGTCATGTAATAATTTTCTGGATCTAGTGGGATCAATTTATAAGTATATTGAATGTAACAAAAAATGATAGCAATTAAATTACCGATCAATAATCCCCTTAGTAAAATAAAGAATCCGTTCCACCAAAAAATGGTTCTTATTTGTTTTTGAGAGCTGCCTAATGCTTTTAGCAAACCGACCATGGGAATTCTTTCCATGATTAATACCCAAAGCGTGGCGATGAGGTTAAAGCAAGCGACTACAAGCAATAGCGAAATAAAGATGACAATGTTGCGGTCCAACATATTCATCCAGTCAAATAGGGATGGGTATAATTCCACAATGGTTTCTAATTTCCATTCGGTCGGCAAATCCTTTTCTAAATAATAGGCCGATTGGTTTAAATCAGCTCCTTTTTTAAGAATAACTTCATAACTACCTAATGAATCTGCGCTCCAGCCATTCATTTTCTGTACCCAATCGAGGTCTGCCAAAATAAAAATTTTATCTAATTCTTCTAAACCCGTTTCATAAATTCCGGTTACGTTAACTTTTCTAGGTCGCTCCGGTTGGCTTAAAAAGTATAAAATTAGACTTTGGTTTATACTCGTTTTTAATTGTTTGGCCAGAATCTGACTAATGATAACATCCTGTGAATTTTTTAAATAGGGGAGACCTTTAATTAGATTGTTTTTTATTTGAGTATGTGGCATATCCTGGCCAATCCCTTTGATAACAATTCCGGCAAGTCCTGTTTTGCCAACCAGGATACCTGGTTTTTGAATGTGGGATTGGATATGATTGATGTAGGGTAGTTGAGCAACGGACTTTTCCCAAGCCTGATTTTTGTGAATCGGACTTTCTGAAATCGAATGGTTGCCACTCAATTTACTTACGCGTATATCACCCGAAAAACTAGTTAATTTTTCTTGAATGGCTGATTTGAACCCAAATAGGATTGAAAACGCAATCAGAATAATGCTTATTCCTAGTGAGATCGTTCCTACGCCAACCCACGTAACGGTTTTAGAAAATGAAGTTTCTTGTGTATTTCTAATCCGACGAGCTACGAATAAGGGAAAATTCATTTATTCACAAGTTTATAATACTAAAAAAATATCAGATATTTGACCTGATAATTTAACACGCAAAGAAAATGCTATTGATTCGATTCTACAAGCTAATCTTATTATTGTTCATTTTTTATTCATTGCCTGCACAACAGATAGGCAATCCTATGCCAGGAGCCTATTCCACTAGATTCTATGTGCATTTATTGAAAAATAAAAAGGTGGCCCTCGTTGTCAATCACACTTCTGTTATTTTAAAAACACATTTGGCGGATAGTTTGTTGGCCTCCGGCGTTCAAGTCACTAAAATTATGGCTCCGGAGCATGGATTTAGAGGAAGTGCAGATGCGGGCGCACATGTGGATGACAGTTTCGATCAAAAAACAGGATTGCCCATTATTTCCTTGTATGGAACACATAAAAAGCCGACTCAGGAGGACTTAAAAAATGTGGATATTGTTGTTTTTGACATTCAAGATGTGGGTGTTCGTTTCTATACCTATAGCTCTACGCTTCATTATGTGATGGAGGCTTGTGCTGAAAATAAGGTTCCACTGCTCATTTTAGACCGTGCTAATCCCAACGGACATTATGTCGATGGACCCGTTTTAGAACGCCAATTTGCCTCATTTGTAGGCCTAAATCCCATTCCTATTGTTCATGGTTGTACGATGGGAGAGTTAGCGAAAATGATTAATGGCGAGGGATGGCTAGCGAATCAAGTGGTTTGTGATTTGAAAGTTATTCCCGTGCAGAATTACTCACATGATGCTTTTGTACATATTTCGATTCCCCCTTCCCCTAATTTACCTAATGACCAATCCATTGGTTTATATCCTTCGCTTTGTTTGTTTGAAGCGACGCCTGTCAGTATAGGCCGAGGAACTAATACGCAATTCCAGGTGGCTGGACTTCCGTTAGATGGTGCTGGTGATTATCATTTTACCCCTGTGCCTATGGCGGGAGCGATGGATCCTCCTCAAAAAGGTAAACTTTGTTTTGGGTTTAATTTGACAACAATTCCGGTGCGCCAATTAGGTTTCAGTTTAAAATACTTGCTTTATTTTTTCAATAAGATGGGTAAAAGTGAAAGCTTTTTTTCAAGCCCATCTTTTTTCGATAAGTTGGCCGGTACGGATACTTTACGCAAGCAAATGTTAGCGGGCCAAACAGAAGCTCAAATTCGTGCTTCTTGGGAACCCGCTTTGAAAGTTTATTCGCAAATGCGCTTACGTTATTTATTATACCAATAGATTTTTCAAAAGGAATAATCGGTTTTTGACTGAAATTTCCGACCTTTGCTGTTTATTTTTTATCAATTCGTATGGCGGAAAAGATTATTATCCTTGACTTTGGTTCTCAAGTGACACAGTTAATTGCTCGGCGAGTACGAGAAATTAAAGTGTATTGCGAGATACATCCTTATAACAAAATCCCAGTTTTAGACGATTCCGTGAAAGGGATTATTTTGTCGGGTAGCCCATGTTCGGTTCGTGATGCAAATTCGCCTAGTATAGATTTGACTTTACTTGGTGATCGGCCTATTTTGGGTATTTGTTATGGTGCTCAATTAATAGCTCATTTGGGGGGTGGTTCAGTGCAGGCCTCTGCTCATCGGGAATATGGAAGGGCGCATATGGATTCTAAAAAATCAAGTGCCTTATTGAATGGTTTATCAGCAAAAAGCCAAGTATGGATGTCTCATGGGGATACCATCATGGATTTGCCAAAGGAATATGAGGTGATTGGTAGTACCGAAACGGTACGTGTCGCAGTATTTTCACACATATCAAAACCGATATTTGGCATACAATTTCATCCTGAGGTTACGCATTCCACAGAGGGAAGTGAATTGATAAAGAATTTTGTAGTTGGCATTTCAGGATGTTCACAAACGTGGACTTCCGATTCCTTTGCTGAAACAACGATTGCCGCTTTAAAGCAGAAATTGGGAAATGATAAAGTTGTTTTAGGTTTATCAGGGGGAGTAGATAGTTCGGTGGCGGCCGTTTTATTGCACCGTGCAATCGGTAAAAATCTGTATTGCATATTTGTCGACAATGGATTATTGCGTAAAAATGAATTTGAACAGGTGCTAGAATCGTATCATACCTTGGGATTAAATGTAAAGGGTGTGAATGCTAAAAAGCTTTTTTATGATGCGTTGGCTGGCCTTTCAGATCCTGAAGAAAAGAGGAAAGCAATAGGAAAAACGTTTATTGATGTTTTTGATCAAGAATCCCATTTGATCGAAGGGGTTTCATGGTTAGGCCAAGGAACTATTTATCCAGATGTCATTGAAAGTGTTAGTATAAATGGTCCTTCTGCGACGATAAAATCACATCATAATGTGGGTGGATTACCCGATTTTATGAAGTTAAAGGTGGTAGAACCTTTGAATACCTTATTTAAAGATGAAGTTCGTTTAGTCGGCAAGACTTTAGGGGTACCCCAAGAAATTTTAGGTCGTCATCCTTTCCCTGGACCAGGTTTAGCTATACGCATCTTAGGGGATATTACTCCTGAAAAAGTGGATATTTTACAAAAAGTGGATGCGATTTTTATTAATGGCTTGAAGCAAGATGGTCTTTATGACCAAGTATGGCAAGCCGGTGCTATATTATTACCTGTCCAATCGGTCGGGGTGATGGGCGACGAACGTACCTATGAGCAAGTTGTTGCCTTGCGTGCTGTAACTAGTTTGGACGGAATGACGGCAGATTGGTGCCATTTGCCCTATGAATTTTTAGGACGGATATCCAATGAAATTATTAATCAAGTCAAGGGGGTGAATCGAGTGGTGTATGATATTTCGTCTAAACCACCGGCAACTATTGAGTGGGATTATTTTTTTTAGGTAAAAGGTATTAGGTAAGATGTAACAGGTAAGAAGTAATAGGTATCAGGTATCAGGTAATGGGTAATAGGTATCAATTAATTGGTTATAATTAAAATTTATAAAGATTAGGTATTTGTAAAATACCTATTACCTATTACTTCTTACCTATTACCTGATACCTTACTGTGTACAGTTCTGCTAAATACAGAATGGTTTCAGTTGCTTTTTGCATATCCTGGACGGAAACCCATTCTTCTTTGCTATGAAATGCATGTTCACCTGCAAAGATATTTGGACAAGGCAATCCCATAAAAGTTAACCTGGAGCCATCGGTCCCGCCTCGAATACTTGTCGTCTCAGGTGTTAATCCTGCTAATTTCATCGCTTCCATCGCTAATGAAATGCACAATGGATGGTCTTTTAAGATTTCATTCAAATTGCGATATTGTTCTGTTTGAATAAAATCTGCTTGGCTATTTGGATATTTTTTTAATACGTCTGAGGTAATTTCTTTGAGTAAATTCCCGTACTCAATTAATTTTAAGGTATCAAAATCCCTCAAAATAAAGTCTATTTGTGCTTCTTCGACATGACCTTGTATGTCTACCGGATGAATAAATCCTTCCATTTTTTCGGTTGTTTCTGGGCTGAGATATTCTTTTGGTAGTTTTGAGATAATTTCAGCGGCTATTTTTATGGCGCTTTCCATTCTACCCTTGGCAAATCCAGGATGCTGTGAAATGCCTTTGATTTTAATGGTAAACCCATCCGCAGAAAATGTCTCATTTTCTAGATGTCCGCGCTTCTCGCCGTCCAACGTATACCCATATACGGCATTTATTTTTTCAATGTCGATGTGGTCCGTTCCTCGGCCTACCTCTTCATCAGGGGTAAATACGATGGATATTGGACCATGTTGGACACTGGGATTTTTCAGCCAAAAAGCCACTGCATCCATGATTTCTGCGATTCCTGCCTTATTATCTGCCCCTAATAAAGTTGCGCCACTCGCAGTAATGATGTCATTTCCAATTTGTTCTTGTAAATCAGGATGTTCATTTAACCGGATAATCACAGAAGAGTCATCTGGTAAAATAATATCTTCTCCTTGATAATTTTGATGTATAATAGGTTTTACCCCAAAACCAGCGCAATCAGGGGAAGTATCCATATGGGCACAAAAACAAATCGCTGGAACATCTTTTGATACATTGGATTCTAGGCGTGCATAGACATATCCATATTCATTCGTATACGCATTGGAAATTCCTAGATCATGAAGCTCTTTGACTAAAAGTATGGCCAAATCTTTTTGTTTTTCTGTGCTTGGACTAGTCGTTGATTTGGGGTCAGATTGTGTGTCAATTTTCACATATGTCAGAAATCGATCCTTTGAACTAAATGAGTAGGTAGAAATTAGTTGATGTAAATGCGTTATATGATCAAATATTTTTGAAATATCTTTAGAAAAAATTGTGTTAATTAAACTTATTTTTAAAGGATTTGTAAAGGTACTTAACCTTTCAAAATTACGTATTATCTTAGTGGTTGAAATTTTTATTAGCCAAAACAGTTTTTAAAACTATAAACCATTCTTCTTTACATCATGTCTCAAAATTCAGTTATCAATATAGACGGTCAATCATTTGAATTGCCAACATTTGTAGGTTCTGAAAATGAAAAAGCGATCGACGTTGCTAAGCTTCGTGATTTATCAGGCTATGTTACCTATGATCCAGGTTATAAAAACACAGGGGCCACTAAAAGTGCGATTACCTATTTAGATGGTGAGGAGGGAATTTTACGGTATAGGGGTTATAGTATTGAAGAATTGGCCGACAAATCTACTTTTTTAGAAGTGGCTTACTTATTGATCCATGGTGAATTGCCGACTTTAACTCAATTGGATTCATTTGAAAGTGAAATTAAAAAATACACTATTTCAAATGAGGTTTTGAGAAAAATCGCTGATTATATTCCTAATTCAGTTCATCCCATGGCTGAAATAGCTGGTTTAGTGGGTCTTATGTCCGCTTTTCATTCTACTGAGGAGGCTGGAGATGATGAGAAAAATATGATGCGCTTAATGGCAACATTGCCAATGATGGCTATCTGGAATTATAAAAAAGGATTAGGTCAAGATGTTAATCAACCTGATACTTCGTTGGATTATTGTGCTACATTTTTACAATTGATGTTTGCAAAACCAGGGGAAGCTTATACAGTAGATCCCGTTGTTTCAAAAGCTTTAAATAAATTATTAATTCTGCACGCAGATCACGAACAAAATTGCTCTACGTCAACGGTTCGTTTGGTTGGGTCTTCTCAAGCCAATGTTTTTGCATCGGTATCTGCTGGAATTCAAGCACTTTCTGGACCTTTACATGGGGGTGCAAACCAAGAAGTTATCGAGATGTTGGAGGCAATTAAAGCCGATGGAGGAGATACAGATAAGTATATAGCCATGGCTAAGGACAAGGCTTCAGGATTTAGATTGATGGGTTTTGGGCATCGTGTGTACAAGAACTTTGACCCAAGAGCTAAAATCATAAAGAAAGCTGCCGATGATGTTTTAAAAGCTTTGGGAGTGAATGATCCCGTTTTATCTATCGCTCAGCATTTAGAGGACGCTGCTTTACATGATGATTATTTTGTAGCTAGAAAATTATACCCTAATGTTGATTTCTATTCTGGAATTATTTATAGAGCCTTAGGTATACCGACCAACATGTTTACCGTGATGTTCGCGATCGGCCGTCTACCTGGTTGGTTAGCTCAGTGGAAAGAATTAAAGACCAATAAAGAGCCTATAGGCCGACCAAGACAAATTTACACCGGATACACTTCGCGTCCATTTGTCGACATCGCCCACCGATAAATTAGGTTTAATATTTTTGAAAAAGCTCTTTGCGAAAAGGGCTTTTTTGTTTTATCCACGACTGAATTTCCTTTGTGTATGATTTCACCCATATTAAAAATTTCAATTCTTTTATTTGTCGTTCAATTACAAATTTTTGAAGTTTCGGGCTTTGGTAAACGACAAACAGGGAATGCCACGTATTACAATAGCCGTTTTTGGGGTGTGAAAACGACCAGTGGGGAAAAGTATAATCCCTACCTATTTACAGCAGCGCATCGGTATTTTCCATTAGGATCGTGGGTGGAAGTGACCTTTCCCAAAACAAATAAATCGACGATTGTTCGCATTAATGACCGTGGGCCTTATCGAAGAGGAGCTATTATAGACATTTCCCTTGCTGCAGCTAAGGAAATAGGATTGATTTCTTTTGGAGTTTCTAATGTGTCTATTCGATTGATTCCTGATATAGAAATCACTGATTCTTTGCGTTCTGCTTGGTTTAAAAAAGACTCATTAACCTCAAGTTTACATCCTTTCGTGATTAAAAAAGTTTCGAAAAAGAAAAAGAAGCTAGGTAGAAAAAAAACTAGGGCAAAATAATTTCAATTCTTCTATTGGCCTTTCGTTGCTCGATACTCGCATTCTTAATTTTGGGTTTAGTATTTCCAAATCCCTTTGTCATAATACGTGAAGGTTCAATGCCATGGTTTACCAGAAATGTTTTGACAGATAAGGCTCTTCTTTCAGAGAGTTTTACATTGGCTATCGAATTTCCTACTTCATCTGTATGTCCATGTATTTCAATGTGTTGATGAATATTATTTGCAAGAAATTCGACTAAATTCTTTAAACTAAGCGGTACATCAATCGGTAAGTCCGATTGGTTTATTTTGAATTGAATGTCTTCAAAACTTAACTCGAAAAATTGTGCTGGCTTTAATGTGAGGATCTCCGGTTTGGGGGTGAATGGTTTTTTAATCCAACAATAATCTGGGATGATGACGCTGTGAATTTGAAGATCTTGGTTGGGATCACCTACTTTTTTGGAGATAAAATACTGATTTTCTACTATAGCTTCAGAAAATCCTGCTTCGTTGGACGAGCTATTGATTTCATAAATGGGTACAGATTTAGACCAAATACCTTCATAGACTAAACTTTGATGAAAATCTAAACCACCCAATCCCCCTTTCTGATTGCTAGCAAAGACTAATATATCCTTGGACTGTATAAAATAGGGTCCTTGTTCATCTTCTGCGGTGTTGATCACTTCCCCCAGGTTTTTTGGTTGGCCCCATTTCCCATCCACCTCTATGCTAGAAAGCCAAATATCTCTTTTTCCTTGTCCACCAGGCCTATCCGATGAAAAGAATAACTTTTTACCATCGCTACTCAATTGGGGCTGACCTTCCCAATCATGCGAATTTATTTTATACCCTAAATTTTTTGGCCTAGTCCAAGATCCCTCTACCCATTGACACATATACAAATCGCAACCGCCAAATGAGTTTGGATAATCACAGCCTGAAAAAATCATGGTTTTACCGTCCTTAGAGAGCGTGGGTGTACCTTCGTTATTTTCTTGATTTAATTCCTCTATGGGCCATGGGGCTTCAAATTTCTGGCCATTCCATTTTGATACAAAGATTTCCTCATCAGAATTAAGGGCTTTCCTGACCGTTAAAAATAGTTCTTTTCGGCTAGCAGAATAAGTGGGAAAGTATTGAGTTCTATACATGTTTAGTTCTTTTATGGGAACTGGGACGATTGGAATACTATCCCTTTCGGATAAAAACGAAAACAATGGTATGATCCAGAGTCCAATCATTTTATGGAATTTGAAGAAACTTGTGAGTTTGTATCGAAATTTTCCAATGTGGATTTGATTTAACAAATTCAACGATCATTGAATTCATTTCTGCCTGTTTTGACCATTCTGGTTGCAAATACAAAACTGCATTGATAGGCATTTTTGACTCATACTCTCGAGCCCACGCAATATCTGATTTATGAAAAATGACGATTTTTAACTCGTCAACTTGCTGAAATATCGTGGCATTGGCCTCTTTGAACTTTTTAGGTGAAAAGCAAATCCAGTCCCAAGTTCCTGTAACGACCTCGCATACCCCAGATGTTTCAATATGAGTATTAAATCCTGCTTCCTTGAAGGCTTCCGTTAAAGGACCTAAATCATGCATTAAGGGTTCTCCACCCGTTATGACCACAATTCTGCCAGGGAATTTTAACGCTTCTTTGACTAAGCTATCAACTGTTTTTTTTGGATGAGTGTCTATAGGCCATGATTCTTTCACATCACACCAATGGCAACCTACATCGCATCCTCCCAACCGAATAAAATAGGCGGCATGTCCTTGATATTTACCTTCCCCTTGAATCGTATAAAAAGATTCCATGACGGGATATTCAAAAACATCTCTTTTTGCAACTGATTTTATATCTTTGGTATTGAATTCCATTTTAACTTTTAAATTCGTAGTAAAATTAAGAGTTGATTTGTAATTTAACTAATTAGAAATCGTTCTAACATTTAGAATCATTTTTTTTAATTGATTATTTCCCAACATGCGCGTATTTCGTTTCTTTTCAATTCTCTTCTCTTGCCTACTTTTATGGGCCGGAATGAGTAGTTGCTGGTCCGCCAGATGCCCAAGGGAAACTTGCCGTGTGCGTGTTGAGCATAGGCATGGAGAATCTTATTTTAGACCTAGGGAGGCATTTTCTTGGATGTGGACCCCACGTTATAAACACGTAAGAACGCCTAATTATGCTTTAATGGGGGCACAAGGTTTACAAAAGAAAAAAGTTTGGTACCGTTTCCTTAGTCGCAATCCTAAAATTACTACCCAAAAACCTCGAAAATAAATGCCAAGAATAATCGTTGGTTCTGGGGTTGTTAATCAAATCCCATTAGATTGGGAGGGTAACTTTGAGCGCATATTAAACGTAATACAGAAAGCTCAACAATTTCACATTTCAATCTTATGTTTACCTGAGCTATGTTTAACTGGATACGGATGCGAGGATCAGTTTTATTCTTCGTTTACAGAAGAAAAAGCATGGTCCTATTTGGAGAAATTAATTCCACATACTTCCAGCATTACCGTTTTTGTGGGCCTTCCTGTACGTTTTTCTGAAAAACTTTATAATGTTTCAGCCTGTATTTCCAACAAAAAATTAATCGCTTTAATTCCTAAGCAGCATTTGGCTAACGATGGTGTTCATTATGAGGCTCGTTGGTTTTCTCCGTGGCCGGCTGGTCAAAGAAGCTATATCGTTAAAGATGGCCTTCAAATTCCGATAGGTGATTATCTTATTGAAATGGGGAATGGGATTTTAGTTGGTGTAGAAATATGCCAAGATGCATGGGAGGGAAAAAATCGCCCAGCTATTTCATTAGGGCAGCGCGGGGTTTCGTTGATATGCAATCCCACAGCCTCGCATTTTGCTTTTGGTAAATCACAAATTAGGAAAAAATTGGCCCTTGAAGGAGCCGAAATAATCAATGGTGTTTATTTATTTGCCAATTTATTGGGCAATGAATCTGGCCGAGTAATATTTGATGGAGATGCTTACATTGCTCAGTGTGGCCGAATAATTGCTGAGTCCAATCGTTTTTCATTTGCTGATTCAAATTTGATTTATTCTGCTGTAGACCTTCGGACTCTACCTACTCAGGCAGACGATATTATTCATTCAAATACAGAGGTTTTCGAAACGGAACAATCAGCATCAGAAAATTCAATAAACCCGTGGGAAGATTCAGCATACATTAAAGAGGAGGAATTTGCTCGGGCTATTTCACTAGGTCTTTTTGATTATTTGAGAAAATCTAAATCCTTCGGATATGTGGTTTCCTTATCAGGTGGTGCAGATTCCTCAGCCATTAGTTCGCTTTGTTTTATGGCGATGCATTTGGCAGAAAAAGAAGTAGGATTTCAAGGACTCAAGCAAAAATTAGCTTATATCCCATGGATGGAGTCGGTTGAAAACATGAGTGGTTTAATGTCAAAATTATTGACTACCCTTTATCAAGGTACCGTGAATTCTTCCAATGATACACGTACATCAGCAAAAGAGTTGGCTGAATTTATTGGTTCGACTCATTTTGAAATTGATATCGATGCGCTGGTTAAGAGCTATCGAACGTTAATTGAAGGCGCTATTGACCGTAGATTATCTTGGGAATCAGATGATATTACTTTGCAAAATGTCCAGGCTAGAGTAAGAAGCCCAAGTGCATGGATGTTTGCCAATATTAATAATGCATTACTTTTAGCTACATCCAATCGGTCTGAGGCAAGTGTTGGATATGCAACGATGGATGGAGATACTTCGGGATCTATTTCACCCATTGCCGGAATTGATAAAACGTTTTTGAGAAAATGGTTGATTTGGGCAGAAATGCATGGACCGCTTGAAGGTCATGAAATGGCTGGTTTACATCGGGTCAACTCGCTTGAGCCTAGTGCTGAACTTAGGCCATTAGGAAGCCATCAGGTGGATGAGGAAGATTTGATGCCATATCCTATTTTAAATGATTTGGAGCGATTGGCTTTTTACGATCGAAAATCTCCTTCAGAATGTCAGGAACTTATTGTAGAGATGTATCGATCCAAATTTTCGAAAGATCAATTAATTAAATTTACACATCGTTTTTATAGGCTTTGGGCGAGAAATCAATGGAAAAGGGAGCGCTATGCACCCGGATTTCATGTAGATGATTATAGTTTAGACCCTAAATCTTGGTTAAGATTTCCCATCTTATCTGCTGGATTAGAAAAAGATTTACCCGCTTAATTATGCTATTAGTTATTGACATTGGAAATACGGACATTGTATTTGGATTTTATGCCGAGAATACGTGGAAAGCTATTTTACGCACTCCTACGCATCAGCCATGGAGCCCATTGCGCCTGCAAATGTGGTTAGTTCGGGAGTTAAAAGAGAAGGGTTTTGAATCCTATCAACCCGATTCCATCTTAATCAGTTCGGTCGTTCCATCCGTTTTACCACAAATTCAGAAAGGTGTTGATTTTTGGTCGGGTAAAAAATCGATATGCATGGGTACTGAATTGTATGCGAATTTGCCCATAGAGGTCATAAGCCCAGATGAAATTGGTTCTGACTTAGTCGCTAATTCGGTATATGCGCATTTGAATTATAAAACGGATGTGCTTATTGTAGATTTTGGTACCGCATTAACTTTTACATTGGTGGATGCAAAGGGAAAAATGCAAGGTGTTTCCATTGCCCCAGGCTTAAAAACAGCAGTTAAATCCTTGTTTTCCCAAACGGCCCAATTACCTGAAGTACCTCTTGAAATGCCAGAATCGGCCTTAGGGTTTGATACAGTTTCAGCGATTCAATCAGGAATATTATGGGGCTATGTAGGTTTAGTGAAGGAAATGATTTTTCAAATCAAAGCGGAAAAAGGCGCTCACATTAAAGTATTAGCTACGGGTGGATTATCATCTATTTTGACTCCCTTGGAATCTTCCTTTGACGAGGTAAACAAGTTGATCACCTTAGAAGGCTTACGTTTGATTGCACAATTATAATTGCATGGTCATGACTCCAAAATCACTAGGATTTTATTTTCCTCCCGAATGGCATCCTCATAAGGCCACTTGGATTACTTTTCCGCATAATGACCATTCATGGCAAGCAGAAAAATTGCATGACATGTATCCTGAATATTTTCAGTTGATTAAAGCGATTTCGGTAGGGGAGAGAGTGAATATTAATGTTCATGATCTTGCTTTAAAAGAGTTTATTGAGGGCCAATTACCTATATATGGGATAAGTTCTGACCAAATTAATTGCCATATCCGACCCACGAATGATGCATGGTGCCGAGATCATGGTCCAGCATTTTTAATCCATCAGCATACTAATTCTCGGATGATTGTGGATTGGGAATATAATGCTTGGGGTGGGAAATATCCGCCATTTGATGATGATAATAAAATACCTGTTGGGATCGCTCAATCGTTAGATTTGCCATTTGCTCAGCCCAAAATTATCATGGAAGGCGGCTCAGTTGAGTTTAATGGAGCGGGAACTTTATTGACGAGTAGGTCATGTTTACTAAATGCCAACAGAAACCCTCATTTAAACCAAGGTCAAATAGAAGAATACCTCATGGAGTATTATGGTGTGGACCAAGTACTTTGGGTGAGTGATGGGATTGTAGGAGATGATACGGATGGACACATTGACGATACGGTTCGCTTTGTAAATTCAGATACCGTCATTGCCATGGTGGAGCCTAAAAAATCCGATGAAAATCATGCGGTGTTAGTAAAAAATTTACACGAATTATCTCAAATGCGGTTAATTTCTGGCAAGCAGCTTACTATTGTTGAATTGCCTATGCCAGATCCTGTGATCATTGATGAATTCAGGGCGCCGGGTTCGTATGCCAATTTTTACATTTCCAATGCGGGGGTTCTAGTTCCCACCTTTGATTGTCCTCAGGATGAGATCGCTTTAAATACCTTAACACAATTATTTACGGATAGACCCGTTATAGGCTTATCGGCCAAAAAAATTATTTGGGGACAAGGAAGTTTTCATTGCTTGACCCAACAAGAACCTCAGGGAAATTAATGCAAAAATTCATACTACTCATGTTTGGCTTGTGCTTGTTCGGGTGCCATTCAGGTAGACGTTTATCTCCGATTGCAAATGTATCTACCAAGAAGGTTCAGCTTATAAGTAAGCAAGTTGATCTAGTACTTAAGCCATTAATCGCTCACGATATACAAGAAAATTTAACGCAATTTGATGAGTTATTTGTCACCTATAGTCTCAATGTGGTGGAAAAAGATTCAGTAGTCAAAGCAGTACACGGCACTCATTACCTAGGAAAGGTTAAAAAAGGGACCCAATTGAGTTTGGATTCAATACCTGGTTTACGTTTGGATTTTAAAGAAGGGCAAAAATTAGGAATACAAATAGCTCTTTGGGAAATAGATGACTATTCAAAGAGCCAAAAATTTTTAAACAAAGTCAGCACGTACACTAATGCGCTTCAAATCCCTTTGACATTCATTGAGTGGAGTTCTGCAAGCAATCCATTAGGTTGGTTTTTGTGGGGCACAAGATTAAGTTCCATGGGATTAGATTTCCTAGCTACCTTGGATCGAGATGATTTATTAGGTATTTCGGAAGGGCTATTGAGTTGGGATGATTTGTCTCTTCAAAATAGACCCAGAATTAAACGCATTCAATGGAGGGGCAAAGATTCAGCCATAAATTCCTTTCATTATGAATTTGGGTATGAAATAAAGGTTAAGGATATTGTCAAATAGATCACTTTCTCAATGATTTTTCGTAATTTTATTGGCTTATCTAGGTCAATTAAGGCTAAAAGATTTTAATTTTTATGGGTTTAAAAATACGGTTTTTAATTTTGTTGTTTTTCGGAGTAGGGTTGTTGTCAAGTATTTCTAAGGCTCAATCTGATTTTGTTCTACAAATTGGAAACAAGAAAATCAGTTCATCCCTTTTTGAGAAAGATTACAGAAGATTATTAGAGAGCGATAGCATCAAATCAGGGAATAAGCAAAAGTTTTTGTCGGATTACATTGATTATCAAATTAAGATTTTAGCTGCTGAGGAAGCTAAAATACCTTCATCTCCTGGATTTCAAGATGAATATCAAAGTTTTAGGAAGGAATTAGCAAGTCCATACTTGATCGATAATGATCAATTGGAGACATTGGTTAGAGAAGCCTATCAGCGATCTAAATTTGAAAAGCTGATTACTCAAATTCTTGTGAAATTACCCTTAAATCCAAGTGCCGCGGATACTTTGTTGGCCTTTCAGAAAATTGACAACATTCGCAAAAAACTTATCGCAGGGGAAGATTTCCAAGCTTTAGCAACTAAAGTTTCTGAGGATGAAATGTCAGCGGCTAGGGGAGGATTATTAGGTTATGTCTCTATACTTCAAACAAAATACCCGCTTGAAAATGCAATTTATTCCCTAGAGAAGGGTCAATATTCGGGTATAATTCGGACTGAGACTGGATACCACATCATCAAAGTCTTAGATATTCGGCCTAATCAAGGCAAAATACGTTTAGCTCATATCTTAATTTCGGTACCTGTTACGGCAGCCACAAATTTGCAGGTGGAGGCAAAGAATAAGATCGATCAAGTACAAAAGTATTTAGCAAAAGGGGAGGATACTTTTGAAACGATTTGTAGAAACTTTTCAGAGGATCCTTATTCGAAGGGCAGAGGTGGCGAATTAAGGCGTTGGTATTCTTCGTCTGAATTATCAGAAGAACTTCAAGATAAATTATTTGGTATCCAACGCTTGGGTGATTATACAGAACCTATTCGGACAAATTTAGGTTGGCAAATCTTTAAATTATTGGATAAAAAGCCCATACTAAGTTATGAGGAGATGGCTGAATATTTAAGGCAAAAGGTGTTGACTGATTCTGAGCGTAGCGCCATCATAAAGGCTTCTTTCTTGAAGCGTGTACGTCAAGAAAATAAAGTTGACATTAATGAGGCCAACAAAAAAGTGGCCCTTGAGCGTTTTGCTCAGGATCGTGTTGGTGACGAGGCTTACCTAAATTTTCCATTATTTTCCATTGATCAAAAGTCTTTTACAATTAAGGAGTTTTATGCTTTTATCGTAGACCAACAAAGGAAAAAGATTAAGTCTTTGGGGTATTTGCCGACTATCTCCGAAGAATTTTGGTTGGAACAGTTTATAGATTTGTTCACCCTTCAGGCAGAGGAACAACATTTGGAAATAAAATATCCAGCCTTTAAGGATCAGATGAAAGAATTTTATGAGGGAAGCTTGTTTAGTAAAATCACGGAAAGGGAAATTTTTGAGCCCTCGTTAGATTCGGTACGCCAACAAAAATATTATGCTTCAAATGAGTTAAAGTTTACGATGCCTAGTCGGTTGGAAGCTAAACTTTTTAGTGCAGATAATCCTAAGACACTCTCAGATGCTTTAGAGTTATTGAAGTCTGCGCCCTATCCAATGAACAAGCGGTTTCCTGATCTTTTGTTTCAGTTCGGACAAAGTCAATTGACCGAAGCATCTACAAAACTTTTACAAGAATTGTTTATTTTAATGGCCAAAAATAGAGAGTATATCATTGAAATTTCTGGACATCATAATGCTAGTGAATTGGATAGTCTGGCTCAGGGAAGAATTAATCGGGTCGCCTCGTATTTAAATAAAAAGGGAATTGCAAACACTCGGATAATTGAAAAATTAGAAGGAAATTTGAAGGCTGCTTCGAAAACGGATAAAACTAAAAATTCTCGAGTTTCATTAAAGTTTTATTCTCAATCGATGGAAGATGTGGTTAAACGGTTTAATGCCATTAAACCAATGAGTCTTTTAGCAGAGGAAGGTTTTTTTAAACGTGGAGAAAATGCGATATTGGATAGTATTCCGTGGAAAGTAGGAAAAAAGAATTTTGAAAAAGCAGGTAGGTATTATTTTGTTGACGTTAAAAATATTGAGAAAGAGCGATTAAAGAGTTTTACTGAGGCTAGAAGTTCAATTATTAGGAATTTGCAGGCTGAATTAGAGCAAAATTGGATATTAAATTTGAAAAAAAGTTTTCCTATCATCCGACAAGAGGATGAGTTAAATAAAATAATGCAATAGAAATGATGAGGATTAAGAATTTATTTTTAGGAGTGGTGGGTTGTTTAATTTCGATCACAAGTGTAGCCCAAGAAGCAAATACGGCTCAGTTATTGGATAAAATTATTGCTAAAGTGGATAATCATTATATCCTAAAATCAGAGATTGAGCAACAATTTCAGCAATATCAAACAAGTGGTCAGGCCAACACCCCAGATCGTTGCCAAATATTGGAAGGATTAGTGATCAACAAACTTATGTTGGCAAAAGCTGAAATTGACTCAGTCATTGTAGAAGATAAGCGTATTGAAATGGAGTTGAATTCTCGAATGGATCAAATGGAGCAGCAATATGGCACTGCAAAAAATATTGTGGAGGCTTTTGGTAAACCCATTGCTACGATGAAAGAGGAGTTGAGGGCCAATTTGAAAGAGCAGATGACAGGTCGTAAAATGCAGGACAAAATTACAGATGATGTCAAAATAACCCCTAAGGAAGTGGCCTCATTTTTTAGTACTATTCCGACGGACTCATTGCCATATCTTCCTTCAGAAGTTGAGGTAGGGCATATTGTTCGTTTAGCTCAACCCAATAAGGATCAAAAAAATGAATTAATTTCTCGTTTGTTAGATTACCGTAGGCGAATTGAAAAAGGGGAAAGCTTTGAAGAATTGGCAAAATTATATTCCGAGGATTTAGGAAGTGGTAAGCGTGGGGGGGATCTAGGTTTTTCTAAGCGTGGCCAGATGGTTGCACCTTTTGAGGCTGCTGCTTTAAAATTAAAGCCAAATCAAATGTCGGAAGTAGTAGAAAGTGAGTTTGGTTTTCACATGATTCAGCTATTAGATGTACGTGGACAGGAATATCATGCAAGGCATATTTTGCTTAGACCTGATTATCAAAAATTGGATTTAACGGAGCCTACTAAATATTTAGACAGTATTCGAGTTTTGATTCAGCGTGATTCTATTAAGTTTGATGCTGCTGCGCGCGATAATTCTCAGGACAAGGGAACGCAGGATGCTGGGGGTTTAATTATGGATATGGGAAGTCGTTCATACCGAATTCCTTTTGACGGAACCATGGAGCCTGGCTTGTATTTTTCGATTGATTCTATGAAAGTTGGAACAATTTCCACCCCTATTCCTTACCGAACTGAGGATGGCCGCAGTGCTGTTCGTATTTTATTTTTTAAGGCAAAACATCCACCTCATTTTGCTAACCTAAAAGAGGATTATCAGAAAATTTCAAATATTGCTTTGACTCGGAAGAAGAATGATGCGATAGAAAAATGGTTTTTAAAAGCTAAAGAAGATGTATTTATTTACATTGATGATGAGTTTAAAAGTTGCAATACGCTGGGGACTGTTGGCGGATCATCGGGTGGAGCTTCTCAATAAGTATGATGAACGACGTTAAACTTGCCGAAACATTTTTTGAAGACATTCAGGCTTTAAAAGCAGCTATTCATCAAAGGATAGTAGGCCAAGATTTAACCATTGAATTAATGCTTAATGCATTATTTTCTCAGGGTCATTGTTTGTTGGTCGGAGTTCCAGGTTTAGCAAAGACTCGATTAGTTCACACCATTTCTTCGTTGGTTGCTTTGGATTTTAAACGGATCCAGTTTACACCTGATTTAATGCCCTCTGATATTATAGGATCTGAAATCTTAGATGCTAATCGCAACTTTGTATTTAATCGCGGTCCTGTATTTACGAATTTAGTGTTGGCAGACGAGATTAATCGGACTCCACCTAAAACTCAATCTGCGCTTTTAGAGGCTATGCAAGAGGAAACGGTATCTGTATCGGGGACAAGCTTTGAATTGCCTAAACCTTTTCTGGTGTTTGCTACTCAAAACCCGATTGAGCAGGAGGGAACTTATCCACTACCCGAGGCCCAATTGGATCGTTTTTTATTCATGATTAAATTAGAATACCCTAGTTTTCAGGATGAGATTAATGTGGTTCGTATGACGGAACAAACGAGGGTAGATGATGACATTAAACCGTTATTGACGATTAGTTCTTTATTAGCTTATCAAGATTTGATAAGACGTGTGCCTGTTTCAGATCATGTGGTTGAAGCGGCTGTTACTTTGGTGCATAAAACGAGACCCGATAATGATTTGGCTACAGAATCTACCAAAGAATTTATCACCTGGGGTGCTGGACCACGCGCTTCTCAGAATTTAATATTGGCTGCCAAATGCAGGTCATTGATGCATGGTCGATATTCGCCTAATGTAGAAGATGTACGAGAAGTGGCAGTAGCTGTGTTACAACACCGTATTATTTTATCTTATAAGGCAGAATCCAAAGGATTTTCTGCCGCGGATATAATCAAAATGCTGTTTGCCTAAATCGCAACAGGTGCTTTAATGCCTGGATATGGGTCGTAATTTTCTAACGTAAAATCTTCAAAAACAAAATCGAGCAGGTCTTTCTTGTCTGGATTGATTCGCATAGTGGGCAATGGGCGTGGGCTGCGGGTCAATTGTAGATCAACCTGTTCCATGTGATTGCTATAAAGGTGCGTATCACCACCGGTCCAAACAAAATCGCCTACAGCTAAATCACAAACTTGGGCTACCATCATCGTTAAAAGTGCATAGCTAGCGATATTGAACGGTACACCTAAAAATACATCGGCGGACCTTTGGTATAGTTGGCATGACAATTTACCATCAGCCACGTAAAATTGGAAAAAGGCATGGCAAGGCATTAGGGCCATTTTAGGTAAATCGGCCACATTCCAGGCACTGACGATAATTCGCCTAGAGTCGGGATTTGTTTTTAAGGTATCAATAACATCTTTTATTTGGTCAATCACTTGTCCATCAGCACCTTCCCATGATCGCCATTGTTTGCCATATACAGGACCTAAATCTCCCGTTGGACTTGCCCATTCATCCCAAATGCTGACATTATTTTCTTTTAAATAGGCCGTATTTGTTTCTCCTTTTAAAAACCATAGTAATTCATAGATGATGGATTTCAAATGTGTTTTTTTTGTGGTCACCAGTGGAAATCCATCGGCTAAATTGAAACGCATTTGGTATCCAAAAACACTGGTTGTACCCGTACCTGTGCGATCCGATTTATACGTGCCTTTTTCTTTTATATGAGTCAGTAGATCCAAATAAGCTTGCATATTAGGCTATAAATTGATTTGAGTTTAAAACTAAGGTATGTGTTATTTTGGCGCTGGGTTCTAACTGGGCCGTGGCGGAGCAGTATTTCTCCATGGATAATTGGATTGCTTTTAATGCTTTATTTCCATCGATCGCGCCTTTTAGTTCAAATTGAATATTGATTTCATGAAAGGGTGTTTTCTCGGTCCCTTTAATTTTTTCTCGGTTTCCTGAAATTCTAATTTGAAAATCTTCGATCGTTTGGCGTTGCTTTTTTAGAATTAAAATAACGTCTATAGCAGTACATCCACCGATCCCCATAAGCAGTAATTCCATCGGTCTAGCACCTGCATTATGTCCTCCTATACCCTCTGCGGCGTCAATATGGACTGGAACGGAGGAGCTACCCATTCCTTCAAAATGAAAATCTTCATCTATCCTCTTTAAAACTACTTCCATCTTATTTTAATAAATTTGATTTTAATTCTTGTTTCCACAAAACTTCTCCCTTTACGTCACGTAAAGTAATATTTAACGTACGATCTTTTAATGGGCCTGATACACTGACTGTAGCAAATGCTCGCTCTTGAGTCATCGTTCCTGGAACTAATTGTTCGTTTAAATCCAATTTATGTGGGGTGGCTGTTCCGGCAGTTAATGGCGAAACGGTTAAATCATATAAGGGATATGTGCCTGGGCGTTCGAGTTTCCAAAAACTAGACGTATGCCGATCGCCTGAAAGAAATACAACTCCGGGAATATTTCTATTTTGTATTTCTTTTAATAATTGATTCCTTTCTTGTTCATAATTTGACATATTTTCAAAGATTTTAGCCGGATTTATGATTTGTCCCCCGTTTACAACGATTTTGAAACTAGCTCTACTGGTTGTTAATGCATCCAAAAGCCAATTTAATTGCTTTTGACCAAAGTAATCTTTTGCGGGATCTTTTAAATCATTTGGCGCCTTAAACCAACGGTCATCCATTAAGAAAAACTCGGTATCGGACCACTGAAACTGGCCTGTGATTGCTTCTTGGGGGAACACATAATTTAAATTACCCCAATAAAGCTTAAACAATTCCAAGGCTGTATTTTTTAAAACAAAAGAACGATCAGCATCATTGGGACCATAGTCATGATCATCCCAAATAGCATAATGATGCGTATTTGCTAAGAGTGCTTGGACTGATTTTTGTCCTCGAGTGTGGTCATTTCGATGGATCATTCCTGTTTTTGTATTCCAATCGGGTTCTCGGTAATAAAAATTATCTCCTCCCCAAATCATGAAATCTGGCTTTTGTTTATAGATCGATTGATAAATTTCGTCGGCACCTCCATAAGGTCTGCCCGGCCGATCATAATTTTCTTCATTAATATAATTGCAGGATCCAAAGGCAAAAGTAAAATTAGGTGGATCCGTTCGATATTGCCATAATGCTTGAGTTTGAAATTCAAGTGGATAATCAAAATTCATTTTTTTACCATCTATCCAGACCTCATAAGAATATTTCTTACCCATTTCCGATGGGTCAGTAATGATTTTGGTAATAAAATTATCTTGCTTTTGAGTTTGAACGGGATCGGTTGTTTTAATTGTACTAATCGATTTGTTATCTTTTTGCCAATATTTTATTTCAACCTTGGATGACTTTTCAGTTTGAATCCAAATTAAGGTCTCCTTCATTTCGGAATACCCTAGCATTGGACCGCTTTTAATTTGACCAAAAACGCTTGAGAAAACGATGAAATAAAGAAATGTGTATAAGTATTTCATTTGATGATCATTTTAGGGCTATATTTGTCGCTAAATTTAATTTCAATGGCATATTATTCCATTCAAGGTATTCAGTTAACGGACTTGGCCCAACAATTTGGAACGCCCCTATATGTCTACGATGCAGACAAAATTAGGGAAAAAATTTCAGTTCTTCGTGGGTCATTGAAGGGTTTTCCTTTATCGATTAAATATGCGTGTAAAGCGAATACTAATATATCTATTTTGCGTATCATGCTGGAAAATGGAGTGGATTTAGATGTTGTTTCTCCCCAAGAATTAGAATTAGGTATCTTGGCTGGTTATGCTGGCAATCAAATAACTTTTACCCCGAGTGGAGTTGATTTTTCAGAGATTGAAATTGCTGTTGACAAAGGCGCCATTGTGAACTTGGACAATCTTTCTGTGCTGGAAAAGTTTGGTCAACAATATGGCTCAACTAAGCCTTGTCTTATTCGCATTAAGCCTCATGTTTTTGGTGGTGGAAATGAAAAAATCATGACCGCTCATCCTGAATCTAAATTTGGTATTTCAATTCATCAAAAAGAGGAAATTTTAGCCATCGTCAATCAATATAAAATTCATGTCATTGGTTTGCACCAACATACTGGCTCAGATATAAAAGATGGTAAAACATTTCAAGAAGCCGCATCTGCACTTTTTGAATTTGCGTTTGACTTTAAGGACTTGGAAATTATTGATTTGGGAGGTGGATTTAAAGTTCCCTATTCACCCGAAGACCCGGGGGTTGACATGCAGGAAGTGGGCCAATTAATGAGTCAATCTTTTCTTGAATTTAGCCGTCAATATGGACGAGAATTAAGGCTTTGGGTGGAACCAGGTAAGTTTTTGGTGAGTGAGGCCGGGACTTTTTTAGCGCAGGCTACCGTAGTAAAAAATGATCCGATCAAGACTTTTTTAGGAATTAATACAGGTCTTAATCATTTGATTAGACCCATGATGTATGGTTCTTATCATTATATTTTTAATGCTTCCAATGCAAATTCCGGAATTCAAAAAGCTTACCGGGTAGTTGGAAATATTTGTGAAACCGATACCTTTTCATTTGATTTTAATGGCAAGCAAAACGAAAGAAATTTGAATGAGGTAAAGGAGGGTGACATTATTGCCCTAGCAAATGCTGGAGCTTATGGGTTTACCATGGCCTCACATTATAATTCGAGGTTTTTGCCTGCCGAAGTACTCATCGACGGTTCAAAAGCGATTTTAATTCGTAAAAGAGAAACGTTAGATGATTTGACTAGAAATCAGATCTATTAGATAATAAGTAACAGGTAATAAGTAATAAATTTAGGTAAGAGGTATAAGGTAAGATAATAGTAAAAAAAGATTTACCTATTAATTATTAATCACCATAACGGTCAACCTATTTCAGGACAAGACACTATTACCTATTACCTAATACCTTTTACCTAATACCTATTACCTAATTACTAATAAAGTACCCAAGTATCCTTCGAACCTCCTCCTTGTGAGGAATTCACAACCAAAGAGCCCTTACCTAATGCCACACGGGTTAATCCTCCTGGCATAACATTTACACCATCTCCGTATAAAATATAGGGTCTTAAATCAACGTGCCTGCCTTCCGCATGGTCATCGATTAAGCATGGCACCCGAGATAATGAAATCGTCGGTTGAGCAATATAATTTCTTGGATTAGCCAAAATGTACTTTTTGAAATTCTCTTGTTCTTCTTTGGTCGATTTCGGACCGATCAACATCCCATATCCACCGGCCTCATTGGCCTCTTTGACCACTAAATCACCGATATTTTCTAACACAAATTTCAAATCATCCGGTTCACTGCAGATATAAGTTTTTACATTTTCGATGATCGGATCTTCCCCTAAATAATATTTAATTATGCGTGGCACATAGGCATAAATCACCTTATCATCGGCAACGCCCGTCCCAGGAGCATTTGCTAGGGCTACTTTTCCTTTTTTATATACTTCAAATATCCCTGGAATTCCAATTAAGGAATCCGGATTAAAGGTTTTGGGGTCTAGGAATGTATCATCAATTCGTCTGTAAATAACATCTACTATTTTGAAACCTTTGGTCGTTCTCATTTTTACATAGCCTTCGTGCACGACTAAATCGCGTGCGTCAACTAACTCGACACCCATTTGTTGGGCCAAATAGGAATGTTCAAAGTAGGCTGAATTGTAAATTCCGGGAGTAAGTACCACCACGGTAGGTTCAGGTCTATCGCTAATGAATCGGAGCATTTGCAATAGTTTATGCGGATAATCAGCAATGGGTCTAATTTGTGTTTTTGCTACAACTTCAGGAAATGTTTGCTTCAACAACTCCCTGTTTTCCATCATGTAGGAAACACCAGATGGACATCTTAAATTATCCTCTAAAACCATATATTCGCCATCATTTCCCCTAATTAAATCTGTTCCTGTGATGTGGATCCAAATATTTTTAGGCGGTTTAATGCCCATGCATGGCTCTAAAAAGTTTTTTGATGAGTAAATTACTTCCTTTGGAATGATTCCATCTTTGATAATTTTTTGATCTGCATAGATGTCGGCCAAAAATAAATTTAAAGCCGTAATTCGCTGAATTAATCCCTTTTCCATTTTCTCCCATTCCTGTGCACTGACAATTCTTGGGATTATGTCAACGGGTATAATGCGCTCTGTTCCTTCATTTTCTGAATATACATTAAAAGTAATGCCCATTGCCATTAATGCTCTCTCGGCAGAAATTTGACGCCGCATGAATTCTTCCTTAGTAAGCTGTTCAACGCGGTCCTTAAAATAAGTATATCCTGATCTTGTTTGACCGTCTTCGGTAAACATTTCGTCAAAAAAGCCCTCTGCGTTGTAGTTGTCAAATGTGAAATTCATAGGCTTGAAAAATTTATATTGCTTGATTACCTCAATAATTTAAAATTTTATTTTTGATTTAATTTTCAAAAAGAAATAATTTTTTAATTCTTTCCCTAAATACAATTTAAATTATTGGAAATTTACCATTTTCATTTGATAATACGCTCATTTTTAGGTCAATGAGCTACCTTTTGAATGATGTATGCGTTGGTGCTAACATGATTAACTTAGGCCAACTGTATTATTTTGTCCCTCGAGGATGATATATTTGTGCATGGAAAATGATGAGTTAGTTGATGCGTTAGAGTTATTAGTTAAGCTTTGGGATGTCCATGGCGTCAATGAGTTCAAAGCTAAAAATCTTTCTTTTGCGATACGTGGATTAGATAAGTTTCCTGGATTAATAAACCAGTTGACTACCGATCAATTAATATTAATTCCTGGAGTGGGAAAAGTCATCGTCCAATTAATTTATGAACTTGCCCAATCAGGAACTTGTCAGGAACTAGAAGAGATTGTTGAAAAGACGCCGCCAGGTATTTTAGATCTTCTGAAAATTAAGGGTTTAGGTGCCAAAAAAGTTCGAGCTATCTGGCAGGAACTAAATGTGTCAAACTTTGAGGATTTGAATACCGCTTGCCAAAATGGCCAAATTGAAAAATTAAAGGGATTTGGCTCAGCGATACAATCTTCCATTCAATCTCAAATCATTTACATTCAAGAAAATAGAAAAAAACTTAGGTTAGATAAAGCGATTTTTTTAAGTGATCGTATACTGGCCATGTTACAAGTGGCATTTGACAAAATAGCTATTTCGGGAGAATCAAGGCGTAATTGCGAAGTCATAAACTCTTTAGTTTTTGTGATAGAAACCGATAATATTTTTGGAAGTCCACTACTGATTTCTGAGCTTGCCGGTTTCTCTGAGGATCTCCAAGCCTCTTCGCCATTTACATGGCGTGGTTTTTTTGAAGATCATTTAATCCCTATTGAAATTCATTTGGTTGATAAATCTGAATTTGTATCTGCCTTATTTCAACACAGTGCTCATGAAAATCATTTGGAATCCATTGATTTTTATAATCAATTTCAGGGTAAAACCTTGTTGACGGAGGAGTCCATTTACCAAGAATCAAATAAGCCATTTATTCTCCCTGAAATGCGGGAGGGATTACAAGAGTTTGAGTGGGCTGGCCAACATAAAAATACAGATTTGATCGAAGAGCAGGATTTACAAGGCTGCTTGCATAATCACTCCGTTTATTCAGATGGAAAAAATACACTCCAAGAAATGGCAGAAGCTTGTCGGAGTTTAGGTTTACATTACTTTGGAATTGCTGATCATTCGCAATACGCAGCTTATGCGGGTGGTTTGAAGGAAGAAGATGTTTTGCGCCAACATGAAGAGATTGACCGCCTCAATTTACTATGGTCTGATTTTACTATTTTGAAAGGAATCGAAGCGGATATTCTACCGGATGGATCTTTGGATTATAATGACCATATTTTATCCCAATTTGATTATGTGGTGGCCTCTGTGCATGCCAACTTAACCATGGATTTGGATAAAGCGATGGATCGATTAATTCGTGCCATAGAAAATCCATATACATCTATTTTAGGTCATCCAACGGGCAGGCTATTGCTTTCTAGACCTGGTTACCCTTTGAATACGCATAAAATTTTAGATGCTTGCCTTGCAAACGGCGTCAGTATTGAATTGAATGCAAGCCCATACCGACTTGATTTAGATTGGCGACACATTTATGCAGCGATGGATAAAGGGGTTTTTGTTTCGATCAATCCAGACGCTCATAAAATTGAGGGGTTGAAAGACATGAAATATGGGGTAAAAGTTGGTCGCAAGGGTGGCCTTTTAAAAGCACTTACCCTTAACGCTTTACCTTTAAATCATTTAAAAGCCTTTTTTAATAAGAATTAGAAGTTGGGCTTCAAAAGATATTTAGCGTAAAATTCGTCAATCACTCGGACAGCTTCTGTAGGTGTATCGACCAATGCAAATAATTCAAGATCATCTTCATTAATATTTCCATTCGGAATCATAGTGGATTTTATCCAGTCTATTAATCCTTTCCAATATTCGGTTCCTACTAAAACCACAGGAAACCTACCGATTTTATGCGTTTGGATAAGGGTAAGGGATTCAAACATTTCGTCAAGCGTTCCAAATCCCCCAGGCATAATAATGAATCCTTGGGAATACTTAACAAACATCACTTTTCGGACAAAAAAGAAATCAAAATTGATATTTTTATCTGAGTCAATATAAGGATTGGGGATCTGTTCAAAAGGTAATTCGATGTTTAAACCCACAGATCTACCATTTTCTGATTTGGCTCCTTTGTTGCCCGCTTCCATAATTCCGGGCCCACCGCCCGTAATCACCCCATAGCCATGTCGGACTAATTTAGCCGCAATTTTTTCGGCTATTTGGTAGTATTTATCCTCTGGTTTCGTTCGGGCTGACCCAAAAATTGAAACACAGGGGCCAATTTTCGATAATTTGTCAATGCCCTCGACAAATTCACTCATGATTTTAAATATTCTCCAGGATTCTTCTGATTTAATTTGAGACCACGTTTTATCATCAAACGCTTTTTTTATTTTCTCCTCTTCTTCTTGCCACTGATTATCTGTCATATTTTAATTGTTTTGTCTATAAATGTAAATAATATCCCTGTACATTTGCATAAATTATTAAATACGAAGATGGATTCTCAAATAAGTTTTGCTGTGGGTGGTGATCATGCAGGTTTTGATTATAAAGATCAGTTGATTGATTTTTTGAAAAGCTTAAATATTAAAGTTCAGGATTTTGGAACTTATTCTGTTAATTCCGTGGACTACCCAGATTTTGCGCATCCAGTAGCAGAATCAGTTGAAAAAGGGGAACATAATTATGGCCTATTATTGTGCGGGAGTGCTAATGGTGTCGCCATTACGGCCAATAAACATCAGGGAATTAGAGCGGGCTTAGCTTGGAATTCTGAGGTAGCCCAATTGATCAGGCTTCATAACGATGCAAATGTCCTATGTTTACCTGTTCGTTTTATTAGTTTAGAAGAAGCTAAAAAATGCCTAAAAACATTTATTGAAACAGCCTTTGAAGGGGGTAGACATCAAAATAGAGTCGATAAAATTATTTGTTGATTTTTTTATACGTGTTAGCATCAATCATTAAATATTGATTTGTCAGTTCAGGAAGGTAGTATCCTAATTTCTTAAAATTACTTTCTGGGTCATAAATGTAAGTAGGCATTTCCTTCGCAAAATAATCGTGCATCAAAATGATGGTTTTATATTGATTTAGGTCAGTAAAAAGGGATTTTGAAAGTTCCCAATTGACGAATGGTCCGGTCATTTGATTGTTTTGATATTCTTCTATTTGGGGACCTAGGACCATAATTTTTTCATTTCTAATCGAAAGCTTTTGCGTCATAATTCTTTGTTTGCCCACTTCAGTCCACTCATTTGAAAGGCTAAACATCATTGCAATGAATATGGTAATGATCAACAGTTCTTTCTGCCAATAGGATTTAAATAAATAAAATAGATTTAGGGTAAAATAGATAAGGGAAGGCATTAAGAATACAAGGTTTATTCTCTCGACGGTGGGGATAATAAAGATGATCATTACGCTGATTAATAGCCACATTAAATTAGTTTGTTGGGCTTTTTGTGCATTCGAATTAATTTTTGTGCTATTAAAAACTTTTACAAAACCCCAAATTCCTAAAATCATGGCTGGAACATAGGCTAGTAGTATTTGTTTGATTTGTAAGGTTGTCGGAATATAAACGACGAAAGCAGAATTTTTATAAACGTCAATAAATGCTTGCAGATTATCTCGATAAGAAAATATTAAGCCTGTAAAAATATAGAACAAGGATAACCCAACAATCAATAAAATGATTTGTCTAATATTAATACTGGAGTAAAAAAGTAGGCTCAGTATGGCCCAAAATATAAATAAAGCATAGCTCAAGAAAAATACACTTGCTATACCTATGTAAAGTCCAATTAAGAAAACACGGTCATTCACTTTTAGGGTACTTTGTTGGGCTAAGATCTCATTCCAAGCTAATAACAAAAATATTAATCCTAACATGGAGCCGTTCGGTACTAAAAACTCCATTGAAAAATGAAAAAATAGGCTGTAGATAAAAAATGGTAAGTTGCCTAAGTTGGGAAGTAATAAATAACGCGAGATTGTTCGTTGGAATATAATGGCCTGTAGGACAATAATTCCTGTAGCTAAATAAGCATTCCAAGTGATTGGGATGTTCAAAAAGTCAATTAATTGATAGAAGTTGGCCGACAAGGGACCAATGTTCTCCCTAATATCCTTGTAAATTCGATATCCATGATTTAAGTTTTGGCCGATCAAGAAATTTTTAAATTCCCATGTATACGGCTGCAGATTAAATTGGCTTATGATAACAGTCGTTATTAGCCATATGATGATCAATAAGATCATAACAAAAATAGAGCTTGAACGAAGAATCTGAAACATATTTTCTTTTTGAAAAGACTAAATTACGGTGATTCCAATTATTATTGTGAAATTTGTGAGAATTTTGAGAAGAAAAGAATAGGAGCAATTATGGAAAGTAAACGTCAACAAAAGTTTGGTAGGCAAATTCAGAAGGATTTGAGTGAAATTTTTCAAAAAGAATTTAAGGAGGTTTTTGGGGGTGCGATGGTGACCATTACGGACGTTAAAATAAGTCCAGATTTGTCACTGGCAAGATGCTACCTCAGTTTTTTGTTGGTCGACAAGCCCAATAAAATCATGAACGAATTGGAATTCAAGAACAAAGCTATTCGAAATGCTTTGGCCAATAGAATTAGAAAGCAGGTTAGAATTATTCCTAATTTGGCTTTTTTTCTTGACGATACGGCCGCTTATGCAGCTAAAATCGAAGCACTTTTTGATGGCTTGGTGATACCTCCCGCTTCCGATGAAATAGATTCTGATTATATCGATTAATAACCAAATAATTCATTGAACTTTCCGCTCTTCATTGCTAAACGCTATTTTGGTTCCTCAGTAAAGGCACGATTTATCACCTTAATATCCCGAATCTCTATGTTAGGAGTGGGGGTAGAAGTGATGGCATTGATATTAATTTTGTCGGTCTTTAATGGATTAGAGGATTTTCAAAAAGGTTTATTTCAAACTTTTGATCCGGACTTAAAAATCATCGCTAAAAATACGCCTCGTTTCTCGATCCCTGAGGTAAAACTAAAACAAATAAAGGCTTTGTCGGGGATAACATTTATCAATCCCGTTTTAGAAGATCAAGCATTGCTTCGTTTTGGAAATAAACAAGTCGTTGCTAGTTTTAAAGGCGTCGATGATTCATTTTTATTGGCCAATCGGCTTAAAAAACAAGTGGTAGAGGGTGATTATTTCCTTAAAAGTGAGGGTCAGTCATTTGCTTTAGTGGGCATAGGTGTTTTTTTAAACATGGGAATGAGTTTTGAAAATGTCGTTGAGCCCGTAGAAGCCTGGTATCCCAATCATCAATCTTTACGAAAATTCTCGATTAATGAGGAAGCTATACGGAGTAATATCTTTTATCCTGCTGGAGTATTAGAAGTGGAGCAAACTTTTGATAATCAGACGGTTATTGTTCCGTTAGATTGGATGAACGATTTGGTGGGAGCAGAAAATAAATTATCTGGCTACGAAATTATGCTGGCCAATGGGGTGGACGAAAAATCAATCCAGCAACAAATCAAACAAATTTTAGGAAATACTTTCTCCATTCAGACCCGCGATGAGCAGCATGCGATGTTGTTAAAAGCCATTAAAATAGAAAAGCTTTTTGTGTTTTTAATCATGGCATTTGTCATGGGAATAGCCTCTTTCACTCTTTTTTACTCCCTTTCATTATTAGTTATAGAGAAAAGAAAAGATCTGCGGACTTTATTGGCGATTGGCATTTCTCGTTCTCAATTATTTAAAACCATCATGTGGGTAGGATTTTTGATCTGCTTCTCTGGCGCGATTTTAGGGATGGTTTTTGGTTTTGTTTTTGCTTGGGCCCAACAAACCTTTGGGATCATTGGATTAGGTATTCCTAATGCAATGATTGATGCATATCCGATTAAAATGGAATTAATGGATTTTGTGTGGACTTCCTTAGTGGTTTTGACTATTACCACTTTAGCTTCCATCATTCCGGCGCGCAAGGCTGTTGAAATGACTTTTAAGCAGTAGCAACTGGGGGATTAAACTCACCTTCCCATTTGGAAACCACACAGGTAGCAACTCCATTCCCTGCCACTGAAGTCACCGTTCTTCCCATGTCTAAAAACGGATCAACTCCCAACAGTAAAGCAATTCCCTCAGCAGGTAAATTGAACATCGTTAATGTTCCTGCGATAATCACTAGCGAGGCCCTTGGAACTCCTGCAATTCCTTTGGAAGTAATCATTAAGGTCAATAGCATGGTAATTTGTTGCTCTAGGCTTAAATGAACTCCGTAGGCTTGGGCAATGAATCCGGTAGCAAAGGTCATGTACAACATCGATCCATCTAGATTAAAACTGTAACCTAAGGGCAATACAAACCCAACAATACGCTTGCTGCACCCAAATTTTTCTAAAGCTGCAATCGTTTGTGGGAAGGACGCTTCCGAACTTGCTGTTGAAAAAGAAATTAATAAAGCTTCTTTTAATTCCCTTAATAGTCGCCAGTAAGGTATGCCGTTAAAAATACAGATTAGCCATAAAATGACTACTGTAAAGAAGAGCAAACCCCCTAAGAAGCAAACCATTAAATACCCATAACTGATTAATATACTTAATCCTTTGTTTGCCACAACCGTGGTCATGGCTGCAAAAACGGCATATGGTGCAAGTTCCATGACATAATTAACCATTTTGAACACGACCTCTGCAATATTATCAATCACATGAATCAGTTTTTTTCCAGTGGCCCCAATAGATCCCAAAGCTACCCCAAAGAATAATGAGAAAATCACAATTTGGAGGATTTCATTTTCCGCTAAAGCTTTGAAAAAGCTATCTGGGAATATATGAAGAATGAAATCTTCCATGGATTTAGTTTTGGAAGCATCTATGCCCGTTTCAGTTCCGACAGCGGGTTTAGGCCAACTTTGTAAACTGCCAGGTTTGGTGATATTGACCACCACAAGGCCAGTGATCAGCGATAAAATGGTGGCAAAGTAAAAGTAGCCTATTGTTTTAATTCCAATTCTCCCCACTGCTTTAAAATCGCCTAATTTGGCTATGCCCACGACCAAGGTACAAAATACTAAGGGGCCTACAATCATTTTAATTAGTCTTAGAAATATCTTGGAGACCACTTGAACCTTGGAAGCTAAATCATGACTTGTTTCTGGCGAAAAGAAAAGGTAAAAGAATTCTCCTAATGCAAGGCCAAGAATAAATCCAATGATAATTTTATGAGTAAGGGTTAATTTCATAGGTCTACATTCGTTAGGTATTTTTGATAGAATGGTTTTCGGTAAAAAATCATTCCCCACAAAAATGGAAATAAAATTATATCTAAAAAAACATTTGATGTTTTATAAGTTATAAAATCCTGAATGTAACATCGGGACTCATCTATTTTAATGATTGAGTGTTCGTGTCTCCACATATTGATTCCAAAGGGTACTTTAATTCCCTCATCAATAAAAACAGATTGATTTGAATCCTGGTGGGAATAGGTGATTTCTGATGACCAAATGACCTTCATGAAAAGCAAGTTGATTTCCAGAATAACTAAATCTCCTTTGTTGCACCCATCAAACCGCTTGATATCCACTTGAGGAAAAGGAGGTGATATTTTGGTTAATAATGCCTCATTAAATTGGGACCAAACAAATGGCATAGAAGCTCCAATTTTTGTTTGGATGTTAAATGAGGGCATAAATCAATAATTTACGAGATGAATAAAGAGATTAATAGCGAAACTGTTTTCAGAAAAACCGTTTTAATGGCCATGGCAAAATACTCAGTCCAAGAGACAATGGTCTTTTCAGATGATTCTTCTTCCTCCGGTTTTTGATCAGTTGGTTGACCTTCACTTAAACTCTTAGATCCCACTAATTCATTTCTATTTTGATTTGATTTCGTTGAATCCGTGTAACTTAGATTGAATTTTGGACGTATCACACTATACTCCACAAACCCAAAACTACTCAGGAATAGCAGGCAGACTAAAGCTGCGCTAAGAATGTTGATCTTTTTCATTTTACTTTTGATTTGGCGGATTGTACTTGTTTTATTTGCTGTTCTAAAGCTAATTCATTGGCTTTTTGGTCCAACTTATTTTGCTCTTGATTCGCTAATATTTTTTCTTTTTCAATTCTAGTTTCTTCTAATTTTTTAGTCAAAAGTTCCGTTTGCCTCTTGTTTGAATCGAGTTCACGGACTAATCTTTCCGCGTATCGTTGATTTTTTAATTGGGTACTTTTGAGTTCGGCCAATTTACTTTCCTCTTTGCGCAACGATTCCTCCAGATTAATAATTTGAGCAAATTCTTCTAACCACTGACTCGCTTCTTTAAACTTTTCGTGACCTGTTTGAATGTAGTTGTCTGGCCCCACACGCATGGAAACAAAAAGTTTTATTTTGTTTTTTTCTTCGGTAATGATGGAAAGGAGATTGATTGGATTCTCTGAAATGGACGATATTCTTGCTTGGTCTACGTGAATGGAGCCCGATCTACCGGCGTCAACGGTCCCTGTCTTCTTTAAATATTCTTTCCAGGCATTCGTGACATTTTTCTCTTCCGTATTTAAGTAAGTATAAAAGCCTTCTTTTTTTGCTTTATCGATTTCCGCCAAACCCGAAAATACTTGGGCTGACAAGGGAACATATGCGATGAATATAAAAATACCTAATAATAGACTTTTCATATGAATTTGAAATGTTGATGTATTAACAAGCTATAAAGTTAAATCTTTTAACTAAAATAATTGACTAAATGGTACATTTTTGCGTTAGCGCTAGCTCAACTTGATTTTGATGATTTCTGTACCCAAATAAGGTTAAATCCCCACCATCACTCAATTTCAGTTTTTTTCTCAAATCTTCCGGCTTTCCTGGAAAATTCCGAGTGCTAATGTTCACTTGCTTGTTGGATAAATGCTTAATAAGCCAACCAATATCCACAGGACCTGTTTCTATGACATGAAACGATTTTCCTGGAAATTTAGTATCCAAATCCTTGGAAGAATATAAATGGGTGTTTGAATTTAATTTAAAGATGTCTTCTGTTTCTACAGATTTAAAAAATCCAGCTTTTAATAGGCCTGGATGTGGTTCATAGAGGAAATTTGAAATCTGCCCTAACTTCGTCTGTTTGCTTTTTTCAGTCCCTAGTGTCCCTGAAAAAAGGTGTGAACTTTTTGAATTTAACTCGATGACTTCAATCACGGGGTCATGTGTTGCATCTTTTGACTTGAGAAATAAAATTTCTTTTACTTCATTTTTAACGCAAATCACCCATATTTTATCTACTCCATTAAGCTCTAAAATAGCCCGTTCCAAATCCAGTAGCGGACTTGTTTTAAGCAATAATTGGCTTTTATCTTGTATGATAGGCAAAAAATCGAGCACATTGGGTTCACAGTCTTTGAATAATAGGACTTTGTCTCCTTTGGCATTTCTTCGAGCCGGATCTAAGTAGATAAAATCAAATTTGGAATCGGCTTGTTTTAGATAGGCAAGGCCATCTCCTAGAATATGTTGGATATTTGAGAAACCTAATTGCGCATGATTATAAGCCGTTATTTCTTTGAGGCCTTGTTGTCTTTCGACATACACGACTTGATTCGCTTTTTTAGCAAAGGCCGCCGAATCCACGCCCATTCCACCACTGGCATCGAGGACATTTCCATGGACAATATTCGCCTTAAAATTAGCGGTCGCTTCAGAGGAAGCCTGTTCCAAGGAGATCGATGGGGGGAAGAAGAGGTTTGTATGGCTTACCCAAAAAGGTAATTTCAAAGCTAATTTTTGACGTGCCTGAATTTGACTAGCTAATTTGCTGAGATCATGGCTAGGATATTTTTTTCCCGACAAGGCGATTTGATGGGGATCCTTGTCCGCATGTACTTGGATGAAATGCTGTTCCTCTAGGCTTAACATGTGACAAAAATAGCGATCTATATGGATTAACTATAATTTTTCTGTAAATTCAATTTCGTAAAAAATATCCGTAGATGGCCGTTTATAACTTAAAAGTAAATACAAAGAAACATCGTGTCGATGTTGATAGTGACCCCCTGATTTTTGATTTCTACCCAATCGGATGATCGGATTGATATTAGCTGCAGGTCGCTCCTCTAGGTTAGGAGAGCCTAAGATTTTGTTTCAGTACTTAGGAAAGAGTTTATTAGAGCGGACGTGCCAACAAGCCCTTTCCGTTTGTACCGAAATTTTAGTCTTAATCGGCGCTGAAACTGAAAAATCCAGCGAGATTTTGCTTAAACTTCAACGCACAAATTCTAAGGTCCAATTTTCCATTAGCGAACATTGGTCGGAAGGGATGGGCTCGACCTTGGCGGAAGGCCTACGCATGTTGGCTGATAAGCAGGACGATATCATGGTTTTGCTTTGCGATTTACCTTTCATTGAGTCATCGCACTTGTCGGCCTTACAAAATGCTAGACAATTGCACCCTAAGCTTTTTATTGTTTCCGATTTTGGCGGACAAATGTCGCCACCGGTGGTGATTCCTCATCAGTTTCAATCCCAGTTTTTTGATTGGAAAGGGGAGAAAGGCCTAGGTGAAATTTGGCATAAACAAGCAAAAGACGTTTTATATTGTCATTTCAATGTACAATATAAGGATTTAGATACGCCAGACGACAAGGCCTATTGGCGCGTGGTCGAAACTCAAAATACTACTGAGTAATTATACATTTTGTGCCTTGATTTTGGGTCTCAACGTGGAAATTATTACCTTTATAGCTTGCTTAGTTAAGAGCAAATATTTTTTCAAATTAATCTTACATTGTGGAATCTATTGACAATTTACCTACCGTTGAAACTGCCAAAAAATTAGGTTTACTACCAGAAGAATATGATCGAATTCAGGAGATTTTAGGTCGGAAGCCTAACTTCACCGAGCTTTCTATATTTTCTGTGATGTGGTCTGAACATTGTTCTTATAAAAATTCAATTGTTTGGTTAAAGACTTTGCCTAAGGATTCTCCCAGAATGCTTGCGAAAGCAGGAGAAGAAAATGCGGGGTTGGTTGACCTAGGAGACGGTTTAGGATGTGCTTTTAAAATAGAATCCCACAATCACCCCTCAGCCTTAGAGCCCTATCAAGGTGCGGCCACGGGTGTGGGCGGAATTAATCGTGATATTTTTACGATGGGTGCGCGTCCGATTGCCCAACTAAATTCCCTTCGTTTTGGGAATATAGAGTTGGCCAAAACGAAATGGTTAGTCAAAGGAGTAGTTAAAGGCATTGGCGATTATGGCAATGCTTTTGGTATTCCGACCGTGGGCGGGGAAGTGTTTTTTGACGATTGTTATTCCACTAATCCATTGGTGAATGCTTTTTCTGCCGGTATTTTAAAAGTAGGAACACAAGCCTCTGCGATTTCATATGGGGTTGGTAATGGAGTATTTATCGTGGGTTCGGCTACTGGAAAAGATGGAATTGGAGGAGCTAGTTTTGCTTCTGAGGATATTACAGCTAAATCTTCTGAAAAATTGCCTGCGGTCCAAGTAGGTGATCCCTTCCAAGAAAAGTTATTGTTGGAAGCTTCTTTGGAGATCATTGAAGCGGGTTGTGTGATTGGAATTCAAGATATGGGTGCGGCAGGAATTATATGTTCTACGTCTGAGATGTCAGCCAAAGGCGAGCATGGAATGATGATTGATCTTTCAAAAGTTCCTACACGTCAGGCCAATATGCAGCCGTTTGAGATCTTATTGTCGGAATCTCAAGAACGTATGTTGATCGTCGTGGAAAAGGGCAGGGAACATGAGGCGAAGCGTATTTTCGACAAGTGGGATTTGAATTGCGAACAAATTGGAGTTGTTACAGATACGAAAAGATTAGAGTTTTATCAAGATGGCCAATTAGTAGCGGATGTACCTGCTGATGATTTAGTCTTAGGTGGTGGCGCTCCGGTTTATCATCGAGAATTTAAAGAACCTGCTTATTATCAAGCGTTTAAGAAGTTTTCCATTGACTCTGTGGAGGATTTAACGGCTGAAGAATTGCCAGAGGTTTTTGACTTTTTAATGAATCATCCCAATATCGCATCTAAAAAATGGGTAGCTGAACAATATGATTCATCGATCGGTCGGGCAAATAGAAATACGAACGCTCCTTCTGACGCAGCAGTCGTGAAGGTTCACGGTTCTCAAAAATCCATTGTTATTACGGTTGATTGTAATTCAAGGTATGTCAATGCAGACCCTGAAGAGGGTTGTGCGATGGCCGTAGCGGAAGCAGCCAGAAATATTGTTTGTTCTGGTGGTGTGCCTGTGGCGATTACTAATTGCCTTAATTTTGGAAATCCTTACGTTCCAGAAGTTTATTGGCAATTTGTGGGAGCCATTAAAGGAATGAAAAAAGCGTGTTTGGCTTTTGAAACACCTGTGACGGGTGGTAATGTTAGTTTTTACAATCAATCTTCTGATGGAGGTCCTGTGTTTCCTACGCCAACGATCGGAATGTTAGGTATTTTGGAAGATCCCAGCATGAAAATGACTTTGGATTTCAAGAAGGAGGGAGACCTTATTTATTTAATCGGACAGGGTGTCAATGACATTGCTTCCTCTGAATATGTGTACTCATATAAAAAAATCAAAGCTACACCAGCGCCTCATTTTAATTTAGAAACGGAGCAGAAGGTTCAAAAATCAATCGCCGGCTTAATTGACGCTAGGTTAATCCAATCTGCTCATGATGTTTCTGATGGAGGTTTATTGATCACGTTGGCAGAATCTTCATTCCCTAGAAAATTGGGTTTCTCTGTTCAGGGGGATGCCCATATTCGCCGTGATGCTTTCTGGTTTGGAGAAGCTCAAAGTAGAGTGATGGTTTCTGTGGATGCTCAAAATAAAGCTACGTTTGAATCGTTTTTGAATCAAAATAATCAAGTATTTTCTTTGATAGGAGAAGTTAAGGGTAAAGATATGAAGGTGGATGACCTGGTGGTTTCCACGTTGCAAGGAGCTTTTGATTCCTATCATTCAGCACTGGAAACTGCCTTAATGAAATAATTACATGAGCCGTTATCTAATACAATTCTCGTATGATGGCGGCTCATTTCATGGCTACCAAATTCAACCCAATGCCCATTCAGTTCAAGCTGAATTAGAAGATAAATTAAGCCTGCTATTAGGTTTTAAAGTTGAGATTACGGGAAGCTCTCGGACAGACACTGGAGTGCATGCCCGACAGCAATTTGCGCATGTCGACCTACCTGATGAAATTATTCCTGCTTCTGATTTTGTGTATCGGGCAAATCGAATGTTGCCAACTTCCTTAGCGATTCAATCCATTTATGCTGTATCAAATGAATTTCATGCAAGGTTTGATGCCTTATCGCGAACGTATGAGTACATCATTTCTACGTCCAAAAGTCCATTGATTCGTAAATATGCCTATTGGTTTGAAGCCAAACTGGATTTAGAACAAATGAACTTAGCAGGTGAAATATTGAAAAATCATACCAATTTTCAGTGTTTTTCAAAAGTAAAAACGGAAGTGACTACGTTTGAATGTGATATTAAAAAAGCATTTTGGGAAATGCGGAATGACCAATTAATATTCAACATTCAGGCCAACCGGTTTTTAAGAGGGATGGTTCGAAGTGTGGTGGGCACTTTGATTGAAATTGGCTTACGAAATTGGGAATTATCAGATTTGACAAATATACTTAATTCAAAAGACCGACAAAAAGCGGGTAGATCTGTACCTGCCCATGGCTTGTACTTAATTCAAGTCGAATATCCGAAGGCTATTTTTGACGCCAAATGTTCATAATGACATCTAATAAGGTCGCAGCCGTTTGAATTTTGATCTCGGTGGGCTTGTAATTTAATCCCTTAAGGTTGTATTTTGAAATCCAGATTTGCTTAAATCCCAACTTTTCCGCCTCGGCGATTCGTTGGTCTATGCGCGTCACCGACCTTAATTCTCCACCCAAACCCACCTCAGCGGCAAAACAGATAGAAGAATCGATGATTTTATCTTCATAAGACGAGACCATAGATAGGCAAGTGGCAAGGTCTAATGCAGGATCATCTACCCGAATCCCTCCAGTAATATTCAAAAATACATCTTGAGTCCCGAGCTTATACCCCCCTCTTTTTTCCAAAACAGCCAACAACATATTTAATCTTTTGGAGTCATAACCTGTTGCGGTGCGTTGAGCCATTCCATAGTTTGACGTTGTCACTAATGATTGGATTTCAACTAACAAGGGTCTATTTCCTTCTAAAAGCGTGCCAATGGCGATTCCGGAGGATGCCTCATCCCGCTGAGAAAGTAAAATTTCCGATGGATTGGTTACGGGTCTTAATCCAGAACCTAGCATTTCATAAATGCCTAACTCAGAAGTACTCCCAAATCGATTTTTGGTAGTTCTCAGGATACGATAAATTAAATGTCGGTCCCCTTCAAATTGCAAAACGGTATCTACTAAATGTTCTAACACTTTAGGACCCGCGATTGAGCCTTCTTTGGTGATGTGACCCACTAAAAATATAGGTGTGGCACTCTGTTTTGCAAAACGCATGAGTTCTAATGCGCACTCTCTGATTTGGGATACACTGCCTGGACCTGATTCAATCTGGTCGGAATATAAAGTCTGAATGGAATCAATGATGATTAAATCAGGCTCTAATTCAATTAAATGCTTAAAAATTTGCTGTGTATTGGTTTCTGTTAAAATATATAAATTAGCAGGTTTAGTGCTTAATCGGTCTGCGCGTAATTTTATTTGTTGTTCAGACTCTTCACCTGTGACATATAGAACTTTGGGGCCTTGCAAGGAAAGTGCAACTTGTAGTAATAACGTTGATTTACCGATCCCAGGTTCGCCGCCAATGAGCACTAAGCTACCGGGTACAATTCCACCGCCTAATACTCGATTAAATTCGGGGTCTGAACAAATTAGTTTGGGGGTGTTTTCAAATGTTACTTCGGCTAACAATTTAGGTTTTACCTGAGATTTAGTTCTAGACTTATCTTTCCAAACTTCAGCTGGATGCGTGTTTGTTTCAATCAATTCCTCAACAAAAGTATTCCATTCTTCACATGATGGACATTTTCCAAGCCACTTAGGGGTTGAATGTCCGCAAGATTGACAAAAGAAGGAAGTTTTAGCTTTAGCCACGTTTTATTTTTTATAATTCAAAATTACGCTTTGATTTGGTTTTTTCTTTTTTTTCGGTTGAAAAAGGATAATTTTACAGGCTAATTGATTTTTCTAATTTCTTATATGCATTTTAATCGCCTATTCACTATTATTTTCTTGGGTCTTCTGATTTTGACTACATCAGTTAAGGCTCAGTTTCTAATGCCAGCTAAAATGGCTACTGGTAATTTTTTCCGAATCGGTATTAAAGGAGGTGTTAATTTAGCGCGCCTTCAAACGGATGGAATTGTTACTTTGAATGGCGCAGTTATCAAAGATCAATTATTAGCTAGTTTGGACACCAAACAAAGTTATGTCGGCGGTATTTATGCCCGATTAGGTAGAAAAGTATTTATTGAACCCGAGGTTTTACTGTCTACTAAAGGAGGTTCAATTTATATTCCAGGATTAAGTCAAACCAAACAATTTACTTTTACTAATATTGATGTTCCTGTTTTATTGGGTTTACGCTGGAAAATCTTTCATGTTATGGCGGGTCCGGTAGCTTCTTATACCTTAAAAACGGATACAGAATTAAATGATTTAATTAATATGGTGATTAAGAAATATGCAGGAACGGCAGCTGAAATAGCCAGTAAAGCTTCTTTTTCGTATCAAGTAGGTGGTGGTGTCGATTTATTAGGTTTTACGTTAGATGTTCGGTATGAAGGCAATTTATCCCAACTAACTAAAACCTTACCTATTCCTGCTGGTATAACTTTTTCGCCTAAATTGAATCTGTATCAGGTTACATTAGGGTATAAAATTTTTTAGTTTACTATTTGAATTTGATGATGCAAGAGGAAATAAAAAAGATTCAAGATGAAATTAATGCATTCAGTATTTCGAATGAATCGGAGTTGGATAATTTTAGAATTGAATTTGTAGGTAGAAAAGGTCGATTGGCTTCTCTTTTTGACCAATTAAAAAATGTACCGGCTGAAACAAGAAGGGATGTGGGCCAATCGTTAAATGGACTAAAAAATTTAGCAGAATCTAAATTTGCTGAAGCTCAAGAGAATTTTTCCAATACCCAAGCTGATGTAAAATCACCCGATGATTTAACTATTTCAGATCCTATTTCACAAGGAAGTTTACACCCTTTGACTATGGTAAGGGCCAGAATATTAGAAATATTTAATCGAATGGGTTTTTCAGTTTCTGATGGACCTGAGATTGAAACTGATTTTTATAATTTTACGGCATTGAATTTTCCTGCCAATCACCCAGCAAGGGAAATGCAGGACACTTTTTTTATTGAAAAGGGAGCTGGTGAAATTCAAGACGATGTGTTATTAAGGACACATACTTCCAATGTTCAAATTCGGTTAATGCAGCATCAAAAACCACCTATTCGTTCAGTGATGCCGGGTAGAGTGTTTAGAAATGAAGCTATTTCTGCTAGAGCTCATTGTTTGTTTCACCAAGTGGAGGGCCTATATGTAGATGAAAATGTAAGTTTTAAAGACTTAAAAGATACTTTATACCATTTTGCTAAGGAGATGTTTGGGAAAGATACGAAAGTACGATTCCGTCCATCTTATTTTCCTTTTACTGAACCTAGTGCTGAAATGGACATTACCTGTTTGTTATGTAAAGGCGAAGGTTGTAATGTGTGTAAGCAAGCTGGTTGGGTAGAAATTGCCGGAGCGGGTATGGTCGATCCCAATGTGTTGGAAAATGTAGGCATTGATTCTACTAAATACAATGGTTTTGCGTTTGGAATGGGCATTGAACGAATTACCATGCTTAAATATCAAATTAAAGATTTACGCTTATTTACCGAAAACGACGTTCGGTTTTTGAAGCAATTTTCGTAGAAATGATATTAACCTTTTTTAACTCTTTTGCCCCAAAAATTAAGGGTAAAATATCTAATTTTGATTTAAATTTCGATTTATGCTGAATTTTCACCGAATTAATAACCTAACGGGTTGGCTTGTTTTTCTGATTGCCTTGGTCACCTATACACTGACCGTTGAGCCCACAGCATCCTTCTGGGATTGCGGCGAGTTTATTGCTTGTGCTTACAAATTACAAGTTCCACATCCTCCCGGTGCACCCCTTTTTTTATTAATTGGCCGCATGTTTTCCTTATTGGCCCTAGGTGACGTAAGCCGAGTAGCTTTTTGGGTGAATATGATGTCTGTGGTGTCAAGCGCATTGACGATTTTGTTTTTGCATTGGACCATTGTTCTCATCGGACGTAAAATTTTTAATAAAACCTTTGATTCGTTATCTAAGCCAGAAAGCATTATTCTGTTGTTATCAGGATTTATTGGTGCTTTAGTCTATACTTTTTCAGATAGTTTTTGGTTCTCTGCTGTGGAAGCTGAAGTATATGCGATGTCATCTTTTTTTACTGCCATTGTTGTTTGGGCTGCATTTAAGTGGGAACTCGTGGAAGATGAAGCGGAAGCTAATCGTTGGATTCTTTTCATCGCCTACTTAGTAGGTCTTTCGATTGGAGTTCACTTATTGAACTTGGTTACTTTACCTGCATTAGCCATTTTGTATTATTTCAAAAAAGAAGCGAAGCCTACCTACAAAGGAGGTTTTATTGCCATGTTGATTGGCCTTTTAATTTTAGGCATTGTTAATTCAGGTGTAATCCCAGGACTTCCTTCTTTAGCTTTTTGGTTTGAATTGCAATTTGTCAATACACTAGGATTTTCTTTTGGAAGTGGTGCTTTGTTTTTCTTGGTTTTATTAATTCTGGCCATTGTTTTTGGAATACGTTATTCCTATAAGAAACAAAATGTGGTGCTTAATGTTGCTTTGTTTTCGTTGGTATTTCTTTTGATCGGCTACTCAACGTATACGGTCGCATTAGTTCGTTCGGGATATAATCCGCCGATCAATGAGAATGATCCGAGTAACATTTTGAACTTTTTGAAATATTTGAAAAGAGAGCAATACGGTTCACGTTCTTTATTATATGGTCCTATTTACACAGCTCAAATTGAAGAATTCAAGCAGGGTGAGCCGGTTTACAAGATGAAGGATGGTCAATATGTGGTGTACACAAATAAGCCAGAATATGTATATCAGAAAGACCAACAAATGCTTTTGCCGCGTGTATGGAGTAATTCCGGTCAGCATGTTCAGTTATACCAAGATATGCTAGGAATTCCTGCGGGTCAAAAACCTAGTTTTGGAGATAACCTAAGGTTTATGTTTACTCACCAAATGGGGCATATGTATATGCGTTATTTGCTTTGGAATTTTGTAGGTCGAGAAAGTGATGCACAAGACGCTTGGGCCATCAATGCATTTCAAGATACGTCTAATTTACCTGATTTAATGAAGGAGAATAAGGCTCGAAATAATTATTATTACTTGCCCATCATTTTGGTTTTATTGGGATTTTACCTGTTGTATCGTAAGGATGAAAAAGACTTTTTAGTCACCATTATGATGTTTGTGTTGACAGGAATTGCCTTAGTTGTCTACTTAAATTCTCCACCGGTTGAGCCTAGAGAGCGGGATTATATTTACGTGGGATCATTCTACTTTTTAGCTATTTGGGCAGGACTAGGTGTAATGCAGTTGGCCGAGTGGCTCACCAAAATCATCAAATCCCCTCAGCTTCGCTGGTCATTATTGGCCGTTCTTAGTTTGTCTGCGCCTATGATTATGGCCCAACAAAATTGGGATGATCACGATCGTAGTAGGAGATATCATCAAATAGATTTTGCCAAGAATCTGTTGAACTCTTGTGCACCGAATGCTATTTTATTTACGGGAGGTGATAATGATACTTTTCCACTTTGGTATGTACAAGAAGTAGAAGGGTTTAGGACGGATGTTCGCGTGTGTAATTTATCATTATTAGGTACGGATTGGTATGTAGATCAAATGAAACGTAAGACATATGAATCAGAAGCCTTACCGATTAAATTGACCAAAGATCAATTTTTAGAAGGAGTAAATGATCAAATTATGTACAATGAAAATCCTAATATTTCAGAGATGTCGCTTCCTGATTATTTGGAGTTATTGCATAAAGATGATGCTCGAATTCAAGCACAAACTCAAAGTGGGGAAACAATTAATACATTCCCTTCAGACTCTTTGTCTGTACCCGTTAATGTGGCTGAATTAGGTAAATCTAATTGGTTTCCTAAGGCATTTCTTCCTTTTGTATCTGATCGATTGGGTTGGAGATTACCCGCAAAAAATATTTTTAAGGGTGAGTTGGTCCAATTGGAAATCATCTCAAACAATGCGGTAGCTGGTTGGAAACGCCCTATTTATTTTGCGGCTACTTTACCTAATGATCAATATTTAGGATTAAAGGAAAGCATGCAATTGGAAGGTTATGCCTACCGATTAATGCCGTTTAAAGTCTCAGGAGCTAAAGATGGTTTTGTTAACACCAAAATCATGGCAGATAATATGTTGAATAAGATGTATTGGAGAGGTTTGAATGATCCTAGTATTTATTACCATGGTGATTTTTACATGGGTATACCGAGTGTGACGCTTCGTTTGGGTACTTATCGATTAGCAGACCAATTGGTTCGCGAGGGTAATATTTCGTTAGCGAAAAAGGTATTGGATCATTTGAATTTTGTGATGCCAGACAAGGTGATTCCTTATGATCAATTTTCTGCTAGCATGGTAGGTTTATATTTGTCGATAGGAGAGGAGAATAAGGCCTTAGAAATAGCGAATACGATGGTCAAGCGAAATGCAAAATCCTTAAATTATTATTTAGCGGCAGGTGTTCGTTCCAATGAGCGTAATATTCAAATTGCAGCTTATGAGATGAATATTATTGTCTCTTCTTTAAAAGAATCAAAAATGGCCCCTGCTAAGTACAAGGAATTAGAAGGTATATTTAATTTCCAAATGAGTAAGATGCAGTAATAGATCTTGTGCATTGATATATTATTTAATTATAAAAAGACCCAAAATATAGTAGATTTTGGGTCTTTTTATATGAAGCAATGAACTCCAATTTTAAGCAATACATTATTTTACTTGTTGGGAACCAAAGGGCCTTTTCGAAGTGATTTGACTTGAATAGGCCAAGGAATTGTTTTGCCAGAACTTAATTTAGCTTTGTCCCTTGGCAAGGTTTCTGGGTCTTCGCAAGCCATGTATACCATAATAGCTGTTACAATTGCATTGCTTCGCAAATCGTCAAAGATGATTTTATCATATGTGTCTCGATTCGTATGCCATGTATAATTAGAATATGACCAGCTTAAAGAGCTTAAAGAAAAGCCCGGTGCGCCAGCAGCCACAAAGGAGGCGAAGTCGCTTCCACCACCACCTGGTGTTCCGGGAAAATTTGTTTTGATGGAATCTTTGAGAATGCTAGGGACAGCAGCCAACCACCGTGAAATAAATTCACACGCATGCTGATAACCTTGTCCCGAAATATTCGCTATTCTGCCCGTTCCATTATCCTGGTTAAACAAGGCTTGCAGTTTACTGACAATTTCAGGATGATCCTCCACAAACGCCCTAGAACCATTCAATCCTTGTTCTTCACTTCCCCAATGTCCCACTAAAATGGTACGTTTAGGATTTGGATAAACCAATTTCAAAATGCGCATGGCTTCCATCATGGTCAATGTTCCGGTCCCATTATCCGTAGCACCTTGTCCACCATCCCAAGAATCAAAATGGGCAGATAACATGACATATTCATCCGGTTTTTCAGTGCCCTTTATTTCAGCGATCGTATTGAATGAAGGAACGATGCCTAAATCTTTTGAACCTGTTTGAATGCTTATGATGGGATTGTCTCCAGATTCGACCAAGCGATATAAAGTACCATAATCTTCCAATGCGATATCGACGGTTGGTATTTTTGAGGTATAGGCACTAAAAATTTTATCAACGCCAAAACCACTCGACCAGTTATTAGTTAAAATACCTTTAGCTCCTGCTTTTTCTAAAATAATTGGAAGCATTCTGCTTGAATACCCTGTTTTACGGATGCGTTTTTGCCACGCATTCAGTTGTTCATCGCGTTCTTTTTTTAATTTTTCAAAAGATGCTGAGGTCGCAAATTGTTTCCAATTATCATCCGGTCTTCCGGTAGGTTGGTTCATTGAAATCATAACAAACTTACCCTTTGCGTTGGGTAGCCAGTTGGCAAATGCCGTAGAATCCATAACATCTGGAAGGATAACAATTCCAGCTTTAATTGATTTTCCTTTGGTAGATGGGCTCCAAGCTAATTGAGTCCCTTCTAAACTTTTGACCCTAGGAGATAGCATATCGATGTGCGTGATGCCACGTTCCCAACCTTTCCATTCGCCAAATTGTTCGTTACGGGCGGTGATGCCCCAACTTGTATATTTTTCCACGGCCCAGTCATTGGCTTTTTTCATTTGTGGTGTACCTATAAGTCTTGGACCTATGCCATCTAATAACTCATGAGCCATTATTTGCAGTTGGGAGTTGTTGTTTTCTTCCTGAACTATTTTTTCTACAATCGTTTGGGCAGATAAAACATGAACTGAAAAAATACTGAGAATCAATAATAGGTTAGCTATACTTTTAGCAAGGCTTACATGTTGGGTTATATTTTTTTTCATAGAATTAAAATTAAGGAAAACCTCCTGCGGAAACAAAAAAGGACTCACGAATAACGCGAGTCCTTTTTTATAATGATTTTTTAAAATTTTGACTTCAAGAATATAAATCCTTTGATTTACATCCAAAATCTAGGAAAACATATCCTTCACTTTATGAAAGAATCCCTTGTCAGACTTACCTGGTTGGGGCGCAAAATTCGCCGAATTCCTTAGTTTTTCTAAGAGCTCTGACTCCTCAATGGTCAATTGCTTAGGAGTCCAAATATTAACATGAACTAATTGGTCACCAATGGAATAGCCGTTCAATTCTTTTATCCCTTTTCCTTTCAAACGTAATATTTTGCCACTTTGTGTTCCGGCTTCAAGCGTTATTTTTGCTTTTCCAGTGATCGTTGGAACTTCTATGGAGGTTCCTAGTGCCGCGTCCACGAAACTTACATATAAGTCGAAAATAACATTATTGCCATCGCGATGAAGGAACTCATGCTCTTCTTCTTCAATGACAATTAATAAATCTCCAGCAATTCCTCCTCTAGGTGGTACATTTCCTTTGCTACTCATCGAAAGTTGCATGTCATTGGAAACTCCTGATGGGATTTTGATTGGGATGATTTCTTCTTCTAATACCCTACCTTCTCCAAAACAAGCTTCACATTTTGCTCCCACACTTTTTCCCTCGCCACTACAAGTAGGGCAAGTGGATGAAGTAACCATTTGTCCCAACATCGTTTGTTGGACTCTTTTTACCTGACCAGATCCTTGACATGTACCACAGGTCTTTAAATCTGTTCCATTTTTAGATCCATTTCCTTGGCAAGATTTACAGGCTACATGCCTTTTCACCTTGATTTTTTTCTCAACCCCGTTGGCGATTTCCTCTAAATTCAATTTTAATTTTATGCGTAAATCGCTTCCTTTCCTTTGTCTACGACCACCGCCACCACCTCTGCCGCCAGAGAAAAAACTGCCAAATGGGCTCTCATCTCCAAAAATATCTCCAAAATTCGAGAAGATATCTTCCATATTCATTCCGCCTCCGCCAAATCCACCCCCGGCAGCACCGCCCATTCCTGCATGGCCAAAACGGTCATATTGTGCTTTTTTCTGTGCGTTGCTCAGCACCTCATAGGCCTCTGCCGCCTCCTTGAATTTTTCTTCTGACTCTTTATTATCTGGGTTTTTATCCGGATGATATTTTATAGCCATCTTCCGATAAGCCTTCTTTATTTCTTCCTCTGATGCCGATTTCGATACCCCTAGAATTTCGTAGTAATCTCTTTTTTGAGCCATTATTTAATTAGTTACCAACCACCACTTTAGCAAAGCGAATGACTTTTTCATTTAATGTATATCCTTTTTCAATTACCTCTACAATCTTGCCTTTTTCTGCATCTGTTGGCGCCGGAAACTGTGTAATGCAATCATGTAAATCTGCGTCAAAAACCTCTCCTTTGGCAGGTAATTCCTTCAAACCTTTGGCTAACAAAATTGAATTCAATCGATTGAAAATCAATTGTGTACCCTCCGATATTTCACCTTGGGGTGCATTAGCTAAAGCGCGCTCATAGTCGTCCATGACAGGCAACAATTCGACAATTAATTGAGCCGAAGCGCTTTGTATTAAATCAATTTTTTCCTTGGCTGTTCTCTTTCTGAAATTTTCGAAATCTGAATATAAACGAAGGTATTTTTCCTTCATTTCTGATAACTCATCTTTTACTTCTGCTGTATCCTCCGTATTTTCAGACTCAGATGAGGTATTTTCAACGGATTCCTGTGTATTAGCTTTTTCCTCTTCCGGATTTATTTCGGTATTTTTCTTTTTCATATGGCAAAATTAATAAGGTTTCCGTTAAACAAATCATACACCAAAAACTATTTTATGACAGTTTGGCATAATTTGAATTGCATTCGTAAATTTATGTCGCATGAGTAGGTCTCCCAAAAACATTTCTGATATAATTAAATCCTTGGCATCCCGACATGGATTCGAGTTTTGCGGTTTGTCTAATGCCGATTTTTTAGAAAGCGAAGCGCCCAAATTAGACAATTGGCTTTCTCATAATATGCAGGGGAATATGTCCTATATGGAGAATCATTTTGACAAACGTTTAGATCCAAGGAAATTAGTTGACGGTTGCAAAACAGTTATTTCATTAGTGTATAATTATTATCCTTCATCAGATTACCAACCTCTTCAAGATAGCTTTAAGGTTTCAAAATATGCTTTTGGCATCGATTATCATATGGTAATTAAAGATAAAATGAAGCTTTTATGGGATGATTTACAAGCTGAATTAGGTGATTTTACAGGTCGGATGTTTGTCGACTCAGCCCCCATTTTAGAAAAAGCTTGGGCTCAAAAATCGGGTATTGGTTGGATAGGCAAAAACGCAAATTTAATTATTCCAAAACGAGGTAGCTTTTATTTTTTAGCCGAAATGTTGATTGACCTACCTTGTGAACCCGATGGACCCATCAAAGATTTTTGTGGTACTTGCACGCGTTGCATTGACGCTTGTCCCACAGATGCCATTACGCCTTATGTGGTCGACGGGTCGAAATGCATTAGTTATTTTACAATAGAATTAAAGGAGAACATGCCCATTGACCTGCAAAAAGATTTTCAGGATTGGATATTTGGTTGTGATATTTGCCAAGATGTTTGCCCCTGGAATCGTTTTTCAAAACCGCATCAAGAACCACTTTTTGAACCCAATAGTCAATTTTTAGGTCTTAATCGGCAGGATTGGGAAGGACTTTCGGAAGGTTTATTTAATGAGTTGTTTCGCTATTCAGCGATTAAACGAACGAAATTGAAAGGAATAAAAAGAAATATAGCTCACATAAAAAAAATGGAACCATGAGCCCATGGTCCATTTTTGCAAATTAAACCCTAAAGTGAATTTCTTTGGATGAATTGTAGATCTAATTCAACGTTTTCTTTTGAATTGTCTTGAATCATTTCTGCAGCCATTCTGCCCATTTGATTCGGTTGGCTTGAAATAACGGAGATTCCGCCCACCAACAATTCTTTAAAACAAGAATCATTATATCCAATTAACCCTATATCTTTTCCAACTTCTAACCCATTTTTGTCCGCGTAATGGATGGCCTTGGCAAGGTCGACATCCGCTAGGGTGAAATAAATTTCACCTAAACGTATCTCGTCTTCGTCAAGACCATCTAAAACTTGGAAATTCATTGAAATAGATTCGCAGAATTTACTACATCCATTAATTAAATCTGCATCGAAATAATCTTCCTCTGTCAGAACTAAATTAAATGAATGGTACTTATTAAACAGGTTTAGTTGGGTATTGAAAACTTTTTTTATTTGACTGATTGGTTTGCTAACTATACTGGCAAACGTTTGGCTTAGACTTGAAAATGAATGATCCAAGATGATCAGTCGGTCAGATGGTATTTTCTTTAAACACTTTAAATTTTCATCATCTTCCTCAATTAAATGTGGCATCACAACATAATAATGATAATTGCCTAATTGCTGGCTCATTATTTCTTGAAATTGCTGTGATTTGTATTGATAGGTGAAAATATCTACTGAAACATTTTTTCCTAAAGTTTGACAAAAGACATCAAAGATCGATTTAGTCGAATCTGTGATTTTACCTACTAAGAATAAAATTTTTGTCTTTGTTTTAAATGTTGATTCCGAAATGAAGTATCCTTTTCTGAAAATAGAAGTGATAACCCCCATTTTATGTAACTCGGTGTAGGCTCTCTCGACTGTATCTCTAGACAAATAAAATTCTTCAGAGGCCTCATTAATACTAGGTAAACGTTCACCTGGTTTTAATTCACCCATTTCGATATCCTGCAAAAGCGAATTGATCAATTGCTGATACTTCGGCAATTTGCTATCTGACTTTTTAATGGTAAAGGTTCCAAAGGTGTTATTCATTGCAAATGGGGAATCAAAAAATAAAAAATATTTGTTTTATTTTATGTTGTCAAATTTACACGACTAAGCCTGTAGTTTATTGGACAAATCTTTCATTTTTGTGGACTGAAGTTGCAAAAACATAGTTTAAGCTTTACTGTGGTGTTATTTAAATGGTTTTAACACATTTTTAGCTAATTCCATTCTTTCTATTTTCTTGCCTATGTACTTAAAATCCAACTTAATTTCCTTTTAATTTTCTAATTTTAGACTTTCAAATAAAGGCCGTTTATAGTGTCCATTCGAATCGTTTTCATGTTTCTTGGCTTGCTTATTTTTGACCCCATTTTTTTATGGGCTCAAAAGTCGACACGCTATGAAAGGCTGACCACCGCTTCTGGTTTATCTCAAAGTACCATCAATAAAATCATTCAAGATAAAAAAGGTTTTTTATGGTTTGCCACTGCTGATGGCTTGAATCGTTATGATGGGTATTCTTTTACGGTTTTCAGAAATGATCCTAATGACAACAAGACTTTAAGTGGAAGTGATATATCCACCGTTTGCGAAGATGATGAAGGTAATTTATGGGTGGGAACTCGGAATGCGGGATTAAATAAAATTAATTTAAAAACGGGTTCAGTGATTCGATTTCCACGTGGGCCTTCAGGGGAAGATATTTCATCCGTTATTATACCTTCGATTGTTAATTTAGGGAAACATAAGATTGGTGTGGCCGCTTTAGGTAAGGGTTTTATGACGATAGATTCTAAAAAGAATGTATTGATTAAAGCGGAGTCAGATTTTGAAACGCCACTTATTAAAGATGCGGTTCGATTTTTCAGGCATTCATCAGGTTCACTTTGGATTGGTACAAGAACAGGGTATTTGATTTCAGTCTTGGGCAACCGCTCTTATTTGCCGTTTAATTTTGGCCAAAAGGGTCCGGCCAACGAATTTCGTATACGGGCTTTATTTGAAGCAAAAAATGGGGATATTTTAGTCGGCACAGAAGGCCGAGGACTATTTCGCTTTGATCATCAAAATCAAAAATTCACCTCCGTTTTTTATAATCGGTCTTCCCTTTCTTCGCGTCAAAATATTGTGACAAGCATTAGCAGGGATGGCTCTAAAAACATTTGGATTGGAACGGATAATGGTATTTATATTTGTGAGGGAGAGAATTTTTCAAAATTTCGCCAAGTGGTGTCTAATCCAGACCCAGAATTTGGTATCAGCTCTTATTCGGTGACTAGTTTATTTACCGATTCAAATTTAAATACTTGGATTGGGACTTGGGAAGCTGGTTTAAATATCGATTTTCACCAAAAACCTCGATTCTCTTTATTGAGATATAAACCCAATACGTTTTTAGGCTTATTGAGTAATAAAGTCACGGCTCTTCAGGCAAATTCAAATCAAGGAGTTTGGATAGGCAGTAATGTAGGTTTATCGTATTTGAATTATAAATCTGGAATCGTTGAACATTTAGTTAATAATGCAGACATCAATCGGCTTAATTCACCTGATATTTTTGATGTTAATCTATTGGATACCGATTCATTAGGAACTTTGTGGATTGGTGTTGTAGGGAAGGGTCTTTTTAATCTGGGTCTTGATCGTAAAATGATTTCATACCCCGTCCCAAAAGGGATTGTTTCAAACTTTGCGGCCATTAAATTCTCTAGTATTCTTATGATGGGGCAAAAGATATTGCTTGGGACTTCAGGAAATGGTTTAATGGCCTTTGATTTGATTTCTAAAAAATATGAAATTCCTTACACAGAATTAAATCGGAAATTGTTTGAAAATAAAACCATCTCTACGTTAATGATGGAGGGTAATAGTCGTCTTTGGATAGGTACGACAGCAAGTGGGTTATATGTGTATGATTTTAAGACTAAAAAAATTGATCATTGGGAAAAGGGAATTTCTATTTCTTCTTTGAGATATAACCATGTCACTTATATTCACCAAGACAGAAAAAATCGAATTTGGGTCCTCACAAATGGAGGGGGATTGCACTTATTCCAAGGACCTGGTAATAAATTTAAGGTTTTTACGGTAGCCGATGGACTAGTCAGCAATACGTTGAGAGGTTTAGTGGAAGATAAAAAAGGAAATTTGTGGTTGACGACCAATGGCGGAATCTCAAAAATGGATCCTAAGACTTTCAAATGCATCAATTTCGATGATGTGGATGGTCTACAGGGAAAAGAGTTTTTGATTAATGCTTTCGATAAAAATAGTCAAGATTGGTTATTTTTTGGTGGAATTAATGGATTAAATTATATTAAATCAGATAGTTTACGTTCTCGAATGGATGTCCCAAATGTCTTTATAACCAATCTGAAAATCTTCAATAAGCCTGTTCAAGTAGGCGCAGAGAACTCGCCTTTAGATCAAGATATTTTATTTACCAAGCATTTAACCCTTAAGCCTGAGCAATCAGTCTTTAGCCTTGACTTTGTTGCTTTAGAATATCAAAGACCTAAAAATAACCGTTATGCCTATTATTTAGAAGGTTTTGAAAAAGATTGGAATTATGTGGGCACCCAAAGGTCTGCTTCCTACACGAATTTAAGCCCTGGGGATTACACTTTTAAAGTCAAGGCTTCTAATTCGGATGGTATTTGGGCCGAAAATCCATTCGAGTTGAAAATAACTGTTTTACCCCCTTGGTATCGTACCTGGTGGGCGTTTATCATCTATTTTCTTTCTGCTTCAGCGATTGTTTATGGGTTTATTCGAGAAATAAAGATTCGAGAATCATTTAAGACAGATATTCGGTTGAAAGAAATTGAAAAGGAGCGTATTCAAGAGCTCGAGCAAGTAAAAACGCACTTTTTTACCAATATTTCTCATGAGTTGAGGACTCCTTTAACCCTCATCATAAGCCCCATCGAACGTTATTTTCTTAAAAATAAGGGCCTAAACGAGGAACAAAATACGCGGATGTCTTCCATACATCAAAATGCACAAAAGCTTTTGCGATTGATTAACCAACTATTAGATCTATCCAAAATTGAATCAGGAAAACAGCAACCTTCCATTGCAAAACATGATTTAATCCTTCAATTGTCCAGTATCATTTTAGGGTTTGAAAATTATGCCCAACAAAAGCAAATCAATTTGATGTGGAAACCACCTCAAAATGATCTATTTGTTTATTATGATTCTGATATCATTGAAAAATGTGTATCCAATCTTTTGTCAAATGCTTTTAAACATACGCCAGAAGAAGGGAAAATTGGGGTTTCCCTGACATTAATTCAGGATATTCAAGCAGGTAAAAAAATAGTAAAATCAGTTCGAATCCAAGTGTTAGATACTGGAAAAGGAATCGCATCTGAACATTTGAATCATATTTTTGATCGTTTTTACCAAGTACCTGAATCCATGAATCGAGCCGGAACGGGCGTCGGTTTGTCACTTTGTAAGGAATTGATTGAGTTGCATCTAGGTGAAATAGACGTCAAAAGTAAATTGGGTGAAGGAAGTAATTTTTCAATTAATTTTCCGGTTCAAGATATTGCATTTGATCCTTCATGGATTCAGCAACATGAAAATTTATTTGAAAAGATTGTTTCCGCGAATTCAATCGTTCAGAAATTAGATTCCATTGAACACGAAAAACAAATTTTATTGATTGTGGATGATCATACAGAATTAAGGAAATTTGTTGCCGATATTTTTTCCAAGCGCTTTCAAATAGTCGAATCTGAAAGGGGCGAAGAAGCGTTGGAACTAGCTTTAAAGTTTTTACCAGATGTGGTCATTACTGATTGGATGATGCCCGGTATGAGTGGAATAAATCTTTGTCGGGCCCTTCGTAGTAATCCCAAAACAAATCATATTCCCATCATTATCTTAACTTCAAAAAGTTCTCAGGATAGTCAAATTGAGGGTATGCAGTCCGGTGCGGATGATTATGTGAGTAAGCCATTTAATGCAGATTTATTAGAAATCAGAGTTAATAAATTATTGGAAGCCAAGGAAAGAGCTAGAAAAAATTGGCAGAAACAGTTAGTTCAGAAAGAATTATCGGAGGGTAAATTACCAGAATTTCAAGATGAATTTTTACAAAAGGCTTCTGCCTTAATTATAGAAAATATCGCTGATTCTAATTTTGATGTGGTCGATTTAGAAAAAGGGCTAGACATGAGTAAAATGCAGTTATATCGGAAGTTGAAAAACCTTACTTCTTTAGCTGGGAATGAATTTATACGTTCCATTAGGCTCCAACAAGCCTTAGTTTTTATGGAGACAACTCAATTTAATGTTTCAGAAATTGCCTATAAAGTTGGATTTAATGATCCAGCCTATTTTACACGTGTCTTTAAAAAACAATTTGGTCAATCACCTTCTTATTACATCAATCATGCTAAAGAGAACATTAGTTAAATTTTCAATTCTTGCCTTTGTATCTATTTTGATTTCTTCTTGGGGATTTTTATCTCATAAATCATTGCAACAAGTTTCCATTTATACCTTGCCTGCAGAATTGGGATTGTTTTTTTACGCGAACCAAGATTATTTAGTGACCCACTCGATTCGGCCAGATGTTCGTAGACGTGATGATAAATCAGAGGACCCTAAGCATTATTTAGATATGGATGCTGAGGTTTTTGGCCCTAACTATCGAACCAGTATTCCACATGATTTTTCCGCCGCCATCAAAAAATATTCCTTGGATAGTTTGAAAAATGAAGGGATTGTGCCTTGGGAGGTAAATCGGGTGTATAAGCGATTGGTTTATTCATTCCAACATAATTTAAAGGATTCTGTTTTGTTTTATGCAGCCGATTTAGGCCATTATGTGGCTGATTCACATGTTCCATTACATACGACTAAAAATCACGATGGACAATTTACAAACCAAAAAGGAATTCATGTTTTGTGGGAAAGTTTAGTGCCTGAGGAATTTTTGAGAAATTATCAATTTAATAAAGTGCCAACCGTTACCTACATTAAAAATCCACAGGATTTTATCTTTCAAATTTTATTGGAATCTCATGACATGCTTCCTGAAGTATATAAAACTGAATTAGCCATCCGAGCAGAAATGGGTGAGGCAAAAGCATTCATGGAAGTTGAACGTGGGGGCCGTAAATTACAGTATTACACCAAAGACTTTATAAAAGCGTACGGCAATCGCTTAGGCACTTCCATCGAAAATAGAATGCTTTTAGCGTCTAACCGAGTGGCTAGTTTTTGGTATTCTGCTTGGAAAGATGCCGGATCTCCTGCTTGGATAATGGCTGCTCCTGAAATTTCAGAGGCATTGAAACAGAAATATGCCAATGAGAAGTCGGTATGGTCCTCTAATAATTTGATCAAAGAAAATTTATTAATCTCCCTGAAAACAAAATCTTCAGAATAAATGCAAAAGATTTTACTCCTTTCAGATACACATAGTTATTTAGATGCGCGTCTAGAAGAGCATATTGAGTTTTGCGATCAAATCTGGCATGGGGGGGATTGGGGTTCTGTGGCGATTGCAGATACATTAATGAGTTTTGGGAAACCCGTTTATGGCGTTTATGGAAACATTGATGATCGAACGATTCGAAACATGTTTCCTAAGATCACTCGATTTATGTGTGAAAACGTGAAAGTGGCCATGACGCACATCGCTGGAGCACCTTCTTCCTATAAACCTGATGCTTTAGAAACTTTTGCCATGGGAATTCCTCATATTTTTGTGTGTGGACATTCCCATATACTCCAAGTAAAACGAGATTTGAAACGAAATAACATGCTGTTTTTAAATCCGGGGGCAGCGGGCCAACATGGATTTCATGATGAGCAAACAGCTTTAAGATTTAAGATTGACGGATCCCGGATTTTTGATATGGAGGTAATTCAAATGCCTCGTTTAAAGATCCGAGTTAAATAATTGTGGAGAAAAGATGAATTGAATTAGCATTCAGCTACAATTGGAATGATTGGACATTTTCGAAAACACTTCCTTTTTGAAATGATTTAAGAATCCAACCTCCACCAACTACATCATCTCCTTCGTAAAATACAGCTGCTTGGCCCGGTGCGATTCCACTCACATCTTCATGGAATTCTACTTTGATTTTTCCGTTTAATCCTTCAATAAAAGCAGCCGTTCCTGCGTCTTTGTATCTGACTTTTGTTACCGTTTCTAAGCCTTCTGGTGGGATTGAGTCATATTTTTGTAGGTTTAATTGGCCTACATACATACCCGTTCTATTTAAATCCTCTAATTTTCCAATCACCACCTCGTTCGTCTCTTTTCGTATTTCTGTAACAAAGGCAGGGAAGCCAAATGCCTTTCCTAATCCCTTTCTTTGGCCTACGGTATAAAATGGATATCCTTCATGAGTACCAATGATTTTGCCTTCTGTGTCTATAAAATTTCCACCTTTCACTTGCTCTTCAAGTTCAGGAATTCTGCGTTTTAGAAAGCCCCGATAATCATTGTCTGGTACAAAACAGATTTCATAGCTTTCGGATTTATTAACTAGGTCAACAAAGCCCCGTTCTGTGGCCATTTCACGTATTTTAGCTTTGGTTAAATGGCCTAAGGGCAGAATAGTACGCGCTAATGAAGATTGAGAAACTCCCCAAAGCACATAACTTTGGTCTTTCAACGCGTCTACCCCTTTTGATATAATAAATCGATTATTTTCTTCTCTAATTTGTGCGTAATGTCCTGTCGCTATAAATTCGCATCCTAATTGGTCTGCGCGCTTTAACAAGGCATCCCATTTGATGTGGGTATTGCACATAACACATGGATTGGGTGTTCTGCCTTCTACATATTCATTGGTGAAATAGTCGATAACCGAATCACCAAATTCCTCGCGGATATCTAATATATAATGGGGGAATCCTAAGGATACGGCAATGTGTCGGGCATCATTGATTGAATCGAGTGAGCAACAACCCGTTTCCTTTTTTGTCCCACCGGAGCTAGCATAGTCCCATGTTTTCATGGTCATGCCGATCACTTCATATCCTTGCTCATGTAATAAAACAGCTGCGACTGAGCTGTCAATTCCGCCACTCATGGCGACTAGTACGCGTCCTTTTGTTTCCATATTTGCTGCTCAGGTTCAAGGCCTGACGAAATTTCATGCAATTTAAGATTAATTTGGCCAATTGGCGAACAATTTTGCTAATTAGCACCTTTAAGATTAGTTTTGTTTTTATTTTTGGATTGATTTATGCTAAAGACAAAGGTTAAGGTTTCTGCGATTGAGAATTTGTCGGATGCGCGGTATTGTGCAGGGATGGGCGTGGAATGGTTGGGATTTTCTATGACGGATGTTCCTGTGGATAAATTCAATGAAATTCGAAATTGGCTTTCGGGAATTCAGATTGTTGGCGAGGCATTTAATTGTTCAGAAGATCAAATTATTGCCCTCTGCGAGGCATATCAACCAGATGTTTTAGAGATTAGTTCATCGACTAACTTAGAGAAAATCAAGCAAATTGCATTACCCAAAATCTTAAGAGTAAATCTTGATTCAGATAATTTACCTGCCTTATTTGCGGCTGCTAGACCTTATGTCGATTACTTTTTGTTAGTGGGCGACTCAAAGGATTCCTTGCTTGGTTTCGAAGACCAAGTAGAAATATGGTCTGCACAATATCCCATTATCTTAGGTTTAAGTATTCCTGATCAAGATTTAGAAGAATGGGTTGGGCAAAGTTCAATCCAAGGAATCGGATTAATTGCTGGGAAAGAGGAGCGGCCTGGCTACCGAGATTTTACGGGTTTAATGACTATCTTGGAAAAACTAGAAACCGAATAAATAAGCGCTTAGGCATTTAAAATATATGTTAGAATCGATTAAAGGCTTTTGGATGACTAGTAAAATCAAGATTTCGGAAGGAATCAATTGGTTAGTATTGCTGTTGGATAAAGCACTCTTAAAGATTCTAGGCGAGAGAAAATATACTTGGCTTATCGGTTATGGCAATCTCACTAAAGTTCTCATTGAGGCCTATTATCGTCGACTCAAAGCATTTTATGATGCGCATGTCGACAAACAATCCCCTTATTATAGGCCGATTGTCAAGATTTGGAAGTTTACTGCCAAAGCGGGTTTATTTGTTTTAATTTATTTGTTTGTCATACAAACCAATATTTTTTGGTTGACCGGTGAAATGCCATCAGTCGACGATTTGCAAAACCCTAAACTTTCACAAGCTTCTGAAATATATTCTGCGGATGGTGTACTATTAGGCAAGTATTTTGCTGAAAATAGAACTCCAATTCGTGATTTTAATTTATTGTCACCTTATCTCGTAAAAGCTTTGGTGGCCACAGAAGATTCTCGGTTTTATGAGCATACTGGGATTGACTTTCAAGCTTGGGCAGGTGTCTTAGTGGGGATGGCCAAAGGTGGCGATCGGGGAGGTGGAAGTACTATTTCGCAGCAATTAGCCAAAAATCTCTTTAAAACGCGTACGAAGAAAGGTTTCTTCAAAACAGGTGTTTTGGGATATATCCCAGGATTAAATAAGTTGATCTATAAATCCAAAGAATGGGTGACAGCGATTAATTTGGAACGTTTTTATACGAAGGATGAAATTATTCTTTGGTATTTAAATACGGTTGATTATGGCAATAATGCCTATGGAATTAAAGTAGCTGCCAAGACCTATTTTAACACTAGTGCGGACAGTTTAAATGTACAAGAAGCCGCAATATTAATTGGTTTGCAAAAGGCGACAACTACCTATAATCCAACTCGATATGATGGAAAGCCTTTGGCAGAAAATAAGGCATGGAAGCGTAGAAATGTGGTTTTGTCTCAAATGGTTAAGGCGGGTTATTTGAAAAAAACGGCGTATGATTCGTTAGCTAAATTACCTATCGTTTTAAATCCAAATGAAGAGTCGCCCTATGATGGGACAGGTAACTATTTTAAGGTAGCTGTGGCCAAATTCGTTAATGATTGGGCCAAGGAAAATGAAATGGAAGTAGATCTTTATCGGGATGGCTTGAAAATTATGTTAACCATCGATTCCCGTCTCCAATTGCATGCGGAAGAAGCTGTTGAGGGCGGCATGCGCAATATTCAAAAGTCTTTTGATAATCATTGGACCGGTCAAAACCCTTGGGTCGACGAACATGGAGTTGAGATTGTGGGTTTTATCGATACCGTGGCCAAGCGCACGGATTATTACAAAGCATTAGCTAAAAGATTTCCTACAAGTCCTGATTCGGTTTGGCATTACATGAAAAACGTGAAGCGAGATATGTGGGTTTATTCCAGAAATGCGTTGGGAGAGGAGAAAAGAAGTATGAGCTCGATTGATTCGATCAATTATTATAAACGTTTTTTACAGTCTGGAATGATGACTTTAGACCCTTATACAGGTCATATTAAGGCTTGGGTAGGAGGTTTAGATTATAAATATTTCAAATACGATCACGTTAAGCAAAGTAAACGTCAGCCTGGTTCTACGTTTAAGCCTTTTGTTTATACAGCGGCCATAGACGGACCTAAAGATTTATCACCTTGTTTTATGGTAAAAGATGAACCCTTTGAAATAGAATTCGAGGAGAAGGGGGAGAAGAAAATTTGGCGTCCATCGAATGCGGATGGTACTTTTTCTTACATGATGATGCCACTTCGTCGGGCATTAGCTAAGAGTATCAATTCGGTGGCAGCTCGATTAACCAACGAAGTGGGTGCAGTTACGGTCATGTATTATGCGCAAAAAATGGGGATTAAAAGTCCATTAAAGCCAGTTGCGTCCATAGGGCTTGGTTCCTTTGATGTATCGCTATATGAAATGATTGGGGCATATTCAGCTTTTGTCAATGAGGGAATTCATGTGGAGCCTATGATCATTCAAGAAATTCGAGATCAAAACGGGAAAGTTTTGCAAAATTTTGAACCTATTTCTTTTCGGGTTATCAAAAAAGAATCAGCGCAATTAGTCAGGTCGATGTTAGAAGGTGTGATACATGAGGGAGGTACAGCTAGTTCTTTACTTTGGTCTGATGGAGAGGTGTTATTGCCCACTAAAAACAGGTATGCACATAATTTTGCAGGAAAAACGGGAACGACATCCAATCATTCGGATGGTTGGTTTATCGGGATGACATCTAATTTAATTTCGGGAGTTTGGGTGGGTGGTGACGATCGATCCATCCATTTTCGGACGAGTGCTTTAGGGGAAGGGGCTAAAACAGCCTTGCCTATTTACAAAAGGTTTATGATTCGAGTCGTGAAGGATCCGGCTTTGGCCATGTATAAACCAATTCCATTTGATAAATTAGATCGACGAGTTGTTAAAAAGGATTTTGATTGCCAAGGGTCCTACAGTACTTTACCTGATTCCCTGCAAGTTTCGGATGCGGAATTGGATTCATTGAATGCGTTAATGGAAGAATCAGTTGGCGATGGGGCGAAAGTAGATTCCATTCCCAAAGGACCACAATAGAATGGAAGCCATCGAAATTATACAATATTTCAAATCTCTTCAAGATCAAATATGTGAAGGCATTGCAAAAGCAGATGGCCAAGGCATATTTAAGGAAGATGTCTGGACGCGGAGTGAAGGGGGCGGTGGTCAGTCCAGAGTCATTCAACACGGAAAAATTCTAGAAAAGGCGGGAGTCAATTTTTCAGCGGTCCATGGACCCTTGCATCCCAAAATGGTGACAAGCTTGGATATTAAAGAGGAAGTTGATTTTTTGGCCACAGGAGTTTCCATTGTCATGCATCCTTTTAACCCTTGGGTGCCTATTATACACATGAATGTTCGTTATTTTGAATTGAGTAATGGTCAAAATTGGTTTGGCGGGGGCATCGATTTAACTCCACACATTATTATTCCTGAACAGGCGAAATGGTTTCACCAACAATTGAAATTAGCTTGCGACTCATTTGCTGCCAGTTATTACCCTACCTATAAAAATTGGGCGGATGATTATTTTTACAGTCCTCACCGAGAGGAAACAAGGGGTATAGGTGGTATATTTTTTGATTATTTGAAATCTAATTCTGCTGAAGAAAAAGAAAATACCTTTGATTTTGTCAAACAAATAGGCGAGTCTTTTGTGCCCATTTATAGCCATTTGATGCAATTGAATGCGGATAATCCCTTTGGCCAACAAGAAAAAGACTTTCAATTATTACGTAGAGGACGTTATGTGGAATTTAATTTAGTCCATGACCGAGGAACGAAATTTGGCTTAGAAACGAATGGTCGGACCGAATCTATTTTAATGAGTATGCCTCCCATGGCTTCTTGGGAATATATGTATGACCCGTCTCAATTCCCTGAGGGGCAAAAAACGATGGATCTCTTGAAAAAGGGGGTTGATTGGTTGGCCTAAAAATAAATCAGGCTTTTAAAACTTGCTTTCTTGCAACATTTATCATTGTTTTGAATAATGATAAAATTAAATTTTAAAAATATTTTTTATCATTTTTAGGGGTTCCCTTATTTTAAGGAACCTAATCAATAATTAACAATAAATAATTGCTTTAATCTTTTGTAAATGGATTATTTGGATAAACCAGATAGTAAATTATGTGAATTGCTTTTCAAGGGTGATTCAAATGCCTTTGAACTTATCTACAATAAGTATTTTAAGTATTTATATCGATATGTCAATCATTCATTAGGCTCTAAAGAGGATTCAGAAGAGATTTTACATGATTTATTCTTAAGTATTTGGCAAAATCGTAGTAATAAAAAGATTTTAGATCTTCGAGTTTATTTATATGTTTCAACAAGGAATTTGATCAATAGACATTTGAGGAATAAGATTAATTTTTCTAAATACAGGGAGTTTGAGTTGTTGCATAAAGTGTTTAGCAGCAATGAATCTGAGTCAATTGCCAACTCAAATGATTTTAATGTTCGATTGAATTATATTTTGAATTCGATGTCTGAAAAAACTGCCACGGTATTCAGATTGAGTAAAATAGAAGAGATTTCTGTGAAAAAGATTTCTGAGCAACTTGATATTTCAGAAAAAGCGGTTGAATACCACATCACCAAGTCTCAAAAGATTTTAAAGGAAAAGTTTAAAGACTTTTATTCAGCAAATTAAATAGTATACAATAAAATGATAAATAGGGAATTTGACTCACTTAGTGAAAAATTCAATCAAGGCAAATGTTCGGAGGAAGAGTTAAAGCTCTTGCGAAAATTGGCTAACGATAACCTTAATTTTCAAAATCATTCGTATTTAGAGTCCTCAATCGAGGTACAAAATAAAATTTGGGATAAATTGGATTTGGGTAAAGATACAGGTAGGAATGTTACATATTATTGGATTGCTTCTGGTATAGCAGCTTCATTGTTATTATTCTTTAGTATATTCTTTCAATGGGATTTCAATAATAAGTTGGACTTTGCTTCGATCCCTAGAAATGGAGTTGAAACAAAAAATAATGCAAATTCATTACAAAAAATCACTTTACCAGATGGAAGTCATGTGTTATTGGGAAAAAACGCTCACATCATAGTCGCAGAAAATTTCGGTGTTAAAACTAGAACTGTTTATTTAACTGGTGAGGCATTTTTTACGGTAACTAAAAATGAAAAAATGCCTTTTTTCGTTCATGTAGATAATTTGATTACGGAAGTTATAGGTACTTCATTTAAAATAAGTAAGCCGACTTTGGATAAAATGATTGAGGTATCTGTTAAAACGGGTAAAGTCTCTGTTTATACGCATGATGAAAAGTCAAAGAATAAGTCAAATGGCGTGATCATTACTCCGAATCAAAAAGCTGTTTTTAATTTAATTAGTAGAACCATTAATGAGAGTGTTATTGATGTTCCGCTGGTTATCTTACAAAATGTCAAAAAGTCTGATTTTGAATTTGATGATGTAAATGTCTATGAGATATTTAAGAAAATGCAACAGATTTATGGGATTGAGATTATTCAAGTTAATACCAATATCAATCGTTGTGTCTTTACAGGCGATTTAAATGGCCTAGACATGTTTAAACAATTGGAGTTTATCTGCACTTCCATTAATGCAAATTATGAAGTTCGAGGCTCATCCATTTTTATTAATGGTGAGGGTTGTAAATAAGTTTGAAATTTTAAAAGAATTTAAAAATATGGAAAAATAAAAGAAATGAAAAAAAATAGCCGAGAATGCGTCAACATTTTCGACTAAAATGTACTCATTCAATGGTATTGAATGTTTTCGTTAGACGAAAGTACATGAGTTATTGATCTTGAAAAAACCTTTAACAATGTAAAATTATGAACATAAAATACAAATCTCCAAGATTACTTATAAGAGTTATGAAAATTTCTATACAACAACTTTTTCTCAGTTTGATTTTCTGCACGTTTGCAAACGCTCATGTGGCATTAAGTCAAAATGAATTAATTGAAACTGTTACGATTCAGGCTGAAAATGCACAGATAAAACGTGTGCTTTCCTTGATTGAAAAACAAGTCGATTATCGGTTTATTTATAGTTCCAATACAATTAATATAAATAAAAAGGTCAGTTTGAATGTGACAAAAAAGAAACTAGAGGAAGTCCTCAATGACCTTTTTAAATTATTAGACATAAAATATTCAGTTCGCGATAAAAGAATTTTATTAAGAAATAATGTTGTTTCTAATGCGACTGTAAGTTTAAATAATAATATCATTTTAGAAAAACCTGTCAAGGGAAACGTAAAAGATGAAAATGGCCAAGCTTTACCAGGCGTTACCATACAAATTCAAGGTACTAATCAAGGTACTCAGACTGATGCAAGTGGTAATTTTTCATTTTCATCGTTAGATGATAAGGAAGTGTTGGTTATTTCTTTTGTAGGTTACGTTTCTCAAAAAATTCTAGTGGGTACTAAGTCACTAATCGAAGTTTCTTTAATGCCGGACAATAAGTCCTTAGATGAGGTCATTGTTGTAGGTTATGGAACGCAAAAGAAAAGCGATTTAACAGGTGCCGTTGGAACTATAAAAACAGACGCCATTCAAGAGCGTAGATCAGCTTCATTAAATCAGGCTATTGCTGGAAGAGTAACGGGTGTAAACGTTTCCGTTAACTCAGGTCGACCTGGTGGACGTGCAAATATTCGTATCAGGGGTAATACTTCTGTAAGTGTGGCAAATAACCCGTTATATGTAATCGATGGAGTTATTTTAAATGCATCTGATTTAGCCAATGGTAGTACACCTATTGATTATTTGAATGCGAACGATATTTCGAATATTGAGATTTTAAAAGATGCTTCCGCTACGGCAATTTATGGGGCAAGGGGAGCGAATGGTGTTATATTAGTCACTACAAAAAGAGGAAGTCAAGAGGGTGGTAAAATAAGTTATGATACTGATTTTAGTGTAGGAGTTCTACCTAAAAAAATACCTTTATTGAATGCGACAGAGTTTTTGTATGTGGAAGATCAGGCCTATTTAAATGCGAAAAAATATGATCCGGTAGGCTTTGCTGGTGGGAAATATGTGAATCCTGCCACTAAGAGAACTAACCCTTTGTTATTTGATTCTAGCGGTAAGCCTTTGTATAATACGGATTGGCAAGATGAAGCTTTTAGGAATGCATTAACTCAAAATCATCAATTGGCCTTTACTGGAGGGAATTCAAAAGAAAATTATGGTTTATACTTAGGATATCGAAATGAAGATGGACTTGTTAATGCTTCCTGGTTAAAACGATATTCAGCTCGTTTTGTCATGGATAGCCAAATTAAATCTTGGATTAAAATTGGTGGAAGTTTAAGTTATAATGATCAAAGCGAAAGCCAAGTAGATCCTTTAGGTGGTGGTGGTATTATCACCATGCGTCAAGTATTGGAGGCGCTTCCAATTGTTCCCGTTAAATATCCTGATGGAAGATGGGGAAGTAATGAGGATTATGCTGGAATGGAAGGTGGCGGTAGCCCTATTCAAGTTTCGGAGGAAAGATTATACTATTTAAAGACACAATCATTATTAGGAAACGTATACTCAAATATTAATTTGGCCAAAGGTCTTGAATTGAGAACCACAGTGGGTGTCAATATTATTAATCAGGAAACCAATTACTATGGTGGTCGTACACTAAATTATATTTCTAGAAATCAAGGGGGGGATGCTTCTTTGACAGCTGATCGTCATAATTCATGGCAAATAGAAAACTATTTGACTTACAATAAGAAAATTTCTTCGGATCATTCCATTGTAGCTATGTTGGGACAAGCGCTACAGCATGTGGATCGTATGAATTTTACTGCGAGAGCTCAAAGATTCCAAGATGATTATTTCCAATTTAACAACTTAGGAACAGGTGCTGTAACTCCAGCTTCTTCTTCTAGTGTTAGTGGTTATGGCTTAGATTCCTATTTTGGTCGATTTAATTATAATTTGAAGGATAAATACCTTTTAACTTTCACAGGTCGTGTGGATGGTTCTTCGAAATTTGGAGCAGCTAATCGTTATGCCATTTTCCCATCAGCTGCTTTAGCTTGGAAGGTAATCGAAGAAGATTTTATGCAAGATATTCCATTTGTTTCCAATCTTAAGTTGCGAACAAGTTTTGGTATCACAGGAAACTCTGAAATTACGGCGTATCAATCTTTGGCTGGATTAGGTAATTATGCGGTTATATTTAATAATGCACGCCAAGTAGGTGTAGGTATAAACCGATTAGCAAATCCAGATTTGCGTTGGGAAAAAACGGAGCAAATTGACGCTGGTTTAGAATTAGGCTTATTAAATAATAAAATCAATATTGAAGTTGATCTTTACCGTAAATCGACTACCGATATGCTATTAAGTGCTCCTGTACCTTCCAGTAGTGGTTTTACTACGGTAAGTCAAAATGTGGGAAGCATGGAAAATAGGGGGGTAGAATTTGCCATTAATTCTGTGAATATTGCGCGTCCGAACTTTACATGGAATACGAGTTTTAACATCTCATTTAATCAAAATAAAGTAATTGCCTTGACTGGTGGTGCTGATATTTTCTTAGGTAGGACAGTAGTTCGACAAGGCGAACCCGTAGGTTCATTTTTTGGTTTTGTACATCAGGGAACATGGAGTACTGCAGAAGAATCGATGGCTGCTAAGTATTTAAAGAAACCAGGTGATATCAAATATCAAGATACCAACAATGATGGTAAGGTCAATGATAATGATCGTGTCATCATTGGTAAAGGAATTCCGGATAGTTTTGGGTCATTTATTAATACGTTTTCTTCCAATAACTTTGAGTTGATGATTGATCTTCAATTTATGAATGGCAATGATGTCCTTTTTGGAAGTAAGCACTCCGCTGAAGATAGAGTTAGTATTGCCAATAGCTTTAAGACAGTTTTAAATGGTTGGACACCTACTAATCAAAGTTCAAGGCTAGCGGAGTTAAGACCTGTTTCTGCTGGATATACTACGAATAATGATACAGATCGAATTCAGGATGGATCTTTTTTAAGGGGCAGAAATGCGATGTTATCCTATAAGTTTCCTTCCGAGATTACTAGAAAAATGAAGATGAGTAGATTGAGGGCATTCGTTTCTGTTCAGAATTTCTTTTTGTCTACTAAGTTTCAAGGATATGATCCTGAAGTTTCTACATCTGGAGCTGCTTTTGATCAAGGTTTAGATCTATATGCATATCCAAAGGCAAGAACATTCATGGTCGGCTTAAATATAGGTTTATAAAAAATATCAATTTAAAAATATAATACTATGAAATACACGATAAAAAAATACTTGATATTAGCTATCGGCTCTTTAATCATTTTTAGCGGATGCTCTGAGTTTTTAGAAGAACCTGATAAGTCAAATTTTACTAGAGAGAACTATTTTACTAAGCCTGAACATGCGGAAAGTATCATAAATTCCATTTATGAAAACATGCGGAATGTATTGGGTGGAGGTTTTGGTGGTGCTCCTTGGATGATGCTTGAATTTGCCACGGGATTAGCAAATACTGAACTTGGGCAAGCCCAGAATAGTATTTTCGTTAGAAACTTGGTTAACAATTCGGATAATGCATATGGTCAAACATATTGGACTAGTCATTATAGGGGAATTGGTAATGCTAATCTAGCCATAGCTAAAATACCTGGTATTAAGATGGATGAAATAGCTAAGAAAAAATTCTTAGGGGAAGCTAGATTTCTTAGAGCTTTATATTACTTTGATTTGGTTCGCATCTTTGGTTCTGTACCATTAATTTCTGAGCCAATCGACTTAAGTTCAAAAGATTTATATCCTGAACCGGCAAGTGTAGAAAATATCTATAAATTGATTGAATCTGATTTGCTTGAAGCTGAAAAGTCGGGTCTTCCATTTAGAGATGCATCTGGCAGGGTTTCCATTGGGGCGGTCAAATCGCTTTTGTCTAGTGTCTATTTAACGATGGCAGGATTTCCACTGAATAAATCTGAGAATTTTGCTAAGGCAGCTGAAAAGGCGTTGGATGTAATTAATTCGAATCAGTTTACCTTATTTTCTTCTTATGATGATCTTCACCTGGCTTCAAGAAAGAATAGTGTTGAGAATATTTTTCAGGTTCAATATTTAGAAAATATTTTGCCATCCAATTGGCAAACGTCCATTATTCCGTACAATCAAGGTATTTCAAATTACACGGATGAGACAGGAGCTATTTTTGCCAACAAGGAATTTGTAGAATCCTATGAAAAAGGAGATAAAAGGGCAGCAGAGAAGCAATTTTATTATTCAAGTTATTCCTTGCGTGGAAATAGAACTCAGACGAGAAATCTAGGAGGTTATTATTTGTTTAAGCATTTTGATGTTTTAGCCCAGACATCTACTACGAGTAGTGGTTTAAACTGGACCTTGTTGCGATATCCTGAAGTTCTGTTAAATTATGCAGAAGCTGCAAATGAAACAGGTGGACCTAGTGCTGCTGTTTTAAATGCAATTAACTTAGTCCGTAAAAGAGCTGAGCTACCTGCATTAGAAGGGCTTTCAAAGGATGTATTGCGTGAGGCAATTTGGAGAGAAAGATTTTATGAACTGAGTTTTGAAAATAAAAGTTGGTATGACATGGTTAGACTTAGAAAAGCTTTCAATGTAAGTACTAAGAAATTTGATGCTTATGTTGGTCATAAATTCTCTTATGGACCTACTCT
>CAMDJW010000013.1 GCA_945901025.1 Spirosoma fluviale | reverse complement strand
TTATTATTTTTCAAACAGATTATTTATGTCCCTTTCAACTACAAGATTAGAGGTGATGACTGAGTTAGGCCGGAATATGGACAACTTTGTTGTTCAATATTTAAATCCAATTGATAGCAATTGGCAGCCTTCAGATATGCTTCCTGATTCAACAAAAGATAATTTTTTTGATGAAGTAAAATTATTACAAGAAGCTGCAAAAGAGTTGCCTTATGATTATTGGGCGGTGTTAATTGGGGATACAATTACTGAGGAGGCATTGCCCACATACGAGTCATGGTTGATGGGAATGGATACGGTAAACCAACAAGATCAAGAAAATAGCTGGGTTCGCTGGATACGTAATTGGACAGCGGAGGAAGGTCGGCATGGTAATTTATTAGGGACTTATTTATACTTATCTGGTAAGGTTGACATGCATTCTGTGGCTGTTTCAACTCAGTATTTAATTGCTGATGGTTTTGATATAGGCACTTCAGGCGATCCTTATCGCAACTTTATTTATACTTCGTTTCAAGAGATGGCAACGAATGTTTCTCATCGCAGAACAGCCTCGTTAGCGAAACAACACGGTAACTCATTACTATCAAGAATGTGCGCGCAGATTGCGGCGGATGAATTAAGACACGCAAAAGCATATAAGGCATTTGTTACAGAAATTTTCAAATTAGACCCTTCTGAAATGATGATTGCATTTGCTGATATGATGAAAAAGAAAATCGTCATGCCTGCTCATTTTTTACGTGAAATCAACGGGGCTAAAAGCTCTGTTTATGAGCACTTTTCGGATGCGGCACAAAGAATTGGCGTATATACAACCTTGGATTACATCAGCATCATGCAAGGCTTAATTAAGGATTGGGATATTGAAAAAATGTCTGGATTAAATGATGTAGCTGAGAAGGCAAGAGATTATGTAGCTAATTTGCCAACAAGGTTAGAAAAGTTGGCCGATCGGGTTAAAATACCTGAATTAGCCTATCCGTTTACTTGGATTGTACAATAGATGAATGAAAAGTTGTCGATGGATGAGCTAAATAGGCTCGATGTGACACAATTTAAAAATTCAGAAAAGTTTCCTTTTGTTTTTGTTTTGGATGATATTCGGAGCATGAACAATGTAGGTTCAGCATTTCGCACGGCTGATTCGTTCCGATGTTCCCATATATATTTGTGTGGAATTACGGCAAAACCCCCGCACAGAGAAATATCAAAAACAGCTTTAGGCGCTGATGAATCTGTTGATTGGACTTATTTTGATAGTCCATTAAGCTGTATACAGTCCTTAAAAGATCTCGGTTATAAAATAATATGCATTGAGCAGGTTAAAGATGCAATCTCTTTATTTGAATTTAAACCTGATCAAAATCATACCTATGCTTTTGTGTTTGGTAATGAGGTGTTTGGCGTAAATGATTTGTTTATTAGTTCAGCCGACCATTCGCTTGAAATACCTCAATTTGGAACTAAGCATTCTTTAAATGTTTCTGTTTGCATGGGAATTGTTAGCTATGATTTTGTTTCAAAGATCAAAATTTAGTTTTTTCAATGTTAAATTTTTAAGAGAGCTTGAAAATTTAACACACTAAAGTTTTAATTAATAATTTCTTTACATAAATTTAACATACAATTAAAATATAATATTATGAATGAATCTAATAAAGTACTAATAGATGTTTTAGCAACAGTTGTATTGCCTAAATTGAAAGGTTTAAGCGAGAAAAATGCTAAGAAAATGGTTCAGTTGAGTCATAAAGCTTTGGGAGAAATTTCTAAGAAATACCATAAGTTGATAGATGAACAAGCCAAGGATTTAGCTAAGAAAAAAGAAAAAGCAGCTAAAGCAGCCAAAAAATTAGCTGTTAAGGAAGCTAAAAAAATACAAAAAGTAGCTAAAAAGGCATCTAAGCAAAAACAAGTTTCGTTATTGTTGGACGTTACAAAGCCGGTGACAGCTACAAAGCCCGCAGTAGCGAGTGCATCAAAGTCTAAAGCGCCAGCAAAGACATCAGCTCGTACTTCGACTACCAAAAAATAATACGCTTATCCTTTAAAAATTGCGCTTGTACCATTTTCTAAATGGGTATAAGCGCAATTTTTTATTTTAGTTGAAATTTGTTTTGCATATGATTTTATCCATTCGTCAAGTAGTTAAAAAGTATTCAGATCATTTGGCCTTAGATCACATTGATTTAGAAATTCCTCGGGCAAAGATATTTGGGTTGTTGGGCCCCAATGGAGCAGGTAAAACTTCATTGATTCGCATTATCAATCAGATTACGGCCCCTGATTCGGGACAAATAATTTTTGATGGGGAGCCGCTTTCACCTAAGCACGTAGATCAAATTGGCTATTTACCAGAAGAAAGAGGTCTTTACAAGAAAATGAAAGTGGGGGAGCAGCTATTGTATTTGGCGCAGTTGAAAGGAATGTCTAAACCTGAGGCTATTTCGAAATTGAAGGATTGGTTTATTCGATTGGATATAAAAGATTGGTGGAATAAGCCTGTGGATGATTTATCTAAGGGTATGCAGCAGAAGACTCAATTCATTGCTACTGTAGTTCATGAACCTAAACTTTTAATTCTGGATGAGCCGTTTTCTGGGTTTGACCCAATCAATGCTAATATGTTAAAGGATGAGATATTAGCCATTAAAGAGCGCGGAACCACTATTTTATTTTCAACACATCGAATGGAAACGGTAGAGGAGTTATGTGATGAGATTGCGCTAATTAACCACTCAAGAGTTGTGTTAGCTGGTGAAAAGACGGAAGTCCAAAATCGATATAAACAGAATGTATTTAAAATCAGGTATTTGGGTGATTTGCCTGCATACTTAAAAGGTATGGAGGTTTTATCGGTGAATAGCCAATCGGCCACATTGAAAATGGACGTTGGCATCAGTTCAAACAAGGCTATATCTGAAATTATATCGCATGTTGACCTGCTAGAATTTCAAGAAATAATCCCCTCATTCAATGATATATTTATCCAAGTTGTAAAGGAAACGAATGCACATGAATAAGATCTTATTAATTATACAGCGCGAGTATATAACGAGAGTATTAAAGAAGTCTTTTTGGATCTCATCTTTATTGGCCCCTGTTTTAATCACAGCTATCTATGCAATACCTATTTGGTTAGCTATGAAGGATAAAGAAGTTAAACGGGTAGAAATATTGGATTTGAGTGGATTATGGAAAAAGAGTGACCTTGTTGATAAGGAGCTTGAGTTTGTTTTCACCTCAGGAAAAGAGCAAGAGTTGAAAATGGCATTTGCCTCAAAAGGATTTGATGCGTTTGTGAGTATCCCTGAGGATGTTTTAGCGAATCCCAAAGGGGTTCATATTTATTCGGCTAAAAATATAGGGATGTCCTTGAAGGAGTCCGTGGAGAAGCTTATTCAAAACAAGGTACGCCAGGAATTACTGCTTAAAGCGGGCATTTCTTCCCAGATTTATGAAAGCACTCAGGTTGACATAGATAGTAAGACCATTACCGTTTCAACCGACGGGAAGGAGACAAGTTCAAGTTCAGGAGGAGCCATGATTTTAGCTGGAATTATGGGTATGGTTTTATATTTTACTTTGTTGTTATATGGATCTCAAGTGATGAATGGGGTTATTGAAGAAAAAAGCAGCCGGATTATCGAGGTGATTATTTCTTCAGTTAAACCTTATCAATTGCTTTTGGGAAAGATCATTGGAGTGGGTTTGGTGGGCCTAACGCAGTTTTTACTATGGATTGTTTTGACCATTGGTCTAACGCAGGTTACAAGTAAATTTTATGGGGAAAAAGTAAAAAATAATATTACCCAAATCAAAAAAATTGACTCGGGAAAACAAAGTACTTTAAGCTCAAAAAGTGAGGAAGAATCACCAATGTCTGAAGTGACGAAGGTGTTGGAAAGCACGAATATACCGATGATTATAGCCGCTTTCTTGTTTTATTTTTTTGTTGGGTACATGCTGTATAGCTCTTTATTTGCGGCGATCGGTTCTGCAGTGGAAAGTGCTACTGAGGCCCAGCAATTTACTTTTATCGTGATGATTCCTATTATATTGTCCTTCTTGATGGCACAGTACACTATACAGGATCCTGATAGCAATATCGCATTTTGGGCGTCAATGATCCCATTTACTTCGCCAATAAACATGATGGTCCGCTTGCCTTATGGAGTTCCTGTTTGGGAATTAATCTTGTCTATGACTTTATTAGTTTTAGGATTCTTAGGCTGCAGCTGGGTTTCTGCTCGAATTTATCGGGTAGGTATTCTGATGTATGGCAAGAAAGTAACCTGGAAGGAATTGGGCAAATGGTTGTTCTATAAAGGATAATTAGATATTTAGCCATTTATCTAATTCTAATTCATTGAACCCTGCGATTATTCCTTTTTTGCCAACAATCATAGGGCGTTTGATGGCTGAATTTTTCTCTAAAAGGAATTCAAATGCTCTTTTTGGATCATTTAATGCTAACTTAATTTCCTCTGGCAATTGTCTATAAGTCGACCCTTGTTTATTAAATACTTTTTCAAGCGTTAATTGGTCTATAAAATCCTGAAGGACTTCAGGGCTGAGTTCATTTTTTTTATAATTAAAGAATTCGAATGGAATACCCTTTTTTTGTAGGTATTCAAATGTTTTTTTCATGGTATTGCAGGCTGGAATTCCGTAAATTTTCAACATTGTATTAATAATTTAGTTTTCTTGTTTTGTGTGTCAATTTTGGTGGTATTTTTGTAAACTTATTACAAAATTAATAGAAATAGCCATATGGAATATAGAATTGAAAAGGATACCATGGGAAAGGTAAAAGTACCTGCACATGTATATTGGGGGGCACAAACTCAGCGTTCGATAGAGAATTTCCCTATCGCACAGGATATCAATAAAATGCCAAAGGAGATTATCAGAGCCTTTGCTTACCTTAAAAAGGCTGCCGCGATTACCAATTTTGAGGCTGGTGTACTTGAAGAGGCTAAGAAAAATTTAATTTCAGCTGTTTGTGATGAAATTTTAGCGGGTCAATGGGCAGATCAATTTCCTTTAGTCGTATGGCAAACTGGTTCTGGTACTCAATCCAATATGAATTGTAATGAGGTAATTGCCTATCGGGCTCATGTCATGCAAGGAGGTAATTTGTTGGATGAGCAAAAATTTGTTCATCCCAATGATGATGTCAATAAATCTCAATCATCGAATGATACGTTTCCAACAGCCATGCATATTGCTGCGTACCAAACGCTCATAGAAGTTACGATACCTGGTATTATTAAGTTGAGAGACACTTTAGATGCAAAGGCCAATTCCTTTAAAAATGTGGTAAAAATAGGCCGCACGCATTTTATGGATGCGACCCCATTAACTTTGGGTCAGGAATTTTCAGGATATGTATCACAATTGAACCATGGATTAAGAGCAATTAACAACACTTTGGCTCATTTGTCTGAGTTGGCTTTAGGGGGAACTGCTGTAGGTACTGGTATTAATACTCCTAAGGGATATTCTGAGAATGTGGCTAGCCATATTGCGAATTTGACGGGTTTGCCCTTCATTACGGCTGAGAATAAGTTTGAAGCTTTAGCTGCTCATGATGCTATCGTAGAGGCTCACGGAGCATTAAAAACAGTGGCTGTCAGTTTAATGAAGATTGGAAATGATATTCGTATGTTATCATCCGGTCCTCGTTCCGGGATAGGTGAGATTTATATCCCTGATAATGAGCCAGGATCATCCATTATGCCAGGTAAGGTTAATCCTACTCAATGTGAGGCGATGACTATGGTCGCGGCTCAAGTTATGGGGAATGATGTGACGATTGGTATTGGTGGATCCAATGGTCATTTTGAGTTAAATGTATTTAAGCCTGTCATGATCTATAACTTTCTGCATTCAGCCAGATTGATTGGTGATGTGTGCGTAGCTTTCAATGACAAATGCGCAGTAGGTATCGAGCCATTGCACGACAACATCCTTAAGCATGTCAATAACTCATTAATGCTTGTTACTGCGTTAAATACTAAAATTGGTTATTATAAGGCAGCAGAAATAGCGCAAACGGCACATAAAAATGGTTCTACGCTGAAAGAAACGGCTATTTCATTAGGGTATGTTACTGCTGAAGAGTTTGATGCATGGGTTAAGCCTGAGAATATGGCAGGGGAAATCAAATAATTTTTTTAAAAATATTCGATTCTCGTAAATAATAGTAAAAAATGCTCTATAAATCGATTTAGGGCATTTTTTATGCGATTAACTCATTTCTCTAAGCTCAATAGTAAAAAAGGAGTTGGGGAAAGGAAAACTCATCGCAATTTCAGTTGCCACATCTATCGATGGTAAAATCAAAGTGACAATTTGAGAAATTTCACCTCCATCAATTTGTTGAATTTTTTTATTTTCAATTTTTCCACTCTTTGAAAAGTAACTTTGCGGACCCGTAAATTTCTGAAATAGCATGTCGGAATACTTAGCTTTAAGGTCTCTTAACCAAGTCCTTATTACTTCTAATTCCTCCTCATTAGCCATACTATTTTCGCCAGAAATTCCTTGTATTGGGCCCCTTATAATGATTACAAATCGTTTCATGAATATATAATTATTTTAATATTTAAAATTCACTTTGGAATTTGTCAAATGGATTTTCAAAATCTTTTTTCTTTGCAGGACTCGATCTTTCTTTAGGCGTCGATTTTATTTTTTCCATTGATTCTGGTAAAAAAGGGGAGAGCCAGTTGGATAAAATTTGTAAGGTTTCTTTTTCAATCGAGTAATAAATAAAAACCCCATTTCTACGAGTTCTCACAATTCCAGATTCTTTTAAGACAGAAAGGTGTCTTGATATAGTGGGTGCGGCAAAAGAAAATTGTTCGAAAATAGCCGTGGCAGGTAATTCTCCAGACTGCAATAGTTCTACAATTTTTCTTCTTGATTCGTCGCCTAAAGCCTTAGCTATGTCCTCTACGATCATTATTATTACTTATTTAACTAATTTAGGTATTTCTTTTTTTAATTCCAAATACTTTAATTAGGCTTCATTTTGACTTGTTTAAAATCAACTTATAAATTAATTAGCATTATAATTATATTTATCAAAACAACTAATTATTAAGCTTGTCGACTAATTAATTATTAGCTATTGTGCTAAATAATATATACGATTAATTATGCTTAGTAAACAGCTTTTTATTAGTTGACTTAACTACTATTTTGATTTTTTAGTATTTCAGTTTTTAAACAAAAAAAATCCTTAGAAATTAATCTAAGGATTTGCCTGTAATAATTTGATTTGGTTTTTAGGGATTCATTGAGATTAGATGATGTTTAATCTATTCTAATTTTTCACATATACTCTTTTAACCCGACTACTGATATTAGTCATTATTTCATAGGGGATCGTTTTTGCATTTTTTGCAATTTTAGATAATTGTATTTTTCCACCAAAGGCTAATGCGACATCTCCTGTCTTTACTCCCTTTAAATGACTTATATCTACCATCGTCATGTCCATGCAAACGGCTCCAATGGTGGGGCATAATTCACCATTAATTTCAAACATTCCTTTTCCCATTCCAAGAGATCTAGGGTATCCATCTGCATACCCAATGGCCAATGTAGCGATGGTACTTTTTTTGTTTAATTTACCTTTTCTGCCATATCCTACCGTTTCATTTTCTTCGACTGTTTTTATTTGGGAGATATATGTTTTTAGCGTTAGTACGTTTTCTATTTTTTTAATTTCTTTTTTGTTCTGTGTTATTCCATATAAACTGATACCTAATCTGACCATATCAAATTTTGCTTGTGGATAATTCTCAATAGCTGCTGAATTGGCTATATGTAATAATGGTGTGTAGCTCAGTTTATCTGTTAATATATTTGATATTCTTATAAATTCGCTGATTTGTTTTTTTGTGAATAAATCGTGTTTTAGATTTTCTGAAGCCACTAAATGGCTCATTATACTGACAACCCATAATTGTGGTGTTTCAGCTAAATAATTAGCTAATTGCTCTATTTCAGGGCTTTCAAAACCTAATCTTTTCATACCCGTATCTAATTTGATATGGATTTTAATATTTTGGTCATTTATAAGGCAATATTCATCTATTGCTTTAAGTAATTCGAAATTGTATATTTCTGGTTCAAGCGAATACTCTATAAGTTTGGCAAATTCTTCTATTTGTGGGTTCATCACCATGATTGGTGAATAAATACCATTTTTTCGTAATTCTACTCCTTCGTCTGTATAAGCTACTGTAAGGTAATCTACACCTTGTTGTTGGAGTATTTGGCCAATTTCCACTGCACCCGCTCCGTAGGCAAATGCTTTAATCATGACCATTAATTTTGTTTCTAAGCCGATTTTATTTTTATAGTAACTTAAATTATGTTGTAGTGCATCTAAGTTGATTTCTAGTTGGGTGCAATGTGATTTATTTTCTAATGCGTGTACTAGTTTTTCGAAATTGTATTTTCTAGCTCCTTTTAATAAAATGGCTGCATTAAATAGTGAATTTAGCCTCCCTGATTTCAGGAAATCCTCGGTTGATTGATATACTTCAATTCCGGCAATTTTATCTTTGTTTCGCGAAATTTGATTTCCTATTCCAATGATCAAATCTATTTTTAGATTTTTGATCATGGAATTTATTTGGGTATATAAGTTCTCTTCTGGCAGGCCAATTTCTAAAAAATCGCTTAAGATTAATATCTTTTTCTTAGTCTCATATTTCAATAACAGTGGCAAGGCTAATCTTAGCCCATCGATGTCGTTGTTATAGGAGTCATCAATTATTTTAATATCTCTAAGTCCTTCTTTTATTTCTAGCCTCATGGATATGGGCTTTACTCTCTTTATAGCTTGGGTTAACGCTACATTATCCATGCCTAAGGCATGAGCCATGATTAAACAATGGCATATATTTTCTAAAGAAGCGTCATCCGTTAATTCCGTTTTTATGTCAATAAAAGGTTCGCTTTGAGACGCTTTTTTTAATTTTATTTGAGTTTCATTAGCGGATCTATTAAAATGAACAAATATATTTTTAGTTGGATCCTCCGTACTCCATTCGATCAGTTCTATTGTCGGGTTTATACCTTTAATGTAGGTTTGAATTACTTTATCCCAACGGCTTGATCTATAAATTAGTGTTTTGCTATTTTTAAAGAGCAATAATTTCTCTTGTAATTTTTGTTCTTCATGATTAAAATTAGCTCCATGTGCTTCTCCAAAATGAGTTAAAATCCCATGTCTGGGTTTTAATATAGCTTCTAGATTTTTCATTTCACCCGGTTGTGAAATACCTGCTTCAAATATTCCCAAATTATGACTGGGTTTCATGGCCCATACTGATAATGGGACCCCTATTTGAGAATTAAAGCTTTTGGGACTTTTGACCAAATGATAGGTGCCACTTAGTAAAGTAGCAAGCCACTCTTTACAAATTGTTTTACCATTTGATCCTGTAATTGCGACTAGATTATACGAAAACGTACTTCGATGTTGGGCTGCTAAATTTTGTAATGTTTTTATGCTATTTTCTACCACATAAAAATCAGCATCATTCCATTTTTTTGCTTTCTCGGATAATATCCCGATCCATGCTTCATTTTCAACGACAAATTCTTTGACGCCACTTTTATATAGATTCTCAATGTATTGATGCCCGTCATGATGAATTCCCCTGACGGCAAAAAAAGCGGTGTTGGCTGCGTCATAAATCTGCCTACTATCTAAGCTAATCAATGATGATTTTAACGACTGGGGTTGTAAAGTGTGAATCATATACTATTATTCATTTCGCAATAGGCTAAAATACAAAAAGGCAAGGAAACATTCCCTTGCCTTTAAAATAAAATCGTAATTTTTTATGCTTCTAATGCGGCAACACCAGGTAAAATTTTGCCCTCCATGTATTCAAGCAATGCTCCCCCACCTGTCGACACATAACTTACTCGGTCACCATATCCAGCATTATTAACCGCCGATGCGGAATCTCCGCCGCCAATTAATGAAAATGCTCCATTGTCTTCCGTTGCTTTAACAACAGCATCGGCAATGGCATTTGTTCCTTTAGCAAAATTGGGAAATTCAAAAACACCCATAGGTCCATTCCATAAAATTGTTTTTGATTCTGCGATAATCTGTTGGAATAATTCAATCGATTTTGGGCCAATATCTAAACCTTCCCAACCGTCTGGAATTTCACCTTTATTCACAATTTGCCGATTGGCATTATTATTGAAATCATCGGCACAAACATTATCCAAAGGCATATAAATATTGACATCCTTTGCTTTAGCTTTTTCAATGAGCGATTTAGCAAGTTCGACTTTATCCGGCTCTGAAATTGATCGACCAATTTTACCACCTTCAGCTAATGAGAATGTGTAAGTCATTCCACCGCCAATAATCAGATTATCTACTTTATCTAAAAGTTGTTCAATGATTAATATTTTATCAGAAATTTTTGAACCACCCATGATGGCAGTAAAAGGTCTTTCAGCGTATTCTAATATTTTTTGGGCATTTTCAATTTCAGCTTGCATCACAAATCCTGCTACTTTTTCGCTGAAAAATTGGCCTATGACCGCAGTGGAAGCATGTGCTCTATGCGCAGTTCCAAATGCATCATTTACCCAAACATCTCCTAATTTGGATAGTTTTTGTGCAAACGCCTCGTCTCCTTTTTCTTCCTCCTTATAAAAACGTAAATTTTCTAAAAGTAAAATTTCGCCAGCTTCTAACTCAGATGCTAATTTAATTGCCTCTTCGCCTATGCAATCTGGTGCAAATTTAACCTTTACCCCAAAAACGATGGATAAGGGGGTAACTAAATGTCTCAACGAATATTTTTCTATAGGGCCATCTTTAGGTCTGCCCAAATGTGACATTAATATGACAGAGCCACCATCATGAATAATCTTTTGAATGGTTGGAATCGTAGCTTTAATTCTTGTATCATCCGTAATTTCAAAACGCTCATTTAAGGGCACATTAAAGTCTACGCGAACTAATGCTTTTTTACCGGCAAAATTAAAGGTTGAAACTGTTTGCATATTTATTTTGTTTCGAAATTGTTTTGTAAAATTGACCTAATTTCAGGCAGTGCAAATATACTATTGTTTTGTAAATTGTTGAAATAATCTAATTTTATGTTTAAAAACTTGAAATTTATCTACCAATAGTACAATTTTTTATTTTTATTTATATTTGAAAATGATCCAACAGCCCATTCCCGATTTATCACCTTTTTACTATTGGGAAAATTTTAATTATGTTTTAGGGTATGTGAAAAAACAGTATCAAAATTTATTATCGGATTCAGAAATTATTTTTATTCAGGATTTTGAAAACCTCACTAAAGAATCGCAATGTCTTTACCTTCGATTAGCCAGTAGGCGCGCGACCTGGTTTAGGGAAGAAAAGCTGAATTATGGAGAAATTTCTCAAATTTCTTTACGTATAAATGAGCTTGTTGAAAATGGTTTTGTTCGTTTTGTCTCAACTCAAGATTCAGTTAATCTAGGCCCTATTTTGTCTGTATTTTCAAAGAAGGAATGTATCGCTTTGGCATCTAAATTGGCTAATTTTCCAAAACACACATCCAATATATCAAAAGATGATTTAGTTAATTTGTGTAAGCCTTTTGGTATCGAATTATTACAAGAGTTAACCGAAATGACGAGTCGACTCATTTGCCCGGTCCAATTAGAATATTTTACATTTATTCAATTCTTGTTTTTTGGCACAAAATTTCGTGATATGTCTGAATTCGTCATTCGTGATTTAGGTCATAGGCAATACGTCGAAGTCAATGAGGAGGAATTTATTCCCTATTTTCAGACTAGAAAGGAGGCAATAGAGAAGTGGAAAATTAGTCTTTGGCGGGAACGTTTTCAAGAATTGTCAAAAGATTCTGCGTCAACGTATGAATTAGTTGGTTCATGGAATCAAGATATTCTACCCATGTATGAAGATATTTCGGATGTGGCTATTGGATCCTTTGAGCGTGCCTTATTTTCGTTGGGTCGTTGGCTTGAACGCCTCGGATTTTTAGAAATGGCGTTAGACATTTATGAGCCTAGTTTATCTAGCTTATCTTTAGAACGTCGAGTTAGGATTTTAGCCAAATTAAAGCGGATAGAAGAAGCATTGATTTGGGCAAATGTGGGGTTAGAAATTGCTTTTTCGCCCAAAGAAATACATTTCTTTGAAGATTTTATTTTAAAGCAAAACTCTAAGAAGTATATAAAAGCGGTCACTAAATCGTTAAAATCGTCTCCCACTTTATTGATCGATATTAAATGGAAGGGGAATGTTGAAATGGGTGTCATGCAATATTTTGAGAATTTAGGTTATTCTGCCCACTTTACCGAAAACCATCTCTGGAAAAATGTGCTTGGTTTAATCAGTTGGGATTTGATTTTTGATGAGAAGCAAACAGGGATGCATCATCCTTTTCAGTGGGCTCCAAGTCATTATTCTTCTGATGGGTTTACCTTAGGAAAGGAGAAAGATTTTGAAGACAAAATCAGTTTATTGGGTTCCATCGATTCATTTATTATTTATGCATTAGAAATTAAGGAAAACCATGAGGGTAAATTGAATCCTTTGATTGATTGGTATACACTCGATATTCAATTAATTCGGGAGTTGGTTCTTCGAGTTCCCTTTGAAAGTTTATCAACGATTTTACGTTATTTATGGACACATTTATCTACGCATGCCAAGGGGTTTCCTGATTTGTTTATTTTTAAAGATTCAGAATATCAATTTATAGAAGTAAAATCGCCCACGGATCACTTGTCGGCGATTCAATATTTTTGGCATGAATACTTAATAAAGGCAGGGATTGAAACCGAATTATACCGTGTGGTTTGGATTGATTAAAGGGTCATTAAAATAAATAGTTCATAAAACTTGACAACCTTTTAAAAATCGTTTACATTTCCGAAGAATCACATACGTTCTTTCTTCTTTAGGCCCTATTTGATTCCTAGGGCATTTTCCATCCTTTAAATTGTATGCTTATGAAAGTGCAAGTTCACGCCATTCACTTCAATGCTGATCAAAAATTAATTGACAGCATTCAAGCTAAATTAGATAAATTGGAAACATTTTATGACCGAATAACCAGTGGTGAGGTTTTTTTGAAAGTCTCTACTGGAGTTGGAAAAGTAAAAGAAAAATTTTTAGAAATTAAGTTGGCCGTACCGGGTGCCATTCTGTTTGTAAAGGAGAAAGCTAAGTCATTTGAAGCAGCCTTAGATTTGGCATTAAATGCGCTAGCTGAACAAATTAAAAGATTTAAATCAAAAACGAATCAAAAAAAAATCGGGCGATTGCCTGATATATCGACTGAATTTTAAAAATAGAAAAGGGGCGAAAGCCCCTTTTCTATTTGCAATGTTTAAAATAATTATAAGTTGAACGCGCTTTTAACCGCATCTACATAATCTAATTTTTCCCAAGTAAATAACTCTACCTCCTTGGTCACTTGTTGGCCATTAGGCCCGACAAAATGTTTTGTCACCACTTCGTTTTTTCGGCCCATGTGACCATACGCTGCAGTTTCTGAATAAATTGGGTTTCTAAGCTTTAATCTTTGCTCAATAAAATAAGGGCGCATGTCAAAAATAGCTTCTACCTTTTTTGCGATTTCTCCATCAGTTAAACCCACTTTGGCTGATCCATAGGTGTCAATGAATAATCCACATGGTTTTGCTACGCCTATCGCATAGGAAACTTGAACTAATACTTGGTCACATAATCCTGCAGCCACTAAATTTTTAGCAATATGTCTGGTTGCATAGGCAGCTGAACGATCCACTTTTGATGGATCTTTTCCTGAAAATGCTCCACCTCCGTGAGCTCCTTTTCCACCGTAGGTGTCAACGATAATTTTGCGTCCCGTCAAACCTGTGTCGCCATGGGGTCCGCCAATCACAAACTTACCGGTAGGATTGATGTGATAGGTAATCGCATCATTAAATAAGGCCTGCAGCTCTGGCTTTAATTTTGCCTTCACACGTGGAATAACAATCTCAACGATATCTTTTTTGATTTTGGCCAACATCTCAGCTTCCGCAGCAAAGTCATCATGTTGCGTAGATACAACTATGGTATCAATTCTTTGTGGCACATGGTTGTCGCTATATTCAATCGTCACCTGAGATTTTGCATCAGGACGAAGGTATCCAATAAGAGAAGGCTCATTATTGCGAATGTAAGATAACTCCTGTAAAATTTTATGTGCCAAATCTAATGCCAATGGCATATAATTATCGGTTTCTTTGGTTGCAAAGCCAAACATCATTCCTTGATCTCCTGCTCCTTGATCCTCTGGATTGGCGCGATCAACACCTTGGTTGATATCCGCAGATTGCTCGTGAATAGCTGAAAGAATACCGCAAGAATTAGCTTCAAACATATATTCCGACTTAGTATAGCCTATTTTCCGAATGACTTCTCGGGTAATGGCTTGTACATCTAAGTAGGTTGTGGTATTTACCTCGCCCGCTAAAACTACCTGACCCGTGGTCACAAGTGTTTCACATGCAACTTTGGAAGTAGGGTCAAAAGCCATAAAATGGTCAATTAACGCATCAGAAATTTGGTCTGCAACTTTATCGGGATGTCCTTCGGATACTGACTCTGAGGTAAATAAATAAGCCATTCGTGAATTAGTTTATAAATTAAGTTTTAAGAATATGCAAATTTAATATTAATATTAGAGAGGCACAAATTGAATTTAGGATATGGTCATGGCAATTTATTTCCTTTGAAAAATAATTTGATCGCGGCCGATAAAAAAGGGTAGGTGGGAACCGTCAGCATTAAGGATAAATCTTCTATTAAGCTTGTTTTCTCATCCAAAAAGCGTAACATTTTTTGAGGCGAATTTTTGAAAAAAAGTGCTTCAAATACTTTAGATCCTGCTATTTTTTGATCAATAAATACTTGTAAAAAAACGTTATCTAGCCATTTTTTAAATCTAAATTCTTTTAAGACGAATGCTTTGTAATTTTTTGTTTCAAGGTTAAGCACTAAATCTTTTAAGGTTCGTTGGGTTCTCAAAAAGCTATATCCCGTAGTCGATTTGACAAATCCACCGGAGGTTCCAATCTTGATTAATTTAGCATGCAAGTTTTGTGTTTGTTCTTCCATAGGACGCATCGGGATAACTCCATATTCTTCTTCCAAAAGATCATATTCATCTTCGCCAAAACCATAATAGGCCAACAAATAAGCTTTCAATTTATCTCTATAGTAGTTTTTATCGCGTATTTTACCTGAGAAAAAAGTATATTCGAACAAGGCTTTTTTAGGGCTTGTCGGCAATACATACATGAATTCACATTCTACATCGAATGCCACTCTAAAATCAAATAAATCAGCTGACTCTTGTTTGAATACAGGGAAATGGCTTTCGATGGTCCAACCTAAAAAATGTTGTTTTATGTGTTCAGGATTTTCAAAATCGCATTTAAAGGGACTGATACTATCAAAAACTTTTTGAGACGCATAAAAATCTCCTTGGTCCGTATTAACGCCTACATCTACTCCTCTGTAAAAAAATGAGTGAATCTTCGCCTCTATAAACTGGATGTTGGGCTTAATGGCTAATGCTTTATTAACCTCTGCATACCAATCGCCACTATTAATTTTCTTATACTGAAATGGATTGATATTCAGCAGTTTAGATTGATTGCTTTGACTGTGAAACCATAAGGAATCCCAGCTTTTTTCGGCAACATGGTCGAATTCCTCTGTACGATCAGACCAATAACACCAGGTTTTATCGTTTTTGTTTTTAGGGAATTGGTCGATAATTAAAATGGGTACATCCCCTAATGCACTTTTTGAAAGATAATAAGCTAAGGATAAACCAGCCATTCCACCGCCTGCAATAATAAACGCAAACTGGGATTGCACAGGCTTATTCATGAATTAGATATGTTTTTCAGCGTGATACGAAGAACGCACTAAAGCCCCTGATTCCACATACTTTAATCCTCTTTTCAAACCTTCTTCTTTGTACATCAAGAAAGTCTCGGGATGAATCCATTCGATCACTTCATGGTGCATTTTGGTCGGCTGAAGATATTGACCTAGGGTTAATACATCCAAACCATGGGAGACCAAATCATCCATCGCTTGAAAAACTTCTTCTTTTGTTTCACCTAATCCAAGCATAAGTCCAGATTTCGTTCTTTTCCCAAACTCTTTGGTTCGCTTAGTTTGTTCTAAACTTCGCTCGTACTTGGCTTGTGGTCGAACGAATCGGTACAATCGGGCCACGGTTTCCATATTATGCGAAACGACTTCTTGGCCTCCTTCGATCATTCGGATTAAGGCATCCCAATTGCCCTTTGTGTCTGGAATTAATGTTTCAATCGTTGTTAAAGGAGTTATTTCTTTAACCGCTCGGACAGTTTGATACCAAATTTCAGCCCCTCGATCTTTCAACTCATCTCTATTGACGGACGTGATGACCGCATGTTTCACTTTCATTAATTGAATCGCTTCAGCTACTCGGCGTGGCTCATCTACATCATATTCATTAGGTTTGCCAGTTGCCACAGCACAAAAAGTACATGACCGAGTGCAAACATTTCCCAAAATCATGAAGGTGGCGGTTCCTTCACCCCAACATTCGCCCATGTTTGGGCAATTTCCTGATTGACAAATGGTGTGTAATTTATACTCATCGACTATTTTACGAACGTTCGTATATTTTTCACCAATAGGCAATTTAACCCGTAGCCAATCTGGTTTTCTTGAGGTAGGGGCTGAATTCACTTGGGGTAATTCGATCATATTATATTTTTATTTACTCTTTCCAAAGAAAAAGGTTAGATATCCAGTCGTATAAACCGATCGCTGTGGCGTTTGGTTTAACATTTCAATAGGTTTGGAAAAATAATCCACAATAAATCCTACTTCCAAAGCCAAATAATTCTGTTTAAATGAATCTAATTCCACATTAAATGCTCCTTTTAAATGCCAGCCTGGAACATAAATAGATTCGCTTGCGCCCTTGAAAAAACTACTTTCGCCTAAAATGGTGGTTCGCTGATAAGTGTTATCATATGTTTGTGACATGGGAATCGAAACGATGGATGATTTTCCCGAGCCTGGATTAACCAATGAAATGTCGACATGATAAGGCATTTGCATGCCGATGTTGGGCCCAGTGGCAATTAAGCCCTTTAATGCAGCTCCCCCTTCCGTTGGTTTTTTAAATAAGGTCCATTGGCGGCCATACTCTGGTCTAATAACGACCAACTGATTTAATTTGCCTTCCGTATAGCCTCTTCCATTATAGGAATAGGGGGAATCAAACTCTCGATAATCCTTAATGATCGATAAATCAAGTCCAACAAGTGATTGGATTTTGGGATTGTTAATCCACACTTTTCTAGCATTAAGCCCACCAAATATTCCAGAACTTGTCGATGTACTGATTCCCAAGGCTATTGTTCCTGTAGGATTGACATTTTTTATGCTGCGATCATTATTTTTTGAAATTACTTTTGATCGATTTGTTGAGCTGGGAGCCTGAATAATGGTTTCTTTAGGTGCTGATTTTCTTTGGGCCCAAACAACTGTTGGGGACCAATAAAAAATAAAAAGAACTCCAATTAATTTTTTCATTCGCTCAAATAGGGTTTTAATTCGTCTACCGAAATGTCCCAATGGGTTGCGGAATAGGTACAATCTCCCTTGTTAATAACTAAAACCTGAGGAGACTGATGTTGTATCCCAAACTTTTCTGCAATTTCTAAGGAAATAGGTCGATATGCAATCAAATCCAAATAAAAAGCTGCGTTTTCAGTAGTTCCCCAAGCCCGCTCAAATCGACTTAAAGCAGTCGATGAAATGGAGCAGCGGGTACTATGTTTGAAAATCACCACAGGATGATTTTGTGAAATTTCAACTATTTCATCCAATTGATGTACGTCTGTTAATGGGTTCCAATGCATAAGGATGATGTAGGTATTCGTCTAATTTTGTAAATTTATCGTTTCAACATCAAATTTAAGAAAAATTGAGGGTTTGGCTGTATATTTTTGCCTTGTTTTTATATAAGCAGATTTTAGGAATCATTTCTGTGTTCCATAGCAAGGCTAAGAAATGGAATTATGGCCAAAAACATGTTTGGGAAGGGTTGGAGTCCGCTTTCAAAAATAATAGCAAGCCCGTTGCCTGGTTTCATACGGCATCCATGGGTGAATTTGAACAGGGGAAACCCATCATCGATGCTTTTTCCAACGAATATCCAGACTATTTTATTTTAGTTACCTTTTTTTCTCCTTCAGGGTATGAGGTTCGAAAAAATGCACCAGGCATTGATTATGTGAGTTATTTACCTTTTGATGGGGCTTCCACTAGCCAAAGATTTTTGGACCTTGTCAATCCGTCCATGGTATTTTTCGTGAAATATGAATTTTGGTATTTCTATTTACATGAACTTAAAAAGAGAAACATTAAAACGATTTTAGTTTCAGCCATTTTTAGAAAAAATCAATTGTTTTTTAAATGGTATGGGGGATTCTTTAGAACCATATTAACTTCTTTTGACCAAATTTTTGTTCAAGATGAATCGTCTGTAAAAATGCTGAATGACATTGGTATTCAATATGTTACATTGGGTGGTGATACGCGATTTGATCGAGTCCTGTCCAATCTTCGTTCAACTCAAACGTGGTCTTTATTCTCGGAGTTTGTTGGCCAGAATGAATTTGTAGTCCTAGGTTCCGTGTGGGACGCTGATATGGATTGCCTAATTCCACTCATTAACTCAGGTAAATTTCCATTTAAATGGGTGGTGGTGCCACATGAAATTAATGAATCAACGTTAAAATCTTGGGAGTCAAAGATTGAAATTCCTGTAGGCTATTCTAAAGGTGCACCTTTAAACGCAAATGCACAGGTATTATTTGTGAATGAGGTAGGACGCTTATCTTCTTTGTACCGAGGGGCGTTATTTGCCTATATTGGCGGTGCTTTTGGCTCAGGCTTGCACAATACGTTGGAGGCTGCCGTTTTTGGGCCAACCGTCTTTTTTGGTAATAAGAATTTTGAAAAATTCAATGAGGCACTTGAATTGGTGAATGTAGGATTGGCTTTTCCTGTGTCAAATAACCAAGAATTAGAAGAAAAAATGCTTGAAATTTATCATTCTGAAGATTTATTAGTCCAAAAACAAGTGCAATCTCGCCAATTTGTCGCCGCCCATGCAGGTGCCACAGCATGTATCATGAACTATGTACGAAAAAATTTAGGCCATCCTTATGCTGAATAAAGGTCTCATCATGCGTTCAACAGGCTCTTGGTACGAAGTTCGTGCCGAATCGGGAAAGGTATATCGAGCCAGATTAAAAGGGAAGTTTAAGTTGAATGGCCCTAAAACCTCTAACCCAATTACCGTGGGAGACAAGGTACTTTTCTCGATGGAGGATGAGGCCAATCAAACGGTGGTCATTGAAGAAATTTCGCCTAGGCAAAATTATATTATTCGAAAATCTGTCCATAAGACCAGCCATGGTCAATTATTAGCGGCTAATGTAGATCAAGCTATTTTCATATTTACCTATAAATTTCCCAAAACATCCTTAGGTTTTTTAGACCGGTTTTTAGTGACCGCTGAAGCATTTCGAATTCCAGTCACAATCGTTTTCAATAAGATGGACTTATTAAATGAGGAAGAAAAAGACCAAGTTTTTGAATGGGCAGGCTTATATCAGGAGTTGGGTTATGGTGTTTTATTCACCTCAATTCCATTGAATCAAGGTATTTTGGAGTTTAAAGAAATGTTTGAGGGCAAGGTGTCTTTGATGGCCGGACATTCGGGTGTAGGTAAATCAAGTCTTTTAAATATTGTCGCACCTACCTTACATATTAAAACCAAAGAAATTTCAGATTTTGCCCAAAAAGGTGTTCATACCACTACGTATTCAACTATGTGGGAACTAGGGCCAGATACCTATTTGATCGATAGCCCAGGAATTAATGAATTTGGGGTTATGGAAATAGAAAAAGAAGAATTGGCCCATTATTTCCCTGAGATGCGGGCGCTTTTGGGACAGTGTAAATTTAATAATTGTCTACATTTGCATGAACCACATTGCGTGGTCCAACAAGCTGTTAAGGACGGTGAAATTGCGTCAAGTAGATATTTAAGTTATTTTAGTATTTTAGAAAATGACGATAATCGTCGATAAACCTATGGAAAAAAAATATAATTGGGGGATAGATTTAGGAGGAACGAAAATTGAATGCGCTATTTTAGATCAACATGATCCGACTCAAGTCATTTTACGTGAACGCATTGATACAGAATCCATTAAAGGATATGATCATATCATTGCTCAAGTGGGTAGATTGATTGATTCAGTTAGTCAAAAAGTAGGATTTAGGCCAACGCGCTTAGGTTTTGCCACTCCAGGAGTTTTGGATCCGACCTCTCAGACTATGAAAAATTGCAATACGACCAGCATGAATGGCCAACCTATGGCCGTCGATTTAGCGAAAGTGGTTGGTTGTGAAGTTGTTTTGGCCAATGATGCCAATTGCTTTGCGTTGGCCGAAGCACTATTAGGTGCGGTTCAGGATATAAATAAACAAGCCCAAGTGGTTTTCGGGGTTATTTTAGGTACTGGTGTTGGTGGTGGTTTAGTGGTAAATGGAAAGGTAATTAATGGACTTCATGGCATCGGTGGCGAATGGGGGCATAATATTTTAGAAGAAGGGGGTGAGCCTTGCTATTGTGGAAAGGCTGGATGTGTTGAGAAGGTCATTGCCGGTCCATCCTTAGAACTATTTTATGAAAGACAAACGGGTGAGAAAAAGAGATTAAAGGATATCGTTCAAGCCTATAAAGCAGGTTCTGATTCAAATGCGACTGCCACCATGGAGCGATTATTTGAATATTACGGCAAAGCCATTTCTACGATTATTAATGTCATTGATCCCGATGTGATTGTGATCGGTGGTGGGGTGGGAAATATCGACTTGTTGTATAGCGAGGGGTATGAGCGAATTAAAAAATACATTTTCAACTCAGGTGAAGTATTGACTCCCATCGTTAAACCGAAATTAGGCGATAGTGCAGGTGTTTTTGGAGCAGCGATGTTGTAATAGGTGCATAAGATTTGCGGCCTAAAAATTATAAAGCACTGGAATAGTTTGTGAACTATTTGCCCCCATAAACCTAAAATAATACTTGCCCGAGCTGAGTGGCGGAAGAAATATTTCTTCGTGTGATTTTTTTAGGTTTAGTGTATTTAAAATGATTCCTTGTGCATTAAAAATTTCAAGTTTCAAATCCATTTCTTCAGGTAAATCAATGTTGATTTTTTCCCCTATTTTAACTGGATTGGGATAAATCCGGATGGATAGCTCGTTGACGGGCTCAACTCCTAATATGGGATTTAAAAGAGTCGTGGCCTTTAAGAAATTTGGAATTCCATAGCCTAACAGATTATCCGGTTTAGAGGCTTGATTGCCTGATTTTCGGATGGCATCCATGATTTGCCAAGAATTATTACGTGAATTAGCTTGGACCATTCCTGCGGCAAATCCAGCCATGAGGGGTGCAGAAAATGAGGTTCCATTGGATGTGGCAATGGTCCCACTCGTTGTACCGACCACTGTCCCTAGTCCCATAGAAGAAACATCAGGTTTTATTCTTTTGTCAAAACTAGGTCCAAATGAGCTAAAGCTCGCTTTTAAACCAGATCTGTCTACGGCTCCTACGGCTAAAATTGAATCAGCATCTGAAGGTGCCGAAATGTATTTCCATGTATTTGTTCCTTCGTTTCCAGCGCTTATGGTGCAAATAATCCCTTTTTGTGATGCCCAGCCAGCAGCTTTGGAAACCAAAGTCGTTCGGCCATTCATGTCTGCATAGGTATGGTTATGTTTTGAGTTGTCAAATTCGGAATATCCCAAAGATGAACTTAAGACATCGGTTCCTAAGCTATCTGCCCATTCAGCACCTCTGAGCCAGTTTGCTTCTTCTACGATTAATTCCGAATCATCTTCCTCAGTTTGTGCCATCGCAAAATTGGCTAAATAGGCTGTTCCAAATAATTTTCCTGGGGATTGGCCCGCAATAGTGCTAAGCACATTCGTTCCATGGGACCCACCTACATAAACTGATTTTAATTTCGGGTTTGTTGTCATAGTGCCCACCACTCTTTTTTCGGTAAAAATGGCCTGCAAATAGGGGACTTGGTCCGCATTCAAAAAGCCGTTGTCCAACAAAGTAATCAGGGTATTTTCGCCACGAAAACCTTTTGCATGCATGATGTCGATACCTAGTTGGGATACCTGGGTCAGCGAACTCCCATAATCAGGAACTGCATTGGATAATTTAGTTCCTGCAATCCCATTGCTTTTAATTTGATTATTTGAACTCGAGTCGGCTGGGAAATTCCAATAAAGACCTTTTACATTTTCCAGTTTTAATACTTTAGATAGGTCGCTCGGTTTTTGTGAAATTAATGCTCCATTAATCCATTTTAAAGGAAAAATGATGGTTGCCCCTGTGGATTTCAATTGGTTTAAATAGCTGGGATTAACCGGTAAATCTTGCGCTTGCAGGGCAATATTCATTTTTTTTCTACGTTCTATAGACTTGGAGCTTAGAAATGCTTCTGGTTTCGTGATTGAAAACGGGCTGTTGTTTTTATCCTTAAACAGCACCAAATATCGGTAGGTAGAATTTTGAGCGAAAGCTGAAGGGCCCCAAATAAAGGAAATAAATAACAGTATGATTAACCTAAATGTAGGACGCATATTGAATAATTGATGCAAATTAAATAATTTAAATCAAAAGCACATAAATTTCAACAATTCAATAGAATATCTATAAAATTTGTAAATTTGTGCTATTATTTTTTAAAATGAAATTAGCTATCAAGCGCTTCTTTTTGGTTTATTTAGCTACCTACTTTTTAGTAGGAAATTTAGGTATTTCATATACTCAGTCCACTTGCCTTTTCACTGGAAATAAAAAATATTCATTTGACAAGGCGGTTTCGTGTTGTTCAAAAAACACTAAGCCAGATTTTAATAAGACCAATAAAGCTACCTTGAGACGGGCCAAATGTTGCTCATATGATCAATATGCATTAAAATTTAATTTTGATCAGTCAGGTAATAAAATCCAAAATCTTGATTTCAATCTTCATTATTTCCCTAATGGCTCTTATTCTTTTGGCGAATCGAATGGCATTATCGCATTTAAAAAATTAAGTTTTGATGATTCAAATCATTCACCCCCTCCTTTACGTACGCGTCTAGCGAGCTTGCAAGCATATCTAATTTGATTTTTTTGAGTTTTTATTCACTCATTTAAATCAAAAACGATGTACAAAAAAATAATTATTTATCTTTTATTAGCAGCGCCCTTTGGATTATGGGGCCAAGAAATCACCGGGCGTGTGATGAGTTTGGATTCCGCTGGAAACATGGAAGACCTTATTGGCGCCTCTGTCGTTTATAAACCTACTCGCGCTGCTGTGCTAACCACTGCGGGCGGCATGTTTAAATTGTCGGCGGGTAAATTTCCCGGTTGGCTTGTTACTTCCTATGTAGGATTTCAAACCGATTCTGTTTGGGTTGAAAAATCCGCATTTCAGCACATTCATTTGTGGGCAAAAACCAATGAACTATACGAAGTTCGAGTATTGGCTAATCCGGGCCAACAAGACAACATGTCTTTACTTCAAAGGGAGGTTTTGACGATGAAGACTTTGGCAAAAGCCGCATGCTGCAATTTATCTGAAAGTTTTGAGACGAATGCGAGTGTCTCGGTCAATTTTACTGATGGGGTGACTGGGGCAAAACAAATCCAATTATTGGGTTTATCGGGCCAATATGTGCAGACTAATCTTGAAAATATGCCTTCCATCAGAGGTTTGAAATCCACCTATGGCTTAAGCTATCTACCAGGAACTTGGATTAAATCCATTGATTTAAGCAAAGGGACTAGTTCGGTGGCCAATGGCTACGAATCCATGACGGGAGGAATTAACATTGAGTTAGCCAAACCCGATACTTCTGAAGCCTATTTTTTAAATACCTATGTTAATTCTCAAGGTCGCTACGAGGTAAACCAACAAGCCGCACACAAATTTAATGATAAGCTTTCCATGGGAGTTTTTACCCATTTTTCTCAACAAGCAGCAAGAACCGATGGGAATCAAGATGGTTTCATGGACCAGCCGCTTTTCAACTTTACCCATGTGTTAAATCGTTGGAAATATGCTACTGAAAATTGGATTGTTCAATGGGGCGCAAGTTATTTGTATGAAAACAGGGTAGCTGGTCAAATGAATTTTGAGGAATTATCTTCCAATCGGTATTTAGTATATGGTTTTGGAAGTAAAACTTCTCGCTGGGAAGCGTTTTCTAAAATAGCCCGACTGTTCCAATTGAAGCCTTGGAAAGGTCTTGGTTTAATTTTGCAGGCAAATCAACATGAAAACGATTCTTATTTTGCCTTTAAAAATTACCGAGGACGCGAGCAAAGTATGTATGGGAATCTAATTTACCAGTCCATCATAGGCAACACAAACCATGGCTGGAAAGCGGGCGCTAGCTTTTTATATGATTCATATCAAGAATCCTATATTGATTCAGCCTATGCGCGTACTGAAATGGTACCCGGTTTTTTTGGTGAATATGCCCTAACGGTTCCTAATGTGTTGACGTTAGTTGTGGGCCAACGAGTCGATTTTCATAATCAATTAGGTACTCAATGGACACCTAGGTTGCACCTTAAGTGGGATATTTCATCCGATTGGATTTTCAGGTTATCCGCAGGAAAAGGTTGGCGCCGTGTGAATCCGATCGCCGAAAATATGGGTTTTTTAGCTAATGGGCGCAGAATCCAATTGTTGGGTAATTTAAGTCCCATCGAGAAATCTTGGAACTACGGTTTTTCATTAACAAAAAATATGATGCTGGGCACAAGAAAAGCAAATTTTGTTTTTGACGCATATCGAACTGATTTTGAGCAACAATGGTTGGTCGATATGGATGCCTCTGGCCTGATCCGCATGTATTCAAGTCCGGGAGTTTCCTATGCGAATAGCGTGCAATTAGAATTTAATTATAGTCCATTTAAGCGTTTTGAACTTAAGGCAGCCTACCGCTGGCAAGATGTGCAGTCAGACTACATTAGTCTAAAAGGTAAATTGAATCGTTTGGCAAAACCCTTTGTCAATAAGGAACGAGTTTTAGTAAATTTGGGTTATGAGACTGCTATGTCAAAATGGAAATTTGATTTAACATGGCAGTGGAATGGAGAAAGGCGTATTCCCAATGCAACTGCTGGACACGCACATGAGCCGAATTCACCCGCGAAAATGGCTCCAGCTTTTTCAACGATCTATGCACAGGTGACTAGGCAATTTAAAAAATGGGAGTGGTACGTTGGCGGAGAAAATCTAAGTAATTTTACCCAAACAAATCCATTGATGAATGCATCAGATCCATTTGGTCGTTATTTTGATGCAACGATGGTTTGGGGACCGATTATCGGCCGAATGGTTTATTCAGGAATACGATTTAAAATAAAATAAACATAAAAATAAATTCAACATGAAAAAAATGATGTTAATGGCCACTTTGATGGCAGGGATGTTTGGAGCGATGGCTCAACAACAAGAAGCAACGAAAGTTGAAAAAAAGGAAACTGCAGCAGACAAAAAAGAAGCTTATCAGTGTCCAATGAAGTGCGAGGGGACAAAAACCTATGCCAAAAAAGGCAAATGTCCTCAGTGCACGATGGAATTAAAATTGGCTAAAAAGTAAATTTTGATGATTTTGGGTACCGGAGAATATGGTTTTGGCCTTATTTAGGTGGGTGGAATTTACATTTCTCCCCAATCAATATTCTTCGGTATTAAAATTCTTTTAGATTGCTTTGAATTAGATTGAGTAGTTTTCACGTTAATTAGCTCTTCATGCTAAGGGCAATTCTCTTTCTTGCTTCGTCCACTTCGGTGACACGTACCATCACTTTTTGAGATACTTTTACCACTTCATTGGGATCCTTGACAAACTTGTCGGCTAGTTGGCTTACATGCACCAAGCCATCTTGATGCACTCCAATATCCACAAAAGCTCCAAAATTGGTAATATTCGTCACAATGCCTGGTAAAGTCATGCCAATCCGTAAATCTTTGATATCATTTACTCCTTCGGCAAACTCAAATGCCTCAAACTTTTCACGCGGATCGAGGCCTGGTTTGGCCAATTCTGAAATGATATCGGTTAATGTGGGCATCCCTACATCTGCCGTCACATATTGGCTTAATTGAATTTGCTTGCGCAGCGTCTCATCTGCTAAAAGATCCGCGACTTTACAATGCAAGTCTTTAGCCATCTTTTCTACGATTTCATAGCGCTCTGGGTGAACCGCACTGGCATCTAAGGGATTTTTCGCATGTCGAATGCGCAAGAAAGCTGCGGCTTGCTCAAAAGCCTTTTCTCCTAACCTAGATACCTTTTTTAGGTCTGACCGCTTGAGGAATGGACCATTTTTTGTCCGGTAGTCAATAATATTTTGTGCCAGTTGGGGACCTAGGCCTGATACATAAGATAAAATCTGTTTGGAAGCAGTGTTAAGTTCTACGCCCACTAAATTAACACAGGACACCACCGTGTCATCCAGCGATGCTTGTAATTTCTTTTGATCCACATCATGCTGGTATTGGCCCACGCCAATCGACTTTGCGTCAATTTTGACTAGCTCTGCTAGTGGATCCATGAGTCTGCGACCGATGGAAACAGCGCCCCGAACCGTCACATCTTTATCCGGAAATTCATCTCTTGCAACTTCAGAGGCTGAATAGATGGAAGCACCGCTTTCGTTCACCATAATAATATGGATGCCATTCAAGTTTAAGTTACGGACAAAGGATTCTGTTTCTCTTCCCGCTGTTCCGTTCCCAATGGCTATTGCCTGAATTTGATATTTTTTTACCCATTCTTTAATCGTTTCAGCCGCCTCGGAAGCTTGTCCAGGACCTGTGTGAGGGTAAACGGCTGTATTGGCCAATAAACTTCCCTGCTCGTCTAAGCAAACTACTTTACACCCAGTTCTAAATCCTGGGTCTAGCGCTAATACACGTTTTTGACCTAAAGGAGCGGCTAAAAGTAATTGCCTGATATTTTCAGCAAATACGCGTATCGCATTTTCGTCAGCTCGTTTTTTAGCTTCAGCACGAACCTCCGTTTCCATGGCTGGCATTAACAAGCGTTTATAACCATCTTGAATAGCCATTTCCACTTGCTTGGCACAGGAGTTATTACCTGTGATGAATCTGCGTTCGAGTTTTGTAAGGACTTCTTCATCGGGGCCCAACAAGCTCAGGTTTAAAAAACCTTCATTTTCTCCTCTAAACAAAGCTAAAATCCGATGGGAAGGGGCTTGTGCAAGAGATTCAGACCAATCGAAATAGTCTTTGTATTTAATTCCTGCTTCTTGTTTTCCTTTGGCGATACTAGACTTTACGGTCGTTTTACGGGTAAATAAATTCCTTGCCTCTTCTCTAGCTTCCGCTGTTTCCATCATCTCCTCGGCTAAAATATCTCGAGCTCCAGCGAGGGCTTCATCGATGTTCGTTACATGTTCAAGGTAATCAACGGCTAATTCTTCAGGGGCAACAAGACGTTGCTGGAACAGTTTGTTAGCCAGTTCCTGCAAACCTTTTTCGCGGGCAGCCATCGCGCGTGTTTTACGCTTAGGCTTGTAGGGCAAATAGATATCTTCGAGTTTGGATAATGTTTCAGCCGCTCGCACAGCCTTCTCTAATTCCGGAGTCAGTTTTTCTAGCTCTAGCAAAGATTTTAAAATAGCGTCTCTTCGTTTTTCTAATTCCACAAATTGGTCCCTTAAATCACGAATGGCGGCTACTTGAACTTCATCCAAACTTCCGGTCATTTCTTTTCGATAGCGGGAAATAAAAGGTATTGTAGCCCCCTCATCTAGTAAAGCGATGGTTTTCCGTACTTGGTTCTCGCTGATTTGAAGCGCAGTGGATATTTTTGAAAATAGGTTGGACATGATTTGTGGGTAATGTATAGGCGCGACATGTGAGTTCAAAGCTGCTGATCACTCGCGAATTTTAGCTGAGAGATAATGTTTTGAAGGCTTTAGCTTTTTATTCGTTCGTAGGGAAATCACTATGAAAATAACCTGCAAACTTCCATATTTCTTGGATTTCAGCTCCTAAAATAGGATACGGATCGTATATAGGATTAGTCGATTTTAAAATCAGGATACTCTTGGCTTCTAGGTGATTGATTATTTTTTTCAAAACTACCCCTTCTTCTCTCGTGACTACGATGCAAATCGTATCATCCTTGATTGATTTCCAATCTTCTACATATTCTGCGAATACGAGGGAGTTAGGCTTTAAGGGCAACATAGACTCCCCTTTGATCGGGAAAACACGGTATTTTTTATCTCGGGGTAGGAAAGGAACTTGGAAGGTTGGCAGCTCTTGGATAAATTCTAAATCATCGTATGAAGCAGTATAACCTGCCAAAGCCTTGATGGGTACCATCTCGATATTCTCTTCGTTGTTCGAATCCACCGTGGTGGCTAAAATTCGTAGCTTAGGCTTATTCGCTAATCCAGGTATTCTTTTTGCTAAATCTTCTTTGAGTAACTCGTCGACTTCAACGTTGAAAAACTGAGCCAATAGGATCAAATCGCTGTATTTAGGCTCGGCCCTTCCGGACTCATATGAGCCCAAGGTAGGCTTCTTAATATTCAGTAATTCAGCTAGTTTTTCTTGTGAAGTTTTCTCCGACATTTTGCTGCGTAAAAAACGTAAATTCTGACTAAAAAAAGTACTCATAAGATTTGCTTATTAAACTAAAATGGATAAAATTCGTAGCTGAATTTTGTTTATAATCTTTTCGAAGTTACGAAAGGTATTCAAATTACCCAAATATCTACCAATTTTATGCAAGAACGCGCCATTGTGCACATGGATTTGGACAGTTTTTTTGTCTCGGTGGAGCGACTCCGGGATGCTAGGCTTGTGGGAAAACCGGTCATTGTGGGAGGGATGTCTGACCGTGGCGTGGTAGCGGCATGTAGTTATGAGACGCGCGCTTTTGGGGTACGTTCGGCTATGCCCATGAAGATGGCGTTGAAGTTATGTCCGGATGCGATTGTGTTGCGGGGAGACTTTGATGCATATACCCAACATTCGGAGGCGGTGACCTCGCTAATTATGGGACGAGCTCCTTTGGTTGAAAAGGCTTCTATTGACGAATTTTATCTTGATATGACGGGTATGGAGCGTTTTTTTGGTTCTTATGCCTTTGCTCAAGACCTTCGAGATCGGATAAAAAAGGAGATTGGTTTGCAGATGTCTTTTGGTTTATCGGTCAATAAGACGGTTTCAAAAGTGGCCACCAATCATGTTAAGCCTGCGGGCCAATTTCGCGTGTTGGCAGGTCAGGAAAAATCATTTTTGGCCCCTATGCCGGTGGGCAAGATTCCGATGATCGGTGCGGTTACTTCTCAAACGCTCCGTAATATGGGGATTGTGCATGTGGGTACTTTGAGTCAGATGCCTTTGAAAATCTTAGAAAAGACTTTTGGAAAATCGGGAACTGTTCTTTGGGAGCGGGCTAATGGGATTGATTTGAGGCCAGTAGTTCCTTATTCTGAACAGAAGTCTTTATCGAAAGAAATCACTTTTGAGCAGGATAGTACGGATGTGGTTTTGTTGCGCCGTATTTTGGGTTCGTTGACGGAACAATTATCGTATGATTTACGGAAGCTTGGGCAATGCACGGCTTGTGTGACGGTGAAGGTACGGTACTCGAATTTCGACACCCATACTCGCCAAATCAGTATTCCTACTTCGGCCAGTGACCACCGACTGATTCCTGCGGTTCAGGAGCTTTTTGAGAAATTGTATGATCGACGTTTGTTGATCCGACTTATTGGCGTTCGCTTTTCAAAACTATGGCAGGGGCAAGAGCAGTTGCAGATTTTTGATGAGGGAGCTCGATTGGTTCCTTTGTATGGGGCGATGGATAAATTAAGAAATCGCTATGGAGAGTTTTCGATTTTGAGGGCTAGTGGGTTAATGGGAAGTTCAGAACGCAGAAATCGATTAGCCACTAATACGGACGAGTAAACATGTATTTAAATTGCCATTCCTATTATAGTTTACGTTATGGAACACTCTCCCCTGAGCAATTGGTGGAGGCGGCAGTTTTGCGTGGAATAAAAACATTGGCTTTGACGGACATTCATCGGGTCTCTGGGGTTTTTGATTTTGTTCAGGCTTGTCAGGCTGCAGGCATCAAACCTGTAGTGGGGATGGAGTTCAGAAACAAGCATACGTTGATGTATATATGTCTCGCTCGGAACGCCCAAGGTATGGCGCAGATTAATGCTTTTGCCTCAACGTACTTATTGGCCGAGGAGTCTTGGCCTGAGCGTCCTCCAGAGTGGGAGGATGTATGGACGATTTTCCCTTGGGTTCGTAAAAAAAAACTCAAAAATTTAGGTGAGCGTGAGCGCTGGGGGGTACGGGCGAGTGATCGCAATCGTTTGTGGAAGGAAACGGATTGGGATAAGACGGTTTGGTGTCAGCCGTTTACGTTTTTGGACAAGCGGGGTTTTTCGATGCATCGTTTGCTGCGTTCAATCGATGAAAATACACTATTGAGTAAACTTTCTGTGGATGCACAAGCTCAGGAAGATGAGCGTATGTACACGCAAGGAGAGTTGGCAGATTACTGCCAAGATCATCCATTTTTACTGGAGGAGTCAGAGCGAATTTTAGCGGATTGTTCCTTTGAATTTGACTTTAAACGGCCTAAAAATCGGGTCCTTTTTGGTTCAAGTTCGGAGGATGATTTGGCTCTTTTGACCAAGCTTGCTTATGAGGGATTGCGGTATCGGTATCCGCGCTCGGACCGAGAGGCTAAGGCGAGGGTCGAGAAGGAATTGAAGGTGATTAATGAGCTTGGCTTTAATGCGTATTTTCTAATTACTTGGGATATTATTCGCTATGCACGTTCTAGAGGGTATTTTCATGTGGGCCGGGGTTCGGGTGCAAATTCGATAGTGGCTTATTGTTTGGGAATTACGGATGTGGATCCGGTGGATTTAGATTTGTATTTTGAGCGATTTATTAACCCTCACCGGACTAGTCCGCCGGATTTCGACATTGATTTTTCGTGGGATGAGCGGGATGATATTATTGATTATATCTTTAAGCGTTATGGGGCCAAATATGTGTGTTTGTTGGCGACCTATGTAACTTTTCGGGATAAATCGATTTACCGGGAATTGGCCAAGGTTTTTGGCTTACCTAAATCGGAGGTAGATGCCTGGCTTGATCCGGCGGCTGCGATGCGAGAGGTGGGCTCTGAGGTCCAACGTTTGATCGTCAAATATGGGAATTTACTACTTGATTTTCCTAATTATTTGAGCATTCATGCGGGTGGAATTTTGATTTCTGAGCATCCTTTAGCTCATTATACTGCTTTGGAACCGATGCCCAAAGGCTTTCCTATTTGCCAATTTGATATGCATGTGGCGGAGGAGATTGGTTTTGCTAAGTTTGATATTTTGTCTCAAAGAGGCTTAGGCCACATTAAAGAATCGGTGGATATCATTCGGGCTAATCGAGGCCAAGATGTGGATATTCACCGCGTGCAGGATTTCATGCGCGATGAACAAGTCAGGAAGCAGTTGATGCGCCACGAAACCATGGGTTGCTTTTACATTGAGTCTCCGGCGATGCGCCAACTACTTAAAAAATTAAGGTGTCAGGATTATTTAACCTTGGTGGCGGCTTCATCGATTATTCGCCCGGGTGTGGCCTCTTCTGGGATGATGAAAGCTTATATTGAACGTTTTCATGCGCCGGATTCTTATGAGCCTGTTCATCCTTTGATGGGGGAATTGATGAAGGAAACGTATGGGGTGATGGTATACCAAGAGGATGTGATTAAGGTGGCGCATTATTTTGCAGGTTTAAGTTTAGCGGAGGCGGATGTACTGAGGCGAGGGATGTCGGGCAAGTATCGATCTCGGGCAGAATTCGATCGGATACGAGAGGCTTTTTTTGTGAATTGTGCGGATAAAGGGTATGAGTTGGCGGTCGCCAGCGAAGTGTGGAGGCAGATGGAAAGCTTTTCGGGATATAGTTTTTCCAAGGCACATTCGGCTTCATTTGCGGTGGAGAGTTATCAAAGTCTGTATCTGAAGACCTATTACCCCTTGGAATTTATGGTGGCGGTCATCAATAATTTTGGAGGATTTTACCGGACCGAATTTTATGTACATGAGGCTAGGCGAAGTGGCGCGCAGGTGGAGGCTCCTGAGATTAATGAGAGTGGGCATTTGACGAGCATTCGGGGTTCCGTGATTTACTTAGGTTGGGTGCATGTCAAAGGCCTGGAGAAGCGTGTCATTCAGGATTTTATTGCTTCTAGGGCCCAATTGGGTCCCTTCCGATCTTGGGATGATTTTGTTCACCGAGTATCATTAGGTTTAGAACAGGCTATTTTATTGATTAGGGTAGGTGCTTTTAGGAATTTAGGCTTGCAAAAGAAACCCTTACTTTGGGAGGCGCATGCTCGTTTTCAGGGAAAGGTATCTCAGGTGGTTTCGATGGAGATGTTTGCGGATGATTCTGCGGATTTAGGTGTATTGCCAGAATTGGTGCATGAGGAGATCGAGGATGCATTTGATCAGTGGGAGATTTTGGGATTTCCGCTCTGTTCTCCCTTTGACTTGGTGGACGAACTCCCCGAAACATTATTGGATGCTGACTTATGTTATGAACGTGGTGATATATTGGGGTATTTAGTGACGCTTAAGCCGACTCGCACGAAGGCGGGGGAGCGCATGTACTTTGGTTATTTTGTCGATATTCGGGGAGAGTTTTTTGATACCTTGCATTTTCCCTCCGACTTAAAACAGTATTCTTTCCACGGAGGCGGCGTTTATTGGATGAAAGGTGTGGTCATGGAGGAGTTTGAACACCGTAGTTTACGGGTGCAGGCTTTGAGGAAATTAGGCTGGCGGGTAGATCCGAGACGGGCCGATTAATGGGTAGGTATGATTCCCATAAAAAGACATTCATTATAGAAACAATTTGGGCTATATTTGCGTTTAAGACTCAAACAAAAATAAAGATGAAAACTATTTTGTCAAATATGTTATTGGTGCTTGCATTCATAAGCTTTCAGGCTTGCGGACAAAAAAAAATGGAAACGAATAAAATGGAAAATTTGCCTAAAACAGAAGCTGAGTGGAAAGCTAAATTAAGTGAAGAAGAGTATTATATTTTACGTCAAAAAGGTACTGAACGACCATATACAGGTGCGTTTTTAATGCATAATGAAAAAGGGGTGTACACATGCAAAGGTTGTGGTGCTCCACTTTTTAGTTCAAATTCTAAGTTCGACTCGCATTGCGGTTGGCCTTCCTTCGACAAAGAATTAAAAGCCGGTGTGATTAAGGAAACGGTGGACAATACGTTGGGCATGCGACGTGTTGAGATTACTTGTGGAAAATGTGGGGGACATTTAGGTCACGTTTTTGATGATGGTCCTACGGAAACCGGTTTACGTTATTGTGTCAATTCGGTTTCGATTGGATTTGAGCCAGTCAAAAAAGATAAAAAAATTAAAGAATAGGTATTAGGTAATATAAAACTGAAAATTTAAACCTAATACTTCTTTTTCTTACCTTTTACCTAATCCCTATTACCTAATCCCTATTACCTAATACTTTTTACCTATTACCTAATCCCTATTACCTAATCCCTATTTACCTAGGGATTTATCTAATTCCTCTTGACCAATCAAGCCCACACTTGACCAGGTTTTTTCTCCATTTTTATACATTTCAAGGTAGGGTATCGCTTCGATTTTTTTGGATTTTGCGAGTTCTTGGTTATCATCTACGTCGATTTCGATGAGCTCAACAGCCCCCTTTTGGGCTTTTACCCATGCCTTTAAAATAGGACTTAGTTGTTTGCAAGGGCCGCACCAAGTAGCATTGTAGTCAATAATGACCATCGGCTTTCCTTTTATTTTGGCAGCGAAACTAGTTTCTGTTAGCCCATTAGATGCATTGGACGTTTGGCTTGTGGCAACGGGTAAATTAGCTGATTGCCAAGCGAGTATTCCCCCCGTTAAATTAACGATCTTTGAAAAGCCCATTTCTTTTAATTGGCCAGCAGCGGAAGCCGACCTTGCCCCAGAAAGACAATAAACGAATACGGTTTCTGTTTTTTCTAAGGTGGTGGCTATTTGTTGGAAATTTGGTGAATTAATATCTGCATTGACCGCTCCTTCAATATGTCCATTTTGAAACTCGTCTGCCGACCTTACATCCAAAATTTGTTTCTTAGACGCTGAATTTATTTCTTTTTGAAAGGCAGTTGCATCAAGGTTTTGTAGGCCTTGTTTTGTACTACAAGAGAATATGAGAAATGCGAATGACGTTAATAATATTATTTTTTTCATGATTACAATTATTTCTAATTTAGGTTTTAATGTTTACACATATTGCTTGATAATTCCTTCTAACGTATTGGCTGGAACAACCCCTGATTGGCGCCAAACCGATTTCCCATCTTTAAATAAAATCAAGGTCGGCACAGATCTGATTTGAAATTGATCCGATAATGATTTGTTTTTATCCACGTCAATCTTGATGATTTTAGCTGAATCGCCAATTTTAGATTTTAATTGCTCTAAAATAGGCTTCAATTGTTTGCAAGGGCCACACCATTCCGCTGAAAAATCAACTAAAACAGGTTCTGGTGTTTTTAAAAGTTCGCTGAATTTGCTCATGATATTCGTTTTTTGTCTTCGTGTTATCTTAAATTAGTCCAAGGACCTCCGTTATGCACGTGTAGAAATCCATTGGACTTTAACATGCGTTTTGCCATTCCACTGCGGCTTCCAGAACGGCAGCAAGTTACAATAACTTGTTCTTTATTTAATTTGTTCATTTGTGAGGTTAAATTTTGCAGTGGAAAATTAAGTGCCCCTTTGATATGTCCATCTTTAAATTCTGCAGGAGATCGAACATCAAGAACGATAGCACCATTGGCCATAAGTTCTTTTACATTTACTTTTTCACCTAAGCCCAATAAACTTTTTATTAATTCGATCATCTTTGTTTTATTTAGACACAAATCTACCGAGTCTCAAAATAGGAATTCGTGACTTTTGTCCCAAAGATTGATAATATGAATACTAAATTAATAGCTGTTTTTGGGCGACCATTTGGATTACTTCAGCCATGCCTTGATGTAATGGCCCTTCATTTAGTTCTCGTAGTTTTTCTTCTAATAGTATTATATCTAATTCATTAAAATCAGTCTCAAGTGTTTTTTTGTCATATAGCCAATCAATATTTTTGGGGCCACCGGATTGTAAAGGGAGTTGACATTTATTAAATCCTTCTAGTATGATGATTCCTCCTGGTTTTAGCCATTGAATACATTTGGCATGGAATTGTGATCTCGATTCTGGATCTAAATGAAAATAGGTCAGCATAATTGCGTCAAATGACTTGATGGGGAACCTAACCTGGAGTGCATCTGTGCAATTATAATGAATACTCACTCGATGCTGATTGGCTAATTTCAATGCTTTTGCTTGGCCTCTTTCACTTTGATCGAATGCATAGGTATCCCAACCTAATTTTGCGGCATATACTGCATCGCGACCTTCGCCAGCTGCAGGAATTAGGATTCTTCCTAATTTTAAGGCGTCTATTTGTGATTTAAAGAAATCATTTGGAGAGGTCCCATATTGAAAATCTTCTGTGTTGAATCGTTCATTCCAATTTGCTTTCATAATTTTAAAATGCTAGTTTTAAAAAAAATCATACGATGAAAAAATTAATTTTAACTTCAATCATTGGCCTATTTATTTCTGTTTCGGCCTATGCCCAAAAAACACATAAAGTAGTACTACAAATCAATACCGCGGACACAACTGTTTGGCATGGTGTCATGCGAAATATTGCTAATATGCAAGTCGCTTTAGGCAATAATACCCAAATTGAAGTGGTTGCTCATGGTTCTGGTATTGGTTTACTCATTGCTTCCAAGACAACCCAACAAGCTAAAATTGCTGAATTAGCAGCCATGGGAGTTAAGTTTGTGGCTTGTGAAAATACCATAAGAGAGCGTAAGATTGATAAGGCAACTATTTTGCCTCAATCGGGATTTGTACCCTCTGGCGTTTCAGAAGTCGTCCTAAAACAGGAAGACGGCTGGGCCTATTTGAAATATTAAATACCATTAAGGCCGCTTCTTTAAGCGGCTTTTTTTATAATCTTCCAGGTAAGATGTGATTCCAGTACAAATAAGGAAGCACATATTTCTTTAATTGGTACATCGACCACCTTTCCTGCGATTGGTCGATAGGAAAAGTCTCTGTAGGAATATTATTATAGTCAAACTCAGCTAAGACTAATTTATTGTAACCCGTAATAATAGGGCAGGATGAATAGCCATTGTAAAATGCTTCACTGGCTTTTCCATGCATGGCGGCCAACAAATTTTCGACTAATACCGGTGCCTGCTTTCGGATGGCTGCACCCGTTCTAGAAACGGGTAAATTAGCCGCATCCCCACAGGCATAAATGTTTTTGTACTTATTATGTTGTAGGGTGTGTTTTTCCACATCGATCCAACCAGCCGTATTGGCTAAGGGGCTATTGCGAATGAAATCGGGTGCGGATTGGGGTGGGGTAACATGAATCATGTCATAGCTAACCCAATATTCTTGATCCTTGTTGGCTTCACCAAAACCAATAAATTTCGCTTTTTTATTAGGCCCATCGATCTCCATTAGTTTAACAAAAAAATGAGTTTGAATTCCATAGCGCGCGATGACCTTTTTTAATGTTTTTTCATATTTTTCCACTCCAAAGACACGTGTTCCCCCACTCCAAAACTGTACTTGCGTTTTTATTTGATGTATTCTGAAATAATCGGCTGCCAAATACAAGATTTTTTGTGGGGCACCCCCACATTTGACCGGGGTATGTGGATTGGTGAAAATGGCATTTGAGCCTTTTGTATTTTGTAGACATTCCCAAGTATAAGGAGCGGATTCAAAACTATAATTGGAGCAAACTCCATTCTTTCCAAGGTTCTCTTTTAATCCTTTAATTTCTGACCAATTTAATTGTATTCCTGGAGCGACAATTAAATACTCATACGATATGTCAGTTCCATCTGATAAGGTAATTTTATTTTCTTCTGGTTTGAAAATGCTCACCATTTGTTGGATCCATGTCGCCTTTTCAGGAATAACCGTGGCCTCATCTCGCTCGGTATCTTTGATGTCAAATTCACCGCCCCCCACTAGTGTCCATGCAGGCTGATAATAATGTTTTTTTGTTCCGTCTATGATAGCAATGTCTAAATTAGCATCCTTTCGAAGGAGTTGGGATGCCACGGAAATCCCGGCATTACCTCCGCCTACGATTACAATGGTGTGATGAGTTTTCATGTGTGCCTATTTTTTGTGTTGTAATATTAGCTTAAGCAAGTGATGCATTACGTGATAATTATCACCTTTCTCATTTATTTTTTTGATACTTTTGGGCTTGAATTTTAAATTAATTAGCTGTGAGTTTTCCTAATCAAAAACGGTTCCAACGATTATCCACATTTTTATATGGATCCCTGTTGTTGTTATTTGCCATTTTAGGCCTGTTGGTTTTTGATCAGCGGTCCATTGAAACAGAACAATCAACCGATTCCATTCAAGTTTTTGTAGCCCCTGATACAAATTTTAATCATGTTTGGACGGCACCTTCCGATTGGCGTTTGATGTATTTGGATTCAAGCGAGAGAGATTTAGTGAAATATGGCCGAGAATTAATTGCGCATACTTCCGAATATTTAGGTCCTAAAGGTTCAGTATTACAAATGTCCAATGGGATGAATTGCCAGAATTGTCATTTGAATGCGGGAACCCAACCTTGGGGAAATAATTATTTTGCAGTTCAATCGACCTATCCGAAATTCAGAGCCCGTTCAGGTACCAAGGAAAATCAAATTAAACGCGTCAATGATTGCTTCCAACGGAGTTTAAATGGGAATGCTTTAGATTCTACGGGCAGAGAGATGCGCGCTATTTTGGCTTACATTAAATGGCTTGGAAATGACGTTGAGAAAGATAAGATTCCTAGGGGCTCAGGTATATTTAAATTGAAAGGAATGAAAAGGGCCTGCGATCCCTCGAAGGGTTTGGAGGTTTATGTGGCTAAATGTCAATCTTGTCATCAAGCAGATGGGGGAGGCTTATTGGCCGAAAATGGCAAATCCTATACTTACCCACCTTTATGGGGTAAAAATAGCTATAATCATGGGGCTGGTTTGTTTCGAATTTCGAATTTTGCGGGTTACGTGAAATACAATATGCCTCAAGGTACGACCTACGAAAAGCCTGTATTAACGGATGAGGAAGCTTGGGATGTGGCTGCTTATGTTAATTCAATGCCTAGGCCTAGCAAAGATTTGTCTATGGATTGGCCTAAAATTGCCAAAAAACCTTTTGATCATCCATTTGGGCCCTATGTGGATCCTTTCTCGGAGGAACAACATAAATTTGGACCCTATAAGCCGATTAAAGATTGGTACTCCAAAAATTAGCTTATGGAGTGGGAAATAGACTGATTCGTGTTAAGGTCTTTTTCGAAGTTATGATGGCTTAGTAATATTAAAAATACTTTTGGCTAAGTCGGTTCGTTCAAACTCATCTAATTCATAATCGATGAATTTTTCTTGTGTTTTAATGGTCACAAAACCGAACCAAAGAAAAAATCTGTTGAAGGATCGAATTCCATAACATCGAGAAAACTGTCTTTCAGGAGTGCCGTATTCGGGCTGGAAATACATCAAAAAACTGGGAAATGCCCTTAGGTATTTTTCGGAATAAAAGCCAACGGTTCTGGCTTGGTCGCCAAACTTATCTAGCAAAATGAGTGAGAAGGCCCAACCGGTTTGCCCGATTGGATGCTCTGGATAAAAATCGTTAAAACTCCACAAAAACTTATCTGTGAACGCTTGAAAAAACTTTTTGAAAACTTGTTGGCGATTACTTGTCTCCAATAATTTTAAGGCCATTTTTGTCAGGGCAAGTTTGCCATGCGTTTTTTTAACAAGCCCTGCGATTTCCGCTGTCAATCTCGCATTTTGTATAATATTGGAATCTTCTTCTTTCCACAGTTTTTTAATTCCGATTTCGATTATTTCCTCAGGGAAGATTTTTTTGTTATAAACCTCCACCACAACTTTTTTGGGTAATGCTCCGAGTGGTGTCAATTTAATTTGTTTATCCCGTTGAATTATTTTCAAATATTCTTCAGCAATCCGAAAAATGGGTATTTGGTCAAGGGTCTCATCGGTAATGTGATCAAGAAATTGGACAGGTGATTCTTGGCCAAAGGTATCGTACAATAAATAATGCATTTCTACAGGCGTAAGACCCAAAAAATCATCCAATGGAGAGTTGTTTTCTTCTAAATAATTTAATTCTTCTTGATCGAATAGACTCATTTTTTTATTTTTTGTCGCTTATTTGCTGGGGCTTGCCTGCTTTTTCCTTGAACTTGATGATGAAAATCTACATAGAAAATTTAAAAAATGATACATGCTTATATTAATTTTTTGTTGAATTATTTGTGTAATAAATCCTTGGTCTACTTGTAACTTGAGCCAATGGACTAGATTTTAATTGCACTAATCCAGCGGTCAATGACTCCGTTTTATGAATGAATTAGTTTTTGACATTTAAGGGGTATAATACCAGAGAATCAAAGCCACTTATAATTTAACTGAACTTAATTTATGGTGATAAATATATGAAACAGCTAATATCCCCAACACAACGAGTGGAAAAAATGTTTGTCCGTTGATGCCGTCAACGGCCCCATGACTAATCGCTGCAAATAAAAAGTCGAAGGCAAAACCTGCATAAGCCCATTCCTTAATTCTGGTAGGGACTTTAGGTATAACGATGGCTAAAACCCCAATTACTTTGAAAACAACTAATGCATTTCCAAAATACTCAGGATACCCTAAATGTCTAATTCCTTCTTTAGCTAATTCTGTTTGTGAAGTTAATGCTGGCATTAAGCCTTCTAATAAAGCAATAATGATCGTCGATGTCCAGAAAATTATTTGTTCTTTTTTCATTTTTCAATTAAATAACGGAATGATTAATGGGGTAATTGTTCTCTAAATTTCCCATAGACCCATGTCCCTAAAAGTGCACTGGCAATGACCACGATTATAGCGAGGGAACCGGAACCTAATTGGGCGAATAAGGGTCCAGGGCATGCGCCAGTGATGGCCCAACCAAGCCCAAAGATCAATCCACCATATATTTGGCCTTTGTTGAATTTCTTATTTGTAAAAGTGATTTCTTCTCCATGAATGGTTTTTACCTTTAGCTTTTTGATTAAAAATACCGAAATAGCTCCTACTATAACGGCAGTTCCTATCACTCCATACATGTGGAAGCTTTGTAGTTTAAACATTTCCTGAATCCTAAACCATGAAATGATTTCAGCTTTGATGAATACAATTCCAAAAATCACTCCCACCGCAGCATATTTGAAATTATACCACCACGGATGAACTAATTCAGACTCATTAATACACATGGTGTCTAATGAACGCACTTCAAAATCCGTTTCTTCTTGTTTCGTTTTCATATTTATAAGGCTAAAATATAAGGTAAAATTAGGTTAGTCATCAAAAAACCACCGATCATAAAGCATATGGTAGCCACTAAAGAAGGCCATTGTAAATCACTGAGTCCCATAATAGCATGTCCTGAAGTACATCCACCCGCATATCGAGTACCAAATCCCACTAGAAATCCTCCCCCGACCATCATGATCAATCCTCGAAGTGTGAATAATTGGTCAAAAGAAAATAATTGAACAGGTACTAATCCAGAAAAATCAGTAATCCCAAATTGAGTTAAATCCTTAGCTAAATCCGGATGAATAACCACTGGATCAGGTGAGCTTAGGTATTGGGTGGATATCATTCCGCCTATTAATATACCCCCAATGAAAAACAAATTCCAAGATTCTTTCTTCCAATCATATTTGAAAAATGGGATGTTGCTCGGAAAACATGCCGCACACATGTGTCTTAAATTAGCTGAAATTCCAAAATGCCTATTGCCTAAAATTAATAGGGTAGGGACAATGAGTCCAATGATTGTACCTGCCACATACCATGGCCATGGTTGAGTTATTGTTTCGATCATTATTTGGTAAGTTAAAAATTAGGTAATAGGTAACAGGTAAAAAGTAATAGGTATTATGTAACAGGTAAATTTAATTTATTTCAATGATTTTTTTGTGTTCGCCATTGGGAAATGATGTTGACAAATAAATACCCCAAAAATGCAAAGTACAATATACTATTCAAAGGTTTGCTTGTAATGGGGCAGGTGCCTGTTGAGCAGCCAATATCTCGCCAATAAAAATATCCTACAAAGCCTCCAAAAATCCCTCCTAGGATTTCCCAAAAATTACTTAGAGCGAACTTCTTCATATTCCACATCTTCATGAGTTGAGTCTTCTTTTTTTATGTTTTTTGAGATAGGGATACCGCATCCTTGTGCGCCACAGCCTACATTAAATAGAGCCATACTGGCTATGATTAATCCAAGTATTCCTACTATTAAATCATGTGATTTAAGCGCTTCAAAAATGGCATATCCGCCTATTAATAGACGAATTATACGCATTAGGCCCCAATTTTGTGTGATGTTAGATATCATAAATTAATCTTGATAGGCCAACATATCCTCCAAAGCGCCTCCGTTATAAACGTCAATGAGTCCAGCTTGCTTTAATAAACTCATCGCCATTCCAGAACGATTACCACTTCGGCAATAAACGACAATCGGTCCATTCATTGCTTTGAGTTCAGCTATTCGAATCGGAATATTACCCAATGGGATATTAATGGCTCCTTCAAAATGACCTGATTCAAACTCATTTATTTCCCTTACATCGATAACCCTGGTCTCAGGATCTTTGATTAAATCTTCCATAATGGTGTATTTTATTTAATGTATCGTTCTTAATTATGCTCAAGGACTTCTGTGAATCTAACTGTTGATCTATAAAAGTCCTCAGCTTTTTTAAAATAATGTCGTTATAACAAAGTCGTCGGGCAAACATATTCTGACAATTTGAATTTCTCAGATTCTTTAATCGCCTTAAATCCACCTTGAACATCAATTAAGTTCTCGTAGCCTCTTGCTCTCAAAGTTGATATAAATATCATCGATCGATAACCACTAGCACAATGCACAAAATACGTTTTGTCTTTATTGATTTTGAGCATACTGTCATTAATGAAATCCAAAGGTGCATTTTCCACATCAACAATATGCTCCGAAAGGTATTCGCTATTTTTTCTTACATCAATAATTTCCCCTTCACCTGATTGGGCCCGATTCAAAGTCTCCTCCACAGAGATGGATTCGATTTGATCTAACTCTTTTCCTGCATCCTTCCAAGCCGCAATGCCGCCCTTTAAATAACCAATTGTAAAATCGTAGCCCACTCTGGCCAATCGCGTAATGACTTCTTCTTCGCGTCCTTCTTCTGTCACTAATAAGATTTCCTGCTTGATATCTGGAATCATTGCGCCTACCCATGGCGCGAAAGAACCATCTATGGCAATGTTAATTGAATTGGGTACGAATCCTGCTGCAAACGTTTGGACATTTCTGGTATCTAAAATCAAAGCAGATGTTTCATTGGCCGCTGCTTCAAAAGCTGCAGGTGACAAGGCATGTTGGCCTCGCTCCAAAACCTTATCGATCGAATCATACCCTTGAATATTCATCAATACGTTTAAAGGAAAATAGGCTGGCGGTGCAACTAAACCCGTTAAAACCTCCTTTTTAAATTGCTCTCGGCTCAAAGCAGGGTTTAAGGCATAATTGTTTTTCTTTTGATTTCCTAAGGTATCCGTTGTCTCTTTACTCATATTTTTACCACAAGCAGAACCCGCTCCATGGGCTGGATATACGATGATATCGTCTGCTAGAGGCATAATTTTATTTTGTAATGAGTCATAAAGAAATCCGGCTAACATATCCTCTGTTAAATCAGCGGATACTTTTTGAGCTAAATCGGGTCGGCCTACATCGCCAATAAATAAGGTGTCCCCTGAGAACAAGCTAGTGGCTTTACCATCTTGATCGATTAATAAAAAGCAAGTTGATTCCATGGTATGACCAGGGGTATGAATAACACGAATTTTTGCATCTCCTAAAGGGAATTCTTGTCCATCTTCAGCAGAAATACAATCAAATTCACAGGCAGCATTAGGTCCATAAACAATCGGAGCCCCTGTTTTTGCTGATAAATCGATGTGACCAGAAACAAAATCGGCATGAAAATGCGTTTCAAACACATATTTAATTTTAGCATGATTCCTTTTCGCCTTCTCTATATAGGGCTGAACCTCACGTAGAGGATCAATAATGGCGGCTTCTCCGTTGTTCTCAATATAATAAGCACCCTGTGCTAAACATCCTGTGTAAATTTGCTCTACTTTCATGGCTTTAAATTTTAAAATTATTTAATGGGAAATGCTAATTGTTGGACCAGGATATAAACTCCCATAATCAAAACAAACCAGCCGAAACCTACTTTTAATTTGTTTCCATCTACTTTTTTACTCACAATGTCTCCAAAGAAAATGCCTATAATGGCTAATCCCGTAACAGTTAATAATAATTTCCAGTCGATGATTTGATGGCCTAAATCTCCAGTGAAACCAATTAATGATTTGGCAGCAATGATTAATAAGGATGTGCCAATGGCTTGCTTCATGGATAGCTTTGACAGCATGACAAGCGCTGGAATGATCAAAAACCCACCCCCTGCGCCGACTAATCCGGTTAAAATACCCACGACAGCCCCTTCCAAAAGAATCATGGGATAGTTGAATACCTGAATTTCTTCTATATAATTCCCTTCTTTTTCTTTTTCACACTGCTCGCATTTCCCTCGGATCATTGATATGGATGCGGCTACCATTAAAATGGCAAATAAGACCATCATTAAGATGGATTTAGTTACGATAAAATCGCCTAACCTAAATACTTCATTTGGGATTAATGGAACGATGAATTTTCTCGTAGCAAATACGGATAGAATCGATGGAATCCCAAAGATGATCGCTGTTTTTAGATTAACCAAACCTTGTTTGTATTTTGGGAAGGCGCCTACTAGACTGCTTGCGCCGACTATAAATAAAGAATAGGCCGTGGCTAAAACTGGATTAACACCGAACAGATAGACTAAAACAGGGACTGTTAAAATGGATCCGCCACCGCCAATTAAACCTAGGGATAAGCCGATGAGTAAGGAGGCAAAATAGCCAAATATTTCCATTTTCTTTTTTTTTGTTGGGACAAATTTAGATCAAATTCCCATGCTAATTAGTGACTTTTATCACAGTCCTTTTAAGTCGATGATTTCAATTTGGTTTTTATGCATTTTGATGTGTCCTTTCTCCGCTAATTTTTTGATAAGCCTTGAAATAACCTCTCTTGACGAGTTGAGTTCATGGGCAATTTCGGTAAACGAGGCCTTCAGGACATTCGTTTTTAAGCTTTTTTGATGCTGTTTTAGGTACCAAAGCAATCGCTCATCTAAATTTCTAAAGGCAATTTGATCCAAGGTGTCCAATAATTCCTCAAACCGAGATCGATAAGTTTCTAATACAAATTGATACCAAGATTTATACTTAGAACCCCACTCATCCATTAACTCGGCGGGAATGGCAATAACCTCAGTATCAATAAGGGCTTTTGCCATGATTTGGGAAGCGATTTGTCGGGCCGCACAAGTCATCGAAATAGCGCAGGCCTCTCCTGGATGTAGGTTGTACATAAAAATCTCATTTCCTTCATCATCCTCTCGAAACACTTTTATGATACCTTTGGTCACTAAAACTGCAGAGCGAATCGACTGTCCCGTCTTCATCAGGAATTCATCCGCTTTGAATTTTCTAACTACGCCAACTTGCTGAATTTTTTTGGATAATTCAGGTTCAAATTGAGTGAAAAGTATTGGAGGAATTTCCATGTTGTGGGTTATAAAGAAGGTAAATGAATCACTTTTTGTGCTGCATCGCTTTCAAAAACAGCATCGATGACTTGCATGCATTGAGCTCCCTGCATGGCTGGAACAAATGGTTCAGCTCGCCCCTGAAGGGTGTCAAATACATTCTCATAGAAATACATGAAGTTTCCTTTTTCGGAGGGAATTCTAATTTTTTCCTGTCCATCTACGTGCAAAATCCCAAAATCATTTTCTGTTTCTTTACCCCAATCATCCCCCTGAGGCTTTAATCCTGCCAGTAAATCAGTTTCTTGTTTGTCGGCCCTTACTTTCAAAAAGCTTCCCTTTTTTCCATGTAATTGGAACGATGGTACGGGTTCTTTGAAATAATACCCCCCTCTAAGTCTCACTCTGAGCTTCGGGTAATAGAATAATATTTCAAAATAGTCATCTACCTGGGTTTCAGGTCGCGTCATTCTAAGGTCTGCAAATATTTTTTCTGGACTCCCAAATAAATAAATGGCTTGGTCAATAAGATGAGGTCCTAAATCTTTCACGATGCCTGCGCCGGGTCCTGGAATTTCTTTGTGTAATTTGGGTGACTGGGCGCCATTAAATCGATCGTATCTGATCTCCACTTCCACTAGCTCGCCTAATACGCCTGCATCCACTATTTTCTTTACGGTTAGGAAATCGGAATCTAAACGCCTGTTTTGGTACACAAAAATGTGTTTTGATTTTGATTTGGCTAATGTATTTAAGGCTAAGGCTTCTTGTAAATTGGTCGTAAACGCTTTTTCTACAATGATGTGTTTGTCCGCATTTAATGCAGCTAATGCATATTCATAATGGGAGTAAATGGGCGTGTTAACTACGACCAAATCGATCGTGGGATCTGCTAAAATTTCGTCAATACTTGCGTAGGATTTAACCCCAGGATAATCCTTTTCAATATTTTTGTTACTTCTTTCCCAGGCACCTGCTAGAGAAAATCCAGGATGTAAATCAATGAAAGGGGCATGGAATACACGCCCAGACATCCCGTAGGATAGTAATGCTGATTTTATAATTGGGTTTGACATATTGAATTAAAATGATCTGGTAAAAATAATCAATTATCAACATGAAAAAAGGCCGTTTAAAAAACGGCCTTTGATTTTTTTATTAATAGAAAATTATTTCTTGAAGATAATGGAATCTAATAATTCATAACGAGCATCTTTAGTCCCTTTGACTACGCGAGGGTTGGCATCTAAAATCATGTATTCTGGTTGGGCTTCTTGGCCTGAAGCAGGCCAATTCGTCAATTTGCCTCCATTAGGATTTCCAGTTTTAATGAAATTAGCCAAATAATCTTGCATGTCTTTGGATGTTTTATAATCATCGGCAGTCCAACCGTAGGTCAAATTGGTCGATAGATTTCCCATAAAATATTCGATATCAGCAGAGTGAACGGCTCCTTTGGGTGCTGCTTGTTTAGGGGCATTGGGATCAACTTTTACGACTCCACCCGCAAGAGCTGCTTGGACACCTTTTACGATCATTTCAGGTCTAGGCTTTGCAAAATAATATCGATAAACTGGATTTTGACTGTTTTTGCGGTGCATATCAAACCATTTCCAAGTAGAGAAACCGATGAATCGGTCGCCAGCTAAATCAGTCGCTGATTGTTCTGCTTCCTCAGCCGACTTACCCGGATAAAGAGCTAAAATCTTGTCTGCATTTTCTTTGTACAAGTCTTTAACTGCCGATGAATAATTTTCTGTAGTAATAGGCTGTCCTTTCGTCATGGATTTATAATTCATTTCCTCTGAATTCCAACCTAATAGCAATGGAACCATCGCCTGCTCTTTATTGGCAAATATCTCAGGCAATGTTTTTGAAATAAAATATCCATCGATACATGCTGAAAAACGTGGCATTCCTGGCTCTAACATTTTTTGGTATAAATCTAATGTCGGGATGTCTCTTAATTCTTTCAAAGATTTAGCACCTGCTTTTTCACCAAAAGTAACGCCTACCTTCTCGGCATCATTTAACGTGACAGGCCCTAGGCCTGAACCGATCCAGGCTCCACTTTCACCCACAGCACCGTGGATTAAATTTTTAGAAAGAGGAGAGGCCATTTGGGCACTGACCGACATAGACCCAGCTGATTCACCGGCGATGGTCACACGGTTTGGATCACCACCGAAATTTTCAATATTCTCTTTCACCCATTTCAATGAAGCATATTGATCTAATAAACCTTGATTTCCACTGGCCTTGTGTGGGGATTCTTTCGTTAACTCAGGATGAGAAAAGAAACCTAATAAGCCCAATCGATAATTGACCGTGACGGTAACAATTCCTTTTTGAGCGATTACTTCTCCATCATATCTTGGTTCTGAACCATCACCGGCCATAAATCCACCTCCATAAAAATAGACTAATACAGGTAGTTTTGCCGTAGATTTTGGGTTAGGGGACCAAATGTTTAGATATAAACAATCCTCACTCATTCCATTGCTACGAAAACCCATGTCGCCAAATAAGGGAGATTGGATGGCTTTTGGACCGAATTTCTTAGCTTGTAAAACGCCACTCCATGGTTTTGGATCCATCGGCTCTCTCCATCTTAAGGCTCCTACGGGAGGTAGCGCAAATGGAACACCTTTAAAACTGGCAATTTTTGTTCTGGTGTCGAAGGTTCCTTCTAGGGTACCATATTTAGTTTTTACTTGGGTTGTTAATCCATACGGATTGGCGATTTCTTGTGCATTCATGACGAAAGTTAAAAAGCTCATCAGAACGATGAAAAAAGTAGATTTTGACTTCATGGTTTTATTCTTGTTGTATTTTTTGGTTTATATAAAATCGCGTTGCTAATCAAAATGGTAGATTAACAACGCGATTCATAGGTAGATTCTTAATTTATGATAGAATCGCTTTCGCGTATTCCACACATTTTTTAGTCTCTTGGACTGCATCAGAACCAGCAGGAATATCATATTCTAACTCGATTGAAGCTGGGAATTTATATTTTTTAGATTTTAATAATCCTAAGATATCTTTCAATGGCGTATTTCCTTGACCCCAAGCAACATTTTGACCACCATTTTCTTTATTCTTGCGGTCTTTAATGTGCATGCTCGTGATGCGGTCATGTTTTGCTTCGATTAAAGCTAATAAAGTAGCTGTTGTATTTGGACCACCTGCAGCAATGTAGTGTCCGCAATCTAGGTTCAAGGAATTATAAGGTGATTGTGCTAAAGCTGCATCCCAAGCGGTATCCGTGGCCTGTAAATGTGCATGATATCCGATGTAAACTTTATGTTTGGACGCTAAATCACCTAATCTTTGAGATTGTTTTAAATCGGTAGGTAATTCAATCGTTACCGAATTTGCTCCTAAAGCCTTTGCTGCTTTTAACGCATATTCAACCTCTGCATCGGAGTTATTTGGACCTAAAGCGTTGGGTTTGAATGCATATATTGAAATCCCGGCCTTGTTGAACATTTTTCTAACTTCAACAAACTTATCCATCGAAACGCTTGCACGCCAATCAGCAACATCTTTATTGTATTTTGCCATAGCTGCCCTTTGTTCATCTGTCATCTGCTGACGTGGTTGACCTGGAACATAATTAGGTCTAGCCATCGTATTTTTTGGTTTGCCCGCATATTCTTCAGGAGCGTCACCCATTAATTCAATTGCACTAATATTACATTCTACACAGTATTTAATTAAATCATCAACACTACCAGGCATACTGCGGAATGAATAAGTGATGGCTCCAATTTGAACACCTCCAAATTTAGAATTTGGCTTTCCAGCAAATAATGTACTTGAAACAGCTGCCTGGCTTGCCCATAAAACTCCTAAAGAAGCTAATGACCCGTTGATCAAAAATTGACGACGAGATTGATTGTTTTGATTTGACATATTGAAATAGGTTTTAATTTTAATTTGAATTTTAATGTACCGCAATGATATAATAAGTTTTTTGGATATTTACCCTATCATTTAATTTTTGCGACGAAATTTTAATTTCCTGCTATATCAATGGATATCTTTAAAATGCCGAGAATTCAATCGGTTTGAAGGGTATTTTTCTCATAATTAAGATTAATTTTTTCTAAAAATAATGAAATATTGCTTAATTTGGCATGTTAAGTGATTTTATCACAATAAACCTATTATATGAATTCATCTATTTCCTCCGAACAGGTCGACAAGAAAAAACTTCGCAAAGTTATCGCTGCCTCATCCGTCGGAACCCTAATTGAATGGTACGATTTTTATATTTTTGGTAGCTTGTCCGTCGTGATAGCGACTAAATTTTTCCCTTCTGATAACCCCACCGCTGCATTTTTATCCACCTTAGCTACTTTCGCGGCAGGTTTTGTGGTTCGCCCTTTTGGTGCCTTATTTTTTGGTCGTTTAGGGGATTTGATTGGCCGTAAATATACGTTCATGGTTACTTTGTTGATCATGGGCTTCTCAACTTTTGCGATCGGATTAATTCCGGGTTATGAGACCATCGGTTTTCTGGCGCCACTACTTGTTTTAATTTTGAGGTTGTTGCAAGGCTTGGCCTTAGGTGGTGAATATGGGGGTGCGGCAACATATGTGGCCGAACATTCAGAGCCGGGAAAAAGAGGGTATCGAACAGCTTGGATTCAAACTACTGCTTCTTTAGGCTTATTCATTTCTTTGTTGGTCATTCTGGCTACCAAAAAATCGATGAGCGCAGAAGCCTTCGCGAATTTCGGTTGGCGTATCCCTTTCCTCATATCCATCGTCATGGTGGGTATATCATATTTCATTCGAAAAAATATGGATGAGTCGCCTATGTTTGAAAAGGCAAAACAAGAAGGTAAAATTGTGGCAAACCCCCTAAAAGAATCATTTGGTAAAAAACTGAATTTCAAATTTGTTTTATTGGCCTTATTTGGTGCTACGATGGGCCAAGGAGTCGTCTGGTACACGGGTCAGTTTTATGCCCTTTCTTTCCTTCAAAAAGTAGCCAATATAGAATTTGAGCAAAGCAATTACATCATTGCTGCTTCTTTAGCGGGTGGCACAGGATTTTTCATCTTTTTTGGTTGGCTCTCGGATAAAATTGGCCGAAAAGCAGTCATGCTGACCGGAATGTTATTAGCCATTTGTACCTACCGGCCTATTTATCAGGCGATGTATGAGGCAGCAGATGTGTCGCTAAAAACAGAAGTGGCTGGTTCAAAGGTGATTCATACAGACTATTTCATGATACCGAATAGTGTCGATTTGAAGAAGACGGTAAAAACGGAATTTTCGTATACGGATGGATCAAAATTGACTTTAGAGGAATCATCGTTGACTACGATTTTTCCAGGTAAAAATCCCAAAAAACCTGAAGTAAAAAGGATCGTTCATGTGGGTTCATTCAGTTTTTGGTTTTTAATTTTGTTGGTATTTATCCAAGTTTTGTACGTAACCATGGTATATGGGCCGATTGCCGCATTTCTTGTTGAGATGTTCCCAACCGCCATTCGCTACACCTCCATGTCTTTGCCCTATCATATTGGAAATGGAATTTTCGGCGGATTACTTCCTGCGGTGGCGACCTATTTAGCTGCTAAGGCTAGCACGGCCAATGAAGTGGCTGTTGCCGCTGGCCAAACAATTCCTTATGATAAACCTTATTTAGAGGGTTTATGGTACCCCATTATTATTGGCGGGGTATGCTTTGTGATTGGACTCTTGTATGTCAATGGAAAAGATAAAGAAATTAACGATTAATTATGAATGGAATAAGACAGATTTTTGGAATAGTTTGGATCTTGCTTGGCTTAGCCGCAGGATACTTTTTAGTCTTTGAACAATCCTTAAAATTGTTTGAAAAAGGAGGCATGGACAACATTGTTCCAGCCATCATTTACACGTTTATTTTAGCTCCCTTATTGACCGGTGGCATGTGTGTATTTGGTGTTTATGCTTCACAAAATGAATACAAAAGAGTTGATTAAATAGCATTAATGATGAATTTACAAGTAAAATCTTTTGAAGAATACCAACAAGCCTATCAATTAAGTGTAGACCAACCAGAAGTATTTTGGGCAAATATTGCTGAAAATTTTACCTGGAAAAAGAAATGGGATCGCGTGTTGGATTGGAACTTTTCTGAACCCAAAATTGAATGGTTTGGAGGGGCAAAATTAAACATCACAGAGAATTGCTTAGATAGGCATTTAGAAAATAATGGCGATGATATTGCGATTATTTGGGAGTCCAATGATCCCGATGAAGCTTCAAGAAATATTTCCTACCGAGAATTACATCAACAAGTTTGTACGTTTTCCAACGTGCTAAAACAGAATGGTGCGAAGAAAGGGGATCGTATATGCCTTTATATGCCGATGATTCCTGAATTGGAAGTGGCCGTACTGGCTTGTGCTCGAATTGGTGCGATTCATTCAGTGGTTTTTGGTGGTTTTTCTGCGCAATCCATTTCGGATCGTATTCAAGATGCACAATGCAATATTGTCGTAACGGCCGACGGATCATTTCGTGGGAATAAAGAAATTTCTTTGAAAAATATCATGGATGAGGCATTAATCTCATGTCCATCGGTGGAACGAGTAATCGTTGTTGAGCGTTCAAAATCAGCTATTTCAATGGAAAAAGGGCGTGATGTTTTTTATGACCAAGAAATGTCGCGCATGGAATCATTGGGATTAACCGACTTTACGGCAGAACCGATGGACTCCGAAGACCCACTATTCATTTTGTATACGTCTGGGTCTACAGGCAAACCGAAAGGAGTTGTGCATACATGCGGGGGGTATATGGTTTTTGCGACCTATACTTTTCAGAATATATTTCAATATAAAAAAGGCCAAATCTATTTTTGTACCGCGGATATTGGTTGGATTACAGGCCATACTTACATTGTTTATGGGCCTCTAGCTTCGGGTGCAACGAGTTTGATGTTTGAGGGTATACCTACTTTCCCAGATGCGGGTCGTTTTTGGGACATCGTGGAAAAATTCAAAGTCAATATATTGTATACAGCGCCTACAGCCATTAGGTCATTGATGGCTTTTGGGCTTGATTTTGTCAAAAATAAAGATTTAAGTTCTTTGCAAGTTTTGGGTTCAGTGGGAGAACCAATTAATGAAGAAGCTTGGAATTGGTATAATGAACATATAGGAAAGAAAAATTGTCCCATTGTAGATACTTGGTGGCAGACTGAAACGGGTGGAATTATGATCTCACCTTTGGCTCATTTAACGCCGACAAAACCTTGTTATGCAACTTTGCCTTTGCCCGGAATTCAACCTATTTTGGTCGATGAAAAGGGTGAGGAGATTATAGGAAATGGTGTATCAGGTAATTTATGCATCAAATTTCCATGGCCTGGAATGATTAGAACAACCTATGGCGATCACGAAAGATGCAGGACAACTTATTTTGCTACCTATGAAAATTTGTATTTCACAGGGGATGGTTGTTTGCGAGATGAGGATGGTTATTACCGAATTACTGGCCGAGTGGATGATGTGATGAATATTTCAGGTCACAGAATTGGGACTGCTGAGGTTGAAAATGCTATTAATATGCATTCTGGAGTGATTGAATCTGCTGTGGTTGCCTATCCACATGATATAAAAGGGCAAGGAATTTATGCCTATGTGATTATGGATAATGCCACTCATGATCCAAATCAAATTAAAAAGGATATTTCCGCCACTGTCACCAAAATCATTGGCGCCATTGCTAGACCAGATAAAATTCAGATAGTCAGCGGTTTGCCTAAAACTAGGTCGGGCAAGATTATGCGCAGAATTTTGAGGAAAATTGCGGAAGGGGATGTGTCAAATTTAGGGGATACTTCTACCTTATTAGATCCTGCTGTGGTTGAAAAAATCAAAGACGAGCGCATTTGATGGGGGAACCTATAGCTATTATCGATTGCCTAAGTGCTTCCTATGGAGGTTCTAAAGTATTGACTGATATTAGCTTTAGTCTTACCGAGAATGATTTTTTGGCGATTGTGGGGCCCGTCGGCTCCGGCAAAACTACCTTAGCTAAAGCCTTGTCAGGTCGATTATTTAGAACAGGATCGGTATTTTTCAAATCAAGAACAAACCGAGTTCACCCCAGCATCTTGTTGGTTGAGCAACAGCATCATTTTAAAAATCGGAGCAATATGCAGGATTTTTATCTGCAGCAGCGCTTTAATTCAGCCGACGCAGGAGATGCGTATACGATTCGGGAGGAACTGTCCAATGAAGATGAAGAATTAGTAGCATTTTGGTTGGGCTTTTTTATGCTAGGCCATTTGATTGATAAGCCATTAGTCCAACTATCCAACGGTGAAAATAAGCGTTTGCAATTAGTTAAATCGGTCCTAAGGGATCCCGATTGGCTTATTTTGGATAATCCTTTTTTAGGTCTTGATGTGGAGGGGAGGGAAATATTATCTACCTGCTTAGAAAAGCTCAGAGAAAATTCAGTTCGATTTATTTTGATCAATTCTCCTGCCGCTTTGCCGGCTTGCGTCAATCGAGTTATATATTTAGAAAATGGTCGCGTTGCCTGGGATGGCCCTGTTTCTGCTTATGAATCATTCCGTGAGATTGATAAATTTATTTTTAATCACACCGTGTTGGATGATTTGATTAGATCGGCTCAGGTTTACGAACCATTCCAACAGGCCGTTCATATGAATGATGTGACCATTAGCTATGGCGAAAAAGTAATTTTATCTGGGATTCATTGGGAAATTCTATCAGGTGCTCGTTGGGCTCTTTCGGGACCGAATGGCGCAGGTAAATCTACTTTATTAAGTTTAATTACAGCGGATAATCCTCAGGCATATGCTCAAAATATCATTTTGTTTGATCGTAGGCGAGGGACGGGAGAGAGTATTTGGGATATAAAAAAACGCATTGGATATGTCAGTCCTGAACTTCATGTTTATTTCAAGGAGCCAGCAAATGTTTTTAATGTCGTTGGATCAGGATTGTTTGATACCTTGGGCGTTTATAAGAAAATCACAGTAGAACAAAAAAGTCGGATTGAACATTGGTTGGACGTTTTTGGAATTTCTCATTTATCCCAACGGATGTTTCAGCAAATTTCGACTGGCGAACAGCGGATGGTTTTATTAGCTAGGGCTTTGGTTAAGAATCCGCCTTTATTGATTTTGGATGAGCCTTGTCAAGGATTGGATGAGGAACAAATTCATCGGGTAAAAGAAATTTTGAACTATATCTGTTCAAATAGTCAAACCACACTCATCTATGTGTCACATTATGCTAGCGATATTCCCGACTGTGTGAACCAATATTTTAAATTAGCTTAGTTTATTAAAAAATCGGTAGGTCTTTTTGGAATTAATCTGCAACTCCCCAATGCGAACTTTTTAACTTATTTTTTTGACCTAAAGGAATCGATCCTCCTCAAAAGATGGGCATATATAGGTGATCTCTCCGGTAGCTGGTATGATGGAAAACCTAGATCTTTCTGAAGGATTCCAATGAATTCCTGAGAAATATTCCCAATTGGTGCCCGCATCCAAAACCAGCGCAACCATTTTATTTTGCCTTAAAAGATTTTGTGCTTTTTCAATACGGGCAGTTCACACTTTATTTTGAATTAAAGGTATTTCTGAAATACTATTTATGTTATATGATGCAAATAGCTCGCTAGATTTAATCATGGGTAAACTTATTAGTCCCAAACTAGAAATTTGCAAAAAGGATCTTCAAGTTGATTGAATATCTTAAAAATAATTAAATATAAATATACCAAGGTTGGTCAAATTGTCATCCTGAAATAAGTAGAACATTTAAAAAATTAATTTAAATAAATTGATAAAAAATTTAACTATCCTAATGGCTATAAGGATAGTTAATAGGATAAAGGATGTTAAACTTGTCTAGTTAAATTGATTGCAAACTTGATTTAATACCTCTAAACTTATTTTATTTATTTTATTTAACCTAAACTATTTTTTATGAAAAACAATTCTATTGTTTGTCGAATTGGAAGTCAGATCGGGGGAGTATTCCTCGGACTATTTCTAATTCTGTCCACATCCTTGATGGCGCAACAACAAGCTGCCTCAGGAAAAGTGAAGGGATCAGATGGCGGGCCTGTTATAGGTGCATCTGTTTCTGTTGTTGGTACTTCCCGTGGTGCTTCTACTGACGGGGAGGGTAATTTTAAAATTAATGTGAGTAGAAATGAAACCTTGAGGATTACTTCTGTGGGTTACAACTCTGCTGATGTTGTTTACACAGGACAGAAGTCCATTGACGTAACGTTAACAGTAGATAACAAAACCTTAAATGAGATTGTTGTTGTGGGTTACGGTAGTCAAAGCAAGAAAGAGATTACTGGAGCTGTACAAACCATATCCTACAAGGATTTGAAAGATTTACCTGTTACTCAAATTGGTCAAAAATTACAAGGCCAATTAGCGGGTGTTCAAATTAACCAAACCACTGGTAAGCCAGGAACGGGTATGAACGTTCGTATTCGTGGTCAATTGTCAGTTTCGGCTGGTTCTGATCCCTTATATGTAGTGGATGGTTTTCCTATTACAGGTTCGATTGGTGCCATGAACCCAGATGAGATTGAAGATATTTCCATCTTAAAAGATGCGTCTTCAACTTCACTTTATGGTTCTCGTGCTGCGAATGGTGTTGTATTGATTACAACGAAAAAAGGTAAAGGTGCTGGAATGACGGTAAGTTTTAATGCATTTACAGGAACTCAAAATGTACCGATGAAGGGACGTCTTGATATGATGAATGCAGAGGAATTTGCTCAATTTAAGAAAGAGTCTTATGAAGATGCTAAGCAACCCGTTCCAGTAGAATTCCAAAATCCTTCGGAATATAAAAACAAGGATAATGATTGGTACAATTCATTATTAAACAAAGATGCTCCTATTTCTAGTTATAATTTATCTATAACTTCCAATAAAGAGAAATCTAGAACTTCATTAGTTGCTGGAGTATTGCAACAAAAAGGGGTGGTTAGAAATACAGATTACCAACGTTATTCATTGCGTTTAAATTCGACCTATGATATTTCGGATAAGGTTACCGTTGGTTTCAACGTAGCTCCTCAAATGGTTTATGATAATACGCCAAGAACGGATGGTGATCGTGGAACAGGTATTTTGTTCAACGCATTGCATACGTGGCCTATTATGCCTATTTACGAGGCAGATGGTAAAACGTTGACTAAGTTCAACCGTTTTCCAGCGAGTACAGGTAATATCTTTGCTTATGCCAACTGGGTACGTTCGGCGGATGAGTTGATTAATGAAACAACAACAACTAATTTGTTGTCCAATGCATTTATCGAAATTGAGCCTGTTAAAGGTTTGAAATTTAAGTCATCTATGAACGGAGAGATTTTAAGAACGAAATTTTTCTTCTTTAATCCTTCGAATGCAACTTCAGCGATTAACGTTCCTATTCCTACCACAGCAGTTTCAATTCGTCAAAACGTTGAAAACTTGTCTTGGTTGAATGAGAATACGCTTACTTACGCAAAGACTTTATGGGATGATCATAAATTTGAATTATTAGGAGGTTATACCAACCAATATTTCCGTCAAGAGTCTACTCAAGTTCAAGCGGATACTTATGCGGATGATCGCCTTCCTACGATTCAAGGTGCGATTAACATTGCTAGAGGTGCGACGGTTTCAGGCGTACAAGAGTGGTCTTTGACTTCTTATTTAGCTCGTTTGAATTATAACTTCAAAGGCAAGTATTTATTTAATGCGGCTATTCGTAGTGATGGTTCATCTCGTTTCGGAGCTAATAACCGTTGGGGTACTTTCCCATCCGTAGGTGCTGGTTGGGTTGTTTCGGATGAGGCTTTCATGTCTGACTTGCCTGCTGTTACTTTCATGAAATTAAGAGGTAGCTGGGGTATCATTGGTAATAATAACTTAGGTAACTATACTTCATATGCATTGATTAACAATACAGTTAATGGTGTGTTTGGAAATACAGTGGCTACAGGTGCTGCAGTAAGTTCATTAGCGAATCCAAACTTAGGTTGGGAAACTACAACGCAATTGGATTTAGGTTTGGACTTAAACTTGTTTAATAATCGAATTAATTTTGCTTATGATTATTATACTAAGAATACGACCAACTTATTATATGCGGTACAAATTGCTCAAGAGTCTGGTTTTGGTAACTTCAATGATAACATCGGAGAAATTAAATTCTGGGGACATGAGTTCTCCGTAAATACAACCAATACTACGGGTAAAGTTAGGTGGACTACAAATGCGAATATTTCATTCAATAGAAACGTAGTAGTTGCTTTAGCTCCTGGTATTGACCGTGTGTATGGATCTTTCCACATTACTAAGGTTGGCCAACCTTTTGGTCAATTTTATGGTGTGATTGCAGATGGTGTGTACAAAAATGCTGCAGATTTAGCTGCTTCTCCTAAGGTTCCAGGTCGTTCCACAGTGGGAAGTATCAAACTTAAGGATTTCAATGGAAATGGTGTGATCGATTATGGTGGAAACGCGGATGATAGAACGATCATGGGTAATCCTTTCCCTGACTTTGTATACGGTATAACAAATAATGTTACTTATGGAGATTGGGATTTCAATATCATTGGATCTGGTTCTTATGGTAATCAATTATTGGTTCGTCATATTTACTCGACTGCCAACTTAGATGGTGTGTTTAACATGGTGGATGGTGCTAAATATCGTTTCCGTTCAGAGGCTAATCCTGGAATGGGAATGTATGGAACGACTGTCGGTGGTGGTAACGTAACAGGTATCGAGCGTGACTGGATGAATAGCCGTTTTGTTGCGGATGCATCTTACTTTACGATTCGTAACATCACGTTGGGTTATACATTTGCTAAGCCAACTAAGGTTTACAAGTCGGTACGTGTATATGCATCATGCCAACAAGCTTATGTGTTTACTAATTATTGGGGTGGACCAAATCCAGAAACATCTGCACAAGGAAACGGTCAAGGTGACGGTGGTAACTTGAGTCCAGGTGTAGATTTATCTAACTATCCAGTACCAAGAACTTTCACATTGGGTGCAAACTTCAACTTTTAATTAGCTAAATATTAAATGTTTATTTTAGAAAAAATGAAAAATAAAATCATATTAAGCTGTTTAGTAGCCATAGGATTATCAGGTTGCACAGCTCAATTTTTGGAAATAACTCCAGAAACAAGTTTAAGTTCGGTTACGTTTTTTAAGACAGAGGCCGATTTTGCTCAAGCAGTGAATGCTTGTTATGTTCCATTACGAACTATTTACAATGACCGTTCGTATTTATTAGCTGAAATGCACTCAGATAATACGTATTATTACAGAAATACGGCTTTTGGTGCAACAGAACAACAAGAGGATTTGGCGGATTTTTCGATCCCGGTATCTAATAATTTAACGACCAATACACACGTATTAAATCAATATCGTCAAGATTATTTGATTATTGCGCGTGCTAATCAAATTTTAGCTTTAATTGATAAGGCTGATTTTGATGCAGCTTCTAAAGCTAATCTAAAAGGTCAAGCACAGTTTATGCGTGCTTTTGCCTATTTTGAAATCTATCGTTATTTCAATAAAGGTCCTTTGCAATTAACTCCTGTAGCTAATCGTGAACAAGCTGCTGCGAAGTTGGGAACTGCTGATGATATCTCAAAAATCATCATTGGTGATTTAACGGGTGCTATTGCCGGTTTAAAGCCAAAGGCTACACAAGAAGCGGGTCGTGCTACCGCTGGAGCTGCAAGAGCGCTTTTAGCTAATTTGTATTTGATTCAGAAAAACTGGGCGGGTGCTGAAAAATTATGCCGGGAGATCGTTGCAGAAGGAAGTTATTCTTTAATGGCTGATTATAACAATGCGTTCACAAATAGTACTTCGAACAAGAACAATGCAGAAAGCGTTTTTGAGGTTCAGTACCAAGAAGGTGCGAATGGATTTCAAGGATCATTTATGTATAACTTCATGCCAAGACCTATGACTTCTGGTGAATTATTTACGTTAGCTGGTACATCAAATCCTCAACCTCAAACAGGTGAAGGTAATAATGCACCTATGCCTGAGTTGATTAATTCTTATGAGAAAGGTGATTTACGTAAAGCCGCTTCTATTGGATATATTACTTGCTCGTCAACTTTATGGCAAGCGAAGACATATCCATACATCAAGAAGTTTGTTAGGACTCATGCATTGAATGGTAACCATGGAATGAATTGGCCTATTTTCCGTTACTCAGAGGTTTTATTATTCTTAGCGGAGGCTTTAAACGAGCAAGGAAAAACTGCTGAAGCGGCTACTTTTATGAATCAAGTACGTAAGCGTGCGGGTTTAGCTGAAACTACTGCTTCTACTCAAGCTGCTTTCCGTACGGCTTTAATGAAAGAGCGTCGCATGGAATTAGCTTTTGAAAATAAAAGATGGCACGACTTAGTTCGTACGGATACATTCAAAGAGGTAATAACGGCTAAGGGAAATGCGATTAAAGCGGATCCTTTCGCACATTACTATGAGAAAGGATATACATTGCGTAGTAACTCATTCACAGTGATTGAGAAATACTATCCATTGCCTGCTGATGAGGCTGCTTTGAATCCAAACATTAAATAAGTATCATTAATGGATAGCCGCCAAGGAATTGGCGGCTATTTTTTTTCTCTAAATTATGAGCATACTTAACTTAATTGCCCTTTTTTACGCTTATTTCTCTCTGTTTTCTTATGAGAATGTTGAGGTAAAAAAGTCGGTAGAATTTCAAAAAATCGTCATTTCTGCTGAGTTTGTCTCTGAAGGTGTTTGTGTCGGTGACATCAATAAGGACGGGAATAAGGACATTATTGCGGGTGCATTTTGGTATGAAGCACCTACCTGGGTTAAGCATCAATTTTCTACTGAAATTAGGTATGACAAATCATTGAAACCATTTCCTGAATCTCATAAATTTAAGGTAGATGAGGGATATTCAGATTCATTTGCAAATTTTTCAGCAGATATCAATCAAGATGGTTGGATCGATGTAATCAAGGTAGGCTTACCTGGAGAAGCAGTTTATTGGTTTGAAAATAATCAAAATAAATCGGGCCACTGGAAAAGACATTTTTTGTGTGCATCCTTAGGAAATGAATCACCACTTTTCGAAGATGTGGATGGAGATGGAAAAAAGGATTTAATTGGTAACGATTCTAAAAACCAAAAAGTAGTTTGGTACCAGGCACCTTCTTCAAGAGATAGCGTTTGGGTAGCGCGAACGATTTCAGCTAACCCTAAATTGGGGACCCACAAGTATACGCATGGTTTGGGCTTTGCTGATTTAAATCAAGACGGACGAAAGGATGTGATCATTAAGGAAGGTTGGTTTGAAATGCCAAAAGACCTTCAAACAGAATGGACTTTCCATGCTTTGTCTACGAAGTTTGATTGTGCACAAATGTATGTGTATGATTTTGACAAAGATGGGGATATGGATATTTTATCTTCGTCCGCGCATGATTATGGTATCTGGTGGAATGAAACTAAGTCATTAGCGACGGGCGAAATTGAGAATCATTTAATTGACAAATCACTTTCTCAGACTCATTCGATGCAATTTGTTGATTTGAATGGCGATAAGAATCCTGATTTTATTGTGGGTAAGCGTTTTATGGCCCATAATGGTAAAGATCCGGGAGAATTTGAAAGTGCGAATTTACAATGGTTTGAGTTTCAGCCTAAACCGTCGCCACATTGGGTATCACATGTGATAGATTCGGATTCAGGAGCAGGGATCAACTTTTTTGTGGAGGATATGAATAAGGATAAGAAAAATGATATTATTATTTCAAATAAAAAGGGTGTGTTTTTGTTTAAAAGAATTTAATTTTTACAAAAAATAGTCAATCCTTTTTTTTCAATTTATTTTAAATTAATTTAAACCTTTAAACCTATACATATGAAAATTAATTACCGTAACCTAGTTTGGTTATTTGTTCCTATGCTTGGATTTTATAGTCCAAGTTTTGCCCAAAAGGCTCAGGCCTCCGAGAAGGGATTCAAGAAAATTTTTGATGGTAAAACATTGAAAGGTTGGGAGGGTGATCCTGTCTATTGGAAAGCTGAAAATGGAAGCATTGTGGGTGTAATTACACCGGAAACTTTATTGAAGCGTAATACCTTCATTATTTACCGTGATGCTAAGCCATCTGATTTCGAATTGAAATGTGAGGTTAAAATAACTAAAGATGGTAATACAGGGATTAATTATCGTTCTGAAGAGTTATTACCCGATTTGCCTTTTGCGTTAAAAGGATATCAGGCTGACATTGATGGTGCGATTCGTTATACGGGCCAAAACTATGAGGAACGTGGACGCACAACCCTAGGATACCGTGGTGAGATTGTAAATGTGAACGAGCAAACGGATCCAGAGGTTAAAAACAACCTTCGTGCTTATTCAGCTCGTAATGCATGGTTGCCTCGTAAGGTAACTGGTTCATTAGGAAATTCAGATTCTTTGAAAACCAAAATTAAATCAGAGGATTGGAATGAAGTACATTTAATTGTTAAAGGAAATCGTCTTTTGCATTATGTAAACGGAGTTTTAATGAGTGACGTCACAGACTTGGATAAAGTTAATGGCAAATCAGAGGGTTGGTTAGGCGTTCAAGTACATGTAGGACCTCCAATGAAAGTAGAGTACAGGAATATTCGTATCAAAAACCTAAAATAATAACATGAAACCAATTTTTAAGTATTTATTAGCGCTCGTTGCGGTAGTTGGCCTAGGAAGTGCTGGCTACAACAGTTTATTTAAGATTGAACCTGCTCACGTAGAAGGTGTAAATCCTAAGTTGGACAAAATCAGATTACAACCTGGTTTTAAGATTGAACATATCATCAGCCCAACGGATGAGAACATCGGTTCTTGGGTTTCGATGACTTTTGATGATAAAGGTCGGATGATTTGTTCGGACCAATATGGTGGATTATATCGTTTGACTATTCCTGCGATCGGATCAGCCAGTGTAAAGCCAAAGGTAGAGAAATTGAAATTTGGTAAAGGGGTTGATACTTTAGGTATCGGAAATGCACACGGTATGTTATATGCCTTCAATAGTCTTTATGTGATGGTGAATGCTAGAGCAACAAGACCAGGTGCTCCTGCTAATGCGGGTCGTGGACCAGCACCGGGCTTTACGCCAAGAGGTAGTGGATTGTATCGTGTTCAGGATCTAGATGGAGATGATCAGTTTGACAAAATCACTTTAATGAAAGAATTTAAAGGAGAAGGAGAACATGGTCCACACAGTATCATTTTATCACCAGATAAGAAATCTATTTTCTTGATATCAGGAAACCATACGGATGTTCCAGAAATGGATGCCTATCGTTTGCCTAAAAACTGGCAAGAAGATAATATTTTTCCATTAATTAAAGACCCACGTGGACATGCGAATGATCGTTATGCACCGGGTGGATGGATTGCCAACATAGATCCAGAAGGAAAAAAATGGGAATTAATTTCTGCAGGTTACCGTAATGCTTTTGATATAGCCTTTAATGAGACAGGAGATTTGTTTTCATATGATGCAGATATGGAGTGGGATTTCGGTTTACCTTGGTACCGTCCTACGCGTATTTGTCACGTAACCAGTGCTTCTGAGTACGGATGGAGAACAGGTAATAGTAAATGGTCTGCAACTTATCCAGATAACTTATCACCTGTATTGAATATTGGTCAGGGATCACCTACTAGTTTATTGTCATTGAGGGATGCTAAGTTTCCAGCTAAATACAAGAAATCATTATTGGCTTTTGACTGGACATTTGGTATTGGTCACTTAATTAAATTAAAAGCTTCTGGATCTACTTTCTTAGCCGATCGTGAAGAATTTATTTCAGGTATTCCTTTGCCTTTAACTGATGGAGTTGTTGGTCCAGATGGAGCACTTTACTTTATGGCGGGTGGTCGTCGTTTGGAATCAGATGTATATCGTGTTTCATATGTAGGTACTGAAGAAGCTAGTGCAAAAACATTAGTGGCAGCTCCTAATGCATTAAACGAAACTCGTCGTAAGATTGAGCAATTTCACCAAGGAGCAAATCCAGCAGCCGTTGCATTTGCTTGGCCTTATTTAAAGCATCCAGATCGTTTTATTCGTTATGCGGCGCGTTTAGCTTTAGAGCACCAGCCAATCAACGAGTGGAAAGATAAGGCATTGACTGAAAAGGATCCGATTGCTGCTACTCATGCTTTAATCGGCTTAATTCGCCAAAGCAAGCCTGAGTTAAAATCAGCTATTTATGCTTCTCTTGTTGCGATTGATGGTAAAGCTTTTAGTGAATCACAAAAGCTAGATATTTTACGTGCTTATGAATTAGCTATGTTACGTTTAGGTATGCCAGATGCTGCTACAACAGCTAAAATCATCGCGAAATTTGATGCGTCTTATCCATCAAATCGTATGAATATGGATCGCGCGTTAAGTCGCTTATTGATTCCTTTGGAAGCTCCAAAAGTGATTGAACGTACGTTGAAGTTAATGGAAACGAAGGATACGGCTAGTGCTACTGCATATCGAGTAGAAACAGCTACTTCTTCTGCCGATTTAATTATGCGTAACCCTCAATATGGAACGGATATTGCTAAGATGTTGGAAAAAATTCCACCAGCACAGCAAACCTATTTAGCTACGATGTTATCGGCAGCTAAGACTAATTGGACTCCAGAGTTGCATGAGCGATATTTTGCTTGGTTCAAGCGCGGTTTTGCATTCTCTGGTGGACGTAGTTATATCGGTTTTATTGACCGTGCGCGTAAATTAGCTTTGAAAAATGTGGCAGAATCTAAGCGTGCTTATTACGATAAATTAGGTGGTGCGGATATGTTGACCAGCAGTGGTAATGACATTGCGGCTATTAATTATCCTAAGGGTCCGGGTAAGCAATGGAAGTTGACTGACGCCGTGGCATTATTAGACGCTCCATTAGCTGACCGTGATTTCCAAAATGGTAAATCTATGTTTGCTGCGACCACTTGCGTTCGTTGCCATGCTATGGGCAGTGACGGTGGTGGAAACGTGGGACCTGATTTGACTAATTTGGGAACTCGTTTTTCTAAAAAGGATATGTTAGAGTCGATCATTGATCCTAACAAAACAGTTTCAGATCAGTATGCAGCGACTCAAATCATGTTGAGAAACGGTACATCGGTGATTGGACGTGTGACCAATGAAGATAAAATGGCTTACTATGTTTCTCAAAATCCATATGCGCCAGATCAAATCGAAAAAATATTAAAGAAAAACGTTCGTTCAGTTAAATACTCACCAGTATCAAGTATGTTGCCAGGTTTAATTAACAGCTTAAATGGCGAAGAGTTAAAAGATTTAATGGCTTATTTGATGTCAGGCGGAAGCGAAAGCAACGCAATGTTTAAGAAAAAGTAAAATGAATTATGCCGGAATGGACCGATAAAATATCGAATCACAAGCAATTAGGAGGAATTGAAACGTCCGTTTTAGATAACGGTGCAGGTAAAGGAGTCCGAATTGCTTGGATTGATACGGGTTCAGGATTTCGTTATAAAGTGGTACTTGATCGTGCCATGGATATTGCGGAGGCATTTTTCAACCAGCATAGTCTTGCGTGGATAAGTCACGTAGGAGTTTTAGGGCCTCAACCTATGTCGAACCAAGGAATTGATTGGCTTCGTACATTTGGTGGAGGCCTTTTGGTTACTTGTGGTTTAGATCATGTAGGTGGACCTGATGAAGATGCGCATGGTACTCGCGGAGTGCATGGTCTAATCAGTAACATACCGGCTGAAATTATTTCCATTCAGCAACCAGATGTATCTGCAGGTATTTTAGATATGTCGATTACCGGAATTATACGCCAACATAAAATTTTTGGACCGTGTTTGACACTGAAGCGAACTATATCGGGTCGTTTGGGACAAGCTGGTTTAACGATTATAGATGAGGTGATGAATGAGGGTAATACGCCAGCTCCTTTAATGCTGTTATACCATTTTAATTTCGGTTGGCCTCTAGTCGACGAAGGAACAGATATCATTTGGAGAGGAAAATATCGCGTGGCTTCTGATCCTAAACTTTTAGGGATCGCAGACATCAAGAAATGTCCTGATCCTTTATCCGTTCATGATGGGCCGGGAGAATCTGTCGTATTTATAGAGCCAGAGGCAAACTCAGATCATCAAGTTTACTGTGGTTTATGGAACGAAAAGAAGCAATTAGGGGTTCAAATTTCTTTTGATAAAAGGGAATTACCTTGGTTGACCAACTGGCAACATTTTGCCAAAAATGAATATGTAACAGGTATTGAGCCTGGAACAAATCCGCCGATTGGCCAGAAGGCAGCCAGAGAATCAAATACATTGACTTTCTTAGCCCCTGGAGAAAAAAAATCGATTGAAGTGAATTTATCCGTGTTGGGACCCGAAGTAGGCCCTTACACAACTTATACTAATTTTATCAATTTAATTAACGAATAATGAGCAATAATGCAGCTAAAGCGCTAGAGCAGGGAAAAGGAATTTTACGATTAGCCCCAACATGGGTTCCGAGGTCTTTTTGCGTGCCAGGTAGAAGAATAAAATTACATCCAGATGATTATTATGTTTTGGGTGGTGTCCGCGGTGGAATCGATGAGCGTTGGTTATCGTCAACGACTCCTGCTAAAAATGGTCCATTGACCGGTGAAAATGAAGGCTTAAGTGCAGTTGTTTATTCCGAAGGTGGAAAAGAAGAGCAGATTCTATTGATTGATGTTATCGAAGCATTAAAAGGTGAAGTGATTGGGGATCGTTTGTGGAATGAATATAAGTCATGGCCTATGTATTCCAAGTTTTTTGATAACATGGGTCCTTTGCCTCATCACATTCACCACAATGATGAGCATGCTGCTAAGATAGGTCAGTTGGGAAAACCAGAAGCTTATTATTTCCCACCTCAATTAAACAACCATGGGGGTGATTTTCCCTATACGTTTTTTGGTATCGCACCGGGAACGACTAAAGAGCAAATAAAAGAGTGTTTGATGAACTTCACAAAAGGGGATAATAAAATCACCATGTATTCTCAAGCATTTCCATTAATACCGGGTACTGGCTGGGATGTTCCTCCGGGAATGTTGCATGCTCCAGGAAGTATGTGTACATATGAGCCTCAAAAAGCTTCTGACGTATTTGCGATGTATCAATCCTTAGTGAATGAAGCTGTCATTCCCGTGGAATTATTGTGGAATGGTACTCCTAAAGAAGAAATTGGTAATTATGACCAATTGATGGAAGTGATTGATTGGGATTTAAATACCAATCCTAATTTATTAGAAACTCGTTTTATGCAACCTATTCCAGTTTCAGATGAGGCTGAAATGGAAGCGAAAGGATATTCTGAAAAGTGGATTTGCTATCGTTCAGATGCTTTTTCAGCGAAAGAATTAACGGTTTTCCCAGGACAAACAGTAACGATTACGGATGCGGCAGCCTATGGTTTAATCATGATGCAAGGTCATGGTAAAATGGGCGTTTGGAATATAGAAACACCTTCATTGATTCGTTATGGGCAGTTGACCAACGATGAGTTTTTTGTTACTGAAAAAGCAGCAAAAGAAGGCGTTCAAATTACCAATCATTCTACGACGGATCCTATTGTGATGTTGAAGCACTTTGGTCCATCAAATCCAGATTTAAAATTTTAAACTTATTAATTTTTTTAAAATGAATAATTATCCAAAATTACACAATGCCACATGGCCTGGTATTGTAGGAAAAGGTCCAGATTCCGAACCGGTTATTTCGTTGGACAAAATGTTAGCGATGACCGCCGCCGCTGAGGTGAACGGTGTGAAATTTGATGGGGTTGATATCGGTTTATTACCTCCTCATTTTGACATAGAAAGTGGTAAAGAAGGAGCGAAAGCTTTAGCTGATAAAGTAGCTGCGCATGGCTTAGAAATCGGAAGTTTAGTGGCACCTATTTGGGCTGGAAATGCGATGGGAGATAAAGATGCGCGTGATACTTTTGTGGATATGGTGCGTCGCTCATGTGAGATTGGTGCTGAATTACGCAAAATAGGTATTCGTCCGAATGGCATTGTTCGTATTGATTCTGCTGCAGGTGTAGCGGATTGGGCGAAGGATCCAAAAGGTAATTCAAAATTGATCGTTGACACCTTCCAAAGAGCCTGTGACGTAGCCGCAGATTTCGGTGAAAGATTGGCTGCCGAGGGAGAGATTTGTTGGGGAGGCATGCATTCTTGGAGAAATATGATTCAAACATTAGAGGCTGTTGACCGTCCAAACATTGGTTTCCAAGCCGATATGTCGCATACTTTATTATACACGATGGGATATAACTGTCCTGAAGACCGTATTTTACCTGTCGATTATCAATGGGATGATCGTGAAGTTTTGAAAGCTTCATTAAAAGAATTGACTGCTGCGTTACGTCCATGGACGATCGATTTTCACGTAGCTCAAAATGATGGTACTGTTCACGGTACTGGAAGTCATGATAAAACAGGTCGTCACTGTCAAGCGACTGATCCTAATGGAAAGTTGAACATCGCGGAAGACGCAGGGTTCTGGTTGAGAGATGCGGATGGCCAATTAACCAAAGCATTTAAGCATATTTGCTGGGATGGTTGCATGTTCTCTAACTCAGTGATGGAACAGCAAAAAACTTGGGATGATATTTTAGCAGCAATGATTCAAGTGCGTAATGCGCATGGTTGGTCTTAATTAAATTAAAGATGAAAAAGATAAGAATAGGATTAATAGGAACGGGTTTCATGGGAAGAACCCACTCAAATGGATATAACCGTTTACAGAATTTTTTCCCTGATTTAGTTTGTACTCCTGTATTACAGGCAGTTTGTTCACGTAATGAGGCCAGTGTAAAAGCGTTTGCAGCCCAATGGGGTTATGCTTCTTATGAGACTGATTGGCGCAAAATGATCGCTCGTGATGACATCGATGCGGTAGATATTTGCACACCGAACGACACACATGCTGAAATCGCGATCGCTGCAGCAGCAGCAGGGAAAATGATTTTATGTGAAAAGCCATTGTCTCGTACCTTGGCTGAAGGAGAACAAATGGTAGCTGCCATTGAAAAAGCTGGGGTTGCTAACACGGTTTGGTATAACTATAGACGTTTACCAGCGGTTACGTTGGCAAAACAAATTATCGATTCGGGTAATTTGGGTAAGATTTTCCATTACAGGGCCAACTTCCTGCAGGATTGGACCATATCACCAGATTTGCCGCAAGGAGGAGCTGGAACATGGCGTTTAGACGTTGAGGCAGCTGGATCTGGGGTTACAGGAGATCTATTAGCACATTGCATCGATACAGCTATGTGGTTGAACGGAGGGATTACGGATGTGAGTGCAATGACTGAAACTTTCATTAAGGAAAGGGTGCATTCAGGCACGGGCCAAGTGAAAAAAGTGGGTATCGATGATGCTTGTATATTCCATTGCCATTTTGACAATGGGTCTTTGGGTTTATTTGAGTCTACTCGCTATGCACGCGGTCATAAGGCGCTTTACACGTTTGAAATTAATGGGGAACACGCTTCTTTGCGTTGGGATCTACATGATTTGAACCGTTTGGAAATGTATGACCATGCTGATGCATCCATTACTAGAGGTTGGAAGTCTATTTTAGTGACCGATGGCGATCAGCCTTATATGGACAAATGGTGGGTACCTGGTTTGATTATTGGTTATGAGCATAGTTTTGTGCATCAAGCAGCTGATTTCTTTAAAGCTTTAGGGGATGGAACGGCTTGTTCTCCAACCTTTAAAGAGGCATTACAAACACAGAAAGTGTGTGAGTCTGTCATTGATTCGGCTAACCAAAAAGCTTGGAAAGACACCAATGTCCAATGGCCATGTTAATTTAAACGAATGGCTATGCAAGATTGCCTGTTAAAAATTAAGGGTATTTCCTTAGAATTTTCAGGAACCCCTATTTTAAAGTTAGTGAATTTAAGCTTGAATCAAGGGGAAATTCATGCGCTGGTAGGTGAAAATGGGGCAGGCAAGTCATCGCTTTTTAAATGTATATTAGGGATAATCTCTCCTTCACAGGGAGAGATTATTTTTTTGAATGAATCGCTGTCGGGCTATTCTATTCGCGAAATTTTAAGAAAGGGGATAGCCATGATTCACCAAGAACTCATGCTGATACCTGAATTAACGGTGGCTGAAAATATCTTTTTAGGCCGAGAAAGCATGCCAGGTAAACGAATGGGTTTGAGGGAAATTAATCAGGCGACTACTGATTTGTTTCAGGAGTATGATTTGGATATTCCGGTAGGGGCTTTTGTGAAGGATTTGAGCATTGCGCACCAACAAATCATCGAGATTATGCGTTCGGTGTCACAGAAAGCCCGTTTGATTTTAATGGATGAACCCACATCTTCGTTAACCGAAAAGGAGATAACATTTTTTAAGCAACTCATTTTTAGGCTAAAGTCTGAGGGCATTTCGATCGTTTTTACTTCGCATAAAATGGATGAGGTTTTCGGCTTCTCAGATAAAATTTCGGTTTTAAGGGATGGTGAAATGGTGGGGACCTTTTCAAAAGAGGAGGTTAATCCCATGTCATTGGTCCAAAAAATGGTGGGTCGGGAGATGAAGGATTTTTATCCGAAAGCCATCTCAGAAGTAGGAGAGTCGATTTTAAGTGTAGACGATTTGTCATGTGTGCCACATTTTGAACATGTGAATTTTACGCTTTGTGTAGGGGAGGTACTCGGTTTATCTGGTTTGGTGGGTGCGGGTCGTAGCGACATAGGCCAAGTACTCTTTGGGATAAAAAAGAAAACATCAGGTCAGATGTTTTTGAAGGGACAGGTATATAATCCAGAAAATCCGAGTGACGCATTACGAGCTGGCTTTGGGTATTTGGGTGAAGATAGAAAGGAAATGGGTATCATTCCTGAAATGAATATTACGGAAAATATGAGCTTGGGCTTGTTGGATGCTGGTTACCGAAAATTGTGTTTCATTGATGATGAGAAGGAAAATTCTGATGCTATGGACATGCAAGGCCGATTATCAGTTCATTCAGCTAAAGAAGGCCAAAGGATTCAAAATTTAAGTGGAGGGAATCAGCAAAAAGTTTTGTTTGGACGAATCCTATTGAATAATCCAGAGGTGCTGATTTTAGATGAACCTACTCGTGGAATTGACGTCATGTCAAAATTTGAAATTTATACGCTTATATTATCTTTGAAAAAACAAGGCAAGGCTATTTTGTTGATTTCTTCTGATTTACCAGAATTGCTAGCTATGAGTGATCGGGTCATTGTTATTTCCAAAGGAAAGCAGATGGCGGAAATGACGCGTGAGGAAGCGAGTCCAGAGCAAGTATTAGCCTATGCATTGCATTAGAATATGAAAGAATTAAAAGCATTTTTTACGAAGTCTCCTACGGGTGGAATTTTTTTAGCACTCATTTTAGTTTGTGTCTTATTTAGTTCCATGACTTCTCGTTTTTTGACCACGACTAATTTGTCTGTCATATTAAACCAAGTGTCTGTGAATGCTATTTTGGCTTTTGGTGTCACATTTGTCATCATCGCTGGGGGAATTGATTTGTCATTGGGCTCGTTGGTGGCCGTATGCGGTGTGGTTGTAGCGCTATTGTCTCAGAATAATGAGTATAGTTTATGGATAGCCATTATAGGGACATTGGTGGCAGGTCTTGCTTTAGGAGCACTTAATGGAATCATTGTCGTGCTGACCAAAGTGCCTCCATTCATTGTCACCTTAGGAACGATGACGATTGGCAGAGGAATAGCATTAATTTTGAGTAAAGGTCGGCCTATTTCCGACTTGAATGAATCCTTAAATTTTTTAGGAAATGGGGATCTCTTTGGAATACCTATCCCTATCCTTTTTTTAGTTTTATCCTATGGGACATGCCATGTATTATTAACTAAGACTGTTTTTGGGCGATATGTCAAGGCTATTGGTGGAAATGAAATGGCTTCCTATGTGGCTGGGGTTCGGGTTAATCGCATCAAACTTTATGTCTATATGATTAGTGGTTTATTTGCGGCATTGGCGGGTATTTTGTTGACAGCTCGAATCAATACAGGCCAACCCAATGCTGGTTTGGGTTTTGAATTGGACGCTATTGCCGCGGTGATTATTGGCGGTACAAGTACTCGAGGGGGAAAAGGGACAATTACTGGCACATTGTTGGGCGTTTTGTTTATTGGCGTCATTAATAATGGCTTAGATTTAATTAATGTTTCTGCGTATTGGCAGCAAGTCATTATGGGAGGAATTATTATCTTAGCAGTCGTTTTAGACGGTTTGTATCAAAAATTAAAAATGAATATATGAAATTGAAGTATTTGTTATTCGCATGCATTTTGTTTGTAGGCTTCTCCTGTGGGGAAAAGAAATCGGATAAAATAATCATTGGCGTTTCGATGTTGAGCATGCAAAATGAGTTTATCCAACAAGTGGCTGATGCGTTAGAGAAATCGGCGGCCACAAGCCAAGTGGAACTAATTATTGTCGATGCGGAAAGGTCTTCTTTAAAGCAGGTGGAACAGGTAGAAAGTTTCATAAGCCAACAAGTTGACGCGATCATTTTAAATCCTTGTGAATTTGAAGCCAGTTCACCCGCGGTCGACAAAGCAAAAAAGGCAGGAATTCCGATTGTCAACGTTAATTCATCTACTAAATCTAAACCGGATGCTTTTGTGGGTTCTGATGATGCGGAGTCTGCCAACATGGCGATGGAGTTAATTGCCAAAAAATTAGGCGGTAAGGGAAATATATTAATGATTCAAGGCTATATGGGCCAAGCAGCCCAATTAGATCGGGAGCGAGGAGCTAAAACAGTTTTGGCTAAATACCCGGGTTTGAAGTTATTAGCTTCTCAAACAGGGGAGTGGGATCGCGCTAAATCGATGGCATTGATGGAAAACTGGATTCAATCTTATGGCGATCAAATCCAAGCGGTATTTGCTCAAAATGATGAAATGGGTTTAGGTGCCGTTCAGGCTTTAATGGATGCCAAGAAAAAACAAAGTGTTTATGTCGTTAGTGTTGACGGCATTAAAGATGCAAAAAAGTCGGTAAGCCAAGGTAACCTAGATGCGACTATTATTCAGAATGCGGGTCAACAAGGTTCCGAAGCGTTGCGGTTGGCCCTTGAGCTCGTTCAGAAAAAACCATTAAAGGAATCAAGTAGACTTATTCCTTTTGAGATTTTCACGCGGTAGTTTGGGTATCGGTGAGAGTAGTCTTGCTTCATCAGCCCTTTTTTAGGAGGGTACCCGCAAGGAGTACCCTTGCTTTTTTTTTAGGGGGGTACCTGCGAGGGGTAGTCTTGCTTTTTTTTAGGGGGTAACCGCGAGGGTTACCCTTGCTTGCTCTTTTTTATAGGTATCCGCGAGGGTTACCCCTGCTTGCTCTTTTTCATAGGTACCCGCAAGGAGTACCCTTGCTTTTTTTTTAGGGGGTACCCGTGAAGGGTATTCGTGTCTTTTTTTTTGTGTACAGCGAAGCCTTATCGAACTTCCTGCTTGGCAAAATTCAAATACTGATCCCAATCGTAGGCATTAATGTCGTGATTTCCTTCTCGAATATGGTACCTGATGTGTCCACCTACCGGACTATTTAAAGCGGGAAATTCTAATCCTGCAATTCCTTTTTTACCAAACAATGCATAAACAGGCTCAGTGAATTGGGCTCCCATAAACTCTCCTTTGGGGTCTGACCATTGATCTCCTACTGCACTAGCCACATAAATAGGTCTTGGGGCTAACAATGAAAGTAAAATATGTGAATCAAAAGGTAGCTCATTTTCTTTATAGGCGTAGTTTTTATAGGAATCCAAAAACCAATGCGGGAAGTTATTGGTGATGCGCCAAAGGGTTTCTCCATAATTTCTACGCGTAATAGCCGCTCCACCTTCCCCAGATTCGTTGGAAATAATTGCAGCAAAGCGCGTGTCTGTTGCACCCGCCCAAAGAGCCGCTTTTCCCAGTCGCGAATGTCCGTGCAAGATGATTTGTTTGCTATCGATTTCAGGTAATTTTTCTAGGAAATCTACTGTCCTGTGCAAGCCCCAAGCCCAAGCGCCATTGGCCGACCACTCTTCTGAACTAAGTCCTAGTTCAGTCGCCAATAAAGTTCTTACGCCATTTTTGTATCCTTCCGGCAAATCCTCTTCAAAATCACCACAGGCTACTGTGATACTTCCATATCCGGCTTCGACGACCTTCTCAAATTGCCACCTGGAAGCCCATGCACCTCTTTTTACAGGAGCGCTGGCTTGGTATTTGATGACTCCCTTTTCATCACAAACAGTGTATTTTGTGAATACAGATATGTCGGCATCTAGGCTAGTTGTTTGATTCCCACAAAAATTTAGTCCAAGGAAAACAGGAACTTTTTTAGTTGATTTTGGCAGAACTCCTAATACATCGAAACTATATTTACCGGCTAAAGTTACTTTCCAATTGTATTGTATGGCCTTTCCATTCATGATTTCTTTTTTCGAAATCAATTGGAAACTTTGACTTATTTTTTTCTTTGGCATTTTCCCAAACATCAATTTTGAGTATTGCTCAAGCCAATATTGTTTTTGTTTTGCCCAAGCGTTTTTATCCTTTACGATTTGACCATTAGGTGTTTTTAAGGCTTCAGGAAGGGTATAGGGACTGATTTTACTTTCGTCGTAATTAGCTACAAATGGTTTCTGTGCCATAGTTTGCAAAGAGATTAGCGCAGCGGCTAGGTAGATTATTTTTTTCATAGTTTTAAATAGGTAGGTCAATTTAAGTATTTTGAATAGATGATTTTTATCAATTCTTAAATTTTTTACAAATTGTTTTACATTTTAATTTATTACTTTTGGGTTGTAATTTATGTTTGAGCTTACATTAAAATATTTATATGGAATATTTCAAAAGAATCGAATTCACAACGGCCAATGAGACCATTTCAAATCTCAAGAATGCCATCAGTCAATATAAAGTCATTCATCTTTCAGGGTTTAATTTATCGATTTCTATTCAGGAATTTTATACGAATTTATCTGATTCGATAGGTGAAATTTTCAACGAAGACGAGGATATTTTAACAGGAGAACGCAAAGATAACCGTTGGATCGATATTTCATATGATCCAGATTTGCAGGATCGTTACCGCAGTAGTAATACGCGCCAGCCATTACATACAGATGATTCTTATGTAGAGTTAGGAGGTGAGAAATCCTTGCAATTCTTTTTTTGTGAGTCTAGGGCTGCCTTTGGCGGTGCGACAACTTTCTTTGATTTACCCGATTTAGTGGCTTGCATGAAGTCAGATGGAGAAAATGATTTATTGAATCGTTTGTTGACGACGATTGTTCATTTTGATAAAGCGGGCAATAAAAAAGTCCGTAAAATCTTGGATCAAGATGAGAAGGGATATTTAGCTAATTGGAATTACTATTGCATCGATAGAGAAAAAAATACGCCTGAGGCTTTGGCTTTGTGTGAAGATTTCCACGCTTTTTTGGAATCTAGAATAATACAAGCAGGATTAGTGATGCCCGTGCAATTAGAAAAAGGGGATGCTGTCTTTTTTCACGATGATCGGATTTTACATGGACGTAATGCCTATTTTGCTACTCAAAAAGGGGAACGTTGCTTGATTAAAGGTAAAATCATTTTAGATCCTGAGTTTGAATTGGTCTAATTTATCGCATAAGCTGGGTTTAGGTACTTGGCAATTAGGTGGTGTTAATCTGATTCACGGAATACCCATGGGCTGGGATTTCATGGATGAACATACTGCTCTTGGAATTCTTCAAGCAGCTTTTACATCGGGTATTCAGTTTGTAGACACCGCTGACTCCTATGGTCAGGGGCAAGCCGAGCTATATATCGGCCAGGCCATACGTGCTCATACAAAAGATGCTGATTGGGATAGAAGTAAAATCATGATTTGCACCAAGTTTGGAAATCGGGTGCTCGATGATGGAACGATGGTTCAAGATTTTTCCTCTGAGCATTTAATTAAGGCAGTTGACACGAGCCTAGCCCGATTATCCTGCGATTACCTAGATATTTTATTGTTTCATAGTCCTCCTGAAAATTTTGATTGGTCTAATTATGATCGCGGACCTTTGAATGAATTGGTTCGTGCAGGGAAGATTAAGGAATATGGGGTTAGTTCCAAAAGTGTTTATGGGGCTAAATCGGTGATGGATGCAGAATTTGGAAACGTGATTGAGGTGATTTTTAATGTATTGGATCGAAGAGCTGCAACCATTTTGGGAATTCATCATAACCGTAAAAAATATCATGTCATTGGCCGAGTACCACTAGCCTCAGGATTTTTAACCGATAAGGTATTTTTTAAAGATCCTTCGATGTTTGGTGGTGGCTATCGGTCAAAGATTCCTGAAAGAGATATAAAATGGTTTATAGAGTCGGCTAATAAACTGGATTTCCTAAAGGAAATGCAAGGAGGCCTGACCATTAATGCGTTGGCCTTTTGCCTTCAAAGTGACTGCATCGATGTGGTTATACCGGGCGTAAAGGATTTGAACCAATTACATGCACATTTGAATGCGCTTGATATCTCAGAATTGTCTGTTGATGTCCTTAAAAAAATAGAAGACGCAGTACCCACTGTTCCCTCTTGGTGGTTGCCTGCTTAGTTTAAAAATAAAATTCATTAAGAATCTGTTAATTTGAGAGACGCGATACTTCGCGTCTATTTGTATTTTGTAGAGACGTGATACTTCGCGTCTATTATACCCGGAATTCACAATCGTATTCGCAAAAAAAGCCCAACATTTCTGTCTGGCTTTTAAGGGCCTCCTGAGAATTCATAATTTTGTACTATCTTTCTCTTCAATGAAACCAACTATTCAACTGTGATTTTAAAATAAACATTCATCCATGAAAAAATCTTGGCATTTTATCCTTTTATTTTTTGCGTTACTGCAGACCGCTACTCTCGCCGCACAGGAGCGATACGCAGTGAAATCTGGAGATCCCAATGGTATCAGCAAATGGTATATGGGGCGACAAATTGCACATGTGATGAGCCATTATGGCATTGAATGGCTTGAAAGAAAAGAAAGGGAGATAGAAGAAAATACGACACAGTTATTGAAAAACCTCGCCGTACAACCAGGCACAGCCATTGCGGATATTGGTGCTGGAAGTGGATACCATAGCACATTATTATCCAAAATGGTGGGGAACGGAAAAGTGTATGCCGTGGATGTGGAGCCAGAAATGATTGCTTACCTAAAAAACAGAATTAAGCTTGAAGGTTACAAGAATATCATTCCGGTTTTGAGTATTGAACAAAAAGTTTCTCTACCAGCAAATAGCATTGATGTGATGTTATTGGTGGATGTATACCATGAATTTTCATTTCCTTATGAAATGACTCTATCTATGTTGGAAGCACTCAAGCCTGGTGGTCAGCTGGTTTTGGTCGAGTTTAGGGCTGAAGATCCGAATGTACCCATTAAGACCATCCACAAAATGAGTGAGCGACAGGCGGTGAGGGAGTTCAAGGCTTCAGGCTTTTTATTTGAAAAGAATATGGGCAACCTTCCCTGGCAACATTGCCTGATTTTCAGAAAACCAAAATAATAAATCAGTATTATATGAGTCAGTATGCGAGCAGCGGGGTCAACAATATAGCTGACAAGTATTAGGTAATAGTAGAGACGCGATACTTCGCGTCTATTTAAGCCTTATCTGAAACATGAACAGGTACAAACAAAAAAGCCCGACATATTTGTCAAGCTTTAATGAGCCTCCTATCGGGATCGAACCAATGACCTACTGATTACAAGTCAGTTGCTCTACCAGCTGAGCTAAGGAGGCTTAAATTGGTTTGCAAAACTAACCGAATTAGGTCAAAATGCCAAACCTACCTTGAAAAAAATCACTCTTTTTTCAATTTCTCTATTTCTGCTTCTGCTTGCGAAATCTTTTTCTCCACTTCAGCCCTTAGCTTATCTGAGTTTTTCGACTTAGCAAAAAACTCTAAGTTATTGGTTAACACCGCGATATCATTTTCTAAAGCCTGGATTTTTTTACGAGAATCAGGAGCAGCCGATTTTCTCTCTTCCTTGTTTTGGTTACTCTCTGCCGACAATGATTTCAATTCAAATCCCCATGCAGCTAATTTTTCTGCTGGTTGAGTTCTCGCAAAATCTATTAACGAGTTCCAAGAATTTCTAAATTTTTCTTGAATATTCTTAACATCTTTTCTAGGCACATAACCGATGGCATCCCATTCTGCTTTGATGTTTCCTAAATTGGCCAATGATTCAGCATCTTTTAACATAGCTTGCATGGTCGATAAAATGCCATTTTTAGCCGTTAAATTAGCTTCAAATTCCTCGTCCTGAGGTCCTTTGTTTTTCTCTCTTTTTAGGTTGAAATAAGCATCGCAAGCCGACTTGAATTTGGCATAAATTTGGTCTTTTTGCTTTTCAGGTACATGACCGATCTCTTTCCAACGCTTTTGAAGCCCAATCACCATATTGGTTATTTCAGGGGTTTCAGTGCCTGTTTCAACAATACCATTAACCTGGTCTATTAACAATTGCTTAGCAACTAAATTTGCTTTTCTTTCTCCATCTATCTTGCTAAAAAATTCACTCTTGTGTTTAAAGAATGTTTTTAAGTCAGACCAGAAAAGATGACTAACCTCTTTTCCGCCCTCACGCGGCAATCCACCTTTCAATTTCCCCCACTGCTCTTGCAAGGCTAAAACAGCTTTGGACGTTTGATTCCATTCAGATATACTAATTGACGTAAAGGACGCATACGTATGCATCAAATCGGATAATTCTTTTTTGACCGCTAAGTTTTCTTGGTAGATACCTTTTTGAGCCTCATTGACTTGTCTTTTTTGCTCAAACAACACATCGAGTGATTTCTTCACGCGCAACCACATAGCTTCATTGGCATCGCGATGCGCTGGCCCAATGTGCTTATACTCTTCAAATAACTCCTCGGCCTCTTTTAATATTTTTTGTAAGGCACCACCCTCCTGAATGGCTTCGGCCAATTTTTCAAGTTTAGCCGCAATGACTTCTTTCGCCTGTAAATTCTTTTTGCGATCTAATTCCAATAATTCAAAAAAGATGCTCCGATTGCTATAAAAACGGTCCACTAATGCGTGGTAACTTTGCCACAGCGTTTGGTTCATATTTCCCTGAACACTACCTAAGCTCTTCCACTCATCCTGTAATTTTTTAAATGCCTTAAAACTTGCATTTACATGCGCTGGGTCAGAATTATCATCCGCATCCGCTAAAACTCTAAGCTCATTAATTAATCGAGTCTTTCCTTCCAATGCCTTCTCCCTCATTTTTTCCATTTGTTGGAAAAATGTCTGACGCTCCCCACGAATAAATTGAATACAAGAATCGATTTTTTGATTTATTTCATCTCCTTTAAACGAAAATCCTTCTTCAGATTGTTCATTGGATTCCTTGAAACTAGCCAACGCCTCATTCTTCTCCGCAAATTTTATTTTTTCAAAAGCAATTTTCGCGTCTTTCGTTATTTCGTCAATTTTCTTGAAAGTACTCGAGGCAGCTTGCGCTTGAATAATAGCTTTAGCCGATTCGAAAAATGCCAAGAGACTTTCTTTTGAAAGGTTGGTGTAATCTAATACGGGATAAACAATCGCTTTATCTTCGACGGGATGCTCTTGCTTAGGCAATTGGATGTCTAACATTTCTGAAGTAGAACTAACTTCTGATTCAGAAATTTCGCCAACAACCTCCGGAATTGCAGTTTCTGTATTTTCTTCTGAAACGAATGCTGCTAGGGACTCAACTGCAATTGGCTCGGGTTCTTCGACAGCAACGCTCTCTTCAACAACTTCTTTAGTGGGTTCTTCAACAGAAACGCTCTCGTCAACAACTTCTTCAGTGGGTTCTTCGACATCAACGGTCTCGTCAACCATTATTTCTTCGGATTCCTTTTCTGGCACATCGTCTTGTTCAATGGCTGGTTCTACCGCAGGTTCGGATTCAGTTTCAATACTCTCCGATGCTGATGCTATCTCATCCGTTGATGTGCCTGTTTCCGGCTCTGGAGCCACTGATTCTTTTAAAACTTCTGGGTTTTCCGCCTCTGAAGCTTTTTGTGTTTCATCATTTTCTTCCGTCATCATAATCGTCGTTGTTTGCGTTTTTACTAAAGTAATTTTTCAAAAATACGCTCCATCGATACAGCATGGCCAATTTTCTCTTTTAGGTCTGCTATAGAAATGCGCTCCTGGCTCATTGTGTTTCGATCACGGATCGTTACCGTTTGATCTTCCATCGTTTGATAATCAACGACCACACAATAAGGGGTACCAATTAAATCTTGACGAGTATAACGCTTGCCTATGGCGCCGCCCTCATCATATGTTGTATTAAAGGCAAATTTAATCTGATTAACTATTTCTTGAGCTTTTTCAGCTAGTCCATCTTTTTTAACCAATGGCAACACCGCTACTTTGACTGGGGCTATGGCCGGATGGAAATTCAAATATACACGTTGTTTTTCTTGTTCACCTTCACCCACCGTTTCTTCGGTGTAGGCATTGCAAAGGATCGCTAAAAATAAGCGATCAGCCCCTACAGATGTCTCTACCACATAAGGGATGTAATTTTCGTTGATTTCTGGATCAAAATATTGCTGTTTCTTTTTAGAAAGTTCCTGATGGCTTTTTAAATCAAAATCAGTTCTAGAATGGATACCCTCCATTTCTTTGAATCCAAATGGAAATTTGTATTCAATGTCGACGGCTGCGTTGGCGTAATGGGCCAACTTATCGTGGTCGTGGAATTTTAGTGAGTCAGCGGGCAAACCTATTGCCTGATGAAATTTCATGCGCGTCTCTTTCCATGTAGCATACCAATCCATTTCAGTGCCTGGGCGAACAAAAAATTGCATTTCCATTTGCTCAAACTCACGCATTCTAAATATAAAATTACGTGCAACGATCTCATTGCGGAATGCTTTTCCTATCTGAGCAATCCCAAAAGGGATCTTCATGCGGCCCGTTTTTTGGACATTTAGAAAATTGACAAATATACCTTGAGCCGTTTCTGGCCTTAAATAAATCAAGCTTGCATCCTCAGAAACCGCTCCGACCTGTGTCGAAAACATCAAGTTAAACTGTCGGACTTCTGTCCAGTTAGATGTATTAGAAACGGGACAAGTAATATTTTGATCGATGATGAGTTGGCGTACCCCCTCTAAATCACCCGCATCCAAACATTTTGCCATACTTTGCATCAAAACCTTCGCCTCATCAGCTTTCCCCTGATCTTCCAAAAGCGCCGATCTTTCTTCTAATAAAGTATCTGCGCGATATCTTTTTTTGGAATCCCGATTATCAATCATGGGATCGTTGAACGAATCCACGTGGCCAGAAGCTTTCCAAGTTAATGGGTGCATAAAGATGGATGCATCAATTCCCACCACGTTGTCTTGCAACATGGTCATCGCTTTCCACCAAACTGTTTTTAAATTATTCTTTAATTCAACACCGTTTTGGCCATAATCGTAAACCGCTTGAAGTCCATCATAGATCTCTGAGGACGGGAAAACAAATCCATATTCTTTGGCATGCGAAATAATATCTTTTAAAGCTGAGGCTGTATCGGTCTTTTTATTTTCCATTCAATCAATCAAATTAGTACGCAATTTACCGAAAAGAATGAAAGTTTGAGGCTTAGAATAGATTTTTCTTAATTTTGTATCAAATAAAGTTTATGAAAAAAATTCTGTGCATTCGATTTTCATCCATTGGAGATATAATCTTAACGACTCCAATCGTTCGTGCATTGAAATCTACCTATCCTCAAGCTGAAATTCACATCGTAACGAAGGCGCAAAATGTCCAATTGTGGGACGGGAATCCGCATGTTTTTGCGGTCCATGCCTACGAGGGAAGCATCTGGAAATTAGCTAATAAACTGCGTAAAATTAGGTTTGATGCCATTGTTGACCTTCATAAAAATCTTCGTTCACATCTATTGTGTGCGCTTTTGTTCAAATGGCCTTTTCAAATTGATAAGTTTACGGTTGAACGAAAATTACTGGTTAAAAAGAAAATCAATAACATACCTAAGAAACACTTAGTGGATCGGAATTTTGATTCGTTAAAATCGTTAGGATTAGTGAATGACCAAAAGGGACTCGATTTTTTCATCCCCAAAAATCAAGAACTTAATCCTACCGACATTGGTGTTAAGGGAAAATACATCGTTTATGCCATTGGCGCCCAGCATATTACTAAAGTTCTTTCTTATCCCAAAATGATTGAATTGTGTAATCATATAAATGCTCAAATTGTTTTAATCGGGGATGAATGGGACGCTCATTATGGTTATCGATTGTCTACTTTGTTTCCTGAAAAAGTAATTGATTACTGCAATAAAACGACCATCGCGCAATCAGCAAGTCTGATGCGTCAGGCAGAGTTTGTTATCACCCATGATTCATCGATGATGCATATTGCAGCTGCCCTGAAAAAGAAAATTTTTGTTATTTGGGGGAGTACCCATATTGACTTTGGCATGTATCCTTATCAAACTGAGTTTGTTTCCATTTCAAATACGGAATTAGCTTGTCGGCCTTGCACGACTCAGGGGACTAATTTTTGCCCCCTTGATCACTTTGATTGTATGAATAAAATATCTTTGGAACCTATTTTTAGCGCCGCTGCATCTGTATGAAAAATGTATCATTTGCCTTAATCCAATTGTCTTGCGACGAAGATCAGTCAAAAAATGCTGTAAAAACATTTTCAGCGATTCGTGAGGCGGCATCCAAGGGAGCCCAAGTTATTTGCCTGCAAGAATTATTTCAGTCAGTCTATTTTTGTTACGAAGAAAATCCTTCCTTCTTTGATTTAGCGGAAACGATACCTGGTCCATTAACGAATCAATTAGGAGATTTAGCGAAGGAGTTAAGGGTTGTGATCGTCGCATCCATGTTTGAGAAAAGGGCAGCGGGTATTTTTCATAATACCACGGCAGTACTTGATGCAGACGGAAGGTATCTCGGTAAATATCGAAAAATGCACATTCCAGATGATCCTGGCTATTATGAGAAATATTATTTTACACCGGGAGACTTGGGATATTTAGTGTTTGATACGCATTTTGCCAAAATCGGCGTGCTGATTTGTTGGGATCAGTGGTATCCTGAAGCGGCCCGATTAACCGCATTAAAAGGTGCGGAAGTCTTAGTTTATCCCACGGCGATTGGCTGGGATTTAGAGGAAAAAAACAACGAAATAAACCGAGAACAATATCAGGCTTGGCAGACCATTCAGCGTTCTCATAGTGTAGCTAATGGTATTCCTGTGGTTTCGGTCAACCGAGTAGGGGTAGAGCATGGTCAGCAATTTTGGGGCGGAAGTTTTGTATCAAACGCCTTTGGCCGTGTTATTTTCCAAGCATCTCACGATCAAGAGGAAGTGGCCATCGTGGCAGTTGATGTAGATTCCAGTGAATATTACCGTAAGACATGGCCATTTTTTAGGGATCGTAGAATTGATTCCTATGGCGATATTACCAAGCGATTCAACGATTAATTACTCAATAAGATCTCCTAAAAACATTAGGTAGGGAGCGCCTGGCCCAGAATCAATATCCTTAAATCTGTGATAATTACCTGAAATCAGATTTAGTAAGGTCTTTTTCAATCTTTTCCAACGAGCTTGCGGAAGGTTTGCCCTTCGATTGTAATATTCGATTTTGGTATCCAAAGGCTCGAATGATTGATTTGGAAATTTTTCGGCAATGGCAATTTTTAATTGACTTAGGTAGTCTAATCTCTTTTTATACGGACCTACTTTTTCTGTATGGGGTCTTTTCATCCTTTCCCAAAGCGTCGGTGGTGTTCCTTGAAATCCTAAAACGCCCACTTGTTGTTCAGAATGCTGGCGATATTGTACGTAGGAAGCTGGTATAAATGAAATTTTATTTTCTAAAGAAGCGGCTATTCCCATCCATGCGTCATGTAAAAAATAGCTTGGCATATTGGAAGGGAATGGAGATATTTTAGTGAAAAATGATTTCCTTATACACATAGTGCATCCGGTTACCCGATTCCCATCTAATAATATTTCCAGGGATTTTCCCGCTTTCCATTCATTTTGTTGTTTTTCCCTGAATCGAAAAGTAGACCAAAGTCTTTTACCAGATATTTGGCCAAATTCATCCACCAACACCGCATCGGTAAACGCTACGTCAATTTCTGGTCTTTGATTCAAATACGTGACAATTCGTTCGATTTTTTGACTGTCCCAAAAATCATCTTGATCAGCTGGAAAAATATAATCTCCTGTGCAAGTAGAAATAGCTTTCTCAAAATTACGGTATGTCCCTAAGCGAATGGCATTTTGATGAATTTGCATGGGCAATCGATCCTTATATTGCAAAAGAATTTCCATGGTTTTGTCCGTTGAACCTTCGTCAAAGACCACAACCTCATCTATTTGCATGGTTTGGTCCACCAAACTTGCCAATTGAGTTCTTAGGAATTTCTCCCCATTTAAGGTGCAAAGTGCTACTGATATCCTCAAAACAATCTCTTTTTAATGGGCTTCAAGCCAGTTGGCTCCTACACCTATTCCCGTTTCCATCACCACGCCCAAATCTAATGCACGACACATGATGTCATTTATTTTGTCACGAAGGTAATTAATTTCAGGAATATGTGCATCAAAAACCAATTCGTCATGAACAGTTAATATCATTCTAGACTTCAAATTTTCTTTTTCTAAGAAATTTTGAATCTGTATCATGGCGACTTTGATCATATCTGCAGCCGAACCTTGGATGGGAGCATTGATCGCGTTTCGCTCAGCAAATCCCCTTTCGTTCATATTAGCCGACATGATATCCCGTAAATATCTGCGTCTACCTAAGACCGTTTCAACATACCCTAATTCCTGTGCCGTGTGAACGCAGGTGTCCATATAGGTTTTCACTTTAGGGAATTCAACAAAATATTGGTCGATAATTTCTTTTGCTTCCGTTCTCGAAATAGCTAATTGGCCCGCTAAACCAAAAGCTGAAACTCCATAAATAATTCCAAAATTGACCGTCTTAGCCTTTCTTCGCATGTCGGAATTAACCTCTTCCAAAGCAACATGGAAAACTTTAGCCGCCGTAGCTTTATGCACATCTAGTCCGTTATTAAATGCTTCCAGCATCGAGTCATCTTGAGAAAAAGCAGCCATGATTCGCAATTCTATCTGCGAATAATCTGCTGATAAAATCTGGTATTCCTCGTTTCTTGGAATAAATGCTTTTCTGATTTCACGTCCCCTAACCGTTCTGATTGGGATATTTTGCAAGTTGGGATCCTTAGAAGACAACCTTCCAGTGGCCGTAACCGCCTGCATAAATGACGTGTGAATCCTACCTGTTTTGCTTGAGATTAATTCAGGTAGGGCATCTACGTAGGTCGACTTTAATTTTTGAAGTTCACGGAAATCTAAAATGTGGGAAGCGATCGCATGCTCAGATTCCATTTTAGAAAGAATTTCCTCGCCAGTCATGTATTGACCCGTTTTCGTTTTTTTCGCTTTCGGATCTAATTTTAATTTTTCAAATAAGATCTCCCCCAATTGCTTTGGTGATGCGATGTTAAAT
>CAMDJW010000012.1 GCA_945901025.1 Spirosoma fluviale | reverse complement strand
GTGGCGCAGCCTACTACCGTAACGGGATCCATTGGAATTTTTGCTCAATGGCTAAATATTGATCGGTTCTTAAGCAATAAGATTGGTATCACTCAAGATTATGTGAATACACATGCGAATTCAAATTTCATGAATTCCTTGGGTGAGTTGACAGAATTTCAAAAATCTGTGATACAAAATATGGTTAATCAGGGCTATGAAACATTTACGTCAAAAGCTGCCTCAGGGAGGAAAATGAGTATTGAAAAATTAAAATCGTTGGCAGGTGGTCGAGTGTGGACCGGAATTCAAGCCAAAGAAATAGGGTTAGTGGACGAATTAGGGGGATTAGATGTGGCTATTGAAATAGCTGCAAAAAAAGGAAAACTTAAGCCAGGAGCCTACAAAGTGGTCGTGTATCCAAAAGCAAAATCATTTTTAGACCAATTGATTTCTTCAGCCATGTCGGAAACTTCTATGGTAGAGAGTTTTGCTGCTAAAAATTTGCCATGGGCAAAATCGATTATGGAATTAGAACGTATCAAGAAAAGAGAAGGTTATTTGGCATTAATGCCTTATATGATGGAATTTGAGTAGATTTTGTATGGATTCTTAATCTAAGCGTTTATATTTGTTAAATTTTGAAGATATGATTCGTACTAATTGGAAACGTAAAGAAGTTGAGGAGATATTTAACCAGCCATTTTTAGATTTAGTCTATCAGGCTGCTACCGTTCATCGCCAATTTCATGATCCTAATGAAGTTCAAATCAGTACCTTACTTTCTATAAAAACCGGAGGTTGTCCTGAAGATTGCTCCTATTGTTCGCAAGCCGCACGCTATCATACGAATGTGAAAGTTCAGAAGTTATTACCTTATGAGGAGGTGATTCAAGCCGCGGTTCGTGCTAAAGACAATGGAAGTTCCCGTTTTTGTATGGGGGCTGCTTGGCGCGAGATGCGTGATAATAAAGATTTTGATCGTGTATTAGATATGGTCAAGGGAGTTAATTCTCTCGGCATGGAAGTTTGTTGCACATTAGGAATGCTGACAGAGCAGCAGGCAGAGAAATTAAAAGATGCGGGCTTATATGCATATAATCATAATATAGATACTAGCGAAGAGTATTACGACGATGTTATTTCGACGAGAACCTATGATGATCGTTTAGAAACTCTAGGCAATGTTCGAAAAGCTAAATTGTCCGTTTGTTCCGGGGGTATCATAGGCATGGGTGAATCTACTGACGATCGAATTGGCATGTTATTAACATTGGCTAATCTTCCTGAACATCCAGAATCCGTTCCAGTGAATAATCTAGTTCCCGTAGAAGGAACCCCTTTTGAAAACCAAAAAACAGCGTCTGTTTGGGATTTAGTTCGGGTGATTGCTACGGCCCGAATTATGATGCCAAAGTCGGCGGTTAGATTATCTGCAGGCCGATTAGAATTAAATTATGAGGGGCAAGCATTTTGCTTTATGGCAGGGGCAAACTCCATTTTTTCTGGCGATGTGTTGTTGACAACGCCCAACCCTGACGCTAAATCTGACCAGGAATTATTCCAAATCCTAAGTATAAAACCTAAAGCAGCATTTAAAGATGCGAAAAAATCATCCGTTGAGTTTAATCAAATTCCATCGCATTAATCTTGCTTAAGAGATAGGCTCATTTAATTTTTATTGGTTTAGTTTTTATGGGATTATTTATCAAACGCGCATTATTGCTTTTGCTTTTGCTCCAAATCGGGATGCAAACTCGGGCCGACTTTTATTATTTCTTACAGCATAATGAAAGGTCGGCTTACCGGATTAATAGTAATTCAAGCAACTTAGAAAAATTTCAAAAAGAAGGCAAGTGGGAGATTGTCAAAGCTGTTAAATTTGATAGCCTTACTTTTGTTAGTATACCCAAAAATGTAGTAATAAGCCAAATTCCATCTTTGGATTCAAGTAAGGTTTATTTCATCGCCAACTGTACAAACCAGTTTTACTTATTTGACTTAAAAACAATGCTTTTTAAGCGCATGGATAAGACCTTTTACCGCGGGGATAATTGCCATGCCTATCATTTTTTTCGGAAAGGGGTTCTTCACTCTGTTGGTGGGTATGGATTCTGGCGCACGAATAACCATATTATTTATTTTGATGAAAAGAGCAAAGAGTGGGAGGCCTATTCATCCAATGGAACACCTCCATTTGGGATTTATGGCGGATTCGTCGCATACATACCTGAAAAAGATGAGTTAATTTCTTTTATGAATTATACACATGATGTTAACATAAATAATGGAGCTTTTTTTAGGGACAAATCAATTTATGTTTATTCTTTTAAAAAGGGTATTTGGACAAAATCCGGGATGGTTTATTCTAAAGAATTCTTAGAAATATTTAACAAAACAGTGATATTGCCTCATTTTACGAATTACTTTACGGGTAAATATTTTATAATCCCTGCGATCCCATTTAGTGGATTTAATCAATATTATGCAATTAATGCAAGGACGTTGGAATTATTTTTTTACAAAGATGTCACGAACAGACTTTCCAAATTTCAAATTGAGCCTTATGGAGGGCCAAGAAATGTGGTTTTAGGAAATCATAATCTTTTGTTAAATATTAGGCCTAATCAAAGCGAGAAAGATGTTTATGAGGATTTTCAGTTGGAAAATATGGATAGTTTATTTGTAAATGCAAAGTCTGTAGGCTATATCCATGATGCAATTTGGTACCAATCTGAAAGCTTTACATGGTTTTTATGTTTCTTGATTATTACGCTCATTACGGGGGGAGTACTAAAAAAAGGAAAATCTCTATTTTTAAAGCGTTTTAATTATGTTAATGAATTAAAGTTTTCAGGTGACTTGGTCAATAAGTCGACCATTTTGTTGTTAAAAAGATTGGTTGAGACCTATGAAACCGATGGAATAGATGTGGATGAAACAAATTCAATTTTAGGATTAACGACTTTAGCTCATGATGCACAGCGATACAAAAGAAGCGCTTTTGTAAAGGAAGCGAATGTCAAGCTAGCCCTGTTGACCAATTGCCACGATACGATTCAACGGCAAGATTCCGAGTTAGACCGTAGACAAAAGCGATATATGATTAACTCGATGGCTATTAAGTCCATCAAAGAGTTTATAAAATCCTAGGCAATGTTACAATCTTGGCAGACTCCCTGGATAAGCAAATTACTTTCTTGCTTTAAGAATTTATCTGGCAATTGAATTTTGGGGATGATGACATGTTCCAAACAAATTGTTTGACCACATTCATTGCATTTGAAATGTACATGATCATGCTGGTGAACATGTTCCCCCTGATGACATAAATCTTTACAAAGGGCATATTTTGCACCTCCTTGATCATCTAAAACTTTATGGATTAATCCCTGGATTAAAAAAGTTTTCAGCGTTCGATAAATGGTCACTCGGTCAAAAGCCGCTTGTAATTTTAACTCAATATCACCTTGACTCAATGCAAAACTGACTCCTTCAAATGTCTTCAATACCTCAATTCTGCATGCAGTGGGTCTTAATTTGAAATCCGTTAAATGTCGTTCTAATTGATCCAAGGTCTTTAATTATAAATTTTCAGTTTGCAATTTGACCATTTTTTGATAAACCCCCTGTTTTTTTGCCATCAAATTTTCATGTGAACCCATCTCGACAATCTTGCCTGATTCCATCACAATTATTTTATCAGCTGACCTGATCGTCGACAAGCGATGTGCGATGATCAAACTCGTTCTATTTTTCATTAATTCCTCCAAAGCTGATTGTACCCATTTTTCTGATTCAGAATCGAGTGCACTAGTAGCTTCATCTAAAATTAAAAATTTAGGATCTTTTAAGATCGCACGAGCAATAGCAATTCGTTGCCTTTGACCGCCTGAAAGTTTTACTCCCCGTTCGCCTACCAACGTATCATATTTTTCAGGAAACGATTCAATAAACTCTTTGGCATATGCCTGCTCAGCCGCTTGTTGGATTTCCTGCTCAGAGGCACCCGGTTTACCATACGCAATGTTTTCGCGAATACTTCCTCCAAACAATAATACCTCCTGGGGCACGAGTGCCACCATTTTTCTCCAATCGCCCACAGGCATATCTTGGATGGTATAATCACCCATCATGATTTTACCCTGGCTAGGTTCATAAAATCGCATCATCAATTGGGCCAAGGTAGATTTTCCCGTACCCGAAGTTCCGACTATGGCTATTTTTTGTCCTGGCTCAATCGTAAAACTAATCCCTTTTAATATCTCAACACTAGGCCTGCTTGGATATGAAAAGTGAATATCTTGAAGGTCAATAGCACCAAAAGTAATTGGGGCACTCATTTCATTTTCATGAATATCCACTTCAGAAGGATCCCCTAATATTTCTAGTATTCGGTCAGATGCACCTATCGTCTTTTGTAATTGGGCATAGATGTCACCCAAGCCTCCCACCGACCCGCCAATAAAGGCCGTATAAAAAATGAAAGTCAACAAATCTGCTAATATTAAATCTCCCTGGGCAACTAATTGGGCCCCGTACCACACCACACCCACAATCCCTCCAAACAAAGCAAAAATGATAAAACTGACAAAACCTCCTCGGAGCGTTGCAGCTTTCAATGCTTCATTGACCACTTTATTAAGTGAATTGGTATATCGGTTTACCTCGTACTTTTCATTGGTAAATGCTTTGACCGCCTGAATCGATTGAAAGGTTTCCTCCACGATAATATTAGTATTCGCTAATTCATCCTGCGCCTTTTTAGAGATTTTTCGAATAAATTTCCCGAAGACTATCGCTGAAATAACCAGTAGGGGGAAGGTGGCTAACATGAAGAGCGTCAACTTCCAAGACAGGTAAGTAATCAACGCGACGCCTCCTACCAAGGTAAATATCTGTCTAAAAAATTCAGCTAAGGTGATTGACAACACATCTTGTAATTGGGTTATATCGGATGTGATGCGGCTCATCAACTCCCCTACACGCCTTTTTTCAAAATGAAAAATGGGTAGCGTAATGATTTTGGCATACAAGGTCTGACGCACATCTCGCATCGCTTTTTCAGATACTTGTGCAAAGGTGTAAATTCTAAAAAACGAAAGGATGGACTGGATAATTAAAATGGCAAAGAAAAATAGCGTTACCTCGTTGATCTGAAATTTTGATTTCCCCTCGATCACTTTAGTCATTTCGCCGATCAATAATGGAAAACTAAGCGTAGTTAAATTGGATAGCAATAAGAAAACCATGCCCAATATAAATGTCCATTTATACGGAATGACAAATCGAAAAATCTTAATCGCCTTAGAAAGATTTTTCTTCGTGACTTTTACTGAATCTTTAGGATCAACCCCCGCTCCAAACTTTTCGTGTCTTTTTGCCATGCTTTTTTATACCTATTTGCCTCGATATCCTGAAGCTAAAAAAATCTTGTTGGCCTCTTTATTTGCCATTAATTTGGGTAAGCTAATCTTATTATCCTGTTTACTATATAAATCTACTATGCGCCAACCGAGCCACCTGCCGATGGATCCTGGACATGCAGGTCCTATTTCAGGTGTTTTTGGGCGTTCCCCAACGTACTTCGCTTTTACATATTCCTCCTTCTTGAATAACAAAGAGTTGTCTATGAAATGTTCCCAAACTTCAGATTGGAATGCCTCCGTTTCAGCTAACTCCTTAGCTGTATAGCCAAACAAGAGGCTATCGGGCAACGAGGGCAAGATTTTTTTCGTAAATACGAATCCTTTTCCATACCAAATCATATCACTCAATAAGGTATGATCTTCTGAATCTTGCTGGTTGAAAAATGCTGAATATTGCAACACAATTTGTCCCACGACAGCCTTAGGTTCCAATCTACGCATCTGATATTCATATACATTTGGTGGATGATACTTGCCCTTCTTGCCCATAAAAAAATCCAATCCCACCACGATCAATGTGTCAGTCACGTAAAGATGCTGGACTGCAAATTCACTCCCAATTCCACCAAATCCAGAAAAAACAGTCCGAATTTTAGGAACTTTTGTTTGAGGAAATTGATTGTGAATTTCTTGAAAGGCTGTTTTTAAATCAATTTCTAATTGATTCCCACCATAAAATTCAGGTTTTTGGCTTTGCTCGTAAAAACTCTTTAATTCTGGATTTTGAAATAACGCAAATAAATCTTTGGCCAGAAAAGGAATTTTGTCGGGGACGCAATGAAAATAACCGAACGTGATTTCAGGATTTTTTTTCAACAGGCTATCTATTTCCTTAATGCTTTTTGCCTCAGCTAGCAAGCGGTCAAAACGAATAAAATCCAATTGGATTTTAGGTAATTCCGCTTCTTTTGGCTTCTTCGGCCCACAAGCCGCGAGGGTTAAAATCGTGAAAAGGAGTAATAAATATTGTCTCATTAATTAAATCTTGCTAAAATCTCCCTAAGCGATTTTATTTTATTTTCAGTATCGGATAATTTCTGTTTTTCACGTTCAACCAAATCAGGTTTTGCATTTTGAACAAACTTCTCGTTGGCCAGTTTTGCTTCGACCGACTTTTTAAACCCTTCTAAATACACCAATTCCTTTTCAGATTCTTCTTTTAATTCATCTTGATTTTCCTCTTTTTGTAAGGGCACAAAAAATTGATCTGAGTGGACTACAAATGTTTGGGCCTCCGGATTCGCTTGGTCTACATACACGATGGATTCTAAATTGGCCAATTTTGAAAGGATTGCTTTTAAATGGTCATAGGATGAGCTGTCGACTGTCTTTATTTCTAAGGATAAGGCTAATTTGGGAGACAATTGCTTTGAATTTCTGATTTCCCTGATTTTAGTTAGCACCTCAAATGCCGTATCAAATTGCTGAATTAAAGCAGTATTCACTTTCGTCGATTTCGGGAATGGCGCTTTACATATACTTGTATTGGCTCCCCGCACATCGATTGCCTGCCATATTTCCTCCGTAATAAATGGCATATACGGATGAAGTAGTCGCATTAATTGGTCAAAAATTTGAAAAGCATCCCTTAATGTATCAGCATGAATTGGGGTCTGATATGCCGGCTTAATGATTTCCAAATACTTGCCACAAAAATCATCCCAAACTAAATTGTAAATACTTAAGAGTGCATCTGAAATTCTGAATTTGCTAAAATGATCCTGAACTTCTTCGATGGTTAAAGAAATTCGGGTTCCCAACCATTCCGTGGCTAGTAAATGCTCAGGCAAGGATTTTCCTTCTATCACCTCTAAGCCTTTTAAAAGTCGGAACGCATTCCAAATCTTGTTAGAAAAATTACGGCCTTGCTCACAAAGTTTTTCGTCGAACAATAAATCATTTCCAGCAGGTGCTGAAAATAAAAGTCCAGACCGGACGCCATCAGCACCAAATCGTTCGATTAACTCTAATGGATCTGGGGAATTACCCAACGACTTGGACATTTTTCGCCCTTGTTTATCCCGAACAATTCCAGTTAAATACACATTTTTAAAGGGTAATTCGCCCCTCCATTCATAGCCCGCCATAATCATTCTCGCCACCCAGAAAAATAAGATATCAGGGCCCGTGACTAAATCATTCGTGGGATAGTAATAGTTAATCTCTTCATTATCAGGATTTTCTATTCCGTCAAAAACGGAGATTGGCCATAGCCAAGAAGAAAACCAAGTATCCAACACATCTGGATCTTGCGTTAAATCATCTTCCACTAAGGCATATAACTGATATTTGTCGCGTGCTATTCGTAAAGCTTCCTTTTTATCTTTAGCTACGATCAATGTTCCGTCCTCCATGTAAAAGGCAGGAATTTGTTGGCCCCACCACAACTGCCTTGATATACACCAATCGTGTACATTTTCCATCCAAGAGCGGTAGGTATTTTTAAACTTCGCCGGATGTAATTGTATGTCATCATTCATGACATGCTCTAAAGCCGGTTTGGCTAAATCCTCCATTTTCAAAAACCACTGCAAGGATAGTTTGGGTTCGATCACCGCGCCGGTTCTTTCTGAGGTGCCAACGGTCGATTTATATTCATCCGTTTTAACTAAAAATCCTTCCTCGGCCAATTGCTTAACGATTCTTTTACGAGCTTCGAAACGATCTAGTCCCACAAATAAAACGGCTTTTTCATTTAATGTTCCGTCGTCATTGAGCAAGTCAATCACAGGTAACTTATGTTTGATTCCTAATTCATAATCATTTAAATCATGCGCAGGAGTAACTTTTAAACAACCGGTACCAAAATCTAAACTCACATATTCATCCGCGATGATGCTTATTTCTCGATTAATTAAAGGGATGAATACTTTCTTTCCATGATACTTTACATAACGTTCATCTAAGGGATTAACGCAAATGGCCGCGTCAGCCATAATCGTTTCAGGCCTCGTTGTAGCAATCGTTAAATGCCCCGATCCATCTACAAATGGATATTGTATGTGATATAATTTTGCTTGGACGTCTTTATGAATCACCTCTTCGTCCGATACTGCTGTTTTTCCAGCCGGATCCCAGTTGACCATTCTGACCCCTCTATAAATCAAACCCTTATTGTAAAGTCTAACAAAAGTGTCAATAACGGCTTGGTACAGGGAGGGCTCCATCGTAAACCGAGTTCTATCCCAGTCACACGAAGCACCCAGTTTTTTCAATTGGTCTAAAATAATCCCCCCATATTTTTCTTTCCATTCAAATGCATGAGCCAAAAATTCTTCCCTAGAAATATCCTTTTTTTCAATGCCTTTTTCTTTCAGCATGGCAACTACCTTAGCCTCAGTGGCAATCGAAGCGTGGTCAGTTCCAGGAACCCAACAAGCCTCTTTGCCTTCCATTCGCGCTTTTCTGATCAATACGTCTTGGATAGTATTGTTGAGCATATGACCCATATGTAAAACCCCAGTTACATTAGGCGGAGGAATAACAATGGTATATGCCTCTTTTTCAGGATGCGGCTTAGAAGAAAATAATTTATTTTCGAGCCAATAAGTATACCATTTTTGCTCTATTTCTTGGGGAGCGTATTTTTTGTCAATCATAAAGGAAATTTAATTTGTAGGCGTTTGGCTTACCCAAAATGCCAATTAGCCCAAATGCCAAAAAGCCTACAAAGATAATTGTTTTCAATCAAAGGAAGAGGTGGATTTTTAAAACAATTCCATGTAATTTCGGTTTTGAATTAAAATGAAAATTATCGCATTATTGATTTGGTTGGGGACCTTTTTGTCGATGGAAGCTTTCGCTTGGCTTACACATAAGTACATTATGCATGGATTTATGTGGCGCTGGCACGAATCTCATCACATACATCACAAAAATGTCTTGGAAAAAAACGACCTTTTTTCGGTGGTTTTTGGGATTACTTCGACCTTGACGATCATTATAGGGGCGGAAATTCCCCGCTTTTGGCCCTTGATTTGGATCGGGCTAGGAATTGCCACCTATGGTATATTTTATTTTATATTTCACGATATCATTGTACATCGCAGAATTAAAATAAAATATAAGGCGACTCATAAATATATGAAGCGCATTATGAAGGCTCATTACGTACATCATGAGGTTCATACTAAAGAAGGAGCTGAGGCTTTTGGGTTTTTATATGCGCCTAAAAAATTCGAATAATTAATCAACGAAGCCTACGCCAACGGTCGAGTTCGAAAATTCATCAATCAAGATGAAGGACCCATTGGATGGGTTTTCGGCATAAATATCAGCAGAAATAGCTTGGGCTGTTCGTAAGGAAATCTTTCCGATTTCATTCAAATTTAATTGGCCGACCTCAGTCGTTGATGTTTGTTGGGTTACATCAAGACGCTCTGTTATTTGCGTAATTTTTGCTTTGGTGGTATGTATGCCATGCTGTAAAAGATACGTTTTTCCAGCGCTTAGGGCTTGGTGGTCGAGCCAACAAACATGCGCTGAGAAATCTTTTAAAGAAGGTACATTGGTTTCAGAGGCCAATACAATGGAATTTCCTCTTGAAATATCAATGTCATTCGATAGGGTCATGACGATGGATTCCCCCGCGATGGCTTGATCTAACGAATTTTCAAATTTTTCAATGGTAGCGATGGTGCTCGTTTGTCCGGTAGGTAAAACGCGAATTTCGTCGCCAACTTTAAATGTTCCCGAACTTATTTTACCCGCATATCCTCTATAATCATGGTAGGCCTCCGTCATGGGTCTAATGACAAATTGGACAGGAAAACGAGCCGGCGCTTTAGCTAAAGTTTCTGCAAATTTGAAATTTTCTAATTCCTGTAATAATGTATTTCCAGTGAACCATGGCATTTCATCGGACTTTTTTGTGATATTTTGACCGAATAAAGAAGAGATGGGTAGATAGGAAACAGTCTGTCCTTGGAAGGTAGTTTTAGCTACTAATTCAGATAATTTACTTTGAATTTCATTGAATTTTGATTCCTGATATTGAACCAAATCCATCTTATTCACACAAATGATCACTTTTGGAATTCTCAGTAAAGAAGCGATGGATAAATGCCTCGCAGTCTGCTCCACAATGCCTTGTCGGGCATCCACTAAAATCAGAGAAACCTTAGCATTTGATGCTCCAGTCACCATATTTCTAGTATACTCTATATGACCAGGGGTATCTGCAATGATGTACTTTCGGGTGGGTGTAGAAAAATAAATATGTGCCACATCGATCGTAATGCCTTGTTCCCTTTCCGCAATGAGGCCATCTGTCAATAGCGAAAGGTCTAAAAAATTTAAACCTTTCCTCTTAGAGGCACTTTCAAGGGCTTCAATTTTATCTTTGGTAATCGAATTTGTTTCATACAATAAGCGGCCGATTAATGTACTTTTTCCATCATCTACTGAACCTGCCGTTGCTATGCGTAAAATATCCATCTCTAAATTAAAAATAACCTTGTTGTTTTCTTTTCTCCATTGCGGCTTCCGATCTTTTATCATCGATGCGGGCCCCTCTTTCTGAAATTTCTGCGGATAGAATTTCTTCGATAATGACATCGATGTCTACCGCATGTGAACTTACTGCAGCGGTGCAGGTCATGTCGCCCACGGTTCTAAATCTAACCGTAGTCTCATATGGGATTTCATCCGCTTCTTTATTTAAATGTTCTGAATCAGCCCAGAGCATTCCATCGCGCTGAATGACTTGTCGCTGGTGAGCAAAATAGATGCTCGGGATTTCCATTTTTTCCTCTTTGATGTAGTTCCAAACATCCAATTCTGTCCAGTTGGAAATAGGGAAAACGCGCACATTTTCGCCGACTGAAATACGGCCGTTCAACATATCAAACAATTCAGGTCTTTGGCGCTTGGCATCCCATTGGCCAAAATCATCTCGAACCGAAAATATACGCTCTTTTGCTCGAGCCTTTTCTTCATCACGTCTTGCCCCACCGATGCAGGCGTCAAATTTAAATTCTTCGATGGTGTCTAATAAAGTAACAGTTTGCAATACGTTACGAGACGCATATTTTCCGCTTTCTTCCTTAGCTTTTCCTTGGTCTATGGAATCTTGGACGTAGCGAACAATAAGTTCAGCCCCCGCTTCTTTGGCCAACCAATCCCTGAATTCAATCGTTTCAGGAAAATTATGCCCTGTGTCAATATGAACTAAAGGGAAAGGGATTTTTCCTGGGAAAAAAGCTTTTTGTGCTAAGCGCACTAGGGTAATGGAATCTTTTCCACCCGAAAACAAAAGCGCTGGTCGATCAAATTGAGCGGCCACTTCGCGCATGATGTAAATCGACTCATCCTCCATTTCTCTCGGGAATTGACCTATTTTATCGTGAATGGCTGACATTTTTGTACTCATTTTTTTTATTTTAGGCATGTAATCCGCACTCTTTTTGAGAATTTTCCCACCACCAACGTCCTGCTCTAGGGTGCTCATCGGGTCCTATGGCTCTTGTACAAGGTGCACATCCTATCGAAATGAACCCTTTTTTGTGTAAAGGATTTTGTGGGATTTTATGCTTAGTCAAGTAATTATTCAATTTTTCTGTATTCCAATCAATGATCGGATTAACCTTGATTAAATTCCTAGCCTCATCCCATTCGATGATCGGCATATTGGCCCTATTTTCAGATTGTTCTGCACGTAGTCCTGTAATCCAAATATTGACACCCTCCAGTGCTCTAGCTAATGGCTCCATTTTACGAATAAAGCAGCACTCTTTTCTATTTTCAACTGAGGTATAAAAAGAATTAAATCCCTTTTCACGAACTAAATTTTCAGTTTTATCATGATTTGGGAAATAGGTAATTAAGTCGAGTTGGTATTTTTTTTTCGTCAAGTCCATCAACTCATAACTTTCTTGAAATTGCCTCCCAGTGTCCAATGTAAAAATTTTTATAGGCAATTTTTGTGTTGCAATCGCATGAGTTATAGCCTGATCTTCTTGCCCAAAAGAGCTTGAAAATGCAATGAGATCTTTCGAATAGACAGACGTTAAAAGACTTAATCGGTCTTCTAATGGCAAATTTAGCAGGGAATTTCCTAAGGATTCGAGTTCCATTTTTTAAATTTTCACAAAAATACACAATGTCTATTGAATAACTATACTAAGCAAAAATATTTTTTCGTTAATCACTTAATTTGAAAACTTTTGTAAATTGAAAAGAGTTTAACATATCATGAGATCGGGATCAGAAATTTTATTGGAATCGGCAAATTTTGAGTATGAAAATGATTTTTTAGATTTAAAAAATCTTAAAAATTTAGTCCGTCATGGGGAGGGCCAGCGACTTGAATTTAAAATGAAAGTGAAATTTCCTGAAAAGATTATCAAGGAATTGGTGGCTTTTGCCAACACCGACGGGGGGCATTTATTTTTAGGGGTTTCAGATGAAGGTCAAATCGATGGACTCAAGTTTGCTGAAGAAGAACAGTTTTTATTAGAGCGTGCGATTGAAAAATATTGCTTTCCTGCTTTTTCCTATAACGCTTACCCCATTTCATTGGACAATGGCCGCACCGTTTTAGTGTATCAAGTATTTGAAAGTGTGGACAAACCGCACTATGTCCAGGTAGGCACCGATTCTCAAGCGCAGTGCTTTGTTCGAATTAAAGATAGGACGGTTCAGGCGAGTAAAGAAATGAAGCAGATTTTACGACGCGAAAACCAAGAGGGAATCAAGTTTTCCTATGGAGATTCTGAACGTTGGTTGATGGAATATTTACGAAATACACCTACCATAACCTTAGAAGAATTTGCTTTATTAAATAAATTACCCACCTGGATTGCATCAAGGAAATTAATTTTATTAGTTTTAGCTCAGGTTTTAAAAATTACGCCTGGAGAATCATTCGACCAATATTCTTTGAAATGAAAAATACAATTTATGTTATTTTGTGCGCCTTAAGTTTACTCGCTTGTAGTAAATCTTCAGTCGATGTGCCCGCAAGTCCCATTTCTCAGACTGCAACCATTAATTCCTTTGACTTACTACAAGATAAATTATTAACACCCAACTGCGCAACTTCAGGTTGCCATTTAACCGTTCAAGATGTCTCTTATGCTCAGCATGGTTTAGTTTTGGCGAAAGGGCTTGCTTACGGAAATTTAATTGGTACTACTCCAAAAAACTCAGTGGCCGTAGCAAACAAACTTCAAAGGGTTAAGAAATTTTCATCGGCCGAAAGTCTATTGTTTCATAAATTAAATTGGGATTTAAGTCATCATGTGACAGCTAATTATGGAGCTCCTATGCCTTTGGGAGGAAAGCCTGTGAGCAAAGGCCAATTGGATTTTGTTCAAAAATGGATCGAGGCTGGAGCTCCAGATAAAGGGGAAGTGGTCGATGCGAAATTATTGGACGACACGACTCCGAGTTTTACGGAGCCAACGAATTTTTCAGCTTTGGATTCCCCTGTGAAAGAAGGGAAGACTGGATTTCAATTGAAAGTGGATCGATTCATTGTCCCACCTAATTTTGAGCGCGAGATTTTTGTTCGTCGGCCTTTAAATAATACGGAGCCTATTTACGTCTCTCGGATCAAACTTAAATCGCGACCTAATTCACATCATTTAGTGGTGTATGATTTCAGATCAAAACTTCTTTTGCCCAATATGGATGAAATAAGGGACTTGAGAAATCTAGATAATTCGCTGAACATAGGCACGGTTTTTCAGATGTCAAATCATATATTTTTAGGAGGAGGCACAGATCCAAATTCAGACTATTCTTTTCCTGAAGGTACTGCGCTGAAACTTCCAACGAATAGTTCGGTAGACCTAAATCCCCATTATTTCAATAAAACGAAGGATAATTTATATGGGGAGAATTACGTAAATCTGTACACAGTCCCCGAATCACAGGTGAAAAATGTGGTTAGTATGATTGATTTCAATAACTCAAGTTTCACTCTTCCTCCAAATCAAACGACTATTATCACGAAGGACTTTTATAATTTTGATGGCTTTGTCAAAGGTTCTGGCAAATCGGTCGTCATTGTGTCGCTCACCTCGCACACCCACGAAAGAGGGAAACTATTCCAAATTAAAATTAAAGGAGGAGCTCGTGATGGAGAAGTTATTTACGAAGACAACGATTGGGCTCATCCTAAGGTTGTCAATTACGCTAAGCCGATTATTTTGAAAGAAGGGGAAGGATTGACTTCGGTGGTTACTTATGTGAATAATACCAATAAGCCATTGGGCTTTGGATTGACTTCTGAAGATGAAATGGATATTATTTTCGGGTATTATTATATACAATAAGTTGCTGTTTATCAGCTACTTATCTCATCTTAATCAAGAAAAATTCAAAACCTTATTTGATATATCAAAATTGAAGGTATATTTGCCTCCGTTTCTTGAAATATTTAAATAAATAGACTATAAATAGTACAATTTTTTGTAAAACTTGTATTCTAAACATATTAATTCCGATTTGAATAAAATTTTACTACCCTTTTTTTTATAATGGAACAAAAACACAAAAATAAATTCACGGCGGCCGGACTTTTGGTGGCTATGGGGATCATTTATGGAGATATTGGTACTTCTCCTCTTTATGTGATGCAAGCGGTCATCGGGGATGAACCCATCAATTCCTTGACGGTTTTAGGGGGCTTATCTTGTATTTTTTGGACATTGACATTACAGACCACACTTAAATATGTCATATTAATTCTTCGTGCAGATAATAAGGGTGAGGGCGGAATTTTTGCCCTTTTTGCGTTAGTTAGACGTCATGCAAAATGGTTGACTTTGCCTGCCATTATCGGTGGGGCGGCATTACTTGCGGATGGAATTATCACACCTCCCATCTCAGTATCTTCCGCCGTCGAGGGTTTGCGCATGTTGCATCATCCAGATGGAACTCCTTATGTTACGGATACAGTCCCTCTTGTTATATTTATTTTAACTATCCTCTTTATTTTCCAAATTTTTGGAACGAAGGTGGTCGGTAAGTTTTTTGGCCCAATCATGCTTTTATGGTTTTCCATGCTTGGACTTTTTGGAATCATCTGGATACAAAATGATTGGTCTATTTTGCGTGCCATTTCTCCTGTGTATGCTTGGGAATTGTTAACGACACACCAAGCAGGCAGTGCTGGATTTTGGGCTTTAGGTGCAGTATTTTTATGTACAACGGGAGCTGAGGCTCTTTATTCAGATTTAGGGCATTGTGGCCGTGGAAATATTCGAGTAAGTTGGATTTTTGTCAAAATCACTTTGCTGCTTCAATATTTTGGACAAGGTGCTTGGCTTTTAGCACATCAAGGAATGACACTAGATGGACGCAAGCCTATTTTTGAATTGCTTCCTCGTGAACTTTTATTCTCTGGAATTATGGTCGCTACAGCCGCTGCTGTGATTGCCAGTCAGGCATTAATTTCAGGATCATTTACCTTGATCTCTGAGGCGATTCGACTCAATTTTTGGCCAAAAGTGCGCTTGGTTTATCCATCTGATCAAAAGGGCCAATTATATGTACCTTCCGTCAATATCTTATTGTGGATGGGTTGTGTAGGAGTGGTATTATGGTTTAAGGAATCCACCAATATGGAGGCCGCTTATGGGTTGGCGATTACGTTGACGATGTTGATGACGACCATGTTAATGGCCTATTACTTGCATATCAAGAAGGTAGATATGTGGTGGATCCTACTTTTCCTTTTGGTTTATATTTCCTTAGAAGGATCTTTCTTGGTCGCTAATCTACAGAAATTTTCCCATGGGGGTTATGTCTCTCTTTTCATTGCGGGTGTGATTATTTTGGTCATGTGGGTATGGTTTAGAGCCTCTCGCATTAAAAATAAATTGACCGAATATGAGCCTTTGTCGGAATATATAGAGCCGTTAAAAGATTTGAGTAATGACGATACAATACCTAAATATGCGACACATTTGGTTTTTATGTCCAATGCCGGTAGGGTCACCGATATTGAATCAAAAATCATTTATTCTATTTTCCAGCGTCGACCCAAAAAGGCTGATATTTATTGGTTTGTCCACGTAGATACCTTGGATGAGCCATATACCATGGATTATAAAGTAACCGTGATCGAACCCGATGACATTATTAAGGTCAATTTCAAATTAGGTTTCCGAGTGGAACAACGTATCAATTTATACTTCCGAAAGGTCGTTGAAGAGATGGTTTCTAGAGGTGAGGTGGATATTACTTCTCGATATAAATCCTTGAATGAGCAAAATGTGATTGGCGATTTCAGGTTTGTTGTGCTTGAAAAATTCTTATCCTTTGATAATGAATTACCCCTTTTAGATCGAATGGTCATGAAAGCTTATTTCTTTGTCAAACAATTTACTCCTTCGGAAGACAAGTGGTTTGGTTTAGATAGCGATGCCGTAAAATTGGAAAAAGTGCCTTTGATTATTAAGCCTGTTTCCAAGTGTAACTTAAGACGTATTGATTAACGATGAGCTCTATTTTTTCAAAAATCGTTCGAGGCGAAATTCCTTGCCACAAGATTGCCGAAGATGATCAATTTTTAGCCTTCCTAGATGTGATGCCTTTGGTCGAAGGCCATACTTTGGTTATCCCAAAACAAGAAATTGACTATATTTTCGACCTGGATCCAGAGGTTTTAGCAGGATTAATGAAGTTTGCTCAGCGCATTGCCCCAGCAATTAAAAAGGCCATTCCTTGTAAGCGCATTGGTGTAGCAGTGATCGGCCTGGAAGTTCCCCATGCCCACGTGCATCTAGTTCCTTTAAATCGGATGTTGGACATTAATTTTTCGCAAGAAAAGTTGAAACTGAGCCAAGAGTCTCTGTCTAAAACGGCGGAATTGATTCGGTCTTTTCTTATTTAAGGTGTCCCTTTAACGTATTCATCTCGATCAAAGGATTTGTCTTCTCATAGACAACGTGGTAGACTGCATCGATGATCGGTAATTTTATCTGATGTTGTTTTGAAATCAAGTAAATACTTCGAACGGCATAATAGCCCTCCGCAATCATATTCATTTCAATTTGCGCTGATTTAACCGAATAGCCCCTTCCTATCATATTACCAAAAGTCCTGTTTCGAGAGAATTGCGAATAGGCGGTGACCAATAAATCTCCTAAATATCCCGAATTATTTAAATCGCGATTTTCTTTGGGATAGATTTCATCTAGAAAAATCTTAATTTCTTGCATGGCATTGCTGACTAATACTGCCTGAAAGTTATCACCAAATCCTAGTCCTCGCGTGATACCACAGGCGATGGCTATGATGTTTTTAATGACGGCGCAATACTCCACTCCATATAAATCAGTAATCGCATTAGCTTGTAAAAATCGGCAATTCAATAAATTAGCAAATGACTGTGCTACCTCGATATTAGGAGAAGCGATGGTTAAATAAGATTGCTTTTCTAACGCAACTTCCTCCGCGTGACAAGGGCCGGCTATGACACAAGTTTGCCCAATAGGTAAATTAAATTCTTTGGTTAACCAATCGGTGACCAATAAATTTTCTTCAGGAATCATCCCTTTGATCGCTGAGACTACTTTTTTCCCTTCAAAGTGTTTCTTGTTTAAGTCCTTTAATGTTGCCGGAATAAAAGCCGCAGGAATGGCTAAAATAATATATTCAACGCCGTTTAATGCCTCAGACATTTTATTGTAAGTCTTGACCTTGCGCGGATTGATGGCGACGTCCGTTAAATAACTGGGATTGTGATTGTATTTTCGGATGAAATCAACATCTGCTTTGCGACGGATCCACCACTTTATTTTGACTTGATTCTCCGAAAGAATTTTGACTAATGCCGTAGCCCAACTCCCTCCACCAATCACAGCAATCTGAGTGGGTATTTTCTTTTTTAATTCTTCTAAACTAGTCATGACGTAAAATTAGCTTTTAAATTAAAAATTATCCGTTTTTTAATTTTTTTTACCCAATTTTGCCTCAAATACCTATTTATAAAATCTATGAAAATCAAAATGTTATTGTTGGCGCTATTGAGTGCCTCTTTTTTATATGGCCAACCAGCCTCTTTTCTTCCCGAGCATCCAAGGCCTGACTTCGAGCGGAGCCAATGGATTAATTTAAATGGCGAATGGGATTTCAAATTTGACCCCAAAGATTTGGGTGTCAAAGAACATTGGGAAAAAAATCAGCAGAAATATCCATTAAAAATTCAAGTTCCTTTTCCTTGGGGTTCCCAACTATCGGGTGTGAAAGATGAAGCAGATATTGCCTGGTATCAGCGCTTGATTGAGGTGCCGGCCAACTGGCAATCCAAACGAACATTTTTGGTGATCGGAGCAAGTGATTGGAAAACGGATGTTTACTTAGATGGTCAAAAAATAGGTTCACATGAAGGAGGTTATACCCCATTTTCTTTTGATTTGACAAAATTTCTTAAAGCAGGTCAAAAACAAAAATTAATCATTCGAGTAGACGACAAAAGGCGGATGTTCACCCTGTATGGAAAACAAGGGTACGGAAACGCCCGAGGGATTTGGCAAACGATTTACCTAGAATCGCGTGGTGATCAATATGTTGATTATGCCCAAGTAAGCCCCGATATTGATCAGTCGGTGGCAAAATTCCAAGTGGAACTAGCTGCACCTGTCAAACAAAAAACGTCGGTCAAAGTAACTCTGTCTGCCGGTTTTTCAGGCTCACAAATGATTGCTGAGGGTGCTAAAACTGCCCAAATTGAAATTAAAATACCCAACGCCCACCTTTGGTCTTTGGAGGATCCATTTCTATATGACTACCAAATTCAGGTAGGAGAGGGTCTACAATCAGATGAAGTGAAAGGATATTTTGGGATGAGGAAAATATCTGTGATGAATTTGCCTGGGAGTACCATTCCATACATCGCGCTAAATAATAAACCCATTTATTTGCAATTAGCCCTCGATCAAAGTTATCATCCAGAAGGGTTTTACACTTTTCCAACCGACGAATTTATGCGCGAGGAAATCATGCGCAGTAAGCGAATTGGTTTGAATGGAATTCGTACGCATGTTAAAATTGAAGTGCCTAGAAAACTGTATTGGGCCGATAAATTAGGATTATTAGTCATGGCGGATGTCCCTAATTCTTGGGGTCCACCAGATGCCGACATGCAAAAGGAAACAGAGTATACCTTGGAGCAAATGGTTCGTAGAGATTTTAACCATCCCTCTATTTTTTCTTGGATTACCTTTAATGAAACTTGGGGCTTGCTTTCAGATATCACGGTTGACGGTAAAAAGAGCCGAGTCTATACTCCTGAGACCCAAAAGTGGGTAGTAGAGGTATACAAAAAAGCTAAATCCTTAGACCCGACTCGATTAGTAGAAGATAATTCGATTTGTTGCGGAAAGGGACATACTGAGACGGATATTCACTCATGGCATTCATATTTACCTGGCTACGAATGGGATAAGTTCAACAAGGAGCAATCGTACAATACCTTTCCGGGAAGTACTTGGAATTTTGAAAAAGGATATAAGCAGGGGAGCCAACCGATGATTAATTCGGAATTTGGAAATGTATGGGGCTATGATGGAAGTTCAGGCGATGTGGATTATACCTGGGATTACCATAAAGCGATGAATTCATTCCGTAATTTCCCCAAAATGGCCGGTTGGTTATACACGGAACACCACGATGTCATTAATGAGTGGAACGGGTATTATCGATTTGATCGTACGGAAAAAGAAACGGGGTTAGGCGCTATGGCACCTGGAATGACATTGAAAGATTTGCATGGTCCATTTTACTTGTCGACAGGCCAGGAAATTGCTTGGGCTGGAAATGGAGGCCAAAAATTAAAAATCCCTTTAACCTTATCTGCATTAATTGGCGGTACAGATTTACCCAAAGAGCTTGTGCTAAAAATGGAATTTTCTGGACAAAATGCATTGGGAGAAAAGAAAAACTGGTGGTCTAAATCCAAGCAAATTAATTGGACTCCTTGGTCTGTCAATGCCTTGGATTCATTAGAAATATCTTTGCCAGAAGAGAAATCCTTAAACACCTTGATATTGAAATTGGAGGATGGTAATGGACATGTGTTGCATCAGAACTTTGTTTCTTTGATTGTGGAGCAAGGAAAAATAAACGTAACACCCAAGCAAGTTTTACTGACGGTGCCTGTGGATAAAATTTCAAAAGCAGAATGGTCTAAAAAGCAATGGACAGGTGTCTTAGGAAATAAAGTCAATGGGGCAGGATCAGGGTATTTCGAATACAGTTTTGATTGGGCCAAATTACCATTAGAATCCATCGACCAAGTTAGTTTTTTTGTGGAGGCATCTTCAAAACCTATGTTAGGAAAAGATAGACCAAATTCAGGTGCAATGAACGGGGATTATATGTTGGGCAAAGGAACTTTTGATCCCAGTAAAAATCCTAATGCCTATCCACAAACAGATAGTAAAAAGAATCCTTCGGTCGTTCAGGTTTTATCCAATGGACAATTTGCAGCTTCATTTGATTTGGATGATGATCCTGCGGATCACCAAGGAGTTTTATCTTGGTTTTATCAAGCTAAAAATCATAAATTAGACGAGCCGGGAACCTATGGATATTGGGTGCAATGCACGTTGCCTCGCTCTTCCATTGAAGTCGCCAATGCAACAGGTAAATTGACTATTCGCTTAGTTGTCCCGGAAGGATATTCGAATGGACTTTCGTTGTATGGAGCAAAATCAGGCCGTTATATAAATGACCCAAGTATCTTGATACTTCGTAAATAAACGAAATCAGCGCGGAGTAGTTCGCGCTGATTTTCTTTTCATTCATTAAAGGAATATACATTAAAGATAGTCACCTATTTTCAATCAGTATTAGCGATTAATGGCTACCGAACTCAAAATAGTTTGAATGATTTGAAGCGTAGAAATATTATCCGCCTCTGCTTCATAGGTTAAAATAATCCGATGATTTAACACATCTGGCGTCATTTCCTTAATGTCCTCAGGTAGAACATAATCTCTTCCCTCCAAATAGGCCATTACTTTGGCCGCTAGATTTAAGTGAATGCTTGCGCGTGGAGATGCTCCAAATTGGATGTAATCGGCCTCTTTTGTTAGGCCATAATCGGCAGGATTTCGAGTGGCAAAAATCAACTCAATGATGTACTTCTCTAAAGTTTCGCTGATGGTAATATTATTGATTTCTTTTCGAATATTTTGAATATCGTCAAAAGTCAAAATGGCTTTAGGCTCATAAGCAAAGTCCATATTGGACATCTTTCTCATCACTTCTAACTCCTGATCTTTATCGAGGTAATTTAAAAATACCTTGAGCATAAATCGGTCCACTTGCGCTTCCGGTAATGGGAAAGTACCTTCCTGCTCCACGGGATTTTGAGTAGCCAAAACCAAGAATGGCTTGTCCAATGGATAGGTAGTATCGCCGATGGTCACCTGCTTTTCTGCCATGGCCTCCAACAAAGCCGATTGAACTTTTGCAGGGGCACGGTTAATTTCATCCGCAAGAATAATTTGAGCAAAAATAGGTCCCTTTTTTACCTCAAATTCATTTTTCAGCGGGTTGTAAATCATGGTCCCCACTAAATCGGAAGGTAATAAATCAGGCGTGAATTGAATACGTTGGAAATGTAAATCTAAGATTTTCGCTAGCGTATTGATCGTTAAGGTTTTGGCTAATCCAGGAACTCCTTCTAAAAGTACGTGGCCACCGGTGAAAAGTCCAACTAATAGTCGGTTGATTAAGCGCTCCTGCCCAATCACTACTTTACCCATTTCGTCAATGACTAATTGAATTTTTTCTCTTGGTGTCATAATTAAAATTATTAATGCCCAACTCTACTGTAACTTCTTGTATTTAATTCGTTTAGGCGTTATATCATTTCCTAATCTCTTCTTACGAGCTTCTTCGTATTCCGAATAATTACCTTCAAAATAAGTGACCTGAGAATCTCCTTCAAATGCCAAAATATGAGTGGCAATTCGATCTAAAAACCATCTATCGTGGGAAATGACTACGGCACAACCTGCAAAATTCTCTAATCCTTCTTCTAAGGCCCTTAATGTATTTACATCCAGGTCGTTAGTCGGCTCATCCAATAAAAGTACGTTAGCGCCCTCTTTTAACATCATCGCTAAATGAACTCTATTGCGCTCTCCACCAGATAAATTGGCAATTTTTTTCTCCTGATCTGCACCGTTGAAATTAAATTTACTCACGTAGGCCCTCGCATTGGACTGCTTTCCGCCCAACATCACCCAGTCATTTCCATCGGATACGGTTTCGAATACTGATTTATCGGCCATCAATTGATTATGTTCTTGGTCTACGTAAGCCAGTTTTACCGTTTCCCCCACTTCAAAACTTCCACTGTCGGGTTCCAATTGGCCCGTAATCAATTTAAACATCGTCGTTTTTCCCGCACCATTGGGCCCAATAATTCCAACAATACCAGCAGGAGGTAATGAAAAACTTACATTTTCGTATAATAATTTGTCGCCAAAAGATTTGGATACCCCTTGAACTTCGATGACTTTATTTCCCAACCTTGGGCCGGCCGGTATGAACAATTCTAATTTATCTTCCTTTTGCCTATTCTCTTCTGATAACAATTTCTCATAAGCACCAATCCTGGCTTTCGATTTTGCTTGGCGTGCTTTGGGCGACATACGTACCCATTCTAATTCACGCTGTAATGTTTTTTGTCTACGAGATTCTGTCTTCTCTTCCTGAGCTAATCTATTTTGTTTTTGCTCTAACCAAGATGAATAGTTTCCTTTCCAAGGAATTCCTTCGCCACGATCTAATTCTAAAATCCAACCCGCTACATTATCTAAGAAATATCGATCGTGGGTTACGGCGATGACAGTCCCTTTGTATTGACGTAAATGTTGCTCGAGCCATTCAACAGATTCCGCATCTAGGTGGTTGGTCGGCTCATCTAATAATAAAACATCGGGTTCTTGTAACAGTAATCGACACAAAGCCACACGTCTTTTTTCTCCTCCTGATAGCGTATTTATGAGTGCACTAGGATCTGGACAACGCAAGGCATCCATCGCTTTTTCTAATCGATTATCTAATTCCCAGGCATTAAAGTGATCTAATTTTTCTTGAACTTCTCCCTGTCTTGCCAACAGCTTATCAAAATCAGCATCTGCATCACCAAAAGCCTCATTTATTTCATCAAACTCTTTTAATAAATTTTTGATTTCAACCACCGCTTCTTCCACCACCTCTAAAACCGTTTTTTGAGGATCAAGTTGGGGTTCTTGCTCTAACATCCCCACGGTATATCCTGGGGACCAAACTACATCGCCTGTAAAAGATTTATCTAGCCCTGCGATGATACGAAGAAGGGTAGATTTACCCGAACCATTAAGGCCGAGGACCCCAATTTTTGCTCCATAAAAAAAAGAAAGGTAAATATTTTTAATGATCGTTTTCTGAGGGGGAATTACCTTAGAAACGCGTTCCATGGAAAATATAATGGTTTCGTTACTCATATTTTGATTGAATTTTTTCTAATAACCTGCAAAGAATGTGATTTTTGTCTTAAAATTTGAATTTCTAATCAAAAATTCTTCATTTATTCATTTATTTTTAAATAAATTCGTGAGATAAATATTTTGATAAAAATTATAAAGTACAATTTGAGCCAAAGCATTTGCTTGAAGCTCTATGAATTAATCTTATGAAACCTGCCACAGAAAACGAGTATGGATTTTGCCAAGATGGCAAAGTTTTCATACGTGCCTACTTAAATTTCCCACAAAGAGAAATTGGATTTGTTCGAGAAACAGAAGAAGCATCCTTAGCTTATTTTGTCAAACGCCTTGATTTAGCTAAAAATAAAGTTGACATTTTAGCTCGAGAAGTGACCACGGTTCAAAATAAAGGATCTTTCCTAACGAAGGTCGTTCAAATGAAAGCCTATTTAGCTGAATTTGATGGCTTGGGTGATTTTTTGCCCTTATTTGACCAATTAGATCAAATGGAGTCCTATTTACGTGGACTTATACAGAATAATCAAATTAAAAATCTAGAGATCAAAAGGGCTTTGATTCAAGACGCTGGTCAATTAGCTGAACAGGAGGATATATTAAAAGCCACGGAAGATTTATTAGAAGTAAAAATCAAATGGGTCAAAACAGGGCCTGTTGATAAACAATTTCAGGATGAACTTTCTGAGGAATTTCAAGCAGTATTAGATGCTTTTTTCCTTCGCAGACGAGTTTATTTTGAAGAAAAAAATCGTCAAATCGATGAGAAAATTGCCATTCTCCAAGGGTTTATTGACGCAGTACACCAATTAAGAAAAGCCGAAGACATTGACGATTCAGTCGTTAAGGTCAAGGAATTGCAAAAGGATTGGAAAACAATATTGGGATTACCTCCTAAAAAGCAATCGATGCTTTGGAAGAATTTCAAGAAGGCCAATGATATGTTTTTTGAGAAGTATAATCGAATCAAAGGCATTGATTATAAGCCTCGGGTAGACCCGCGTGTTCAGGAGTTAAATACAATGACTGGTGAACTTGAAATAAAATTAAGTGATCAGGCTAACATGGTGGCCACAGCAGAGCTTGCTAAAGCCTATTTAGTTAAATGGAAAGAGGTTTCTGCCCAAATTAAGACTATTGATCGTTCTATGGCAGAACGATTTAGAAATGCTTGCGACAAGATTTTTGAAATGAATTATTTGTTGAGAGTCATTTCTTATCGGCATGCCAACTTAAACGAAAAGCCTCGCTTGGAGCAATTGAAAATCATGATTAATCAAATGGATTACATGACAAAAAAGGAAAAAGGCGAATTGGATGATTTTATTGCGCAGGCTGAGCGAGATCGTCAAATGGAGGAAAAACCCATTCAAAGTAAAATCAATACGCAAAAAAGGAAAATTAGCATGAAAGAGATGCTTTTGACTAACTTTAAAACGGAACTTGATGCCATTTTAAAAAGTTGACAAGCCCATTTTCCCCGCTAAATCTTTTAAATCTAATTCATCAAAAGTCCCAGAAGACATCATTAACAAATTAGCCTCGTGCCATGATTTGCTGGTTAGCTCTGTAGCTAATGTGGCTGGATCTCGGATAACTTTCAACGAGGGGTGTTTAAAGTAGTTTTGAACCAACGATTCTTCCATTCGATCCATTTGTTTTATTTGTCGAGCATGCTCGCTTAAATAAATGATGGCTTCGTCCGCCTTAGCTAAGGTAGATTCATATTGAGGCAAAAATGCTGGATTTAAACTGCTAAAAGTGTGCAATTCTAGGCATGCCACTAATTTTCTTTTCGGATATTGTTCATTAAGCGCAGCTGTGGTAGCGGCTACTTTTGATGGCGCATGCGCAAAATCCTTATATAACAATGAGTTCGGGCTTTTTGCAACTAACTCAAGCCTTTTTGCTGCCCCCTTGAACGAGCATATACTCGTATAGAAATCCGCACTTGAAACGCCGATTTTTTCGCAAATTAAGCGCGCACCATTTAAATTTTTAAGGGTATGCTGGCCAAAAACTTCAATTTCATATCTTTTTCCATCAACCCCTATCAGAATGGTATTCCCATTTTTAATTTCTGCTGGATGTGCTTCATACCCATTCACATCGATATCTTCGGGACTGTTTTTTACTAGCTTGCTTAATGTTTCATCGGTTTGATCAAAAAATAAATGACCTGCTTTGGGCATTTGCTTAATTAACTGATCGAACGAATCTGTGTAGGATTTAAATGTAGGATAGACGTTTATATGATCCCATGCAATGCCAGAAATTAAGGCAATATGAGGTTGGTATAATAAAAATTTGGCTTGTCGGTCGATGAAGCTAAATATTCATCGCCTTCAATAATGATGATAGGGGCGTCCGATAAAGAAGCCATTAATTCAAATCCTTCAATGCGGGCGCCAACTAGATAATCAAATTTTCTATTTAGACTTTTTAACACATGTAAAATCATGGAAGTAATACTTGTTTTTCCATGACTTCCGGCGATCACAATTCGTTGCTTGTGTTTGCTTACTTCATATAAAAATGAAGGGTATGATTCTATTTTTATCCCTAATTCTTGTGCCCGTATTAATTCTGGATTGTCGGCTTTGGCATGCATCCCTAAAATGACCGCATTTAAATCGGCAGTGATTTTTTCAGGAAACCAACCAAATTCCTCTGGTAGGATCCCATGGGAGGCTAATAAACTTTTAGAAGGCTCATATATTTCATCATCTGAACCTGTAATTTGATATCCTTTTGCCTTTAAAGCTAAGGCTAAATTATGCATCGCAGCGCCACCAATTGCGATAAAATGAATCTTGGGCATAGAACATTATGTTGAATAGTTTGCAAAGTACATACTTTTATTGCAGTTTTGCACGTTTTTACATTAACTCAAGTACACTTGAGTACATATTTGTTGATTAGGAATGAAAAATTATATCGATCTTATTGATCAAACCATTGAATTTCCAACGAGGGAATTCAACATTAATGAGGATAACGAATTGTTATTCAATAATGTGCCTTTGATGGAAATCATCAAGCAATATGGAACGCCATTAAAAATATCGTATTTACCGAAAATTTCTGAGCACATTGAAAATGCGAAGTTATTGTTCAGAAATGCGATTAAAAAATATAATTACAAAGGAAATTACACGTATTGCTACTGTACTAAATCGTCTCATTTCTCATTTATTTTAGAGGAGGTTTTGAAACAACATGTTCATTTAGAAACAAGTAGTGCCTTTGATATTCCGATTATTAGGGATATGTACAATCAAGGAAAGATTTCTAAATCGACTTACATTTTGTGCAATGGATATAAACAACCTTTGTATACCCAGTTTATTTCTGAGTTGATTAATGATGGATTTAATTGCATCCCAATCCTTGATAATTTAAAAGAGATCGATTTTTATGAAAAATCGGTGACTGCCGATAAGATTAATTTAGCTATACGAATTGCGACCGATGAGGAGCCAGATTTCTCTTTTTATACGTCTCGATTAGGCGTTCGTTATTCGGATGTGAATACCTTATACGAGGAAAAAATAAAGCCAAATCCGAAGTTCAACCTAAAGATGTTGCACTTTTTTATCAATACTGGAATCAAGGATAGCGCCTATTATTGGTCTGAGTTGAGTCGTTTTATTTACAAGTATTGTGAAATGAAAAAGATTTGTCCTGAGCTAGATTCAATCGATCTAGGTGGAGGCTTGCCGATTCAAACATCACTTCAATTTAATTATGATTACCAGGCGATGGTCGATGAAATTGTAGAATCGATTTCATGGATTTGCAATAAAAATAATGTGCCTGTACCTAATATTTTCACTGAATTTGGTTCTTATACCGTCGGTGAAAGTGGTGCCGTTTTATATGAAATTATTGACCAAAAACTTCAAAATGATAAGGAGCTTTGGTATATGATTGACGGTTCATTTATAACCCAATTACCTGATTCATGGGGGATGAACCAAAAATACATTATGCTACCTGTCAATAACTGGGGCTTACCTTATCAGAAAGTGAACTTAGGAGGATTGACTTGCGATTCCATGGATTTTTATAATACTGAAGCGCATAGTTCTGATTTATATTTACCTATTTTTGAGGAAGATTCAGAAAGGCAATATGTAGGTTTTTTCCATACAGGAGCTTATCAAGAGTCTTTAGGTGGTTATGGGGGAATTCAACATTGTTTAATTCCAGCTCCTAAGCATGTGATTGTCGACCGATTAGAAGACGGGACGATTACAACTAGATTGTTTTCTGAGGAGCAATTGAGTGGTCCTATGTTAACGATTTTGGGTTATCATCAAAACCAAGAAGCGCCGTTGAATGCTATTATAGAAATTGAAAGTCCAGAAATGGTCAAAATTGAAAAATTAGCTTCCGTATAAATATGAAAAAAATTGCAGCCATTGCCTTACTAGCCGCCTTGTTCATGAGTTCATGTGCTCAAAGCAACAATTGCCCAGCGTATGGAACCACTCGCTTAGATACACCTAAAGTTAAAAGGGGCTAATTAATCTTCAGCCCAATCAAAACTTTTAGTGACTGCTTTCTTCCATTGTGCGCGCATTTTCGTGCGTGTGTCAACAGACATATTGGGTTTCCATGTATTCGCAATGGCCCAGTTTTTACGTAAGTCATCAAGATTTTCCCAATATCCAACAGCTAATCCCGCCGCATAGGCTGCTCCCAAAGCTGTTGTTTCAATAATTTTTGGACAAATAACTTCTTCTCCCAAAATATCCGATTGGAATTGCATGAGCAATTGGTTCACCACCATTCCCCCATCTACTCTCAATGAGGTAATCGAAATTCCTGCGTCTTTTTCCATGGCTTCCAATACTTCCCACGTTTGAAAAGCAGTGGCCTCTAAAGCCGCTCGGGCAATGTGTGATTTATTGACATAGCGAGTCAAACCCACCAAAACGCCGCGGGCATCTTGTTTCCAATAAGGTGCGTAAAGTCCTGAAAAGGCAGGTACAAAATAACATCCCCCATTATCTTCCACTTCTTTTGCTAATTTTTCAATATCTGGGCTATTTTTGATGATGCCCAAATTATCTCGTAACCACTGAACGAGTGCCCCCGTAATGGCCACAGATCCTTCTAATGCGTAATGAACAGGTTCGTCGCCCAATTGGTAAGCCACCGTGGTCAATAATCCATGCAGGGATTGAACAGGTTTTTCTCCAGTATTCATCAATAAAAAACATCCTGTCCCATAGGTATTTTTTCCTTGGCCCGGGTTAAAACAAGTTTGCCCTACCAGAGCGGCTTGTTGGTCCCCCAAAATCCCCGCCAATGGAACTCCACCCAACACACCTTTTGCTTTTGCGTACATTTTGGAACTGGCTTGGATCGTGGGCAACATCACTTTCGGAATGGATAAAACATTTAAAATTTCATCATCCCATTGGCAAGTAGCCAAATCCATTAATTGGGTCCGACTGGCATTCGTTACGTCGGTAATGTGAATTCCTCCGTCGACTCCCCCTGTTAAATTCCACGCAATAAAAGTATCCATATTGCCAAAAAGTGCCACTCCTTTTTCCGCATCTTCTCGTAAACCTTTGACATTATTTAGGAGCCATCTTAATTTCAATCCACTAAAATAGGTAGCTAGAGGCAAGCCTGTTTTGGCTCTAAAACGATCCATTCCTCCATCTTTAGCTAATTCGGCCAGTTCAGAACCTACCCGAGTATCTTGCCAAACAAGCGCGTTGTAATAGGGTTTTCCAGTGACTTTATTCCATGCTAGGGTAGTTTCTCTTTGATTGGTTATCCCGACGGCCGCCAAATCCTTGGCGGATAAATTAGCTTTTCCTAAAGCCAAGCCAATGACTTCTTGGGTATTTTGCCAAATTTCATCCGAGTCATGCTCGACCCAACCGGCTTGTGGATAAATCTGTTTATGTTCTTTTTGGCCTACCGAAATGATGTCTCCCCCCTTATTAAAAATAATAAAACGAGTGCTTGTCGTGCCTTGGTCAATGGATCCTATGTACATATTTTGTTAATTAAGCGTCAATATAAATGCTCCAATGGCAGCACCAACAGCCGGCCCTATCACTGGAATCCAAGCATATCCCCAATCAGAAGTTCCTTTGTTTTTGATGGGTAAAATAGCATGCATGATTCGAGGACCTAAATCACGGGCAGGGTTAATGGCATAACCTGTCGTTCCGCCCAATCCTAATCCGATCGCCCAAACTAAAATCCCGACTAAAAAGGGTCCAAGGCCGTGTTCAATGCTTGAAAAAGTACCTAAAGCTACGATAGCTAAGGCTGAGGCAAAAGCCTCTGAAATAAAATTGAACGGTGTATTTTTGATGGCAGGATCTGTGCAAAATGAAGCTCTAATGGCTACTGCATCATCCGTCGCGTCATAATGAGGTTTATAGTGTAACCATACTAATAGTTGGCCCAACATGGCGCCGATTAACTGAGCTCCGATATACGTTGGAAATAATGCCCAATCACCCGACTTAATGCAGCCGGCAATAGTTACTATGGGATTTAAATGAGCTCCAGATGAACCAAAATAAGTAGAAACGAAAATTCCTATGGTCACCGCAAATGCCCAGCATGCGGCAATGGCTAATAATCCGGTTCCATTTCCTTTTGTATTTTTCAAAAGCATATTTGTGACTACACCATTTCCAAGATATAATAACGTAGCTGTACCGGCGAGTTCGCCAATAAAAATAGATGACATAGTTTTAGGTTTTTATTTTGGTTTTCCAAAACTATGAAATCTTCGCAATAAAAAAATTATCTTTGATTTCAAATTTGAATTATTGTCAAATAGATGCGCGAAGATTATTTAACAGGTGAATCAGAATCATTAAATCCTCAAGAAAAGGAATTTGATAAGGCCTTACGTCCTTTAAGCTTTCTTGATTTTTCTGGTCAAGGAAAAATTATTGACAATTTAAAGATCTTTGTAGGTGCTGCCAAAGGCCGCGAAGAGGCTTTAGATCATGTTTTATTGCATGGGCCTCCAGGTTTAGGCAAGACGACTCTTTCACATATTATTGCGAATGAGCTAGGCTCAACCTTGCGAATTTCATCGGGCCCTGTGTTAGATAAACCGTCAGATTTGGCAGGATTGCTGACCAATTTGCAACCTTTTGACGTCTTATTTATTGACGAAATACATCGGCTAAATCCCATTGTAGAGGAATACTTATATTCTGCGATGGAGGATTACAAAATTGATATTATGTTGGACTCCGGTCCAAACGCCCGAAGTATTCAAATAGGTTTAAACCCATTTACCTTGATTGGCGCGACTACTCGGGCAGGTTTATTGACTTCCCCTTTGCGTGCTCGTTTTGGAATTAATGCCCGACTGGAATATTATGATGCCGCGTTATTGACGAAAATTGTCAAGCGTTCCGCATCTATTTTAAAAATGCCCATTGACGAATCGGGAGCTTTTGAAATAGCCCGAAGGAGTCGGGGTACACCTCGTATCGCCAATAATTTATTGCGTCGTACTAGAGACTTTGCCCAAGTGAAGGGATCTGGGATTATTGACGTCGAGATTGCCCAAATAGCGCTGAATGCCTTGGATGTAGATCAAAATGGCCTAGATGAAATGGATAATCGGATCTTAATGACGATTATCGAAAAATTCAAAGGAGGTCCTGTGGGTTTAACCACGATTGCCACTGCTTGTGGCGAAGAAGCTGAAACGATTGAGGAAGTCTATGAGCCATTTTTAATTCAAGAAGGTTTCTTGAAAAGGACCTCACGTGGAAGAGAAGCCACTGAAAAAGCGTATAGGCATGTTGGCATAGAACCTAAAGCACAAACGGGCTCACTGTTTTAATTAAATTTCAAATAGCCAAATTTTTCAAATTCATGGAAGGTTCCTTTAACAGGCATCCATGCTGATTTCGCCATTTTTTTGTGGTCGTAATCTAAGCGATAAAAATTAGCTCGCCAATACGAATTTTGTTGAGGAGGTGTATTTTCCAAGGGATTGAATAAAGTATAAGGGAAAAACATTTCAGCCGACCATTTTTTCATTTTGCCTTTTTCCTGTGTTATGGAAACCGCTTTTTGAACTTTTTTGTCCCCATCATAATGCCAAGGAATCCAACCAAAAAACTTTTTGTTGAAATTAGGCACAAGTAAAACAAGCTCTTTATTTAACGCATTAATCTCATATTCAAAGTATAAAGGTTCTTTTGGATTTGGGTGAAAAAACACTTCGAAAACATCGCCCTTATATAAATCATCAAAGTCCTTTTTATACTGAGTCGTAATCTTATTGTCATCACCTTCCATGAGGACGTAGATTCCATTTGCCGAATATAAAATCTTGAATTGGCTTGAATAGGGAGCGATTTCGGATGATAAATTTTGTAATCGTATCCAGGGAGTTTTTCCCCAGGCGGCATTTGATCCCTTTCCGTTGACTTTAAAATCACCTGTTTGTAAAACTTGAAGGGTATCTGACGCGGCAAAAATTTTACCTATTAGCCCCAAGAATAAAAAAATAAGTACGGCAAAATGTTTCATTTATCATCAGTTTGTTGGTTTGCAATTTGGGAAAAAATATGGATTCAAAATCATTTTTAGGGGTTTGATTTTTGAAAAAAATCCTAGTTATTTGGAAAAAATATGGAGTTTGTGCTAAAAAATAAATTTGATGCGATTGTCATTGGTTCAGGGATTTCTGGCGGTTGGGCTGCCAAGGAACTCTGTGAAGCGGGGCTAAAAACATTAGTGCTGGAGCGAGGGCGTGATGTGAAGCATGTGGAGGATTACCCAACGGCCATGAAAGATCCTTGGGAATTTACCCATGGAAATAAGATTCCTAAACGAGAAGCAAATCCCATCGTTAGTAAATGTTATGCCTACGATGCGGGGACAGAGCATTTTTTTGTTAAAGACGAGAAGCATCCATACGTTCAGGAAAAGCCTTTTGATTGGATACGTGGTTACCAAGTAGGTGGCAAATCTTTAATTTGGGCTCGTCAAACACAGCGATGGAGTCAATATGAATTTGACGCACCTAAGCGAGATGGCTACGCTGTTGAATGGCCCATTTCCTATCAAGAACTCGCTCCTTTTTATACTAAAGTCGAAAAGTTTGTGGGTATCAGTGGTAACAAAGATGGGATTTCTAGCTTGCCCGATGGTCATTTTTTGAAACCTTGGGAACTAAATTGTGTCGAAAAACATGTGCAATCCCGTGTGAAAGAATTTTATAAAGGGAATCGCCATGTCATTATTGGACGTTGCGCGCATCTAACTTCACCTGAACCTCAGCACACTGAGCAGGGAAGGGGCCAATGCCAAGCGCGAAATTTATGTTATAGAGGTTGTCCTTATGGCGCCTATTTTAGTTCTAATTCCTCCACGCTACCATCGGCAGCTAAAACGGGTAATCTAACGTTAAACCCTTTTTCCACCGTAGAATCCATGTTGTATGATGAGAAAAAACAAAAGGCGATTGGCGTCCGAGTGATCGATACGCAAACGAATGAAGTAAGCGAGTATTTTGCCAAAATTATTTTTGTCAACGCAGCTACTTTGAATACGAATTTGATTTTACTGAATTCAAAATCCAATCGGTTCCCAAATGGTCTTGGAAATGATTCCGGGGTATTAGGTCATTACATTGCCTTTCATAATTACCGTGGAAATGCGGGGGCTGATTTTGAGGGTTTTGAAGATTCGTATTATAAAGGCAGGAGGCCTACATCTGCATTTATGCCAACTTTCAGGAACTTACACCAACGAGATACTGATTTTTTAGGGGGATATATGGTTGCATTTTCAGCGGCTAGAGGCGGCTGGAATCGGGATCAATCTGGATTAAGTTTTGGAGAAGATTATAAAGAAAAAGTTACGAAGCCGGGACCTTGGCATATTTTTATGATGATGCAAGGGGAGACCGTACCGATATTTGAAAATCATGTCAAATTAGATCCTTTAAAAAAAGACGCTTGGGGCATTCCTCAATTAGTTACTTCCATCGGATACACGGAAAATGATGTTAAAATGTTTACAGATTTTCACCAACAAGCCAGAGAGATGTTAGATATTTCAGGTGGAAAAAATATTTCTACCTGGGATACGCATCAAAATCCGGGCCTAGATATTCATGAAATGGGGGGCGTCAGAATGGGCAAGGATCCCCAAACCTCCATGTTAAATAAATACAATCAAATGCACGCTTGTAAAAATGTTTTTGTGACGGATGGCGCCTGTATGACGACCGTCGGCAATCAAAATCCATCCCTAACGTTTATGGCCTTAACGGCCCGCGCAGTTAAACATGCCATTTCTGAAAGTAAAAAAGGCCTTCTTGGTTTGTTGCTAGTTCTTACTTCTTTTTCTTCTCTTTTTGCCCAGTCGGCCCCCATTATTGACTATGATGTCATTATTTATGGCGGGACATCAGCTGGGGTCATTGCGGGTTATTCAGCTAAAAAGTTGGGAAAAAATGCGTTAATCATTGAACCCTCCAATCACCTAGGAGGCCTAACTTCTGGCGGTTTAGGCTTTACTGATATTGGAAATAAATTTGCCGTAACGGGTTTGGCTAGAGACTATTACCGTCGAATTGGAAAAAGATATGGGTCTTTTGAAAAATGGACCTTTGAGCCTAGTGTGGCTCGGTCTGTTTTTGAAGATTATGTCAAAGCGGTTAAATTAAATATTTGGTATCAATCTGTTTTGAAGAAAGTGGTCAAAAGAGGGACAGTCATCAGCACCTTGGAAATTCAGACTCCTTCAGGTATCAAAATAGTTCGCGGAAAACAATTCATCGATTGCACGTATGAAGGGGATTTGATGGCGATGGCTGGCGTTAGTTATACCGTGGGCCGCGAATCTAATCAAACCTATGGAGAGACTTGGAATGGAGTTCATTCGCTAGATAAACACCAATTTCCTGATTTTGTGGATCCATACCGATTGAAAGGGAATCCATCGAGTGGCTTGCTTTGGGGCATTAGCCCTCAGCCTTTAGCGGCTAAAGGTTCAGGTGATTCACATACACAAGCCTATAATTTCCGAATCTGTTTGACCGATAGTGTAGAAAATCAAATTCCCATTACTAGACCTTTGGGGTATGATTCAACTCAGTTTGAGCTTTTATTAAGGTATATTGAAGTGAAAAAGCCGCATGAATTAAATTGGTTATTAATGCATTTGCAGCCGATGCCTCACCGCAAAACAGATATTAACAATTCAGGGCCTTTTTCCACTGATATGATTGGGGAGAGTGATGATTTTGCCGAAGCTTCTCCAGATAGGCGGAGGCAGATTTTTTTGAAGCATCAACTATATAATCAATCGTTTCTGTATTTTTTAGAGCATGATCCAAGGGTCCCTATCCATTTAAGAAAGGAGATGTTGACCTACGGCTACCCCAAAGACGAATACATAAATAATGGAAATTGGTCGCCCCAAATGTATGTCCGCGAAGCCAGACGAATGATTGGCGAAGAAGTCATGACTCAGGCACATTGTGAGGGAAGAACGATTGCCAAGAATCCGATAGGTATGGCAGCTTACACCATGGATTCTCATAATTGCCAACGCCTTGTTGTCAAAATTAACGGGGTCGATATGGTCAAAAATGAGGGAGATGTGCAGGCAGGTGGATTTGGTCCTTACCCCATCGGATACGGCGCTTTAGTTCCTAAACGTGCTGAATGTACTAATTTGATTGTCCCCGTTTGTTTATCCGCCAGTCACATTGCCTATGGTTCCATTCGGATGGAGCCGGTATTTATGGTATTAGGTCAAACGGCCGCTGTTGCCGCTGTTCAAGCCATTAAAAATGCGGGGGCTGTTCAAGAAGTTAAGGTTAGTGATATCCAACAAATTTTAAATCAAAATCCCTTGTTGGACGGAAGTAAACCGGAAATTTTAGTCGATGATGCGCAAATGGCCCAAGTGGCTAAAAGTGGAAATTGGACCAAGGAGGTTAATAAAAAAGGATGTTATGGATCTTCTTTGCTATTAACGAACCCAACAAATAATGAGGATTCGAAAGTCGTTTTCAAATCGCCGGATCCGTTGAGTGGAAAGTATACCCTGTATTTTTACTTGCCAAACTTGGAGAATAATAGCACTATTTTTAATTGGGACATCAAGCAAGGTTCAAAAAAATTGGCGGTCCAAATTAAATTGGAAGGATCTAAAAGTACTTTAAAAGGGGAATGGATTTCCCTTGGCGATTTTGATTTTAAAACTAAAAATAGGGCGGAGGCCATTTTATATTCCAAAGGTGCTAATGGATTAGTTCCTGCCGACGCGATTTTATGGGTACCTATTAAATAAAAAAACGTCGGAATTTTCCTTCCGACGTTTTAATTTTCAAACCTTAGGCGAATTGAATATTAATCTACTTGAACTCTACGTACTGCCCCATCGTTAGATTGAGTTACTCGGACAAAATATACACCTGCACCGGATTTCTTCACATCGATCTGTCCGAGGTATAAACCTGAAAAGTCCTTAATTTGTTCAGAGGCAATTTCTTTTCCATTCACATCAGTCACCGAAATAGTTACATTTCCCTTTTCAGGTGCCTTAAAGCGAACATTTAATTTTCCATTGAAGGGTTTGTTTGGGTAGGAAATTAAACCTTTAATTGTTTTTGAGCCATTTTTTTGATTCTCAGATTTCATTTTGTTTCTACCTTCCATTCTTCCAAAAGCCATCCCACCTCTCATTCTTTTTCTGTCTTTCATGAATTTCCAGATCGGCGGATGACCTTGCATGTCAAAATTTCTTCTTGGGCCCATGTTTGAATTGATGGAATCATTATCTCTAAAAATTAACACATCCGCAGGATTTCCACCTTTGTTCATTCTTCGGATGATCATTCTTCCTGCTCCAGGACCACCGGGTCCTAAATCACCCTTAAAATCTTCCGTAATGATATTTAACTCTTTTCCCTCTCGCATCATCATTTGGGGTTCATTACCTCGTCGATCGTCTTTATTGACCTCTATGCGAACAATTTTATTTTTACCTCCGCTAGTGGATATTTTTAAATCTAATGAATCTGATAATTTTTTAATCTCAGCATCTGCCTTTTTGATGTCGGAATATTTTCTTTCAATGACTTTTTCTTTGCCATTATCAATAACGACAATTTTGATAGTTGCTTCTTTTTTAGATTCCTGGGCAAAGGAACTGATGCCTAGCAAAGTTATGAGTGAGGTTAACAATACGTTTTTCATACATTTTTGTTTTTGTTGTGCCGCAAACATACGAAATCCTTTTAATTCAAAAATGTTAAGAAATGTTAAGTTGGGGCCCAACTTATTTTTCATATCATTAAAGTTTTAAATTTGTAAACTCGTAAAAACCATGACAAAGAAGAAAATCACCTTGATAATAAGTCTTATGTCCTTTGCCTTGCTTGGCTTAGTGGCCTTTCAGGCTTATTGGTTAGGCTTTATGATGGAAACTAAGAAGGAACAATTTTCTTCAGATGTTCGTGGTTCTTTAGAACAAGTGGTTCGTAAACTGGAAAAGCAGGAATTAATTATTTTGGCTCAAAAGCAAAGGGATTTACAAGGCCAACAAGATAAATTGGCTTCTATGGCTTTAGAGTTGAAAGCTAAGAGGAAAGCAAAATTCCCCCCCAAAGACCGTGTAGAGGCATCAAATTCTGAACAGTTAGCGGACAATTTTTCTCCAGATCATTTGTTAAATCGTGAATTACAAAGGCAATTCCAATTGGAAATCCCTAACGATATCGTCTATGTGCGGAAGTCTTTTGTATTACCTAATGGTCAAATTGCCGAAATAACGGAAGAATATCAGGTCAATGGGGGACAAAATGAACTTAATCGAAGGTTAAGAGAGGAGCAACAATTAAATGAAATATTTGGTGGCCCAAGACCCAAATCATTGAATGAATTTAATCGACTGAATAAGAATAGACTGTTAAATCGATTAAATAGAAGGCAATTAGAAAATAAAATAGCCACTGAAAAAACTTTTTCAGATCTAAAAAAACAAAATAAAATTGCTTCAAAAAAAGTCGAGGATGAAAAACGGGCATTGCAAAAAGTCCTCCAGAAAACAGAAATGGCTAAAGAGGTTTTTGCTGATTTCCTTTTTAAAGAACGACCTATTGAGCAGCGAGTAGCTCCTAAGTACATCGATAGTTTATTGGCCCGTGAGTTGAAAGGTAAAAATATTGATTTAAAATACGTTTTCGGAATAGGCTCGAATCAAAAAAAGAGTCAATATGTGTATGCCTCTTCACCTATTTTGAAAAATCCAGAAATTCAATCGGCTACCTTTTTTACTCCGCTTTTTCCCAATGATTTGAAAAATTCAAACCAGTTGTTACAGGTTTATTTCCCAGGACAGCAGGAGTTTATTTGGCAGACGATGGGCTTTAGTTTTTTAGGTTCAGCCTTGTTATTAATGATCATGATCGGTTGTTTTTACATCGCTGTTAATACCATTTTAAAGCAGAAGAAATTAGCAGAGGTGAAGAATGATTTTATCAATAACATGACACATGAGTTCAAAACGCCTATTTCTACGATCTCTCTGGCGACCCAATTAATTCAAGAGGAAAGTGCTATTGCTAAAAATGAAACGATTCTGCGTTATTTAGGGATCATAAAAGAAGAAAATATTCGATTAGGAAATCAAGTAGAGCGCGTTTTACAGACAGCTCAAATGGAAAAAGAGGAAATTATTTTAAAGAAAAAAGAAGTTGATATTCATAGCTTAATTCAGCATGTAGCTGATAATATCAATCCTATCATCCATACAAATCAAGGAACTTTAAATTTGAATTTGGACGCGAGTCCTTCTTTTCTATTAGTAGACGAGGTACATGTTTCCAATGTGATTCATAATTTATTGGACAATGCGATCAAGTATAGTTCGAGCCAATTGCATGTGGAAATTCAAACAGAATCCCATGAAGGTCAGTTTGTGATCAAAATAAAAGATCAAGGAATTGGAATGGAGAGAAGTGTTCTTGAATCTATTTTTGAGCCTTTTTATCGAGTGCCTACGGGGAATATTCATAACGTCAAGGGTTTTGGTTTAGGACTTAGCTATGTCAAAAAGATTGTGGATGCGCATGGAGGAAAAGTTAAAGTAGAAAGTACCTTAGGTGCTGGAAGTACATTCATCATTTCGTTGCCTTATGGAAGTTAATCATCAACCGAGAATTTTGTTGGCCGAAGACGATCCCAATTTAGGATTATTGCTTTCAGAATTTTTAAAGAAAAAGGGATTTGACGTTACTTGGGCTCAAAATGGGGACCAAGCGCTAGGATTTTTTGTCGACGGCCAATTTGATTTATGTTTGTTGGACGTCATGATGCCCAAAAAAGATGGTTTTTCTTTAGCTAAAGATATTCGAGCGAATCACCGTCAGGTAGCGATTATTTTTTTAACGGCTAAGGCGATGGAAGCAGACACTTTGCAGGGATTCAAATTAGGTGCCGATGATTATTTAACAAAACCTTTTTCCATGGAAGTTTTGTTGGCCCGCATTCATGCCGTTTTACGTCGATCAGACTCTAATAAAGTTTTACCAGCCTTGGCCGAACAAATACACCTGGGGCGGTATATTTTTTATCCGAATAAAATGCGCTTATCGCTGGGGGCGGTTGATCTAAAATTAACGCCTAAGGAAAATGATTTGATGAAACTGCTTTGTGAAAATTTGGGCCAGCCAGTTAGTCGGAGTTTTGCCTTAAAATTAATTTGGGGGGATGACACCTATTTTAATGCGCGCAGCATGGATGTTTACATGACTAAATTGCGAAAAATTTTAAAGGATGATTCATCTGTCCAACTCATCAATTTGCATGGTGAGGGATTCAGACTGAGCGTAGAAGGAATTAATTAATGTGTGTAAATCCAGTATAAGGAACCAGGATTTCTGGAATTTTGATACCATCTGGGCCTTGGTTATTCTCTAATAAAGCAGCTACAATTCTAGGAAGTGCTAAGGCTGAACCATTTAACGTGTGACAAAGAATTGATTTCCCCTCCACTTTAGTCCGCAATTTTAAACGATTTGCTTGGAACGTTTCAAAGTTGGAGACCGAACTTACCTCAAGCCAGCGATTTTGAGCTCCTGACCAAACTTCCATATCATAGGTTAGTGCTGAAGCAAAACCCATGTCGCCCCCGCAAAGTCTTAAAACGCGGTAATGCAGATTGAGTTTTTGCAATAATCCTTGTACATGCAAGGACATTTCTTCCAATGCTTGGTAGGATGTTTCTGGTTTATGTATTTGAACAATTTCAATTTTGTCGAATTGATGCAATCGGTTTAGCCCGCGCACATGTGCTCCCCAAGATCCTGCCTCCCGACGAAAACATGGTGTATGACCTACGTTTTTGATGGGCAACTCTTTTTCATTAACGATGACATCACGGTATAAATTGGTAATGGGGACCTCTGCCGTAGGAATTAAAAAAAGTCCTTCCTCCTTCGTTACGTACATTTGACCTTCCTTATCGGGCAATTGGCCTGTTCCAAAACCCGAATCCTCATTGATCAAAATGGGAGGTTGGATTTCGTAATAGCCTACTTTAATAGCCTCGTCTAAGAAAAAGTTAATTAATGCTCTTTGTAACCTAGCACCCTTTCCCTTGTAAACAGGAAATCCAGCACCCGTAATTTTATTTCCTAAATCAAAATCAATGATGTCATATTTTTTAATCAGGTCCCAATGAGGCTGGGCGTCAGCTTGCATCGCGGGCAATGAGCCCCAAGTTAAAACTACTTCGTTCTCTTCTGCCGTTTTTCCCTCTGGAACGGAGCTATGCGGAAGATTGGGCAGCGTGACTAATAAGTCGAGCATTTGCTTTTCTGCCGCCTTTGCTGCCTCTTCTTTTTCTTTTATGGTTCCTTTTAAAGCGGCTGTTTCTGCTCGTTTACCTTCTGCCAATTCTTTTTGGCCTGATTGCATGAGCGTACCAATTTCCTTTGCCGCCACATTCGATATTTCCAAAGCAGATTCAGCTTGTTGCAATAAGCTTTTTCGCTGATCATCCATGGCAATCAATTGACCGACAATTTCGGATGCATTGGCTACATGCTTTTTTCTCAATCCCTGGATAGTGATTTCTGAATTTGCCCGAATGAAAGGAATGGTTAACATAGTTTTATTTTTAAAAAAGTCCTTCGTTTAATGCATTTAAGGCAACATTTTTATGCTTTGCATCTACAAGTAAAGAAATATTATGTTCGGATGCACCATAAGAGATCATTCGGATTGGAATACTTTTAATGGCATCCAAAACCTTAATGGCAATACCTTCTTTATCTGCCCAAAAATTCCCCACGATGCAAATAATCACTTGGTCTTTATCTGGATTTTCCAATTCGGCAAATTCCCTTAAATCACTCATGATGGCATCTAAATGAGTCGTTTGGTCGATGGTCACTGAAACAGAAACCTCTGAAGTTGTAATCATATCCACCGGTGTTTTGTATTTTTCAAATACTTCAAAAACACGTTTTAGGAATCCATAGGCATTCAACATTCGGGTAGAATGTATGTAAATGGCGGTAATATTATCTTTGGCAGCAATGGCTTTTATTTCAATATCAGTAGATTTTTCAGAAATTAAAGTCCCAAATGCTGTGGGCTCCATCGTGTTTTTTAATCGCACAGGAACGCCCTTCATTTTAGCTGGTGTAATCGTACTTGGATGAAGAATTTTTGCCCCAAAATAAGCTAGTTCCGCCGCTTCAGCAAAAGATAATTCGCGGATTGGAAATGTATTCTTCACAATTCGTGGATCATTGTTGTGCATTCCATCGATGTCGGTCCAAATTTGTACCTCTTCGGCTTGGATGGCTCCGCCGATAAGGGATGCGGTATAATCGGAACCTCCACGCTTTAAATTGTCAACTTCCCCGGCAGGGTTTCTACAAATAAATCCTTGTGTGATAAAAATTTGTTTTTCTTTATGTGGGGCTAATATTTCTACCATATTTTTTTCTATTTTCCACATGATAGGCTCATTATCTTCGTCGATCACCATGAAATCAAGGGCAGGTAAAAGCAATGAATCAACACCTTCTTCTTGGAGATAAGCTTCAAAAATCTGGGTCGATAAAAGTTCCCCTAAAGCCACCATTTCCTTTTCTTCTTTGATGGAGTAAGGGGTGGTTTCGATCAATTTATTTATGAAATCAAACTCACGGTTGATTATTTCTTGGCCCGCACTTTGTCCTTTTTCGGTCAGATATAGCTCACGAATAAATGAATGATAATGTTCTTTTAAGAAAGTGGCCTTAGCTTCCGCTTCAGCGATGTTATTTGAAATTACTGACTCAGTGATGGATAACAATGCATTGGTTGTACCTGATAATGCTGAAAGCACCACAACTTTCTGTTGGCCATCCTCGGTGATTAGTTGGCGTATCGATTTCATTCTCTCGGGCTTCCCAACGGAAGTTCCTCCAAATTTCCAAACTTGCATATCGTAAAAATTAAAAAGCTAACATTTTTATGGCCGTAATAGCCGCTTCATCTCCTTTATTTCCATGTTTTCCTCCCGCTCGGTCCATCGCTTGTTCTTGAGTATTGGGAGTTAATACACCAAAAATGACGGGTTTATTAAATTTAATACTCACATCTGTGATTCCTTGGGCAACGGCATGGCATATAAAATCAAAATGCTTTGTTTCTCCTTGAATGACACATCCCAAACAAATTACTGCGTCAACCTCTGGTTTTTGAGCCATCTTTTGAGCACCTAAAGTCAATTCAAAACTTCCAGGTACCGATTGGCTAATGATATTTTTCTCTTGCGCCCCATGTTTTATTAAGGTTTCATAGGCCCCTGCATATAAGGCATTAGTCACCTCCTCGTTCCATTCAGAAACTAAAATGGCAAACTTTTTATGTTGAATTTCGGGCAACTCATCGGTTCGAAATTCACTTAAATTTTTATTTGCAGATGACATAATAATGGGATTAAAATAATAAGGGATAAAAGCGTTTGCTCTTATCCCTTAAAACATCATTCATATTTTTTTATTCAGAGATAGAGCTTTCTAAAAGCGCTTTGTATTTTTTTGCAGGTACGGATTCAGCTGACTCAGGGAATTTATCCGTGATTTGCGAATAGGCATCTAGCGCTTCTTTTCCTTGTTTATTTGCTTCAAAAGCTAATGCTAATTTTAACAAATAGGTAGGCGTAAAAAACTTGTTTGGTTTGTAATCAGCTGCTTTTTGATAATATTCAATGGCTTCTCCAAAAGATTTTTTCTCTGCATACGCATCTCCAATTAATGAATATGCACGTGCCTGAACTAATAAATCTGAACTACTGAAGTTCTTTAATTTTTCGATTGCTTGGTCATATTTCCCTTGTTTCAACAAAGTAATTCCCAAATATAAATCAGATAAATTCTGTGTATTACCTCCAAATTCATCAGAGATTTTGGCCATTTCTTTAGCGGCTGCAGACAATGAATCAGATTCAAATGCGTATACAGCTTTGTATAATTTCTTTTCACCCTCAACATCCTGAGAATTTTTATACCATTGGAAACCAAAAAATCCAGCTACTAATGCGATTAAAACTATACCCGCTCCTAATGTGGTTGATTTATTTTCTTCAAAAAATTCAGTCACTTTAGAAACTTCTTGTTGAAGTGCCTCTGGACTTTCAATCATTTCCATTACATCTTTTTTTTCTTTCTTTGCCATAATAATCCTGTTACAGGAATCTAATTGAACGCTCTTTTAAATTTGAGTAGCTAATATATTTTCGATAGCTAACTCAAAGGACTGCAAAATTATAAAATCTCTTCCATTTATATCAATATTAATGGAATCTTTTGCGTTTTATTTTATCTGATATTAGTAATTTGCCTATTATTTATTTGAAATTAATTTAATCGATGTCTTTCAACCGCCAAGAGCAATTCACAAAATTAGCCGATTCATATGATATTTGTGTGATCGGTGGCGGGGCCACGGGAGCGGGAGTTGCTTTAGATGCAACGTTACGAGGATATAAAGTGATTGTCATTGAAAGGGGGGATTTCGCCTCACAAACCTCCTCTAAATCAACTAAATTAGTGCATGGTGGAGTTCGCTATTTGGAGCAGGCTGTTAAAAATTTGGATTGGCAACAATTTAAAATGGTCTACAAAGCGCTTCATGAGCGAAAAACAATGCTTCAAAATGCTCCTCATTTGGCACATCCCTTGGCATTATTGACCCCTTGTTATTCTTGGTTTGATCGAGCCTATTATCGGATTGGCATGTGGCTGTATGATAAAATTGCGGGTGCTACAAATTTGAAAGATTCAAGAGGCTTAAATAGAAAAGAAATTCAAAAGGAGGTTCCTGCTTTAAATTTGAAAAAAATTGTCGGTGGTATTTTGTACTACGATGGCCAAATGAATGATGCTCGGTATGCCTTGTCGATTTTACAGGAGGCGGAAAGGTTGGGGGCCACTGTGATAAATTACACGGAATTGAGTTCGTTTACTTGTAGCCATAAAAGCTTAAAAATAAAAGAAGTTCAGGTTAAGGATTTAATTGGAAATAAAGAATTCCAATTCAATGTACGAGCTGTCGTTAATGCGACGGGCCCTTTTACCGATAAAATCAGGAAGTTGGCTAACCCAAACCTGCAGGAAAGAATGAAGGTGAGTCGGGGTGCTCACATCGTTTTAGACAAGAAATTTTGGCCTGGTGATACGGCTTTGTTAATACCTAAAACAGATGATGGTCGTGTCGTATTTTTATTGCCTTGGCGCGGATATGTGTTGGTAGGTACGACGGACGATGCAGATAAATTATCTGAAAATCCCACCATTTTCGAAGGAGAGAAGACTTATTTGCTTGAATATTTCAATCGATTTGCCTTGGAAAAAGCAAGCCCATCGGATATAAAAGCGGGGTTTGTTGGTCTTAGACCCTTATTGCAAGTTCAACTTCAGACGGCCATGCAAACAGACACTAAATCACTTGTTCGTGATCATGAAGTGGAAGTGGACCGCAGAAGTAAATTAGTTAGCATCATGGGCGGCAAGTGGACAACCTACCGAATCATGGCGGAGGACACCATGGATATTGTAGAAACGGAAGTTTTGCATGTCCAAAAATCTCCTTGTTTGACTAAAAACCATCCGATCATGGGAGGAGATCATTTTGATGTTGACCTATTTCTTAACTCAGCGGTTTTGAATGTGGAAACCCGCAGACACTTATATGAAACCTATGGTTCATTAGCCCCGAGGGTCATTGAATTTTGTCTAAATATACCTCAAGGCACTGAATTGCTGTTGGACGGCCTCCCTTATTTGCAAGGAGAAATTGACTATTTGAAAAAACATGAAATGGCAACGTGCTGGGATGATGTAGTAAATCGGCGTTGGGGTATCGGTTTGCGTGATGAGGAATTGGGTAGGAAACTTGAGGACATAAAAAAAGAGGCTTTCGCCTCTATTTCTTAATACTCATCTTCGTTAAAGAAGAAATCGTCTTTGGTCGGATAATCTGGCCAAATTTCTTCGATACTTTCGAAAGGCTGTCCGTCATCTTCTAATTCTTGTAGATTTTCAACCACCTCTAAAGGAGATCCTGTACGGATGGCAAAATCAATTAATTCATCTTTTGAAGCAGGCCAAGGAGCATCTTCTAAATAGGAGGCTAGTTCTAGTGTCCAATACATAGGATATAAATTTATGCTTAAAACTTATTATTGAAAAATATTTCTAAATTTTGTACTCCGAATTGAAATTACTTCGCTTCGGTTTGCAAAAGTAAAATAAAAAAATATTTATAAAAGATTTATTTTTTAAATTTTAAATAAATATAAAATAAGTGCCAAATTGGCCCAATTTGAGACATTAATATGAAGAAAAATCCGGGTGTACAAGTGGAAGTTTGTGCATATTCATTCATTTCTTGCTTAGCTGCAGATCGTGCGGGTGCAAATCGTGTCGAATTATGTGCGTCGCCATGGGAGGGGGGAACAACTCCATCAGGGGGTTTATTGAGCCAAGTATTGGCGCAAACCAACATAGAAGTTCATGCGATGCTTAGGCCTCGCGGGGGAGATTTCTGCTACGACTCCTATGAAAAAGATACGATGGAAGCGGAAGCCATTGCATTAATCGAATCAGGGGCTTATGGTCTTGTATTGGGAGCTTTGCTTCCAAATGGCGAAATAGATTATGCATTTATGGAGCGAATTCATAAGGCGACGGGAACGATACCTTTAACGTTTCACCGTGCGATCGATGTTTCTAAAGAACCATTATCCGTGATGGAGGCACTGATTTCGTTGGGATTTACACGGATATTAACGTCGGGCCAACGAGATAAAGCGACGGATGGAATTTCAAACATTGCCCAAATGGTCGATGCAGCTAATTCTCGGATTGAAATCATGGCAGGCAGTGGAGTTCATCCTAATAATTGCCAAGAATTTTTGAAAATAGGGGTTGACGCGATTCATCTAAGCGCTAGGACTATGAAAGATTCTCAGATGGAATACAGGCGACCCGATATTTCCATGGGTGGAATTCCAGGAATTTCCGAATTTGAAATTAGGTATGCTAGCGAAGATTTAATCCGCGAAACTGTTAAAAAGGTGAGCGAATATTAATCTTCATAAAGCGCTAATTCGATCCAACGATCTTGAGGAACCGTCCTCAAATCATATAATGGCACCTTATTTCTTTGGTAGGCTGGGATGGCAAAATCTTTTTCAGAAGGTCCACCATTTTTGTATAGGTCGACTAGTTTAGCAAATCGGACTACCTCATTTTCTAAGTCATTGTTCTGGACACCAGCTCCATAGTCGTCAAAGTCAAATTTGTCTCCAGCTTGTAAAATGGATGCCGGGGTACCTTGCCTATATCCCTCGGTACTTCCTCGGTGAAACTTATCTAGGTCATCATTTTCGTGTTCAAAACCTGCAGCAATGACGGTTAGGTAAAGATCATCTTGTAAATCTTCGTCCGTCGATATACCAAACTTGATCATATCCGCTTGCTCACTAATCCTAGCTTGCAAATACTCAACGATGATATCTTGTTCACTCATGACCAAGTCTCTTTGGCTACTGGTGGAGACCGTAACTAAAATTCTTTTTGCTCCTTTGATCTCTTGCGAGTTTAGAAGTGGAGATTCTAACGCATCTGAAATAGCCATTAATGCCCTTTCTTCTCCTTGGCCTAAGGCTGAACTCATCATGGCCTGCCCTGCATTTTTCAATACCTTCTTGACATCCATGAAGTCTGTATTGACATCACCTGGTTTTGCGATCACATCAACGACACTTTTTACGGCTTTTGCAAGCACATCGTCTGCCTTTGAGAATGCATCTTTTAAGGCTAAATCTTTATGGATTTCAGCTAATTTATCATTCATGACCACCAAAACGGTGTCACAATAAGTTTTAAGTTCTTCAATCCCCTTTAAGGCATAATTTATTTTTTCTTTCCCCTCCCACTTGTAAGGAGCAGTAACTATGCCGACGGTCAAAAGCCCTTTTTCACGAGCTAATTGGGCTATCACTGGAGCCGCGCCCGTTCCTGTACCTCCACCCATTCCAGCTGTAATGAATACCATTTCAGTTTCATCAGTCAAAACTTTACTAAGCTCTTCCTTACTTTCGATGGCAGCTTGTCGGCCTACCTCAGGATCCGTTCCCGCACCTAAACCTTGATTTCCAAGTTTAATTTTTGTTTTGACAGAATTTGAAGCCAAGGCTTGTGAATCGGTATTGCAGATAATTAAATCGGCACCTTTAATGTGCAGCTTATCCATGTGGCGAACAGCATTAGAGCCACCGCCGCCAATTCCAATAACCTTAATGATTGACTTAAACGAAGATTCTGGCACTATTTCCATATTATGATCAAAGAAAGAAGGATTCGAGTTATTCATATTTTAAAAAAGCTTGTCATTTGTATTAAAAAATTATTCATCAATCGTTGCCCCAGCGCCACTCATTGCCTAATTCTAACTCCCTCCTGAGATTTTCTTTGATGAAAAAATCACGTGTCGAATAGAAGTCAAGTCGTTTGGCAGGAAAATTATTCGTGTTTGCCATTCCATAAAGTAACATGGCGGTATATTTCACCGTGTTTTCCATTTCCTTCTTATTGACTAAGTCAAACACATCGCAATCGGCATGATAGCAGTCCAATACACTTTTCTCTAATTTTCCCATGGGCGCACTAGCAGGAATTCCTTCGAGTAAAAAGGATTGATGATCTGAATGTAAACCGGCGGAATTTTCAAGTTCATTCGCGAATTTTTCATCAATGGATTTAATCTTGTCGCCAATTTCTTTCAATAAAGGCATGAGTTCTTTTCTTCCCCCTCCATTAAATCCGTGCACATTATTCGTCATGTCTAAATTGATCATGTAAACGATCTGGTCTATATCCCCCGATTTTTTCGCTCGTTCAATGTAGGCTTTCGAACCCAACAAACCACCTTCTTCTCCCATAAAAGCGACAAATTCAATCGTACGCTTACTTTTTAATCCCAATGCTTTAAAAGTTCGGGCGATATCAATGACCGAAAATGAACCAATTCCATTATCAATGGCCCCTGTCGCTAAATCCCATGAATCTAAATGGCCGCCAATAATGATTTTTTCATGTTTGTATTTTCGGTTATCTCCTTTTAATGTTGCTATTACATTTCTAGCCTTAATCGGTTGGCTTACATTGTGCATCTCAATGAATCCCAATAATCCGGGTTGGTCTTTTAGCCATTTCCTAATTTCAATACCACTTTCATAGGAAACACAAACGGCAGGAATGGAAATCAAATTCCCGGTGACTGACGCTGTTCCCGTTAATAAAACTTGACCTTTAACGCTGTTCGAAAATATGACGCCAATGGCACCATATTGTATGGCAAGAGCTGTTTTTTCAGATCGATGTAAATTTTTTGTTCCTGGCGCGACATCCAATAACCCGATATTGGCTAAAACGACTTTACCTTTTACCCATTCTTTTTTAGATTCAAAGTCGGCATCTAGTCCATTGCCCACATCCACGATAGTTCCTTGAATATTAGCTTCCACAGGAGTCATTGCGAGTGAAACTACTTGGATTTCCCTGAAGTCATCTGATTTTGGAGGAGCGACGGATAAGGTTACGGTGTCTCTAGCCCATGCTTCAACTTGAAATCCCTGATATTTTACATCGCGAAATCCATAATCTTTGAACATTTTGTAGACATACTCTTCAGCTTTTTTTCCCTGAGGACTACCCGTTAATCGATGGCCTATTTTAGTGCATGCATCCCCTAATGTTGTGTAGGCCTTTGAGTTATTTTCAACCTCCTCTTTTATTCGTTTGAATACATCTTCAAGACTTTCTTCCCCACCTAAAGGGGTCGAACTTGTGGAAACTAACAAAACCGAAAGTGAAAGAAATAAGGTAAAAATTCTTTTCATAGGTTGAAGGATAGAACCGAGTTGATAACCTTTTAGAAAATTAGTTTTTTTTCAGTAAAATACCAAAGGTAAAAGCGATTTGATGGATATAATTTATCTTATGGGTTTAAAGGACAAGGCATTTCCGCTTTTTGATTTCTCTTTAATTGCGTGCACCAAAAATCCATTTCTTTTTCCGGAATAGGTTTTCCTTGATAATAGTTTTTGATTTTCCCCGTTGCACCCTGAATATTTTGTTGGCCTAGGTCAATTAACACCTCCAAAACAATGCAGCGTGTGGCAATTTGATTTTCGGGCACTCCTAATAACCTAAGTCCACTTTTTATTTGATCAATTTTGCTTGGGGAATATTTTCTAGCCCGACTGCAATATAAACTGGACATCAGTACATTTTCAGCCGTTTGTTTTACCTCCAAGGAATCAAATTTTTTCTTGTAGGCCGGAAGATTTTGAATGAAAAATTGGAATAGTTTATTATCCGTATCCAACATCACTCGCTGCATTAATAGAAATGACATTTTATCAAGATACTGATCAGGCTTTACGGAATTTGCAAGCTTATTTACGACTTCCATATTTTTTACGGTATCCATCGTATATCGCGCAAATAGCGCCACAGATAACATATTATCAAAATCTTGATCTCCAGCATCAAATTTCTTAAGGCTTGCGATCATATTTTTATTCATGTCTTTCGCCTTATTTAAAATCAACTGAATTCCATCGATGGTATTGGTTTCATCTCCCACGGGCTCGACATTGATCACTTTACCTTCTGGTGAAAAAACGATAAATGAAGGAGTTGAAGGAACAAATATTTTATTCTTTCTTAGAAATAAGCCATTCTCTCTTTTGCTCAAATCCAATTGGTAGGCTAAAAAATGAGTTGACAAATATGATTTTATTTTGGGGTCTCGCAATGTCTTGTCATAGGCCATACAATGTGAACATGTAGGCAGATATGCTTCGAAAAATACGGGCTTTTTTTCTTTGGCAGCTTTGGCAAATATCTGCTCAAAACTCTCTAAAGGCCTAAATGAAGGATTTTCTGTTTTGCTTTGTCCCAAAGCAATTTGTTGAATGAAGAGAAATAGAATTGAAATTTTCTTTAGCATAAAACTATTTTTTTTCAAAAATACATTATCCTGCCCAATTTTCTCTATCTAAATTTCGATAGGTAATGGCCTCAGCTACATGCGCCAAGTCAATTTGATTCATTTGACTTAAATCTGCAATGGTTCTTGCCAACTTCAAAATCCGGTCATAAGCTCTGGCGGAAAGTTGTAAATTATCCATCGCGCGTTTGAGTAATTGTTGGGATGCAGTATCTAATTGGCAAATTTCTTTCACCATTTGTGAAGACATATTTGCATTTGAATAGGTATTTACGGACCCTTTAAAACGTTTTTTCTGCATGTCCACAGCCTTTATCACTCTTTGGCGGATCGTTTCGCTATTTTCCGCCGGCTTTTCTGAAGTCATTTCTTCATAATAAATAGGGGTAATCTCTACATGCATGTCAATTCGGTCTAACAATGGACCTGAAATTTTATTTAAATATTTACGAACATTTTCAGACCCACATGTGCAAGTCTTGATGGGATGATTATAAAACCCACAGGGACAAGGGTTCATGCTAGCTATCAACATGAAGTTGGCCGGAAATTCGACCACCCACCTTGCCCTAGAAATATGAATGCTTCGATCTTCAAGCGGTTGGCGCAATACCTCTAGGACATGTCTTGAAAATTCTGGCAGCTCGTCTAAAAAAAGGACCCCATGATGCGCTAGAGAAATTTCCCCTGGTTGGGGAATGGATCCACCACCAATCAATGCCACGGATGAAATCGAATGGTGGGGCGATCGAAATGGCCTAGTGGCAATAAGTGCTTTTTTATCACTTAATTTTCCCGCCACGGAATGTATTTTGGTTGTTTCGAGTGCTTCTTGGAGCGTCATTGGGGGTAATATGCTTGAAATTCTTTTGGCTAACATCGTTTTGCCAGCACCTGGCGGACCTATCATAATGAGGTTGTGTGAACCAGCAGCGGCAATTTCCATGGCTCTTTTGGCGTGTGCCTGTCCCTGAACATTCGAAAAGTCAAGCTCAAAATCGTTGGTTTGGTTGTTAAATAAGGGATCAATATTGATCAATGTTTTATGATGTATCGTTTTACCTCGCAAAAACTGGACAGTCTCTTGGAGTGTTTCCATCCCAAAAACTTCCATCTCACTGACAATGGCGGCCTCATTGGCATTCTGTTTGGGTAAAATGATTTTAAAAATACCTTGTTTTTTGGCTTCTAAAACCATGGGTAAGGCTCCCTTAATAGGTCTTAAATCGCCATTTAATCCTAATTCGCCCATGATTACATAGTGGTCTAAATTAGGGAAACTAATTTGTTCTGAGGCATGTAAAATGGAAAGTGCAATGGGTAAATCATAAGCTGAACCTTCTTTGCGGATATCGGCTGGCGCTAAATTGATAATCACTTTTCTGCGTGGGAAAAAGAATCCCATTTGCTTTAAGGCGGATTCTACTCGAAGGATGGATTCTTTGATGGTGGAATCGGGGAGGCCAACTAAAAAGCACTTGGTGCCTTGACTCACATTAGTCTCAATCGTTATTAAAGAAGCGGATACTCCAAAAACAGAGCTTCCATATGTTTTTGCGAGCATAGTGGCGAATTGATTGACTCAAATCTAGCCCTTATTCCAACCAATAAATGTTAAAGTTGACAAGTTAGTTGGACTTTTTCTGAACTTATCAATAAGTTGGATTTCACCCCAAAAATCACTGGATGATTTGCCGGAACATGGCCTAATGGAAAATCAAATGCTATGGGCAATTGATAATCTTCTGTATGTTCTAAAATTAATTCCTGCGCAGATTTTCCTATGGTTAAAGGAGCCTCATTGCAATCGGTAAATCCACCGATGATCATGCCGGTAAGTCCCTCAAAATACCCTGATCGTTTTAGTTGGACCAACATACGATCTACGTGATATAGTCTTTCGCCTATTTCCTCAATCACTAAAATTTTTCCATCCGGTCTACTAAAGCTTTTGGAGCCAATCAAATGCGATAATAAGGAAAGATTTCCGCCGATCAATTCTCCTTGAATCTCACCTAAGATATTGGATGGATGTGGTTTACATGTGTAAATAGCACGTCCATTAAACAGAACTTCGTTCAATGCTTGAAGAGATAATTCTCCTCCTTTTTGGCAAAAATTATTGGGCATTGGACCATGAATTCCGGCAACACCTAATGAATCAATGTGCGTTAATAATGCGGTGATATCTGAAAATCCCACAATCCATTTCGGATTTTGCAAGAATAAGGAAAAATCTAAATCGTCCAATAAACGGCTCGTTCCATAGCCACCTCTGATCGGAAATATGGCTTTAATTTCCGGGTTATCTAATGCTTTTTGTAAGTCATTTAGACGTTCAGCATCGGTCCCTCCAAAACCAAAATATTGGGATAAATAATGTTCGCCCCGATCGACACGTAATCCCCATTTCTCAAGTACTTCAATTCCTTTTTCCCAGGCATTTGAGTTGGTATGCGATGCTGGGGATAAAACCGAAACTAGGTCGCCAGATTTTAATAATGGGGGATTTGCCATATGAAAATTAAATGCTAGCAAATATCTGCGTTTTTTTAATCATACCCAAGGCTTAAATTTCGTAATATTGCAAAAAAAATAAAGTTTGAAAGATTACAAATCTCTTGACTTAGTTCACCCTTGTTATAATCCACACCTGCATTGGGCTCAGGATTTAGTGCATTATTATGGGCTTTTTGTCAAGATGTTGCCGAAAGATCTTCAAATTAAAGTTTACGTCGTGAATGATGGTAGTTCACAGGGGATTAATGAACAAGATATCCTTTATTTAAACACTCAAATACCCTATTTTAGTTATATTGATTTGCCTAAAAACGTAGGCAAGGGTGGGGCTTTGAGGGAGGCTATAAAACAAACTACCTCCGAGATTATTATTTATACGGATGCCGATTATCCATATAAGTTGGAAAATGCATTGGAGATGTACAGAAAATTGGATGAAGAAAATGTTGATATTGTTGTCGGAGTTCGGGACGAACATTATTATGATTCTCTGCCTTTATCGCGAAAAATTTTCTCGTTGAGTTTAAAGGTAATGAATTACCTTTTTTTCCCTCATTTAAAGGTCAAGGATACCCAATCTGGACTTAAAGGATTTAACCAAAAAGGAAAGATACTATTTCTAAAAACGCAGATTTCAGCGTTTTTATTTGACATGGAGTTTCTCGTGATGGCATCTAACCAAAAGGACATTCGCATGGATTGGATTTATGTTCAGGTTCGAGAGGGAATCCAATTTTCCAAGATGAAGTTCAAGACTATTTTAACCGAGTTGTTTAATTTTGGGTCAATTTTGATTCGCAGAATGATTAATTTGTAGCATGGCCACACCTAAAATCATGATAACCTTGGATGTTGAAGAGTGTGATATCCCCTTAGAATACGGGTTTGAAATCACATTGGAGGAACAATTGGAGGTCTCGAGAAAGGGTTTGAAAAATTTCATGGAATTAGTTGATTCATTGGAAATCCCCATCACTATTTTTTGTACGGGTGTTTTTGCAGAAAATAATCCTGATTGGATTTCAAAAATACATCATAGGCATGAATTGGCTTCACACGGTTATTTTCATGGAAGTTTTGACGCAAAAAAGGATTTAAAATCTTCGAAGGATCTTTTGGAAAAATTGAGTGGCCGCAAGGTTTTAGGTTTTCGGATGGCTAGGATGCAATATGTGGATGAAACCGAAATCAAATTGGCCGGTTATACGTATCATTCGTCACTTAATCCAACTTGGATTCCGGGCCGTTATGATCATCGTGATAAGCCAACAACCCCTTTTTTTGAGCATGAGCTATGGAATGTTCCTGCTTCAGTTACACCTAAAACTCGAATCCCTTTATTTTGGTTGGCTTTCAAAAATTTCCCTTTGTGGTTTTTTACTTATTTATCTCAAGTATGTTTGAGAAAAAACAGATTTGTAAACCTGTATTTTCATCCTTGGGAATTTGCCGATTTGTCCAAATATCCTTTGCCTTTTCACGTGAAAAGGGGGCATCAAGGATCTTTACTTAAAAAACTCGAATGCTATTTAAAGGGAATGCAAAAAAATTATTTGGTGGATTTTATCACGATGAATGCCTACATAAAAAACCTTTCAGATGGAAAATAATAAAATTCATTGGTATCATCGGCCTTCTGTATTAATCACAATATGGTTGTTGGCAGGGGCCATCACAGGCTTGAAGCAATATCTGCTTTCAGATGTTCATTCTCATATTAATAATTTTGTCATTTTTAAATCGAGTACGGGTCATTTTTTTAATCAAATGCCGTTGTATGTAGAATATCCCAAAGAGTATTTTGATCTGTATTTATATGGACCTGTATTTGCTATTTTGATGTCTCCTTTTTCGTTGATGCCTTTAGGGTTGAGTTTGGTAATTTGGAATTTGTTCAATTCAGTCATTTTATATTATGCCATACAGAATTTGCCTATCCGAATCGATCAGCGCGTCAGTATTTTGTGGATTATTTTGAATTCAGCGATTACTGCTCTTTTAAATACGCAATTTCATGGTTTATGTATCTCGATGATCTTGTGGAGTTATATTTTTGTACATCGGGGGCGAGATTTTTGGGCGGCTTGTTTAATTATTCTAGGGATCTTGATTAAATTCTATGGCATTGTAGGATTGGCATTTTTCTTTTTTTCAAAAACCAGACTTCGGTTTTTTTATTATTTATTGGCCTGGTTGGTAATTTGGGGAATTACTCCCATGATTTTAGGAGGTTATCAATATGGCATTCAAACGTATTATGATTGGATTGGGATACTGACACACAAGAATGAACTCAATATAAACATTCAAAATGTACGAACAGATGTGTGCGTGATGGGCATGTTTCGCCGCATTTTCAGGGATGAAAATTTGTCTAATATATGGTTTTTGATTCCATCGATGCTGCTCAATGTGATCGTTTATTTTCAGCCGTCGAAATGGGGTCGGATTGATTTCCAATTAAGGATTTTAGCCTTTGTGACCATTTACTTAATGCTTGCGAGTACGGGAACGGAATCGCCCACTTTAATTATGGCATTTCCGGGGGTAGGATTATGGTTCATTTTGGGACCTAAAAACAAGGTAAGGTGGAGCTTGCTGGTTGGCACCTTACTTATATCAAGCTTTTCTCCCACGGATTTGTTCCCTCGCTACCTTCGTGAAGCATACATTAATCAATATGCCTTAATGATTTTGCCATTATTGATTGTTTGGTGTGTTTTAGCGTATGATTTGTTTATGGATGAATCGCCCAGCGATAGCATTAAAGAAAAATCACTTCCTTGACGACCTCGTTGTCAGCTGATTTGTTGATTAATTCGATCATTTTTTGTTTGGCCATCATCAGTTCTTTCTTGAGCGGTGCTGAATCGATCTGAAGAAATAATTTATGATTCGTCACGTACACCTTTTGCGTTCTGGCAGCGATCGGTTTACCCATAATGGATTCCCAGTTGGCCGACACATACGTCTCGTCAAATTTCCCTTGTAATTTATATATTTTAAGTAACGACTCAATGGCTTCTTTTAGGGAGGAGCTATCACTTTTTCTAGAAGATGCTTTTGGGCTTTTTTTGTAAAAAGGTGAGTCCATGTGTTGTTTAAGAGGAGTCTAAGTTAATAATTAGACCATAAATTATACCTATTTGAGGTTTTTTTAATTTTTTTTAATTTTTTTTTAATTTCTTAATCCCGAAAAAGTACCCTATAATCGATGCTATTTAGGGAAAAATATTAAGATAGTACAATAGGCTATATTGGCCTGAAAAAAAAATCATCTTAATATAACCCAAACCATGTTAAAATTAAATTAGAATTACATTACTTTTGCTTTCACTGAAAATATCAATGAAGCGATAATTATGAAAACTACGCGTCAGGTATTTTTTAAAAGTGTTATGTAAACTATTTATTTTTTAACCCCAAATTTACCATACTAATGAGTACACAACAACCAAAGCCAGCTGCTAAGCCAGCTGCAACTGAAAAAAAATCTGGCGGTATTTCTGCAGGTTTAATTTTAATTATTTTATTTGTTATTTCCATTCTTATTTTCATGTTTGTGATGGGAGATGGTTCACACTTTGAAGGTGGAACAAATGAAGGTCATCCACTTCCAGGCGATTACTTTGGTATCGTATACAAGGGTGGTGTCATTGTACCAGTTTTGATAACGTGTTTCCTAACGGCATTAACATTTTCAATTGAGCGTTTGTTGACTATAAGAAAAGCTAAAGGAACAGGAGATGTTAACGCATTCGTTCGTTCGATTCAAGCTTCTTTGGATAAGGATGATGCTGAAGCTGCAATCGCTGCATGTAACAAGCAAAAAGGATCTGTTGGAAACGTAACACTTTCAGCAGTGAAGAAATACAAGCAATTAACGGGTGACAAGTCATTAGATAAGGAGCAAAAATTAGCTGCTTTAAGCAAGGAAGTTGAAGAAGCTACTTCATTAGAGTTACCCATGTTAGAGAAAAACTTAACGATCATCGCTACTTTAGCTTCGGTGTCTACGTTAATTGGTCTTCTAGGAACGGTAATCGGTATGATCAAGGCGTTCTCTGCCTTAGGAAATTCAGGTGGGTCTACAGATTCAACAGCATTAGCAAATGGTATCTCTGAGGCGCTTGTAAATACAGCGTTAGGAATTGGTACTTCAGCGATCTGTATCATTGCCTATAACTTATTCACATCTAAAATTGATGAGTTAACTTATAGCATTGATGAGATTGGTTTGAGCGTTAACCAAAATTATGCTACGCATCACAATTAATATTTGAACCTTTTGGGCGATAGCCTATTTTAAATTATTTTTCACAGTTCAAATTATTAATTGTTATGCCAAAAGTTAAAGCCAAACGACAAAGTGTATCACTCGATATGACAGCGATGTGTGACGTGGCTTTCCTTTTGTTGACGTTCTTCATGTTAACCGCGAAGTTTCGTCCTGAGGAGGCAGTTACCATAGTTCCACCATCATCTATTTCAGAGAAACCTTTGAATGCGAAAGATGGTATGCTGACGATAAGTGTATCGAATGAGGGTGGTGTTTATTTGGCATCTGACGATCAATTAGGTAGGGAGTTTATGTTAGAGCGCATGGCTAGTCGCTATGGAGTTGCTGTAACAGCAGAGATGAAGAAGAATTATATGGCTTCTGAAATTGTAGGCTACCCGGCTGGTGCGATGCGTCAAGTGTTGAATATGAAACCAGCAGATGCGAAAAAATTGATAAAAGGTATTCCGATCGATTCAGCTAATAATGAGCTGTCATATTGGGTTGGATATGCCAAATTATCAAATCCGAATCTGAAGATTGCGATCAAGGGAGATCAGAATTCTAATTATGAAATTTTCAGTGATATCATTGGTACTTTGCAAGCTCAGAATATCAATATATTTCAGTTGATTACATCTCCTGAAGGAAAACCAAAATAAGTATTCATTATTAATTAGATTAAGAAATGGCAGAAATAGATAGCTCCGGTGGGGGTAAGAAAGGCGGAGGGAAGAAGCGAAGTAAAAAAATGTCAACCAAAATTGACATGACACCGATGGTGGACTTAGGCTTCTTGCTAATCACTTTCTTTATGTTAACGACTACGTTAGCTAAACCCGTGACCATGCAATTAAACATGCCTGATAAGACGGATACAAAGGAAACGTCACCAGTTAAATTGTCTGAGACCTTAACGGTTATTCCAGATGAGTTTAAGGTGTATTATTACCAAGGTATACCGACTGAAGCAGGTACTAAATTAGAGGTGACTGATTATTCTGACACAGGTATTCGCAAGGTAATTGCGGATTTGAAGAAGAAAATCGGTAACAATTTTACGCTCGTGATTAAACCAACGAAAAAAGCAAAATACCGTAATATGGTCGATATGCTTGATGAATGTGCGATTACTGGCAATAAGCGATATGCTTTATTACAGATTGATCCAGCTTCGGAGGATTTAATTAAACGTTCAGGTAAATAAAATGGCGATAGCCTATTTAATAAATTTTTAAATTAAGAAATACTATGTCACAAGTAACAAGCCAAGATGCTACATTGGATGACATTATCTTTAGAGATAAGAACCGAGAATTTGGTGCTTTTTTACTAAGGACTACCTATCCAAAGGTTATCAAACGGTCGGTATTACTAGGCTCTGCTCTTTTCGTTGGCGCATTGTTGATTGCAGCATTCTGGAAACAGTTGACAGCAAACCTCACTACCAAAGAAGAAATCACAGCTGAAGTAATGAAATTAGACGCGCCACCTCCACCCAAAAAGGTAGAGTTGCCGCCGCCGCCACCGCCGCCACCACCCAAAGAAATCCCTAAGGTAACAACGACTAAGTTTTTACCTCCTGAGATTAAGCATGATGAAGAAGTTACAAAGCCTGAGCCGCCACCTGAGGAGGTAAAAGGAAATACAGCTTCTGAAACAGTGAAGGGTGAAACGGAAAATTTCGAACCACCTGTTGATCCAGATGCGAAAGGTTTAGCTCCAGTAGAGCCACCTAAGCCTGCAGAAGATGAAATCTTTACTGCGGTGGAACAACAAGCTGAATTCCCTGGCGGACCACGTGCTTTTGGTGCGTTCCTTCAGAGAAATTTAAAATACCCATCAGCTGCTCAGCGTGCAAACGTAGGCGGTAAAGTATATGTTCAGTTCGTAGTTAATACGGATGGAACTATTCAAGATGTTCAGGTTTTGAAATCAGTAGGATTTGGTTGCGATGAGGAAGCGATTCGCGTGATTAAATCAGTACCTAAATGGAATCCAGGCAAGCAGTCTGGCCGTGCAGTACGTTCAAGATTTACTCAGCCAATTACCTTCGTATTATCTGAATAAGATTTAATTTATTTCCTTCAGACCTGCTAAATTTGTTTTTGGCAGGTCTGATTGTTTTTAAAATTCATGATGAAATTGTCAGCTGCAGAATTAATTAATGTTTTATTTAGATTAATCGCTGCCCTTGCTTATTGTTTGCTTGGAGTTTATGTAGCGTTTTGGTCGGAGGCCCAACTCGGCACTTGGTTTGGTTTGTCCATTAATTATTACCTTGGGTCATTGTTTTTAGCCTATGGTTTTTTTAGATTTTATAGAGCATATTTGTATTATAAAGAATTAAATGAAGATGAATATGGCGAATACGGCTCGTAATTTATGTGGGGTACTTTTCCTTTCCTGCATCTTTTTTTCATGTTCGTTGTTCAGCAAAAAAGAGGACGCCAAGGACGGTCCAGCGCAAGGAGAAATTTCGATCGCTGTGGATGAGTCTTTCCAGCTTTTATTGAAATCTGAAAAAACAGCTTTTGAAAATAATTATCATTTTGCTCACATTAATTTAAAATTCACGCCTGAAAATGAAGCGATAGCTGATTTGTTGAACGAAAAAGTTCGATCTATCGTAGTTTCAAGGGACCTTACCTCCAAAGAAAAGGAAATTTTTACGCGTGAAAAAATAACCTACCGTAGCTTCCCATTTGCTGCGGATGGAATAGCTCTTTTAACTAATAGGCAAAACACGGATACCTTAATTAGTTTACCCCTATTGAAAGAATTATTGGAAGGAAAGATTTCCAATTGGAATAAATTGGGAGCCCATTCTGTTTCCGGAGAAATTTTATTAGTGGTCGATAAAGCAAATTCAAGCAACATTAAATTTTTAATCGATAAATTAGGTATTCCAGCGACCCAGAAATTAGCCGTCTTTGCTGCTGGTTCTAATCCAGCGGTCATTGAATATGTAAAAAATCACTCAAATGCGTTGGGAATTATTGGATCAAACTGGATTAGTGATGGAGATAATCCCACTTCTTTAGGATTCATTAAATCCGTTCATGTGATGTCAGTAGCTGAAAAAGATGGATTAGCCCAGGATAAATATTTGCAACCTTTTGGATATAATTTGGCCTTAAAAACGTATCCTTTGCGCCGAGAAATTAAGTTGATCTTGAAAGAATCACATCTAGGCTTAGGAACAGGTTTTGTCAATTACGTTTGTGGGGAGATGGGTCAGCTCATTGTTTTAAAGGCTGGCTTAATTCCTTTGACCCGACCTATCACGATTAGGACGTACCAAATTAACCAATAACAAAGAATTTGTTTATTTAAATGACAAAATCTAAATTTTTATCATTAATTTTGTCATTCGATTTTAATTAAACTTTTAGATTAAATTATTGAACATTTTGATGTTCTAAGCCTTTAAAAAAATATTTTAGCAAAAAATTAAAATTTACAATGATGAAATTTAAATCATGGATATTGGGTGTAGGATTATTGATATCCAACGTAGCATTTAGTCAAACGGTACAAGACGGTTTTCGTTTTTTAGACCGACATCAGCCAAGTAGGGCTAAACAAGTTTTCGAAGGACTTGTGGCTTCTGCTCCTACATGTGAGAATTACTTCAATTTAGGTTTATACTTTTTGCATTTACGCGATTGGGATAATGCTAAAATTAGTTTTGAAAAAGGGAAAGTTGCAGATCCTAAAAATCCTTTAAATCAAGTCGGCTTAGCTTCCATTTTAGTGGGTCAAAATAATGTTTCTGCTGCTAAAGTTGAGTTTGATAAAATTATAGCCGATACCAAATCAAAAAATATTGATGTTTTATATCGCATCGCCGAGGCTTATTCCATGTATTATATTTTAGGTAAAGAGGAGAGTTTTAATGCAAATAACAATGATCCAGGTGAAGCCATACGTTTAATTGATGTGATTCAAGAGCGTATGTTAAAGGACAAAAAATTACCTGCGCCTGAGCATTACATTGTTAAAGGAGATGCCTTTTTAATTAAAAATGATGGAGGAAATGCGGTGACAGCTTATGAAGCAGCTATTGGACAAGATCCACGAAATGTAAAAGCTAAGGTTAAAATAGGTACGGTTTATTTGAGAGGAAAAAATTACAAAGAAACACAAGCACGTTATAAAGAGGCGTTGGACTTGGATTCAAATTATGCTCCAGGACATCGTCGTTATGGTGAGTATTTGATCATCGGTGGTCAGTATAAAAATGCTTCTCGTTATTTTAGAAAATATATCGAAAAAGCAGAAGCCACTCCAGAGGTTACGATGGAAACAGCCAAATTGCTTTTCCTTTCTAAGGATTATGATGGAGCGATGAAATATACGGATGAGGCTGATAAGCGTGGAGTTCGTGATAATGATATTTACCGTATGCGTGGGTATTCACGCGTTGAAATGGGTAATTTCCAACAAGGTATCGACAATTTAGATGAGATGGTTAAAAAAGGAGTTAAGCCTTACTTTATGGATGATTTATACTTCGGTAAAGGATATCAGGGTTTAGGTAAGGATTCTTTAGCTATTGCTTACATGGAAAAAGCGGCACCTTTAGATACCAATAACAATGTGTATACGTTAATTCATGACATTCGATATAAGCAAAAAAGATACTTAGAGGCTTCTGTTGCTGGGACTAAATCGATTGAATGGAAAGTGAAAAGAGCTCAAACGGTAGGATCAGGAGATTATTTTAAAGTGGCTATGGATTTATATTTAACAGCTGCCTACATCAATAAAGCAGATACGATTGGCCGACCAGCCATGGCGATGCGTGCTGATTCTATGTTTGCCAAGTCCATTTCAGTGAATGATAAATGGCCTCCATTTTATATCAATCGTGCACGTGCCAACAACTTTATCGATTACGATGGAACGAAATGGTTAGGAGCTCCTTACTATGAAAAATTCATCGCGGTAGTGGATCAGTTAAAAGCTGAAAAAAGTACTCAATACAAAGAAGATAAGAATCAATTATTTGAGGCATATAAGTTTTTAGGTGGATATCATTTATCTGTAACTAAGGATGAGGCTAAAGTGAAAGATTTGTTCACAAAAGCTCAGGAGATCAAAGCAGATGATCCCGATATAAAAGCCTATTTTAACCCAGCACCACCAGCAGCTGCTGCTCCTGGTTCTGTTGCTCCGAAGAAATAAGATTAAAGCTGCTCATTGAGCAGCTTTTTTTACTCATAAAGAATATTATTTATGTCTTACGCATTAATCACTGGAGCTAGTAAAGGGATTGGAAAAGAAATAGCTAATGAACTAGCTTCGCGTGGCTATGATTTATTGATAGTCGCTCGGAATTCCTATGAACTCCAACAAGTAAAAGAGGCGATTGAAAAAAAATATGCCAATACGGTTGACTACCTAGTGGCAGATTTAGGTGATCAAGGGTCAGTGAGTCGTATATATCAGTGGGTTTTGGAAAAGCAAGTTGATTTGCGTATTCTGGTCAATAACGCCGGCTATGGTTTAGTGGGGGAATTTGAATCGTATTCCTTTATTGAAAACCAACAAATGATGCAGGTCAATATGAATGCATTGGTTGAAGCTTGCCATACATTTTATCCCATGCTCACCGGAAAAGGTCAGGCGTATGTACTTAATATCGCTAGCTCAACTGCCTATCAAGCCATACCGCTGATGAGTTTATATGCAGCCACGAAAGTATTTGTATTGAATTTCTCGCGTGGTTTGTTTCACGAATGGAAAGATAAAGGTATTTCGGTGACAGCTGTTAGTCCAGGTGCAACGACAAGTTCATTTAATGACCGAGCTAATTTACCAGATAAGGCTAGAAATGCAGCTAAGAAAATAACCATGACGGCGGAGTCCGTGGCTAAAATGGCAGTAGATGGGATGTTTGCAAAAAAACCTGAAGTTATCACCGGTTTCATAAATAAGTTGGGTGCATTTTTAGCTTGGGTGGCTCCAAAATCAATCAGCGAAAAAATAGCCAAAGGTATATATGAATAGGTATTGCCTATGGAAATTACAAGGCTTGCGCTTTTTTCTGAATTTGTAGGTCAATTGCATCCACTATTGATTCACTTCCCCATTGGAATTCTTCTGATGGCTATTGCCCTACATTTTTTTCAAATTATTTCTAAAAAGGATTTTAATTCTTCCATATCTATACTTGTATTGATTGGCAGTATTTTGGCAGGTATTTCTTGCCTAGCTGGTTGGCTTTTAGCTTCATCGGGCGACTATAATGATGAAATTGTTTTTTTTCACCGCTGGTCTGGAATTTCCACCTTTATCCTAGCTCTCGCCTCCTATTTTTGGATTCGCTTTCGGAATTATCTGTTCACGGGTTTATTGATTTTAATTATTGTCACTGGCCATTATGGATCTATTTTAACGTATGGAGAAGGTTACTTTTTAAAGCCGGCTGTTGACTCTACCGTTACCATTCAAACGAAAAACAGGCGATCGGTGAAAATTGAAAATCCTAAAGGAGAAACAAAAGCCTATTTCTATCCCTATGAGGATCAAATTGTCCCTATATTAAAGTCTAAGTGCTACTCATGTCATTCCATTCAAAAAAAGAAAGGTGGGCTGCGTTTAGATTCTGAATTTTTTATTCGCAAGGGTGGCAAACATGGCCGCATATTCATCCCTGGAAATTCCTTGAAAAGTCATTTATATGCTTATTTAATATTACCAGAAGATGATGATCTTCATATGCCGCCAACAGGCAAAAAGCAATTGACCTTATTGGAAATACAATTCATTGAAAAATGGATTTCAACGGGCGCACCTTTTGGGGAGGTTGAACAAAAAATGGTTCTAGCATCTAGTGAATTGAGTAGCCAGGCCACTGATTTATCCAATTCAGATAAAATTCCGGTAGAAAATGAAATTAATGTGGAACCTTTTGGCCCAATTGAAACTCTAGTTTTAGATAAATTAAAGGAAGCTAAAATTAGTGTCGTTTCTTCAGGAGCAAATAATCAATGGATTAGTTTAAATTTCATTAATGTCAAATCTGACTTTAATGCTTTGTTGGCTCAATCGAAATCTATAAAAACACATGTGACGGAATTGAAATTAACCGATTTTTATCAAATTGATTTTTCCGTCATTCGGGATTTTTCAAATGTGAAAATTTTAAATTTAGGTCATACGAATTTGAAAGATGATGATTTGGAATTTTTTAAAGACTTAGACCAACTCGAACAATTGAATCTTTATGGGACCAAAATTACGGATGCAGGTTTATTGAAGTTGGCGGAATGCCAACATTTAAAAGTTTTATATCTTTGGGATACAAAGGTTTCTGAAGTGGGTATAAATGCGTTAAAAAAGAAGAGACCAAAATTAAAGATTGAATCGGGCCAATTTACTTTTAAATTAGCAGATACAAATCTACCTAAACGTCTAGATTCAAATAAATGAGGCTTCCATTCCTACAAATCTTATGTGCCTGTTTATTCCTTTCCTTTGGTTTCAAGGAAAAGGAGGGTATGCCCAAAGAGGTTGCTTTGGAATTGAAAAATTTGCCCACTGAAATCGACTTTAATATTCATGTTAAGCCTATTTTATCTGATAAATGTTTTGCTTGCCATGGTCCAGACAAAGCGAAACAGAAAGCAGGATTACGCTTAGATTTACCCGAAGGTGCATTTTCTCGATTGCCCGAAAGCCCTGGCAAATTTGCCATTGTGCCTGGAAATCTGGGTAAAAGTGAAATGGTTAAGCGCATATTATCGGTAGATCCTAGCTATAAAATGCCATCTCCTAAATCTCATTTGGAATTAAGTTCTCGAGAGAAGGCAGTACTGATTAAATGGATTCAAAATGGTGCGGAGTATAAACCACATTGGGCTTTTGTGGCTCCCATTAAGAAAGAAATACCTGCGTCAACAAAAGAAAATAACCCGATTGACTATTTCATTTCAAATGCGTTGGCCTCCAAAAATTTAAAATTTAGCGGATCTGCTTCTCGAAATTTTTTATTGCGTCGCTTATCCTTTGACTTAACGGGCTTGCCTCCTACGGTGGATGAGATTGAATTTTTCAAAAATGATGCACGGCCTAATGCCTACGAAATCCAAGTCGATCGTATGTTAGCCTCACCTCATTTTGGTGAAAAGTTGGCCGCCGAATGGCTTGATTTAGCTCGCTTTGCAGATTCTCACGGGTATACCATTGACCGAATTAGAGACATGTCGCCCTATCGAGATTGGGTAATTCAAGCGTTTAATAAAAACATGCCCTACGATCAATTTATTCATTGGCAATTGGCCGGTGACTTAATGCCAAATCCCACCAAAGAAATGCGGATCGCTACGGCATTTAATCGGAACCATCAGCAAAATACAGAAGGGGGAATCGTAGAAGAGGAGTTTCAAACAGAATATGTGATGGATCGTGCGAACACTTTTGGAGATGCTTTTTTAGCTTTAACGACGGGTTGTGCGAGATGCCATGATCATAAATACGATCCAATTTCTCAGAAAAATTATTACCAGTTATTTAGCTTTTTTAATAATGTGAAGGAAGCAGGCCAAATTTCATACAATGATGATATGCCTACGCCAACCCTATTGTTGCCGACGGATAAGCAGCAAGCGATCATGGATTTTATTCAAGCAAAAATAAAAACGACGGAGGAAAAATTGCATACATTAAAACCGTCTGGCTTTGATACCTGGTCAAATGGGGAAGGCCCCATTTTATTGAAAAAGCAAAGTATTCCACAAAATGGATTAGTCGCTCATTATGATTTTGAGTCTACCTTGACCAACTTAAAAAATGAGAAGGAAATAGGTGTTTTGAAGCATGAGTCTGGGAAGACGGGGGATATTCCTCAGTTTTTGGAGGGTCATTCTGGGAAGGCTTTGGCCTTTGACGGGGATGTATATTGTGACTTTAACCGCGTGGGAGTTTTTCGAAAATCAGAACCCTTCTCTATTGGAATTTGGGTGAATATCCCTAAAAATTTAAAGGAAGGAGTGATTTTTCACAAAAGCAATGCAGAGCGATTGTATAATTTCAAAGGCTTCCATGTATATCTAAAAAATAATTCGTTGGAAGTTATGATGGCACACTCAGCTCCATCCAATGCCATTACGAAAATCACGAAAAATGATATTCCACGGGATCGATGGGTTCAATTGACACTGACCTATGATGGTTCTTCTCAGGCTAAGGGATTAAAATTATACATCGATGGGACTGAGCCGGCTATGGAAACGACGATGGATCAGTTATATAAGGATATCATTTTTTATTCAAAGCAGGAGCCTGGTTTACAGATTGGTGGTTGGTGGCGTGGCCTAGGCTTTAAGGGGGGACGCGCAGATGATGTGCTCGTTTACAACCGAGAATTAAGGCCTTATGAGGTAACGCTTATTGCTCAAAAAAACTCATCCGAAAATATTTTTAAGGATACAAATCATGTCGTTGACTATTATGCGACCAACGTAGATTCTGAGTATTTGAAGGTAAAAAATGAGTTAAGGATTTTGCGAACGGCCTATTCAGATTCAACGGAATCAACCCAGGAATTAATGGTCATGCAAGAAATGGCCAAACCTAAGAAGGCGCATGTTTTATTAAGAGGTCAGTATGATGCACCTGGGGAGGAAGTATTTCCCAATACTCCTGAAAAAATATTTCCGTACCCGGCTAATTTGCCTAAAAACCGATTGGGCTTAGCTATGTGGTTAACTGACAGTCGAAATCCTTTGACATCACGTGTGGCGGTTAACCGAATTTGGCAAAATTTATTTGGCATCGGTATTGTAAAAACGGCTGAAGACTTTGGAAATCAAGGCGAAATGCCTTTCCATCCAGAATTATTAGATTGGTTGGCCGTCAATTTCAGAGAAACAGGTTGGGATGTTAAAAAATTAATAAAGTTGATGGTGATGTCGAAGACATACCAACAAGATTCTAAGGCTTCTGCTGCATTAATGGAACTTGACCCCGAAAACCGTTTGCTTGCTCGAGGTCCATCTGCGCGTTTGACTGCGGAAATGATTCGCGATAATGCGTTGGTTGCCAGTGAATTGATCAACCGGGAGATTGGCGGGAAAAGTATGTATCCGTATCAGCCAGAAGGTTTATGGGAAATAAATAGCCATAAATATAAGCAAGACACAACGCAGGCCATTTACAAGCGAAGTTTGTATGTGGTGGTTAAACGATCGGTTCCAAATCCCATGATGTCCACTTTTGATGCAACATCCCGCAGTTCATGTTTGGTGCGTCGACAAAAAACGAACACACCACTTCAGGCTTTGGTTGTTCTAAATGATCCAACATTTTTAGAGGCGTCCAAGCAAATGGGGATAAGGATGTCAAAACAAAGTAATTTGAATGTGTCCATAAAAGACGCATATGTGAGGTTGACAGGCCGAGAACCTCAGGAAGGGGAAATCAATATTTTAGTTGAATTGCAAAAAATAGAGTGGGCCAAATTTAAAAAAGCTCCAGAGAAGGCAAAGGGTTGGTTGTCCGCGGGCATGTCAAAAATAGATTTGAAAGAAGTGGATCGACCTTATGTCGCATCTTTAGCTGTGGTGGCAAATACCATCATGAATTCGGACGCTACGATTACGAAAAGATAAGAAAATGGGAAATCATCACGAAGATGCTTATCGATTAAATCATCCAGATTTTCATGCATTGGATCAGGGTTTGGATCGAAGAAATTTTCTTCAGAAAACGGCCATGGGTTTGGGTGCTGCTGCATTGCAGGTTTTAATGGGTGGCCAAGCATTGCAAGCAAAATCCATTCAAGATCAGATATTAGAATCGCTCCCTAAGATTGCGCCCAAAGCAAAGCGAGTAGTTTATTTATTTATGAGTGGGGGACCTTCCCAATTTGAGACGTTCGATTACAAACCTAATTTAAAAATTATGTTTGGTGAAGGTCTTCCGGATTCCGTTCGTAAGGGCCAAAGGCTAACGGGAATGAGCGCGAATCAAGCCGTTTTACCTATTGTTCCTTCTCTTTACAATTTTAAACAATATGGGCAGAACCGAACTTGGGTTAGTGAGTTATTGCCTTACACGGCCCAAGTAGCGGATGAATTGTGTGTGATTAAATCTATGTATACCGAGCAGATCAACCATGATCCTGCGATTACCTTTTTTCAAACGGGACATCAATTGCCCGGCAGACCATCGATCGGTTCTTGGTTGAGTTATGGTTTAGGCAGTGAAAACCAGAATTTACCCGCATTTATTGTGATGGTTTCTAAAAATGCTTCTAAGGATCAGCCGCTTTATTCTCGATTATGGGGAAATGGTTTTTTGCCTTCTGAGCATCAAGGAGTTCAATTTAGGTCCAGCAAGGATCCCGTTTTATATTTAAATAACCCAGAAGGTTATGACGGAGAAGATCGAAAGGAGATGCTTGAATATTTGAAGAAATTAAATCAGGTACAAAATCAAACTTGGGCTGACCCAGAAGTTGAAGCTAGGATTTCCCAATATGAAATGGCCTTTCGTATGCAGACTTCGGTTCCTGAAGTTATGGATGTGAGTTCTGAATCAGATGAGGTGTTTGATCTTTATGGTCCAGGAAGTAGGGATAAGGGTACATTTGCCGCGAATTGTTTGTTGGCCCGAAAATTACTAGAGAAAGATGTACGTTTTGTTCAACTATATCATCAAGGGTGGGATCATCATGACGCATTACCTAAAAGTATAATTACTCAATGTAAGCAGACGGATCAAGCGACAGCTGCTTTGATCCAAGATTTAAAAAGAAGGGGTATGCTAGAAGATACCTTAGTGGTGTGGGGTGGAGAGTTTGGAAGGACTGTTTATTCCCAAGGTAAACTTTCAGCGAATGGCTATGGGAGAGATCATCATCCTAAATGCTTTAGTATGTGGATGGCCGGTGCTGGAGTAAAGCCAGGTAGCTATGGGGAAACGGATGATTTTAGTTATAATATTTCGAAGGATCCAGTGCACGTGCATGATTTTCATGCCACTATGCTACATCTTCTTGGGATCAACCACGAGGAATTAATTTTCAAATCACAAGGAAGAAGGTTTAGATTGACAGATGTTCACGGAAAAGTAGTGAAAGGTTTATTGTCCTAATGCATTTATTGATTAATGATCAATAGTTTGTCGAGTATGATATTGGCGGAGATAATTTTAATAATATATTGACCATTCGGGATTGAATGAATTTTAATTTTTAAAGCCTCTTTTGAATTTCCAATAGGCCATTTTCCTAAAATAATTCCTCTTAAATCTACTAACAAGATTTCACCTGCATCCATCTCTTTTAGAATTTCAATATTTAATTGATCACCAATTATCGGGTTGGGATAAATGGAAAAACCATTGAAATTTTCGGGAATATTGAAAACCATTTTTTGAAATTCAGAATAGCGTGAAAGCAGTGGGTTGGTTGCTAAATCGAAATTCCGCTTGGCTCTCACTTGATGCAAGCCATTTACGGCCATTTTCAAAATTGCATGCGTGTCTATCATTTTTGATGGTCCCACAATCCATTGATAACTATCAACGACATCAAAATTTCGCGCCTTAATAAAGAATGTACCGTTTTTTTCTAAAATTGGCATGAGGGGCAATGTCCGCCCATATATAAACTGGTCAATACTAGGAATTGACCAGCATCCATATTCATTTTTAGTTTTTAAATGGTATTTGCCGGACTGATTGATCTTAATTGAATCTGTGTTTTCTCCCGTACTCCACAAATATCCAAAGGCCTGACTAGACTTTAAAGTGACAAAATCCCCTAGGCAAAATTGGTTCGACGGAAACGATTTGGTGATAGGTTGTTTTTCTATTGGGAAATAAAAACTAGTGACTGGGTCACTTGGCGGGGACCAACAACCAACCGAGTCTTGAATTGCGACGGTGTAGGTCTCTGGTTTTTTCGAATAAATAAATGATTTAGTTTCTAAGCTAGACCACTTCCATGATTTTACATTTTTGGTTGTCTGTAATAAGGTGGAATCTCCACGACAAAAACCTGCGTTTCTGATGGTCGCTATTTGTGGCTTTTCGGGAGTTGGATGGATGAGAACTTTAAGGGGATTCAACCATGCCGACCAGCATTTGCCATCCTGCGTTATTTTTGCTTTGAATAATTCGATGCCTGCTTTTTTACCAATGAATGGTAAATCCTTTGTCGTTGCACCCATATTCCATACGTATTTTTTAGCATCCATCTTGATGGAGATAAGCAATGAGTCATTTTGACAAATCGTGTGTTTGGGGCTAAATAGTAAAGGAGTCTCGGGTATTTTATGAACATCTAAGGCGACTAATTCACTCCGATAAAAACATCCTGCTTTGGAGATTATTGCTTGGTAATTTCCCGCGTTTGCCACTTCTTTAATGATTGGACTTTCACTATAGCTATGGCCCCCTTTTTCCCATACTTGAAATTGCGCATCTAACGAAAAGTTTATTTTAATCTCTATGATTTCGTTTTCGCAAACGAAAGAGTCAAAACTCGATTCCACTGTGAAAGTTGGTCTTTTTAGCCCGGGTAAAACGACCAACATTGGATCTGCAAATTCTCCTTCACAGATAACATTTATCTTTGTTTCGTTGGGGCTATATACCATTAAATCTTCTTCGGGTGACCGATAATCAATTCCTCCATTTAAATTTTCATATTTTAATGGTACCGGACATCCTTCCACATGCAATAAATAGGATTCTTCGTCGCACCTTAATTGCGTCGAGTACTGCAGCAATAGTTTTTCTTTTGGAGGAATAATAACTTCCAAATCCCGTAGTTCAGGTTCTGTGGGTTCTGCAGAACCAGACCCTTTCATATCGCTAGGAACCTCACTAGGGAATGTATTTCCTTCAGGAATAACAATTGGGTTTATGGGTGCAGGGCTTGTAGGGATCGTAGGTATAATTATGACTGGGCTTGTAGGGATCGTAGGTATAATAATGGCTGGAGCCGATGGGATAGTGGGTTGAATGCTAGCTGGAATACTGACCCTAATAGCCGTTTTTGGACTTTCGCAATTGTTGACTTTTTGGGAGACCCAACGAACCAATTCAACCGCTGAGGAACCTGAATTTATAGGAATGGGTACTGTTATAGTAGCTGCCGTACTGATTGCTTTTGTATCATTTTCGTTTAGGTACCAGATATTATTTGTACCTCCAGTTGCCTTAAAAATAACACTACTTTCAAGCAGTGTGGCCGTTGGCGTACCGGCATTAACGGGCGCGGCTGGAACATTGAATGCCTGGGCGGATGTACCCAATGTAGGCAAACTTTCACAACCTAGTTTTAGGCAAGTAGCTTTGTATATTTTGGGAGTAAGATCAGTTTGAGTAACATAAATTTTGGCACCTGTTCCTACTTTATTTTCGTTTTCATCGTACCATTGAGTCACATAGGGAGAACATCCGGTCGAGTTAATTAAAATGGGAGCTCCTAGGCAACCCGTATACAATGAGGATGAATGAACAAGTTGGGGACTTTTTTTTATCGTTATAATTACCTCGTTTGAGGTTCTTGGGCATGAATTTACCTGATTTTCATTGTTCAAAGAACCTTCATTATCATTGTTTAAGGTGATGGAGTATTGAATCCTAATTTTAAACCTTTGCCCTTGAAGTGAGGCGGGAGCGTTGGCAATGGATAAGTTTTTGGTTTGGCTTCCCTTTAAATTTTCGTCGTCAGAAATATCCGTAAAATTGCCTCCATCTTTAGCGCGCGTCCATTGATATGAAATAGCCTTTGACGCACTATTTTCTGGTATTTGAACTTCTAAAACTCCTGATCCCCTTTCGCAGATACTTGGATTTAAAATACTGGTTATTTTTGTTAAGGTAATTTCAGCGGCTTGTGAATAGGTGTTGCATGCATTTAACGATACTTTGACGCGATATAAAGTGCCCGTAGGGCTATTGGCATCACCCGTTGGGAATATTTGATATGCATTCGAAATTGCCCCTGAAATAATCGAATAAACCCCATCTTGTGGCCTTTTTCTTTCCCATTGAAAGCTGGATCCTGCCGTGGCTTGGCAGATCATTCGGATACTATTTCCATCACAGTCTGTCTGACTCTGAGGTTGTTGGACGATCGTGGGGCATTGACTAAAAGCCAAAAAATCCAATAAAATAAAATAGAGCAAAAATGATAATTTCATCAGAACTTCTGGGTTTGAAGTCCTGAAATAAGTCAATAATTGGCCTCGAAATTTTGTTTTAAATTTTTGATCGAAAAATGATCAACTAGCTGATAAAAAAAAATACAAACCCCTGACCAGCAAAGGTTTGTATTTTATCACTTACTTGGTTTTATATATCACATATTTTAACCGCTTGTTCCAAAGAAGCCATTTTATCTTCTCTTGCCGGTATAAATTCTTGACCAATAAATCCTTTGTATCCTGTATCGTAAATAGCCTTAATAATAGGGGCATAGTTTAATTCCTGCGTCTCATCTATTTCATGTCGGCCAGGAACACCACCCGTATGGTAATGAGAAATATATTGATAATTTTTCTTAATGGTCGCTATTACGTCGCCTTCCATAATTTGCATATGGTAGATGTCATAGAGCAACTTAAACTTATTGGATCCTACCATCTCGCATAATACGGAACCCCACTCAGTATGATCACATTGGTAATCCTTGTGGTTTACTTTTGAGTTCAACAACTCCATGGAAATTGTTACATCATGCTTTTCAGCCGTTTTCATGATTCTTTGAAGTCCTTTTTTACAATTTAAAAGTCCTTGCTCATCGCTAAGTCCATCTCTATTTCCGGAAAAAGTGATTAGGTTTTTAACCCCTGCTTTGGCAGCACGCGGAATAAGGTCCTCGTAAAACTCCACTAATTTATCGTGGTTTTGGATCTTATTGAAGAAATTGGGTAATCCCATTTTTTCTGGATATTTACCCCAACCAATGGCCGCGGTCATGTCATGTTTTTTTAGGATATCCCACTCGTCGGGTCCTGTTAACTCAATCGATTGTAAACCAATTTTTTTAGCGTTTACAACCAGTTCTTCAAAAGGAATCTTATCATAGCACCATCTGCATGCAGAATGGTTTACCTTTCCTTTTAAATCGGCGCCAACTTGCTTGTCGGCCTCGTTAAAGCGGTGTTCCATCGAGGTGCCTAAAAAACCGATTCCAGCGAGTCCGGCTGAATTTTTCAATAGGTCTCTTCGACTCATGTCATTTTTCATAGGTTTAGTTTTATGTGTTTCTAATTTTAATTTTTCCAAATACCCAATAAGGTAGCTGTGTCTAGCGCCATTTTGGTATTATATTTTCTAGCTATTTTTTTATATCTAAATAAGTCTATAATGGTTCCAATCAAAATAAAGCCTCCCGTAAAAAAATACAGAAGACCTAGGCCAATTCGATCCGTAATAAATCGATGTAAACCTGCAAACCCTAAAAAGCCGGCCAATATGCAAACTAATATAAGGCTAGCATCTCTTCTATTATTTAAATAGATGGTCGCAAATTGCGCTTGTTGGCCTTCATCTAATCCATCCAAAATTGCTTTAACCGAGCTTGATTCTTCAGCATCTAAATCAGAGAAAAGTGGAATCAAGGTTGAATTCATGTAGGGTTTTATAAAATATTGGTCAGTAATTTTAACACAAAATTTTCGCTTATGCTAAATAACATATTTGGAAATATTCCTAAAGCAATCGTGATGACCCCCAGCGAGTACAGACTCAAGGTTTCCGTTGGAGTTAAATCGTTCATCGCCCAATTTTCATGTAACGTATAGTGCTTTCCTAAAAATACTTTTTGGAATGTCCACAATAAATATCCCGCCCCTAATAAAATCCCTAGAGCACCTAAAATTGAATAGATTGGAGTTAATAAAGGGCTGGTAAATGAACCCATTAAACTGAAGAATTCTCCGATAAACCCTGAAAATCCGGGAAGACCCAAAGAGGCGAAAATAGCTACTCCTGAAATGAGGGTGAAAACAGGCATTTTGCTGGCAAGGCCTGAATAGCTATCGATATCTCGGTTGCCTGTTCGGCTATATAAAACACCTGCCATTAAAAATAACATGGCTGATAAAATACCATGGGAAATTAATTGGAATATGGCCCCTTGCCAACCTTCTACATTGAAAGCGGCGATTCCCAACAACACAAATCCCATGTGGGAAATAGACGAATAGGCGACTAATTTTTTGATATCTTTCATGGCTAAGGCATTGTATGCCCCATAAATAATGGAAAGCGCGCCTAATCCAGCTAAAATTTGTGCATGGCCCATGGCCTCTTTTGGAAAAAATGGGATAGTCATTCTAAGCCAACCATAAGCCCCAATTTTCAATAAAATCCCGGCCAATAGAACGGAAATTGGCGTGGGCGCCTCTACGTGTGCATCTGGAAGCCAAGTATGTAGCGGGACAAGGGGTAACTTAATCGCAAAACCAACAAATAATAACCAAAATCCCCATTCTCTTCCGCTTAAACCACTGAGTAACCAACCCGAATTGGGGCTGAATATGCTATTTGGCATGCAATTATTTACATCGCTCAAGGCTTGAATATCAAAACTATGCACGATTTGTCTCATCGGGATTTCCTGAAAGGCCAATGATTTTTGAATGGCAAATAGTCCTTCGACCGTAAAGCTTTGTCCTTCTTGAATCGCTCCCGTCAATAGGGCCGTTTCATAAGGGTCAATGTAGGCGATGCTAATCCCCAGCATGATTATTAGGATGAAGAGAGATCCTACGAGGGTATAAATAAAAAATTTCAAGGAGGCATAATTTCGGTTTGGCCCACCCCAAATTCCAATTAAAAAATACATGGGCAATAGCATGAATTCGAAAAAAACATAAAATAGAAACATGTCTTTCGCTAAAAAACAGCCCATTAATGATGCATTTAAAAGTAATACCAATCCATAATAGGCATTAAATTTCTCTTTAATTTCTGTCGAATTCCATAGGGCTACGAATGTAATTAAGGATGTTAGCGCTAATAATGGAAGGCTAAGTCCATCAACTCCCAAGGAATATTTTGCGGTAAATTGACCCAGACTACCTAAAGATAAATAAATCCAATCCTTTGATTCCTGAAACTGAAATGAAGTGGCTTGTTTGTCAAATTTCGTGAATAGATAAACCAAAAGACTTATTTGAATTCCTGAAAAAAGAATGGCTATGCTCCGAATATATTTTTTAATCACCCCGAATCCGATGAATATCGAGCCCAATAATGGGATTAGAATTAGCAGTGATAATATAGATTCAATCATCCTTTTTGAAAAATTGTAAAAAGTAAAAATAGCCCAAATGTAACAAAAACCAATATCCAATAGCTTTGAACTTTACCGGATTGCCAACGGCTTAACCAGGCGCCCATCCATTGGCTTAATTTCGAAATGCCACCCACTAAGATTCCATCCACGATCCAATGGTCAATCCAGGCAATTAAGTGTGCGATAATGACTTGTACTCGCGCTAGGTTGTTCACAAACCGATCATATACTTGGACTTCAATCCAGCGAACTATTTTGCTTTTGAATAAGATTAATTTGAATAGGGTAGGCCAGAAAAATGATAAAAATTGGACATTCGTTTTGGGAATCCAATGCCTCGTTAAATAGGTTAAAAAGATTCCTAATATCCAGGTTGACACCGTAATCCATAGCCAAATGTCTGGCACATGAAATGATTGCAAATTGAAATAACGTAAAAATTCAGATTCCTCTGCATGCAGCGGATTTAAATTCACTAGGATAGAAAGGCTGAAAATAGCTAATAGGACAATCGGGATAATTTGCAATCCATGGTTTCGAGCTGTTTCCCTGGGATTTTGTTCCCTAGAATCCCCTAAGAAAATCAAGTAGAAAAGCCGAGATGCATAGAAAGAGGTCAGGACCATGCCGACACTCAGCGCACCCAATAGCACAAAATAATAGGTTGAAAAAGGGCTATTTTCAGCCGATGCCCATAAAAATCCTGCTATATTTTCTTTGGAATAAAACCCACTCGTCAATGGAATTCCCATCATCCCCGCACAGAAAATTAAAAAGGCGATGCAGGTAATAGGGATTTGTTTCCTTAAACCACCCATGTGATTTAAGTTTTGGTGATGGACAAAATGAATGATGGACCCTGCAGATAAAAACAGCCCTGCCTTAAATATTCCGTGCACCCATAAATGAAACATGGATGCGTCGGAACCCATTCCCATCCACATAAGTCCTAATTGGGATATCGTGGAATAGGCAAGAATTTTTTTTATGTCATTTTGAAAAATGGCCAAAATTCCAGCTGAAATAAGCGATATAGCACCGATGCCTGCCATAAATAAATGTACGGATTCACCAAAAAATGGGATTATGCGGATGCCTAAAAATACACCTGCGGCGACCATCGTCGCGGCATGAATTAAAGCTGAGGCAGGTGTAGGACCTTCCATGGCATCAGGCAACCAAGACATAAATGGAAATTGGGCCGATTTCCCCATGGCGCCAATCAAAAGAGCTATGCCGATCCATGTGGGAGCAATATCTAAAGCCATCGGGTCCATGGCAGAAAAATACGTAGTTTGGAAATGAGAACTAAGGCCTACAAGTCCAAAAATCAGGGCAATATCGGCTAATCGATTAATTAAAAAAGCTTTTTTAGCTGCTTTTATGGCTTCTGGTTTTTGATGCCAAAAGCTAATTAACAAATAAGAAAAGGCGCCTACCAATTCCCAAGAGCCATAAAAAACATAAATTTGGTCTGAAAAAATGAGGCAAACCATTGCGCCGACGAAACCATGTAAATAAGCATAATAGCGGCCTATATTCGCATCTTTTTCCATGTAAGATTTGGAAAAAATTTGGACGAATAAACCCACGATGCTGACCAAAATTGCGATAAGTTTAGCTGAGGAGTTAACCCAAAAACTTGCAAAATAACTTACATGTCCCATGTTAATCCATGGATAGCCAATTTTTAAATTTTGCCCCGACAAGTCATAAATGAAATAACAGGTAAGTGCTGCAAAAATGAATGAAAGCGAGATGGAAATACTGGCAATGTATTTTTTCGCTTGATGGGCGAATAGTCCAACCAAAAGCGCTGAGATCCAAGGGAGTAGCAGGAGGCCAATAAATTGGAAATTTATTTCCACGTATTATTTTTTTTGCAAATATAAACTAATCTAGTGATTCTATAGAGAATTAGCCGCGATTATCCCCCACTAACTGGCGGAATTAAGGCAATTTCCATATTTTCTTCCACCATAAATTCCGGTTTTGGGAAATGATGATCTACCGCAATTCTAAGGGAAGGTAAATTTTCTAATGCTGGATAATTTTTTTTAAGCGATTGCAATAATTGGCCTGAAGTCAATAAGCCATCATTTTGATGCTCAATCATTTCATTGCCTAGCAAATCACGGCAAATCCCAAAGAGGAGAATTTTATAGTTTGGCATTCGATTGAGGTCAATTTTGTACCTTTGTTTTCTAGTACAAATATATTGGATAATTCACAAAGCTTAAAGTCTAATTTACCGCTTCTTTTTGACAATCATGGTCGGGAGATGAGTTATTTGCGTTTAGCCGTCACGGATCGATGCAATTTAAGGTGTACCTACTGCATGCCTGCAGAAGGGATTGCCTACTTACCCGAAAAAAAATTATTGTCTTGGGAGGAAATGCTCCGAATTGTGCATGTGTTAAATCAGTTGGGGATAAGAAAAGTTCGGATTACTGGTGGAGAACCCTTTGTTCGACCTGGGTTGATGGATTTTTTACAAGAATTAGCCAAGATTGAAAACCTTGAAATTTGCCTGACGACCAACGGGGTTTTGCTTGAAAATCACCTGGATTCTTTGCTAAACTTAGGAATTAAGAATGTGAATTTAAGTTTGGATTCATTGGATTCAGAGCGTTTTTTCAAAATTACTCGGAGAAATGATTTTGACCAAGTATACCGAAATTTGACGCGTATGATTGAGGCTAATTTCATCGTGAAATTAAATGCCGTTGTCATGCATGGCATGAATGAAATGGACATTTTACCCTTGGTTAATTTTACAGAAAAGCACCCTGTTTCAGTCCGTTTTATCGAGGAAATGCCATTTAATGGGTCCGGATTAGTCGAGGAGAAATTATTTTGGGATTACCGAAGGATACTTTTCCACATAAAAACTGAATTTCCCCACATCGAAGAAGTGCCGATGGCATACGGTGAAACGTCAAAAAATTATCATGTTCCTGGATTTAAGGGGGATGTGGGAATTATAGCTGCATTTAGTAGGACGTTCTGTGGTTCTTGCAATCGAATTCGGGTGACATCTTTAGGCCAAGTAAAAACGTGTTTATACGATGATGGTGTTTTTGATTTAAAGGAATATTTGCGTTTGGGAGTTTCGGATGAAGATTTGAAGAATACAATGATCAAAATTTTTGGTGAGCGGCCAAAAGATGGTTTTGAAGCAGAAAATAATAGAAAAGGAGTTATTAACGAGTCTATGACTTCAATAGGAGGGTAAAATATGCAATCGGTTTCAGAATTAATTAATGGATTTAGTCGATTGAAGGTCTTAATTATAGGCGATTTAATGATCGATTCGTACACCTGGGGAAGGGTAAGTAGGATTTCTCCCGAAGCGCCTGTTCCTGTGGTGAATGTTATTCGCCGAGAATCTCGACTAGGTGGAGCGGGTAATGTGGTTTTAAACATTGCAAGTTTGGGAGCTACTGCTGTGATTTGTTCCGTGATTGGCGATGATGCACCCGGAAGGGAATTGCAAAAAATAATTCTCGATTCCAATTTGTCGACAGAAGGTTTGATTGTAGAAGCTGGTCGAATGACGACTGTGAAGGAAAGGATTATTGCAGGTTCTCAGCAGGTTGTTCGGGTGGATTCAGAGACAGAAAATTCGATTTCTTCTTCGAGCCAACAAGCCTTATTGGCCCACATCCGAGTTTCAATTTCAGATGTGGACGTCATTATTTTTGAAGATTATGACAAAGGGGTTTTGAATGATTCATTGATTCAAGCCGTCATTTCGATGGCGAAAGAAAATAATATTCCTACCGTGGTCGATCCCAAACGCAAGAATTTCTTTGCCTACCAGGGAGCCACTTTATTTAAACCTAATTTACACGAATTGAGAGATGGTTTAGGTTTGATGCCAATGGACTTTGATGCAGATCATTTAGCCGAAACGGTTCGGAAATTCAAAGTTTCACAGGAATTTACAGGTGTATTTGTGACTTTGTCAGAACGAGGCGTTTACATAGATTTAGCAAATGACCAACATTTAATACCGGCTCATATTCGACAAATTTCAGATGTTTCAGGTGCTGGTGATACAGTCATTTCAATTGCCGCTTGTGTTTTAGCCTTGGGCGGTTCTACGGAACAAATTGCTGCTTTGGCCAACTTAGGAGGAGGTTTAGTCTGCGAATCATTAGGTGTTGTTCCTATTAATTTAGCGCTTTTAAGAAAAGAAGCAGACGAACTGTAATTTTATCAGTTTATCGATCTTGAATATCAGTTTTTATAATGCTAATGTGGGCTGAAAACTATAGCTTTACTAACTTTTCAAAAGTTAGTAAAGCTTGAAATGGGGGTCTTAGATTCATATTTTTTGTCCCTTTTTGCTTGAATAAATGTCTCAAAAAAGGTTACCCAACCCAAGCAGTAAACTCAATTTCCACTTTATACTGAGGTGCAATTAAAGCCGAAATTTCATAAATACCCGTGGTCGGTTTTATGTCTTTGAAAAAATGAGCGTGTGCCCTTGCAATTTCTAGATTTTGAGAAATGTCTGTGGTGAAAATGCGCGTTCTAACCACATCTTTAAACGATGAACCGGCTTCCTCTAGAACTACCCCGATTCGCTCGATGATGTTAAAGGTTTGTGCATATAAATCATCTGCGCTAACCTTTTCTCCATCGATGATGGCTACGGTGCCAGAAATTTCAAGTAGATTACCCGTTTTTACTGCACGGCAGTAGCCAAATGTGTCTTCGAATGGAGAACCTGAGGATATGTTTAATCTTTGTGACATGGTGTTTGTGTTTTTAGACGCGAGGTATCGCGTCTCTACATTTTATTTCTAAAGACGTGGTATCGCGTCTCTACAGGTTTTTATGACAAGGCTTGTTTTAAGATTTTTTTCCACAATTCCGGTTTGGCATGGCTAACCACTTCGCCTATGACGATGATGGCCGGATTACAAAGTTCTTCTTTTTTCGCAATATTTTCAAGGTCAGCTGCGGTTGAAATACCGATTCGCTGATTTTCCATGGTTCCATTTTGAATGATGGCGGCCGAAATATCGCCTTTGCCATAGGTTTGGCATAATTGAGCTATTTCACCTAATTTATTCATGCCCATCAAGATGACTAGCGTGGCCGTCGACTGAAGTCCAAGTTTTAGGTCTTCAGTTAAGGATCCGTCCGTTTTAGTGCCTGTCATGACCCAAAAACTTTCATTGACCCCACGAACGGTTAAAGGAATATCAGCACTTCCAGCAGCTGCGTAGGATGAGCTAATGCCTGGGATGTAATTTGTCAACAGGCCAAAAACTTTAGCATATTCAATTTCTTCTTGGCCTCGCCCAAAAACAAATGGATCCCCCCCTTTTAATCGAACTACATGACCAAGCGCATAGGCTTTTTCAACAATTAATTCATTGATAACAGACTGAGAGTGACTTTCTCCCGGTTTTTTCCCAACAAAAATTTTCTCACAACTGGCCGAGCAATGTTCCAATAGTGAAATATCGATCAATGCATCATATAAGACAGCTTGCGCGGAAGCGATGGCTTTTATGGCCTTCAATGTGATCAATTCCGGATCACCAGGTCCCGCTCCCACGACGCTTAGTCGGGGCTGTGGCTCTAATTTTCTGAAATGCGTTAAATTATTCATGCTTTATTTTGGCGGTATGAGGTTGCAGCCGATAAAAATCTTTCAGCTTGTGCTACATATTGATTGGCAAATGCCTCAGTCGGTTCTTGTTGATTTATTTGTAAAACCAAAGCAGCAAATGTTTCCGCATCTACAGCAAATTCACCCGTCGAAACGAAATTTTCATCAAATTTATTGATGACGGCAGTTTGATTTGAAACCGTAACACTTTTATCCAACAACAATGCTTTGGCGGCTGAAATAAATACGGAATAAGCATGGTAAATCGCATCGGCCCAACGTTTGTCTTCTAATGCCGAAACAGTCCATTCGTATTTTTCTTGCGATTCAAAAAGAAGTGTGGCCACTAAATCAATCATCACGCCAGCACATTCTCCAACGCCAATTTCAGTGATAAAGTTTTCTGAGGCACCCCAATCGATAAAATCGTCTTGAACTAAATTGGATAAATCAGCTAATGGTTTAATTAACGTATAAAAATGATTTTCGCCTAAGCGATCATAATATTCATGGAAATATTCTCCGTCATTTGCATTTTCTTCATAGTTATTCAGCACTATTCTCAGCACTTGAGGACCTCTTTTCGATGGAACTTTGATTACTTTATCAGCGATGCGACCTTCACCATTGCCTAATGTCGCTCCTCCTAAAAGTACTTGCAATGCAGGCAAAACCCTTTTATCAGGAGCCTTTAAAGATGAACCATGAAAACCGATCGAAGCCATACTGTGCTGACCACATGCATTCATGCAACCCGAAATTTTAATTTTCATTTGGCTGTCATGGATCAATGCAGGGAATTCATCATTGATTACTTGTTCCAATTTGGAGGTAATATTGGTCGAATCCGAAATAGCCAAATTACACGTATCTGTTCCTGGACATGCCGTAATATTGGCAATGGAATTTGCTCCTGGTGCTGCTAATTCATGCGCTTCCAACGTTTGGAATACATAAGGCAGATTGGCCGTCGGCACAAATTTCAACAACAATCCTTGGTTGATCGTAATCCGAACGTCATCACCAATATACCCTTGGAGCGCATTGATTAACGACCTAGATGTGTCACTTGAAATATTTCCATTCAAAATACGAACATAAACGCCATGAAAACCTTTTTGTTTTTGCTCGAAGGTATTTGTAGCCAACCACGTATTGTAAACTTTTGAAGTCGGCGCAGCCACATCCGACAAGAGAGTTGGCTCACTTACTTCCCACGCTGCCGCATCCGAAATCGGGTAGCTATGATTTTTTAATGCTTTTGTTTCAGCTTGCACTAAATTCATGAATTCTTCAAACCCGATTTTTTGAATCAAGAATTTCATACGTGCTTTGTGACGTGAATTACGTTCTCCATGACGGTCAAAAACACGTAGGACGGATTCCATAAATGGAATCACTTGGTCCTCAGCTAAGAACTCATGCGCCGTGTACGCGAGCATGGGTTGGGCTCCAAGTCCACCACCGACAACCACTTTAAACCCTTTAAGCCCGTTGACGATTTTTGGGATAAAACCCATATCGTGCAAATAAGCCAAAGAAGTGTCCTCATCGGTATTGGAAAATGATATTTTTACTTTGCGTCCCATTTCTTGGCAAATAGGATTGCGCAAGAAGTAGCGAAATGCGGTATCAGCATGTGGGCTGACATCAAAAAGCTCTTTTGGATCAATACCTGAGGTAGGAGAGGCCGTTATATTTCGAACGGTGTTTCCGCAGGCTTCACGCAACGTAATATCGTCTTGTTCTAATTTCGCCCAAAGTTCCGGAGTTCGATCTAAGGAGACAAAGTGAATTTGTATGTCTTGTCGGGTCGTTAGATGTAAATTTCCCGTGGAGTATTCGTCGGAAATATCGGCAATTCGTTTCCATTGGTGAAACTGAATTTTGCCATAAGGAAGCTTAATCCGGATCATCTGAACACCTTGTTGGCGCTGCCCATAAACCCCTCTAGCCAATCGCAGGCTTCTGAATTTCTCTTCATGAATTTCGCCAGCCTTAAATTGAGCAATCTTTTTAGCTAAATCTAAAATGTCTTTTTCAACGATTGGATTTTCTATCTCAGTGCGGAAACTTTGCATTTTTTTATCTTGTATTGTTAATAAAGTCTATATAATATATAGAGTAGGTGCAAATCTACGAAATTACCTTTTATTGGCAAACAATTTTTATATTCGTTTTAAAATTAATTTAGGATGAAAAAAATATTGTTGATTATAATGGTTACCATTTCCTTTAAGGCGGTTTCGCAAAAGACAGCTTCCATTGCCCCAAGCGATCCTGAACCACAGGGGGTCCAAGTTGTAAAAACAACGCATGCGATTTTAATCGGAGGGAAGACGATTCAGTATACTGCATTTACTGGATACATGCATATGAAGGCGGATACGGGGAAAGTTTTGTCCAAAATATTTTTTACTTATTACCAAAAAGAAGGGGAAGATGCTGGAAAGAGGCCGGTAACATTTACTTTTAATGGTGGCCCAGGATCAGCGTCATTGTGGTTGCATATGGGAGGTGTGGGTCCTAAAAGAGTCCTTTTGAAAGATGATGGTTCGGCCACTGCGGCACCTTATACCTATATCCCAAATGAATTTTCTTGGTTAGACAAAACGGATTTGGTCTTTATTGATCCAGTATCTACTGGTTTTTCTAGAGCGGTCAATGGCGAAAAGGAGAGTAATTACCATGGCTATGTGGAGGATATTACTTCTGTAGGGGCATTCGTTAGAAACTTTTTAAGCCGGTATGATCGTTGGGCTTCTCCAAAATTCCTCGCAGGTGAATCCTATGGGACAACACGTGCGGCTGGATTGTCTAAATATTTGCAGGATACACATCGGATTTATATCAATGGGGTCATCTTAATTTCGGCAGTCTTGAATTTTGGAACGAATAATTATGACATAGGAAACGATTTGCCAAGGGCATTATACATTCCATCTTATACGGCTGCGGCTTGGTACCATAAGAAATTGGCCCCCACTTTATTGGCTCGTCCCATCGCAGATGTCTTGAAAGAATCTGAGGCTTGGGCGATTGGGGACTATGCTTCTGCATTAATTAAAGGAGGTTGGATGTCTGCCAAAGAAAAAGAGGCTATCGCTGAGAAAATGGCCTTTTGGACCGGTCTTAGTAAAGAACTTTGTTTACAGGCGAATTTACGGGTGGATGAGAACAGATTCTATAAAGCTTTACGCCGCGGGGATGGCTTGTCGGTCGGCCGATTAGACGCTCGGTTTACGGGTCGCGACTTAGATGATGCGGGTGAATATGTCGATTTTGATCCCTCATTTGCCAATATTGACGGTCCGTTTACGGCGACAATTAATGATTATTTGTCCAAAGAATTGAAGTTTAAAGAGGAGAAGGGCTATAATGTATTTGGTAATGTGTATCCGTGGTCCTATAAGAATGTGCAAAATAAATATTTAAATGTGGCGGAGAGCTTGCGTGATGCGATGGCCAAAAACCCTAATCTGAAAGTGTATTTGGGCTGTGGCTATTATGATTTTGCCACCCCTTATTTTACGGCTTTATATGATGTGGAGCATATGTTTTTGCGCCCTGAACAAAGAGCGCGTGTGGATATAAAGTTTTATGAATCGGGTCATATGTATTATATACATAAACCAAGTTTGATTCAATTTAAAAAGGACATTGATTCCTTTTTCGATTCTTCAAAATAAATTCTTAGCTTTGCCATCCCATTCAGAGGGGTGTCCGAGTGGTTTAAGGAGCACGCTTGGAAAGCGTGTGTAGGTCTCAAGCTTACCGAGGGTTCGAATCCCTTCCCCTCTACAAAGCCTTTCAGCGTGAGCTGAGAGGCTTTTTGCAGGATGCCCTGCGGGCTGAAAGCGAATGAAATGAAGCTGTCAACCCCGGCTCTAAAAATCAAAAAAGGAGATCAATTTGATCTCCTTTTTTGATTTTTAAACTTATTTTTCTTCGCTTACCGCTTGAATCAAGCCTTTGATATACCCATAGCAAAATGAAAACGCTTGATGGCCTTTTAAATCATCATGATGGTGAGGCACGTGATCTGGCATAACCATTCCTGAAAATCCTACATCTCTTAGAGCTCGTACGACTTTAAGAAAATTCATATCTCCATTATCTGGGTATACTTCTTGGAAGTTATTAAATCCTCCCTTTATATTTCTTAAATGGACATTGAAAATCTGATTGCGCTCACCCACCCATTTTATGATCGGGAAAATTTCACTTGCCGGATCATTTAGACCTTCTGCAATGGATCCGATGCAAAAATTAAATCCATGGTATTCATTGTCGTACAGTTTAGCAAACCTTTGAATACCTTTAAAAACATCGGGGCTATTCCATCGGGTAATTCCTCGGTATGCAGCGGGCGTTGGAGGATCGGCTATGTGATTCGCTAATTTGACTTTGTATTCTTTGGCAACGGGCAATAGTCGATCTAATAAATACGTAATTCGTTCAAACATTTGGTCAATGCTCACATCGCCTGCAATTGTTTTAGGGTCGTTCCTTTTTAAAGCTTCTTGGTAATTCCAAACATTGTATTCAACATTTCCTCTTTTGGGATCTACCACTCGGCCTGTCCTTAAAACGGGCAAAATAGTGGTATTGTAATTCAAAACTTTGATGCCAGTCTTGGATGCTACCTGAATCATTTGTTGGAGTATCTCTATCTCCCGATCCCTTTCAGGACTTTTTCCCAACATGATATTCGGATATTCAACTTTATCGATACCAGCAGAAGTCAAGGGAAAGTGGTAGGCGTCTAATTTGATACCATATTTTTCACAAGCTTCTTTTTTAGCTAATGAATCTTCGAGGTCCCAGCCTTTGCCAACAATAGTTTTAGGTGTTCCACCATCAATATTGTAAACGCCATGACGCGCTTTAAATTCTAAATTTTCGATTGTTGTTCCACCCGATTGGCAGCCAACGGTCATTAATGTTTTCTTAGGGGCTGCTATCGCTTCTACCTTTGCTTTTGCATCTGTAGCATTTAATAGGGTTGCTCCTACAGAACTTGCTGTTATAGCTTTTAAGAAATTATTGCGTTTCATAGTTCTAATATAAAAATATAAAATCCGCGAATATTACTATTTTAAATTTATATTATTTATAAAGACTCTTATTTTTTATTTTACCCTTAGTGAACATTCGATTTTTTTTCAAAGAAAATCCTCAAAACTATTCAAGCGGTATGCTCTTCTTCGGTAACTTTCATTTTTTGGTGAGCAGATCGAAATAAATCAATATTTACCTGATATAGTTGAATAGGATTTTTAAAGAAAAAGTATATTTTTACAAAATAATTAACCTATAAAATATGAAAAATCAATTACCCAATTCCGTAAAAAGGCGCGAATTTCTAGCTCAAGCTAGTCTTGCTTTCGGTTCGTTTTTAATTGTCCCACGCCATGTATTAGGAGGTAAACGTCCAGATGGATCGCTTTATTTAGCTCCAAGCGACATCATGAACTTAGGGTTTATTGGCACAGGAAAACAGGGAAAAGGCCTATCCAATTCATTTTTGAATACGGGTGAAGTTCGAATCACGGCCATTTCAGAAGTATACCAAGCAAAAGCTAAGCAGTTTGTAGATCGCGTAAAAGATATTTACGCAAAAACTCCTTCTTTGGGCACTTATTCCGAAATACCTGTTTACCAGGATTTTAGGGAATTGTTAGCGCTTAAAAATGTGGATGCAGTGGTCATAGCTAGTCCGGATCATTGGCATGCCGCTATGTCGGTTCGTGCTGCTGCTGCAGGAAAAGATATCTATTGCGAAAAACCTCTTTCTTTAACGGTAAAAGAGGGACGCGCGATGGTGGATGCTACTAGAAAAAACAAACGTGTGTTCCAAACTGGATCCATGCAACGTTCTTGGCCTGAATTTAGACAAGCCGCCGAATTAATTCGCAATGGATATATAGGAGAAGTGAAATCCATTAAAGTGAATGTGGGTCCTCCTCCCATTGCCTATGATTTAGCAGCTGAGGAAATGCCCATGGGCTTAGATTTCGAAAAATGGTTGGGGCCCAACAGTGCAGTTCCATTTAATTCAGAATTAGCTCCGCCATTATCCAAAGATGTATTCCCAAATTGGCGTAAATACAAAGAATTTGGTGGAGGCGGTATGACGGATTGGGGCGCACACATGTTTGATATAGTCCAATGGGCGCTCGACATGGATGGAAGTGGTCCAGTAAAAGTAGATGCTCCTAAAACGAATGGCAATGAATTTTTAACGTATACCTATGCCAATGGCATCACGATGACGCATCAACCATGGGAGTGGAATAATGGAATTGAATTTGTTGGTACCGAAGGTACTTTACGTGTTCAAAGAAAGAAGCTAGAAACCTCAAAGCCGGAGTTAAAAGATCGGATCATTGGAGCGAACGAGAAGCATGTATATGCCAGCGATAATCATTACAAAGATTTCTTAAACGCTATTTGTAATCGGTCGATGCCTATTTGTGACGTGGAAATTGGTCATAGAACTGCCTCTGTTTGTAACATAGGGAATATTGCCTATGCGCTAAATAAATCGTTAACTTGGAATCCTAAATCTGAAAAATTCAATGATGCCGCGGCAAATGCTTTGCTAGGTAGAAAAATGAATGCTCAATGGGGTATTAAACTTTAAATCAAATCATTTAAATTCTAAAATTAATAAATAATGAAAAATGTAATTGCAGTATTTTTTGTATTAATGACTTTGCAAGTATCAGCTCAAGGTAAAAAATGGGTTGAATTGTTCGACGGTAAATCGTTAAATAATTGGAAAATTAATGAAAGTCCAGCTTCTTTTAGAGTGGAAAATGGATCTATTATTATTGAAGGACCTCGTGGTCACTTGTTTTATGATGGTCCAGTGGGTGATCATAATTTCAAAGATTTTGAAGTTCAAGCTACGGTGATGACTTTCCCTGGATCAAATTCAGGTTTATATGTGTGTACAGATTTCTTACCTGTAGGCTTTCCTTCAGTAGGATATGAAGTGCAAGTAAATAACTCGCACACAGATTGGCGCAGAACGGCTTCTTTGTATAATATCGTGGATACATCGGAGCGCTTTGTGAAAGATGAAGAGTGGTTTGATTTGAACGTGACCGTTAAAGGAAATCGAATCGTAACTAAAATAAATGGAGTAACGGTGGTGGATTATACTCAACCAGAGAATCCTTTGCGCAGTAAAGGCCAAGAACAACGCTTAATCAAAGGCGGAACAATTGCTCTTCAGGCACATGATCCCAAAAGTAAAGTAGCTTATAAAAGTATTAAAGTTAGATCTCTATAATATTGAGGTTGATAATTAGGCATAAAAAAAGAGGAGCATTTGCTCCTCTTTTGATTTATATATGGGGTAGATTATAAATCGACCGCCTCTCCATAAGCCGCTTCTGTGGCACCTTTAAATGCCTCAGACATCGTTGGATGTGGATGAATAGATTTCATAATTTCGTAAGCTGTACTTTCTAGCTTTCTAACCACCACGGCTTCAGCTATAAGTTCTGTTACGTTATATCCAATCATGTGGGCGCCAAGTAATTCACCATATTTGGCATCATAAATGACTTTCACAAATCCGTCTCTTGCTCCAGCTGCAGTCGCTTTACCCGAAGCTACAAAAGGGAATTTCCCTACTTTAATTTCATAACCAGCCTCGATTGCCTTCTTTTCCGTCATACCCACCGAAGCAATTTCTGGGGTACAATAGGTACAACCCGGAATGTTGCTGTAATCCAACGCTTCTGTCTTATGACCAGCAATTTTCTCCACACAAATAATTCCTTCCGCTGAAGCTACGTGAGCCAAAGCCGGGCCTGGAGTTACATCGCCAATCGCATAATATCCTGGAATATTAGTTTCGTACCATGCATTAACGGGGATTTTACCTTTATCCACAATAATACCCACTTCCTCAAGGCCAATGTTTTCAAGATTTGAAATGACACCTGCTGCCGATAGAACAATATCACAAGATATTTCTTGATTTCCGGTAGGTGTTTTAACACTTACTTTGCAACCTTTTCCTTTGGTATCTACTTTCTCAACACTTGAATTAGTCAAGATATCGATCCCCATCTTTTTGTATTGCTTGGCCAGCTCTTTAGAAACATCTTCATCTTCCACGGGTACTACATTCGGAAGAAACTCAACAATAGTCACTTTAGTGCCCATCGCAGCATATACATACGCAAATTCTACGCCTATGGCTCCTGAGCCTATGATGACCATTGAATCTGGACGTTTTGCCAAACTCATCGCTTTGCGGTATTCAATCACTTTTTCTCCGTCTATGGGGATATTTGGCAAGGCACGAGCACGTGCGCCTGTCGCTATCATGATGTATTTTCCGTCGTAAATGACCGACTTACCTTCCGCGTCAATGACCTCTACTTTTTTACCGGGCTTCACTTTCCCGGTTCCCATAATGACGTCAATTTTATTTTTTTTCATCAAAAACTGAACGCCTTTGCTCATGCTATCTGCCACGCCGCGAGAACGAGAAATGACAGCTGAGAAATCAGCCTCGGCTCCTTTGACTGTAATTCCATAGTCAGAAGCATGTTTGATGTATTCAAAAACTTGGGCAGATTTCAAAAGTGCTTTAGTAGGTATACATCCCCAGTTTAGGCATATTCCCCCTAGGGATTCCTTTTCAATTACCGCACATTTTAAACCTAATTGAGAAGCTCGGATAGCTGCTACATAACCTCCAGGGCCTGAGCCTACCACGATCAAATCGTAAGATTGCGCCATTTTATTAATGATTTATATGAATGAGGCCGCAATTTAGCACAAAATCGGGTATATTTGCACTTTATAAAGAAGAAAATCACATGACTAAGGACAGGTTCAATGACCTGAAAGCCAGAATAGAGGCTTTAAGGAGGTATCTTTGACTACGATCACAAAAAATATTTAATTTCAGAATTAGAAACGGT
>CAMDJW010000011.1 GCA_945901025.1 Spirosoma fluviale | reverse complement strand
GAAATTTGAAAAGTAGGCATTCCGCCAAACATGGAATTTGTCCACCAGGCATCTTCACCACTTATTTTTTTAAATTGAACGCTCTCTTGGGCCGCCGCTTGTGCCTGTTGGATATCATGCTGAATCAATACTTTTCCTTGAAGTACCGGTCCACAATAAATGAATGCCAACGCGACAAAACCTAAAATAACCAGTCCATGAGGGATAAAAGAGCGTAGGTCAATTTTCATACGTATTATTGAATGCTAACAAGTTCAAGATCAAATGTTAAATCTTTTCCAGCCAATGGATGATTCGCATCTAAAGTAACATGCGTTTCAGTTAAATCGGTAATCACCACTTCAAAGACCTGGCCACCATCCTGATGCATATTTAAAGACGCTCCTAAAGCTAATTCGATATGAGATGGAATTTGAGAGCGTTCTATGCTCACTGTATTTTCTGGCGAATGTTCTCCATAGGCCTCAGCTGCAGGAATGACGATTGTTTTTTTGTCACCGATGCTCATACCTGTTACTCCATCGTCGAAGCCTTTGATGACCATACCAGAACCAATTTGAAATTCTAATGGAGTTCTTCCTTCTGAGGAATCAAAAATGGAACCGTCGGTGTGTTTACCCGTGTAATGTACGGCGACCGTATCGCCAGCTTTTGCAATTGACATAATAAATCGTTAAAAATTAAATAAAGACAAAGGTCAATATTTTTAGCGATTTATTAGATAATAATACGGGCATATTTTATCCCCTTGGTATAATATTACATTTTGACAAATTCAAAAAATGTCACTCTTTTCGGCAATACACATTTATAAATCGGATCGATAGCGTGTCACCTAGGTCAATGGCTGTTTGAAAATCTTGGCAGGCCTCAGACAAATAACCTGTATTTAACAATTTAATTCCTCGATTATAATAAGCCTCAGGGTAATAGGGATAAATTAAAATGGTTTTAGAATAATCTTCAATCGCACCTTTTTCATTTCCAAATTTAGATTTGAAATATCCCCGATAAAAATAAAAATTCGCATTATTGGGATTAAGCTTGATGGCTCTAGTTAAATCATTAATTGCTCCTGTATAATGTCCATAAAAGCCTCGGCTTAAGGCTCTGGCAAAAAGTACATCTGTATTAAAGGGATCTTTTTGGTACGCGATACTGAGGTCTTCATTAGCACCTTTAAAGTCTTCTGATTTAAGTTTTGCAATACCGGAGCTATATTCCAACATGCAGCTAGAACAAAAAAAGAGTAAACCAAAGATTAAAAATCGCCCCATCTATTTAAACGTTACAATGGTTACTCCTGCGCCTCCTCGATCCGCATGTTCGTCTTCAAAAGACTTAATTTGATTATAGCGTTTGAGTTGTTCCCTTACCAAATTACGCAAAATTCCATCCCCTTTGCCATGAAGAATTTTAATTTCATTGGAACCTAACAACAAAGCGTCATTCATGTATCGATCTAAAATCACAAATACTTCTTCTCCTCTTTTTCCGCGTACATCTAACGTGATGGAAAATTGGGCCATGCGATCATTGAAATCAATTCCTTGTAGAGCAGAGATTTTTTGTTTTTCCTGCTTAGGGGCATGTACTTTTTGTAATCGATTTACTTTGATTGTACTGCTAATTCCACCTAATGCCACCACCGCATCTTTGCCCTTAAATGCCATGATTTGTCCGATAGCCGATTCTCCTTGGCCTTGATCTAAAGCTACCCAATCTCCAATGACCATGGGCCCTTTTAGATTTTTAGGATTCGGTTTTTCTATTGGAATAGGAGTTTTTGACGGGATTTCATGTAATTCTTTTTTGACAAATGCATCTAATTTCCCCCTGATTTCTTTTGTTTCTTCCTTTTGAGCCGACTTCTCTTTTATCTCTCGTATGGTTTGTTCAATACGGCTGTTGGCTTCCTGTATAATTTTTTTAGCCTCTGCTTTAGCTTGATTAATGAGCCTTTTTTGCTCGTCATCTAAATGATTTTTTAAGCTGGTATATTGTTGTTTGATAGCTTCCGCTTGTTCGCTTTCTAGGGTTAATCGAATGTTTTTTGATTCCCATATTTGCTTTTCGGTTTCCGTTTCCATCAACATCTTATCAAAATCCACCTGCTTAGTGCCCAATTTTTTACGGGCATTTTCAATGATTTTAGATGGCAAACCGATTTTTTGGGCAATCTCAAAAGCAAACGAACTACCTGGTTTCCCCATGTCCAAAATGAATTGAGGTTCTAAATGTTCAGTATCGTACCGCATCGCAGCATTAAACAATCCGGCTTGTCGGTCTGCTAAACTCTTCAAATTCCCAAAGTGCGTATTGATAGCTCCATAACAACCTTTTTCTGCCAATTTCTCTAGGATGGATTCTGCAATGGCACCTCCTAAGGAGGGTTCTGTTCCGGTCCCAAACTCGTCAACTAAAATCATCGTTTTAGGATCTACATGCCCTAAAAAATAATTCATATTACTCAAGTGTGAGCTGTAGGTACTTAATTCATTTTCGATATTTTGATCGTCCCCCATATCTAAAAAGATTTGATCAAAAAATCCCATGGTAGAACCCTCAGCCATGGGCACTAAACAGCCTGTTTGAAATAAATATTGCAATAGCCCTAAGGTTCCCAAGGTGACCGATTTACCTCCGGCATTAGGCCCAGAGACGACCATGATTCTTTTTTTATCATCCAATGTAATGGATAAAGGCTTTATTTTTTTACCTATTTTATGTAGGGATTGTTCTAAAATGGGGTGCCTTGCCTCTTTCCAATCTAGGGTAGGGAAGTCTTTTATCTTGGGTAAAATAGCGTTTACCTCTGTCGCCCAGATCGACTTGGATCGGATGAAATCAATCAGTCCTAGCCATTGGAACCAAGAACCCAGCATGGGAACTAAAGGTCTTATTCGATCCGATAGGCGGCTCAGAATTAATATAATTTCTCTGCGTTCTGCTGACTCTAAGGATTTGATTTCGTTGTTCGCAATTAAAGCATCAGCCGGTTCTAAGAATACTGTTTTACCCGTATCGGATTCGTCTTGAACAAAACCCTTAATTTTTCTCTTATGCTCAGCCGCTAAGGGAATAACCATACGTCCATTTCGTAGGGTCAATGAAAAATCCTTGCTAACCCAACCTTCTTTATAGGCCTGATTGATCAAGCTGTCCAATTTCTTTCTCAGATTTTGTTCTTCCGCAAAGCGCTTTCTACGTAAATCTCCTAAAGCGGGGGAGGCGCTTTCCTTGATTTGTCCATTGGCGTCAAAAACTCGATCTAATTCCTGTATGATAGGCAGTATTTGCCTAAAATCTCCATGTTCTTGCCCTTCCCATTTTTCCTTAAAAACTTGGGTTATCCGATGAATTTCAGGGTATTTTTCGGAATCTATTTTGTAAAAAAAGCGAACACATTGATATAAAATATCGAGGCCCCTTTGCCAATCGCGCCATTCGTCTGCTGTTAAATAATGTCCTTCTAGATTTAAAGGTCCGAACCATTCGCGCAAATCATAATAATCTTGTTGGGGCCACTCACCACCATGCTCAGCCATCAACTGTTTCATCTCGCTGACTTGCTGGACCCATTGATTCACCAACGTAAAGCGGTTTGAAAATTTCATTTTATCCGCATATTCAGCACCCATATTACTGAGGCATAGCGACTTAATGTGATTTTGAATCTGATTAAATCCTAACTTTTCACCTATGTTTTCAGGATAATTCATGGGTGGAATAGGGTTCGGATTTTTTCTATTAAAACCGTATTGATTTTAACGTAACTCTCGGTAGTCCAACCAGCGACATGGGGACTAAAGAGTGTATTGGGATACGATTTCAATTTCTCAAAAAGTATTTGTTCTTCTTGTGACCAAGACTTAATTTTTTCATTGGGCAACACATCTAAAGCTAATCCCGAAATAATGCCTTGTTCCAAACCCCAAAGTAGATTTTCTAAGGGCGTAATAGGGCCTCTCGAACTATTCAATAATACGATGGGTTTTTTAAAGGACTTTAAAAAATCTTTGTTAACGAATCCATGGGTCTCATCGGTCAACGGAACATGCAGAGAAACAATGTCGGCATGTTGGAAAACATCAGATAAATCGGCACCAAAAGGGGAGGGCGCTGGTACGTATTTATCATAAGCTAAAATCTTTAGACCAAAACCAAGTACCCTTTGACATAGTGCTTGGCCCATATTTCCAAAACCAATGATGCCGATGGTTTTTCCATGTATTTCCCAACCTCTATTCGCTTCCCTATTCCAAATACCATTTCTAACTTCTGCATCAGCCGTATTTAATCGATGCGCGATGGTGAGCAATTGGCCCATGACATGTTCCGCCACCGCATCTTTATTTCCTTCGTTGGCCGAAAAAACAGAGATGTTTTTTTCTTGGCATGCGGCTAAATCAATCAGATCTAAACCGGCACCCGCTCGAGCAATAAAGGTTAGTTGAGTGGCCGAAGCCAAAAACTCAGCATCTATGATAAATTTACTGCGTAGAATCAAACCGGTATATTGGCCGATGATCGCTATCGTTTCTTGTTTTGATAACGTTAAAAACTCATCCACCACATAGCCTAAGGATTGTAAGCCCTCAGCCATGGAGGAATGAACCTCGTCGATGATGAGTACTTTTTTGACCATAATTATGCTTGCATTCGATTTTTAACCAATTCTATCGCTAGGAAAAAGGCATGCAAAAATGAATTAGGATCCGCTTCATTTTTACCGGCAATATCATAGGCTGTTCCATGGTCTGGAGAAGTTCTGATAATAGGTAAGCCAGCGGTAAAGTTGACGCCTGTTTCAAATGCAATGTATTTGAAGGGAATTAATCCTTGGTCGTGATACATGGCTAATACCCCATCAAATTCTTTAAATTGTGCTTTTCCGAAGAACCCGTCTGCCGGGTAGGGCCCAAAAACCAATTGGGCCTTCGTCCTAAATTCTTCCACAACCGGCTGAATTATATCTAATTCTTCTTGGCCCAAAAGCCCCGAATCACCAGCATGAGGATTTAAACCTAAAACGGCTAATTTGGGTTTTTCAATCGAGAAATCTTCCTTTAAACTAAGAAGAAATAAATCGATTTTTTCCTTGATTAATTCTTTTGTAAGGGTTTTTGCGACTTCTTGAATGGGTAAATGTCCTGTTACAACGCCCATGCGGATATCTTCGGAAACTAACATCATTAAAGATGATTTTGCTTCAAAGCGGTTCGTCAAATATTCCGTATGTCCAGGGAAGTTAAATTCTTCGGATTGAATGTTATGTTTGTTGATAGGCGCCGTGACCAAGGCAGATAAAAGTCCTTTATCTAAATCTTTAGCGGATCTGTCTAAGCAGGCGAAAGCAGCTTTCCCCGCTTCAGGAGTTTCCTTTCCTGGCTCTACTAGGGTGTTAGCGTCATCCCAACAATTGATCAAATAAATCTGATTGGGTGTGATGATTGTAATATCGCTGATGGTTTTAAATTGGAAGTCCCTGGCTTCCATTGCATTTTTATAATAAATGAGCACTTTTTGAGAACCATAGATGATGGGTACACACCATTGTAAAATTTCCGGATTAGATAAAGCTTTTATGATTACTTCAGGGCCAATGCCATTATAATCTCCTAACGTTATACCGATCAATGGTTTTGTTGCGCTCATTAAAAATTCATATTTTTTGGATCTGCAAGTTAAGAAATTTCGACTGAAGGCATACAATATTTTTATCAGGCCCTTAATTTACCAAGCTAGAATTTTATTTTTTGGTAACGAACCCAATAATTATTGTAAAATTTTAAGGTATTCAAAATAAAATAGGCTCTTAACTATAAATTTCCCAATATAATTATCATTTTTGTTATACTGCACGGAATATATTGATATGCCAAAATCATACGTTAATAAAATCTCTAGCCTTCTTATTGCCAATCGAGGTGAAATTGCGATTCGTATCATGCGCGCGGCTTCTGAATTAGGAATTCGGACTGTTGCTGTATACACTTTTGAAGATCGTTATTCCCTACACCGTTATAAAGCGGATGAGGCTTACCAAATAGGAAAAGAAAATGAACCGCTTAAGCCCTATTTAGATATTGAGGGTTTGATTTCTTTGTGTAAATCCAAGAAAATAGATGCCATTCATCCCGGATATGGTTTTCTTTCTGAGAACGTAAAGCTTGCGTTAAGGTGTAGAGAAGAAGGAATCGTATTTGTAGGACCTTCTCCAGAAGCGATGAAGGCGCTTGGGGATAAAGTCGCTGCTAAGGTGGCAGCTCATAAGGCTAATGTGCCTATGATTCAGGATTCAAAGGGAGATTTAAGCGTATATGATTTAGCATTATCGGAAGCTAGGCGAATTACTTTTCCAGTGATGGTTAAGGCGGCTGCTGGCGGGGGAGGGCGTGGAATGCGTGTGGTGCGGAAGGAAGAAGATTTGGAGAAAGCATACCAAGAAGCGAGAAATGAAGCTAAAAATGCATTTGGCGACGAAACGATATTTATTGAAAAATTCATCGACGAGCCTAAACACATAGAGGTGCAGTTACTGGGGGACCAACATGGAAATTTGGTCCATTTGTATGAACGTGATTGTTCCGTGCAAAGGAGATTCCAGAAGGTGGTTGAGATAGCTCCTTCCTTTGGTTTAAAAGAGGAAACAAAGCAAAAACTATATGGATATGCGTTAGCGATCGGAAAGGCTGTTAATTATTACAATGCAGGAACGGTTGAGTTTTTAGTCGATAAGGATGAAAATATTTATTTCATCGAGGTAAATCCTCGTATTCAAGTTGAGCATACCATTACCGAAGAGGTAACTGGAATCGATATTGTTCGTACTCAGATTTTAATTGCTCAAAATTATAAGTTATCTGATTCTGGGATTTACATTTTAAGTCAAGCCGATATTCCTTTACGGGGTTTTGCGATCCAATGTCGGATTACCACAGAAGATCCTTCGAATGGCTTTAAGCCCGACTTTGGTACCATTATAGCCTATCGAAATGCCGCTGGTTTTGGAATCAGATTAGATGAAGGATCCTCGTACCCTGGGGTGAAAATTTCACCTTATTTCGATTCGATGTTGGTGAAAGTAAGTGCCAAAGGCAGAACGTTAAGAGGTGCTTCTGAGCGCTTAAATAGAGCTTTAACTGAATTTAGGATTCGAGGTGTAAAAACAAATATTCCATTTTTACGCAATGTGATCACCCATCCAATTTTTCAAGATGGTCAGTGTACGGTCCAATTTATTGATACGCATCCTGAATTATTTAAATTTAAACCTACTCGGGATCGTTCTACGAAGGCTCTTCGTTATTTAGGAGAGGTGATTGTGAATGGGAACCCAGATGTAAAAGTTAAGCCCACGGCTCCATTTAGACTAGCCACGATTCCATTTGTGGATCCGGCGAAGGAATTTCCAACAGGCAATAAGCAGTTGTTAGATCAATTAGGTCCAGAGAAATTTGCCAAACATATTCGAGATTCAAAGCAAGTTTATTTTACCGATACGACGTTTAGAGACGGGCATCAGTCTTTATTAGCGACCCGAGTAAGAACACAGGATATGCTAGCGGTGGCGAATGGTTTTGCGAAGTCGTTTCCTTCTTTGTTTTCGATGGAGGTTTGGGGAGGTGCGACATTTGATGTGGCCATGCGTTTTTTACAGGAATCTCCTTGGAAGCGTTTACAAGAATTTAGGGAGGCCATGCCTAACATGTTACTCCAAATGTTATTTAGGGGATCTAACGCGGTGGGTTACTCCGCTTACCCAGATAATTTAATTGAGAAGTTTGTTGAGAAATCTTCGGAAGCTGGAGTTGACGTCTTCCGCATATTTGATTCATTGAATTGGATAGAGGCGATGAAAGTTTCCATCAAGGCGGTTAGGGAAAGAACTCCTGGAATCGCGGAAGCTGCTATTTGCTATACGGGTGATTTATATACGAATCCGAAATACAATTTGCAATATTACTTAGACATGGCACGCCAGTTGGAAGACGCCGGCGCACACATGCTAGCCATTAAAGATATGGCTGGTCTGTTAAGGCCATTTCAGGCGGCTACTTTAGTGACTGAATTAAAAAAGACGGTCGATATACCGATCCATTTACATACACATGATACGGCCTCAGTTCAGTCAGCTACCTATTTGAAGGCGATTGAGGCGGGGGTTGATATTGTCGACGGGGCTTTAGGTGCGATGTCAGGTCTGACTTCTCAGCCTAATTTAAATTCTCTTGTAGCGATGTTACAAGGTCAAAAGAATGAAAGCCATTTGGATTTAGATTTATTAAATGAGTATTCCAATTATTGGGAGGCCGTGCGAGCGATGTATGCTCCGTTTGAATCTGAATTAAAGGCAGGTACGGCTGAGGTTTATACGAATGAAATTCCGGGTGGTCAGTATACGAATTTACGGGGACAGGCAATAGCCTTGGGTGTGGGCGATAAATTCGAATTGTTAAAAGATAATTACTCAGAGGCAAATAAGCTTTTTGGCGATCTAGTTAAGGTAACTCCTTCATCAAAGGTCGTTGGAGATATGGCCATTTTTATGACGGCTAACTCACTAACCGCAGAGGATGTTTATGCGAAGGGAAGCACATTGTCCTTCCCAGAATCGGTGAAGGATTTTTTCAAAGGAGGATTAGGCCAACCCTATCAAGGGTTTCCAAAGCAATTGCAAGAGATCATTTTAAAAGGTGAAGTAGCCTTGGAAGGCCGTCCAAATGACCATTTAGCGCCTATAGATTTTGATCAAGATTTCAAAGAATTTCAGGCTAAATTCCCAGACATTGAGGATGGATTCTTTGACTATCTATCTTATAAAATGTATCCAAAGGTTTTTGAAGACTATTACAAGAACCATGCACTATATGGCGAGTTGTCGGCATTGCCAACGCCAGCTTTTTTCTATGGTTTAAAGCAGGATGAGGAAATCATGATTACGATAGAGCCGGGGAAAACGATTATTGTCAAGTTCCTGTATATGTCGGATCCAGATGAGTCGGGCTTACGTAATGTGACTTTTGATTTGAATGGTCAAGCCAGGCGAATTAAGATTTTAGATCGAAATATTAAGATTGAGAAAGCCCAACATATCAAGGCGAAGGAGAAGGGCGATATCGGTGCACCATTACAAGGCCGATTGAGTCGTATATTAGTTAAGTCAGGAGATGAGGTAAAGAAAAATGCTCCTTTGTATATTATAGAGGCTATGAAAATGGAGTCTATCGTTTCGGCGCCTTTTGAAGGATTGATTGGCAATGTAGTTTTAAATGAGGGTACGGTCGTTGAGCAGGATGATTTAGTTTTAACTTTAGAGAAGGCAAAATTACCCGAGCCGGATGTGGAAGAATATTTATTTGTCTATGGAACCTTAAGAAGGGATTGTGGCAATGACCTTCATCGATTGATCGCTAGAAATTCAGATTATGTAGGAATGGCAACATTCCAAGGACAAATGTTTCAGGTAGCAGAATATCCAGGAATTGTAGCTTCAGAGAATGCTGCAGACCAAGTAGTTGGAGAACTGTATTTGTTATCCAAAACGATCAAATTGCTGAATGTGTTAGATGAATATGAAGAATTTGATTCAGAAGATTTAACTGCTAGTTTATTTGTTAGAGAAAAGGTAGATGTACATTTGAAAGGGAAATTAATCAATTCTTTTGCTTATTTATACAACCGTCCAGTAGGTTCATTGAAACGGATCACATCGGGTGATTTTTTAAAGGGATAAACGATGAAAAATTTTATTGCCATTGCCTTTTGCTTGATTTCTTTGTCGGCATTAGCTCAAGAAAATCTTAAAAAAGCCCATGCTCATAATGATTATGAACATGCTAAGCCATTTTTTGAAGCTTATAAATTAGGCTTTGGATCCATTGAGGCAGATGTTTATGCAATCAATGGTGAGCTTTTGGTTAGCCATAATTTAGCGGATGTAAAAGCGGATCGGACTTTGAAATCACTTTATATTGACCCCATTGTGGCTGTTTTAAAAGCAAAGAAGCAAGGTAATTTTCATCAATTTTTGATTGATTTTAAAACGAATGCTGACTCAACTTTACCCTTGTTAATTAAATTCTTAACCCCTCACAAAGATTTGTTGATAAAATCAGGCTTGCGCATTGTTATTTCTGGCAATCGTCCACAGATCAAGGATTACGTTAATTTTCCGACTTGGATCACGTTTGATGGTCGGTCAAATGAAACCTATCCCGCTGGACTTAAGAATTATGTTGTTTTGGAAAGCGAGTCTGTCTATAAATTTGGAATGTGGAGTGGGCAATCTCCTATGCCAGCGGCGATGAAAGAGAAACTTAAAGTGTATGTGGAAAATGTTCATGGTGCGGGTAGAAAATTGCGCCTGTGGGGAACTCCAAATACCTTAATGGCTTATCAAGCTTTGTGGGATTTGGGAGTTGATTATATTGGAACTGATAATTTGTCTGAATTAGCGGACTTTTTGAAATTAGCAGCAAAGTAAATAGCTTTGCCTTTTATACATAAAACCTATTTTAATGACTACTCGACGATCTTTTATTCAACAATCTTCTTTGTTGGCCTTCTCAACTTTAATCCCTTTTTCTGCCAATAAATCCTATCAAATGGGTTATTCAGCGATCACTTGGTCTGGAAACGACGAACAGGCCGTCACGGATATTGCCTCTTTAGGGTTTAAGGGAATTCAATTAAGGGCCAACTCATTTCCCGTGTACAAAGATGATCCTTCTGTTTTGAAGGCTAAATTGGATGCCGCCAAATTGAAATTGGTGATGTTTTCTAGTGGAAATGTTGAAATCGACCTGGCGAAGGAAATGGCGACGATCGAACAGCATGTTAACCATGCGAAATTTGTGAAGGCTTTAGGTGGGACATCGATCCAATTGACCAATAGCCTACGGAAAAAAGGAGTTTTGCCTACAGAGGCTGAATTAGTTCGTTTAGCCCAAGTCATGAATGAAATTGGCAAGCGCACGAAAGAAATTGGCGTTCAGACTACGTATCATAATCACATGAATCAGTTTGGGGAGACGCCGGAGGAGGTAGAAACGTTAGTGAAAAACATGAACCCGGCTTATGCCAAATTGCTTTTAGATGTGGCTCATTATTTCCAAGGAGGAGGTAATCCCGCGGAGGCAGTTCTGAAGTATAAAGATGTGATTCATGCTTTTCATATTAAAGATGTGGAGGCTCCAGTGAGAGGCCAAGAGTCAAATCCCAAGTCTTACAAGTTTGTGGAATTAGGCCAAGGCAAGGTAGATTTAGTGGCAGTTTTCAAAAACATAGATAAGATTAAATTCAAAGGTTGGGCCATTGTGGAATTGGATTCAGTTCCAGATAAAGCTAGAACACCTTTGCAATGTGGTGAAATCAGTAGGAGTTATTTGAGTGATAAAATTGGCTATCAATTTTAGTAAATTCTTAAATTAGAATAGATGGCTTCTAAGCGCAATCCCGCGATAGGTTTTATATTTATTACATTAGTGATCGATGTGTTGGGCATCGGCTTAATTATACCCATTTTGCCTACGTTAATTCGTGGATTTACTGGGGGTGATTTAAGTACGGCATCTCAATATTCTGGTTGGTTAATGGCTTCCTATGCCATTATGCAGTTTTTTTTCTCTCCTGTTTTGGGTGGATTGTCGGATCAGTTTGGACGCCGTCCCATTATTTTAGCGTCGCTTTTTGGCTTTTCTATTGACTATTTAGTTTTGGCCAATGCGCCTAATATCACGTGGTTATTCATCGGCCGGTTACTGGCAGGTATCACTGGAGCCAGTTTTACTACGGCTCAGGCATACATAGCAGATATTTCAAAAGCGGAGGATCGTGCTAAGAATTTTGGAATGGTGGGTGCTGCTTTTGGAATAGGATTTATTATAGGTCCAGCTGTCGGAGGATTTTTAGGAAGTTATGGGGTCCGAGTTCCTTTTTACGCATCTGCCGTATTAACTTTATTGAATGGTTTATATGGCTATTTTGTGTTGCCAGAATCTTTGTCTAAGGCTAATAGAAGACCTTTTGATTGGCGACGTGCTAATCCATTGGGTTCCTTAAAAAACATATCAAAATATCCATTAATCGCCGGTTTAGTCGGTGGATTCTTTTGTCTGCAGTTGGCAGGCCAAGCACATCCAAGTACCTGGTCGTATTTTACGATGAAAGTTTTTGGTTGGACTCCCAAGGAAGTCGGCTATTCTTTAGCGTTTGTCGGTTTAATTGTGGCCATCGTTCAAGGTGGACTGAATCGCTTAATTATTCCCAAAATAGGTGAAATTAAAGCTATTTCTTATGGCTTGATTTTATATGCCATCGGATTTTTTCTTTTTTCCTATGCCTCTGAAACGTGGATGATGTATGTGTTTATGGTGCCATTTGGGTTGGGTGGGATCGCAGGTCCAGCCTTACAAAGTTTGATCACACAGCAAGTTGGCCCCGATGAGCAGGGTGAGTTGCAAGGGGGCTTAACAAGTCTTCAATCCGTTACAACCATTCTCGGACCTTTATTGGCATCCAATTTGTTTGCACATTTTACGTCAACGAGTGCAAGTATTTATTTTCCAGGAGCTGCATTTTTTATGGCAGGAGTTCTTGTGGTGGTGGGTTGGTTTGTGGTGATGCGGTCTGTTCCTAGCTCTAAAGCGGGATAATTGTTTAATCGGTAAACTTTGAAGATGAACGGAAATAAAATTAAAATAAAAAAAATTACCTTTAGAAACTCAAACCCCTTAAAATTTAAATCATGAAATTAATCAAAGGAAGTATCGCATTAGCGATTTTATTTTTGACTAGTACAGGCATTATTGCACAAACTACAGATGAAATTATCGCGAAGCATCAAGCAGCCATGGGCAGTCCTGAAAAATGGGCTTCTGTTAAATCTATGGTGATGAAAAGTAAGTTTAATGTTCAGGGAATGGACATTGAAAGTAAGTCATCCATTGTCGTAGGTAAATCATTTAGAACTGAGGTTGAAGTAATGGGAAATAAAATCATTACCGTTATTGATGGCGAAGGTGGATGGATGAATCGCCCTGCTATGATAGGTGGCACGGGAGAGCCTGAAGATTTGCCTCGTGAGCAGGTTAAAGCTGGTATTTCTCAAAAGAACATAGGTTCATCCTTATTGATTGCCAAAAATGAGGGAGCTAAAATAGAATTGGTCAGCAAAGAAAAATTAGATGGAGCTGAAGTTTATTTATTAAAAATTACGAAAAAATCTGGGGATGAATCACAAGTATTTGTATCAGCATCTACAGGCTTTATTGTGAAGGCAATAAATAAAATGAATGTTCAGGGCCAGCAAGTGGAAGCGGAAGTAATGTACTCAAACTACAAATCTATTGACGGATTGTTTTTTCCTTTTACGGTTGAAACACCAAGCCCAATGGGTGGAGGAAATATGGTCGTTGAAACTTCATCGATCGATTTGAATCCAGTGTTAGATGCTTCTTTATTTGCTAAACCAGCTAAGAAATAAAGCTCAATACCGTTCAATAAAATTCGTTAAAATACTCAAAAAACAAAGCGTTTTTTGAGTATTTTTTTTAGGGCAAAAATTGGTTTAAATGATTCCTAGCTGACCTAATTGCCTTTATGATATCTTCATCTGATCCTTCATACGCCTTATCTTCTACTTCTATAACGATAGGTCCTCGATACCTCACATCATTTAAGGCGCTGATAAATGAACCCCAATTAATATCTCCTAATCCAGGGATTTTAGGAGAATGATATTCTAAAGGATTGGCTAAAATTCCTACTTGGTTCAGTTTGTCGTGATATACTTTAACATCCTTCAAGTGAATATGATGTAGTTTTTCCTTGTAGGCATAAATAGGATATAGATAATCCATCATTTGCCAGACCATGTGGGATGGGTCATAATTTAACCCAAAATTGTTAGACGGAATGATGCTAAACAATTGGTCCCATATTTTAGGTGTGATAGCCAAGTTTTTTCCGCCCGGCCATTCGTCATCAGAAAAAAACATGGGGCAATTTTCTATGCCAATTTTTATCTGAAGACTGTCGGCAAGGTCAATAATTTCAGGCCAAACTTCTTTAAATTTTGAAATATTGTATTCGATGTTTTTAGTAAAATCTCGCCCAATAAAAGTATTGACATTTCCGATGCCTAGAACGGATGCCGCTTTGATGACTTTTTTTATATGATTTCTGTAGAATGAAGCCTGTTTTTCATTAGGGTCCATCGGGTTGGGATAATACCCTAAAGCAGAAATTTTAACGGGTTGCTTGGCTAATTTTCCTTTAAGAGCTATTAATTCATCATGACTTAGCGCATCCACAGATATATGTGAAACGCCAGCATATCTTCTGGTATCCGCATTTTCACTCGGCCAGCACATCACTTCTACACAGGCAAAATTTTCTTTTTGGGCAAATGCTAATACCTCATCTAAACTTTTATTGGGTAAAATAGCTGAAACAAAGCCAAGGTCTAACATCTTATTTTTTCAGGTTTAAAACATAATAAATAGCGAAAGAACTGGTGGCAATCCATAGGCCTACCGCCTCGCGAGCCAATTCCTGGTTTATTGTTTTCATGCTTAGTCCATCCGTTAAAAATCCTTCCCATGCAGTCATTTCTGACCATATTTGTAAACCGGCAGTGGCCGATAAAACAAATAATACGATCAGTAATTCTGGATTCGTTTTATTACGAAAAGCTTGAATGGATGCATAGGTGGCTACAGCGTAGATGGGTACCCACAAAATGGGATCTGGGTCATTTAATTGCCAATAGGAGAATAGGGCAAAAACGATTGCAAAGATTGCACCTAGATATTTTTGTAGTTTTTCCATTTTAATGATTATTTACACAGGTTATTTAGTGCGTCTTTTGCACCAGGATACTTTAATTTATTTGCTTGATTAAATGCTAAGCAAGACTTTTCGAAGTTGTTTTTTTTGTAATAGCTAAGCCCCAAAGCGTAATAGGACTTACCATATTCCGAATTTAACGAAATTGTTTGTTCAAAATCTAATATGGCTGAATCTAATTTGTCTTCTTGAAAATAGAGGTTTCCTCGATTGTAAAAAGCATTTATTTCCTTTGGGTTTAATGCTATGCAGGTTTTAAAGTCTTGTTTTGAAAGGTCGATTTGATGTAAAGCAGCTCGAATAATTCCTCTTTGTAAATATCCAGCACTTGAATCTGGGGCAATTTTGACCGCTTTTTCGATAGGATTTACCGCATCATTCCATGCATTTTTTTCCATAAATGCGGCGGCTAAGTTTAATTGGCCCAGGTAATTGGATGGTTTTAAGTCGACCGATTTCTGATAATCAAGAATAGCTTCTTCTATTTTTTTTTCTTGAAAATTGATTACTCCCCGTAAATTATAAGCTTCCGAATAACCAGGATTTTTTTCAAGTGCTTTTTCAATGGCTTCTCTGGCCGTAATTAAATCACCTTTTTTCATTCTGGCTTTTGCTTCCTCGTACCATGATTCTGCTGAACTGGAACATCCTACATACAGGATAGTTGAAATGATGATTAAAATTATATAATTGGCTAAGCGCATATGAAATCCTTTTTATAAAGGTATTAATGAGAATGCAAATTATCCATTATTATTTTGAAAAAAGCAGGTTTTATGCCATATTTGCAATGGCAAATTACCAGCTCCCGCTGAATCCCCCAGATTTTGATCAAAGCAAGGGTAGGTTGGTTGAGCGGTGAATTTGCCATTTTTTTTGTCTATTTTAACTCAAATTATATGAAGTTCTTTATTGACACAGCTAATTTAAATGATATTAGAGAGGCGCAGGACCTTGGCGTATTGGATGGTGTAACAACGAATCCATCCTTGATGGCTAAAGAAGGGATCAGTGGAAAAGACAATGTTTTACGTCACTATAAAGCTATTTGTGATATTGTGGATGGTGATGTGTCAGCTGAAGTTATAGCTACTGACTTTGAGGGTATGGTCCGAGAGGGTGAGGAGTTAGCTGATTTAGATGATAAAATTGTTGTCAAGATTCCGATGATTAAAGAAGGAATAAAGGCTTTAAAATATTTTTCTGAGCGAGGAATTAAAACCAATTGTACCTTAGTTTTCTCTGCGGGCCAAGCGCTATTAGCGGCAAAGGCGGGCGCTACCTATGTATCTCCATTTGTTGGCCGTTTAGATGATATTTCTTTTGACGGGATTGAATTGATTGAACAAATTCGATTAATTTATGATAATTACGATTTTGATACTCAGATTTTAGCAGCTTCTGTGCGCCATTCAATGCACATTATTAAATGTGCGGAAGCAGGTTCAGATGTAATGACAGGTCCTCTTTCAGCGATCTTAGCTTTATTGAAACATCCATTGACTGATAGCGGTTTAGCTACTTTTTTAGCTGATCATGCAAAATCGGCTAACAAATAAATTTCATTTATGTCCATTTTATCCTTTAAAAATGTTCATGTTTCGCAAGATGGAGTACCCACTTTGCAAGACGTTTCCTTGGAATTAAACCATGGGGATTTTGTTTATTTGATAGGGAAGTCGGGAAGCGGGAAAAGCACATTTTTTAAATCGATATTTGCTGAATTACCAATAGACTCTGGTCAGGCCTCTGTCGCTGGTTATCCATTAAACAATATTAAATCAAATGAAATCCCATTTCTGCGTAGAAAGTTAGGGTTTGTATTTCAAGATTTCCAATTGCTAACCGATCGCAATGTGGAAATGAATTTATCCTTTGTTTTAGAAGCCACTGGGCATCATGATAAAGCTGAAAATGCAGTTCGCATTGAGACTGTTTTGGGCCAAGTGGGAATGTCAAGTGCCTTGCATAAACGAGTTCATAAGTTATCCGGTGGGGAGCAACAACGTATTTGTATCGCTAGAGCTATTTTAAATAACCCGGTTTTATTGTTGGCAGATGAGCCTACAGGTCATTTAGATCCTGAAGTCTCTATCGAAATCATGTCGTTGTTTCAGCAATTAAACAAACAAGGAACCACCATTTTAATGGCTAGCCATGACTATAATACCATGCGTAAAGTTCCTGGACAGTTTCTTCAATGTGAGGGAGGTAAAATTTTCCCTATCGATTCTATCTAATTTATTTTCCGGTTAAATACACAACTGGGATAATACATTCTTCTAGTGAAATTCCCCCGTGTTGGAACGTATTTTTGTAGTGGTTTACAAAATGATTGTAGTTGTTTGGATAAGCAAACATGCAATCTTCTTTGGCAAAAACATACGTGGTCGAAACGTTGGGCTTTGGCAGAAATAATTGCTCTGGCTTCCTTGATACCATCATTTTACTATTGTTGTCCCAGTTTAAATTTTTCCCTTGCTTGTACCTTAAATTGGTATTGGTATTGCGATCCCCTACAATTTTAATGGGGTTTTGAACTCGGATCATTCCATGATCCGTGGTAATAATGACACGTCCTTTTTTGGCGGAAATCTTTTTTAATAGATCAAAAAGGGGGGAATGCTGGAACCAACTAGCCGTTAGGGAACGGTAAGCAGATTCATCAGGCGCTAATTCCTTAATCATGGCCATATCAGTTCGCGCATGTGAAAGCATATCGACGAAATTGTAAACAATCACATTCAAATCGTTTGTAAGTAGTTTGTTGAAGTTGTCGACCAACTGTTTTCCCTGATATTGATGAATGATTTTATGGTAAGATGATTTAGCGTCTATTTTCAATCGTTTTAATTGTTGTTGGAGATAGAATTCCTCATGCTGATTAAATCCTTCATCATCATCAGAATCTCCTAAGTCATGCACCCATTTGTCTGGAAAGTTTTTATGAATTTCGGCGGGCATCATGCCAGCAAAAATCGAATTCCTAGCAAACGCGGTGGTCGTGGGTAAAATGGAATAATAGGTATTTTCTCTTTCAACTTGGAAATAATCTTGTATAAATACTTCCAATATTTTCCATTGGTCATACCTAAGATTGTCAACTAAAATGAAGAATAGCGGACTTTTGTCATTGATTAAAGGAAATGCATATTTTCTCATCATCAGGTGAGAGAGTATGGGGGTATCCGAATCTGGCTTTTGAAGCCAACTTTCATAATTTTTCTCAACAAACTTGCTGAAATGAGCATTGGCTTCTGATTTCTGACTATTTAAAACCTCCGCCATGGATTTGTTTTCCGTATTGTCTATCTCTAATTCCCAATAGGAAAGCTTTTTGTAAATCTCAGACCACTCCTCTGCATTGAGTTTATCTTGGTATTGCATAGAAAGGGCTCTGAATTCTTGTTGGTAACTTAAATTAGTCTTCTCTTCCTGCAACCTTTTTTTGTCAAAAATTCGTTTGACAGATAGTAGTAGTTGATTGGGATTCAGTGGTTTAATTAAATAATCGGCGATTTTAGACCCAATGGCATCCTCCATCAGTTCTTCCTCTTCAGATTTGGTAATCATGATGACAGGAAGATTAGGTCTAATTTGTTTAATGGCAATTAAAACTTCAAGGCCAGACATTCCTGGCATATTTTCATCTAAGAATAAAACGTCAAATTTTTGTTTGATTACAAGCTCCAGCGCATCAGCGCCTGAATTCACTGTACTGACTTGGTATCCCTTATTTTCAAGAAAAATAATATATGGCGTTAATAAATCAATTTCATCATCAGCCCACAGTATGGAATATATCATATAATCGTTTTTTTCTTTAACTTAAACAGACCCTTTTTATTGTATTTACTTAAAATTAAATTTTGTTAAGACTCAAGGGATTATTTACTATTTAAAATTAGCTATTTTTATACTGTGAATCACGTAATGCATGTCAAATAAATCTCCTGTTCAGTTTACAGATTCTGCGCTTCTTACCTTATTGCCTTTAGTCAGGGAGAATAAGATGCCAGAGCCATTTGTTCGAGTTGGAATGAGAGGAGGAGCCTGTGGAGGAACGTTTGTATTGGGATTTGATTCAAAAACAGATCACGACGAGGCGTATTTGATTGACGAAATTCCCGTGCTGATCGATAGGCGTGAATTGCTTTTTGTCTTAGGTACAGTCATAAGCTTTGAGCCTACGGCTAATGGCTTTTATTTACACAAACCATAAATACATTAATATGAAGTTTGCTGCCGTTGACATAGGTTCTAATGCTGCCCGATTACAAATTTCAAGTGTACTGGAAGATGAAGGAGTGATTAGTTTTAAGCGGGTTGAATATGTTCGATTTGCCTTGCGATTAGGCCATGATGTATTTATTGACGGGGCGATTTCCCCTGAATCTGAAGTTAGAATTTTCAAATTATTGCAGGCTTACAAGTTATTGATGGAATTGCATGAAGTGCAAGATTATTCCATTTGTGCCACCTCTGCGATGCGTGAAGCTAATAATGCGGCTGAAATTATTACTAGGATTAATAAGATTTTAGAGATGAAAATAAATGTGATCGATGGGGCAAGAGAAGCTGAATTGATCAATGATGTGGTGGTACAATCTTTACATCCTCAAAAAAATTATCTACATATTGACGTAGGTGGTGGTTCTACGGAGTTAAATATCTACCGAAATAGAGAAAAATTAGCCTCTAAATCATTTAAAATTGGATCTGTTCGTCTCTTAGAAGGTAAGGAAAAGGAAACAGATTGGGAAAAAATGAAACAGTGGATATCCTCACAAATTGTTTCCATGGATGGCCCCATTTATGCGGTAGGAACAGGAGGTAATATCAGCAAGTTGTATAATATGTCAAGCGAGGTGAATGAGTCAAAGACTATGACGATCGATGAGCTTAAAAATATAGCCACTTATGTAAGTTCCTTTACATTTGAGGAGCGCGTGCATAAATTAAGGCTCAATACTGACCGCGCTGATGTCATTGTTCCGGCTTCGTCTATTTATTTGGCTGCCATGGAGTGCGCCGGTTGTCCAAGTATTTTTGTGCCCGACTTAGGATTAAAAGATGGAATTCTTCAAATGCTATATGATCGCTATAAAGCTAGGAAAAAGGCCTAATTATTTGGTGATTCGGTAGGCTAAACCCATGGAAAGAACTTGGGAGAACTGCCAATTGGGATCTTGGTCATAATCTCTAAACAATACGGCTTGCAAATTAGTGCTAAGGTATTTGTTTACTTTCATGGTAAAATTAGCGTCTAATCGGTGCACCATACCATTGGATATACCAAATCTAAAATAATCAATTAAGGTGGAGTACCTTAATTTCATATTCACATTTTCGAAAATCTCTCTTTCAATATTGAATAATAATTGGAACACAAATTGATTACGAATGTTGTCACCGGGTCTCTCCAGACCAAATAAACCTGCTCTAGAAATACGTTCATCAAAAACAAACGTTTGCCTCAGACTACCTATACCAAATCGTGTGTAAAACGTTTTCTGAGGATGATATTCTAATCCTAATGAGGTGGTCAAATAGGCCGGGGCAAAAATACTAGAGACCAATGAATCTATCGGAATTCCTTTTTTATTTTTTTTACCAAATTCAAATCCTTGAAAAAATTGCGTTTGGAAGTTGGTAGACCCATAAAAATCCCATTTCGGACTTATTCGATAACCTGCTTTAAATTCGTAAAAAATACGATCAACACTTTTTCGTAAACTTTGAGTTTTGTTTTGAAGAAATCCCACTTGCATACTTAAATCACTAATTAAGCGCCAAGAAGAATTATTGATGGTGGCATTGTGATTTAAATACCAGCCTGTCGCAAAGGTATTTGAGCCTCCTCCTTTCCAGTTATCACTAAAACTGGCCTGGTTTAAATCGATGCCCGTGGCAAAATTTTGTTTCCAGTGAACTTTTAAGGAATCTTTTTGAATGGAATTTTCGGCCAGCAATGGATAGCTGAAAATCAAAATCAAATAAATAAACCAAAATTTCATGCCGCAAAGGTACATAAATCATTTATTTAACGAACTATCAAATTTTAGCTTTGTCTATCCAAATCTCGACTAAACTAGTGAAATCTTCGTTCGGACTTAACACCTTTAATCCATCACCTGTGTTAAAGGCATCTGTATTTCCGGTCATGGGCTCTATGGCAACACAATTTTCGGATGTAGGCGCGAAAACCACTAAAAATGGAAAGTCTTCTGAGTTTTGCTTAAGAAATAGGCTAGTTTTTGATTCACAATCGGTTAATTCGGTCAGGTGAACTGTTTGGCTTTCTAATTTAAAAACATTGTCTAATGTTGTTTCTGAAAAATGAATTGGCATGGGAAAAGAAACCATTTCCTCCGACATTGGAATCATCTGAGCATCTGATATGTATTTTAATTTTGGGCTAAATGTAATTTCTAAATGCCTTATTTCTGCGTTTGCGATTTTAAAATAGGGGTGCCAACCGCATGCAAATGGCATGTTTTTTTCACCGGTATTTTTGCAATTAAAGTTGACCGTCAACAATCCTTTTGAGCTTAGCTTAAAGCTAAGAGTAAAAATAAATGGAAACGGGTAGCCAGGGAAATCACCTGGATAGTTGTGAATAAAAGAAACTTCTGCCGACTCATCATTGAATTTCTCTTCTGAAATCTCAAATTTTTTCCTCGCTAAAAAACCATGAATGGCATTTCCGAGATTTGATTCGTTGATGGGCAATTGGTAATTTCGACCTTCAAATGAATAATTGCCATTTCTAACTCGATTAACCCATGGAGCTAATAAAGCACTAGGGTACAAGTCATTTTCATTGATGGGTTTTTCTCCCGGAAGGTGAATGAGTTGGGATAGCTTGTTTTCACAAATCAATTCGAGTTCTACTAAAGTTGCACCAATTTCAGGCAGTATGACGACTTTTTCGCCTGTTTTCGGGTTCAGTAGAACTACTTTCTTTTCACTGGAAACAGTGGAATCATGTATATTTATTTCCATATCGTTTTTTCTTCTATGCCCATTCCATATAGTGCAAAATCAAATTTTACAGGATCCATGGGGTCGATTTTTTTTAATTCTTCAGTAAGCTCAACCGCCTTTTTCCAGTTGGGCAGTCCAGGGCCAATTAAACCTAAATTTTCCGCCGTTCTTTGTGAATGAACGTCTAAAGGACAAATTAATTGTTGGGGTTTTATTTTTTTCCAAAGACCAAAATCCACTCCCATTTGATCATCCCTCACCATCCACCTTAAAAACATGCATATTCTCTTACATGCTGAGTTTTTGTTTGGGGTGGAAACATGTTTTTTAGTCCTTTCCGGAGCCCAAGGATCATCAAAAAAATACTGGTAAAAGTCATTTATTGCCTTAGTCGTATTCAATTCATCCCTGTTATTATCAGGAACAAAAGCTGTTTCTAAGCTGTCGTTTGATGCATAATGCCTTTTGAAAAACTGCAGAAAATATAAGGCATCTGTACTTTGGAATGTACGATGTTTAAAGGATTCAAACCTTTTTAAATCGGTCTCTTGATGATTCAGTATGAAATCGTGAGGCGCTCCATCCATGAATTCGATTAATTTTTTTGCATTATTTAGGATGGTTGCGCGCTGACCCCATGATAGCATAGCTACCCAGAATCCCATAATTTCTCGGTCTTGTAATTTGGTAAACAAATGAGGGATTTGAATCGGATCGTGTTCGATGAATCTAGGATGGTTGAAAAATGCGTATTTCTTCTCGAGAAGTTCTACGATTTCTTCCTTCATGGGCTTATTTTATTTTGCTAAAAAATGCAATTAGTTTGGATGGAAATGAAAATATCCAAACCAATAAAGTTACTGCAGCAGAGAAAAGTGCAATAAATGGATAGGATAGGATAAAGAAAATTTCAAAAAATACATTTCCTACTGTGATCGGTCTTTTGCGTTTTGGCATTTTATTGAAGTAAATAGCTGATTTCGGCTCTAATTCTTTTGTCGACTGCGTTAAGTCGCTCAAATGCCTTAGGAGAAAGTTTAATGATTAGTTTTCCATCTGAGTTGGGCAATCTGCCGATCACTTTAACCCATATACTTTGGTTGTTAGCTAAATTTTTGACCAAAACTAGCGTACCTATTGGGGCTGATTTATGCAAGGCTAAATATTTGCCTGAATTGTCGGGCACTTCAATTAATTCTGCAATACCTGTTTCTATGGTCTTTTTTAAGCCTTCTGATTCTTTACTATCCGATTTCAACTCTTCCACTCCTTTGTCGTTTTTGCTACCTAATAAAGTGGATTTGTCAATGACTAAATTTTTGGGAGCCTCGACTAACAATCGTTGGCCTTCCTTCAAAATGTCTGAAGTCAAATTATTCCATTTTCGGATATCGGCCATGGTTACCTTGTACAAATTGGCAATTGTTAATAGGCTTTGTTTGGCAGAAACGACGTGAATACCTGTTTCAGTGGGTTTGATTTCTTCTTGTTTTTTGGCTACCACTTTCTCCAAGGTTTTAGCAGGAGCAATTAAAGCATTTGTGGCCTCATCCAAATAGTGAATGGGAATGAATATGATTTCCCCCGCATTGATTGGGATGGTGACTTCAGGATTTATTTGTTTGAATTCAGTTAATGAGAGATTAAAATGCTTTAATATCGAGTGAAGTGGTTGCTTATTTTCCACTTTATACACGATGTAGGTTTTATTGTTGTCCTTTTTAAGTCCTAAGGAGTCCATAGGGCTTCCAAAAGCGCTCGTGATTCCCAAACACAATAAAATGAATAAAATTAGATTTTTAGAATTCATAAAATATTAGTTGATGCTTATCTTTAATATAAATCAATGTACGATTGAATATTTGAAACGTATTAAAACCAATCGTTTCCCCCTCAGCAATTACTTCGGTATGCTCCGTTTTAAATCCTTTATCGCACACTCTAAGGATGTTTTTTAAGCCATCTTCGTAAAGATAATAAGAAAATATTATCTTATCATTTCCATCCCAACAATCCATGGCTTTGACTATATTTTCGTCAAAATTTTGTTTAAAAAATGATTTAAAATCTGAAAATCCTGGCTGATTTTCCTCAAAATGAGCAGGGTTTTCGAAAAGAAATTGATTGATTCCTTCCTCATTAGGGTTAGCAGGAACTTCGAAATTGCCAGTCTGTATATTGATCCAATACAGCGCTTTTTCTTGAACAACTTGAATATGGTAATCTGCCAATTTTATCCAATGTGTAATATTAACATCATAAATTAAATTCCCGGTTGCTAAATCATAGGCTTCCAATGCTTCAATACCTGGATTTACGCCCGATTTTAAACGAAGAAATAAGCCGATATTTCCCACACCTTTTAGCCATGTTTTAATTTTATGGGAAGATTCAAAGGAACAAATATCTGTGTCTATTCGATTAGAAATATCAAAACTGACCCATTGGGTTTTGGTAGGCGACCTAAGTTCAATCCAAAGTTTAGGAATTTCTTTCGTCCCGAAATATCCGATACTCCAAATTGTTGATTCAAATAAATGTTTGGATATTTTTTCCAAAAGCGAGAGCGATTTTAATCTAAATTATGTGCAAATTTGTTAAATTTCATTGAATAAACTCAATTTATTATGATCCATGGTAAAAAAGTTGTAGCCGTAATTCCAGCACGATATGCGTCAACTCGCTACCCCGGCAAGCCATTAGTGGATCTAGGGGGTAAAACAATGATTCAAAGAACTTACGATCAAGTGGCGTCTGTGAAAGGATGGGATCAGATTATTATTGCCACAGATGACGAACGCATTTATCAGGTAGCTCAGTCATTTGGGGCTGCAGTCATGATGACTTCGGCATCTCATGTTTCGGGTACAGATCGATGTGCGGAGGTATTATCGAATTTAGGTGACGGCATTGATTATATCGTAAACATTCAAGGGGATGAGCCTTATATTGAACCTCAGCAACTCATTGAAATTACCCATGCGATGGACTCAAATGCGCCCATTATTACCTTAGTCAAACAAATTACGACGATTGATACCTTGTTTAATCCGAATTGTCCTAAAGTAGTTTTGGATAATAAAAATCAAGCTTTATATTTTTCTAGGCACGCAATTCCCTACATGCGCGGATTACCACAGGAGGATTGGTTGGCGCATCATCGATACTTTAAGCACATCGGTTTATATGCTTATCGCTCAGATATTTTAATGTCGATCAGCCAATTACCCGCTTCAGATCTCGAAACTTCAGAAGCCTTAGAGCAGTTGAGATGGCTACAAAATGGTTTTACAATTCATGCGGTCGAAACACAATTTGAAACGATCGGCATTGATAGTCCCGAAGATCTAGAAAAAATCAAAAAATTAGGTTTCCTTTAAATCAAAATTGATGGGTGATCGGTTGAAATGATGTATATTTACAAAATTTTTAACCCTTTTATTTACCCCCTTTGATTCGTTCAGAGATTCATTTGTCTATGATTAAAAAAGATATACGAGAGCTTTTATTGGATAGGATTTTCGTCCTAGATGGTGCAATGGGTTCTTTAATTCAACAATATAACCTAACTGATGCAGATTATCGCGGCGAGCGGTTTAAGGATTTTCCACATGAACTTAAGGGCAACAATGATTTGCTTTCAATCACTCGTCCTGATGTGATTAAAGAAATTCATGCTAAATATTTTGAGGCGGGTGCTGATATAGCGGAGACCAATACGTTTTCGGGAACATCAATTGCGATGGCAGATTATCACTTGGAAGATTTAGTTTATGAATTAAACTTTGAGTCTGCTAAAATTGCCAGAGAGGTTGCCGATGAATTTAATGAAAAAAATCCGAGTAAACCTAGGTATGTCGCAGGTTCGATAGGGCCCACAAATCGTACTTTATCCTTGTCGCCCGACGTCAATGATCCAGGTTTTCGTGCGGTTACATTTGATGAATTAGTGGTAGCTTATCAAGAGCAAGTTCGCGGTTTGGTTGACGGAGGCGCGGATTTATTATTAGTTGAAACTGTTTTTGATACTTTAAATGCAAAAGCGGCTCTTTTTGCTATAGACCAATTTTTCACTCAGAATCCGAACCTTGCCTATTTACCTGTTATGGTTTCTGGGACGATTACGGATGCTTCCGGAAGAACCCTTTCGGGTCAAACGACCGAAGCATTTTTGACGTCCATTTCCCACATGCCCTTATTGTCAGTTGGATTAAATTGTGCCTTGGGTGCGGATTTAATGCGTCCTTACGTCAAAACATTGAGTGATAAGTCGCCATTTTTTGTATCTGCTCATCCGAATGCAGGCTTACCCAATGAAATGGGTGAATATGATGAATCTCCGGAGCAAATGGCAGAAGTGATTGAAGATTTTCTTCAGCATGGTTTTGTGAATATTATTGGAGGTTGTTGTGGTACTACACCCGCTCATATTAAAGCAATTGCTACGATCGCTTCAAAATATAAACCGCATCAGATTCCTATAGCCGGTCATAATCAAATGCTTTCTGGTTTAGAACCACTTGAAATCACACCATTGACTAATTTTGTTAATGTGGGCGAGCGGTGTAATGTGACGGGTTCAAAGAAATTTGCCCGATTAATTCGCGAAGAAAAATTTGAAGAGGCTATCGCCGTGGCTCGTGAGCAGGTAGACAGTGGTGCGCAAATTCTGGATGTTAATTTGGATGAGGGGATGATTGATGGGGTAAAAATGATGCCTCAATTCTTGAATTTATTGATGTCTGAGCCCGATATAGCCCGATTGCCGATCATGATTGATTCGTCGAAATGGGAAGTAATCGAAGCTGGATTAAAATGTGTTCAAGGTAAATCAATAGTCAATTCAATTTCGTTAAAAGAAGGGGAGGAGAAGTTTATTGAATCTGCCAATAAGGTGAAAATGTATGGTGCATCTGTTGTTGTTATGGCATTTGATGAGTTGGGCCAAGCAGATTCCTATGAAAGACGGATTGAAATTTGTCAAAGAGCGTATGATATTTTAACGAAGGTGGTCGGATTTCCAGCTCAAGATATCATTTTTGACCCCAACATATTGACGGTGGCTACCGGAATGGATGAGCATAATAATTATGCGAATGATTTTATTAAAGCAACGCGTTGGATTAAGGAAAACTTACCTTATGCTAAGGTTTCAGGTGGTGTTTCAAATATTTCATTTTCGTTTAGAGGAAATGAATTAGTTCGAGAGGCCATGCATACTGTTTTTCTATATCATGCCATTAAAGCGGGTATGGATATGGGAATTGTAAATGCAAGCCAGTTGGGCGTTTTTGATAGTATTGACAAAACGCTTAAAGATTTATGTGAGGATGTTTTATTAAATCGCAATTCGGAGGCTACTGAAAAGTTGATCGCCTATGCTGAAACGGTTAAGTCAGCCGGAAAAGAGCAGGTGGTTGATGATGCATGGCGTCATCAGGATGTTAACAAAAGATTGGAACATGCCTTAATTAAGGGATTGACTGAATTTATAGATGAGGACGTTGAGGAAGCAAGAAAATTAGTTAATAAGCCTATTGAGGTAATTGAAGGTCCTTTGATGGATGGCATGAATGTGGTGGGTGATTTGTTTGGTGAAGGAAAAATGTTTTTACCCCAAGTGGTGAAATCCGCTCGGGTGATGAAAAAGGCCGTTGCGTATTTACTACCTTATATAGAAGCTGAAAAGCAAGTAGGTGAAAGCTCATCTGCGGGTAAAATCCTTTTGGCCACAGTGAAAGGGGATGTACATGATATTGGAAAAAATATTGTGGGTGTGGTGTTGGCTTGTAATAATTATGAGGTGATTGACATGGGTGTCATGATTTCTTGTGATAAAATTTTGGCTGCTGCGAAGGAACACCAAGTAGATATTATTGGGCTTTCGGGCTTAATAACTCCTTCTTTGGATGAAATGGTTTATGTGGCTAAAGAAATGGAGCGTTTAGGATTTACCGTTCCATTATTGATCGGTGGAGCTACTACGTCCAGAATTCATACAGCTGTGAAAATTGATCCTCATTACTCAGGACCCGTTATTCATGTGTTGGACGCTTCTAGATCGGTACCTGTTGCCGGTCGTTTATTGCAAAGTGAATTGACTCAAAATCAAATTTTTACCGAGATTAAACAAGAATATGAGGAGCTTAGGATTTCCCATGCGGCTCGTCAAAAAGATAAAAATTATTTAAGTATTTCTCAGGCGCGTGAAAAATCTTCGGGTATCGATTGGACTGGTTTTAAAACATGCCAACCGTCATTCCTTGGGGTTAAATATTTCCAAGATTATTCACTGGAGGAAATTGCGAAATACATTGACTGGACACCATTTTTCTCTACATGGCAATTATCGGGTAAATATCCAAAGATATTTGAAAATGAAACTGTGGGTGAAGAAGCACGTAAGTTGTTCAATGATGCTCAAGCATTATTAGCTGAAATTATCGATCAAAAATTATTGACTGCAAAGGCAGCTTTAGGATTTTTTCCAGCTAATTCATTTGGGGATGACATTATTTTACATGACTTTACTGAGAAAATAAGCGAGGTTCCTTGTGAAAAACATGGCGTTCATCGTCAGGTAGAGTATACGATTCAGCCAAAAGATACATCGTCTGATTCATCTGCTTGGTTGCATAATCTGCGTCAGCAGGGCCAAAAGGCAAGTAATTTGCCTAATCGTTGTCTGAGTGATTTTGTGGCACCTATTACGGAAAAATCGACGGATTACATTGGCACATTTGCGGTAACCACGGGTATTGGCATAGAGGCATTGTTGGAAAAGTACGAAAAACAACATGATGACTATAATTCGATTATGGTGAAGGCTTTAGCAGATCGCTTGGCTGAAGCATTTGCTGAGTTGATGCATGAGCGGGTTCGTAAAGAATATTGGGGATATGCTCATGACGAAGTTTTAACTAGTGAAGATTTGATTTCGGAGAAATACCAAGGAATTAGGCCTGCACCGGGTTATCCCGCTTGTCCTGATCACACGGAGAAAAAACGACTTTTTGAATTGCTTGACGCAGAAAAACAAATAGGCATTAAACTGACCGAAAGTTATGCCATGTTTCCAGCTTCAGCGGTTTCTGGATTTTATTTTTCACATCCAGAAAGTACCTATTTTGCCTTAGGTAAAATTGCCAAAGATCAGGTGATTGATTATACTGAAAGGAAAAAAATGCCTTTGGAAGAAATTGAAAGATGGTTGAGTCCAGTTTTAAATTACGATTAGGAATATGACTAAGATCACACAATATTTACAAGAAGCCAAAGGGAAAACGCTGTTTTCCATTGAGATAATTCCTCCCATGAAAGGGCAGCATTTGGGTGAGTTGATGTCGCACATTGAACCTTTAATGGAATTTAAGCCACCTTTTATTGAGGTTACTTATCACAGAGAGGAATATATTCAAAAAATAGTGAATGGTGTTTCGACTCGGATACCCATTCGTAAACGTCCAGGAACATTAGGTATTTGTGCGTCTATTATGCAAAAATTCCAAGTGGATGCCGTTCCTCATGTGATTTGTGGGGGATTTACCCAAGAAGAAACGGAGGATTTTTTGATTGATTTACATTATTTGGGCATTGAAAATGCCTTGATTTTGCGTGGTGATCAGGAAAAAGGGGAAACACATTTTATTCCAAAACAGGGAGGTCATGCCTATGCAAATGAGTTAGTAGGTCAAGTGAAAGCGATGAACCAAGGAATCTTGTTGCATGAGGAAACGGAATCACTTCCTACCGATTTTTGTATTGGAGTTGCTGCCTATCCAGAAAAACATTTTGAAGCTGTTTCATTGGAAGAAGATATGCGTTATTTAAAACAAAAAGTGGATGCAGGCGCTGATTATATCGTGACTCAAATGTTTTTTAATAACCAAAAGTATTTTGATTTTGTACGTAAATGCCGTGAAATAGGTATTTTGGTTCCTATCATTCCAGGAATTAAGCCATTAGCTACTCTGAAGCAATTGGAAATATTACCAGAAATTTTTCATTTAGAAATCCCAGAGGTATTAGCTTCGGAGGTAAGAAAATGCGATAATAATGCTGCCATTAAGCAAATAGGTATTGAATGGGCAATCCAACAAGGCAAGGAGTTAATACAAGCGAATGTCCCTGCATTGCATTTTTATACGATGAGTAAGTCGGATAGCGTGCGTGCTATTGCCTCAGCATTATTTTAGACTTCATCTAGAAGTTTTACTTGTTTCCAATTTTCCCCAGAACGAATTCTGTTTAATTGAGTATGCGTGATTCCAAACTGCTTGGCGATCATCTTAAGTCTGCTTTTATCTGACTTGAGCATTTGTTTAATTAACATCACTTTTCCTTCGGTCAATTTATAATTTTTTGTCCTTAAAGGTATAAGTCGATTAATGACTGATGGATTTTTTTTATTATGCTCGGTCACTTTACTTCGATCGGCCCATTGTAGATTATCTGCTCTGTTATCCTGCTTATTAAAGTCAAGATGTATCACAAATGTATCCTTAGGATTATTTTGTTGGCAAAAATGCTTGGCCACTAACTTATGCAAATAGTGGTTCACTGATTTGTTTTGAAATCGCACATTGAGCGATTGATATCCCTGAATGAGTGAGCCTTGAATTAAAACGCCTTCTTGTGTATTTTGAAAGCTTTTAATGCGGCCATAGTTTGAAATCTCATAATGGATTTGGTTGTCGAATTCAGGAAAGTCGATTCTTTCCCATTTTTCGTTCCAATAGTTAACTATAGGAACTTGTTCCGTTTTTTTCATTTTCTTTTGGCGAATTGTTTCTGATGAATGGATTAATTTCTAATTCATTCATTATTTGGGCTAATAACGGAATTTAATAATTAATATTGCGATAATTTAAAGATAATATGAGAGTATTGATCATAGGAGCGTCAACTAACCCAGACCGATATGCGTTTAAAGCATTGGAATTATTAAAGGAAAAAGGGCATGAGGTCTTTTTGAAAGGAAATAAAGAGGGGATAGCTTCAGGTTTGACCATACAGGTGGGAACAAATGATTTTGATCATATCCATACCGTTACGCTATATGTAGGACCGCAAAATCAACAGGATTTATTGAAAGATTTATCCCAAATAAAACCAAAACGTATTATTTTTAATCCAGGAACTGAGAACCCGAAATTATACGCTGAAATTATAAAATTAAATATTGAAGTAGATGAAGCCTGTACGCTGGTGCTTTTGCAGACAAACCAATTTTAATTACAAAGCTTGAAGGGTAAATTCGAATTCCTCCATGATCAAATTGGCCAATAATTTATTGCAGGCATTGGTCACAATTTCATTCGCTTCCGATTCATTATTAGCATCTAAAGTTAATGTGATGTGCTTTCCGATACGGACATCAGCTACTTGATGAATGCCTAGATTTTGTAAACCGATACGAACGGCTTTTCCTTGAGGATCTAGAATTTCTTTTTGAGGCATTACATTAATTTCAGCTAAAAATTTCATTTTTTGGAGGGATTGAGGATATAAATTATTCCAGATAAAAGGATATAACTAATCACAATGACTAGGAATGCCACAAATTTAAGCATAACTAAGGCAGCAATACAATAGAAAAGGAAAATGAATTTTATCTGATTGCTTTTCCAATCCCACGTTTTAAACTTGAAGGCCATCAATGGCAGTTCTGAAACCAATAAATAGCTCATTAAAACGCTGTAAATTAGGATTCCCTTAAAATTCAAAATGTAATTTGTGTACTCGGGTTGGAAATGAATGATCAAGGGCAATGATGCTATTAATAGGCCGTTTGCCGGGGTAGGCACACCTATAAACTGATCAGTTTGTCGGGTATCTACATTGAATTTTGCGAGTCGGTAGGCTGACATTAAGGCTAATGAGAAGACTAAGAATGGTTTATAAAATCCCAATAACCCTATCGTACACTGGTTTCCACAACTTTGCTCGACTAAATTCAGTAGGATAAAACTGGGTAAAATTCCAAAGGAAACTACGTCGGCCAACGAATCTAATTCTTTGCCGATATCAGAGTAAGCATGCAATAACCTGGCCAAAAAGCCATCTAGGAAATCGCAAATCAACGAAATGAATATCATGTATGCCGCAAATTCCAATTTGGACTGCATGACAAAATACAATCCCAAACAACCGGCCAGTAAATTGCCCAGAGTTAATATATTGGGTATTTCTTTCTTGATACTCATTCTCCTTTGATATATGGATTACTTATTTTTTCTTCCCCAATCGTGGTAGGTCCACCATGTCCTGGATATACTTTTACAGAATCGGGTAGCGTATATAATTGGGTGCGAATACTGTGCATGAGGTCAGCATGATTACAGAGTGGAAAATCAGTCCTTCCCACGCTTCTTCTAAATAAAACATCACCGTCAATGAGTATGCCATTGTTTTCCTCATAAAATGCCACATGCCCTGGTGCATGCCCTGGGACAAAAAGTACCTTTAATTCGATTTTACCTATTGAAATTATTTCATTGTCTGAATACCAGCGATCCACAGAGGCAGCTAGGTAATGCGGAAATCCATAAACAGCTGCCCTATTTTCTGAATCACTTAAAATTGGAATTTCTTTGGGATGTAAGCAAAAAGGAATTTTGTATTCATTTTTTACGAAATCCACACCTAGTACATGGTCAATATGAGCATGAGTATTTAAAATGAATTGCAGTTGAATATTATTTTCTGCAACAAAAGTTTTTAATTCTTGTCTTTCTTCAAATGAATAACAGCCCGGATCAATGATGGCTCCATTCCCATCTTGATCCCAAATAATATAGGTGTTCTCTTGAAAAGGATTGAATGAAAAAGATTTTAACTGCATGGGTATTAGAAATTTCTGCAAATTACTACTTTAATTCAATTTTATTGACCTAACAAGAAGATGCAAGGTCTTTTATGTAAATCGGGTATTTCGCTTTTCCAGGTGTGCGCCGACTTCGTTTTGATAAATCCTGTGGGGCTTGTTACATCGCAGGCAATGCAGATTAATAGATTCGACGGAGAGTTATTGATAAGATCTTCTAGCATTGCATTATTCCTAAAAGGGGTTTCTATAAATAAGTGGGTAAACCCGGTTTTTTCTACCTCTCTTGCTAAAAGATTTATTTTTTTAGCTTTCAAATCTTTATCGATAGGTAAGTAACCGTGAAATGTAAAGTTTTGACCTGAAAAACCTGATCCCATTAGTGCTAATAAAATGGAGGATGGGCCTACTAAAGGGACCACTTCAATATTCATTTCTTGAGCGATAGATACAGCTAAAGCTCCCGGATCTGCAATTCCGGGGCACCCCGCTTCAGATAATACCCCTATATATTCCTCTTGTTTGTGCTTAGAAACAAAAGAGGAAATCATGGACCGGGTACTGTCTTTATCTAAAATTTCAAAAGTTAACTCTTCGATATTAATCCCTAATTTCAGTTCGCTGATAAACCTTCTGGCCGTTCTGATATTTTCAACTAAATAATGCTTGCATAAAAGGACATATTTAGAGACGTCTGAGGGCAACACCTCCGATGCGGTATTTTCTGAGATGGGGCAGGGGATGAGGACGAGTTTCATAGTATGCGTTTGATTACTTCCAAAAATGCCACGGGCTGATCTGCTTGAACCCAATGGCTAGCATGAGGAATTTCGAACAACTCGAAATTGGGAAATATTTCCGAGATTAATCGTTGGTCCTCCGGTTGAATGTAATGTGATTCAGCGCCTTTAATAAAAATAGCAATGGTTTCGGAGGGTTGATTCACCCATAATTCTAAACCTACCACATCAATATTTTTAGTAATAATTTTTAAATTAATTTTCCATTCAAAACCATTTTCTACGGTTCTATGAAGGTTTTTTAGTAGAAATTGGCGTACACCCTCATTTTCCTCAAATCGCTTCATGTGCTCATTGGCCGCCTGCCTATTCTCCAAATGTGCTACGTCTAAACTATTTAAACCTTCTAAGATTAAACTATGATGGACAGGATAAAATTTTGGAGCTATGTCGACGATCACTATTTTATGGGCTATGTTGGGGTGATTTAGGTCAAATTGCATCACGACTTTACCCCCCATGGAATGACCGATTAATAACGGTTTCACAAGTGAATGGTCCTGAATGAATTCCATTAAATCTTCTGACATGACCTGGTAGTCAAATTCGTCTGCCCATGGGGAATGTCCGTGATTGCGTAAATCTAAAAGAAAGACTTGATGGTTTTCGCTTAAGACTTTTGCGATGCCAACCCAGTTGTCCGACGTGCCGAAAATCCCATGTAAAATAACAATGTGACTTCCTTTCTCACCTAGTTTTCTGAAAAATAATTTCATTGAATGTATATCGCTTTTTCTCTTTTTTCAATGGTTCTTCCAATGGGCTTTAGGTTGAATCCCTGTTCTATTAGAAATTGTTCAAAAACTTCTTGTGATTTTTCCTCTACGGCAATTAATAAACCCCCTGAGGTTTGCGGGTCTGCGCCAATGAGCCTTTGGGTTTCTGTGATTCCTTCTTGGATTCTGTGTCCATAACTGGCCCAATTTCGCTCTGTTCCTCCGGGGAAACATTTTTGATCTAAATAGCTGTCTAAATTATCCAGTGTCGGTATTTCATCGAAAAATAACTCAGAACTTACATTTGAACCATCTGACATCTCGACTAAATGACCAAATAAACCAAAACCAGTCACATCTGTTAACGAATGGACATAGGAGAGAGGGCCCAATTTTTCACCTAATAAATTAAGTGTACTCATTTGTTTGACTGCCGTGGTTAGATCAGCTGGGCTGACGATGCCTCTTTTTTGGCCGGTCGATAAAATCCCAACACCTAAAGGCTTAGTTAAATACAGAAGGCAATTTTGGGTAGCTTGATCATTTTGTTTCAAGTGTTCTTTTTTAACCTTTCCTGTGACTGCTAAACCAAAAATTGGTTCAGGGGAATCGATGGAGTGTCCGCCTGCTAAGGGAATTCCTGCTTCTGCACATGCAGCTCTTCCACCTTCCAAAACTTGGGCCGCAATTTCTGGGGCAAGTTTGTTGATGGGCCAGCCTAGAATTGCAATGGCCATGAGGGGAGTTCCTCCCATGGCATAAATATCAGAAATGGCATTTGTTGCGGCTATTTTCCCAAAATCAAAGGGGTCATCCACGATGGGCATGAAAAAATCGGTCGTCGAAATAACAGCCTCTCCGTTTTGCCAATCAAATACAGCGGCATCGTCTCGGCTTTCATTGCCAACCAATAATAGGGGATGATTCTTTTTAGGTGTATCCGATTTCAGGATTTTATCTAAAATTTGAGGGGATATTTTACAACCACAGCCTGCTCCATGTGAAAATGAAGTTAATTTGATGGGTTCTTTGTTCGTTTGCATATGTAAATTTCTACTGCAAAAATATTCTTTAAATAATTAAAAATTAAGGTTTTGTTAAATTTTCGAATTGGATTGCACTTTAAAGTGTTCTTATTATTATAAAATTATAATTTTTTGTCATTTTTATCCTATATGTCAGTTACTTAGGTTGATTATCATTAAAACTCTTCTTGCAAAAAATTGGAGTATTTGATTTTTTAGGTTTATTTTGTAGAAAGATTCTTTCAACTAACTTATATCTAAATTTCAATTTTATGCAGAAAAGATTTATGACTAATTCTGTGTTGTTGGGAGCGTTTTTTGCGCTTTTAATGATGCTACCTGTGAGTGGATTATTTGCTCAAGGTTCTACAACTGCTGCTCTAGCAGGTACTGTAGTGGATGAAAAAGGGCAAGGTTTACCTGGTGCATCGGTAATTGCCGTTCATGAGCCTACGGGTTCTCGTTATGGTGGTTCCACAAGAGCGGATGGACGCTATAACATTGTTAACATGCGTGTAGGTGGTCCTTATAAAGTTACTGTGTCTTTTGTGGGGTATAAAAATGCGGTTCAATCAGGAATCGTTTTGACATTAGCTCAGGAATTACGCCAAAACTTCAAATTGGAAGTAAATCAATCTCAATTAGAAGAAGTTAAAGTGGTTGCTTCTCGTAGTTCAATCATCAACTCAGGTCGTACAGGTGCTGCCACAACAGTTAGTAATAATCAAATTACTACCCTACCTACTTTGAATCGTTCATTAGGTGATTTCGCTCGTTTAGACCCTCGTGCAAATGGTTTGAACTTTGCAGGACGAAATTCATTGTATAATAATATTACTGTTGATGGAGCATTTTTCAATAATGCTTTTGCTTTGTCTAGCACAATTGGTGGACAGGCTGGTGCATCTCCGATTTCAGTGGATGCGATTGATCAGTTCCAAGTTTTGATCGCACCTTATGACGTTCGTCAAGGAATGGCGACTGGTGCTAACATTAACGTAGTCACTAAATCAGGTACTAACAATTGGTCTGGTTCTGGTTATTATTTTGGTTCTGACCAGGGATTGGTTGGTAATAAAATTGGTGATGTAGTCAATCAATATGGTACTTTTTCTCGCGGGCAAATCGGTGCTCGTATCGGTGGTGCTTTAATCAAAGATAAATTATTTGTTTTTGGATCCTTTGAGCAAGAGACACAAACGGAACCAGGTTCCAATTTTGTTGCAACAAGAACGGGTTCAGAGCCAAATAAATCAATAGCGAAAGCAGCTGACTTAGATCGTTTGAAAGATTTTTTAATGACTAAATTTAAGTATAACCCAGGAGCTTATGAGAACTGGAATAAGGAGAAATATTCTCAAAAAGTGAATTTGCGTTTGGATTGGAATATCTCTGACAAGCATAAATTCAACGTAAAATATAATTACTTGCGTTCTTATGCAGATATTAATCCATCCAATTCAGGTTCATTATCTGGAGGTCGTGCTCCTTCGGCTACTGTTTTGCCTTTCCAAGGATCATTATATCGAATCAACAATAATTTAGATTCTTACATTGCTGAATTAAATTCAACTTTTTCTAGTTCTGTCGCAAATAACTTGACGGTAGGTTATACCGCGATGCGTGACTTCCGTCAATCTCCGGTGAATGATAATCCATTTCCTACCGTAGATATTGGAAATAATGATTTAAATGAGTTGACTGCTTTTGGATATGAGCCATTCTCAGCGAATAATATTTTGAATTCTGATATTTTTCAAATCGCTGACAACTTAACTATTTACAAAGGAAAGCATGTGTACACGCTAGGTTTAGCTTATGAGACAAATTCATTTATGAATGGTTTTGCTCCTAACTATTATGGAGGATATCAATTCAGATCGATTGATGACTTCATTAATTCTGCCAATGGAGATACGAAAGTAATTCCTGCGCGTTACCAGCAACAATGGTCAAATTATAGCACTTTCCCTTTTGCTGAAATGAAGGGTAGTACATTGAGTTTTTACGGCCAAGATGAGATTACTGCTGCTAAAGGCTTGAAATTAACTTTCGGATTACGTGCGGATGCTACTTCATTTCCGTCATTTGACGAGCCAAAATATACGAATACATATGTTCCAAGTTTAACTTTCCGCAATGGAGTTAAATTGACGACAAATAAGTTCCCTGAGACGACTGTTTTATGGTCACCTCGTTTTGGTTTCAACTGGGATGTAAAGGATGATAAGCAAACTCAAATTCGCGGAGGTTTAGGTGTATTCTCAGGTCGTGTACCTTACGTTTGGTTATCGAATCAATTGTCTAATAATGGGGTATTGTTTGGTTCAGAAAATATTCAAAATCCAACAAACCGTCCTTTCAATCCAGACGTAAATGCATACCGTCCGGCCATTACTTTGCCTTTGACGCCTACAGCATATAACTTGGCCGTTACGGATCCTAACTTTAAATTTTCTCAAGTATTTAGAACCAATTTAGCTTTAGACAAAAATCTAGGTGACGGTTGGATTTTGGGTTTAGAGGGTATTTACACAAAGGATATCAACGCGGTATATTTAGAGAACGTGAATTTACCTAAATCGACGGTTAAGGCTGTTGGCGCAGATAATCGCGTAATTTTCTATACTTTAGGTGCTAATGGACTTCCTAGTTCGGTTAGAAATTTCCAAATTTATGGTAATGTGAGAGGGGTTAATGCTCCTGCTGTTGGCCCTAATACGGCATCAAGCCCAAATATTTCTGATGCCATTGTGATCAAAAATACAGATTTGGGTTACTCGTATGCTTTAACAGCTACTATTTCAAAATCTTTTGAAAATGGACTTTTTGCCTCTTTAGCTTATACGAACTCTGATTCTCGTTCAGTGAATGATGGAGGTTCGATTGCTCAATCTCAATGGAGAGATCGTGTGGTTTCTGGTGATCCAAATGAGAATGTGGCTTCATATTCTTCTTACATTCAAACGCATCGTTTTAACGCATATGGATCATATCGTTTAAACTATTTGAATGAGAATGCAAGTACTACTTTTGGATTTACTTATTCTGCTGCTCCAGCTGGTCGTTTCTCTTATACCTATTCAGGAGACATGAATGGAGATAATCAAACATCTAATGATTTGATTTTCATTCCTCGCACTCAATCTGACATTTTGCTAAGAGATTTGGGTACATATACAGCAGCTCAACAATGGGCTGATTTAGATAAGTATATCACGCAAGATTCTTATTTAAATGCGCACCGTGGTCACTATGCTGAGCGTAATGGGGCTGAGTTACCTTGGTCTGCGAATTTCGATTTTAAAATTATTCAAGATTTTTACATCAAAGTGGGTGGTCATAAGAACACATTGCAGTTTACTTTAGATGTATTTAACTTCGGTAACTATGTGACTCCACAGTGGGGATTAAATCAATCTACACTTCGTGCTGGTTTAATTAATTATGTAGCTAATGATGCTGCAACTGGAAGACCAGTTTTCACGTTCCCTTATCGTTCTGGTACAACGCCATTGTCTGATACTTTCCAAAGATCTTTTGGTCTAGGATCTCGTTGGCAAGCACAATTTGGAGTTCGTTATATCTTCAACTAAGATATTTCAAATCCAAAATAAAAAGGCTGCTCGAAAGAGCAGCCTTTTTATTTTGTGGTATTTTGGATCATGAATCCAATTGTTTTCTGATTATACCTTCTGTAGAGACGCGATACCTCGCGTCTAATTCGCACAAAAAATAAACAAATAAAGACGCGAGGTATCACGTCTCTACAAGGAATAAAAAAAGACGCGATAATCGCGTCTTTTCAAGGAATAAAAGAACCGGGTTTCCCCGGTTTTAACTAAAACTCTTTATGATGTGCCATTCGATGTAAATCTTCCGGGCTTAATGATTTGAAATATTCATAGGTGATTTTCAAGCCTTCTGCACGGGATACTTTGGGTTCCCAACCTAAAATAGCTTTAGCTTTTGTAATGTCTGGTTTACGTTGTTTAGGATCGTCTGTAGGCAATGGTAATGAAATAAGCTTTTGAGTAGTCCCGGTTAATTTGATGATTTCTTCACCAAATTCCTTAATCGTAATTTCGTCCGGATTACCAATGTTCATAGGTTGCGCAAAATCACTTAATAAAAGTCGATAAATACCCTCTACCAAATCGTTGACAAAACAAAAGGCTCTAGTTTGTGATCCATCGCCAAACATGGTTAAATCTTCTCCACGTAATGCTTGACCTATAAATGCAGGCAACACTCGGCCATCATTTAGTCTCATTCTTGGTCCATAGGTATTAAAGATTCGAACAATTCTTGTTTCTAATCCATGATACGTATGATAGGCCATGGTCATAGCCTCTTGGAAACGCTTTGCTTCGTCATATACTCCACGAGGTCCGACTGGATTAACATTTCCCCAATATTCCTCTGGTTGAGGATGAACGGTCGGGTCTCCATATACTTCTGAAGTAGAAGCGATTAATACACGCGCCCCTTTGACTCTAGCTAAACCTAAGCAATTGTGAATGCCTAATGAACCCACCTTTAAGGTTTGAATAGGTATTTTTAAATAATCAATGGGTGAGGCAGGAGACGCAAAATGTAAAATATAATCTAATTGGCCAGGAACATGAATGAATTTAGAGACATCATGGTGGTAAAACTCAAAATTTGGGAGCTTAAATAAATGCTCAATATTTTTCAAATCCCCAGTAATCAAGTTATCCATGGCAATCACATGATAGCCTTCTTTGATAAAACGATCACATAAATGCGAACCTAAAAATCCTGCACCACCTGTAATTAATATTCTCTTCATATTGCTTTTAAGACTAATTACTTTTTTGGGCCGGGGTAAACCGGTACCCAACTAATACTTATTACCTATTACCTTTTACCTATTACCTAATACCTCTTACCTAATTTACTTAACCACCCCTCGGCCAATGGAATAATAGGTGTATCCTAATTCTTTCATTTGAGCCATTTCATATAAATTTCTACCGTCAAAAATAACCTTGTTTTTCAATAAGCTTTCCATGAATTCAAAATCAGGCGTTCTAAATTGTGGCCATTCGGTCACAATAAGAAGTGCATCTGCATTTTCAATGGCTTCGTAAGGATTCTTTGAAAACGTAACAGAATCACCTAATATTTCCTTGACGTTTGGCATCGCCTCAGGATCATACACATTGATTTTACATCCTAATTCAAGGAGGTGTTCGATGTTATATAAAGCAGGTGCTTCACGAATATCATCGGTATAGGGTTTAAATGCTAAACCCCAAATGCCAATCGTTTTCCCCGCTAAATCATTATTAAAGTGATTTTTTATGACCGGAATTAACTTGGTCTTTTGTTTTTCGTTGACCCTCATCACACTATCTAAAATGTGAAATTGGTAATTATTTTCCTCTGAAGTTTTGGCTAACGCTTGCACATCTTTAGGGAAGCATGAACCTCCATATCCGATGCCCGCAAATAAAAATCTTTTGCCAATTCTTGAATCAGTTCCAATTCCTCTACGAATATCATCCACATTTGCGCCGACTAACTCACACAGATTAGCAATTTCATTCATAAAGGTAATCTTGGTAGCCAAAAATGCATTTGCTGCATATTTGGTCATTTCTGCCGAGCGTTCGTCCATGAATATAATTGGATTTCCTTGGCGAACTAAAGGGGCATACAATCGATTCAAAATTTCTTTTGCTTGATCAGATTCGGTTCCAATAACCACTCGGTCGGGTTTCATGAAATCCTCCACCGCTACTCCCTCACGTAAAAATTCGGGATTTGAAACTACGTCAAATAAATTGGGAGATGCATTTTTGACAATTGCTTGGTGTACAAGTTCGGAGGTTCCAACCGGTACTGTACTTTTGTCAATGATTACGGTATATTCTGTAATCAGTGGTCCCAAATCATTAGCAACTTGTAGGATGTATTTTAAATCAGCAGACCCATTTTCGCCCGGAGGGGTTGGTAATGCTAGGAAAATAACTTTTGCTCCTTTAATTCCTTCGCTTAATGAGGTGGTAAAATTCAATCTTCCTTCTTCTGTATTTCTATGAAATAAATCCTCAAGACCAGGCTCATAAATAGGAACCTCGCCAGCTTTCATTCGATTAATTTTATCTTCATTTATATCTACGCATGTTACATGATTTCCTGTTTCTGCAAAACAAGTACCCGTAACCAAACCTACATATCCAGTTCCTACTACAGCTATTTTCATTTGATAATCTTAAATTAATTCTAAATTTGGATGTAAAATTAGCTAATAATCTTTAAAAATTATAAATATTGATTTAATGGCTAAGGTATTTGCGTTATAACATTGCCTGTGCTTCCTGATGGCTCCATAATGTGTAGCCAGTTGGCCAATGTCACTGATATATCACTAATAGAAGTTCTTTTGATGATTTCAGTTGGTTTAACTTTCCAACCATAAAACAATAAAGGTACATGTGTATCATAAGAATATAGGGTGCTGTGTGTAGTGCCCGTCTGTGATCCCATAAACCAAGATGGTTTTAATAAAATCATAAAGTCGCCACTTCTCGCAGGATGATACCCATTGATGATCAATTGGGTATACTGAGCATTTAAATTAGCCCCTTGAATATCTTTTAAATTAATCAGTTCAGAAAAACCAGCTTGTTTTTGGTACGATTTCCGGACTACATCAAATAATTTTTTAGTATCTATTCCCATTTTATCCATCAAATCATGATTGAAATAAAGTTGGCTATTTTCCTCGCCGACCAATAAATCTACATTTCCAAATGCTTGATTTATGGCTTTTTTCATGTCCTTGATCGATGCATTTCGGTCAAAAACTCCCCCAGGTAATTTTTTGCTATTGGCATATCCAGGAACCTCCGCTACCGCGTGATCTGCCGTAAGAAAAACAAGCACTTGATCTTTTCCATATTGCGCATCTAAATAAGTCAAAATCTCAGCGATATCTTTATCCAAACGTAAATAAGTGTCCTCTAATTCAATGGATTGTGGACCAAAATTATGCCCCACATAATCAGTCGACGAGAAACTGATGGCTAAAAAATCGCTTGTGCCGTTTTTACCTAATTTTTCATTTTCAAGGGCTTTGAGTGCGAAATCCTTTGTGATGCTATTGCCATAAGGAGTAGTTCTAATCACTTCTAAAGGATTTCCTCCCTTTAATTCATGTGGAAAACTAGTGGATTTTTCTCCGGGTAATTTTCCTTCAAACTTGTTTTCATCTTCCGCACTTTGGGTATAAGTTTCGATCGGGTACACGGTATTCCAGCCTTTCTGAACATATTTTAAAGCTCTTTCCTCCGAATTGAATGATTGGACCCAGCTTGGTAATTCATTGAAATAAAAACTAGAGCTGATCCAACGGCCTTCTTTCGAATCATACCAATAAGCTGCGTTGGCTGTATGTCCTCCTGGTAAAATCGCTCCCCGGTCTTTTAATGCGATGGCTATCGTTTTTGACTTGTAGTTTTGCGCCATTTTTAATTGGTCTGTGATGGTGCTGGTCCAAAGATTTTTAGGCGACATCCATCCTGTTTTACCTGTGGTCCCCACTGTTTTTACCGTGCTATCTTCTGTGCAATATACTTTTTTGCCACTAGCCACATCGGTCCAGTCATTGCCCACAATTCCATGCACTGAAGGAACGGTACCCGTGTAAACACTGGTATGTCCCGCTGCTGTGACGGTTGGCGCATAATTATAATGATTTTCTTGGCAATTAATTCCTTCTTTCATGAGCCTTTTAAATCCTCCATCCACATATCGATCGGCATATTTATATAGGTATTCATATCGCATTTGATCTACCACGATGCCTATGACCAATTTTGGTCTCTTAGGTAATGCGTTTGGCTTCTTTTGAGAAAAAGATGTTTGCGAAAAAAATAAAAATGTAGTGGTAAAAATTAAATAAAGAAAGTTTTTCATAGGTAAGAGGGAAATTGGTTGATTTTAATTGTTTGATTCTCTGTTGAATTTATTTCAAAAATATGATTTTCTAAGCCATTCGTTAAGGCTAAAAATTTAGCCATGTTTTTTTGTTGGTACTGACTGATTTGCTGAAAGGTAATATCATTTATTTCAATATGTGGAGCTTTACATTCGATTATTATGAGTAACTGCCCTGATGAATCAAACACCTGAATGTCAGATCTTCGAATTAATTTATTTACCTTAAATGCTCTTTCTATTTGAATGTTTGTGGCAGGATATCCTAAATGATTTGTTAAAAAATTTAAACAATGTTGCCTCACCCATTCCTCTGGGCTTAGGGCCCTGTATTTTTTGGCTATTGGATCAAAAATGAAAAGTTTCCCTTCCTTTTTTGTTAATTTGTACTCAAATTCAGGGAAAATTAATTTTAAATTGTTCGAAGAATTCATAGGTTTTAAAGCCAAATACTAAATTAATCTTTATTTAGATTAATTTCATCACTCAAACATAATTTAATGAAGACAAAAGAGGAGATTGTTCAAAATTGGCTACCCAGATATACCGGCACTCCCATTGAAAAGTTTGGCCAATACATCCTATTGACTAATTTTAAAAATTATGTTGACATGTTTGCTGAAAAGTTTTCAGTTGAGATTTTCGGGAAAGATAGTCCAATGCAAACGGCTACAGCCAACAATATAACCATTATAAATTTTGGAATGGGTTCCCCTATGGCGGCGACGGTCATGGATATATTATCAGCAATTTCTCCACATGCCGTATTGTTTTTGGGAAAATGTGGGGGCTTAAAGAAAAATTTAAATTTAGGTGATTTGATTTTGCCCATTGCCGCCGTTAGGGGTGAGGGTACCTCAGACGAATACATGCCTAAGGAAGTTCCTGCTTTGCCCTCATTCCGACTACAAAGAGCGGTTTCTTCCATGATTAAGAAGCATGAAATGGATTATTGGACTGGCTTGGTTTATACGACAAACCGTCGTGTGTGGGAGCATGATGAAGTTTTCAAAACGTATTTATCCGATATTCGTGCGATGGGGATTGACATGGAGACAGCGACTATTTTTACCGTGGGCTTTGTCAATAAAATACCTCATGGAGCTTTACTTTTAGTATCTGATAATCCCATGACGCCTGATGGTGTCAAAACGGAAAAAAGTGATCATACGGTTACAGCTAATTTTGTTAATAAGCATTTGCAAATTGGCATCGATTCCTTAGAAGAATTAGCTAATTCTGGTGAATCAGTTAAACATTTAAGATTTGAATAAAAAAGCCTTCTAAAAAGAAGGCTTTTTTATCCAAATGAAAGATTTATTTGATGTTAATTGCAATGATCTCGGATGACCTGATAAGCCGGATTATAGCCTAATTCTCCTGCTTTACTTAAATCTAAACAACCTGTATTGTCGCTAAGGGCTAATTTTATAATGCCTCGAACATAATAGGCTTCCGCGTATTTAGGATTTAATTTAATGGCATTGCTAAAATCTTGGATCGCATTACGTTGGTCACCTAAAGATGACTTTGCCAATCCTCTTAAAAAATAGGCCTCTGCATATACGGGATTGAGCGCAATAGCTTTGTTGTAATCATCCATGGCTTGTTTTTGGTCGCCCGATTTTGCTTTAGAAGATCCTCTATTGAAATATATTTCAGCTCTTTCGGATGTATATTCAGCCATTTTGATTTTATCCTGTACACCATTTCTTAGGTCATCTAATAAATTTTTAGACATTTTGCCATTATAAAGTATTTTAGCATTTTCATTGTTCCCTGTTTCTGTTGCTTTCGTATAATCCTCAATGGCACCACGTTGGTCCCCTATTTTTGATTTTGAAAAACCTCTACCATAATAGGCTTCCACTTTCATTGGATTTAATTCAATAGATCTAGTAAAATCTTCTAATGCCCCTTTTTCACCATTTTCACCTCTGAAATTTTCCAATTGCGTTTTACAAAATCCTGAAAAATAATAATCATCTGGATTGTCTGGAATTAATTTAATAGCTTCTGCATAATCTTTTAATGCTGCGGCAAATTCTCCCAATTTCAGTTTGGAATAAGCCCGACTCGAATAATAATTCGCACGCTTAGGATTGATGGTAATTGCTTTATCAAAATCTTCTAAACTTCCCTTAAAGTCCTCCAATTTTACTTTTGATTCGCCCCTAGAAGCCAATCCTGGTGCATATTCCGGATTCAATTCTAATGATTTATTGAAATCGGACAGGCCGCCACGGAAATTTTGAAGTTTCATTTTAGAGATACCCCGACTATAATACGCGGTGGCTTCCAATGGATTCAAACGAATGGCTTCATTATAATCATTCATAGCCACTTTGTGATTGTCTTGCATGCTATAACTTTGTCCTCGTGCGATAAAGGCTTCGAAATAGGTGGGCTTCAATTCGATCGCTTTGTCAAAATCTAAAATAGCTCCTCGGAAATCTTTTAAATTATATTTCGCAAATCCACGATTGTAAAATGAAATCGGATTGGGATTAGCAATATTTTTTTCAATCTCAATGCTGAAATTCCTTAACGCATCGGCATAATTACCCGTTTTGTTTTGTGTAATACCTAATTCTAAATAATTAGGTGCTGTTTCTTGTGCAAAACCTGTCGATACTACCCAAAAAATCAAAAAACTTAAAATAGAAATTCTCTGAAACATAGTAAATTATTTTTTTTGTAAAAATAGTCAATTTTCTAGATTAAAAAAATTTGACTTACACCAAAAATCACAATCATAAACAAGGTGCTCAAAGCAGTCTTTTTTAAGTATGGATCGATTTGTGCCGGTGTCATTTTTGAATTCAATTGTTTGATGATTTGAACCAATGGGTACCATCCTGCCATAATGATGATGTTCTGTGACAACTGAATAGGTTTTCCCTGATACATCAGATAGATAATGAAAGTGCAAATACCTAAAAGCATAATTGTTTTTTGGTAGTAGAATCCATAAAGTTTTCCTATTCTAACTGGAATGGATTTTTTGCCCGTTTTTCTATCATTTTCTAAATCCCTTAAATTGTTCAAGTTCAATACAGCAACAGATAAAAACCCACATCCTGAAGCTGGGATTAAAATGTAATAATTTAAAACTTCAGTTTGTAAATAATAGGTACCAAAAGTACCTACCCAACCAAAAAATAGAAATACCGAAATGTCGCCTAAGCCCATGTAGCCATAAGGTTTTTTACCGACTGTATAAGCGATTGCTGCTACAATAGCGAGAAGACCTAACCCAACAAAAGTGACGATCGTTTGTAGCTTGGCGTATTGCAACGCAAAATAAAGAAGACCTATTCCCGAAATAAATGAAAGGCTTGCCGCAATGATTACCGCATTTTTCATTTCAGACGCACTTATTTTACCTGTTTGAACAGCTCTAAGAGCCACTTTTCTATTTTTATTGTCTACTCCGTTTTTCGAATCTCCTAAATCATTCGCAAAATTTGAAAGGATTTGGAGAAGCAAAGTAGTTAGTATGGCCAGGGATGCCGTTAAAAAAGAAAATTTTCCGGCCGCATAGGCCAGAAAATTTCCTAATAATATACTTGAAATCGCAAGGGGCAATGTACGAGGTCTCGCAGCCTCAATCCATCGATTCATCTGATTTATTTATTCAATGCTGCAACGAATTCAGGGCTTGTTGGCTTAATTCCAGAAGCGAAGAAATTAACTAATTCTCCTTTTTCGTTGATGACATATTTACAGAAATTCCAACTTGGTTCTTTTTCGTTCCAACCATTTTGGTTTTTTTCCGAAAGCCATTTGTACAACTCACATTTCTCTCCTCCTTTTACAACCACTTTCTCCATCATTTGGAAGGAAACTCCATAATTTTTTTGACAGAAAGTAGCAATTTCAGCATTTGTTCCAGGCTCTTGTCCTCCAAATTCATTAGCGGGGAAACCTAAGATTACAATGTCTTTATTTGCCTGATGGAATTTCTCCCAATCTGCATATTGTGGCGTGTAACCACATTTTGATGCAGTATTTAATACGACAATCTTTTTTCCTTTAAATTGAGAAAAGTCGATTACTTTTCCGTCGATGGTCTTCATTTTAAACTGATGAAAGTTCTTTTCAGCGGTTGTTTCCATTTGGTTTGGACGTGTTAATACGGTGTTTTGGGTGAATGGCAATGCTAATGCCGTTAAAATAGATCCAATTTTCATAAAGCTTGCTAACATGATGGTCAAAATTAAAAAGGTTAAAAAAATGATATACTTACGTTTCATTACATTTTACTGGGTGAAACTATTCCTAATAACGAAAAAGCATGCTGAATTGTTTTACCCGTAATGTCTGCCAAAGTTAATCGAATGTTTCGTTTATTTTCATCCTCCTCTTTCAAAATACTTAATTCATTATAAAGTTTATTGAATTGCTTTGCCAAATCATACGCATACATCGCGATTAATGAGGGAGAAAATGCTTCTGCAGCCGTCTCAATAATACTTTTATATTGGCCCAAAATATAGATTAAATCTATTTCCGTGACGGTTAATTCAACATCGTTTGCATGCTCTTTCATGAGTTCAATGCCTGATTCCTTTGCTTTTCTTGTTATTGAGCAGATCCTTGCATGCGTATATTGGATAAAAGGTCCCGTATTGCCTTGGAAATCGATTGATTCTGCAGGGTTAAACATCATTCGTTTCTTGGGGTCAACTTTCAATAAAAAGTATTTCAATGCCCCCATGCCAAGTTGTTGGTATAATTCGTTCGACGCATCTTCCGTAAAACCATCCGTTTTTCCTAACTCCATGGTTCGTTCTTTGGCCGTTTGTACCATTTCAGCCATTAAATCATCCGCATCTACTACAGTGCCTTCACGGGATTTCATTTTTCCACTGGGTAGATCTACCATCCCGTAGGATAAGTGAAAATTACCATGGGAATAGGGTTTATTTAATTTTTTCAGAATATGGAACAATACTTCAAAATGATAATCTTGTTCGTTTCCAACCACATAGATGGATTTTTTAGCTCCAAAATCCTCGAATTTCAATTGGGCAGTCCCCATATCTTGCGTGATATACACGGAGGTGCCATCTTTTCGTAAGACCAACTTCTCATCCAATCCCTCTTCCTCTAAATTGATCCAAACAGATTGATCATCTTTTTGATAAAAAACTCCCTCTTTTAGTCCCTCGTCGACCAATTTCTTTCCTAGTAAATAAGTGCTCGACTCTCTATAAATTTTATCAAAATGGACGCCCATCTGAGCGTAACTCTTCTCAAAACCTGCAAAAACCCATGTATTCATGGTTTTCCAAAGGTCCATGACCTCTTGGTCTCCATTTTCCCAAGCCAATAACATATCTTGTGCTTTTAGGAGTATGGGTGCTTCTTTTTTAGCTTTTTCAGGATCTATTCCCTGCTTAATTAATACGTCAATTTCTGATTTATAGAGTTGGTCAAAGGCCACATAATATTTTCCAACCAAGTGATCCCCTTTTAATCCACTGCTTTCAGGAGTTTCTCCCTGGCCCATAAGTTGGTATGCCAGCATTGATTTACAAATATGAATCCCTCGGTCATTGACCAAATTTGTTTTGATGACCTCATATCCAGCCGAATCTAAAATTTGGGCTACAGAAAATCCAAGAAAGTTATTTCTTAAATGGCCTAAGTGAAGAGGTTTATTTGTGTTGGGTGACGAATATTCAATTAATACTTTTTCGTCTTTTTTATCTAATGAGAATTTTTTAGAACCTTCAATTGTTTTATTTAACGCATTGATCCAAACTTCATCCGTAAAGCTAAAGTTTAAAAAGCCTTGAACGACTTGAAATTTTTTGACGCCAGAATAGTTCCCTAAGACGAATTGGCCTAGTTTCTCTGCAATGGCCGCAGGAGCTAAACCCGCTTGCTTAGTAAAAGGGAAAACGACAAAAGTGTAGCTTCCTTCAAATTCCTTTTTGGTTTCTTGTAAAACCAAGTCGTTTGCCTGAATTTCAAATAATGAGGATAAGCCATTTTTTATGGCTTCAATTAATTGCTTTTGTACTAATAACATATTAAAATAATTGGATTTAATGCTCCCCAATAATCGACAAAGGTAGCCAATTTGGATCAAATATTGCGATTTGACTTAATAAATGAGGAATTAAATCTTACCTTTGTGCCCATTATGTTGAATCTATATGCAGATGCGATTGCCTCTTTAAAGTCTGGAGGTGTAATATTATATCCAAGTGACACCATTTGGGGTTTGGGTTGTGATGCCCGAATGGATGCGTCCATTGAAAAACTCTTTGATATTAAAAATAGACCTGAAAATAAGGGATTGATTTTGTTGATTTCCAAAATTGAACAGTTAAGTGAATATGTGGAGCAGGTACCGGAAATTGCTTGGGATTTAGCTGAGTTTGCAGAAGATCCATTGACCATTATATATCCAAAAGGCAAAAACGTCAGTAAGTATATGTTGGGCCCCGATGGTAGTATCGCGATTCGATTGTTAAAAGATGAATTTTGTAAGGGTTTGGTATATCGCTACCAGCGAGGAATTGTTTCCACCTCAGCGAACATTTCAGGAAGTCCATCGCCAACTGACTTTGCTAGTATTTCTGAATCCATCAAATCGCAAGTGGATTATATTTTACAACCGGAAAAATCGGATAAAAAAGGAGGCTTAAAGTCTTCCAAAATAATTAAATTAGGTTTAGGTGGTGAATATACGATGATAAGATCTTAATGAAATCCGGCATAGAAATTATTGAAAATCCAATTTTCAAGATCATAGGGGAGGCCTCAGATTTCTTGGGCTTAGAAACCTATGTGGTTGGGGGCTTTGTTCGAGATAGCTTATTAGCCCGTGAATGTAAAGATATCGACATCGTTTGTTTGGGTTCTGGAATAGGATTAGCTGAAGAAGTGGCGAAGCGATTTAATTTATCGGAACAATCGGTCTCCATTTTTAAGAATTTTGGGACGGCCATGTTGAAAGTGGATGATTGGGATTTGGAATTTGTGGGGGCGAGAAAGGAGTCATATCAGCGGGATTCTCGGAAGCCTTTGGTTTTAGAGGGCAGTTTGGAGGATGATCAAAATAGACGAGATTTCACGATTAATGCGTTAGCAGTTTCGGTCAATCAAAAAACCTGGGGTACTTTATTGGATCCATTTGGAGGAATTGATGATTTAAAAGCTAAATTAATTAGGACACCATTAGAGCCTGGAATTACTTTTTCGGATGATCCATTGCGCATGATGCGTGCGGTTCGTTTTGCGACGCAGTTGGGCTTCGACATTTTTCCAGAAACATTTGAGGCTTTGACTACGGAGAAAGATCGGTTAGCTATTATATCGATGGAACGTATTTCGGAGGAGTTAAATAAAATTATTCTTTCTGATCGGCCTTCCTACGGATTCTTGTTGTTGGATGCATGTCAAATTTTGCCCATTATTTTTCCAGAATTCATGCATTTGAAGGGCGTAGATACCGAAGAAGGGAAGGGGCATAAGGATAATTTTTATCATACTTTACAGGTATTGGATAATATATCAATAAACACGAATGACCTTTGGTGGCGCTGGGCGGCTATTTTGCATGATATTGCAAAACCTCAAACCAAGAAATTTGTCCAGAAAAAAGGATGGACTTTTCATGGCCATGAGGAAATGGGAGCGAGGCAGGTTCCCACTATTTTTAAAAGGTTCAAATTACCTTTAAATGAGAAAATGAAATTGGTTCAGAAATTGGTCCGTCTCCACCTTCGTCCCATCGCTTTATCTAAAGAAGAAATTACAGACTCAGCTTTAAGGAGATTGCTTTTTGAGGCGGGTGAAGAATTAGAAGCTTTGATGACCTTGTGTAGAGCCGACATTACCTCTAAAAATGGGGAAAAGGTTAAAAAATATTTGCGAAATTTTGATATCGTAGAAGAAAAATTACGGGAGGTCGAGGCGAGTGATTCATTGCGAAGCTTTCAGCCCGTTTTCTCCGGTGAAGTAATTATGGACGTATTTGATATGGGTCCGGGAAAGGAAGTTGGCCTGATTAAAATGGCTATCCGTGAAGCCATTTTAGATGGCTTGATCCGGAATGATTTTGTGTCGGGTTGGGATTTTATGATTTCGGAGGGAATGAAGTTGGATTTGAAGCCAGTTAAAAGTTTGGATCAAATGATCAGTTAATTTGAGGATTTTATTGAATAAATTAAACTTCCAACAAATTTAAAGAGGTTACCATTTCGGCTTAATATTATTTAGAAATACATCCTATTTATATAAATCATCCTCAATAAATTGATTGCCTGTTCTTATAAAAACTGATTTTCTTGCCAATGAATAATTCCAATAATTATGCGCGTCTAAATATAAAATTTCCTTCTTTCCATCTTCATTGAAATCGTAATATATCAACCAAGGTTTCCAAGATGACCCATAACCACCTGAACGCCGGTTTGAATTTATATTATAAACTATTGGAGATGTACTAATTTGAAAACTACAATCCTTATTTTGCAACAATAAATCAAATTTTTCACAATCTTTAATTTTTAATCAATCTTTTCTAATTATCTTTTGATATTTTTCAAAATTATTGAATTTTATAAAAGAGTATTACTCCTTAATGCACCTGCATGATTGTCCATAAGCATAATTACCCTGTCCTATTTTTGCAAACTCTCCTGAAGAACCTGGAGTGTAAATATGAAAACTAATAACATAATGATAAACATTATAGATTTGTGGCTCAATAGTACTGCTAACATAAATACCAAATGCGCCAACAGCATTTAATCTAGCTGACCTATCTTTGGGCTCATATAGCCTTTGACCTGCAACTGTAAGTTTAAGTGGAGAATTAAATGCACCTATTGCATCAGTACCTTCTTTTCCATTTGTTATATCCCACGAAGCCTTTTCTAAAGACCACTCCTCTCTTGTTGGTATCCTAAATCCTTTAGGACACGGGTTATTTATACCATCAACTCCCTGCCATAATCGACCCATAGAACTCGTCAACCATTGAAAACTATTAGTTATTGGAATAATAAAATCACTATGTCCTGGAACCTCGCTTGATGGAATTACTAATGTAACACCCGATGTTCTCAATTGATGACCATCCGCACCTCTTCCCCATTGATATAAATCACCATAAGCTTTTTCATCCTTTGGACTTGATGCAACTTGAGATGCCCCTAAATTTCTATCCATCCATACTCTTCCTGTTTTTGATTTAACTTCAACTACTTTAGTGACATTATCTTTTAACGGGTTTAAAGTTAAATTTTGTGCTGGAGGGGTAATTAGATTTTGTGGTTCTTCAGTTATACAACCTAAAAGTACAATTGAAAAAAGAATAAAAAGTTTTAGAATACGCATAACATTAAACTTTGGTTAGAAAGGCAATTTATTGAATTAAATTCTGCTATTCCTATGATATTTACTTATAGGTTAGTAAATCATATTAATCATTTTTCTTCTTATGGTCTTCCACGAACCACGAAGCAAAGAATCCCGTCATTGTGCCGAAGAGGCCTCCGCCAACAATCATCAAAACAACACCAATAATTCTTCCTTCAGTAGTAACGGGAAATTTATCACCATACCCAACAGTTGATATAGTTGAACACGCCCACCATAAGGCATCTTCAGCCGTTTTGATATTACTATTCGGAGCATCCTCAAATTGTAAAATTGATATTGAGGAAAATATCAGAGTTAATATTGCAATGATGGCTACGGTTGTAAACGCTCCATCAGATTTCTTTTTGTAGATATGATTAACAATATTTTTAGTTGAGCGGAATGCTCTCAACACTCTAATTAATCTAATTAGTCTTAATAATCTGCCAAATCTTAATGCTTCAAAAGATGGAATTGATGAAATCAAATCAATCCATCCCCATTTCATAAATTGTAATTTATTCTCTGCTTTATAAAACCTAATAAAGAAATCAAACAAAAAGAATATACAAATGATATTATCTATGAAATCTAAAACCTTTACTATTTCAGATGGTAAAGTAAAAAGGGTTTCAATGATAAAAATGGATAGAACATAAATAGACAAAATGATTGCTAAAACATTAATGGAGGTTAATGTATTCTTTTCATTTATTAGCAGTTCATCGTTTTCTTCCATATCAATTTAATTAACCTCCGTGTTGCCAACATAAACCATTGGAACGAGATGAACGAGAGCATCGGGTTCCCTTTTGGGTTGTGGCAGAACATTGTGAGGAAGATTGAGGTTTTGGTTTTGTTACAGTTTTTTCAACAACATTTTCTTCAGTTGTAGAGGTTTTGGGTGAAGAAGTTGAATTAGAGTTATCACTTACACTATTACGATATTGCTCTACAATCCTTTTTAAAACATTTAATTCAAACTTTAGATCTTCAATTTTAGCTCCCAAATCCAATATTCTATTTTCATACTTTGTTGATGAAATAGATAAATCATTTGAAAGCCTTTGATTTTCTGATTGAAGTTTCTTTACATCCTCTTTTAAATCAAATATATCAACTCTAACATCTGCTTTTTGAGCATTGACATTGAAAGATGAAAGCAAAAGAATGAAAACAACTATTTTTTTCATAAGGTAATATTTCAAAGATTTAATAGGTTAATCAGAAAATCCAAATTACAAATTATTTATTTGGATTTTTAATTAAACTAAAACTAACCAACAAAATTATTTATTAGAGTTATTTTTTTTTAAAATCACTTGCAAGATATCTGATCATTTTTGCCCACAAAAAAAGGCTCCACCCTAGGAGCCTTTTTCTTTAAGATTTACATTCAGTACAAAGTCTGAATAGATTATTCAGCGATTTACAGTTGTACAAACAATTCCGATTTCGGAGTTCTTACTTTCTTCACGTTGACCATGTAATCGGTCGCCTCATCGCGTTCTCCGATTGCCAACATAAGTACGGAATGTAGGCCTTTGGCCTCTAAACCTAATAACTCATCTAATTTCGCAGGGATAAAACCTTCCATCGGGGTGGTATCTAATTGCAATTCACCAGCGGCTGCTAATGCAGTACCCATCGCTAAATATACCTGTCGGTCAGCCCATTGTGCTTGCTCCTCTTTTGATTTATATTTCATGGATCCTGCAATGGCCCCTTTGAAATCACCTAAGTCTGACAATGACATTCCGCGTGTTTCAGCGATTAAATTCATGTAAGCGTCAATTTGCGCTTCCGTTACTTCATTCCAAGCAGCAAAAATTAGCAAATGAGACGATTCAACAATTTGTGGCTGGCCATAGGCTATCGGTTGAATTTTAGCCTTTAGATCAGCATCTTCCACCATGAAAATTTGATAGGGTTGTAAGCCAAAGCCCGAAGCAGATAAAGTTATCGCGTCCAATAAGGTATCTAATTTGTCTTGAGAAACTTTGTTCCCATTCATTCTTTTTACTGCATAACGCCATGATAGCGAATCGATAATTGACATGTTTTTTTTTATTTTTAATTGTTAAGAAATACTTGCTCTGAATTGATCTAACAATTCATTTAATTGTTTTAAATTTTCTTCTCCTAATTGACTTATCTGCTTTCCGAATTCATCTAAATGCACTTCTATTTGAGCTATTAAAGCTGAACCAGCGGGCAAAATGTATACGTCCAACGCCCTGCGATCCTTTTTACATTGTACTCTTGAAACTAATTTTTTGGCAAATAGTTTATCGACCAAGCGTGAAGCATTGGACATTTTGTCCAACATCCTCTCTGTAATCGATAACACACTGATTGCTTGGCCTTTCTGGCCCTGCAAAATCCTCAGCACATTGAATTGCTGCATCGTAATGCCAAATGGTTTCATAAATGCTTGCTGCCTTTGTACAAGGAAATTGCCCGTAAAAATCAAATTGATTACGGCTTTTGTTTCCTCATTTTTGAAGCTTGACTGCTTTATTTCATCTGAAATGGACATAGTACCTAATTAGATGTTGTAAAATTAAATGTTTATACATTAATTACAAGTGATTTTAAATTATTTTTTTTCGCCGACAAATATAATTCTCATATTTTGGGCTAATTTTGAGATATGCAATCAACACTCAGTTTAAATTTTCCACTTATTTTGGCTAGCAATTCACCCCGTAGGCGTGAGATTTTAAGCCAAGCAGGTTTTGCCTTTTCGGTTGTTGCCTCGGATGTAGATGAGTCTTTTCCAACCGACATGCCCTTGAATGAGGTTCCTGTTTTTCTTTCGGAAAAAAAAGCAAGGGTTCTGGCTGATATAAATCCTCATGCGATCATCTTAGCAGCTGATACGGTTGTTATTTTAGATGATATAATTTTGAATAAGCCAACTGATAAATCTGAGGCTAGGGAGATGCTCCAATTATTGTCTGCGAAAACGCATGAAGTAGTGACTGGAATTACGCTTATAACGCCCAATGAAACAGTATCTATCGCGGATTCAGCCATGGTTTCCTTCAGATCTTTGGCCTACTGGGAAGTGGATTGGTACGTGAAGGGAGGATTTGGATTAGATAAAGCCGGTGCCTATGGCGTACAAGATTTTATCGGAATGGCAGGAATTGAAAAAATGGAGGGCTCTTTTTATACCGTGATGGGTTTGCCCATTTTTCACGTCTTCAACTTATTAAAGCCTTATATTTTGGACGGAAAACAAGCCCAAATCCAATTTTAATTAGATCGAGAAACTTTCTCCACAACCACAAGTACGGGATGCATTCGGGTTTTTGAATTGAAAACCTTTTCCATTTAAGCCGTCCGAGAAATCTAACTCCGTTCCAGCTAAATATAAGATTGATTTCTTATCCACCATCACTTTAACACCCTTGTCCTCAAAAATCATATCGTTGGCCTGTGGTGCAGCCGCAAAATCTAAATTGTACATCAAACCGGAACAACCGCCTCCCTCTACCGCAACTCGAATATTAAATTCCTCCGTTAAACCTTCTTTAGATCTTAATTCCTTAATTCGACTAGCTGCTAAATCCGTGATTGTGATCATATCTTTGAAAGATTTTGAAATATTTTAGATACAAATGTATCAATTTTTTTGATAAAAATGATTCTATTTAGAGCGAATCTAAATTAACTATGGTTTTTGAAAATTTATGGCGTTAATTTTGTGGTTCATTAAGTAAAAATATTAGCATATGCTTTTAGTAAAAAATTTACATGCAAGAATAGGGGAGAAGGAAATTCTCAAAGGAATTAATTTAGAAGTTCATGCAGGTGAAGTTCATGCCATCATGGGACCTAATGGTTCGGGTAAATCTACCCTAGCTTCTGTTTTAGCCGGAAGATCGGATTATGAGGTGAGCGAAGGTTCTGTGGAATTCTTTGGTAAAGATTTATTAGACTTATCACCTGAAGCGCGTGCAGCAGAGGGTTTGTTTTTAGCTTTTCAATATCCGGTGGAGATTCCTGGTGTTTCTACGACCAATTTTATGAAGTCGGCCATCAACGAGATTCGGACCTACCGAGGTCAAGATCCCATGGATGCCGTTCAGTTTTTGAAAATGTTCAAAGAAAAAATGGCCTATGTGAACATAGACCAATCTTTATTGAGCAGAGCCCTGAATGAAGGCTTTTCGGGGGGTGAGAAAAAAAGAAATGAAATATTCCAAATGGCAGTTCTAGAGCCTAAATTGGCCATCTTGGATGAGACCGATTCTGGATTAGATATCGATGCTCTTCGCATCGTGGCAGAAGGGGTCAATAAATTAAAAACTCCTCAAAATGCGACAATCTTAGTGACGCATTACCAAAGACTTTTGGACTACATCATCCCTGATTTTGTTCACGTACTCTACAAAGGTAAGATTGTGAAATCAGGCAATAAGGATTTGGCCTTAGAATTAGAAGAGAGAGGATACGATTGGATTATTTCTGCCTTAGATTAGATAAAATGTTAGAGAAAACATTAGTAGATAGCATCAAACAAAATCATTCATTGACCCAAGCTCAGCAATTGGCTCTAGGGAAATTTATTGACAAAGGTTTTCCCACCAGCAAATGGGAGGAATGGAAATATGCGTCTTTAAAGCATTTGAATGAACATAATTGGCAATGGTCGCCTGAAACATTAAGCGTTAAATTCCCTAAGCCTGATTGGAAGCAGAGTGCTATAATTCAAACATTAAACGGGAATACCCATTCAGAAGGGGCCTTGCCTCAAGGGATTGCCCTTTTGTCGGTGTCCGAATTTATGGCTCAAAATCCTACTTTCGAATCAGTTTGGAAGGCAAGAAATCCTATTTTGGATCAAAATTCTTTGTACGATTTAAATGAAGCTTTGGTTTCTGATTTCGCTGTGTTATGGGTTAAAAAAGGGGTTAAAATTGCGGAGCCTTTGTTGCATCATTATTTAGTTTCGGGCCAACAAGACACCGCCGTGCAATCAAAAATATTCATTTATTTAGAGGAGGATTCGGAAATTACTTGGTTTGAACAACAACGTTCTGAGTCTAGTCATGCGATTTTGTCGAATTATGTGCAGGAGATTTGGGTTTCAAAAAATGCCCATCTTACCTTGATTAAAGATCAAGATTTGCAGCAAAGCATTACGCATGTGGATCATACGTTTATATTCCAACAAGAAAGCTCGTTGGTCGATGCGTTTACATTTTCAATCAACGCAGCTTATTTACGTAATAACTTGCATTTCTACATTGATGGTCCACAGGTCGTTTCTAATTTGAATGGTTTGTATATTCCAGGAGAAGACCAATTAATGGACACCCACTCGGTGGTAGACCATCGCATGCCTCATTCCGAATCCAATGAATTATACAAAGGGGTTTTGATGGGAAATGCGACTGGCGTTTTCAATGGTAAAATTTTTGTTCGTCCGGATGCTCAAAAAACAAATGCATTCCAAAGTTGTAAAAATGTGTTAGCCTCAGATCGAGCGACGATGAGCACAAAACCCCAATTGGAAATTTGGGCGGATGATGTTAAATGTTCACATGGAACGACCACGGGACAGTTGAGCGATGAGGCCTTATTTTACATGCGTTCAAGAGGGATTTCAAAAGCGACAGCGCAGACTTTGTTGCTATTAGCTTTCGTTCAGCAGGTGATAGACAAACTAGCGCATGCGGAGATTCGTGCGGAATTGTCTGATAAGATTGTGAATAAAATACAGACTTCATTAGGTTTAACCATATAAAAATGACCTTAGATATACAAAAGATTCGTGCTGATTTTCCGGTGTTAGACCAACAAGTCAACGGCTCACCGCTGATTTATTTTGATAATGCAGCGACGACCCAAAAACCTAAGTCGGTCATCGATGCCTTATCTCATTATTACGCGTCAGATAACGCGAACATTCATCGGGGTATTCATGCCCTAGCTGAGCGCGCGACTACTGCTTTTGAATTAACGAGAACTAAAATAAAGGAATTTATTAATGCTCCATCCTCGGATCAAATTATATTGACCGCCGGAACGACAGGGAGTATCAATTTAGTGGCTCAGACTTTTGGTCGTGCTAATTTTTCAACAGGAGATAAGATTTTAATTTCAAATTTAGAGCATCATTCTAATATTGTGCCATGGCAAATGATTGCTGAAGAGAAGGGCGCAATCATCGAAGTAATCCCAGTGGATGAAAGAGGTGTTTTAGATCTTGAAGCTTACCGTAATTTATTGGACGCTAGCGTAAAATTAGTGGCCGTTAATCACGTGTCTAACGCGATTGGGACCATCAACCCTATTGCCGAAATGATTCAATTGGCCCATGCGCATGGGGCAAAAGTATTGATTGACGGAGCACAATCCATCGCTCATTTAGATATAGATGTTCAAGCTTTAGATATTGATTTTTTTGCCTTTTCGGCACATAAGTTGTTTGGGCCCACGGGCGTTGGGGTTTTATACGGAAAGCGTGAGTTGTTAGAATCCATGCCACCGTATCAAGGTGGAGGTGAAATGATAAAAGAAGTTTCTTTTGAAGGAACGACTTATAATGAATTGCCCTATAAATTTGAGGCGGGTACACCTAATATTGCGGATGTGATTGCCTTATCTGCTGCCATTGACTATGTGAATGCTCTGTCAAAAGAAGCATTATTTACGCAGGAATTGGCGCTTTTAGCCTATGCAACGGAACAATTGAGTACCATACCTGGTTTAAGAATCATTGGAACGGCGCCTGATAAAATTGCCGTCATTAGTTTTGTGATGGATGGTATACATCCACAAGACCTAGGAGTGTTGTTGGATAAATTTGGCATAGCGATTCGAACGGGACATCATTGTGTTCAACCCTTAATGAAGCGTTTTGGGTTGCCGGGAACTTGCCGGGCATCATTTGCGTTTTATAACACATTTGAAGAAATAGATTTGTTTGTGAAGGCCTTACGTAGGTCGATTAATATGTTACAATAATGGCTCAAAGCATACAAGAAACCCAAGAAGAGTTAATCGTGGAGTTTGGTTTATTTGATGACTGGGCTGATAAATATGAGTATTTGATTGACCTAGGTAAAAAGTTGCCTAGTTTATCTGAAGACTTAAAGACGGAAGAAAATGTCATTAAGGGTTGTCAAAGCCGAGTTTGGTTGCATGCTGAAAAGCAGGGAGATCAAATCGTTTTTGAAGCCGATTCAGAGGCGGTGATTGTTAAAGGCTTGATTAGTATGTTGATTCGGGTATTATCCCATCACTCGGCAGAGGAAATTATGAAGGCGGATTTATATTTTATTGATCAAATCGGAATGAGCCAGCATTTAGCGCAAACGCGTTCGAATGGTTTGTTGTCGATGGTAAAACAAATGAAAAATTATGCTTTGGCCTTTTCAGCGAAGTAAAAAAAATATGGAAGAGAAAATGACGACATCCTTACAAATGACGGAGGTTGAACTTAAGGAAAAAGTGATCAAGGCCATTAAAACCGTCTACGATCCAGAAATACCTGTTGACGTATATGAATTAGGTCTTATCTACGAAGTGAAAATATTTCCGGTCAACAATGTGTACATCTTAATGACCTTAACTTCCCCATCTTGTCCTTCTGCGGAAAGTATTCCGGTGGATATAGAAAAGGCTGTTAGAGAAATAGAGGGAATCGCTGAGGTTTCGGTTGAGCTAACTTTTGATCCTCCTTATGCACAAGATATGATGTCGGAGGTGGCCAAGTTAGAATTAGGTTTTATGTAAGTAAATTTTAAAAATAAATAAAAATATGTATCCAGAACATTTAGTACATCCTATGCGGATGGATATTGTCGAAGGTGGTTTCAAAGAGTTAAGTTCTGCTGCTGAGGTGGAAGATACGATGGCACAGCCAGGAACTACTTTATTGTTTATCAATTCGGTATGTGGTTGTTCTGCTCGAACAGCTAGACCAGGTGTAAAAGAGGCGGTTGCCGCTTCTGCAAAAAAGCCTGCAAATTTAGTGACTGTTTTTGCTGGAGTAGACCAAGAAGCTACCCAAAAAGCACGTGAGTATACATTGCCTTATCCTCCATCTTCGCCGTCCATCGCATTATTTAAGGATGGTGAATTAGTGCATTTTGTGGAGCGTCATCATATTGAAGGCCGTTCAGCTGAAATGATCGCAGTACATTTAGAAGGTGTTTTTGAGGAGTTTTGCTAAAAAATTTAGTATAAAAAAAAGGAGCTAGCGATCTGCTAGCTCCTTTTTTATGCTCAATATTTAATTTATTGCTTCGGTGCTCCGCCTACTGCACCTGATTCAGATGTGGCATTTTTAGCTTTTTCTGCCATCTTTTTAGCAGCACCTTCATAATCACCTGCTTTCACAAATGACATTTTCAGTAAGTCGATGGACTTTCTAGAAGCTTGTAAAATTTGATCAGGAGTTAAGCTCTTTACCTTATTCTCTAAATCATCTGCCCATTTCATATTGCGGTTCAAGTATAAATTTGAATTTAATGTAGAGCTTAGTCCGCCGTCTTGTGAACGACCTACTGCTCTTGCTTGAACCCATGATTTTTTAGCTTCGTCGATTTCTTTTTGCGTAAAACCTTCCTTTAACACTTTTTCGATTTCTTCTTTAAAGGCAGCTTCTAATTTGGCCAAATTTTCTGGTGCATAAATCGCATAGCCGACAAATGCACCTGATTGATCTAATGGACTTGCCGCAAATTGCGAACCTACTCCATATGATAAACCTTCTTTTTGACGGATACGATTCATTAATCTTGAACTTAAACCTGATCCACCTCCGAGCATGTAATTGCTTAATTCTAAAGCAGCAAAATCTGGGTCACTATCTGATATTTTAATGGGTTGATAAGCTAAAAAGAAAGCATTTGCTTTGTCTGGCGTTTCGATTGACTTTACTTGACCCTTGATATCTTTGAAAATTTCAGGTACTCTAGTAAATGACTTAGGCGACTTCCAATCAGCGAATTCAGCTTTGATGGTAGCTTTTAACTCGGTCTCATCGAAATCTCCAACGGCAGAAAATGTGGCATTTGATGCTCCATAAAAGCCTTTGTAGAAAGCAATGGACTGTTCTAACTTAGCAGATGTATAATTAGTTGTCTGCTCTGCCATCGTTGGTTGGTAACGTACATCGTTTTTAGGATAATGCCCACTTCTTAATTGGCCCAAAGCCTCACTAGCTTTAGCTGTGGGCTCACTTTTTTGCGATTCAATTTGAGTTAAATTCTCTTGTTTTAATTTCTCAAATTCTTCTGCTGGAAAGATGGGTTGCTTTAATGCTTCCGCTACTAATTTAAGCGCTGGAACTAAATTATCTTTTGTCGTCTCGATAGATACGTTGGCCTGAGTAGGTCCACCCGAGATAGAAACGCGTGCTTTTAATTTATCTAATTCATCTTGAAATTGTTGGCGTGTATGTTTTGCCGTTCCTTTTGTCAACATATCTGCAGCTAAATCAGCGGCAGTTACTGTTCCTAATAATGACTTTTCATCTCCAAAACGTAGCGTCATTTTCGCGTAAACTGAATTACCTCTCGTTTTTTTGGCTAATAGAGCTAATTTGATTCCAGCTATATTTTCCACTTTAGTCCTTGCATCGATATTGCTTGGCGAGGTATCAAAGGCTTCTCCTTCTGCCACAGCAGCCTTTCCTTTAAAGTCTTTTAAGAGTTCTGCTACATCTTTGGCCTCTGGAATTTCAGCGCGATCTGGCTTATCCGTTGGGATGAATAAACCTGAAGTACGATTTGAAGATTTAAAATATGCCGCAGCCACACGTTGAATATCGGCAGGCGTAATTTTTTCTAGTTGGTTTCTCGTGTGAAACAATAATCGCCAATCCCCCTGGGCAATATACTCTGAAAGGCCTAATCCTACACGCTGAGCATTGTTTAAAAACAATTCAATATTTTTTATATTTTTGGTTTTAATACGATCTACTTCTTCTTTTGTGGGCGGTGTTTTTGCAAAATTCTCAATGGTTTCAATCATGATTTTTTTAACTGAATCCAATGATTTTTCTTTTAAAACCTCTGCTGCAAAGTAAACAAGTCCTGGTTCTTTTAATTGGAATGTCATCCCAAACTGACTCGACGCCTTTTTGGTGTCAATTAATGCTTTATATAAACGACCTGATGGTGCATCCGTTAATAGATCTGCCATGACATCCACAGCTATGTAATCTGGATGTAAACCGGATGGGATATGATAAGCCATACCTACGACCTGAACATCTCCTACACGCTTTAATGTTACTTCTCTTTCGCCATCTTGGGTAGGTTCTGCAGTAAAAGTTTTTGTTAGTTCACGTGTTGGGCGAGGAATTACACCAAATTTCTGGTTAACTAATTGCAAGGTTTTGATGGGATCAAATTTTCCTGCGATCAATAACACGGCATTATCGGGTTGGTAATATTTGCGATAGTAAGCTTGCAGATTCTCAATAGGCACTTTCTCGATATCTGAACGGGCTCCAATGGTTGAGTTACCATAGTTATGCCATAAAAAAGCAGTTGAAACGATGCGTTCCATTAGTACGCTTCCTGGATCGTTTTCACCACGTTCAAATTCATTTCGAACGACCGTCATTTCCGTTTCTAATTCGCTTTTTGCAATACGAGAATTGATCATTCGATCAGCCTCCATATCTAAGGCCCAATCTAAATTTTCATCTGTCGCGGCAAAAGTTTCAAAGTAATTCGTACGATCTAACCAAGTAGTTCCATTAAACTGAGCGCCATGATCAGAAATTTCTTTGGCGACTTCCTTATGTTTTTCTTTGGTCCCCTTAAAAACCATATGTTCTAATAGGTGAGACATTCCTGTTTCTCCATAGCCTTCGTGGCGTGAACCTACTAAATAGGTAATGTTCACGGTGATGGTTTGCTTGGATGGATCTGGAAATAATAGAACCTTCAGTCCATTGGCTAATTTGTATTCTGTAATTCCTTCAGCTGAGGTTACTTTTTCTGGGATTGGCAAGGAAGCTGCTGGTGCTGTTACTGATTGTTTTGCAATCGCTTTGTTGGCAGCGGGTTTTTGTTGGGCTATTAGTGTGGCAGTTGAACTAACTAAAAGGAGTCCCACAAGGATTATTCTTTTCATGGTATTAATTGAATGTTGATTTAAATTTGAAAAATTAAATTACCTAAAAAAGTAACAGAAATATTTTTTTTAGGATGGGTGGATAAATAAATCCACGATAGGATTTATTTTTTGTATTGTTGGATCAATTTAAAGATCGCTTTTTGCGTTTCTAGGTTAGGGAAATATTCAAACATAATGACGTGTTGTTCATAGTCCAAGGTAAGTCCTGATTCTAAAAAGTGAAATGCTTCTTTAAATTGGCCTGCTTTGATTAAGAAAATCGCGGATCGATAATAGAAATCTGCATCTTCTGGTAATTCGTCAATTGCAGATAACATGATGTCGGCTGATTTCTCAAAATCTTCGAGGTCGTAGTGCAATTGGGCCCATTTAACCCATGTAGGGGCAAAGAAGGAATCTAACTCGATGGACTTTTGATAAGCTTCATCTGCCGAAACCGTATTTCCTAAATAGGCCTCAACATCCGCTAAACCAGTCCAATAAAGTGGATTAGATTCATTTAATTTGATCGCTTTTTTCAAAAAATGCAGGGATTCAAACCATTTGTCCATTTCGGTTAAACAAACAGCCAATCCATAATATCCTTCGTCCCAAAGCGGATCAAGCTTTACCGCTTCTTTGTAATAAGATAATGCCGCGTCAAATTTCTTTTGTCTTTCTAAGCTTGCCCCTAAGCAGCAATATAATTCGGGGTTAGGATCATCACAACTGAGGCATTGGGTGTACGATTCTTCTGCTTTTACGTAGTCTTTTAAGTTCATATAGGTATTCCCTAAATTGAACAAAGATGAACCAAAAGTAGGTTCAATGGCTAAAGAATACTCATAGGCATCAATCGCCTTTTCATATTTTTTAAGTTTAGAATAGGCAATGCCTAAATTATACCAAGCAGTATATGAGAAAGGATCTTGGTTAATAAAGTTTTTGTAAAATGGAATGCTCTCTCTAATTTTTCCTATTTCATCTAGTGCATTGGCTAATTCGACTAAGGCATTTTCATTTTCAGGGTTATATTCAAGTGATTTTTTGAACATGTCAACTGCCTCGCGGGGTTTGAACCAGGCCACATAACTTAAACCTAATCTGAAGTAGACTTCGTCTTTTTCTTCGTAGGCCTCTAAAGCTTCTAAAAATAGATTGACGGAAGCTACATGTTGGCCCATTTGGCTTAACAAAGAGCCTTTAACTAAGATGAGTTCTATGTCCGTAGGAAACAATAGGATCGCATTTTCAATGATTTCCATGGCATCTTCCGGTTTTTGGATTTCGCCTAAAACTTGTGCCTTTAAAATAATTAATTCGAGTGTATATGGAAAATGAGTAAGCCCTAAATCACATGCTTTTAACGCTTCATCAAACTTGGATTGCATAAAATAATGATCCGCAATTTGCTCTAACGTGTCTATGTCGAAGAATGAATCCTCCTGATTATTTAACATCTTTTCAAATCTTTGAACGGAAGAATTGATATCTTCTCTGTTTTCATCGAATTCGGGATCCAGCATAGAGTATTATTGGAGTTTAGACGCTATAAATATTTACTAAATTAAAGCAAATATTTTTAATTTTTAAACAGTATTTCAACCTAAATTTGTTCCAAAATTTTAATTAATGCCACAGCCAACTGCAATCATCGATTTAGGTACAAATACCTTCCAACTTTTAGTGGCAACCCGGGGAAATATTTCTGAACCCATGCAGATAATTTGCCAATTGCAGCGACCGGTTCAATTGGGCTTAGGGGCGATGGAAACTGGACTTTTGCAAGAAAATGCGATGGAGCGTGCTTTAATGGCTTTGACCGAATTTAGAGCTGTGGCTCTGGCTAATGGCTGTCAAAATACCCAAATTCATGCCATAGGCACAAGTATTTTACGAAGGGCTTCCAATACGCCACAATTTGTCGCTGAAGTTCATCATCGATTAGGCATTAAAATTCAGGTAATTTCTGGGATTGAAGAAGCGGATTTGATTTATCATGGAATTTATCATTCATTGCCTCAACCTTGGGGCCCTACGAGTTTAGTCATGGATATTGGGGGAGGTAGCGTCGAATTTATTCTATTTAAAGGAAGTAACATTCTTTATAAAGTGAGTTTAGAATTGGGTGGTTTACGTCTCTTGTCCTTATTTCAGCAAGATGGACAATTTGATCTATCTAGACTCGATGACATGCAAGCCTATATTTTAGATCAAATGAAACCTTTATTTACTGCCTGTACAAAATATAAGCCTAGCGTTTTAATCGGTGCAGCGGGTGCCTTTGAAACCACTTGGGATTTAGCAAATGCGGACATGCCGACTCGCGTCATTCCTTCTGCTTCCAATTTGGTTATAACGCAATTTTACCAACAAAAGAAAATGGTCGAAGAAACTGATTTTGAAGGCCGACAATCAATTAGGGGGATGAAAGCTTTTCGGGCAGGGATATTACCGTATGCTAATGTTTTGATAGCCACTGTTTTGAAGGAATTAGCCATCAAAAATATGTGGGTGTCTTCTTACAGTTTGAAAGAGGGCTATTGGTTTCTTCAGAATAAATAAAGCTAAAAAGATCTCGTTTTTTTTGAAAAAAACAATTAAAATGATAATCTTTAAGGTTATAAAGTGTTATTAAATTTTTCAATAAATATTTATGTCATCGATACTTAATTTAATTCTGTTACAAGCAACCGCTCAAGAAGAATTCACTATTTTAAGTTTATTGGAAAAAGGGGGATATGTGATGTATCCAATCTTGTTCTTGTTCAGTGCTGCTGTCTTTTTATTTATTGAAAGGTATTTATATATCAGAAAGACGACTAAAATAGACGAGAACTTTCTTAATAACATCAATGAACTTTTGTTGGCCGGTAATATCCAAGCAGCCATTACTTATTGTAAGAATTCTAAATTCCCCATTGCCAATATGTTGGAGCGAGGATTGGGTCGTTTAGGTTCTCCCATACGTGAAATTGAAAGTGCGATTGAGAACAAGGCTAAGTTGGAAATTTATAACATGGAAAAGAACTTAGGTATTTTGAGTTCAATTGCACGTATTGCACCGATGTTTGGATTCTTGGGAACGGTTACGGGTATGATTCGTACATTTCATAATATTTCGACTTCCAATAAAATTGAGATCTCGACGATCGCTTCAGGTATCTACGAGAAAATGGTTACTTCTGCCTCAGGTTTAATTGTGGGTATCATTGCCTATGTATTATACACGTTATTAATGACCATGATTGATCGCAGTATTAATAAGATGGAAATTGTAGCGATGGATTTTATTGATTTATTGCACAAGCCAGCTAATAAAAAATAATTGTATGAATTTTAGAAAGCGCGAAAGAGAAGCATCCGAGGTTGAGACAGGTGCATTAGCGGATATTTTGTTTTTCTTATTGATGTTTTTTTTAATGATATCGACTTTAGCCTCTCCGGATGCTATTCGTTTATTACTTCCTAAGGCTGATTCTACCAAGGTGACCCCACCCGTAGTGGAGTCGATTCGTTTGTCGGTGGATGCCAATAATGCTTTTTATTTGGATGGCAATGCCAATGGTATTGCGATTGAACAGGTGGATTCTGCATTAAAAGTTATTTTACAAACGAAGAAAGCCACCTCTCTGATTATTTCGATCGATAAAACGCGTACCGTACAAGATTTGACTGATGTGTATGATTTAGCTGCCAAGAATAACCTATCGATGGTGATGGCAGCTGAGAAGAAAAAATAAAAACGTATGGAAGGCTACTTGAATATAGCCCTAAAATCAATAGCCGTTTACTTGTTCATCTTGGCGGCTATTCGTGTTTTTGGAAAGAAAGAGTTTGCGCAATTATCGATTTAGTTTTCATTTTATTGATTTCTAATTCAGTACAAAATGCCATGGTAGGGGCTGATTCGTCTTTAGAGGGTGGATTAGTTGCGGCATTTTCACTTTTTCTGATGAATCATGTATTCAAAAAATTATCCTTGTTTAGTAAGGGATTTTCCAAGGCCGTCGAAGGGGAGCCGATTATGTTAATCTATCAAGGGGAAGTTAAATTGGACGGCTTGAAAAATGCGCAAATTTCGGTAGACCAACTAAACGCTGTGGTCCGTGAACATGGGGTAGAAAGTATTGAATTGGTTAATCTAGCGATGTTTGAAGTGGATGGTAATATTTCAGTGCTTTCGGATAATTTCAAGAAAAGTACCAAAAGAAAACATAAAGGTCATCAAGTGATAGGCAAAAATACAGCCTAATATTGTATATTTGCTCACTTTCTTATCTGTTTGTAGAGATAAGAGTCATTTTGTTTTCTTATTTGATGGAAAAGATTTTAAAATTTGGGGGTACGAGTTGTGGTAGTGTTGTCAGTATTCAATCTGTTATTTCGATCATCGAATCGAATTTTAAGGCTCAAACTAAATTTGCAGTGGTTTTCTCCGCCATGAGTGGTGTGACAAACCAATTATTAGAAGCAGGAAACCTCGCTTCTAAGCGAAAAAATATAGATAATTCCATCATTGAAGATATTGAAAATCGTCATTTTGAGATTATCAAGCACTTTATTCCGGTTACGGGCCAGTCCCAAGTGATTGCTCAAATCCGTACATTAATCAATGAGTTACGCGATGTTTTAAAAGGAATAAGTTTAATTAAAGAGATTTCACCTAAGACCTCTGATTTGTTAGTGAGTTTTGGGGAACGTTTATCGACCCAATTGATATTTTCGGTTTTGCAGCAAAAAGGTCTTCCCGTTGTATATGTTGACGCCAGATTGGTAGTAAAAACCAACGGGAATTTTGGTAAATCAGAGGTCTTATTTTCAGAAACAAATCCGTTAATCCAATCTTATTTCAAGGATAATGCAGATAAAATATGTTTAATAACGGGTTTTATCGGTTCTGATGTGGATGGCGACACCACTACTTTAGGTCGCGGTGGTTCAGATTATACAGCTTCTGTTTTTGGTTCTGCTTTAGATGTCAAGGAGATTGAAATATGGACGGATGTGGACGGAATGATGACCGCAGATCCTCGCAAGGTGTCTGCTGCTTTTACGATACCATCTATTTCGTATGCAGAAGCGATGGAGTTAACTCATTTTGGGGCCAAGGTTATTTATCCTCCTTCCTTACAACCTGCCTTTGCTAAAAATATACCTATTCGTGTGCTTAACACGTTTAATGCTATATTTAAAGGAACAGTTATTAGCAAGGAGTCTACTTTAAGTCCCTATATTATTACGGGAATAAGTTCGATTGATCATTTGTCGCTCGTTAATTTGCAGGGTTCTGGGATGATTGGTGTGGCCGGAGTTTCAGCTAAATTATTTACGGTGTTAGCTCGGGAAAAAATCTCTGTTATTCTGATATCTCAAGCATCTTCTGAGCATTCCATTTGTTTTGCTATTGAGCCTCAGGTCTCAGACAAGGTTAAAGCGATCTTGCACCGAGAGTTTTCTGCGGAGATTGAATCGGGTGATATCGAGGGAATTGATATCCAAAAAGATTTATCTGTTATTGCCGTTGTAGGAGAGGGAATGAGGAAGCACACAGGTGTGAGTGGTAAATTATTTTCTGTGTTAGGTAAGAATGGGATTAATATCGTGGCGACGGCACAGGGTTCATCCGAATTAAATATTTCGGTCGTTATCGAACAAAAGGATTTATCGAAAGCATTAAATGTGATTCATGAGACTTTTTTCTTTTCTCAGATCAAGACTTTGCATCTTTTTTTAGTGGGTACAGGCTTGATTGGTAAGACATTATTGGCCCAATTAATAGGCCAAGAGCGATATTTGGCTAAGTATAAAGGATTGAAAATTAAATTAGTCGGTTTGGCCAACAGTCGAAAGCAATACATCAATGAATCAGGGATAGATCTTAAAAAGGCCATTGAAATATTAGATTCAAAGGGTTTCGAAAATAATTTAAATGTATTTGTAGCGGATTTAAAGCAAATGAATTTGCCTAATTCCATTTTTGCAGATTGTACGGCGAGCAAAGATATTTATCAATTTTATTTAGGCTTATTTCATGCCAATGTATCCGTGGTTACCCCTAATAAAGTGGCTAATTCGGGTCCATATGAGCTTTATGCGGAATTGCATCAAACCGCTTTAGACAAGGGAGTTAAGTTTTTATATGAAACGAATGTGGGTGCAGGATTACCCGTGATTAATACCTTACAAGGCTTAATTTCATCGGGCGATCGTTTTGAAAAAATAGAAGGTATCTTGTCTGGAACCTTATCTTATTTATTTAATTCATTTGTTCCCGGTAAATCCTTTGTGGATGTTTTAATGGAGGCAAAGAAAAAGGGATATACGGAACCGGATCCACGTGAAGATTTGAGTGGGATGGATGTGGCTAGAAAAATATTGATTTTGAGTAGGGAAATCGGTTTGAAATTAGAATTTTCAGATATTACCATTTCACCTATTATTCCAAGTTCATGCGAAATGGCGCCAACGGTCGATGCATTTTTCGATGAGTTGAAAAATCAGAATGCATACTTTGAGAATTTGGTTAATCAAGCACATACGAATGGCCATGTTTTGCGATATATCGCCACTTTAGAGGATCAGAAAATAACTATAGGGCTAAAGGAAGTGGATTCTTCACATCCTTTTTATCAAATGGATGGAGCAGATAATGTGATTGCATTTACAACTAAAAGATATCACGATAGGCCTTTAGTCATTAAGGGACCTGGTGCTGGTGCGGAAGTAACGGCCTCAGGCGTATTTGCAGACATAGTTTCATTAGGTAGTTATTTGGGATAAATATGGAAAAAATACGTGTTTATGCTCCTGCTACTGTGGCCAATGTGGCTTGTGGATTTGATATTTTTGGTTTTGCTGTAAACCATCCCGGTGACGAAGTTGTATTGGTTAAAAAGGATTCCCCTGGTATCGAAATAGTCGAAATTACAGGTGACGAGGGCCGATTGCCTAAGGAAGTTTCAAAAAATACGGCTGGCATAGCCATTCAAAAGTTTCTTGAATTTATAGGTAAGCCAGAACAGGGTTTTTCATTGTCTTTGCATAAAGATATGCCTTTGGGATCTGGATTAGGCTCATCTGCAGCTTCTGCTGTGGCAGGAGTTTTTGCCGCAAATGAGTTAATGGGGCGTCCTTTAGCACAAAAAGATTTACTTCCTTTTGCTATGGAGGGGGAACGTGTAGCCTGTGGGTCAGCCCATGCAGATAATGTGGGTCCTAGTTTATTAGGTGGCTTTGTCATTATTCGAAGTTATGAGCCCTTGGATATTATTCAGATACCCACGCCCAAAGATTTATATGCTAGCATTGTTCACCCGCAGATTGAGGTGAATACAAAAGATGCAAGAGGTATTTTGAATAAAGAAATTTTCTTGTCGACCGCCATTACTCAGATGGGAAATGTAGCCGGTTTAGTTGCTGGTTTATTGTTGCCTGATTATGAATTAATTGGTCGCTCTTTAGTGGATGTGATCATTGAACCCTCTCGAGCCATTTTAATTCCCGCTTTCAAAGAAGTAAAAATAGCTGCATTGCAGGCAGGAGCTTTAGGTTGCTCTATTTCAGGTTCAGGCCCATCTTTATTTGCACTTTCAAAAGGGGAGGACGTCGCCCGAAAAGTAGCTGAAAGCATGACGGCTGAATTTGCCAAAATAGGTATTGGTTCAGAAACTTACGTATCACGAATAAATCAAGCGGGGCCTGTGATTCTCCCTAATTAGGCTTTAGGATGCGCTTGTGAATAAATTTCCTTGATTTTTTCCATTGAATTATGCGTGTATACTTGGGTTGCAGCTAAATTAGCATGTCCCAACAGCTCTTTAATGGCATTTAGATCAGCCCCACGGTTCAATAAATGCGTGGCATAAGTGTGGCGTAAAATATGGGGTGATAGTTTCTCTAAGGTGCTAATGCGACTCAATTGTTTTTTAACCAGCCTCTGAACAAAAACCGGATAGAGTATTTCCCCTTTGTCGGTCAACAATAAATGATCATGCGTATAAGGACAGGCTTTGAGGTAATTTTCAATCAGGACCTCAATCAGTTTTGGGATGGGAATGATTCGCTCTTTATTTCTTTTTCCAATGACTCGGATCGTACCAGATTGTAAATTAGTCTGCACTCTTTTTAAGGAAATTAATTCTGCCAAACGGATTCCGGTCCCATATAGCAAGTATAAAATCAACTGATCTCTCAAATCTTCAAACGAGTTGATGTCAATGGGGGTATTAAATAACGGTTCTATTTCGGATTCCCGAAGAAATTGTGGTAATTTTTTCTTCGTTTTAATCATTTTTATCGTGGTCATTGGGTTGTCTTTTCGATCAGCCCGACGTAATAAAAATTTGAAAAAAGTTCTTAAAGTAGCTAATTTACGATTGATGCTACGGTTTTGAATGGTATCGTCTGATAATTGTATCAGCCAACTTCTAATTAAATCTGATTTGATTTCTGTTATGTCAACCTCTGATCCGATAAATGCCAGAAATTGCTTGAGGTCATTTTCATACGCGGTGACTGTATGAATGCTTAGTCTTCTTTCTACTTTGAGGTGTAACAAAAAAAAATTGACTAACTCTCGATTCATAGCCCGAAAGTAGTCAATTCTTTAAATATTTGGTAGGAATTAGTTGTTTATATTCCCGTATGTAGTCTGCTTGTAAGATGCACGAATAAGTTCTGTACGTCGAGCGATTGATGGTTTTTCGAATGCAGATCTTCTACGAAGTTCTTTCACTACACCTGTTTTTTCAAATTTCTTTTTGAAACGCTTTAAAGCTTTATCAATTGACTCGTTCTCTTTAATTGAAATAATTAACATGTATGTTCTCTTTTGTATTAAAAATGGAATGCAAAGATAATTTTATTTTTTTTGAATTGCAAGTCAATAGATGAATTTTTGATTGCATATTTTATCGACGGGTTGATGATTTTTTACTTATTTTTGTCTTTTAATTGAATTTCAAGATATGTCTACATTTTCACGGACTACAGTGACAGCAGCTTTAATTTATGCGAATGGTCCTATTCATATTGGTCATTTAGCTGGTTGTTATTTGCCTGCTGACATTTATGTGCGTTTTTTACGTTTACAGAAGAAGGATGTGATTTTTGTTTCTGGGACGGATGAACATGGGGTTCCTATTACAATTAAAGCCCAAAAGGAGGGTAAGACGCCCCAAGAGGTGGTTGACTATTACTATAAAGAAATTAAATCCTCTTTTAAGGATTTTGGTATATCGTTTGATTTTTATGGGAGGACCTCGGATCCTGTGCATCATCAGTTTTCTCAAGATTTCTTTTTGAAGCTATACGAGGAAGGAAAATTCGTCGAGGAGACGACAATGCAATATTTTGATGAGTCGGCGAATCAATTTTTAGCTGATCGCTACATTACTGGGGATTGTCCTTCTTGTAAGCAAGCAGGGGCTTATGGAGATCAATGTGAAAAATGTGGGACTACTTTATCCCCTAATGAGTTATTGAATCCTAAATCGATGTTGAGCGGCGCTTCGCCTGTATTAAAGCCTACGAAGAACTGGTTTTTGCCCTTAGATCAGTGGCAAGGAGAGTTAACGAAATATGTTGATTCGCATCCAGAATGGAAGCCAAATGTGCTGGGCCAAGTGAAATCATGGTTGCAGGAAGGCCTAAGGCCGCGTGCGATGACCCGAGATTTGAATTGGGGGGTTCCTATTCCTTTGCCTGATACGGAAGGGAAGGTGCTATATGTTTGGTTTGATGCTCCCATCGGTTATATGTCCATGACAACTCAGTTGACACCTGACTGGGAGAAATATTGGAAGGCCAAGGATAGTCAAATTGTTCATTTCATAGGCAAAGACAATATCGTTTTCCATTGTTTGATTTTTCCTGCGATGTGCATGGCACACGGGGAATTCCAGTTGGCAGACCAAGTACCTGCCAATGAGTTCATGAATTTGGAGGGCGATAAAATATCGACCTCTCGAAATTGGGCTGTTTGGCTGCATGAATATTTACAGGATTTTCCAGGAAAACAGGATGTTTTGCGTTATACCTTGACTTCTTTAAGTCCTGAAACTAAAGATTCAGACTTTACATGGACTGATTTTCAGACCAAAAATAATTCGGAATTAGTAGCCATCTTAGGAAATTTTGTCAATAGGGCTTTTGTGTTGATTGATAAAAACTTCGACTCACAAGTGCCTATTAAGTCTACAGAATCAAGTTTAGAAGCAGATTTGATAATTGCCTTGAAGGATATTCCGGCCAAATTAGATGCTGCTTTAGCCGTATTTAAATTTAGGGACGCCTTGGTGATCGCGATGGAAATTGCAAGGCTTGGGAATAAATACTTGGCAGAGACTGAACCTTGGAAGGTGATTAAGGAGGATCGAGAAAAAGCAGGTTCTATGTTGAATTTTGCGGTCCAATTGGTCGCACAGTCAGCGATTGCCCTGGAACCCTTTATCCCATTTACCTCTTTTAGATTGAGGGAAGCTCTTGGAATGTCTGAGTATTCTTGGACAAATATTGGGGATTTTGAAATTATTCCGGCTGGTCGAACATTGAAAAATCCAGGTTTGTTGTTTGATAAAATAGAGGATGATGCCATCCAAGTTCAAATTGATAAATTAAATAAAACCAAAAATCTTATGGAATTAGCTTCTAAAACTGTTCCGCTTGTTAAGGAGACGATTGAATTTGACGACTTTGCCAAAATGGATATTCGGATAGGTGAAATTATTGCCGCTGAAAAAATGGAAAAGAGTAAAAAACTATTGAAGCTAACGGTAAATGATGGGATCAAAGAGCGTACCATTCTAAGTGGAATCGCTGAGCATTTTAAGCCCGAAGAGGTCATTGGAAAGCAGGTTAGTTTCTTGGCCAACTTAGCACCTAGGAAAATGATGGGTTTGGAAAGTGAAGGGATGATTTTGATGGCTGAGGACGCGGATGGGTCACTTTCTTTTGTACAGCCCGATAAAAAAATCTGGAATGGTGCAACAGTAAATTAATTTTTACCCCATTTAATAAATGAAAATAAGGCCAGAAGAGACTTCTGGCCTTATTTATGTAACCTCTAAACCTATTTAACTATGAAAATTTATACGAATATAGCTATTTTGTGGACAAAATATAAGTTTAGTGCAAAAAAAATAAAAAGGTGTCATTAAAAACAACACCTTTTCTGAATACCTCTAAACCTATTTAACTATGAAAACTACTAACAATCTAAATTAGAATATGACAATCGTATCTGCCTGAGTCTCTGACAAATTATTTGCCGAAGTTTCGATACTTTTTTCTTCTTCTACTACAGCCCAAACGACATTGATCGCATTGGCTGATTTACTTATTTCTTTTATCCATGTTAACGTGCTGACATCTGAAATATTATCTCCTTGTGAAATAATAGTCTTGATCGTTGCATTAAAAATGGCTTTTTCTTCTTTAGTTACTTTAAGGTAATTTTGATTATTTTTTTGATAATCCTCTAATATTGAAATAGTTAGGCTCGCTGACGAAGTCTTTGTTCCTGAATTTTCTTTTAATATTAATGTTTGAATTACTTCTGAAAGAGTTTCTCTCTTTGATGACACGATGGCATTTGCTCCTTTTCCTGTCAAACCGCTTGCTTGTACTGTTGGGTTGATGAATCCTAAACCTAGTAGGACGCTAATCACTGTTATTTTACTATTCATTTGTTTTGTTATATTTATTTACTAAATCAACAATACAAATTTATTGCATTTTTTTAATATTGCAAAACTTTATTTTAGACAATTTTTGTGCTGGCAAATCTGTTTTTTCTAAAAATAACCTACAATTCAGTATATTATTAATACTAATCTCATTTTTACCAAATTTAATTTTGTCAAATTTATTAATTGTTTTGAATAATTCTAATATTGAAATATTAAAATAAATCAATAATTCTTCAAATAATACAACTATTGGTTAAATTTATTCATTGTTTGTTGGATTCCTTCCAAGCAAAATCCTTTGATTATTTCAGAGCTGCGATCTAAGACGAATGAAATTTGGTCTAATTCCTTGGTTTCGAAGTTGCCTAACACGTAATCAGCTTGTCTTCCTTTCGGAAAATCACTTCCAATACCCATACGCAATCTTCCATATTCAGTCGTTGTCAAGGATGCTTCTATGCTTTTTAATCCATTATGTCCCCCATTAGATCCTTTGGGTTTTAATCGAATGGTTTCAAAAGGCAAAGCGATATCGTCTAAAACGATTAATAAGCGATCAATTTCTATTTTTAATTGTTGGCTCCAGTAAAGAACTGATTTCCCACTTAGATTCATATATGTATTAGGCTTTAATAGATATATGGTCTTTCCTTTGAGTTTATAAGATGTGATGGAACCGAGTCGGTCCGTTGAAAATTTAATATCTTTTTGTCGGGCCAAATAATCGACCGCCATAAACCCTATGTTATGCCGTGTGAAAAGATATTCTGGGCCTATATTTCCTAGGCCAACAATCAGGTAATTCATGGAATTGATATTATTTTACAAATTTAGACATTACCTTCGTTAAAATATTTTGTTATGGAAAAAATTGCTTGCATTACAGGTGCTAGTTCAGGAATTGGACGTGAAACAGCTTTAGTTTTAGCTGAAAATGGATATAAATTAATTTTATGTGGGAGAAGAAAAGATCGATTGGAGGCTTTGCAAAAAGAAATTTCGGTTGATTCTACGATTTTGATATTTGATGTTCGTGATTTGGGCCAAGTGCAATCTTCTTTTGCTAGTTTAGCTGACGATTGGAAAAATATTGACGTTTTGATCAATAATGCTGGAAATGCACATGGACTTTCATCCATTCAAGATGGTGTCGTCGCCGATTGGGATGCGATGATGCATGGCAATGTCAATGGTTTATTATATGTGTCTAAATCGGTTATTCCATTCATGATTGCCCGCAAAAGCGGCCATATTATCAATATTTCATCGATTGCAGGAAAACAAATTTATGCCAATGGCGCTGTTTATTGTGCTTCTAAGGCAGCTGTTGAGGTTTTATCCCAAGGCATGCGCATCGATCTAAATCCTTTTGGTATAAAAGTTTCTAATTTAGCCCCTGGAGCAGTTAATACGGAGTTTTCCGCGGTGAGATTTAAAGGGGATGTGGACAAAGCGGATGCGGTTTACAAGGGTTTCGAGCCGCTTGTAGCTAAGGATGTCGCTGAGGTTTTGAGATATATGGTGATGGCGCCCGCACATGTCAATTTATCAGACGTGACTTTATTGCCCACTGCGCAGGCTTCTGCTAATTTGATCAATCGCGGTTAAACTAAAGATTAATTTAAAAGATTAAACTCGCTGGCGTGTTGCTTCAAAAATAACAACTCCTGTGGCAACAGACACATTTAAACTACCCACTTGGCCACTTTGAGGAATGGCAGCTAATTCATCCGATTTACGAATTAATTCATCTGAAATTCCATCTTCTTCTGAACCTAATATAACGGCTAATGGAACCGTCAAGTCACACGTGTAAATTGATGTTTTTGTTTTTTCGGTACAAGAGATAACTTTCAATCCTGAGTTTTGTAGGAAGTCAACGGTTTGAACTAGGTTTTCCTCTTTGCAAACGGGAATAAAGTTCAAGGCGCCCGATGAAGTTTTCATCGCATCTGCATTGATCTGTGCAGCTCCACGCGCTGGAATGACAATCGCATGCACACCCGCGCATTCTGCCGTTCTTGCGATCGCTCCAAAATTACGAACGTCCGTAATTCGGTCTAAAATTAAAATTAAAGGCACTTGACCTTTTTCAAAGGTAGTTGCTATTACGTTTTCCAATTTTGCATAATGTATCGCCGAAACAAATGCAATCGCTCCTTGGTGATTTTTTCTTGTGATTCGATTTAACTTTTCTAAAGGAACTTTTTGAACTTGAACCCCTTTTTCTTTAGCCAAATCTAATATTTCAGTATTCCCCAATTCCCTTTGGACTAATAATCGGTCTATTTCTTTCCCAGATCTCAAGGTTTCTAACACCGATTGTATCCCAAATACAATTTCTTTGTTATCTGTTTGAGGGGTTGTAAAATGCTTAAATGGTCTTTTAAATGGGGGTCTTGATTCGTTTTCTTCTGACACGTCGTTTGCTGAAATTTCCGACAAAGGTCGGCAATATTTTTTATAATTCTTTATGCTTGGCCAATTTCACATGAATCAGCCATTTTTCTAAAGGTCAAATTGATTCTAGTTCCTACGACTTTTTTGCTTTTGGGTAAAGCATGCAGCCAAAATTCTTGTGTCTCTCCTCGCATATCCAAAACGCTTCCTGAGTCTAGAATTAGGTCAAATTTAAGGCCATTGGTTTTATGTTTAAATTGAAATTTTCTTGAGACTCCCAAGCTCACGGAGGCGATGCTGCTATTGGGACGAATGCTTTTTTCGTTGTCACTGTGCCAACCCATTCCCTCAGATCCATTGTGGTAATAATTCAAAAGACACGCATTGTACTCAGCACCGGTAATCTTTTCTACCCTTGATTTAATATCCATCAGTGTAGGTGAAAATGGTAACGCAGTCTTCGATTGGCCTGAATAACGATATATGAATGGTTTTTCCGCGTACCAAGCGACCTTTCGGTCTGTGATATAGGTCTTGCCAAATAATTTGACCACATCTTGCTGCCAACTTATTTCATTGGATAAATCATGGAAGTACGCCTCAATTTCTTCTTTTGAGAAAGCATAGGGATGATAATTGACCTGACCATCGCAGGGCAAAAAGTTATTTTGGTTTAAATTCCCAATTTGTAATTGCATGTGGCAAATTATGAAATATCAATTAAATTCTTTTTAATTATCCTTAACTTTACGCTTCAATTAATTGAATATGTACAAAACTACTGAAATAGCCTCATCTGAAATTGCTTCAGATAATCCCGTTCACCAGCGACTTTTATTTCCATATCAGCATGTTAGTCATTTGATCAGTGGAAATGTATTGGAAATTGGCTGCGGTACGGGCAGAGGAGTAGGGGTTTTAGCAGATAAAGTTTCAAGCTATACAGGGGTAGATAAAAATACAGAATTAATGGGATCATTGGGACAAAAGTACCCTGATTTCACTTTTATTGACATGTTTTTGCCACCACTTCAGGATTTGCCTGATAATCATTTTGATTTTGTGATCACTTTTCAAGTGATTGAGCATATTGAACCTGATTCATTTTTTCTGGCCGAAGCAGCCCGAGTATTAAAACCAGGGGGTAAATTGTATTTGACGACGGTCAATAAGAAGTTTTCATTGACACGAAACCCATGGCATGTGCGTGAATATTATGCGGATGGTTTACAAAAATTAATGGAAAAACATTTCTCAAACGTAATTACCGAAGGTGTTCATGGAAATGATAAGGTCATGAAATACTACGAAGAGAATAAAAAGTCGGTGGAACGCATTACAAAATTTGATATTTTTAATTTGCAATATCGCCTTCCAAGAACTTGGTTACAGGTTCCTTATGATTTAGCAAATCGCTTAAGCCGCAATTCTTTATCAAATCAAAATAACTCGTTAGTCAATTCCATTCAGGTGGATGATTATTTTTTATCCAATGTGCCTGAAAATTCACTCGATTTCTTTTACACTGGGATCAAATAATTCATGGAATTTATCGATTCAAATATTGAAGCGTATTCTCAATCATTTTCAGATCCTGAAAGCGCTTTATTAAAAGAATTGAATCGTGAAACACACGCACTAATTTTGCAACCTAGAATGCTTTCAGGGCATTTGCAAGGAAGATTTTTATCTTTAATTTCTAAAATTTTACAGCCAAGGCTCATTCTTGAAATAGGTACTTTTACCGGTTATTCCGCTCTCTGTTTGGCAGAAGGATTGGATGAAAAGGGTTTACTAATCACCATTGACATTAACGAAGAATTGGAGACATTTGCCCGTTCATTTTTCAATCGCTCTACTTATACTTCTCAAATCGACTATCGAATCGCAGACGCAAAAGATGAAATAAATAAAATTGATGGGCCGATTGATCTTGTTTTTATTGACGCCGACAAAAGGAATTATGCAGCTTATTTTGACATGGTGATTGATAAGGTGCGTAAGGGTGGGCTCATGATCGTCGACAATGTCTTGTGGAGTGGTAAAATAATCGATGCATCTGCCCAAGATAAATCGACAGTTGCCTTGCGAGATTTCAATCAAAAATGCCTAGAAGATGATCGCATAGAAAAAACGCTTCTTCCTCTTCGGGACGGATTATTGATCCTTAGAAAAAAATAATTAAGGGATTAATTTTAATTTTTGGCCAATTTTCAAACTTGGATTTTTACCCAAGTTATTCCATTTAATCAAATCTTCTGTTGAAATCGAATAGGTCTTCGAAATTCTAAATAGCGTTTCTCCAGCTTGCACGGTATGTATGGTGTGCTTAATTTCAGAGGCATTGGAGGTTTCCACTTGTAGGTCGACTTCCGGTTTTTCAATTAATTTACTTTTACTCTCAACTTTCACTACCTCAGATTCAGATTTTATACTGATCTCTCTAGAATCTGCGGGTGCTATGATAAAGCCATTGGCTTTTTCGCTCGTAGTGATGTTACGTGCCGGCTCTTCTTCCTTCTTTTTTTCTAAAATCACAATGTTATTCTCTTTTTTAGGCGCGTTTTTTGCCTTTTTATCTAACTGTTGGGATATAATTTCCAACATAGGAACGAGACGCTTCACTTTTACTTTTTGACCTAATATGATCATTGTCTTCATGTCAAATCCATTTAATTTAAGAAGCTCAGGCAATTTCATGTCATATTTACTCGAGATCGATGAAAGCGTTTCCCCAGCAACGACGGTATGTAAACGTGTCTCAATTTGGTCTGACATGATCGCCGCGTTTTTCGACTTCTTGCTTGGACTTGGCTGATAGAGTTTACTAGAATCGACGGATGCTATTAGTATTTGAGTTTCTATGGGTTCAATAAAAGGCTTATTTGGACTAGAAACAAAGGTCTTAATATTGCTTGGATGGTACAGCGTATAAATCTTGCCATTGGGGATCCAATCTTTTAATATCCAAGCATTGTGTTTTTTTAAATCATCATAGCTGAGGTTCAATGAATCAGATAATTCATACAAATTTCTTCCCCCCGACATTTGCAAAGTGACCATGCTATTTTCTAATTCGATATTGGGTTCATTTTGTAATTTATCTTCCCAGAAATGTTTGTAGGCTAAGAAGCGAATCAAATACCAATCCGTCGATGAGTCAACTTCTATTTCCGTTTTTCCTTTCCAATCTTGCGCGTAATTCGTCTTTTTTAACGTCCCAAGGCCCATTCTGTAGGAAAGTAAAGTGCTTAGCCAATTATCCAACACCCCGTTATTTCGGGTAAAATAGTTGACCGCTCCCTTCGTAGATTCAATGATATGCCTTCTTTCGTCTATTTGCTTATCTACCTTCATCCCTACGTCGATGGCCGTCTCAAATTTAAATTGCCAATAACCAACTGCTGCAGAAGTGGAAACGGCATTGGGATTTAAATTACTTTCTTGAACACATAAATATTTGAATTCATCAGGGATGTTGCCTTCTTTTAAAATGGGTTCAATCAAAGGAAAATAAAGCCGCATTTTGGCTAATAAAGCAGATGAGTACCGTTTGTTGGCCCCCAACATATTAAATTCTTTATCGAAAATGGGTTTGGCTGAAGCGTGAATAATCACCTTAACATTCCCAATGGATATCGTGTCTGGTAAATCTTTGTACGCATTTGCATAAAAAGAAATTGAAATAAAAAGCAATAAAAGTCGAATGATCCTGTGCAAATTCTTGAGGATGATAGTATAAACAAAATTACCAAAATTATCTAATTAAACGGTTATGACTTGATTTTATTGCCCCTAGATATTTCTTACCTTTGGAGAATAAAAAAAGAATTGAATGATTTTAATTAACGATACAGTCATTAGTGAGGATGTTGCAGATGAATTTTTTGTCTGCGATTTAGCTAAATGTAAGGGTGCTTGTTGTGTGGAAGGAGATATGGGAGCACCTTTGGAAGAAGAAGAATTGGCTATTTTAGATCGAATTCAGGAAGAGATAAAGCCGTTTTTATCGGCCGATGGCTTAGCAGAAATAGCCAAACAAGGTAATTACATCAAAGAAGATGATGGCGATTTTTCTACGCCCATCATTGCCGGTAGGGAATGTGTGTACGCGTTATATGACGAAAAGGGTCATTTGAAATGTGGTATAGAACAAGCCTATTTTGCAGGTAAAACAGATTTTAGAAAGCCGATTTCTTGCCATTTATATCCCATTCGTATTCAGAAATTAGCGGAATATCAAGCCTTAAATTATGATCGCTGGACAATTTGTTCCGACGCTTGTTCCCATGGGAAAGCATTAGGTGTCCCTATTTATAAGTTTTTGAAAGACCCTTTGATTCGGAAATTTGGAACTACTTGGTATCGTGAATTGGAGAAGGAAATAGAAGAACGCAAGTTGGATTAAATGAAAAATCAGAACGCCTTCGATGATATTTATGCATTGGTGAAATTGATTCCACACGGCAGAGTTAGTTCATATGGTGCCATTGCGGCATATTTAGGCATGAAAGGTGGCGCTAGAATGGTGGGTTGGGCCATGAATGCCTCCCATTCAGATCCTGAAATTCCTGCTCACCGCGTTGTAAATCGTAATGGAGTCTTGACTGGAAAGAATTTTTTTGGAGAGGGTGTGATGCAAGAACGCTTGGAATCCGAAGGGGTCAAAATTCAAGAGGATCAAATCATTGATTTTGCGAGGGTATTTTGGGACCCAATGATCGAACTTCTTTAATCGATTTTGTATAGAAATTTTTTCCCACCTAGACCACTCATTTGCCTTTTAATTTGTGAAGTTCTTCTATTAATGTAATTGGACGGATTCTCAATCGAGAAACGAATGGGATTAGGAAGACATGCGGCAAGTCTAGCAGCTTCTGTGGTACTGGCCTCTTCAGTTGAATGATTGTAAAAACGCCTGCTGGCTGATTCGACACCAAAAGTCATTTTACCTGTTTCAGCCACATTTAAATACACTTCCATGATTCGTTTCTTTCCCCAAACCAGCTCAATCATCAGCGTGAAATATACTTCTAATCCTTTTCGAATATAGCTTCTATCTTGCCATAAAAAGACATTTTTGGCGACTTGCTGAGATATTGTACTAGCCCCTTTGATTTTTTTACCTTTCATGTTGGACTGAACAGCTTCCCACATTGCCTTAAAATCAAAGCCATGATGTTCAGGGAACAATTGGTCTTCTGAGGCTAGAATCGCTAATGGATAATTTTTAGAAATTTGTGAATAGGACGTCCATTGGCTATAAATCTTGCTTGGTTTTCCTTCCGACATTGCGTCGATCTTACGACTGGCCATAGTAGGCGTAAAATAAACGGGTACAAATTTTAATAATACAATGGCAAAAACCGTAGATAGCCATACATAAAATAGATAAAGTCCTAGTTTTCTAAAAAAATAACCAAAACTCCATTTTTGGTTTTTGGTTTTTAAGGATCCACCTACTTTGTCAAATTTCGACCCGGCTGATTTTGATTTGAAATCTTGATTAAAGTTGACTCGTTTAGCCATGAACTAGTTTGAAAATTTTAGGAGTTTAAAATTACAATAAATCTAGAATCAAACAATGAAAAGGTCTGAAGCTAATTTATCTGCTACGCGTGATCCTTTCTCCGTTAAAACCAAGTGATCATTTAATTCAATAGCCAAACCTGTATTTTGCCATTGAGAAAGGGTAGTCTCGGGGAATTCGATGTTCAATAAATCAAAGTCTTGCTTGATTTTTGATAGTTCGACGCCCCATTTGGTTCTCAATCGGGTCATGATGTACTCGTTGATTTTATTGGCCTCCGTCAAAATTTCAATCTCTGCCGGAATTTTATCGGCTAAAATGGACTTCATGTATAGGCCATTTTTGGCGATATTCCATTGCCTAGATTCTTGGTTAAAACTGTGTGCGGAGGGGCCAACTCCCAAGTAAGATTCCTGATTCCAGTAGCTGGTGTTATGTTGCGAATACCGTTCGTTTTTTGCAAAATTTGACGTTTCATAGCCTTCGAATCCCTTTTCGGCCAATAAATTTCGCGTAAAAGTAAACTTTTGCGAAAGCATAGATTCTGGTAATTCTTTAAAAACACCCTTTTTCTTTTGTTGGCCAAATACCGTTTTAGGTTCAATGGTTAAGCTATAGGCTGAAATGTGGGAGACATTGGTGTCAACAGCCTTTTGAATATCGGAAGCCAAATCAGGAAGGTCATTTCCAGGTATTCCATAAATTAAATCAATGCTAATGTTATCAATGCCTATTTTTTGTGCAGAAGATATGCAGTTTGTCGCTTGCTCCAAGCTATGACTCCTATTTAAAAAGCGAAGATTTTCCTCTCGAAAAGACTGTATACCTATACTTAAACGATTGATGCCTATGCTTTTAATGGCAGTTAAATAGCTAGGGGTTAAGTCTTCAGGATTAGCTTCTAACGTAATTTCCGCCTCAGTTTCTACAGAGAAATTTTGGTGAACGGTATGGAATATTTGTTCTAATTCTTTCGCAGTCAGTAGGGAAGGGGTTCCCCCACCAAAGTAAATGGTCTTTAAATATTTGTTACCTAAATAGTCTTTTTGAAGTTTTATTTCTTGGCAAATAGCATTCACCAAATCCGATTTTAAAGCTACATTAGTACTGAAATGAAAGTCGCAATAGTGACAAGCTTTATGACAAAACGGAATATGTAGGTAGAGATGCAAGATTTTTAAGGTTCAAAAATGAGGCAACTTAATTGGTCAGGGTTCAACATATCAGTCGCCAAAGATTGCAATTGGTTCGCCGTAACTAAGTCGATTTGCTCAAATAACTCTTCCAAAGTTTCTATTTTTTCGCGGTCTAACTGGTTTTTAGCCATCATCAACATGAAATTCAAATTGCTCTCTTCGGCCATCGCCATTTGGCCTTTCAATTGGGATTTTATCTTCTCTAAAGCAGAAGCTGAAAGTTCTCGGTCCTTTAATTTATTAAATTCTTTATGAATTAACCGGATGGACTTATTGACTTGATTAGGCTCTGTTCCAAAATAAATAGCCCAAAAACCCGCATCCATATAACTTGTAAAATTAGCTTCAATGGAATAAACCAAACCGTGTCTTTCTCTAACGGATACATTTAAGAGTGAATTCATGCTGGGGCCTCCTAATAAATTGATCAACATAAAGAAGGCCAATCGATTAGGGTTTTCGATGGCATACGATTGTTTTCCAATGGCTATATGGGATTGTGTAAGGCCTCTTTTGGTGATTTTTTCAATCGGTACCATGGCCGGCGGAACGATTCGATTAATATGTTCTTTTTTACTTTTGATCCCCCCGGCATGTTTTTCTGCCCAAGCAAAAACTTTTTCATGCGGCAATTTACCAATCGACGAAATAACGATTCTCGAAGTATCTAAATTTCGGTCGATGAACTGATGTAAATGACTTTGAGTGAATGATTTAACGGTTTCTTGCGTGCCTAATATATTCACTCCAAGCGGATGATTAGGAAATAATAACTCGTCGAAATCATCTTGAATCGCATCTTCCGGCGCCTCATAATACATCGACATTTCCTCCAAAATAACACTTCTTTCTTTCTCTAATTCCTTTTCTGGAAAAGTAGAATGAAAGGTTATGTCGGTAATTAACTCGAGTGCCCTTTCAAAATATGGGGTTAAAATGGAGGCGTGAAAACAAATTTTTTCTTTGGTGGTGTATGCATTTAACTCCCCGCCTATGAGATCTAGTCGGTTAATGATCTGGATATTGGATTTCTTTTCAGTACCCTTAAAAGCTAAATGCTCCCAAAAATGGGCTAATCCCTGTTCTGAATCTAACTCGTCCCGACTACCGATGTCCAACATGATTCCTACATGTGATATCTCAGTATGCAGCACTTGGCGGTGCACAATCGTTATTCCATTAGATAATGTTTTTATTTGAATTGAATTCATAAAGGGGTTTTTACCAAAAAGATCTTAAAATTAATTAATTTTATATCCAATCACTCATTTTTCTTTCATGTCTCAGGCCTCCAAGGTATTAATTATTCAAACTGCCTTTTTAGGAGATGCTGTTTTGATTACTTCTTTGTTGGAGAAAATTAGGGTTGAAAGTCCATCGTCAATCATACATTTGTTGGTCAGGAAGGGATTAGAAGACATTTTTAAAGCCTATCCGCATGATAATTTGGGCCAAGTTTGGACTTATGACAAAGGTAATAAGGTGAAATCTTGGTGGGCTTTGAAAAATGAATTAACAAAGGAAAAATTTGATCAAGTTTTTGTAGCCCAGCGGTTTTTGGGAATGGGCCTTTTAAGCATTTCGATAGGTGCAAAAAAAGTGGTCGGTTTTGATAAAAATCCACTTTCCTTTTTGTTCGATGAAAATGTGACGCATGAATTTGGCCATGGAAAACATGAAACGGTACGAAATACTCAATTACTAACTTCATGGCTGGGGGGCGTATTGCATAAGCCATTTTTGAATGCTAGCCATTTAAATAATTTTCCAGTCTTTTTACAAGCCAAAAAATACCTAGCTATTTCTCCCGGTTCTGTGTGGGAAACGAAGCGATTTCCGGTTCACAAATGGATCGAATTTATTCATTTATTGCCCTTGGATCAGGAAATTGTCTTAATGGGTTCAGCGGCTGAAAAACATCTTTCAGATGAAATTGAGAATGCTTTTGAGGGATCGGGTCGGTACATAAACAATGCCTGCGGTCGATTTAATTTACAGGAGGCTATTGCTGTATACCAACAAAGCCTAATGAGTTTCGTAAATGATTCAGGTCCTTTGCATATATGTTCAGCCTTGAATACTCCTACGGTGGCCATTTTTTGTTCGACTATTCCAGCCTTTGGCTTTGGGCCTTTGGCCGAGCAGAATAAAATCATTGAGGTGAAGAAAGAACTCGCATGTAGGCCATGTGGTGATCATGGAAAGAAATCATGCCCAGAAGTTCATTTTAATTGCGCAAATTCAATGGAAGTGCAAGAAATGCTTCAAGCCTATCAGGCTTTTTTAGCCTCTGGAAGCAAGTAAATAGAGCACTGCCATTCGAATAGCTACTCCGTTTTCTACTTGGTCTAAGATGATGGAATGTGGCGAATCGGCCGCATCTGAGCTTAATTCCACTCCGCGATTAATCGGTCCAGGGTGCATTAATATAATTTCTTTGGGAAGTTCATCCAACATTTTTCGAGTGATTCCGAACGATTGAGCGTATTCACGCAAGCTTGGGAAGTATTTAATTTGTTGGCGTTCCAATTGTATCCTCAACACATTTGCGGCATCGCACCAGGCTAATGTACTTTTGACATCATGTGAAACTTCGACACCCAAGGATTGAATATGTTTAGGAATCAGCGTGCTGGGGCCACAAAGTCGGACTTCAGCCCCTTGTTTTTTAAGGGCATAAATATTAGAAAGTGCCACTCGGGAGTGAAGAATATCACCAATAATCGCTATTTTTTTACCTGCTAAATCGCCTAATTTTTCTCGAAGGGAATAGGTATCTAAAAGTGCTTGTGTCGGATGCTCGTGCGTACCGTCACCGGCATTGATGATATTCGCTTTAATGTGTTTGGCTAGATAATGGGGAGCGCCCGGACTGGCATGTCGCATGACAATCATGTCCACCTTCATTGCCAGAATATTGTTGACCGTATCTAATAAGGTTTCTCCTTTTTTTACGGAGGAACCTGAGGCTGAGAAATTGATGGTATCAGCTGACAATCTTTTTTCAGCTAGCTCAAAGGATAATCGGGTGCGTGTCGAGTTTTCGAAAAATACATTGGCAATCGTCACATCACGCAGGGAAGGAACTTTTTTAATCGGTCTATTGAGGACCTCTTTGAATTCCTTGGCCGTTTTAACAATTAGGTCAATGGATTCGGCATCTAAATCTTTAATTCCTAATAAGTGTGGCGATATTAACATATTTCTTTATTGGGTAATTAACCAAATTTTATCTGCTTCATGTCCTTGTTCAGTCCATTCCACTAATACTTTTTCGGTGGTTAATGTATTGACACTTTTACCTACATAATCAGGGTGAATGGGTAAATCTCGGCTATATATTCGATCGATCAGTACGCAAAGTTCTACTTTGGCGGGACGGCCAAATGCGTTTAAGGCATCCATAGCCGCTCGGACCATTCGGCCAGTAGCGAGTACGTCATCGACTAGAATAACGCGTTTATTTTCGACTAAAAAGGGTATTTCGGTTGAGTTGGGGGATAAAGGATCTCCTCTTCTAAAGTCGTCGCGATAGAATGTTGCGTCTATTTTTCCTAAAGCTGGGGGATTTTCTAAATGCTTGCTTAATTCAGCCGCGATCCTTTCTGCAAAAAAGATGCCTCTTGGTTGTAAACCTAAGATAACAGTCTCCGTTCCGTCTATTTGATTTTCAATGAGCTCTTGACATAACCTTGAGATGGTTATTTCCAACAATGGGCTTGATAAAATCAGCTTTCGAGTCATTGCTGCAAAGGTATTAAAATTTTCTGAGCAATTATTAATTAAATATTGTCTCGTTTAAATCAAATAGAGGTAACAACTGGTCTTTATCTGAGATAATCGGGTTTTCATGGGTCCAATCAATCGCTAAAGTAGGGTCATTCCAACGAATGCCTGACTCGGCCCCTTTATTCCAAAAATCGGTACATTTATAGACAAATATCGTCTCTTCCAAGGCGATAAATCCATGTGCAAATCCAGGAGGAACATAGAGCATATTGCCCTTATCGGCGTCTATTTCGTATTTTTCATGCTGACCGAAGGTCGGCGAGCTCTTGCGCAGGTCAACAATCACGTCGATTACTTTTCCCGTCATGCAACGAACTAATTTACCTTGTGCATGGGGGTCTTTTTGAAAATGCAAACCACGAACAACACCAGCGATTGAAAAGGAGTAATTGTCTTGAACAAAATTTTCTGAAATTCCATTGGCCGAAAATAAATTTTGGTTGTAGGACTCGTAAAAATGCCCTCTTTCGTCAAAAAACTTCGTTGGAACGCATTCAATTACTCCAGGGAGTTGGTGTTTAATAAATTGCATAGAATCAGTTAATTTTGGCCAACCTTTGTTTGATATTGCTTAGGAAAGACCTTTATTTGTGTCAAAATTATTGATATTTAGGCAGTAATACAAAGCCTTCTTTTCAAAACGACATGAATTCAATTCAATTAGTTCAACAAATCGAATCAAAGGGGTCTTTTTTATGCGTAGGCTTAGATTCTGATCCTCGATTAATTCCATCAACTTTCCAAAAAGAATCGGATCCCATTTTTTCTTTCAACAAAGCGGTGATTGACGCCACGGAAAAATATGCGGTAGCTTATAAACCTAACATAGCCTTTTACGAAGCTTTGGGGCCCAAAGGCTGGGAAAGTTTGCAGAAGACGATGGATTATATTCCTAAAAATGTTTTTACGATTGCCGATGCGAAACGTGGGGATATTGGAAATACGGCCTTGAAGTATGCGCAGACATTTTTTGAACCTGCGTCGAGTGGCTTTAATTTTGATTCCATTACCGTAGCGCCCTATATGGGAGAAGATTCGGTGACTCCTTTTTTAAGCTTTGAAGATAAGTGGGTGATTTTGTTGGCTTTAACTTCAAATCAAGGAAGTCAAGATTTTCAATTGATCCGAGATGAAAATAATATACCGCTTTATGAGCATGTGATGCGAAAGGCAATGGAATGGGGGGACGCGGGCCAATTAATGTTTGTGATTGGGGCCACTCGAACGGAATATTTAAAACATGTTCGTCAGATAGCACCAGATCACTTTTTTTTAGTCCCTGGGGTTGGAGCTCAAGGTGGAAGTTTGGAGGATGTGGCAAAATATGCCATGAATTCGAAGGTAGGTTTGTTAGTCAATTCCTCTAGGGGTATTATCTATGCGGGAGATGACACTTCGGTTTCCGCGGCCAGAGAAGCTAAAAAAATCAAAGAAGAAATGAGTATGTATTTAGATCAATATTGGATAAAATAAATTATGGAATTAGGCATAGGAACACCCGCATTATTGTTTTCAACGGTTTCATTGTTGATGATCGCTTTTACTAATCGATTTATGTCGATGGCCTCTTTAATCCGTGGATTGCATGAAAAGTTTCAGCAGAATCCTGCCGAGTCTATTTTAAAACAAATACAAAATTTACGTTTACGAATGACTTTGATTCAATACATGCAGATTATAGCCATAATTAGTTTGATTTTAAGCGTGATCTGCATGTTTTTATTGTTCATGAATGAGCAGTTAATTGCACGTTGGTTTTTTGGATTAGGTTTATTGGGCATGAGTATTTCGTTAGGCTTGAGTGCCTGGGAAATTACGATATCGACTAAAGCGCTTGAGGTTGAATTGTCCGATATGGAAGATGTTCTTGGAAAAGGAATCTAAAATAAAAATATAGTTAGATTGTATTTAAAATATGAAATATTTACTATTTTTGTGTACAAAATTGATGTAAAAACCGAAAGGTTACAAAAATACTACTTAGGCGGATTGAATAAAGGCTCGGAATTTTTCTGAGTCTTTATTGTTTTATGCCTTTAATACCAGGGCGGAAAGGGGAGGTAGATTGATGAATAGGGAGAATGCTTTCCCATGCCAATTGATTTCTTCGGTCATGACAGCACCCGAAATAGGATAATTACTACCCCCATAAATTCCTCGATCTGAATTGTAAATCACTTTCCACACTCCGGGTAATGGTACCCCAATTCGATAGTTCTCTCGGGGGATAGGAGTTAGGTTAAGGATGACAATGAGTAGTTGCTTACTTGTTTCCCCCTTTCTTAAAAAGCTGATGACCGTATTTCCCTGATCATTTCCTTCGATCCATTCAAAGCCATCGTTTTCAAATTGTTTGATATGGAGGGCAGGTTCTTGTTTGTAAAGTTTATTGAGTGCTTTGACGGTATTTTGAATCCCTTTGTGTGCAGGTAAATTGGTCAAATGCCAATCAATACTTTGGTCGTGATTCCATTCATTGAATTGCCCCAATTCACCTCCTTGAAAGATTAATTTGGTGCCGGGGTGCATGAATTGTTCACTGAAAAGCAATCGGAGGTTGGCAAATTTCTGCCAATCGTCACCTGGCATTTTTTGCAGTAAAGCTCGTTTACCGTAGACCACTTCATCATGAGATAGGGGAAGGCAAAAGTTTTCGGCAAAGACATAAAACAATGAAAATGCATGCTCGCTTAGATAGTATTTTCGATAAATAGGATCTTTTTTGAAAAACCAAAGGGCATCATTCATCCATCCCATCATCCATTTTTGGCTAAATCCTAGTCCTCCCAGGTGTACGGATTTGGTCACTCCTGGATAGCTAGTTGACTCCTCGGCAATCATTTGGATGTCGGGGAATTCAGCAAATAAATGAGAATTAAGATCCTGCAAAAATGAAACGGTGTCGAGGTTATGGTTTCCGCCTAGGGCATTGGGTTCCCATTCACCTTCCTTTCGAGAATAATCTAAGTAAAGCATGGATGCCACTGCATCTACGCGAAGGCCATCGATGTGGTAGCGATCAAGCCAAAAAGTGGCATTGGAAAGTAAAAAACTTCTGACTTCTTTTCGCCCATAATCGAAAACATAGGATTTCCAGTCGGGTTGATAGCCTTTTTTAAGATCTGGATTTTCGTATATGCTGGTTCCATCAAAATTTCTCAGTCCATGTTCATCCCCTGGAAAGTGGGAGGGAACCCAGTCTAAAAAGACTCCTATATTGGCCTCATGTAGTTTTTCCACTAAATGCATAAATCCTTGAGGATTTCCGAATCTAGCGGATGGGGCAAAATAACCGGTGATTTGATATCCCCAGGAAGGCGCGTAGGGATGTTCCATGATGGGCATAAATTCCACGTGTGTGAAGCCCATTTTTTTTACATAGGTAACAAGCTTACGACTAATGTCCTCGTAAGATAGGTATTGATTGTCTAATGTTTTTTGCCACGAGCCTAAATGAACTTCATAAATGGAAATGGGAGATTTTAAACTATTGTGTTTATACCTATTTTTCATCCAGGATTTATCAGTCCATTCTTTATAGGTATTCCAAACGATGCTGGCGGTTTTTGGTGGAGTTTCACAATAGAGACCAAAAGGATCTAATTTTTCTAGATATTCTCCTGTTTTTGTTTTTATCCCAAATTTATAGGTTTCACCGGTGTAAATATTGGGAATAAAGCCCTCCCAGATTCCAGAGGAGTCCCAACGAGGAAATAGGGTATGTGATTCCTTATTCCAAACATTGAAGTTACCTACCACATGCACCGATTGCGCATTAGGTGCCCAAACGGCGAAAAATGTTCCTTTTACGCCATCCCGTATGATTTCAAAAGCACCTAATTTTTCGTAAAGCCTTGAGTGCTTGCCGTGTAAGAACAGCGAAACATCGAAATCACTAAGAAGAGAATGGGGGAGGACATTGGACATAAATGCTTCTAAATCAATTAATAGGCTAAAATAGCGAAATTTAATTAGATTTATTATGTATTTATTTTAAAGTACTATTTTGAATCTTTAGCAAAAACTTCTACCTTTGTGCCACCAAATTCAATTTTGGTCCGTTCGTCTAGGGGTTAGGACACGTCCCTTTCACGGATGAAACACGGGTTCGATTCCCGTACGGACTACAATAGGTAGTACTAATGGCCTGTAGCTCAACTAGTTACAGGCTTTTTTGTTTAATAGGTACAGAAATAGGTATAGATTCTAAGGCTTTCTGATTCTTCTCGTTATGTTTAGTTACTTTTCCAAAATTTATATAATTACTGTGTATTTGTGATTAGGTGTGTAATCTATCGGTAATATATTACCTATTTATCCTCTAATACGATTTAGGATCTCATATTAAATATATAGCATTAATGTGCAAAAGGAAATTAAAAATAGCCTCAAGAATTGATTAATTTGGGATTCTATTATATTTTATGTGAGTGCTAACAAATCGGGTAGCACGAGAGGGGTTTTCAGGTGATAGGTGGGTTTGTTTAAATTTAAACGAAGTCAGGAATTAATGAAAATTAAAATCCTTAGATTTTCCCTATACATATGTTTTTCAGTTTTGTTCCTAAAAGAAATTTTGTTTGTTTTTTATATTGTTCATACTAAAATTAAACTTTAAAATTTTTATTTGATTATTGCCTATGTGTATTTTGTTAAAATTTTGAAAAACATACAAACATTTTTAAAAATGATAAAATCTATTTTTATTTTAATGGTCTTTTTCCTGATAAACTGTTTTGAATTAAATGCTCAAGTTACAGGTGAAAATGTGTCCAAGATTGTTTACAGAAGTGAACAAAAAGTTACTTTGAAACGTATCAAGGAAAAGAAATGGGCCATCTATTTGGGTGAAGTAGAATTAAAAGATGGTTTTGAGTATGGTTTTATGGAAGAGGTTGCTTTTGATGATGAATCAATTACATTAGAAAACAGCGAACGTTCTGTGCGCTATAATTATAATTTTAACACGATTAAAGTCTATATTTCTGAATTAGATTTTAGCACAAATAAGTTTAAAGATCCAAAGCTAGCTCCAGACTACACAATTTTAAGTACACTAAACAGTGAGGAAGATAAATAAATTTGTTTATGATTTATACTAGCCTCCAAATAGAATTAAATAAATTTCTTTAAATTAAGAACAAAAATGATGATACAAAATCACGAAATAGACTACAAAATATATGGCGAAGAATTGCAGTTTGTAGAGATTGAATTAGATCCAAATGAAACAGCCATTGCTGAAGCAGGTGCATTTATGATGATGGACGATGGAATTGAAATGCAAACAATATTTGGAGATGGAAGTCAAGAACAAACAGGTGGATTTTTTGGTAAATTGGTAAAAGCAGGCACAAGATTGTTAGTAGGAGAAAGTTTATTTATAACAGCCTTTACAAATACCAGTCAAGGAAAAAAGAAGATTAGTTTTGCTTCACCATACACTGGTAAAATTGTTTTGTTTGATTTAAAAGAATTAGGAGGTAAAGTTATTGCACAAAAAGATGCCTTTTTGTGTGCCGCTAAAGGGGTCAGTATTAGCATCGAATTTCAAAGAAAATTAGGAACTGGATTATTTGGAGGTGAAGGGTTTATCATGGAAAAACTTGAAGGTGATGGCCTTGCTTTTGCGCATGCAGGCGGATATGTACTTGAGAGGGACTTGTTACCTGGGGAAATACTGAAAGTTGACACTGGTTGCGTAGTAGCCTACACTGCTGATGTAGACTTTGATATTGAAATGGTGAAGGGGATTAAAAATTTTATGTTTGGAGGAGAAGGTTTATTCTATGCAACGTTAAAGGGACCTGGAAAAGTGTGGCTTCAATCATTGCCAATTAGTAGATTAGCTGGACGAATCTTGCAATATGGAGGCTCAATAAATAGAAAAGAGGAAGGAAGCCTACTAGGTGGCATCGGTAATTTGTTAGACGGAAGAGAATAATTCGTTTTTAAAAATACCCAATCAAAGTTAATTAAACACAAATTACATTTATCAAGCAAAATAAAGTGGATTCTTTTATTTTACAGGGTTGGTAGCAAAACAGGTAGCACGAGAGGGGTTTTCGGGTGAAATGTGGGTTTGTTTAAAATTAATCACTCCCTAAGAAATAGACTCTTTCAGTCCACTTTTTACTGACGATTTACATTTAAATTGTTTAAGTTTAAACGATACAGGAAAATAATCTTTATCGGCCCAATTTTGTTGACGATTTAGAAGCTTTACACCATCAAATCCCTATTCCTCATATTTTATTGAAGTTTATCTTTACCCAATTTTTAATGGTGCACGATTTGAACCTTTAAGCTTATCTACAGAAATTAATTTTGGCACTTTGATTAGGTACGATTCGATAAATCATACGGAAAATTAAGACAAATTCCATAAATTGCCTTCAAAACTAACGTTTCATTATTATGCGATTTTTAAAAAAAAATTTCCTTTTTTTTCTTGTACTAATAGCTTGTAAATCCGAAGAGCCAAATAGTGTAATGACTAACCCAACAAAAAATTTAGCTCAAAATTCATTAAAAGATAATATCACTAAAGTAGTGGAAGTTAAATCGAAAACAGGGAGGATTTGGATGGATCGAAACCTTGGCGCAACAAGGGTCGCAACCATGAGTACTGATACAAGCGCCTACGGTGATTTATACCAATGGGGAAGAGGAGCAGATCAACACCAATTAAGAAAATCGATAAATACCACAACACAGACTACTACGGATATTCCAGATAACGCAAACTTTATTTTACCATCGAGTCCACTAACTGATTGGAGGAATCCTCAAAATATAAATTTATGGCAGGGCGTTAATGGGATAAATAATCCATGCCCTACAGGCTATCGTTTACCAACAGAAACTGAGTGGAATATCGAGCTATCGAGTTGGACTTCAGAAAATGCCGACGGGGCATTTACATCCCCTCTTAAATTAACAGTAGCTGGAAGTCGTGAAATACTGATCAATAATGTGGGTATTAGTGGAAGTTACTGGAGCAGTACTGTTAGTGGGGAAGGATCCCGGTATCTCAACTTTAGTAAAGCGGGTTCATACACATTAACGCATAATAGAGTTTACGGAGGCAGTATTAGGTGCATTAAAGATTAAGTCAAACCAACTGAATTAATCTGATTAATACATAGAACTTCTCCATTAAATTCCCATTTATTATCGACGAATAGTTTAACAGCGTAAAACCTAACTCTATTTAGGTGTGAACGAATAAATTCATTCACTATATATGACTTTGAAATATCTAATTTGATCCCTTAAAAGGTAAATTAATGATTGTCAAAAAAAACAGAAAACAGAGAAAAAATTTTGATAAACAATTTATTGCAGCCTCATCATGAAAACTCTTCTTGTGGCAAACCATTAAGCCCCCTCTAAAGACTTCTAAGATAAAAAATGGATTTATTAAATCCCAAAATTTGTTGAAAAGAAATAAATTGGATCTTTATTTGTCAAAATTTGAAAAAATTAAGACCCTATACCTATGATTCAGATACCTATAAACAAAAACACCTTTCGATCGAAAGGTGTTTTTGTTAGATAGTGAAAGGTTTTTTTTAAACGTTAGCTTGTTTAAAAGTTTGATTTAACACCCGTGTCAAAATACAAGCGAGTCGCAATATCATCTTTACCACCAGGTCCCATTTTAGATACAGCGTCAGCTACGCCAGCCGTGTTACCTGTTCTTTCAGCATTGATGAATGGCATTCTCTTGATAAACTCTCCTACAGGAATAATACCCCAATCTGGGCTAGAATCATTTTTAGCTACAGGAGGAATCTTTGGATATCCTGTTCTTCTAAAATCAACCCAAGCTTCCAAAGTGTTTGTAAATGTATTAAGGTACTTTTGAGTAATGATTTTCTCTAACTTCAATTCAAGATTGTCTGTTTCGTTCCATGCAACTGTAATAGTCGAGGCAGCTTTATTGCTATTGCGTGCATCCTTTGGATCGACATAGTCAATAGGCTTGCTCGTGGCATCTGCTAAATAAGCATCTACTCCTCCTGCACCCCAATCTTCAAAAGATAATTTAACCCCATTTCTGTAGTTTGCTTCAGCAGAACCTGCTCCAGCCCAACCTCTTAACGCAGCCTCAGCCTTTAAGAATGCAACCTCAGATGCAGTAAATCCACGCCTTGTTTGTGCACTGTTAAAATCATTAGATACTTTCGAATAAGGTACTTTATCAGCTTTAGCTACACAATATGCACCGTTACGAATTCCTTTATAAGGATAAGCAGGATGATCAGCAGCTAATGAAACATCAGACACAGGTGTGAAATATTTTGAAATACGATTATCTTTCAAACCCACTAAAAAAGACTCAATTGGACCACCCATACGAGTATCATCCCATTGCCAGCAAATTTGTGCCAC
>CAMDJW010000010.1 GCA_945901025.1 Spirosoma fluviale | reverse complement strand
CTTTTCAACATCCTAGCGGACTTTTAAACGAGTTGCAATCGTATTTTTTACAAGGAGTAACTAAGGCGGTTATTCATTCCATTCATTCGGAAGATTCCATTTTATTGGAATCGTTTGTGAATGGAGCGGAATTTAGTTGCGGGGTGATTCAGACACCTGATGGCGAGTCTGTTGCCCTACCCCCAACCGAAATTGTTATTGACGATTCCGTGGAAGTTTTCGATTTTAATGCCAAATATAAGTCTAAGGCCACGCGAAAAAGAATTCCCATGGATGCTAGTTTAGCCCATTTGAAAATGATTCAGGAGCAAGTTAAAAAAGCTTTTGACGATTTGGGTTTTGGAGTTTGCACGCGTATAGATGGTTTTTTAAGCCCTGAAGGAATGGTCATCTTACATGACCCAAACACCATTCCTGGCATGTCTCCTAGTTCGCTGATTTTTAAACAAACGGCTGAAATTGGATTAACTGTGACAGATACCATTACTTATTTCATCAGACAATCGATTCGCGAACGGATGTCGACCGGTAAAAATTACCATGCCCTTAGAAAATTATTGAACATTTTAGATCACGAGATTAAAGAATTACTGGCCTTAAAATCGAGTCAAACACCTGTCCAATTAGAAATTTCGGGAAGTACGGAAGAAAGTTTTGAAGAGAGTTTCCAGAAAACGAAGTTGGATTTAATTAAAATCGCCTCGGCGGGCAACATCGCTTTTCAAGTGACTACGCCTATGGAGGTTGAAGAAGGGGAGATTTTGATGCCCTTACATATTTCCCATCTAAGCAAAGATTCAGGAAAAGAAATGCTTGAGTTGATTCATCGTGGGGTACATCCCTTGATCGCCCATACCAGGGGAGCCGCCAAAGACATTACTTCTTTTTATACCAACAAATAATCGCATGGAATTAAATCCACTCCAATATCCCATTGGAAAATTTGCTGCCCCTGAAATTATCACCCCTGAAATCAGAAAAAACTGGATTAAGACGATTGAGGAATTTCCTGATTTATTAGCTATTGCAGCTTCTAAACATTCAGAAACTACCTTGAAAAAAGCATACCGACCAGGAGGTTGGAGCGCACGCCAAGTGATTCATCACATGTTTGATAGCCACATGAATTGCTACATACGATTTAAAAAAGCATTAAATGAGGAAAATCCAACCATCATGCCCTATTCAGAAAATGACTGGGCTCACATGCCTGATGGCGACGAAGCACCCATTGAATGGTCCATTACAGGTGTCAAATCCGTGCATCAGCGCTGGGTTTATTTAATGAATACCTTACAAGAAACGGATTGGACTAAAACATATTTTCACCCTGAAAGAGATATCATCTATCCTCTAGACCGGGTATTAGGTATTTATGCTTGGCATTGTACCCATCATCTAAAGCATATCGAGTCCGTTTTATAGCCCTCGATTCTGGTAATTAATGATCCAGTAAAATTGTGAATTATTACTTTGTTTTTGCTTTGTTTTTATTCCAAGGAGCGGTCGTATTTCGGGCCATATCGATAGCGAGCAAAATCATAAGCAGTGTAAATAGGATAAAAATCCAACGAAAAATTAGGCGATTTTTTTGCATTACGTTAATGTATAAAATTGACCATGGCGCTTCCTTTAATAATTTCATGCCATGTTTTAGCCATAGGCCAATGCAAATGTACACATGAAGATGTTTCCATTTGAATCATTTCTCCAGAAAAATAAGAAGCCGCATAGGAAATAGATGGATTATGGGCTACCAAATAAATAACAGCGTGGGGACTACTCACTATTTTTTCCACATATTGGGGACCTGTGGCGTGGTACCAATAATCATCAAAAGAATTTCCTAATTTTTGTGTGTTTCCCATCAAAATAGTAGCCGTTTCAATCGTTCTATTCGTATTTGAGATATACCAAAAACCGTCAGGGAAATTATTAGTCCTAAAAATACTTTTCAATTCTTGTGCTTCTTCCAAACCCCTCAAAGACAATTTACGGCTTTCGTCGGGAAGTAAATAGGGTCCAGCATGCGCATGTCGAATCAAAAAGAGATCTTTCATTCCGTAAAATCTAATTGTGTGAGCAATGGAAATTCGCCCGCAGCGTGTCTTTCCCCCATCATAATATAATGATCAGCCCCTTCTTTTAAACGGCTTATTTGATCCTCCGAAAGTGTTTTAACGACCTTAGCTGGCATACCCAACACCATAGAAAAATCAGGTATGATCATCCCTTCGGTGACCAATGCATGAGCGCCAATTAAACAAAATCGGCCAATCTGAGCTCGATTTAGAATTGTAGCATGCATTCCAATAAGGGACCCTTCGCCTACCGTTGCACCATGAACAATCGCAGAATGGCCAATCGTAACCCTAGGGCCAATAATCGTTTTATCTCCTTCATCTGCATGTAAAACAACATTGTCTTGAACATTACAGCCCTCTCCTAAAATAATCTCTTCCACATCAGCCCGAATAACAGCTCCATGCCAAACAGAAACATCTTTTGAAATAATAACTCTGCCCATTACTGAGGCCGTAGGTGCGATATATATTGCCATTCAAAAATAATTATTTTCAAATATACCATGCTTCATGATTTATCCATTAATTTATACTCAAATGAAAGAACTTTTAAAATTTACGCCCTGGAAAAATACCGATACACTCGTTTCTTTAGGTTGCGGATCTGGTTGGTGGGAAATTAATTGTGTGATTCATCAGCCCGCTGGCCAATTAATTTTGGTTGATCATGATTTTCAAGTTCTGACAAATGAGGAAGTTGGCGAATCCATTTCCTATTTCGAAAACACAGCAAACGCAAAAAACACAACAAGCATTCTTCTAAAAAACGAAGACGTTCACGCCCTAACGTTAGAAAGTGAAACGGCTGATTGGGTATTAATTTTCAATGCATTACATGAATTTAATCAGATCGATTTAGTCATACAAGAGGCTTTTCGAATTTTAAAAAAAGGGGGTCAATTGTTTATAGAAGAAGAAATATCAATATCAGTTCCACGCATGCATAAGGGTTGTGGAAAAAAATTATTCTTCGCCGAGGAATTGATTTCCCTCGTTTCAGCAGCTGGCTTTGAAATGGTTAATAAAAAGCAAAAAGATGAAAAAGCTATTTATCTATTATTCGAAAAATGAAAATATAGCTTTAGTTTAATTTAAATCATTTTCGCAAATTTGCATTTGAATCTATTTCATTATGTCGACCAACAACCGTCCATTTATCGTTGGGATTACTGGAGGAAGTGCCTCAGGAAAGACCCTTTTTTTAACTCGATTAATGGAGCAATTCGACACAGATGACATTTGTTTATTATCTCAGGACAATTACTATCGCCCAAAGCAACATCAAACAAAAGATCAAAATGGGATTGAAAATTTTGACTTGCCGGGAGCCATTGATGACGTGGCATTTGCGGCTGACGTAGAAAAATTAAGATCAGGCGAAGTAGTCACTCGTGAGGAATATACCTTCAACAACTCAGAGAAAATTCCCAATTTATTGCATTTCTATCCGAAAAAAATATTGGTTGTAGAGGGGATTTTCGTTTTTCATTTTCCAGAAGTTGCCAAACTCCTAGATTTAAAAATATTTATTGACGCCCAAGACAAGATTAAATTAAAACGTCGGATAAAACGTGATAATGAAGAAAGGGGCTATGATTTGCAGGATGTCATGTACCGTTGGAAATACCATGTCAAACCTACCTACGAAGAATTTATCAGGCCTCACAAAAGAAGTTGCGATATCGTAATACCCAACAATCATCACTTTGAAAAAGGCTTACAAGTCATTGTATCCTACCTGAGAAGTCATGCTTAAAAGGTACTGCCTAAACTTATTTTTTTCCTGATTCTAGATAGCTCGGGGGTTGGAATTTGCAGAAAATGTGCCAACTGGCCTTCGGGTAATTGGGCAGCGAGTAAAGCAAAATTTCGTTGAAAATCCGCATACCGTTTTTGAGGGGATTGGATCTTAATTAGATTAATAAGCTTCTCCTGCTTTTCTAATTCATCCTGTGTTAATTGGCGCAAAACGGCCACAAATCCTGGAATGCTCTCATAAATTCCCTCCAACTCAGCTAGCGTCAATACTAAAATTTCGGAATCTATTAGGGCATGAATGGAATGAGGGAATGGTTCATTTGTTAAAAGACTGTTGCCTGAAAACAAAAAATTACCTTCAAAAGTAAAGTCTTTCGATTGGGACACATCCGAATCTTGATCTTGGTTTGAGCCACTACGTAAGATTCCTTTTTTCAAAAAAACCAACGAATCTAAATGCCCTCCCGAATTTACCAAATAATCATTCTTCTTAATTTGAACACTCTTGAAACTTTTACTTACGTTCAGAATTTCAGATTTAGAAAGAATATTAAGGGGAGAGATTACATCTCGAATCGATTGTGACATAGAAAGGATGGCGGATAGAACCGATTAAATGTAGCCCTTAAAATTGACAAGTCAAGCTATATCAAATCTAAATTGTAATGAAGGCCTTTGTTTTCTCTTTGGGCACGGGCATGCTTAATAATCAAATAAGCAACATTAATCATATTTCTTAATTCACACAAAGGAACGGTGATTCTAGACTGTTTATACAGTTCTTCGTGCTCTAAATAAATCAATTCCAATCGATCATAGGCCCGCTTTAAGCGGCGATCTGTGCGCACAATTCCCACATAATTGGACATAATGGATTCCAATTCACGCGCCATTTCGGTCACTAAAACTAATTCCTCCGGGTGTTTCGTGCCATCGTCATTCCAGCCTGGAATCGATTTAGGTAGGGATTGAGTGCCAAATTCTTCAATAGATTTTTGGAACGCTTGATGAGCAAAAACAATGGCTTCTAATAAACTATTGGACGCCAAACGGTTTGCGCCATGAAGTCCCGTGTAGGAACATTCCCCTGCAGCAAACAAATGCTGAATATTGGTTCTACTATATTCATCCACGATAATACCCCCACATAGATAATGCTGAGCGGGTACCACAGGAATCATTTCTGTCGACATATCGATTCCCAATTCATCTAAACAATGCTGATAGATCATGGGGAAATGCTGCAAAATTTCATCTTTAGGAATATGTCTTGTATCCAAAAACACATGGTCGCTACCTAGCCTTTTCATTTCTGAATCGATGGCACGGGCAACAATATCGCGGGGAGCCAATGACAAACGATCATCATAACGCTCCATAAAGGTAGAGCCATCCAAGTTTTTTAGAATTCCACCATGGCCTCTAACTGCCTCGGAAATTAAAAATGATGGCTTCTTTCCTGGATTATATAATGCGGTGGGATGAAATTGAATAAATTCCATTCCTTGAACAAACGCCTTTGCTCTGTAGGCCATTGCAATTCCATCTCCCGTGGCAATCTTCGGATTGGTCGTGGATTGGTAGACCTGACCTATTCCCCCGGTGGCTAGCAAAGTAGTTTTGCCTAAAAAAGTCTCTACCTTTTTGGTTTTTAAATTAAGCACATAGACCCCAAAACATTTTTTATCAGGGGTATCCTTCGTTACTTTTTCGCCTAAATGATGTTGGGTGATTAAATCAACGGCAAAGTAATGTGTGAAAAAATCCACAGATGGAAAAGCCTTCACTTTAGCTAAAAGTGCGCGCTCAATTTCATTGCCCGTTGAGTCCTTATAATGTAAAATTCTTTTATCTGAATGCCCTCCTTCTTTGACCAGATCAAATGTCCCATCTGCTCGGCGATCAAAGTCGGTGCCATAAGAGATTAATTCTTTTAAACGTTCAGGAGCTTCCTTGACTACCATTTCAACCACCTTTTGATTGCTTATAAAATCACCCGCGACCATGGTGTCTTGGATATGTTTATCAAAAGAATCATCCTGATCCCACACTGCAGCAATTCCACCTTGCGCATATTTTGTATTGGTTTCCTCTGCAATGGTTTTGGTAATGACAGCAATTTTAACAGATTGATTTAAATCCTGAAAGTGCTGCGCAATTTTTGCGGTGTACGACAAGCCCGCAATACCGGAACCAATTACAATAAAATCATAGGTAAGCATGTTCCATTATTTAATTACGCAAATTAACTAAAAGGCATTTAGAAATGAATTTAAATTTAATTATTGTAATTTGCGATAAATTAAACAAACCCTTTAATAAATAAAACAAACATAATGGAATCAAATAACAACACTTCTAAGATTGCACTCATCGTCCTTGCTGTACTTACTGCGGTATTTGGAGTCTTGTATTTTAGGTCGAACCAATTGACCAAAGAGCAAGCAACTAGTATCGAGGAAAAAGCAACTGAATTAGCCAATACACGAGTTAAATTAGATTCTATCTCGACTCAACTAGATAGTAAAATAGCTGAAATTAAATCATTGGGAGGCCAAGTGGCTGACCTCGAAGCTTTGAAATTACAATTAGAACAAGATAAAGCTTCACTAAAAAAAGCAAATCATGCAACTATAGCTTCTTATTTAGCTAAAATAAAAGAATATGATATTGTTCTCGCTCAAAAGGATGGCGATATTGTTGAACTGAAAAAACAAAATGGCGTTTTAACAGAGAACAACCAAGTGTTAAGCACTCAAAATCAGACCTTAAATACTGAAAATACGGGCTTAAAAACAGTTAATAAGAACTTAAGTGATACCTTATCTGAGGTAGCAGCCAAGAACAAAGAATTAGCTCGTAAGGTAAGTATCGGTGCAGCTTTAAAAGCTCAGAACATCCGTGTACTAGCTGTTAATGCAAAAGGAAAAGAAACTGAGAAGGCTAAATTAGGTGGAAAAAGAATTGACAAATTGAAAATTGTATTCAATTTAGCTCCTAACCCAATCACTAAATTAGAGAACAAAACCATTTACGTCCGTATTTTAGATGGAGAAGGAAGCACGTTGTCAGATGAGGCAGTAGGTTCAGGGAAAATCAATCAAGGAGGTAAAGATATTCCTTTTACCACTTCTCAAGTAGTTTCCTATTCAAATGATAACCAGGAAGTTGCCGTGCTTTATTCGCGTGGTGGAGTTGTTTACAAGCCAGGAAAATATTCAATTGAAATGTATTCAGAAGGATTTACGATTGGAAATGGCACCTTCGTTGTTAGGTAAAATATTGAAATTCAAAAATTTAAAGAGCCGCAATTGCGGCTTTTTTTATGACAAGTCTATAAGCATTATTTCGTGCCAAAGAACGAATTAAAGCTTTTATTATACAGGATACTCGCGCCTAGTGTTTGATTAATTTGATAGGAGTTCAAGGACCCTAATAGAGTCGTTTGGACATTTCGATTATACATTTTAGTACGCAAGCTGCCATCCTTTTTAATGAAATATTCCAAAGCCCAATCGCCCAATAAAATTTGAGGACTCGTCTGATTTCTAGCATCCGTAAATCCTCCACTTCGGGTTATTCGCAACCAGTCATTCACGTTATATGAGGCCCGTAATTGGAGGTTAGTCAAAATATCCTGAGTCAAATTACCGCCGCCCAAGTAAACATCTATGTTCAAATCCTTATTAATTTCAGATGCCAAATTGCTTAACTGATTCGATAACATCTCGGTAAAATTTCCCATGATATTTCCAAGAACCAATCCACTCGCTCCAAAAGGGGAAACTAATTGGCCAAACAGTAACACATTACTTACCTGTCGGGTCAACTCCTGTTCGTCGGTTTTTATTCGATTTGCAAAGGCAGTTACGGCACTATTCAAACTAACATCCTTCGGAAAATCACGAATGCCAATATCAAAAGTGACATTGGGCGACAATAGTCTATCTTGTAAATTAATAACCACATCGACTGGGTAGCGGCGTTTAAATTCAGGTAAATTCCCTTTGTTGGTCGTATCCAAAAGGATAGGGAATAAACTGGCATATTGGGTATAAATTGCTTTCATGTTGATGTTGGCATCCAAAGGACTACCAGTCCATGAAATTTTGGAGCCTCGCTGAATAGCAAATTTTTTATTAATGATATTTTGAAGGGAGAAAGTATAATCTCCTTGGTCGATCGAATAGTCACCCAACATCTTAAAATCGCCTTTTTTGTCCATCGTCATCCGAATACCTCCCGTGCCATAGCCGCGCATGATGTCTCCTTTTTTGCTATCTAATTGGACTTCTCCATAAGCCTCAGGGGTCAGATTCAACATCAAATCTAAGCGTATGCCGTTGTCTTTTGATTGGGTTTTAATGAGCTTTTCGTTAGCCGTTTCCGTTTTTAACGTTTGACTTAAAAACTCAAAATCATCATCTGCTTGCGCTTCTGATTCCCGATCTAACGGAATGAATAATCGAGTACCTTTTTCACTTTTTAAATTACCTGAAATAAGCAAGTTATCTAGGGTCCCATCCAACTGAAATAATCCGCTAGCATAACCAGTACCATAATAAAAAGAACTTGGACTCTTCTGCGTATTTAAAATTTTATATCGATTTAAATCAGCGGTTAAGGCCATTTCTAAAGGCTTATCCTTCGGGAAATTGAGTTGACCATTTAACTTCGCCACATTACCATCATTATCTTTCAGTTGCCAATTTTTAGCCAAAATTTGACGTCCTTGAAACGAAACCGTATCGCTCACAAAAATGGCTGTATTCAAATAATCAAAATTTACTTTAGCTTTCTGAACGACAACTTTTCCACTAAAATTAGGATCATTAAACTGACCCCTAATTTTTAATTCACCGGAAGCCTCACCGGCTAATCCTGAAAAAATACCTCGAGTAAATGGCTCTAAGATTTCAAGATTCGTCCTGTTCAATTCCGTTTTGAGGGCTAATTGGTCCACCTCTGCATAGGGTTTATACTGACCACTAATGGATAAAACGGGTTCACCTAAACGATTTAACGTATAGTTCAAATCCATTCGTTGGGATTCTGCCAAATAGGTTCCAACTCCTTGAAAATTACCCATGTAGAACTTATCCAATCGGAGTGAGTCAACAATCATCCAGGAGTCAACCCGCGTATTTTGATACCAATTTTGAACACTAATTTCAGCATTCAATTCCCCATTGGCTTTAATGGCAAGTATAGGCTCTAGGGTAGCTAATTGGAATTTATTTGCTCGGAATCTCAATGTTTGGGTTGAATCCAATGACAAGCTTCCTTGCAAGGCAATCGATTGTTTTTTATTTGAAATTAACACATGCTCGGCCTTCCATTCTTGGCCTTTCAGGGTAATCATATTTTCAGGATCAAAAGCCCAATCCTGTCCTAAAATTTTCAGGTAGGAATCCTTAAATCTCAAGGACAAACCATCTTTTTCAAATCTCCAATTGCCCCCAAAATGCGCCGTATTATCCTCCCCAGCCTGTTTGAAATCAACGTCAAAATTAATTCGATCCTGATCCCAAAGTGCGTTTAACTTAAAGTTTTCAGTTGGAGTCAAAAAATTTAACTGCTGTCTTCTTGATTGAAAAACAAGGCTAGAGGACACCTCAGGACCCCCTAAAAACTTGGAACTTTGAAGAGAAAAAACGGATTGATAAAATTTATATCCACCAAAAACTAGGGTGTCAGGATAGGACTCTAAGCTAACAGAATAGGTTCTCCCCTTAGAAACGTTCCCAGTAAAAATGGTATTTCGGCCGATGCCGATCGACGGGTAAAACCTCGATAAAATGGGTTGGGCTTGATGGCAAATGATGGTAAAATCAGCAAAATATTTATCTTTGATATCATATTTTCTTTTGCTGTAATAAGCGGTCCGCTCGTCTTCTTTTTTATTAAAATACAATAAATATTCATCAGCTAATTGGACCAATTCCGATTTCATTTTAGTAGGCTTAAATTCGCCATTCAACTCCACCGAAATCAAATCAGAGTTTAAACGGTACTGCCTGAATCCAACATTATTTTCATTGGCCGTAAAGGAAATTAAGCCCATGGATAAATCATCCATTTTCGGCTTTTTGATCACAATATCCGTGAAAACTGCCTTGCCAAACAAGTCATCGATATCCGTAAATTTAATATTCAAATCAAAACCCGTTTTTATCTGAACATCTTCACTACCCCAATGTAATTTAGCTAAGTCGGCATGCCCAATTTTACCCTCTAACAAATAAGCAGCTTTTGCTTGTTGTAAATTGATTTCACCAGACGTTTCAGCTACAAAATGAGTGTCTTTCACTGCCACATTTCCTTTAAATAATTGCCGCTGGAAATTCCCTTTTAAACTTACATTTTTATAGGCATAAGCGTTAAAAGTGATCTCAGAAAGCTTGCCATCAAAATCAACATGGGCTGATTTTTTCGAAAAACCTGTTCCCTTTATTTTACCTATTAGATCAATATTGCCTATGTAAGGCTCAACATCCAGCAGTTTACCTAATTTAAATTTGGCTAATTTTACACTTCCGTCATAAGATGAAAGCGCCATGGAATCTTTGAGCTTAAGTTTAAAATCTCCCTCCATGTAACCCAAACCAGTGTTCAGCTGACCTGATGTTTGAAAGTTGTCATAGGTGCCATTAAATTTTCCATCAAAAGCAACGGAGCCCAATATTTTCATTTTTTCAGAAGCACCTTGCGTGATAAAAACAGCTAAATCGCTAGGGAAGAAAATGGAATTATTCATGGCAAAATCCATTTGCGTCGTCGTTACATTGGGTAATCCTTTAAAACTAAAGTTACCTTTCAACTTAGATTTCTGGCCAAATCCCAGTTCGAAATTTTTAAGCGCCAAATTGTCCACCGATCCGTCCAGTATACCATTCAATTGGTAATAACCCTTATAATCATACATAGCATTCACAAATCGACCCAAATCCTCTCCTTTAACTTTACTATTTTTCAGATTTCCGACCATTTGGACTTTGCTAATCCACTTTGTCAAGTCATTTATTTTATTATAATTCATATGGACGTGATCACCCACATATGAGTCATTAAAAAATAAGCTCAAGTCATCAAATCGCATTTGCCGATCTGAAATCATGAACTTAGTGTCCAACTTTTTAACTTGAAATTTACTCGATGGGTCGATCGTCCGAAAACCGATCGTCTGAAGTCCTATGGTATCCCCGTGAACATAAAAATCGGCTACTTGAGCATTGATTTTAACAAAACTGAAGTGTGATAAATCAAAGTGCGTAGGCGTGGCTAGGTTTTTTTCTTGCTCGTCATCGAGTAAAAAAGTACCGTCAACTACTTGGGCCGAATGAATTTTAAACAAACTCGATTCCGTACTGGTGGAAGTGGATGTTGAATTTTTATTCACATAAGCAACAATTCGATCAATAAACTCATTCAAATTTATCTTTCCCGATTTTTTTTCCAAAATTAAATGAACACGGGGGCGAATCAATTGAGCATGTTCCATTGATGGCTTTGAACCATGCAAAAACAAATCGGAAATACTGAAATTAATATCTAATTTTTCAATGTAAATCATGTCCTTGCCCCAAGGATCTTTAACCCGTAAACCCCAAAAGCTTATTTCATCAAAAAATTTCAGTTGGATCCCTTCTAATGTCATTGGGTACCCAATCGCTTTTTCAATTTTGGGAGCAAAGTAATTCGCTAATCGGATTTGATTTGATGGCGCACGAAGGAGCAATATGATCGAAAAAAATAGCAAAAAAATCCCCAACAATCCATACAGGATTGATTTTGCGAGGAGTTTCAGGTATTTGACCATATTTTTCTTTTAGTGAAAAAAAAACAAATTATGTTTTAATTACCTTATTTTTGCAAACGAATTTTTATGATTTTACTAGCGATTGAATCTTCTTGTGATGAAACCTCTGCGGCGATAATGGTCGACGGAGAGTTAAAATCAAACGTCATATCCACTCAATTAATTCATAGCGAGTGGGGTGGCGTCGTTCCCGAATTAGCTAGCAGGGCACATCAAAAATCAATTATTCCTGTTGTCCAGGAAGCTCTGCAAAAGGCAAATATAAACAAAAATGACTTGAATGCCATCGCATTTACACGAGGACCCGGTTTACTTGGAGCCCTCATGGTAGGAACGTCATTTGCTAAATCCTTAGCACTAAGTTTAGACATTCCATTAATCGAGGTAAATCACATGCAAGCCCATGTTTTGGCGCATTTCATCGAAGAACCTAGGCCCCAATTTCCCTTTTTGTGCCTAACCGTAAGCGGCGGACATACACAGTTGGTCTGGGTGGAAGGCCCACTCAACATGCAAATCATAGGGGAAACCCAGGATGATGCTGTTGGCGAAGCCTTTGACAAAACAGCTAAATTAATTGGACTACCTTACCCAGGGGGACCATTGATCGATAAGCTTGCCAAAGAAGGAAATCCTGACAAATACCCATTTCCAATGGGCGAAATGCCCGGCTTAGATTTTTCATTTTCAGGAATCAAAACGTCCATTCTTTATTTTCTCCAAAAAGAAGTAAAATTAAATCCCAATTTCATCGAGGAAAACAAGGCTGATATTTGTGCTTCCGTTCAAAAAACACTGATTGAAATTTTATTACGTAAAGTCAAGAAGGCGATGCGTGAAAAAAATTGCTCTTCCATCGCAATAGCAGGCGGAGTATCTGCCAATTCAGGCTTACGAAAAAGGTTGCAGGAATTAGGTGAAGAGAATCATTGGGACGTTTTTATCCCAGCTTTTTCCTATTGCACCGATAACGCAGGGATGATCGCCATGGCTGGCCATTTCAAATTCGAAGCAGGTGAATTTTGTGGACAAGATGTGAGTCCATTAGCCAGATATGCCTGGTAAACAAGCTTTTTTTAAATCATCGATTTCAGTGCATTCCAAAAAACCAATTTTAATGATTTTTCAGTATCTGTCAATGTGGATATCAAGCGAGGGAAGAAATAAACCGATTTACCTTCCAATGACACGAGTTCGGTCACGTGAAAATCAGATTGCCAAACAGCCGGTTGTTGGCCTAAAAATATAAATTTTTTAGCCCCAGCCTTTTTAACAAATTCAGAAAGTATGGGCTCGTCATCCTTAGGTTCATATATACTCCAATCTTTGGCCGACAATAACATGGGCGGAGCTGAAAAAATTAAGGTCAACCGCGCCTTTTCTAGCTCAGAAATATGACCAATAATCACCCAAGGAGTAGAAATACTAACATTAATTTGGGAAGATTCCCCGTCCAAAGTCGGCTCTGAATCAAACGAATTCTCAATAGTTTCGGGTATGTTAGCATCCTCTCGCCCAGACATATTTTCTTTGGGCAATGAAGAACTATCCTGAGCCTGATTTGATGAATCAATCGTTTGAGTGGGGCTCATCAACTGAATTTCATTTGATCCACGATCAACAGGCACCCAATAAATCTCATCGTATTGAAACAAATCGGCTAAAGGAATTTCTGGAGTTCCCATTTTTTAAGCTAAAGAACCACGTAAAACACATGCCTCACGATCCGGTCCAGTCGAAATAAAATTGATCGGCAAATTCAAGTGAGACTCTAAGAATGCGATATAGGCAGTTAATTCGGTAGGCAATTGGTCGAAATTTCTCATTCCTTCCAATGAACAGTGCCAGCCCTTTAGACTTGCATACACTGGCTTCACCTTAATGTCAGTAATTTCAAATGGGATTTGATCCGTTAGCGATCCATCCGGCATTTCATAGCCCGTACACACCAAAATTTCTTCAAAAATGTTTAACACATCCGCTTTCATCATAATTAATTGGGTCACCCCATTAATCATCATCGCATATTTTAAAGCGGGTAGATCAATCCAGCCACAACGGCGAGGTCGGCCCGTCGTAGAACCAAACTCTCTTCCCTCCTGACGCATACGCTCTCCTACCTCATCTTCTAATTCTGTTGGGAAAGGTCCTGAACCCACCCGAGTAGCATATGCCTTAAATATTCCAAAAACCTCTCCAATATTTTTAGGCGCCACCCCTAAGCCGGTACAAGCACCTGCAGTAATCGTATTTGAAGAAGTAACAAATGGATAAGAACCAAAGTCAACATCCAATAAAGAACCTTGAGCGCCTTCAGCTAAAATCGTCTTCCCAGCATTCAATGCGTGATTAACAACATACTCACTGTCGACCAACTGAAATTCTTTCATGAATTCAACCGCTGCAAAAAATTCTTTTTCAGCCTCCGCTAAATCATATTCAAACTTATAGACATCTAAAATAGCCTTGTGACGATCCACTAAAGCGGTATATTTTTCGATAAAATTAGGTGAAATCATATCCCCCACACGCAAACCTTGTCTTGAGATTTTGTCGGTGTACGTTGGCCCAATCCCCTTTAAAGTAGAGCCAATCTTAGCATCCCCTTTCGCTTTTTCATAGGCCGCATCTAGCAGTCGATGCGTGGGTAAAATGATGGAAGCCTTTTTTGAAATTTCTAAACTCTTACGTAAATCTAAATTGAAATGAGCCAATCCATCAATCTCTTTTTTGAAAATAATGGGATCTAAAACCACTCCATTCCCAATAATATTTTGAACTTCTTGGCGAAAAATTCCAGATGGTATTTGATGCAATACATGCTTAAATCCGTCAAATTCAAGCGTATGTCCCGCATTAGGACCCCCTTGAAAACGAGCAACTACCTGATAACGAGGAGCTAAAACATCCACGATTTTTCCTTTTCCCTCGTCTCCCCACTGTAATCCTAATAATACATCAACTGCCATAATAAATTTTTAAAACGTAAATTATTCTTGATTTTGAGCGCGATAAGCATCTCTGTGTTCGCAATTCTTTTTGGTACATGACCCATAAAATATTAATGAATGGTGCATGACATTAAACTGAAGCATCTCTCCCACTAAACTCTGAATAGTTTGAACACGTGGATCACAAAACTCGGTGACTTTGTGGCAATCCGTACAGATTAAATGATCATGCTGGCGACGACCATACGACTTCTCAAATTGAGCTTGATTTCTGCCAAACTGATGCTTGACCACCAAGTCACATTCCACCAACACATCCAATGTATTATAAACCGTTGCCCTAGAAACTTGGTACTTTTTATTTTTCATCGAGATGTATAACTCTTCCACATCAAAGTGATCATCTCGCAAATAAATCTCCTCTAAAATAGCAAAACGCTCCGGCGTCTTCCGCAATCCCTTGTTTTCCAAGTAGGCTGTGAAAATCTTTTTTACTGAAACGAACTTCTCTATTTCTGCAGACATTTAAAGAAAAAAAACGACGTAAAATAAGCTATAAATTATGAAAAATACTAAATTTCCTCTCTAGCCACCTCGATTACTCCAGTGACTTGTTCTAACTCGGCTACCAGGGATTCCAAATGATTTGTGTCTTGTATCATTAAAGAAATCTTCCCTTCAAATAATCCCTCTTTCACCCCAATCGACAAGGCCGTAATATTTACTTGTAACTCATCCGAAATGACCCGAGTCACGTCCTTGACCAATCCAACCCGGTCGATTCCTCGAATCACCAGCTCAACAATAAATGACATAGCTATCTGACTCGTCCATTGGGCTTTAATCACTCGATCGCCGTGTCGCGACAATAACTCAGTGGAATTTGGACATCCCGTGCGATGAATTTTTATTCCTTCGTTAATGGTGACAAAACCAAATACTTCATCTCCAGAAATTGGATTACAACATTTGGCTAAGGTATAATCCACCTTATCCATATCCTCGCCGATCAACAAAATATCAGACTCCTTACGATCCTTATTGTATTGTTGCATTTCCTTTCGGAAAGACTTACTGTCTACAATGGGAGATTGAATTGCTTTTTCTGCCTGTTTTCGCTCATGCGACTCCTTATCGGACTTCCAATGCTTCAATTGGTCAATGGGAATATATGCTTTCCCAAAGCGATAAAAAAGATCGTTTGCATCCTTCGCATTAAAGTAAGCACGCAATTGATTCGTTATTTCTAATGTCAAAACTGGATAACCCAAATGCTTCAGTCGGAGCTCAATCAAATCACGCCCTTTAATCAAATGGGACTTGTTTTCCTCTTTGATAAATTCTTTAATCCGCGCTTTTGCCTTGGTCGTGTAGACAATTCTAAGCCAGTCCTCAGAAGGTTTTTGCTTAGATGAAGTCAATATTTCTATCTGATCCCCATTCGCCAATTTATGAGACAAGGGTACTAATTTCCCACCTACTTTAGCCCCAATACACCGAGCCCCCACTTCTGAATGTATCTCAAAGGCAAAATCTAAAGCCGTAGAACCGGATTGTAAAACGATTAATTTCCCTTTGGGTGTAAATACAAATACTTCCTCATGGTAAAGTGAGTTTTTTATGTCATCCACTAACTCGACGGCAGATTTGGATTTATCATTTGATTCCAATGCTTCTCTCACTTGCGACAACCAAGATTCAAAAGCCTGACTAGTCCTGGTATCAGTTCCCTTATATTTGAAATGCGCTGCAACACCTTTTTCGGCAATTTCATCCATCCGATTCGTCCGGATTTGAACTTCTACCCAGCGCCCCTCCTTATCATTGCCAAAGGGCATACTCATCACGGTGGTGTGCAAAGACTCGTAACCATTCGATTTGGGTGTGGAAACCCAGTCTTTTAATCGGCTAGGGTTAGGCCTATAATGATCCGTTACAATACTATACACTTCCCAACAATCAGACTTCTCACGCTCCAATGGAACATCTAATACCACTCGGACCGCAAATAAATCATATATTTTATCAAAGGAAACATTTCCCTTTTTCAATTTATTGTAAATGGAATAAATAGATTTTGGTCGGCCAATAATGGTATAATTCTTCTCACGTTCATCCAACGATTTTTTGATGGGCCTAATAAAATGCTCCACAAAACTTTCTCTGCTTCGCTTATTTTCTGACAATTTATGAGCAATCTCCTTATAGGCTTCCGGCTCTGTATACTTTAATCCTAAATCCTCTAATTCCGTTTTAATCGCATTTAAACCTAATCTGTGCGCCAAAGGCGCATATAAATAAATGGTTTCCGAAGCAATCTTCAATTGCTTTTCCTTCGCCATACTCCCCAATGTACGCATGTTATGTAAGCGATCCGCTAACTTGATCAAGATCACCCGGATGTCATCTGAAAGCGTCAATAACATCTTCCTGAAATTCTCGGCTTGTTGGGATGTCCCGTACTCAAAAGTCCCCGCAATCTTAGTCAGACCGTCGATGATCGACGTAATCTTAGGGCCAAAGTCTTTATCTATTTCCTTTAATGTTGTATTGGTGTCCTCAACCACATCATGCATTAAAGCCGAAATAATCGAAGTGGTCCCGAGTCCAATCTCCTCCACACAAATTTGCGCCACCGCCAGCGGATGGTATATATAAGGTTCTCCAGACTTTCTGCGCATATCTTTATGCGCTTCAGCAGAGAGTAAAAAAGCTTTTTTTATTTGCTTGGCATCGTCATCTTTCAAAAAAGGCTTAGCCGTACGCAGTAATATACGGTACCTTTTGAGTATCTCTAAGCGTTCTTTTTCTATGTCGATGACAACGTTTTTCATTTAATCTTTTTGAATTAATGCAACAGCCATCGCGGATATTCCTTCCCCTCTTCCCACAAAGCCCATCCCCTCAGAAGTCGTAGCTTTAATCGAAATTTGGTCCTCTTCAATACCCATCACTAGGGCCAAATTCTTCTTCATAGCTGGAATATGTGCGTTTAATTTGGGCTGATCCAGGATTACTGTCACATCCGCGTTTCCCAATTCCCATCCCGCTTCTCGAATCATCTCCATGACTTTTTGCAATAAAATCGTAGAGGCGACGCCCTTCCAAACAGGATCTTTATCCGAAAAATGAAAGCCAATATTCCGCATATTGGCAGCACCTAACAAAGCATCACACAATACATGACAGACGATATCTGCATCTGAATGGCCAAGAGGTCCTTTATCTGAAGGAATTAAAATACCTCCCAACATGCATGGCCTTCCAGCCACCCATTGATGAACATCATATCCTTGACCTACCCGAATTTTCATATTATGCCTTTTTATATATCAATGTATTAGATTTCCCCTCTTTAAATATTTTTGTAGCCCAATAATTCACCTCGCTTAAGGTAACTTTCGCCAAATTTTCAGATTCTAAATTAACCAAATTAACATCGCCTGCATTCGCGGCCATAGCTAAATTCATGGCGCGATTCAGCACTTCAACTTCCCCAAAAATCAAACTCGCCTCTGCCTGGTTTTTAACACGTTCCAAGTCTATGGTTTGAAATGAGCAATCCACAAACTCATGGATGGCTTGGTCTAGTTCCTTTTCCGCCAATTCCAAATCAACTCCATCACAAACTTGGCCAGAAATGATCAGTAATCCAGGGTCTAAAGATCCCGTTTGAGATACAGAGATTGAATCAAAAATTCGTTTATTTTGAACCAAGGCTAAATATAAAAAAGAGGTCTCGTTTCGACCCATTAAATCTGACATCAAATCAATGGCATAAAATCCCTCATCATACCGTCCTGGCACTGGATATGCCTTATAAATTCGATTGGACGGAACCTTTTCCACAATTTCCATTCGGCGATCTTCTGTTTGAAGAGGCTCCTTTGGCAATTGGCGTACAGGCTTATTCCCACCCGGAATAGGGCCAAACCACTTTTCAGCTAAGGCCTTTGCCTGGGCAAATGTTACTCGGCCCGCTAACACCAAAATCGCATTTGCCGGAACATAATATGTAGCAAAAAATGCCTTAACATCTTCTAAAACGGCCTCCTCAATGTGCTGAATTCCGGCACCAATCGTGGGCCAACGGTATGGATGTTGGGTATAAATTAAGGGTCGGAATTTCAACCAAACATCGCCATAGGGTTGGTTTAGATAGCGTTGCTTAAATTCTTCGATGACGACTTTTCGTTGGACTTCCAGGGATTGAGGATTGAAGGCCAATTGCAACATGCGGTCAGATTCCAGCCAAAAGGCTGTTTCAAGATTTTGATAAGGAACCGATATGTAATAATTGGTTAAATCAGGAGTAGTAAAGGCGTTATTTTCACCGCCCACCTGCTGCAAAGGACTATCGTAATTAGGAATATTGGCACTTCCCCCAAACATCAGATGCTCGAAAAGATGCGCAAATCCTGTACGATTAGGATCTTCATCGCGCGAACCCACATCGTAAATGACATCCATCACGGCGAGGGTCGATGTGTGGTCTTCATGAACAATGACTTGAAGTCCATTTGAAAGGGTAAATTGTTGATATGAAATCATGAAGGTCGAATCAAAAAAAAGAATTAAACAAATGTAAAAAATTAGGCCTAAAAACCACAGTGCTTCCTTACTTTTGCAATTCAATTTTATGAGTTATGCGTAAAATCATTTTCCTGTTATTATTATTCTGTTCCTCACAATGCTGGGCACAAATTCTTCAAGATGCCTATGCCAAACAATTAATTTTAACAGGACTAGACCACCTTTATGCCAACGATTTTAAAGAATCCAATGCCGCATTTGCCACGTTTAAATCAAAATACCCGAAACACCCCGCCGGATATTTGTTGACCGCCATGCTGATTCAGCAACAATATTTTCCGATAAAAGACCATGTCAATCAAGGTAAAACCTACGTCGAAAACCTTGAAAAAGCATTTATTTTAGGGGAAGCGATGCCTCTAAAAAATAATAATGATTTAGAATCTGCCTTTTTTTGTACCTCCTCTTTAGGATTTTTAGCAGCGTATGAAGCAGATAATCAGAATTTTATCAAAGCGGTCAACTACGCTAAAAAATCATATCATTACATGAAAATTGGCCTCTTAAATTCAGACAAGCAACCCGAATTTCTATATTCTTCCGGAGTTTACAATTATTACCGAATTTGCTATCCTGAAATTCATCCCATCTTAAAACCTTTTATGTTCTTCTTTGCGGATGGAAACAAAAAATTGGGCTTAGCGCAATTAGAAGCTGGCATTAAAAAAACAGTGTTTGTTAAAAATGAGTCCCTCTTTTACATTGGATATATTTACAACAAGTATGAAGGAACACCGGCCAAAGGACTTCCTTTTAATTTAGAATTGACAAAAAAATACCCAACCAATCATTGGTATTCCTTGCAAAGAGCTGAATTATTATCACTGACAGGTAATTACGAAGGAGCAAATCAATTCATCGAAAAATTAGAAAAAACAAAGTCTCCTTATTATTTAGGTTGTGCCTTAACGTTTAGAGGAATGCGGGAAGAATTTGAAAATCGTAACTTAGTAGCTGCTGAATCCTTTTACACCAAAGCATTAGCCTATCCTTGGGAAGAACGATTTACCAAAGATATTAGAGGCTTGGCTTATTTGGGGTTAATTAGGATTGCTCAAAAAAATAATCAGACGGCTAAGGCAAGAAAGTACACCTCCATGGCTAAGGAATATATAGAGTATAAAAATTCACTGATTGAATATAGCCGGATTACCGGCCAATAAAGGTAATATTATGGAAAGCAGAGAAGCTGGTATCGAACGGTTATATCCTAAAATTTGGGGGAGAATGGCGGCTAGATTTTATTATTTGAGAGAGCTGAGGCGCCAATTAGAAAAAGTTATTTCGTTGTTTGTGAAGAATTCCCCGCACCAATTATTAGCCGATTATGGCTGTGGAAATAAACCATACCAGCCATTATTCGATCCCTTTGTGGAGCAATATATCGGCCTGGATCTTGCCTTGAATACCAAAGCCGACGTCACCATTAATCCAGAAGGAAAAATAGATATGCCAGATGAGAGTGTTGGTTTTGTACTTTCGACCCAAGTGTTAGAGCATGTGGAAAACCCTAGCGAATACCTGAAAGAAGCCCATCGGATTTTACAAAAAGGCGGGAAATTAATTTTGTCTACACATGGTTATTGGATGTTCCATCCAGACCCTACGGACTATTGGCGATGGACCTCCACAGGACTACAAAAAATTGTAAAAGAAGCAGGGTTTGAAGTGGTTTATTTTGAAGGAATTTTAGGCCGATCTGCCATGGGTCTTCAACTATTTCAGGATGGTATTTTGTTTAAAATACCGCAGCCCTTACGATTTATTTGGGCCATGATTATGCAACCTTTGATCATCTTTTTTGACAAAATCATTTTGTCAAGTTCGCGGAATCAAGATGCCTGTACGTTTATTTTAGTCGCTAAAAAATAAATGAAACTCTTAATCGCCCGGTCGAATTTCTTTTCCTATTCGGAAACTTTTATAGACCAACAAATCAGGCAATTAACTCCGCATGCCGTCTTGTATGAGGGTTGGCAACCTTCCAATATCCATGCAGGCGGTTCCATATATCCCTTTCCGCTAAACCTATTAATTTTTAGAGGAAGTCTTCGGAATTTATTTCCCGCATTTTACCAGAAAATTTATACGTATTTTTTAAAAAAATATTTAAAGAAAACAGAAACCGATTGTCTTCTGGCTAATTACGGGCCGCTCGGAATGCATGTTTTTACCGCTTGCCAATCATTAAATATTCCTTTTGCGGTACATTTTCACGGCTTTGATGCCAGCGAAAAGAAAACAATTTCTCGCTATGGTGAGGAATATCGTAAAGTTTTACCTCTTGCTAAAGCCGTCATTGTCGTTTCCCATGTCATGAAAATGGATATCGAAGGAATATGCGGCCCATTGGAAAACCTCCATGTTTTACCTTATGGAGTCGATACAGAGAAATTTAAATCTGGGACCCAAATGCCAAGACAATCCATCCAATTAATTTCTGTAGGTCGTTTTACAGCGAAGAAAGCTCCCATGATGAGCATTAAAGCTTTTCAGATTTTGCTTGAAAAAATCCCAAATGCCCAATTTACCATGATCGGGGATGGGGAATTATGGGAAGAGGCAAAAAAATATGTGGAGGAAAATGGCTTGGGAAAAAATGTAGTGTTTATGGGCCAACAAAAACCCGATTTGATTTTAGAAAAATTACAGGAAGCTGATATTTTTATTCAACATTCCATCAAAACACCCAGCGGAGATTCCGAAGGAACCCCTAATTCGATTTTAGAAGCGAGTGCCTGTGGATTACCGATTGTTTCCACCTTGCATGCCGGGATTCCGGAAGCAGTCATTCAAGGGGAGACCGGAATACTGGTTCAAGAAAGTGATTTCAAGGCGATGGGCGAGGCATTAATTTCATTAGCAAACGACCCAACACTCCGAATTAAAATGGGGGAATCTGCCAGAAAACACATGCTGAAAAATTATGAAATAAAAACACAAGCAGAAAAACTAAAAGGTGTGCTGCAATAGCAGAAAAAAATCAGTTCTTTTTAGTGCAAATGTGTATTTTTGTCAATTACACAAATTAATCAATGGGGATAGTCATTCGTCAAAGTGCAAAAGCTTCCATCGTGACCTATTTAGGTACGGCGATTGGCACTTTCAACGTGATATTCCTTTACAATCAATTTTTATCTCAAGCCCAAGTAGGTTTAATTGCCGGCGCATTAGTCAGCATTCCCCTGATTTTTGCTTCGTTTACCCAATTAGGAATTCCTCATATTGCAGTACGATTTTTTCCTCACTTTGACGATCCGGCAAAAGGCCACAATGGGTTTTTCGGGTTTTTAATGATTGCACCGCTGTTTGGACTATCCCTTTTTGTCATTGGATACCTGTCATTGCATGAGATTTTCAATCAAATTTATTCCGAAAACTCACCGCTCCTGCCGACCTATTTTTACTACATGATCCCCTTAACGGCTAGTTATTTATACATGACCGTTTTGGAGGCCTACGCCAGAGTCCACCTTAGAATTGTGGTCCCAGCCATCATTCGTGAGTTATTTTTACGCATTTCAAATGGCCTTTTAATTCTGTCCTTTGGTTTGGGATATATCGATTTCCATCAATTAATTCAATGCATTACCTTATCGTATCTAGTAGCCGTTCTTGGCTTTTTGGTCTACATCAAACAGTTAAAAAGATTTTACACAAGACTTGACTTTTCATTTTTGAGGCAACCTATTTTCAAAGAAATGCTAGGATATGGCGGCTGGGTTTTGTTGGCCGGTGCGAGCTTTACCTTGATCCAGCATATTGAAAAACTGATGCTTCCGGCATATGCGGGCGGATTGAGCACCACCGCCATTTTTGATATTAATTCGCGCATGGGCTTAATGATTGCGATCCCTCGAAATGTGATTGCGGCCATCAGCACCCCTTTATTGGCCCAAGCCTGGAAAAGAAATGACATTAGCCAAATAGAAGATATTTACAAAAGATCATCGCTTAATTTATTGATCGTTGGATGCTTTTTGTTTTTATTGATCTGGTGCAATTTAGATTTCATTTACCAAATTATCCCTAGACACGAAGTATATGAAACAGGGAAGTGGGTCGTATTGATGGTGGGTATTTCAAAAATCATCGACATGGGTACAGGCCTGAATTCTGAAATACTGATCAACTCAAAATTTTATCGATACGACCTTTTATTTTACATCGTTTTAGCGGTGAGTGTTGTTGTAGGAAATTTGATTTTTATCCCATTATACTCCTACAATGGGGCTGCATTAGCTGCATTAATGGCTTTGGCCTTATACAACACGATCAAATTTGTTTTTATTTGGAAAAAAATGGGATTCCAGCCTTTTGAAAAAAGAACGATCCTCATTATCGCAGTTAGCCTACTTATTTTTGTCCTAGTCAGTCAAATCCCAATATTAACAGGTACAAAATGGATCGCTTGGACCATGAATATCGGAATCAGAACGATCGCCATTTCGGGCCTATTTTTGTTGGCGGGTTGGCAATTAAATTTATCCCCTGACTTGGAAGAATTAATCAATAATTACAAAAAGAAATGAAGTTAATGTTGCTAGCGGGCGGGTTGCCACATTATTACAACCTCGTTTTAAATAAATTGCAACGTGATTTTAACGTAGAAATTAGCGTGGTCGTACCCAAGGGCAATGGGGCAACATTAGGTGCGGGGGTTTTTGAAAGTACGAACGGAATTGAATTTAAGGTCTATTTCCAAGAAGAATATACGACCTATTACGGCAAAAAATTCTTTAGGGGATTGCGCGAACTCATCAAGGAAGAGAAGCCAGATATTTTAATGGTTTCTTGGCCATACCAAGTATCTTTTGTTTTTTATCCATTTTGGTATTTGTTTTTAAAATGGAATAAAATTGCCTTAATTTCTAAGGAGATTCCATTCCAAGTGCCCCATTATGAACAGGCGATTAGCTATTATACTCAGGGCGGTGGAATCACGGAGAATAATCAATCACATCAAAAAAATAATGCCTGGACCGCTAAGATTAAATTTTTAATTGTCCGAGAAACCCGGAAAATTTTTAGCCGCTTGGTCGACGCCCATATCAATTATCTGGAAGAGGCCCGCAGCCTTCATGCGAGCTATGGCGTGGCTGCCAATAGGGTATTTATAACAGCAAATTCACCCGATACGGATGAGATTTTCAGACATGAAGCAGCTCTAAAAAATGTTACATCGAATCCATATCGGCTTTTGCATGTAGGCCGATTAGTGAAATGGAAACAGGTGGATTTGCTCATCGAGGCGGCGGTTGAATTGCGAAAAAAATATGGGTCAACCGAATTAACCATTGTGGGGGATGGGCCAGAAATGGAGAGTTTGCAAGCACAGGTCATTGAAGCCGGCGCTCAAGAATATATTAAATTTACGGGGGGAGTTTATGAGATGGGGGAATTGGGAAAAATCACTTGCGAGGCGGGTATTTATGTGTTGGCTGGAATGGGGGGTTTGTCCATCAATGAAGCCATGTGTTTTGGAAAACCTGTCATTTGCTCCGTGGCGGATGGCACGGAAAAAAGGTTGGTCAGAGAAGGTTTTAATGGCTATTATTTTGAGTCGGGTTCTGTGACAAGTCTAGTATCGACGATTGAAAAAATGTTTTTAGATCCAGCGCAAATTCAGTTGATGGGTCAAAGGTCCAAAGAAATCATCCAACAAGAAATCAATATTCATACCGTGCTGGGCAATTATATGGAGGCGTTTAAATTTGTTCACCAGGTTTAAAAAACGATATTTTTCTAACCTTATTCAAATTTTCTTTCGATTTTTTTACTAAAATAGTCCGAAAAAATCTTTAGCTAAGACCCTCATTTCAAGCTTTACTAACTTTTAAAAAGTTAGTAAAGCTAAGGGTTAGCGACTACATTACCTTTAAAAAAACTTGTATTCTTGATGCCAAAACTGATTATTTTAAATTCCTAAATAAGTAAAATTATTCCCCCTTGTATTTTGCCTAATTAATGGGAAAGACTATTTTGGAGGTGGAATTAGGTCTATCGACTATTGACTATTTCCTTTATCTTTGTATTCAGTATCCCTCACAAAAAAATTTAAATGAAAGTTATTCAGGTAGTCGGGGCACGGCCCAATTTCATGAAAGTTGCTCCATTGCACAGAGCTATAAAAAACTTACCGGGATGGACTTCAAGAATCGTTCACACGGGTCAGCATTTTGATGCTAAAATGAGTGATATTTTTTTTACACAATTAGAATTACCGAAACCCGACTTTTTCCTGGGCATAGGTGGAGGATCACATACCGAAGTCACCGCCAAAATCATGTTGGCCTTCGAAAAAATTGTCGAATCAGAAAAGCCCGATCTTATCATCGTGGTAGGCGATGTCACCTCCACCCTTGCATGCACATTAGTGGCCATAAAAATGAGCATACCGTTAGCGCATGTTGAGGCCGGACTACGCTCGGGGGATCGAACCATGCCCGAAGAAATCAATCGAATCCTAACCGATTCAGTAGCTAATTATTTATTTGTTACGGAGCAAAGTGGACTAGACCATTTAAAACGCGAGGGGGTACCTGATGAAAAAGTATTCTTTACAGGTAATGTGATGATTGACTCGTTGGTCCGCTACCAAGAAAAAGCAAAATCGAGCAGCATATTGGAAGAGTTGGGTTTACAACCATCAGACCTAGAAAATAGACGCGATACTTCGCGTCTCTACGATAACAATTCAGATCTAGAAAATAGACGCGAAGTATCGCGTCTCTACGAAAATAAAACAGGCTTAGATTACATCGTGATGACGATGCATCGGCCGGCCAACGTCGATACCGAAAATGGCCTGAAAGCTATTTTAGAATTAATTGAACTCAGTACGGCGAAAACTAAAGTCGTATTTCCGATACATCCCCGCACAAGATCGAACATGGCAAAATTCGGTTTAGAGGATGCATTGACACAAAACAAAAACTTGATTTTGACTGAACCTTTAGGTTATTTGGAGTTTATCCAATTAATGACTCATTCAAAAGCTATCTTAACAGATTCGGGTGGAATTCAGGAAGAAACAACTTATTTAGGCATCCCATGTTTAACTTTCCGTGACTCCACCGAGAGACCCATCACAGTAACCTTGGGAACAAATCAGTTATTGGCCGACCTTAACCCCAAAATAACCTTTGCGGCCTTAGAAGAAATTTTAGCTGGCCATCATAAAAAAGGCCAAATCCCTCCCCTTTGGGATGGGCATGCGGCAGAAAGAATTGCCGAAAACCTATTCAACCTATTTTCAAAATAATGGCTTCAGACGCGTTGACCGATTATGATTTTTGGAAAAACTACTGGCTTAGCAAGGAAGGCTTGATATTTCCAATACCGAATCAATATACGTTTACGAAAGAATTAGCCCATTTAATTGAATCAAAAAAAATAAAAACGTTATTGGAGATTGGTGGCTTTCCCGGATATTATTCGGTTTGGGCGGGAAAGAAATTTGACGTAAAAAGTACGCTCTTAGACTTTGTCATTTTAGATGAATTAGTGGACCAATTAAAAAAAGCGAATGATTACGAGGGCCCCATTAACATTTGGGAAAAAGATTTATTTTCAAATGATCCTGAAGGAAAAAATTCGTTTGATTTAGTGATCTCAAACGGCCTTATCGAGCATTTCAAAGATACCCAAGATATTATAGCAAGGCATGTCAACTACCTAAGCATCGGTGGCCAATTGTTTATTAGTTTACCTAATTTCAAAGGATTAAATGGTTGGTTCCAACGAACCTTCGATCCTGAAAATTATGCTAAACACCATATCCCATGCATGGACATTGATTTATTAACGAATATCTGCCAGCATTTGAATTTGAAAAATATTAACGTCAACTACTCCGGTGGGTTTATGTTATGGCTCGAAAACGAATCCACTCAACCACTTTGGGTCAAGGTATTCAAAAAAGCTTGTTGGCTCCCTCTGAAAGTTTTCTTTAAATTAGTACCCATTCAAACCAAAGCTTTTGCCCCATACATCTTAATTAAGGCTGAAAAATAAATGAATCCAAAAGCACTCAAGGTGGTCATGCTTTCCTACCATAACCAAAATGGGGGTGCGGGTATTGCCTGCGGTCGATTGGCCATTGCCTTAAAAAATGCAGGACATCAGGTAACTTATTTAGTGCAGGAAAAATCAGGAAACGATGCAGCTGTTTCAGTCAATGATTCCTTGTTAAAAAAAGGCATCGCATGGCTGCGATTTATTTTAGAAAGGCTTTATTTCCTTCCGCATGAAAAAGAAAAATCGATTCGTTTTTTATTTAATCCTGGGGTTTTTGGACAAAATTTATCCCAACATCCTTCCATAAAATCGGCTGACGTCATCCACTTGCACTGGATGAACTTTGGGTTCATGGGAATTTCGGATATATCGGAGCTCTTCAAATTAGGTAAACCTGTGATTTGGACTTTGCACGACATGTGGGCATTTACGGGCGGATGTCATCACAGTGGCGACTGCAACCGATTTCAAATAAATTGCGGTCAGTGTAAATTTGTGAAACAGCCTGAACATTGGGACATATCACATCAATTATGGGCCAAAAAAGCGGTAGAATTTGACTCAAATAATTTGAAAATAATTACCTGCAGCCAATGGTTAAAAGAAAAAGCAGCGGCGAGTACGATTTTATACCCCAGAGAAATTGTAGCGATTCCAAATGCCATCGACACCCAAGTATTCAAACCGGGAAATAAAGAAGAGGCCAGGAAAAAATTGGGTTTAGATCCACATAAAACGTATTTATTGTTTGTAGCCATGCGGGTGAATGCACCGGCAAAAGGCTTTGATTATTTGAGCAAAGCGTTGGAAATATGGGCACAAAATAATCCAACTCGTATCGCCCAAACAGAACTATTGATCGTCGGCGGATTAACAGATACTGAAATTATCCATTCATTACCGTTAAAGGTAAACGCGATGGGCCACATATCCGATCCCCATAAAATGATTGATATCTACCATGCGGCTGATTTGTTCATCACTCCTTCCTTGGAAGAAAATTTACCCAATACCATTATGGAGGCAATGGCTTGTGGAACACCTAGCATCGGGTTTAATACGGGCGGCATTCCAGAAATGATTGCGCATAAACAAAATGGATATGTTGCTGAAAAATTGGACTCCAATGATTTGGCCACTGGAATCCATTGGCTCTTAGAAAATCTAGCATTAGCCTCCATAGAAGGAAGGAAATTTGTAGAAAATAATTATTCGGAGGACATTGTAGGTCAAAAACATATCGATTTTTATTTAAAATCCATTCAAGATGTCAGCCAAAATTAGCATCATTACGATCACATTTCAGGCCGAAGCATATATCCAAAGAACGCTCGATAGCGTTCATATACAAGGGCATCGAGATCAATTTGAGTACATCATTATTGACGGAAATTCCCAAGACCGTACCTTGAGCCTCATCCAAAACGCATCGATTAAACCTGACGTCCTAATCTCGGAAGTTGACAAAGGAATTTACGATGCCATGAATAAAGGTCTTGCAAAAGCTACTAGTGAATATGTGATGTTTATGAATGCGGGAGATGAATTTGCAAGTGACAACACGTTAAATACTATTTTAAATCATATATCGGAGAACCCAGATGTGTTATATGGCGATGCCAATTTTGTTGATTTAAAAGGGAATTTTATGGGCAAAAGAAGTGAAGCGACGCCGCATCAATTGCCACAAAATTTAACCTGGAGAGATTTTAAATTTGGGATGTTAATCTGCCATCAAGCCTTTATTTGTAAAAAGTCGATCGCTCCATTCTTCTCAATGGAATACCAGTTGAGCTCCGACATAGATTGGGAGATTCAATGTTTGAAATCTGCTCAAAAAATCAGCTATTTGCCGGAGCCAATTTGTAATTATTTGATGGGTGGGGCTTCTGTTAAAAACCTAAAAAAATCTTGGCTAGAAAGATTTCAAGTATTATCCAAGCACTTTGGTTTAATCGCTACAATTATGAATCATATCACAATTATTTTTAGGGGGATTCGGTTTGCCTATAATAAAGGTGAGAAATATTGGTAATTTTAAATACATTTAAACGTTCATGAGATACGTCAGAAACCTTATATTTTTATTGATTCTTTTTTCAAGTCAAATTGCGCAAGCCCAATTATTTAGACTTGAAGCTGGTTTAGGTGCCACTCAAATTTCATGGCTTGAAAGTCAGTCAACAGCTGATTTGAATGTTCAATTATCCATTCAAAAAAAAGGATCGAAACCTAAGTTTTTTGTTGCCTTAAAAGCGTTCGGAAACCTACATCGATCTAATGTTGACCGATCAAAATATACCTTTATAGAACCACGCAATACCAATTCAATTCCAATAAGTTCCACAGAAGAATTATTTTCAAATTATAGAGGTTCGGAGGCTGAAGTTGGCTTTTTATGGAATCAAAACACGAGCATTCTCCCACATTTTTATCCTATTCTGAGTCTCTACAGCAAGTCCATAGCCCGGAAAATAAGTTCCAAAAATTCCAATTACATCGAAGAAGAAAAATACCGCCTACATGGAATTAATGCTGGCATTGGATTGATTATTCCTGGAAAAACAACGATTACATTTCAAGGACAAATTTTTGAACCCATCCTGAGGGACATCACTTTATATGGAAATTATGTAGGAGTACCTTATAGTTCAACAAATTCGGACAATGATTTATCTTATAAAGGGAAAATAGAATTTAAGAAGGCCAAAATTGGAGCTTTAATAACCTATGAAATATTAAATTTAGGAGCCGCCGATAATAAAAATTCGAAGTCAATCTTAGCATCTCAAGCAAATTCTCTATCTTTTTCATTACAATATGAATTTTAAATTATTATTGCTAGCGCTCCTAATTGCTTTTCAAACTTTATCCATCCAATCGGATAGTCTAAAAACAACAGAATTAACTAATGTAGAGGTAAAAGTATTTGAGAAATCAAGGCAGAAATTAACCAGTCCAGATGCTATTTCTATTTTAACGGACAAAATCATAAGTCCGACCAACGGGACTAGTTTTGTCAGTGGATTAAATACTCAAGCGGGCGTTCGTATGGAGGAGCGTTCTCCAGGAAGTTATCGGATCGCCATCAGAGGTAGCTCGTTAAGAGCGCCCTTTGGCGTCAGAAATATAAAAGTTTATTGGAATCAAATCCCGTTCACTGATGCTGGGAACAACACCTATTTGTCTTTATTAGAGCCCGATTTATTTCGTCAAATTATCATCACAAAAGGTCCTGGCGGTGGGATTTATGGTGCAGGTACTGGAGGTGCAATCCTTTTCAATAGTGGCTTTGATTTAAAAAATAAGATAAAATTTCAAACGATGTATCCTTCCCTTGGAGGGTTAAAAACATCTATTGACATTAATCTAGGAAACGCCTTTAGAAATCATCGAATATATGCTTCTCAATGGCAGCAGGAAGGATTCAGAATTCAATCTGCCATAAAGAAACAATGGATTTCATACGAATTCAATCAATCATTTGGCACATCAGGCGCTATCAGCCTCACATCCTACTATGGAGATTTAGCTTATCAGACGCCCGGTGGATTAACGTTAAAACAATATCAAGATAATCCAAGGAATGCAAGGCCGGCCGCAGGTGCTTTTAAAAGTGCCGTAGACCAACAAGCCACTTTTAAATTAAAAAGTTTTGGGGTTGGTGCACAAATATCCAATCAATTTAATTCAAAATGGGGGTGGAATTTCATCAATGCATTTCAATATAATCAGGTTGAAAATCCAACCATCCGAAATTATGAATTACGAAATGAGCCCAATTTTAGTAGTCGGGGCGTCATTCATCGCAAAGGAATCATCAATTTAGACGCGGGTTATGAATGGCAATCAGGCCAATTTGATAGCCAAACATTTGGGAATAAAAAAGGAATCAAAGACACTTTGCAATTAACCCAAAACACCCATTTAGAGCAATTAACAACTTTTTTGCAAGCCGATTATGAAATTAATACGCAGTGGATATTGACGCTTTCTGGAAGTCTAAACACCTACTCGACTCAATACATAAATCAAGAAACGATCTTCTCGCCCCGAGCAGCCATCGTCCGGAAATTAGGCTTGCACCAAAGTATCACGGCTAAAATAGCGCAGGGTTATTCGCCTCCAAGCATTGCTGAAATGCGGCCTTCGGCTGGCATTATTAATACCAATTTAAAAGCGGAAAAGGGCTGGAATAAGGAAATTGCATGGAAAGGTGAATCCAATGACAAATCTTTCAATTGGGATTTAACAGCCTATTTATTTAATCTCAATGAAACCATCGTAGTCAGAAGAGCCGCTGACGGTTCTGATTACTTTGCAAACGTCGGTGAAACGACACAAAAAGGACTTGAATTAACCACGACCTGGAAAGCACATAAATACCTATTGGTCAACAACTCGACCACATGGCAAGATTTTAGATTCACGGATTATACCACCGCTGGGAAAACATATAATGGTAATTTCTTGACCGGGACAAGTCCATTTCAAAATTCAGTACTCGCTATTTTCAATCATCCGTCAGGGTTTTCATGGAACCAACAATACATCTTCTCGGATTACTTATATTTAAATGACGCGAATACAGATCAAATGCCAGCCTATCGAATTTGGAATTCTAAAATTTCATATCAAAAATCAAACCGTAAATTTGGGTGGGAGCTTTGGTTTGCCTTGGAAAATATCCTGAATGAATCCTACAGTCTAGGACCGGATTTAAATGCCGCAGCCGGAAGATATTATAACGCTGCACCCGGTAGAAACTTTTCGATTGGCCTAAAAATAAACATCTATTAACTAGTCCGAGTGAAATTTAATTTATCCATTAAATCAAATCTCTTGCATAGGAATCGCATTCATCCCCAATATTGAAGTTAATATCGAATTCAATAAAAATATTTAAAAGATATTTATAGCTTGCTCTCGAAATCAAAAAATGAAACATATGTACATTAAATCAAATTCAATTCGCCTGACCTTAATTTTATTTTCATTAATCTTAGGGTTTTCTTCCCAAGCCATCCATGTTGGATCTACACAACTTGACACAGTTAAAAAAGATCAACCCCAAACCGAATTAAAAACCCTCTTCTCGTTGAAAAAAGGGAGTGGTTTGAAATCCTGGGGATTTACGGCAGGTCCAGTAGTGCAGTTTGGCCAATTAGGAGTCCAACAAGGTTTTAATTTTGCCATTCATGTCAATAACCAATGGTCATTCGGTGCAGGAGTTTTAGGTAATATGAGAGGTGGCGAAAATCGAAATATGTCAACTACCTCGAAACCTAGGCAATCGTTTTCAGGTTTTCAATTAGAATACACTCCAAAACCCAATGCACTCATACATGTGAGTTTTCCTTTAATGATTGGGAGAATTCGTACAGAAGATCCCGATATTTTATTGATTCCAAATCCCCAATATAATAACAACCCTCCATTGGGCACCCCACATCCCAAATTTAGGAATCATGATTTTGACGATGACAGAGGTATGTTTAATCGAGGCCGCGCGGCATTTGGCATACAACCCGGTGTTAGTCTTGAATTAAATGTATTTAAATATGCTAAATTATTTGGTGCGGTCAATTACCGATTTACCGCTGGCAAAAATAGTACTGATGATATGAAAGGGGTTTCAGGCCAAATAGGATTGAAACTAGGAATATTTGACCGCCCAGTTAAAGGAAAGAAAAGTTCAAAAAAATAAGTTTATTAGGTAACAAAAAAAGGGATCTGAAAAATCAGATCCCTTTTTTTATGCTCATCCTCGATTAAAAATTACGTTCGCCCGCTTCTCGTTTTCCTAACATCACCGCACCGACCATTGCCACAAAGAACAAGATTGAAATTAATTCAAAAGGCAACAGATATTCCGTATATAAGATCTTACCTAAGGTTTCCACCATTCCCGTTTGAGATTTGAAATTAACCTCTGAAGGTGCTGGCAAGTTATTTTTGCGCAATAAAGCAATTAACAAAACCAATAAAGTACCCGCAACAACTGAGCCGGCTAATTTAGTTAGTGAAGATTTAGATTCGGGTTGATTCTTTTTCAAATCAAACATCATAATCACAAATAAAAACAAAACCATGATAGCCCCCGCATAGACAATAATGTTAACAGCCATCAAAAACTGCGCATTTAAAAGCACATAGTGACCCGAAATGCAAAAGAAAGTGAAAACTAAATACAAAACACTATGAATGGGATTTTTAGCTAAAACAACCATCAAGGCGCTCAACAAGGTTAACCCAGAAAGAAAATACCAAATATTAGAAATCACCATATTATTATTATTTCCAACCGTCGCGCAAATAGCGTTGGTCCATTTTTTCTACTAATTTATCTTTCCCGTAAATAACCTCATCGCGGCTATTAAAAACAGGTACCATCGTGTCGTGACGAAGGAAAATAGCCTCCTTTGGACAGGCCTCTTCACAAAGCCCGCAAAAGATGCAACGAAGCATATTGACTTCGTATACTTTGGCATATTTTTCTTCTCTATATAATTTTTCCTCACCCGGTATACGCTCAGCCGCCACCATTGATATCGCCTCAGCTGGGCATGCAACTGCACATAATCCACATGCAGTACATCTTTCTGCTCCCTGCTCATCCTTCTTTAAAATATGTTGGCCCCTAAAAATTGGCCCCAAATATCGCTTCTGTTCTGGATAACGAATGGTTACTGGTTTTGAGAAAAAGTGCTTAAGCGTGGTTGCCATACCCCCCACAATGGCAGGTAAATACATACGCTCGGCAAGGGTCATTTCACCCTGCTCCATCACTTTAGTTCGATTGCTTAATTTCATATTCCTAAGCTATTTTTTTCTTTACAAATAACTGATCGTGGATTAATAATCCAAGGATCAATAAAACAACTCCTACGATGCCGGCGGTAAACGGCTTGCCAATTAATATACCAAAAGCAGTCACAACTACATTATACATAGATAATGGAATTAATCCAGCCCAACCCAATCCCATTAATTGGTCATATCGAAAACGAGGCAAAGTCCAACGAACCCACATAAATACAAAAACAAATAAAAGTGCTTTGCCAATTAGCGCCCCCATCCCTACAAATACCGCAATATTATTACCAAACTGAGCCGTGACAAAATCAATCCCCGGGTAATCATAACCACCAAAATAAAGCGTTGCCATGACAGCTCCTGAAATAAACATATTGATGTATTCAGCAAATAAATAAAAGCCCAACTTCATCGATGAATATTCCGTGTGGTAACCACCGATTAACTCCGTCTCACATTCTGGTAAATCGAAAGGAGTTCTATTACATTCGGCAAAAGCGCAAATCAAAAAGATAATAAAGCCAAGCGGTTGGTAAAAAATATTCCAATGCCCATTTTGCTGGCCCTCCACAATCGCCTTGGTTGACAAGCTTCCTGTAAACAATAATATGGCGATAATGGCCAATCCCATCGCTAATTCATATGAGATGTTTTGAGATGCTGCTCGAATCGCCCCTAACAACGAATACTTGTTGTTGGACGCCCAGCCGCCAATTAAAATCCCATAAACACCCAAAGAAACAATACCAAAAACCCATAAGATTCCAATATTGACATCAATTCCCTGCAAATCGAAAGTTACACCACCGATGGTCACCGTATCCCCAAAAGGTACAACGGCTGAAGTCATCAGAGCCGTTAACATCGACAAACATGGGCCAGCGATAAACAACCATTTGTTTGAATTGGCTGGAATAAAATCTTCCTTCATAAACATCTTCACCGCATCTGCCAAAGGCTGCAATATCCCAAAAGGACCTGCGCGATCTGGACCAATACGATCTTGCATGAAAGCCGCAATTTTACGCTCAAAATAAGTGGAATATGCGGCAATGCCCAATGTAATGGCAAATACAATTCCAATAAACGCAGCCTTAGCAAGAAATAAATCTGATAGTAAATCCATATTATTTTTTAGCTTCTAATTTAATTTGATCCTTCAAAAAACTTCGATCACGATCGTCATTGATCAACTTATAATCCCTAGCAGCTTGGCTGATAGGAAAGGCTGGCTGAATTAAGTTTGCCCCATATTTATTCGCAGAAATAACAGAATGACGCGAAATTTGAGTGGGACCTTCAATCGTCCATTCAGCCGTTTTCTTCCGATCAAATCGACAAGTATTGCAAATAAACTCTTTGACCTCGCCCCATTCATTTTTACGACCTGTTACTCGGATCACTTCGTCCCCCTTGTACCATAAAGTAACTTGGCCCGAGCATTTCTCACAGGAACAATGAGCTTCAACGGGTTTGGAAAACCAAACTCTGCTTTTAAATCGGTATGTTTTATCGGTCAATGCACCCACTGGACATACGTCAATCATATTGCCAGAAAAATCATTGTCAATCGCCTTGTCGATGTAGGTACTAATTTCGGCATGATCCCCACGGTTCATCACCCCATGTACGCGACCATCTGTAATCTGATCCGCTGTATAGACACAACGGTAACATAAAATACAGCGATTCATGTGCAATTGAATGTTGGGCCCTAGGTCCGTCGGCTCAAACGTATTTCTTTCCTCAGCAGTCCGGGTGTTTGAAACTCCATGCTCAAAAGAAAAATCTTGTAAATGACACTCACCCGCCTGATCACAAACTGGACAGTCTAATGGATGATTCAATAATAAAAACTCAACAATTCCACGTCTAGTTTCAAGCACCTCTTCATTGATCGTGTTTTCCACAATCATTCCATCTTGCACTTGAGTAAGACAAGCGGGAACTAATTTAGGCATCGGCCTTGGATCCTTTTCAGAACCCGCCGTCACCTTGACTAAACATCCTCGGCATTTACCACCAGAAGCCTTTAATGGCTCATAATAGCACATGGCCGGAGGTGCAATCTCAGGTCCAATTTGTCGGGCCGCCTGCATAATCGTCGTTCCCTGTTCTACCTCTAACGTGATATTATCTATCGTTACTTTCATTTTTACTTAATTTAAACCCATATTATGCCAACGTTCTAAAAAACATTCAGCTGAATATTGCAATGATTTATTTTTCAATTCTAATCTCATTTCGGTTTGAGCACTTGCATCCTTCTCAAGCCATTTTAATATACCATCTCTTGCTTGCTCTTCCTCCAGATATCCCACTAACATGTCAGGGAAATCTTGTAAAAAATCACTTACACCACCACTATCCTTAAAACCTAAGATAGGTTTTTGGTGATAGGCCGCTTCCAGCATAACTAAAGGAAATGGATCCTCCCTCGATGATAAAAAGAACAAGTCCATCGCCTCAAAATAGGGTTTTGAATCCAATTTTTGAGGAACTAAATGCACTTGTTTTGCCTCATCCCAATGCTCCTTTTCAGCCTTTAATTCAGCTGAAAAAACATTATCCCCAACTCCTAACCAAATAAAATGCACCTTTGGCATTTTACGAATAACTTGTCGGGCCACCCGAATAAATATATCCGTACCTTTCCTCCATTCCGCTAATCCACATCCTAAAACCACTAATGCATCGGCAGGAATTCCTAAATCTTCCCGCAATTGACTCCCTCGATCTGAATGATTTTTAGGAATTTCAATGATGGGTGGCAATAATAGTGTCCGCTCATTAGGCACATTAAATTTGTCAACTAACAATCGGTTTACCTGCTTCGAAACGCAAAAAACTAGGCTAACCTTTTGTGCCAAAAATTGCATATCCTTATCAGAAGCATACATGGTCAACGAAAAATTAAGCTCATGAACATAGGCTCCAAAAGGAATTCTCATTCCTTGAAGCTGTTGCAATAAACTTAAGGAAGCCACCGTGTTTCCTAAAATCAGACTAAATTTCTCCCGTCTAAATTCTTTCACCATGACCGCAATTTCTGTCCGGTTCGGTTCCCGATCTATCCGATCCTCACGTTTGAGAAAAGGTATTTTTTTATAAATCTTTTCAATCTTGTTAGGTCCCTTTCGCCAGACCCAAACTTTGGCATATCGCTCATATTTAGGCAATAGGTCTCCACCTTTTTCCAACAACAAATAATTCTTTTTACCTCTACCTGCCTCCGCTTTCAACCAATTCAATAACACTATTTGCGCTCCAGCACTATTCGCATCATGACCGACAAACAGAATTTTCGAAGTCATTGGTTTGTTTATTGGGCCCAACTAGCACCTGGTCGCATGTAGACAGCGCCAGGCTGAATCGCTAACTCAGGATGCTCAATGTGCCATTCAAACTCATCTCTAAAATGCCTAATCGCAGCAGCCACCGGCCATGCAGCCGCATCTCCTAAGGGACAAATCGTATTTCCCTCTATTTTTTTGGCTACATCGACCAATAAATCAATGTCCTCTTTTCTTCCTTTGCCATGCTCAATCCGATAAATCACCTTGTCCATCCAACCCGTTCCCTCTCGACAAGGTGAGCATTGTCCACAGGATTCATGGTGATAAAAACGAGCAAAGGTCAATGTATTATGCACAATGCAAGTAGTTTCATCCATGACAATAAAACCTCCAGAACCCAACATCGTTCCCGTGGCAAATCCACCGTCCGATAAGGATTCATAGGTCATTAATCTTTTCTCCCCGTCGACCGTATTCAAAATCATCTCAGCGGATAAAATAGGTACCGATGAACCCCCTGCTACCACAGCTTTCAACTTATGTCCTTCCCGAATTCCGCCACACCATTCATCCGAATAAATAAAATCTTCCACCGTGATTCCCAACGGAATTTCATAAACCCCTGGCTTACGAATATGTCCCGATGCAGAAATCAATTTGGTCCCCGTACTTCTTCCCACACCAATCGCCGCATACGCGTCACCCCCATGATTTATGATCCAGGAAGTAGCCGCAATCGACTCCACATTATTCACCACTGTAGGACACTGCCACACCCCTTTTACCGCTGGAAAAGGAGGTTTAATCCGAGGATTACCCCTTTTGCCTTCCAATGATTCCAGTAATGCCGTTTCTTCGCCACATATATAGGCGCCTCCACCAGGCTGAACATAAAGATCTAAATCATAGCCAGATCCCAAGATATTTTTACCCAAATACCCCTTATCATAAGCCTCTTGAATCGCTTTTTCCAAAATGTGAATGACATACATCAACTCACCCCGCACATAGATATAAGAGGTATTAGCCCCTAAAGCAAAACTTGAAACAATCATTCCCTCAATCAAGGTATGCGGAGATTTCCACATCAAATAATGATCCTTAAAGGTTCCAGGCTCAGACTCATCTGCATTACACACCAAATACCGAGGAATCCCCTCCGGCTTAGCCAAGAAAGACCACTTCATCCCTACCGGAAATCCTGCTCCCCCACGACCCCTTAATCCTGACTTTTTCACCTCTTCCGTTACCTCATCAGGAGTCATTTTTTTAATCGCTTTTTCCACCGCCTGATAACCACCATGTTTGCAAAAAACATCAATGGTTTCAATCCCTGGTACGTCTATCTGTTCCGTTAATATTTTCATTCCAGCCTATTTACTAAGTTCATCTATAATCTGATCCACCTTCTCTGCCGTTAATTGCATATAAAACTTTTCTCTAATTTGAAATACAGGTCCCCAACCACATGCCGCCAAACACTCCACTTCCTTAATCGTAAACTTGCCATCAGAAGTAGTCTCTCCCGTCTGAATTCCCAAACGTTTTTTCAAATGATCATATACTTCCACGCCCCCCATTAGACAACATGGACCCGTTCTACAATATTCAATCACATGCTCGCCAACAGGCTCCAAATGAAACATCGTGTAAAAAGAAGCCACTTCATACACTTCTACAGGAGCGATTGAAAGCAAAGAAGCCACATAATCCATCACCTCAGGACTACACCATTTCCATTCAGCTTGGGCCAAATGCAAAATAGGAAGTATCGCAGATTTATGCTTTCCCTCCGGGTAACGCTTCATTATTTTTTGAACTAAATCCAACGTCTCCGCCGGAAAAACTATTGTATTTTTTGTTTCCATGTATTAAGTATCTAACTCTCCAGCAATCACATTCATCGACGACATCGTAACAATCGCATCTGAAAGTGAAGAACCCTTGATCATCTCAGGGAACGCTTGGTAATAAATAAATCCCGGACGTCTAAACTTTAACCGATAAGGTGTCCGACCCCCATCTGATACTAAATAAAAACCTAATTCTCCATTTCCACCCTCGACCGACTGATAAACCTCACCCACCGGGGCATCGATCTCCCCCATCACAATTTTAAAATGATAAATTAATGCCTCCATATTTTTATATACCTCCTGCTTTGGCGGCAAATAATAATGGGGTGCATCTGCATGATATGATCCCTCAGGAAGATTATCCATCGCTTGTTGGATAATGCGTAAACTCTGCCACATCTCCTCCTCACGCACTAAAAAACGATCATACGTATCGCCCTTCGTTCCCACCGGCACGTCAAATTCAAAATCTTCATACGAAGAATAAGGATTCAAAGAACGAACATCATAATCCACGCCCGCAGCACGTAAATTAGGTCCTGTAAACCCATAGTTTAACGCACGCTCTGCGGAAATAGCTCCCACATTTTGAGTACGATCCATGAAAATTCGATTGCGCATCACCATCCCCTCAAACTCCTTTAATCCTTTAGGCAATCCTTCTAACAAAACATGTATTTTTTCAATGGCTACCTTAGACAAATCACGCTCCATGCCACCAAAACGACCCATATTAGTGGTCAATCGGGCCCCGCATAACTCCTCATAAATTTCGTAAATATGCTCTCTCCATTGATAGACATATAAGAAACCCGTTAAAGCACCTGTGTCCACAGCCAAAATTGAGTTACAAACAATGTGATCAGCTAACCGAGCTAACTCCATCATGATCACTCGAATATATTGAGCACGCTTTGGAACTTCAATGCCTAATAATTTCTCAACCGTCAAATGCCAACCCATATTATTAATTGGCGATGAACAATAATTCATCCGGTCCGTCAAAGTAGTGATTTGATAAAACGGACGTCGCTCAGCGATTTTCTCAAAGGCGCGATGTATATATCCAACCGTTTGTTCCGCATCCACAATGGTTTCCCCATCCATCGTCAAGATATTTTGAAAAATACCATGCGTGGCTGGATGTGTAGGCCCTAAATTAAGTGTCGACAAATCATTCACATAAGGACCACCCTTTTGTGTTTTATCTAAACCAACATTTGGACTATTTACTAAGGCTATTTCAGACATAAAAATTTATCAATAGGTAGATTATCTACCAAACATTTCATCAATCTTATCATGACGCGTCGCATCTTCTAACGGATACTCTTTGCGCATCGGGTGGTAATCCATATCGTCTACATTTAAAATACGTATCAAATTAGGATGACCTTCAAAAATAATTCCATAAAAATCAAAGGCTTCCCGCTCCATCCAGTTGGCCGATGCATACAAACCCGTAATCGTAGGAAAATTAGGTGCCTCTATTGGCGCATATGCCTTGATCCACAAGCGCACATTATTCTCTAAACTGTGCAAATGATAGATAACACCCAACTCCTGACCTTTCGCATCCGGAAAATGTATCCCCGCTAAATCGGTCAAAAACTGAAACTTTAAAATAGGATCTGCATATAAAAAATGCATCATTGGAACGATATTGTCCACATGAGTAGTCACATGGAGTATCCCATGAGATTCCCCTATGCCATAGACCGAATCTTCCCCAAAGGTCTTTTGAAGTGCCTCAATGATTTGTTGGTTATTCAATTTTTCCATATCCCTCCCTTATTCTATTCCGTAAGAAGCTAATAAAGCCTTGTACTCAGGCATGTTTCTCCTGCGTGTGCTCTCTTTTTTGGCCAATTCTTGGATTTGCATAAACCCATCCAAAATTTGTTCTGGACGTGGGGGACAACCTGGCACATACACATCCACTGGGATGATTCGATCAATACCCTGCAAAACAGAATACGTATCAAAAATTCCTCCAGAACATGCGCAAGCTCCTACCGATAAAACCCAACGAGGTTCCGCCATCTGTAAGTAAACCTGTTTGACCACTGGAGCCATTTTTTTGGCAATTGTTCCCATAACCATTAATACATCTGCTTGGCGTGCCGAAAAACTAAGTCTTTCTGCCCCAAAACGTCCAATGTCATAATGTGAAGCCATGGTCGACATGAATTCAATTCCACAACAAGAGGTCGCAAATGGCAAAGGCCAAAGCGAATTCGCTCTGGCCAGCCCCACCAATGAATCTAAACTTGTCGCAAAAAAACCTTGTCCCTCTAATCCCGGTGGCGATTCCACCATACTTATGTTTGAATTACTCATATCAACTAGATGCTGTCTTGAAATTAGTAAACCATCAATTCGTTTAAAAGTTTACTTTTCCCAGGTTAAAATTCCTTTTTTAATTACATAAACGAAACCTGCCAATAGCAAGCCCATAAACACAATCATTTCATAAAATCCATCCCATGATAATTCCTTGAAATTAACGGCCCAAGGGTACATGAAAACGATCTCTATATCAAATAGCACAAACAATATGGCTACTAAAAAATACTTAACTGAAATGGGTGTGCGGGCGTCTCCTACTGACTCAATCCCACATTCAAACGTATCATCTTTTTTCTCTGAATGCCTTTTAGGACCCAGCGCATGTGTCGCAAGCATGGTAGCCACAATAAAGGCTAGGGCCGCCGCGAGTTGTGCAAAAATCGGAAGAAAATCCTGTGGTTGATAGTTCATTACATTAGGCTAAAAAATGAAGCCGCAATTTAATTAAAAATCTAGTTTTTTTGAGATAATTTTTTAAAAATACTTTGTTTTTCCAGGTACCGCTACCGCGTACAAACCATTTGCATCTGGCTTAGATGGCATATCAGCATCCCAACTAAATGTAGATGGCGCTATATTAAGTCCTGAATTGATGGCTTTATCCCACTCGATCACTTGACCTGAATAGGTGGCCATACGTCCTAAAATAGATGTCATGGTCGAATAAGCGCCATTTTCAGCATCAGCAAACTTGTATTCGCCAGCTGCTACCGTAGCCCATAATTCATCATGCTCTGTTTGATATGGATTATTTTCCTTCGTCTTTTTATCAAACGCATATTGAAGATTTCCCTTGTAATCAAAAATTTTGGCCGCATCAAAATGTATCTTTCCTTTCGTTCCAATCACATGCTCATCCACCTTAGCCCAAGTACCTGGGATATGTCGGCATTGGCTATTCAGAATTGTACCATCCGCATATTCAAATTCAACAATATGATGATCAAAAATTTCACCATAATTCTTTCCTTTTCTTACCTCACGTCCACCCGTTCCACGAGCTTTTACCGGATACCCATTTTTAGCCCAGTTGATGACGTCAATGTTATGAACATGTTGCTCTGTAATATGATCTCCACACATCCAATTGAAATAATACCAGTTACGCAATTGGTAATCCATCTCCGTCTGACCTTCTTTACGAGGTTTCACCCATACTCCGTCATTATTCCACCAGCAAGAGGCCGAAACAATATCTCCAATTTGTCCATCTTGCACACGTTTCATCAGTTCTCTGTAAGAGTTTTGATAATGACGTTGTAAACCCACCACCACATTTAATTTCTTTTGCTTTGCTATTTTAGCTGCTGCCAAAACGCGTTGGATACCCGCTGGATCTGTTGCCACCGGCTTTTCCATAAAAATTTGCTTTCCTTGAGCCACGGCTTCCTCAAAATATGGAGGCCTAAATCCTGGAGGGGTAGTCAAAATTACTACATCCGCTAAGGCCATTGCTTTTTTATAGGCATCAAAACCTACAAATTTATGGTCTTCTGGAACATCTACTTTTTGGTTAATTGGGATCGCTTTCGCTGAAGCATCCTTCGCTCTCGATTTCATCAAATTGTTGTAACAATCATCTAATCGATCACGGAAAACATCAGCCATCGCAACTAATTTGATATTTTCTTTCGTACTTAATGCCTGAGTAATGGCACCTGTTCCACGGCCTCCGCAACCAATAATGGCTACTTTTAGCGTATCGCCTACCAGGCTTTGACCTGCAAATGCATTAGCTGCCCAAGGACTTAAAATCAATCCACTAGCTGCTAAGCCTGACTGCTTAACAAAATCTCTTCTTGAATTTTTCATGTGTAAATAGTTTAGATTCTCAATTTAAATATTTTTCAAAAAATGTCCTAATTTCCTGTGCATTTGGCTGCGGATTAGGTCTAATAATTCTAAAACCAACAAAGGGGGCATCCGCGTTCCACCAAATACTTTTAGGTATTTGTGGGTCTCTACGATTCCAAACTGGATCTGCAGCAAATCGGGCGGAGGGGCTCACTAATCCCTTTTCATCTTGAAAATTTCCTCCTCTGACGATCGCATCTGCATATTTATCGATAAAAACAGGAGATGCTGATTTTTTATATCCTTCCGCATCATAATGATCTAGCACCCATTCAGAGACATTTCCCAACATATCATACAAGCCAAAAGCATTCGGTTTTTTTAATCCTACATGATGGTATTTTTCCTGAGAATTTTTAGCATACCAAGCATAATCATCTAAGGGTTCGATGGGATTTTTTTGCCCCGCCTTGCACGCATATTCCCATTCTATTTCCGTTGGGATGCGATAAAAAATACCCGTTTTCGCATACAACCATTTGCAATACATGATGGCTGAATATTGCTGCATCGAATTGGCCGGGAATCCACCTACTTTCCCCATGCCTAACGTAAAATCAATGTAGGGAGGACTAGGCCGAGTAATTGCATCGGGTCCAGTTTTAGCCGGTTTGGGCTCGGGGTCACGCTCCTCCTCAAAAAATAATTGATATTCATCGTAGGTTACTTCTGTTTTCCCCATCCAAAAAGCATTTATTTTAACTTTCTTTTGAGGTCCTTCATCTACTTTATGTCCTGCATCTTGTGCCGAACTACCTAGTAAAAACTCACCCGCTGGTATAGCGACCATATCAAATGAAACCGTACTTCCCGGGATAATTTGATTATAAGAGCTTAGTTTTTGGGCATTTACAAGAGGGGAAATGAAGAAGAAAAAACAATAAATTAAAATATATTTCATACTACAAAAGGTTACGATTTAGTAAAATGTCTAATTTACCAGCGTTGAATTCCCAAACCAGTAAACGAACATTAGGCAATTTTACCAATAATTTTTCAATTTCTCGTATAGGCATTATCGTGGCAGCCGTCGCAAGCCAATCGGCCAAAGTCCCATCAGGTGCAATAGCTGTTGCGGAACGTCCATGCGTTAAAGCCATTCCGGTTCTTGGATCCAATACATGCGAATACACTTGATCCCCAATTTTAACTTGTTGGTATGTCTTCCCTGAACTGGCAATCGAGCAATTTTTCAAAGTTAGCATCTGATCTGAAATAGCTGTGCCTCCGGGAATCTCTAGGCCTAAGACCCATTGTCCCCCCATTTTGTCCAATGAAGTCATGCAAATTTTCCCTCCTGCATCTACTAAAGCATAAGGCCATGAATTATTTATTAAATGGTCTAAAACTTTCTGAGCCACAAAACCTTTTCCTAAGGAACCTAGGTCTAATTGGCACGCTCGATTGGCCAACCTTAATTTTGTCGAATCCTCAGAAAACTCAATACAATTCCCCTGAATGGCATCGGCAATTTTCCTAAGCTCCTTTTCATTTGGCAATATTTTATCTTTCCGCGTTTTTCTCCATGCATGAACCAATCTACCTACTTTTATATTCAATGCTCCTTGGGTTAAATCTTCTGCATGCAACGCGATACTTAAAATTTCTTTTAGAGGTGAATGAATGGGGAAAAACTCTCCAGTCCCGGCCCGCAAATTGACCTGGCTTAATTCTGAATTTATTTGATAATCGCTCAATTGAGCCTCTAAATCACGCGCTAAATCAAACGAACTTTGAATGACTTTTGAAATTCCAAGGCTATCATTTGTTGATACAACGATCCGAAAGGGTGAACCCATGCGGGATGTTTCAAACGTGTATTTGACCGTTTGAGCAAAATTTTGATATGAAATCAGCAGAATGAAAGGTAGTAAGAAATTGAATTTTTTAATCATAATTCAAATATTACAAAAAAAAATTGTAATTTTATCCCGCAAATAAGGGTAGTATTCGATTCATCAGCCGTCTACCATTACCCATTCAATTTATTTGCTATGCTTGAATCCAATAAATTTCTTTTTGAAGCTTTAACTTACGATGACGTATTGTTATTGCCCGCGTATTCTGAGGTGTTGCCTCGTGAAGTAAGTACGCAAACGAGGTTAACTCGAAATATCACGATTAATATTCCGATTATTTCTGCCGCCATGGACACCGTTACAGAGGCTGCATTAGCCATTGCATTGGCCCAAGAAGGTGGAATCGGAATCATTCATAAAAATATGACGATTGACCAACAGGCTGCACAAGTTCGTAAAGTAAAACGATCTGAGTCTGGAATGATCATCGATCCAGTCACATTAAAAGACAATCAAACCTTAGGTGATGCACAACGCATCATGAAGGAATTTAAGATTGGCGGTATTCCCGTGATTGATGACGCGGGGAAATTGGTGGGCATATTGACCAACCGGGATTTACGGTTTCAAAAGCAAACAGCACGTCCGGTGGCTGAGATTATGACGAAAGTGAATTTGATTACGGCCAAAGAAGGCATTACCATGGAAGATGCCGAAAGCATTTTGCAGGAATACAAAATCGAAAAATTGCCGATTGTTGACAAAAATGGAAAGCTTATCGGCTTGATTACTTATAAAGATATTTTGAAACGCAAATCACATCCTTTGGCATCCAAAGATTCCTTAGGTCGTTTGCGTGTAGGTGCCGCGGTGGGAGTTACTCCCGATTTATTAGATCGGGTACAAGCTTTAGTCCAAGTGGGAGTTGATGTAATTAGTATTGACACTGCCCATGGACATTCCAAAGGAGTGATCGACGCATTAAAGTCGGTCAAAAAAGCATTCCCAACGCTTGAAGTTATTGTGGGTAATATTGCAACAGGGGAAGCAGCAAAAGCCTTAGCAGAAGCGGGAGCCGATGCCGTAAAAGTGGGAGTAGGCCCTGGCAGTATTTGTACGACGCGTATTATCGCAGGAGTAGGAATGCCCCAATTAACCGCAGTTTACGAAGCGGCAAAAGCATTAAAACCTTATAATATTCCTTTAATTGCCGATGGTGGAATTCGGTATTCGGGTGATGTGGCAAAGGCAATTGCCGGCGGAGCTAGCACAGTAATGATCGGATCCTTATTAGCCGGAACGGATGAAGCGCCGGGTGAAATGATTATTTTAGAAGGACGTAAATTCAAATCTTATCGTGGGATGGGTTCCTTGGAAGCGATGGAAGATGGGTCAAAAGACCGTTATTTCCAAGATGCGGAAGATGACATTAAGAAATTAGTGCCCGAGGGGATTGTAGGCCGAGTGCCATTTAAGGGCTCTGTGACTGAAATTTTATACCAAATGGTCGGCGGATTGAAAGCCGGTATGGGTTATTGCGGCGCAGCGTCGATTGAAATCATGCAAGAAGCGAAATTTGTTAAAATCACCTCAGCAGGAGTAAAAGAAAGTCATCCACATGATGTGAGCATTTCGAAGGAAGCTCCGAACTATTCAGCGAAATAATTTTTTAAATTGTCATTCTAGTTCTATCCTATAGTTGTAACATTTTGCATGGAATGCATACAACTGTAAACCACTGAAAATAATTGGTTTTGTGCCATGAATGAAATAAAAAAGTACTTTGAACGTGTTGTTCCGATGTCAGATTCCGATTGGGAAATATTTTCCTCCAAACTGACTCGTCGAGCATTCCCCAAAAAATCAATTATTCTAGCCCAAGGAAAAATAGAAAATTACCTTTCTTTTATCGAAAAAGGCATGATCCGGATGTGTATTCCGAAAGAATGGGATGACCTAACTTTTAGTTTTGAATTTGAAGGTAATTTTTTCAGTGCCTATAGTTCATTTTTGACCCAACAACCCAGTGATTATCAGATCGAGGCCATCACAGAAACGATTTTGTGGAGCATTTCCCATGCAGATTTGCAAGAAATTTATTCAAAAACGACGATTGGCAATACGCTAGGTAGATATGCCAGTGAAGGACTTTACATGAAAAAAACCAAACGAGAATTATCCTTGTTGACGAAAAACGCAGAAGATCGCTATTTGGATTTATTCAAAGAAGAACCGCGCTTGCTTCAACAAATTCCCCTCAAATATATAGCCTCCTACATCGGAATTACCCCTCAAGCTCTGAGTAGAATAAGGAAACGTATTTCTTAACCTGGGTTCATTTTTTAAGAGTGAGAAGTCAGGTAGTTTTGCCTATCACTAATCCACAAAAAATATGAACTACTTATTCATTTCGATTGCAGTACTGACATTTTTAGGTTCTGCAGTTACCGTTCAAGGGTTTAACCCCTATCATTCCATCATCAAAGGAAAGGTAAGGCAACAATTTACCTATGTCAATGAACACAAGTATGACGAACTTCTCAAAGGTGTATCTGATGAAACGCTGGAACACGCTTTTGCCGGAGATCATTCCTTAGGGGGTAAACGTCATGACAAGGTGAATCTTAAAAAATGGTTTGAACGGTTGGGTACGGTATTACCTGATTTGAAGTTAGAAATCTCAGACATTCAAATAAAAGGAGGCCCGAATAATACCCTAGCTATTGTCCGTTGGAAAGCCACTTGTGTTTTACTAAATGGCGAGCCCTATACCAACTATGGCGCTCATTTTATCACCATCAAATGGGGTAAAGCAGTGAAATTTGATGTGTACGAAGATACTAAAACCGTATCTCATGGACTAGATATTCAATTTGAAGCTGGCATTAAAGAGGCAAAAGCCCCAAAAATCGAAAGCTAATGCTCTCAATATGAAAACTTAAACAGATTTCACAATAATTGCTGAATCGTCAATTTAAAATTATTGGGGATTGAAACAAAAAGCCAGCCGTGATCGGTTGGTTTTTTTTATCCTTGATACCCTTGAACCGTATCCACGAAACATTGAACTTTATCTGGGTGAATATCTGGGTAAACGCCGTGGCCTAAATTGGCGATGTATCGTTGGCCCCAAAAAGCCTTCAACATCCCCTTAGTCTCAGCTTCCACCGTTTTAAAATCACCATATAAGACACAAGGATCTAAATTTCCTTGCAAGGTTTTATGAGATCCTACAAGGGCACGCGATTCCGAAATGTCCATATTCCAGTCTAAGCCAATGGTCTGACAATCCAATTGGGCCATTTCGGCTCTAGCGAAAAATGCCCCCTTGGCAAATAAAGTTAGAGGAACCTCTTGTATGGCATCACAGATTTGCTTTAAGTAGGGAATTGAAAATACACTGTATTGGGTGGGCGATAAAATACCTGCCCAAGAATCAAATATCTGTAATAAATTAGCCCCAGCAATTACCTGAGCTTTTAAATAGGCAATAGTAGAATCCGTAATTTTTTGCAATAGCGCATGGGCTAAAGTAGGTTCTGCATAGAGCATTTTTTTTGCTTGAGAAAAAGTTTTTGAACCTTTTCCCTCGACCATGTAACAGAAAATAGTAAATGGCGCTCCAGCAAAACCGATTAAAGGAACACGACCTGCTAATTCTTTTTTGACAATTTTAATGGCGTCTAATACATATTTCAAATCTTCTTCGGGATTTGCTAATCGAATCTTGGCTAAGTCGGCATGCGAACGAATCACCTCAGGAAACACAGGTCCTTTTTGTTCTTCCATCAAATAGGGCAAACCCATCGCCTCAGGCACTACTAAAATATCGGAGAAAATAATAGCCGCATCCACACCAAACCTATCTACAGGTTGTAAGGTGACTTGAGCCGCCATTTCTGGGTTCGTGGCCAAGGCGATAAATGAGCCTGCTTTTGCTCGAACCTCTCGGTATTCAGGCAAGATTCGACCTGCTTGGCGCATCACCCAAACGGGTACCCGTTCAACGGGTTGGCCTAACGCGGCACGAATGATTAAATCGTTTTGTAATTTTTCCATTTTGAAGGTACAAAGGTAAAGGAAAAATAGGTATTACTTATAACCTATTACCTAATACCTAATTTTCCCTTACCTTTGCAGCCTAACAATTACCTCATGGCTGCAGCACCGATTATCGCCCGATTCATTACAAGCAATACCGATTTTACAAAAAGTCCTCCGGCTAGATTCCCTGAATTTGCGTTTATTGGCCGGTCTAATGTAGGAAAGTCGTCATTGATCAACTCCCTAACTTTTCACAAAGGTTTAGCAAAAACCTCTCAGACTCCGGGAAAAACGCAATTGATCAACCACTTCATGATTAATGAAAAATGGTATTTGGTCGATTTACCTGGGTATGGTTATGCCAAAGTAAGCAAAGAGAAAAGAAGGGATTTCGAAAAAATGATTTTTGATTATTTACTTCATCGGGAAAATTTGACTTGTCTTTTTGTACTGATTGACATTCGCATCAAACCCCAAATCGTAGACATTGAGTTCATGAACCGTATGGTCATCGAGCAAGTTCCCTTTCATATCGTTTTCACGAAGGCCGATAAACTTTCGCAAAAACAGGTGGGAGATAGCGTTGAATTATATAAAAATTATTTGTTAGAGTCTTGGGAAACATTGCCAACCATTTTTATTACCTCAGCTGAAAAACATGTAGGCCGAGAAGACATAATGAAAAATATAGAGCAATTAATTCAAACATCACCTTACAAAATAGGGAAATAGTACTAATTTTGCAGTCGAATTATTAAACATATTCATGGAATTATTGAACGAAGTTGCCCACATCTCTGGTAAACCAGGATTATTTAAAGTGTTAAAGCCAACAAGAACTGGAGTTATCGTCGAGACATTAGATGCGGCAAAACAAAAATCAGTGGTGAGTGGTCAAACTAGAATTTCGGTACTAAAAGACATTTCTCTTTATTTAGACGATCACCAAGACAGCACCTTGCCATTGGCTGAATTGTTTTTAAAAATACATGAGATGTTTAATGGTGTATTACCGATAGAGCCTCGAAAATCAACGGATTTGGAACTTTTTGGAGTAATTTCTACCGTAGTTCCCAATTATGATGCTGATCGAGTATTCGCATCCGACATTAAAAAAATCTTAAATTGGTACCTGATTTTATTTACACATGTTCCTGAACTTTTTCCTTCCAAAGTCGCTAAGGAACCTAAGCCGACCAAAGAGGATTCAGAAAAACCCAAGGCAGAAAAAAAGCCGGCAGCTAAAAAAGCCCCAGCTAAAAAAGCCCCAGCTAAAAAATAATCAAAAAAAATCCCGGCCTAAACCGGGATTTTTTTATCTCAATGAATTAATCCATTTCGCTATTTTAATGGCATCGTCCTTTTGAACATTTGTCATAGGAGCCATCGGAGGGTAACCTGGCCAATTACTAGGTTGAGGCTTTGCAATCAGTGCAACTATTTTATCCACACTGTATTTCTTCTTAGCCACATCTTGGTAAGCAGGTCCTACTAATCTTGTATCTACCTTGTGGCAAGCAAAACAAGTATACTTTTGCATCAAAGGCTTAATTGCTTCTGGAAAATCTTCAGCTTTAGCTTGAAAACTCAAGGCCGAAAAACTCAATACTGCTGTAAAAATTAACTTAGATATCGTTTTCATAAAAAATTAATATTAATAGGTAAAAATTTAAACTTCCAAATTGGATTCACAAATTAAGGGAATTCTCCTTAAAAAACTGCCCTGAATTACGCCTTTTTTAATGAATCTATCGCATTTCTTACGCTTCCATGTTTTTCTAATAATTCCGCAGCTCTTTCTTCACTAATTCCAGTCGCTTCTCGGACCATCATAATAGCTCTTAACACTAATTTATGGTTACTTAATTGCATATCGACCATCTTATTCCCTTGCACATGTCCTAGTTGGATCATCACCGAAGTCGAGATCATATTTAAGACCAATTTCTGTGCTGTACCCGATTTCATGCGCGTACTTCCCGTGACAAATTCAGGCCCAACAATCACTTCGATGGGATATTTTGCTTCTTTAGCTACAACGCCACCCGCATTACACACGATACAACCTGTGAGAATTCCGCGCTCATTGGCTGCCCGCAATCCACCCACCACATAGGGAGTTCTACCAGAAGCTGCTATGCCAATGACCGTATCTAAGGCACCTATTCGATATGCTTCCATGTCCAACCAAGCCTGCTGTTCATCATCTTCAGCATTCTCAACAGCCTTTCGAATTGCCCCATCACCACCGGCAATCAATCCAATAACGCGATCAAATGCTACTCCATAAGTCGGTGGACATTCGGAAGCATCCACAACGCCTAGTCGGCCAGAAGTTCCAGCCCCAATATAAAATAAACGACCACCTTGTTTCATTCGAGGAACAATTTGATTCACGAGCGCTTCGATCGCCGGTATTTCTTTTTCGACCGAATGAGCAACCGTTTTATCTTCCGCATTCATTTGTCGAAGCAAAGTTTCAACACTCTGCTGCTCTAAATTTTGATAGGAAGAAGCGGATTCGGTTGCCAATAAGGTTAGATTTTCAGCCATTATTGTTGGTATAATTCGTTATAATTTGAGAAAAAATACGGAATAGTTTCGATTCCCTTATAAAAATTAAACAAGCCATAATGCTCGTTTGGAGAATGTATGGCATCGGAATCTAGACCAAAACCCATTAAAATAGACTTAATCCCCAACTCCTTTTCAAATAAAGCTACGATGGGAATACTTCCTCCTCCACGAGTCGGCACGGGCTCTTTTCCAAAAGTCTTCGCCAAAGCCTCAGATGCTGCTTGAAATGCAATACTATCCGTCGGCATCAAATAGGCTTCTCCTCCATGATGTGGGGTCACTGTGACTTGTACTCCCTTAGGAGCTGCCGCTAAAAAATAGTCCGTAAATAGTTTAGTAATTTGTTCAGAGGATTGATTGGGAACCAACCTCATGGAAATTTTAGCATAGGCCATGGAAGGTAAAACGGTCTTTGCTCCCTCCCCAGTATAACCACCCCAGATACCATTGACGTCTAAAGTAGGCCTAATAGAGGCCCGCTCGATCGTTGAAAATCCTTTTTCTCCATGGACGGCATGAATGCCTAAATCATTTTGATATGCTTCTAAGTCAAAAGGAGTTTGTGCCATCGCAGCACGATCCGCTGGACTAACGTCCAAGACCCCATCGTAAAATCCTGGAATGGTGATTCGATTAAATTCATCGTGCATAGATGAAATCATTTCACATAAAATATTAATGGGATTGGCTACCGCTCCGCCATATACGCCAGAGTGCAAATCTCGATTTGGTCCTTGCACGGAGACTTCCATGTAACTAAGTCCTCGCAAACCTACGTCGATGGACGGCGTATCGTTCGCAATAATGGCCGTATCTGAGATTAAAATTACATCGGCTTTTAAAAGCTCTTTATTAGCACAGACAAAAGTGGACAAGTTATTGGATCCAATTTCCTCCTCTCCTTCAATCATAAATTTAACGTTACAGGTTAATTCACCTGCCGCATACATAGCCTCAAATGCTTTTACATGCATAAATACCTGACCCTTATCGTCACAAGAACCTCTGGCATAAATGACCTCATTGATAATGGTTGGTTCAAAAGGGGGATTATTCCACAACTCCAACGGATCGGCGGGTTGCACATCATAATGCCCATAAACTAGGACTGTTGGCGCTTGGACATCAACCATTTTCTCTCCATAAACAATGGGAAAACCTGCTGTTTCCTCTAGACGAACATGGTCAACACCAGCTTTTTTAAGATTTTCAGCCATCCATTCAGCGGCTTGCCTTACGGATCCAGCATAAGCAGGATCAGCGGATATGGAAGGGATACGCAACCATTCTAATAATTCAGTTAAAAATCGATCTTGGTGGGCGGATATATACGCTTGTGTTTCTTTCATATTTGATACTTATAGCTAAAGTGCAACTATACAAATATAAAAAAATAATGTTTACGATTGCTTTTTACGAGGGATTAGGTACATCCGATTTTCAGTTCCTTGAAAAATTCGTATGATATTTCCTCGATGTGTGAAAATGACAAGGCATGTGATAAATAGCCCGAAATAGATTAATAAAGGGATTTCTTGTCCAAATACCCCAAAAATTAATAGCAATGCAAATACGATGGACGCGACCATGGAACCTAAGGAAACGTATTTTGAAATGGCAAAGACTATTAAAAAAACACAAATACTCACGATGGCCGCTTGAGGATGTAATGCCAACACCATTCCTAGGGTTGTAGCCACTCCTTTTCCTCCCTTAAAATCACAAAATACAGGAAGCAGGTGACCAATAATAGCTAAAAAGCCAAAAAGTATTTTTAAGGTTACACAAGTTTGCCAATCAATCAAATGAAAGTAAAATAAAACAGCTGAAAGACCTGTAGCAATAAATCCTTTGAGTGCGTCAACAAACAATACAATGGAACCTGCCTTTTTACCTAATACTCTAAAAGTATTGGTAGCGCCCGCATTTCCACTCCCATGTTTGCGAATGTCAATTCCGTGATATGTTTCTCCATACCAAATAGCAGTAGGAATAGAACCAAGAAGATAACTTAAAACAGAAAGACCAAAAATGAGTAATACCATAAGTCAAATTCCACCATTTGGCAGATTCAAATATAGACTGCTAAGCTTCATAAATCAAATGCTTATAAAACATTCTTGAAATGTTTAAATTTTAGTCTTTAATTTATTCTAATTACGACTAAAACGAGACATTGATGGAGGCCATTAACCTAAAGGTCTGTGGAGTTCCGTGGTTCAAATAGCTAAGGCGATGGAATGCTTGAATGCGGAAAATTTTAAAAATATTGTCAATTCCATACCCCGCCTCTACATAGGGTTTTCCAGGCTCAAGCGAATCAAAAGCATATCGATCTAAAAACTTCGATTTCAATGGATTGTTAACGTCCTTCATAATCTCTTTATTAGAAGCGCGTTGGCTCCCAATCACCATATTTGTACTTGCAATAAAACGCCACTTCAATTTCTTTATCAAGGGTATCCGATTAAATAACAAACCATCAAAATTGTGATTATACTGCAAGGAAACATACTGATCACTTACAAATTCAAAATAATTCATGGTGGAAAATGCACTCCTTACAAAGAACAATGTCTCATTCCCCAAGTGTGGAAATAAAAGAGGCGCGGGTAAGTTTGATGGGGTATACCCGGCCATCAAAGTATAATCAGATCGACCAATTTTACCAACTCGAAAAGACTGATAGGCTTTCAGCGTAAATCGTTCATAATCAAAGTTTCCACCCAAAAATCCTTTAATCCCCCTTTGATATTTAAAGGTAAGCACAGGAATTCTTCGGGTTGCCAAGGTGACTTTTTCATTCCCATTCATCAGAAACGTCTCGTTTTTCGCAAACCTGGCCTCCAATGTAATGAATGAGTCTTGATAATAATCTTGTACAGGCGAATTAACCCCCATTTCAGGGTTTAATCGGTATTGAAATCGAAATAATGGATCAAAGGACCTCGTATTGGCAGATGCGGTAAAGGTAATTCCTTTCGTAGGTTCTGTCGTAAAAAATGCTTCCGTTTCACGTCGGTAAAAAGCACCTGAGAACGCACCCCATCGAGTAAACGCGTAAAATAATTTATTATCACCTGTTAACTCTGGAGTTAAGCCCACCCTTTCGATGTCATAGGAATGACGCAATCCGGCCACCGTCCATTTTTTTCTTGAAAATAAATAATTGACTTCCCCCGAATATTTTAAAACCAAATCTTTCGTACCAAATCCTACATTACCTCTTAAAATCCAGTTTTTATCGAAATTTGCATTGGTTCGAAAACCCAAGCGAAACCGCGCTCCTTCCAAGCGGTTAATGGCTAAACTGGTGATATAAGGTCCGACTTCAATATCATTAAAGCGCCTAAAACCACTAAAAACAATTTCTGCAATTTCAACATACGTTTTAACCACCGGCAAATTTCTGACTGAATCAATCAAGGAGGAGGCCAACAAATCCTGAGAACTTAATGGTTCAAAACGAGCATTCTTCCAAAAATTTGGATCCGGTTCCTTCGCATTCTCAGCCACCTCGGAAGCCATATCATAAAATTCTAGTGGCTTGGGCTCATTAACGACAAAATCCTTATTGGATATATACATCTTCAAAAGCATTCCCGCCGAGCCTTTTGTGATTTCCTCTAAATCAATCAAAAACCGAGTCTTGGCAGGTAGCCAGACTCCAAAAGCTGTTTGCTCTAGCTCCTGAGAAATCTTAATCTTATCAATGAAATTTAAATTTGCTTGTTTGTCAACAGAGGCATCTATTTGAACTAAGGCAAAATTGGTTGTGTCAATCCACACTTGGCCCGTAAAAACTAAATCCATGGGATTTTTAGGCTCATAATCAATTTGATAACAAACCCTACCTTCGACTTTGACCGTATCTCCTAAGTAATATTTGTAATTCGCTTTCCAACCTTCGCCGATGGGACTAGCAAAATCCTTTCCAAAAAATCCGATGTAGTTTTGATAAAAGTTATAATTAGCTACTAAATTACCACCGACCAATTGTGAAATAAAACTTCCATCTTTCACGCCAACCCCCTTGATATTAGTCTTTAAAATGAGCTCCTTTTTTCTTTGTGGGGACTCTCGATAATAAAATTTACTTAAAGTCTCAGAGATGAAGGTCGGTATAACTAACTTCCCATCATCCCCTGCGATTTTTTCAAATTTTTTAATTGCCTCCTGAATATCCTTCATCACCTTTCGCTCCTTAAACTTTTCCGAAATATTATCCACATCCAACTCCATCTTAGTATAAGAATCGTAAGAATAGGCCGTCAGCTTACTTCGGTCATTTTTCTCCCGATTCTTGATCACATTTCGCAATATTTTGAACACAGGATTTTCCCCCGAATAAACCATTACTTCGTTTAGAGAACGAATGGTTGGATCAATTTGAAAATCAACGACTTGAGATTTTAACTTTTTATCGATGTACCTAACCTTCTTTTTATACCCCACAAATGAAACATAAATAGAGTCAGATAAAAATTTTGAGTTTAAAATATATTCCCCCTGAAAATTAGTACTCGTACCCACATTCACACCCAAGATACCTACAGAAGCAAAAGGTACAGGATCACCATTGCTCGCATCACGAACAATACCCTTAATTTGATATTGAGCTAGAATGGATTCAAATGAAAGAAGCAATAAGAAAAGCGCTAAAAAAGCGCCAAAAATACTTTTTTTCAAAATTTATTAATAGGGTTCTCTAAATTTAAAAGCATATTTTCTCCCATTTTATTTCAAAATTCATTTGATTTAAATTGGAAGTAAACAAAAATACAAAGTATTGTGAAAAAAACTCTATTCGTCGATAAATTTTAAAGATTCGTCGGCAAATGCTTTGAATTTACGAAAAGCGCGTGCTCGATGAGCGATGATATTCTTCTCTGAAAGCGTCATTTCAGCAAAAGTCCTTGATTCATTTTCTGGCTGGAACAAAGGATCATATCCAAATCCATGACTACCCCTCGGGCTCAACACAATTTCTCCTCTAATTTCTCCTTCAAATTGACGAAATTGGCCATTCTGATGAAAAGTTAAGACCGTAACAAACCGCGCATTTCGATCAGCATACTGGCTCATTTCAAAAATTAACTTCTTAGAATTGGCTAGATCATTTTTAGGTTCCCCTGCAAATCGCGCGGAATAAACTCCAGGGAGACCTCCTAGGCAATCGACTTCAAGCCCTGAATCATCAGAAAGACAATTAACCCCAAAACGGTCTGCAATATACCGTGCCTTTTGCATAGAATTTTCAGCTAACGTTTTACCTGTTTCTGGAATATCGTCTATAACTCCTAGCTCGGATATGGATTTAATTAGGAAATGACTTCCCAAGAGAGCCGATAGCTCTTCGATTTTATGTTTATTTTGAGTAGCTAAATATAATTCAATCATTATAAAGCACCAACCACCTCAACTTCGAATAACAGAGGCGAATTGGGAGGAATCGTACCGCTTCCATTCGCACCGTAACCTATTTTGGAAGGTAAAATGAGTAAGGCTTTTTCACCAACACGCATTTTCATGATTCCTTCATCAAAGCCGGCGATCACTCCACCAGTCCCAGCGACATAGGTAAAAGTTCCTGAATCAAAAGCTGTATCATAAATTACCTTTCCAGCCGCATCATATTTCAAATTGCCATAACTCAATCGACCGGTATAATTGACTTTTACCGATTGGCCTCCAGCAATAGCCGCTCCTTTGGGGTTCTCGACCAATCGTTTAAATATCAATCCAGAGGGCAATATTTCCGGATTTGTAATTTTATATAAGGTTTGGAAATCTTTCAATTGCTCCGCCTCGGTACGTATCGAAACCACATCAATCTCCAATTTAATGACTGAAAATGCAGGTATATCCGTGTAGGAATTACCCCCAAAAGCAAGAGCAGATGGCAAAATGAATAAACCCGATTCCCCTTCTTTCAAAAAGGATATTGGTAAATTTAATATGGTGTTAGTGGATCCCCAAACCAATCCTTTTAGTTGGCCTAATGATTTTGCCGTGGAATCTATTTTAGTGCCATCAAGCAAAGTCATTTTATAATAAAATTTAACCAGATCGGTATTGAAAGCCTGCTTTCCAGTAGAATTCGCCGAGTTAATTGAATAATACATCCCCTCGGGAGATTTTTGAAGCTTTAAATTTGAACGACTCATGTAACCTTCTATCTCCTTCTGGTTATCAGATTCTGTTTGGTTTATTTCATCAAATTTACAACTTGACATTCCACCTAACAGCGAAAGACAGATAAAAAAGTTAACTAAATTTTTCATTATACTATTCAATTTTGGCTATATAAATCTCAAACATTAATGGCGTAAATCCTGGAATGCTCGTTCCTGAACCTTTTTCTCCATACCCAATGCTGGATGGGAATACAACTATCGCTTTCTCTCCCAAACGCATCTTTTCAATGCCCTTTTGGAACCCAATAACGGTTTGTGTCCCCCCAACGGTCACAGAAAAACTATCCGTCCGAGCCATATTTCCATCAAAGGCAAATCCATTTAAAAATCGGCCCGTATACTTTAATTTTACTACTTTACCAGTTGCGGGTACATCTCCAGTTCCAGGTGCCAATTGAATATAACGTAATCCATCTGTGTCTGTCGAGGTCACTTTATATCCTTTTCTTGCAATAAAAGCGTTTATTTGGTCACCCTGGCTACGAACCGAATAACTTTTAATCGTTACTTTTAATGGAGTATACGCAGGCAAACCCTCAAATGATTGAGAAGTACCAGGCAAAGCCATCACAGCTTGTTCTTCATCACGCAAATTCGCCATTAAACGAGTAAAAATTGGATTTAAAAATCCGTATTGATACACCAATGGAGAGTTGGTTTTGCGGTTAGTACTATCCAAAACCTTTCCTGTGACTAAATTGGCTAATTCATAATGAATCATCAAGGTATCTCCCCTAGAAGCTAATTCTCCACTTGGATTTGGCTTAGTGAGAAAATAATAGGCCCCATCCTCCATGGCTTTGGGGGTTTGATTTAACTTGGAGAAGTACGACAGTATTTGTGTCTGATTCTCTTTTGCTTTCACCTCGTCTGCCAACTCAACATTTGACAAACAAGAAGTCAACATAGAACCCACAAATACCATCGCTAAAAACTGCTTCACCAAATTTCTCATATTTCCTATTTCTTAGACAATACTTCAATATCAAAAACTAAAACTGAATTTGCAGGGATTGGACCACGTGCTTGTTCGCCATACCCGATCGTAGACGGGATCACAAACGTACCTTTTCCACCCGCTTTCAATAACGTTAAAGCTTCATTAAATCCAGGAATCATTTGTCCTAATGGCATCTCTGCCGCACTACCTTTGTCGAATTCCTTGCCATTTAAAAAAGTTCCTCTATAATTCACTAACCAAGTTTCTCCCATTTTTGGGGAAGCACCAGCACCAGGTTTTTCAATAGCATAATACAATCCTGCGGCCGTATTCTTGAATGATTTACCTGTTTTTGCTAAGTAATCAGCAATCATTTTAGGTTGTAATGCAATATCCTTAGCCGCATCTTGCTTCGCTTTCGCCGCCTCTTTCTCCATGTCCTTTTCAAATTCAGCCCGAGACTGAACTTTCAATATTTTTACGGTGTACTTCAAATCAGTACCAGGCTTCAAGAATGGAGGCAATGGAGATTGAACCGCTTTTGTCAAACTGTCAATCGGCACCAATATCGTTGCGCTATCCCCTAAGGCTAACAAACGCAATCCATTTTCAAAAGACCCTTTAAATGCACCTGGAGCATTAGAAGGCGCTTGAATCATCCCTTTTCCTGGTTGGCCATCTTTTTTCGTATCCTGCAAAACAGAATCAGCGCCATTTTTAATCACTAAATTAAACGTAATGATATCGCCTTCTTTTAATTTCTTAGCAGCAGCATCATGGCTATGCATTTGAATTTTAACTCCGTCGATTATCTCTACTTTGTTCTTATTACAAGCAGTCAATAATAGCGCTGCTGAAAAAATTAAACCTATTTGTTTACGCATGATTGTGGTGTTTTGACCGTAGTCCGATGAAAAATTTGTTTAGTTTCTTTATAATTTTTTAACTCGATTTATTTCTGAAAGGTACAAAGGTAATACTTCTTGCAATTTTTCCCTCGCTTGTGTTAAAGATCCGCCAGAAAATCTACCACCGGAAGCATTTTTATGACCACCTCCCTCAAAATAAGTGGCCGCAAATGTGTTCACAGCAAAAGGTTCTATCGAACGAAAAGATAATTTAATTCCATCCGGTCTGGCAATTAACAAGATGGCCCAAATGGCTCCTGCAATCTGTAATCCATAATTTACAATACCCTCCGTATCACCAGCTTGAGAATTAAACTGAACTAAATCCTCCTCCGTAATCCACATTAACGCCAAGTGATACTCAGATAAATATTCCAAACGATTAGCTAAAATATGGCCTAAAAATTTTAATCGGTCTATGGAAGCAGAATCAAAAATCTTTCGATGAATCGCATTGGTATTAACACCTAATTTAATCAAACTAGCGACTACTTCATGTACATGCGCCGTGGTATTAGGATGCCTAAAACTGCCCGTATCCGTCATAATGCCTGAATATAAGCATGTCCCCATCTCTTCACTTATCAACTCCTCATCGCCCCACTCAACAATCAAATCATAAATTAACTCACACGTTGACGCAGCGATTGTCCGATGGTAATAATAATCAGCAAAATCCTCTGGATCTAAATGATGATCAATCACTACTTTAGTTCCTCGTGCATGTTTGACCAAAGAAGATAATTGATGCAGTCGCTGCAAACCAGAAAAATCCAAACAAAATACCCAATCCGCCTGTTCGATTATGGGTGCAATTTGAACCTTATGAATGAGGTTTTCAGCATTTAAAATAGCTGATGCACCGGGCATCCATTGAAGATTTTGTGACACCGCAGAAGGTACAATCACTTGGGCATTTAGCCCTTTTAAGGTTAAATATTGTTGCCAAGCAAGACTCGAACCAATCGCATCCGAATCTGGATTAAAATGAGTCGTAATAACCGCCTTTTGACCTGGTACTAATTTTGCTTGTAAAGCAGAAATTGAAGACATATGAATAGTTGCAGCCATAAATAAATTTGGGCGTTCGCAAAGTTAGAGATAAATTTGTAAAAAAATTTACACATGCCCACAAATAGAACCTTTACCATGATTAAACCCGATGCCGTTTCAGATGGCTTTTCGGGCCCCATCATTCAACAAATTGAGGAAGCCGGATTTAAAATCATTGCCCTTAAAAAAATCAAATTAAGCCCAGAGGAAGCTGGTAAATTTTACGAAGTGCACAAGGAAAGGCCTTTTTTTCAAAGTCTTTGTGATTATATGTCTTCAAATGACATTATTCCAATGGTCTTAGAAAAAGAGAATGCAATGGAAGATTTTCGCACGTTAATCGGCGCGACGAACCCTGCCAATGCAGCCGAAGGAACGATTCGTCAGCGCTTCGCAAAATCCATCGAGGCAAATGCCATACATGGCTCCGACTCGAATGAAAACGCAGCATTAGAAGCCGCATTTTTCTTCTCAGAGAAAGAATTAAAAAATTAATTACCTGTGTTTATAGAATAGAAATCCATTCTCCTCGTTGATTAAAATCAAATTGGGATGGTATTTAAATCGATCCTCGGCATCAGACTTCATCACAAAAAATGCAGGTCGGTCTACCGAGGATCGATTCATTAATTCCTCTCCCGTTGGGCTTCCTGCTTGTTTTTGAAAATACAATAAGTGAGCAAAAGACTTGAAACCTACGGTCTCAACATACACTTTTTGGCCTGATTTGGCGATGTAAAAATCAATGGGCGTGGCCTGCGTATACCCTTCGATCTTAGGCACAACATACCTTGAATAAGCGAAAATTAAACAGACACATATAACCATACATATTAAAAATTTCCGAAAACTGAGTCCATTTTTACCCCATGCGGAATAGATAATCACAGCTGCCCAAATTACACCTATCCATTTTTCAAATCCATCCCAAGCCACTGGGGATTGTAAATTGCCTCGAACAAATCCATCCTGAATGTAGGGTAAAAAGAGGTTGGGATTTTCTCCTATCAAGGGAACTAAAGTAAAGATTAGCCCTAACAACAATCCGATAATAACAAAGAGTACGGTTTTAACTCGGCTTAAAGGCATATTCCCTTCATACCAACCAACCAATATCTGAGCAGAAAAAAAAGTGATTGGTAACCAGCACATCGACGAATAATGAACAATCTTCGTTTTGACTAAACTAAACAAAATCAAAACCACCCAAAAAAGAACTTTCATCCAAGAAGCAAAAGCCATTGACTCTTTTTTGACCAATATTCGATTCAAAGCTACAATAGAAATAGGGAAGCAGCCCAACAATAAAACCAGGGCGTGGTAATAAAAGGGTTGGCCATGACCAGCATCCCCGGTAGTCAAAAGTCGAATCTGGTATGCAAAAAAATCCTCGATAATTCCGGTTCCAAATTTTAAAGCAATTAGGCCGTACCAGGAAACAAAAAATAAACAAGCTAAAACGGCAGACAAAATCGCGCCTTTCAAAAGGATATAAAAACGATTTAGCACTTGCTTTCTATGGAGTATGCCGAAAACCAATAAAGTAAGGCCCCACAATAATAAGGCAACCGGGCCCTTCGTCAACATCCCTAATCCGATCATCACCCCGGATAAAAAGGCATTTTTTATGCGAGAAGAATCTGCATAATACTCGGCAAAATAGTAGATACCTAAAAATATAAATAAGTTGAACAGCGGGTCGATAATCCCAGAACTTGCATACACATGTGGGGTAATAGCCGCTAGGTATGAAAAAGCCCAAAGGTGACCAAAATTATCAGAAAAGAACTTTTTACCTAAATTAAAAATGATCAATAGTGTGGATATTCCCACCATCGCATTGGGAAAACGGGCGGCAAATTCCATGCTCGTCCACGCATGCTCCGTAAAAGTGCCAAAGAACATAAAGCTAAGCGCTTGTAGCCATATGAATAAAGGGGGCTTTTCCCAAAAGGGTAAAAAATTAATTTGAACACTTAGAAAATCTTGACTGACGATCATTTCACGCGCAGACTCCGCAAAATTTATTTCGTCCCAATCAAAAAGGTGTGAGGCGCCTAAATTGGGCAAAAAGAAAAGGCCTCCTAAAAAAATCCAGCATAAATGAGGGTAACGCTTACAATGTGAAATCATTTTATATCGGATTTTGAGACATTCAAATAATAAACTAAAAGCGAAACTCCGGTGCCAATCACAGCCCCCACGGCTGTATCAATAGGAAAATGTTGGAATAAATAAACCCTTGAGTAAGCGACTAACATGGCATAAAAGGTTATCAATATGGTTAAAATAGGCTTTTGTGCCAACAAAGAAATCCAAAAACACATAAACCAAGCTGCCGAAGTATGCCCTGAAGGCATGCTGTTATATTCGCTGATCATTAGGTTTTGAACCATATGCCAAGAATAAGCCTGCCCTTTAAAATAAGCAAGCGGCCGAAGCGCGTCTTTAAAAACGACTAATTTCAGAAATTGGACAATAAGAGTGGAAAAAATATAGGAGATTACATAGGATTTCAACAAATCGCTTTTTTTCCAAATAAGATATCCCAAAAACAAAATTGGGATCGTTATTTCAGCTCCCGAAGTAATTATTTTAAACAAAAAATCTGCTTCAGAGGAATGAAATGAATTAATTAGGCTCATTTGACCCAGGCGATCCAATGAAAAAATATAGGTCAAAACCACGGCTTCAAAAAAGATTAGACCCGATAAATAATAAAAGACAACCTTATTCCTTGGACTCATGCTCACAAAGGTCGTAAGATTTTACGAAATTGTTATTTGATGATTTGCTCTTTAATAAAATTTGCCTAATTTTGCATTCCTTTTTTTATCCACCTTTGGAAATGAAAGTTTTAGACGCATATCAGATACCCATACTTTCTTTAGAAGATAAATCGTATCGATATACCTTTGAAGGGGCGGATGATTTCTTCCAAGCCTTTGAGCAAGAATGGGTGGAAAAAGGGCAGTTTCATTCCGTTGTAGAGCTAAATAAGTCTGCAACCATGATACAAGTGGGCTTAAAAATTGAGGGGTCGATTCGATTAATTTGTGACCGATCCTTAGAGGAATTTGATTATCCGTTTGAGGTAGATGAAAAACTTATTTATAAGTATTCGGATCATTCAGAGGAAATGGGAAACAACTTGTTTTTAATAGACAGGAAATCTCCCAAATTAGATTTATCGCAGGATTTGTTTGATTTCATAGCTTTACAAGTACCTATGAAAAAATTACATCCTCGGTACGTAAATGAGGCGGAAGCCTTGGAAGGAAATCAGTTTATTTATTCGACTGAAAAAGTTTTGGACGAAAACGCGACTGAAAAAGCAGAAGATGACATGGACCCACGTTGGGCCGCATTAAAAATTTTAAAAGACAATAATTAAAGAACAATACAATGGCACATCCTAAAAGAAAAATTTCTAAGACAAGACGTGATACGAGAAGAGCGCATGACTTTGGTACTCCAAGGCAATTAGCGGTGGATAGCCAAACAGGCGAAACACATTTATTCCATCGTGCACATGCTCATGAGGGTAACTTATACTACAAAGGCAAAATGATTGTAGAAGGTTACACTGGAAAAGCATAATCAGTCGCCAACAAACCAAAGTATTTTCGCATCTGCGAAAATATCCCGTTAAAATGCTATTTTTTGACTAAATTTAATACTATTTTTGCATTACGATTTTAGTATTGAAACCAAAAGAAATGAATATAGCAATCGACGTGATGGGAGGAGATTATGCTCCAGAGGCAGTGATTGACGGAATAATAGAATCAATTGATTTGTTGACCAACGGGGAAACTATATTAGCCATAGGACCTCAAGACACCCTTAATAATTTATTTAAATCCCGAAATTTCTCGAGCTCACAGGTTCGCGTTATTCACGCAGAACAGGTGATAGAAATGGGAGAACATCCTACGAAAGCATTAAGTCAAAAACCCAATTCCAGCATCGGCATTGGGTTTTCTCTTTTAAAAGAGGGAAAAGCGGATGTGTTCGCTTCAGCAGGGAATACAGGTGCTATGATGGTGGGGTCACTTTTTTCAGTAAAAACAATCCATGGAATTCAGAGGCCGGCCATAGCAGGTTTTGTACCCCAGGTCGATGGTCGTTACGCGATCATGTTGGACATAGGGGCTAATGCAGATTGCAAACCCGAGATGTTAGCGCAATGGGCGGAGTTAGGCTCTATCTATTTTGAATCAACCACTGGACAATCGAGCCCACGCGTGGGTTTGATGAACATTGGAGAAGAGGAGCAAAAAGGGAGTATCTTGGCTCAAGGTACACATGCTTTATTAAAGGAAAATTCTAACATACATTTTATAGGAAATATAGAAGGAAAAGATTTATTTCGTAACAAGGCTGATGTGATTGTTACAGATGGATTTACCGGAAATATAGTATTAAAAATGGGTGAGTCTATTTATAACATCATGAAGGAGCAGGGGATGATGAATGATTTTGTTGAGAATACCAATTATGAAAATTATGGAGGAAGCCCCATTATAGGCATCAATGGAAATGTAATTATAGCCCACGGAGCATCAAGCCCAAAGGCGATTAAAAATATGATTAAGCTTTGTAAATCAGTCGTTGATTCAAATGTATGCCAAAAAATTAAGGCAAAATTTGAAGAACAATAACAAAACACAGGAGGTCGAAGAGAACCATGCAAAATAAAATCAGTGCAGCTATTACAGGAGTTTCAGGATATGTTCCAGAATATGTGCTTACGAATGAAGAATTAGAAAAGTTAGTAGAGACCAATGATGAGTGGATTACATCAAGAACAGGAATTAAAGAGAGACGTATTTTAAAAGGAGAAGGGCAAGGGACTTCCGTGATGGCAGCCAAAGCAGTTTCAGACTTGTTAGCCAAAACAAATACCAAGCCTGAAGAAATCGATTTAGTTATTTGTGCCACCGTTACTCCAGATTATTTTTTCCCATCTGCATCTAATTTAATTTGCAAAGCAGTGGGCATTCGTGAGACTGCTTCATTTGATTTAGCTGCAGCCTGTTCTGGCTTTATAAATGCCTTAGCCACTGGGACCGTATTTATTGAATCTGGTCGTTATAAAAAAATAATCGTAGTAGGCGCTGATAAAATGTCCGCCATCGTAGATTATTCAGATAGAACTACCTGTATTTTATTTGGCGATGGAGCAGGAGCCGTTTTACTTGAACCAAGCCACGATGGCTTAGGTGTTCAAGATTTTATCTTAAAATCTGATGGAGAAGGTTGTGAAAGTTTGATGCAAAAAGGAGGAGGCAGCGCCTATCCCCCCACGCACGAAACCATTGACCAAAAACTACACTATATACGCCAAGAAGGACAATCTGTCTTCAAATTTGCGGTCACTCGCATGGCCGATATTTCAGCCGAAATCATGGAGAGAAATCAATTGACCGGAGAGGATGTTCGGTTTTTAGTTCCTCATCAGGCCAATAAAAGAATTATTGACGCTACGGCCAATCGAATGAATATTGGTGAGGAGAAGGTGATGTTGAATATTCAAAAATATGGAAATACCACCGCGGCCACGATACCTTTGTGTCTTATGGATTATGAAAATCAATTAAAAAAGGGAGATAATTTAATTTTAGCAGCATTTGGGGGAGGATTTACTTGGGCATCAGCTTATGTAAAATGGGCCTATGATCCAAAAAAATAAACAAGCATGGCAACTACAGCAGATATTAAAAATGGAATGGTGATTAAGTTTAATGATGATTTATTTTCAATCATTGAATTTTTGCACGTAAAACCTGGAAAAGGTCCGGCATTTGTTCGGACAAAATTGCGTTCATTAAATACAGGAAAAGTGATTGACAACACCTTTAATTCGGGCGTGGCAATCTATCCAGTTCGTGTAGAGCGCAGAAAATTCCAATTTATTTACAAAGATGAATTTGGTTTCAACTTCATGGACAATGAATCTTTCGAGCAAATTTTATTGAACTCTAATTTAGTGGTCATGGCAGATTTGATGAAAGAGGGCCAAGAGGTTGAGATTTTAATTAACACCGAAAACGAACAGGCGATCTCATGTGAATTACCTCCTTTTGTTGAGCTAAAAGTGACCTACACGGAACCAGGTGTCCGTGGGGATACCGCAAATTCACCCAAAAAACCGGCTACCGTTGAGACTGGAGCCACCATCACGGTCCCAATTTTCATCGAACAAGATGAAATCATTAAAGTTGACACAAGAACCTACGCTTATGCAGAGCGTGTAAAATAATTTTATCTACCTTTACACGAGTAAAATAATTTAAAAATGGATACTAAAGAAATACAAAGACTTTTAGATTATATCGCTAAATCACCATTAGCTGAGGTGAGTATAGAAACGGAAGGATTAAAAGTTTCCGTAAAAAAACATAGTTCAGCCGCGCCTGTGGTACAAATGGCCGCTGCACCAACTCCCGCTCCTATCGCATATTCGGAAGAGGCTTCCGCCCCTACGGCACCAAGCATATCAAGTACCGATCATTTATATACCGTAAAATCGCCTATGATAGGAACATTTTACCGGGCAGCAGGACCCGATAAAGAAAACTTTATCGAAGTAGGCTCCATGGTAGAACCTGGAAAAACGGTATGTATGATTGAAGCCATGAAACTTTTTAATGAAATTGATTCAGAGGTTACTGGTAAAATTGTTAAAATTTTAGTGGAAAATGCCACACCGGTTGAATTTGACCAACCACTGTTCTTGGTAGAAATAGCATAATTTATGTTTAAGAAAATATTAATTGCGAATCGTGGGGAGATTGCCCTTCGGATCATACGGACTTGTCGGGAAATGGGCATCCAAACGGTGGCTGTTTTTTCTACGGCAGATCGCGACAGTTTACATGTTCGTTTTGCAGATGAGGCCGTATGCATAGGCCCGCCTCCAAGCCGACAATCTTATTTAAGTATTCCAGCCATCATTTCTGCCGCCGAAGTTACTGGAGCTGATGCTATTCACCCGGGATATGGATTTTTATCTGAAAATGCCGAGTTTTCAAGAATTTGTTCTGAACATGGAATCAAATTCATAGGGGCATCAGCAGAAATGATTAATTCCATGGGAGATAAAGCAACGGCCAAAGACACCATGAAAAAGGCGGGAGTTCCTGTCATTCCGGGTTCCGATGGATTGTTAGATACCGTAGAGGAAGCCATAGAATTAGCCAAAACCATTGTATACCCAGTCATCATCAAGGCAACTGCTGGAGGTGGAGGACGTGGGATGCGCATCATTCGAGAGGAATCTGAATTCCGAAAGTTATGGGATGATGCAAAAATGGAAGCTGCAGCCTCTTTTGGCAATGATGGAATGTACATGGAAAAGTTTGTCGAGGAACCAAGACATATTGAAATCCAAGTGGTAGGCGATAAATTTGGAAAAGTTTGCCACCTTTCAGAACGTGATTGCTCCATTCAAAGACGCCACCAAAAGTTATGTGAGGAAACTCCATCGCCCGCATTGACCGATGAACTTCGCAAAAAAATGGGGGATGCGGCTATTGCCGGTGCCACCGCGATCGGCTATGAAGGCGCAGGAACCATCGAATTTCTAGTGGACAAAAATGGAGATTTCTATTTCATGGAAATGAATACGAGAATCCAAGTGGAACATCCAATCACCGAGGAAGTGACTGATTTCGACCTAATTAAGGAACAAATCAAAGTGGCTGCTGGCATCGCAATTTCGGGTCAAAATTATTTTCCAAAATTATTTGCCCTGGAATGTAGAATTAATGCAGAAGATCCAGGCAATGGATTTAGACCTTCCCCGGGGAAGATTACTAATTTACATTTGCCCGGTGGACATGGCGTTAGAATCGATTCACACGTATATTCAGGCTATACCATTCCTCCTAATTATGACTCGATGATCGCAAAAGTGATTGTCAGTGGCCAAAGTAGAGAAGAAGTCTTGCTTCGCATGAAAAGAGCCTTGCAGGAATTTGTCATTGAAGGAATTAAAACAACAATACCCTTTCATATAAAGTTGATGGATGATCCTGGATTCAAATCCGGTAAATTTACCACGGCTTTTATGGACACTTTTGATATGACAGGATTGTAAATCCCATGATTTTGAAAAGAGAATTTTAAAGGAGGCCCCGGCCTCCTTTATTTATTTACCAGCATAGGCCAACTTTTTTATCAAAACATTTCAAAAGCATTTGCATATCACATTTTGATTTTCTAAATTTGCACTCCCATTTTTTCGATTGAATGCCCGTTTAGTTGTAAAATAGGTCATAATCAAATCTTTAGACATATTCCGTTGTCTAGTTGAATTGATTCAAACAGTTAAATAATAATATAAGTGGATACTTTAAGTTACAAAACAATCTCCGCGAATAAGGCTACTGTAGAGAAAGCCTGGGTAGTGGTAGATGCTGAAAACCAAATATTAGGACGTTTGTGTTCTGAAATTGCGAAAATTATTCGTGGTAAGCACAAGCCTTCATTCACCCCACACGTAGATTGTGGCGATCAAGTGATCGTTATCAATGCGGACAAGGTTCGTTTGACAGGTAAGAAAATGACTGACAAGGTGTACATCCGTCACACGGGTTATCCTGGGGGTCAACGTTTTTCTACGCCACGTGAAGTTTTGGTCAAAAATCCAAGAGGTGTAGTCGAGGCAGCTGTGAAAGGTATGTTACCAAAAAATCGTTTAGGTCGTGAATTATTCCACAACCTATTTGTTTATGCGGGACCTTCTCATCCACATGCGGCTCAACAACCTAAAGAAATAAAGTTTTAACGGACAATATGATCCAAATTAGGATCAATCCTCAATCAAATGGCAGAAACATTAAATAAAATTGGTAGAAGAAAGACGGCGATAGCTCGTATTTCGATGACTCCTGGTCAAGGCCAAATTAAAATCAATGGTCGTACATTGGCTCATTATTTCCCTTCTGAAATTCTTCAGATTGTGGTTAATCAGCCATTCGCGCTAACAAATACGGCAGGTTCTTTTGATGTCACAGCCAGAATTGATGGTGGTGGAATTAAAGGACAAGCTGAAGCGTTACGTTTAGCTATTTCAAGAGCTCTTCAAACACAAGACTCTGAATTGCGTTCCCCTTTGAAAAAAGAAGGTTTTTTAACACGTGATCCCCGTATGGTGGAACGTAAAAAACCAGGACGTAGAAAAGCACGTAAGAGATTCCAATTCTCTAAACGTTAGTATTCGTTTTGCGTGGAAAGGGCTTGTGTGTTGCCGATGCCTTTTCCACATTTTTTATTTATTCATATTTAAACTCAAAAAATGGCACAATTAAGCTACAATGACCTGCTTGACGCAGGTGTTCACTTCGGTCACTTGACGCGTAAGTGGGATCCAAAAATGGCTCCATACATCTTTATGGAGAAAAATGGTATTCATATCATCGATCTTAACAAGACAATTACTAACCTAGAAGAAGCTTCGGCCGCGATGCGTTCGATTGTTCGTTCTGGACGTAAAATAATGTTTGTTGCGACCAAGAAGCAAGCCCAAGAAGTGGTTACTTCTGAAGCAAGCAAATTAAACATGCCTTACGTAACGGATCGTTGGTTAGGTGGGATGTTGACCAACTTTGCGACCGTACGTAAGTCGATCAAAAAGATGTCTAGCATTGATAAAATGTTAAAAGACGAAGTAATTGTTAAAACACTTGCCAAGCGTGAGCGTTTAATGATGACTCGTGAAGAAGAGAAATTAAAGCGCGTTTTAGGTGGTATCACCGAATTAACTCGCCTTCCAGCTGCATTATTTGTTGTGGATGTTAAGCGTGAGCATATCGCTGTTTCAGAAGCTAAGAAATTAGGTATTCCTGTATTCGCAATGTGTGATACAAACTCAAACCCTGAGTTAGTTGACTATCCTATTCCAGCCAATGATGATGCATACAAATCAATCTCTGTGATTACCTCAGCTATTGGAAAAGCAATCGAAGAAGGTTTAGCTGAAAGAAAGCAGGATAAAGATGATGCGCGTGTAGCTGAAGAAGAAGAGGCAAAACGTGCCATTGACAACGAAGCAGAAATAGAAGCAGCTAAGGTAGCCGCTAAATACGAAAAAGAAGCAGAACAACAATAAATTTCATACCATGTCAATTACAGCCGCAGACGTTAATAAATTACGCCAAATGACTGGCGCCGGAATGATGGATTGCAAGAAAGCCCTGACGGAAGCCGAAGGAGATTTCGAAGCAGCAATCGATGTGCTACGTAAAGCCGGACAAAAAGTAGCTGCTAAACGTGCCGACAACGCAACCAACGAAGGTGTGGTGCTTGTAGCGCTTTCAGCTGACCATTCAAATGGTAAATTAATTGCCTTAGCTTGTGAAACTGAACCCGTTTCTAAAGTAGCCGATTTCAACAATTTAGCTAAATCGATCATTGACAAAGCGGTGGCATCTCATGCTCCTTCTGCTCATGATTTATTAGCTGAGCCTTTAGCTGATGGTCGCTCTGTAGAAGGTCATATCATCGAGTTGACAGGTAGAATTGGTGAAAAAATTACATTAGCTGCCTACGAAAATATTTCAGCAGAGAAAGTAGTTTCTTATATCCACTCAAATAACAAGATTGGTGTTTTAGTAGCCTTTGAAAATGTTCAAGGTGCAGATGTTTCTGAAATCGGTAAAGATATTGCCATGCAAATCACCGCGATGAAACCAGTTGCCCTAGACAAAGATGGAGTAGATGCTGAAACGATTGAAAGAGAAATTGAAATCGGTAAAGATCAAGCACGTCAAGAAGGGAAACCTGAAGCCATGCTAGAAAAAATTGCCGTTGGTAAATTAGAAAAGTTCTACCGAGAGCAAACACTTTTAAACCAACAATTTGTGAAGGATTCTTCAATCACAATACGTCAATTATTAGAAAATAAGCAAAAGGGTTTAACTATATCGATGTTTAAACGCATTTCATTAGTTTAATTCCTATTTAAATGATAATCAAAGGCTGGTCAATCGACCGGCCTTTTTTTTGTCACATATTTTTTTTCAATGGCTGCGTGATCTGTTTTCATTAGTCAAAGACATTTTATAAATTGTATTAAATTCGGTTTCTAATCATTTACGATTAATCATACATGTCCAAAATAATTGTTTTAGGTGGGGGAGAAAGTGGTGTAGGCGCTGCGCTTTTAGCTAAATCAAAGGGTTTTGACGTGTTTTTGTCCGACCAAGGGACCTTGAAACCCGCATTCAAAAATACGCTTTCCGATAACCACATCCACTTCGAAGAAGGCCAACACACGATCGATGAAATTCTCAGTGCAGATGAAATTATCATTAGTCCAGGAATTCCTGAAAAAAATGAGGTCGTAAAAAAAATTAAAGAGAAGCATATTCCTCTAATTTCTGAAATCGAATTTGCCGTTCGATATACCTCAGCAAAAATAATTGCCATTACCGGATCTAATGGAAAGACGACCACCACCCTTTTGACCTATCATCTTTTAAAAGAGGCGGGGTATCGAGTAGGATTAGCTGGAAATATTGGTCAAAGCTTTGCCAAACAAGTATTAGATAATAGCCATGAGTATTATGTTCTTGAAATTTCAAGTTTCCAATTGGACCGATGCATATCTTTTAGTCCAGACGTTGCTATTTTATTGAACATTACGCCTGACCATTTAGATCGTTACGAGTACAAATTCGAGAATTACATTGCGTCTAAATTTAGAATTTTTCAAAATGCAGATTTGACAAAAACATGTATTTTCTGGGAAGATGATGAAGTGATCCAATCAAATAAACAAGGAATCCCCTCCAGTAATTTTAGCACGATCAGTTTCAAAAATAATCATTCAGATGCCTACATTGGCGATGAGAAAATTACCTTGAAAACAGGTGAAATCGATTTAGCATCAGCCCCTATTAAAGGCCCACACAATGCAATCAATATGTCTGCGGCCATTTTAGCCGCACAAGCCGTGGGCATTTCATTGGATAAAATCAAAGAACTCCTGCCCACTTTTCATAATGCGCCTCACCGACTGGAACCCTGTGGTTTGTCGAAGGGAGTTAGTTTTGTCAATGACTCAAAAGCGACTAATGTGGACGCCGTCTATTATGCATTGAACAGCTTCAGTCATCCAATCATTTTAATCATGGGCGGAGTAGACAAGGGGAATGAATACGAAGTTTTAGACCCATTGGTTAAAGACAAAGTCAAAGGGCTTATCTGCTTAGGGAAAGATAATGAGAAATTAATAACTCATTTTAGCGGAATATGTGACGCTATTTTTTCAACTGACGACTTGCAAGTCGCTGTTCAAAAAGGCATCAAATGGGGCGTTGAAGGCGATATCGTTTTATTGTCCCCCGCCTGTGCTAGCTTTGATTTATTTAAAAACTATGAAGATCGAGGAGATCAATTTAAGCACACTGTTAAGCAATTGACCCATGGAAAGTAGAATCACTAATTACATTAAAAATCGCCTAGCAGGGGATTACCAAATTTGGTTTATTGTTATTTTGCTGAACACGTTTGGCCTATTAATTCAATTTTCTGCCAAAGGAAAATTGAGCATGGGAGGACCTTTCGAGCCCATGGCAAGCATTATTAAATCACTTTTTATTTTAGGATTATCATTCTATTTAATGGCTTGGGTTTCGCGAAAAAACTATATTAAAGTAACTAAGATCGCACACATTGCCCTCATTTTTTCATGGATTCTGATTCTAATTGCCTTGAAATTTGGCGAAAGTAAAGGGGGTGCAAGCCGATGGTTAGAACTAGGACCTATTTCCTTCATGCCATCCGATATGGCTAAATTATGTCTGACAGCAAGTTTAGCTAAAATATTTTCTACGAGACAATCCGACCAAAGCTCCTACAACTTTCCACTCTTTCTCATCATTTTGGCGGAAATTGGCATTACTTGTTTTCTGATTATGTTATCGAACTTCTCGACAAGCGTTTTAATATTTTTTACCAGTATTGTTTTGATGATGTTTGGGCGGGTTCCCCTCGCACAAATTACTGGAATTATCACGGTGGTCGTCAGTATCGCCATTATTGTAGTCACTTTTGAAATAGGCCAAAGAGCAGCCACCGTAAAAGAGCGGATAAAAACGTTCGCAACGAGGACACTATCTACGTCAACGAAAGAGACTAAAAAAATTCAGGATAAAGGAGATACGTATCAATTGAAAAGGAGTTGGTACGCGATCGCCACCGGAGCCCTCATTCCCAAAGGACCCGGCAACAGCCAATTTCGTTATTTGCTCTCGCAGGCGGAATCTGATTTTATTTACGCCATCATTTTAGAAGAATATGGACTGATTTTTGGGCTAGCCATCCCCCTATTGTTTATTTGGTTTATGTGGCGAGGAGCATCTGCCATAAAATATAGCGAGAAACCCTTAGGCGGATTATTATCCGCGGGCCTAACGTGTACTATCGTTTTACAGGCTTTTATCAATATGTTAGTAGCCGTGGGCGCTGGTCCCGTGACGGGCCAACCGATGCCCATGATATCCGCAGGAGGAACCTCCTTAATATTTACGGCGCTGAGTATTGGTCTTATTCTATCAATTAGCCGCGATAAAGAAAATAAAATTAGTGACCCAAAACCCGTTATTTAGTGAGCATTAAAAAAGTAATTATTTCAGGAGGAGGAACGGGCGGACATATCTATCCAGCGATTGCGATTGCGAGCGCTTTTAAAGACATTGATCCTCAAATTGAAATTTTATTTGTGGGCGCCGAGGGTAAAATGGAAATGGAAAAAGTGCCTAAAGCCGGTTTTAATATCATTGGCCTTCCTGTCGTTGGAATCAATCGGGCTCATCTTTTGAAGAATTTTTTATTTCCTATTAAACTCATTCAAAGTCTCTATAAAGCGTTTGCCATTTTAAAGTCATTCAAACCCGATGTGGTTATTGGCGTGGGTGGGTACGCTTCTGGGCCAACTTTAATTGGAGCTTGGTTGAGTCACATTCCTTTTTATATTCAGGAACAAAATTCATATGCGGGGATTACCAACAAAGTTTTGGGGCCAAAATCGAAGCATATATTTGTCGCTTATCCCGGCATGTCCAAATTTTTTCCAAGCGAAAAAATAGCAATGACGGGAAATCCCGTTCGCAAAGATTTGATTGACCTCAGTGGAAAAAAAGGAAAGGCTTCCATATTTTTTAAACTGAATGAACAGGTTCCGACTATCCTGGTGATAGGCGGAAGTCAAGGAGCAAGAAGTATTAATTTAGCCATTCTTGATGGACTCAGTTTATTCGAAAAAGCTGAAATTCAACTCATTTGGCAAACGGGAATTCATTTTGAAACAGAGGCAAAAAATGCCGTCAGCAAATTCCCAAAATTAAACTGCTTCGTTTCTGCCTTTATTTATGAAATGGACTTTGCCTATTCCATGGCCGATTTAGTTATTTCTAGAGCAGGTGCCCTGTCAGTATCCGAGATTTGCTTGTCTGGAAAACCTAGTTTATTAGTACCGTTCCCAAATGCGGCAGAAGATCATCAAACCGAAAATGCAAAAAGTCTCGTGATGGAAAATGCAGCGATTCTCATTACGGATAATAGCTCAAAAGATACCTTAGTTAGTACCGCCATTAAAACATTAAATGACCAAGATTTATTGGCTAAGCTAGCAGAAAATAGTTTCAGTATGGGTAGGCCTAAAGCAGCCCAACAAATTGTCGAATTAATTTCAGAACAATGCAAATAAATATTCGCCTTAGTGATTTAAAACAAGTCTATTTTTTAGGCATTGGCGGTATAGGGATGTCCGCATTGGCCCGGTGGTTTTTACACAATGATTTTGCCGTGGCCGGTTATGACAAAACCGAAAGTGCATTGACACGCCAATTAAGTGATGAGGGAATGGTCATTCATTATGAAGATTCCGTTGAATTGATTCCTGAAGTATGCATTTCTGATCCAGAAAAATGCCTATTTATATTTACTCCCGCCATTCCAGCTACACACCAAGAAAAAGTATTTTTAACCGGCCTAGGAATTAATTTATGGAAAAGATCCCAGATTTTAGGTTGGATTACCGAGCAAATCCCAACATTAGCCGTTGCTGGAACTCATGGAAAAACGACAACAAGTTCACTATTAGCTCATTTATTAATTCAGGCAAATAAAAATGTTACTGCTTTTTTAGGTGGAATTACTCAGAATTACGGAACCAATTTTATTCCCAATAAAGGCCCAAACGATGTTATTTGCGTAGTAGAAGCCGATGAATATGATCGCTCATTTTTAACCTTGCACCCAAAAGCAGCTGTGGTAACTTCCACCGATGCGGACCATTTAGACATTTATGGTGCGGCAGAGCAGGTACTTGAATCCTTTCAGTTGTTTACAGACCAAATTCAGCCTGATGGATTTTTTATCCAAAAAGATGGCTTACATCTGAAATCAAATCGAAACAATGCTACGTTTGGAATTAATGTCGGGGATTTTCAAGCAATCAATATTCGAATAGAAAACCACCGAATGATTTTTGATATGGTTTACCCAGGTGGCGAAATTTCGAATATCCCCATGAGGATACCAGGATTTCACAATATCGAAAATGCACTAGCCGCGTCGGCCCTAGCGATGTTTGTCGGTTTAAATTCAGAAGAAATTCATGCAGGTATATCAAGCTTCAAAGGTGTTAAACGAAGATTTGAATACCATGTGGAAAATGAAAACCATGTCATGATTGATGACTATGCGCATCATCCCACTGAAATAGCCGCGTGTTTAAATTCGATTAAAGCATTATACCCGGATAAAAAATTGACAGCGATATTTCAGCCACACTTATTTTCGAGGACCAGGGATTTCATAGCTGATTTTGGCCAGAGCCTTGCCCTTGCAGATGAAATATTTTTGTTGGATATTTATCCTGCAAGAGAATTGCCCATTCCAGGTATAAATTCTGAGCTGTTATTAACGTATATTCCCAGCACGAATAAAAAGATCATTAGCAAGGAAGCTTTTGTGAAACATGTTCAAGCTGAAAAACCTGAATTATTGGTGACCATGGGGGCGGGAGATATTGATTTGATTTTGAATGATTTAAAATTGGCCCTGCATCATTAAATATGAAGCCTTTACCTAAAAGAAATTTTCAGCCGTTTAAAAAAATACTCACTATAGTCATTTTACTGACCTTGGGGGTGGCAGCCATTATATATGCTGAGATAAATTATAGATCAATCACTTGCAGTGGCTTAGTCGTAAAATTAGATTCGGAAAATGAAAGACCGCTTTTAGGGAAAAATGAAATTAATTTAATGGTGACCAATGATGGGGCCGACTATTACTTAGATAAGCCCTTGAAAGAAATATCGCTGAAAAAAATTGAGACCCGAGTAAAAAGAATTCCACTCGTAAAATCGTGTGAAGCACATTATGACTTTAGTGGAAAAATAATTGTCTCAGTTAAGGAGTTCAGTCCCATCGCCCGAATTTTAAAATTCACTAGTGGGGAGAGCAATATTCGAGATCAATATGTCACAAAGGAAGGAAAGTTCATTGGCACAAGTGATCTTTTTACCCCTAGAACTTTAGTTGTCTCAGGCCCGTTTTTTCAAAACTCACGCAAGGATTTAAGAGATGAAAGAGGTAAGACACTCATACCACTGTTTGAATTTATCAACAATGATGAATTTTGGCGTGCACAAATTGCCCAATTAGTCATCGCAGCAGATGGAGGAGTGGTGATGGTTCCTACCTTAGGAAAAACGTATATTGATTTTGGCCTTCCGATGAACATAGAATCAAAATTCAAAAAGTTGGCCTTATTTTACAAGAAAATAATTCCAAACAAAGGCTGGAACACCTATACTTGGATTCACTTAAAATATAAAAATCAGGTAATTTGTGATTACTAGCCAATTTTCTTATTTTTAAATCTTAATTTAAATCTCCTAGTCTTTCTAAATTTTTAATAGTATACATTTTATGCGCGACAATTTAATTATTGGCCTTGACATTGGAAGTTCACAAGTTAGGGCCGTTGCTGGTAGACAAAACAATGGTCAATTAGATATCATTGCCACAGGTAAATCAAATACTTCGGGCTACTTGCTAAACGGAAATATTGTCAACATAAATAAAACTTCCCAAGCGATTTCAGATGTAATCAGCCAAATAGAAACAGTTATCTCTGGGAAAAATAAGGACTATTATTTTTCGTCAAATCTTTCTGGAAGTCACATCAATGTATTTTTACATACGTTGACTAAACTCAGAAAAAATCCCAATGATGCCGTTACAGAAAAGGAAATATTAGAATTAAATGAAGAGGCAAAAAAAGCCATTGCAGAAAAAAACCCTTGCGTGCTTCATCGTTTGCCCATTGGATTTAGAGTTGGTTCATTACCTGAAACGATGGAACCTGTGGGCCAAATTGGCGACCGGATCGAAGGAGATTTCATGGTGGTCACAGCAAGTTTAGACAAATTTGAGTTATTAAGAAAGGCATTAAGAGCAGCGGAGTCTGAACATATCAAAGGGGGCAATTTATATTTTAGCCCTTTGGCTACGTCAAGTACCATTTTGAGTTCTGAGGAAAAGCAGGAAGGGGTTGTTTTAGTTGACATAGGAAGCGGCACGACCGAAATAAGCATTTACCTCAAAAAGAGACTAAGCCACGCTACCGTTTTGAATTGGGGGGGTGATCGCATTACAGAAGATATCCAAATTGGATTAGATATAAGTCCTGAGCACGCTGAAGCATTAAAAATTAGATTTGGATCAGCTTTGCATAAAGAAATTGACATTAACGAAATCGTCATGATTCCTGGAATTGCAGGGAGAAAACCAAGTCCCGTTTCCGTAAAAAATCTAGCCATCGTCATCGAGGAGCGAATTAAAGAATTAGCTGCCATCGTGCTTTCGGAAATTTCAAAGGTAACTGTTCCGGCCAATTTAAGAGGCGGAATTGTCTTGGTGGGTGGTGGGGCTCAAATGCCTGACATTGATGAATTGTTTCAAAGAACAACTGACATAGATACTCGAATAGGCCTTCCAAAAGCAGATTCAACCATTGCGAGTATCGCAGAAGAAATAAAAGATCCTTCCTTTGCCACGGCCATTGGATTAGTTCAGGTGTATTTCGATCAACTCAATGATGTGGAAGAAGGAGAAGTACCTACAACGCAAGAAGATCAAGTTTCGGGTACCATAAAAAATGGGGGCGGATCAAAGCCTCCTGGAATTAAATCAATCTTTAATCGCATGGTGGATACACTCATGGGAGGAAGCGAAGATGCTGGGGAATATGACGCTTAGGATGATCAACATGTAAATTAAAAAGCGCTTTTAACAGCGCTTTTTTGTTGGCCTAACTTAGGACATTTTACCTACCGCGCAACTTACGTACGACTTGGCCTGATTAAAAAGTGTATTATGGCCTTTTTCAGGATATCCCAAGGAAGTTAATTTTTTCAAAATAGCTTCCTTCTTTACTCCTTTTCCTCCTATTGTGATTTTTTCTTCATCCAAATTAATCTCCACCGATTTGACTCTGGCAAATTTCATGATGGCCAACTTAATCGAAGTCATACATCCATTGCATTTGATGTTTTCCACAAATATTTCTTGCATTTCCATATAGTTTTTATTTTAGGAAGGCAAGCTATACACAAAATGAATGGACAAGAGTGATATTTATCACTCTAATGAGTTAATCTGATGAAAGTCAGCAATTAGCGATTGAAAATTTTTGCTTCAATCAATTGAATTAAAATATGAATTACTTTAATATGTATTTCCTGAATGCGGTCAGCAAAACCAAAATGATCTACTCGGATTTCAATGGCACCCATTCCAGCTAAAGCACCTCCATCTTTTCCGGTCAACAAAACAACCTTCATGCCCTTTTCTTGTGCTGCTTTTACAGCTTCAATGATATTAGCGGATTGTCCGGAAGTGGAAATACCAACAAGCACATCTCCCTGATTTCCTAAGCCTTCAATGAAACGAGAATAAATATAATTATAGCCAAAGTCGTTGCTGACACAAGTAATGTGAGATGGATCAGAGATTGCCATAGCCGCTAAAGCAGGCCTATTTTCTCGATATCGACCCGATAATTCCTCTGCAAAATGCATCGCATCACAATGGCTGCCCCCGTTTCCACAAGAGAGAATTTTTTTACCTTGTTGGAGTGCATCCACCAAACAATTCGCCGCTTTTTCAATCGCATCCAATTTACTTGGATCAGATAAAAATTGCGCTAAAACATCTTGTGATTCGCGAAGAGATTGTTGGATGATATCTTTCAAAATATATTTATTTTCAACAAAGATACAGATTATTTAAAAATCGCCACCTGCACCACCCCCACCAAAGTCTCCCCCACCAAATCCTCCAAAATCAAAACCGCCTCCGCCAGATCCACTGGATCCGCCACCATAATTTCCTCCCCCTAAAAATATAGGAGGGAAAAACATACCACCACCCCCATTTGAACCAGGACCTGATCCTCCATTTCTATTTCGATTTCGATAGGCATTGATTAACGTCATAATAACAAAACCAATAATAATGATGGCAAACAAAGGAATTCCTTGAGAATCCTCAGATGCATCCGCTTTAAATTCACCACTCGCACGCTGCATCATTTCAGTCGTTGCTAAATCTAAACCACCATAAAAATCCCCCCGCTTTAAATACGGCTTGATTATTCGATTAATTATTCGTTTACAAATGGCATCCGTCAACACATCCTCTATTCCTCGACCTGTGACGATTCGAATCTTTCGATCATCCATGGAAACTAAAATGACCACTCCATTATTCTTTCCTTTTTGGCCTATGCCCCAAGTTTTCCCTATTTCCATCGCATAATCATAGGCGTCGCGGCCTCCGGTCGATGGCACCAATACAACCGCAAACTGAGTAGATGTGCTGTCCGCGTAACCTCGCAATTTTTGCTCAAGTAAATTACGCTCCTCAGGCTTCAATGCAGAAATAGCATCTAATACATAGCCATTGGGTTTCACAGGTATATCTCCTTGGCCAGCAGCCAATAAGGTATTTGCTGCAAAGAGTAAGAAAAATAAGAATTTGATTTTTTTCATCATTTGACTAAGCTCCAAAAGATATTTCATTCGATAGCTCATTCTGATCATCTTTTTGATAGGGGAAAAACGAGGCCAATACTTCGCCGACACGCAAGATGCCATGAGAAAGAGCCAGTCCAAATTCATTTTTTGCCAGTATAGGGCGCATTTCATCTCGGATGGTTTCCCAAAATTCCAAAGGAACTTTTGCGTCAATTCCTTTATCACCGACAATCGAGAATTTACGATCTTTGTAGGCTAAATAGATGAGGACTCCATTTTGCAAATCAGTTTGGTGCATACCTAATTTAAAAAAGAGCACCTTCGCTCTTTCGACCGGGTGCCCTTCACAATGACTTTCAATATGTACACGCACCTCACCGGAGGTCTTTAGTTCAGCCTCCTTGATGGATTGCAAAATTTGCTTTTGTTGGTCCTCAGATAAATGCATCCTACTTTTTCTCGTCGAAATTCACCTCAGGGGCTTTATCAGACCCAGCTTCCGCTTGGAAAAAACCCTTCTCTACAAATCCAGAAAAGGAAGCAATTAAATTACCTGGAAAAGTAACAATCAAAGAATTATAGTTCTTTACTGATTCATTAAAACGATCGCGCTCCTCCTTAATTCTATTTTCAGTACCTTCTAATTGAGATTGTAACTCAGAGAAATTCTCCGTTGCCTTAAGTTGAGGATAATTTTCAGCTACGACCATCAATCTAGATAAAGCACCACCTAAAGAAGATTGAGCCGCTTGATATTTTTGCATATTTTCAGGACTCAAATCTTTTGCATCTAACTTCATTTGTGTTGCACTTGCACGTGCTTGAATCACAGCTGTCAACGTAGATTTTTCAAAATTAGCTACACCTTGTACTGTTTTAACCAAATTGGGAATTAAATCCGCACGTCTTTGGTAAGCACTTTGAACATTCGCCCATGAAGCCTTTACTTCTTGGTCACTGGTCGCCATTCCGTTTCTTGAACCAACACCCCAGAAAACTAAGGCAACAACTACTGCTAAAGCAATCCAAATTTTCTTATTCATCGTAAAAAATTTTTATGGTTTTTTTGTTTGGCAAAGGTAGACAATAAATAAAAATCTCCTTTACATTTTCGTACCAAAATACTTTTTACGGGATAAAAGTTCAATTTTGAGGAAGAATACATAAATATTTTTGAAAAACTATTTTTGAGCCAATACAAAACGGTCATTTCCATTAAAGTCTTGATGCAATTCCGTTGTCGAAAATCCAATCTGCCTAAACAGGTTTTCTGTTTCGAGTCCATAGGCTCGGTTGATTTCAACGGCCAACCAGCCTCCCGGATTTAAACGGCTCCAAGCAAAAGTACCCAGTATCTGATAAAATTTTAAGGGATTAAGATCCGGAACAAAAAGAGCTAAATGAGGCTCAAAATTAAGTACATTGGGGCTCATCTCGTTTTTTTCTTGGTCCAACACATAAGGTGGATTTGAAACAATAAAATCCCATGTATCCGCTGTTTCCTCCCATTCAAATACATCTTGAAGTTGAAAGCCTAAGGATGCACTTAAAAGACGCGCATTCCTTTTTGCAATATCTAATGCTCCCTCGGAAACATCCCAAGCAAAAATGGATGCATCGGTTTCAATGCTTAGACTGATCGCAATACAACCCGACCCGGTACCTACATCAAGTACTCGATGCTGTTTTTCAATCAAGGGCAAAATCTTGATGACGAGCTCCTCTGTCTCCGGCCTAGGTATTAAGGTAGCAGGGCTGACCATAAATTTACGATCCCTAAAAAACTCAAAACCCATGACATACTGAAGGGGTTCCCCGGAATGTAGTCGGCCTAATTTCGCTTCCCATTCATCCGAGATTTCCACTGGCTTTTCCATTAAAATATCAGTGGGACTGCAATCCCAACCTAAATCCAAACATCTGTATGCCATTGATTTTGCCTCATTTTCAGTATATAAATGAAGCAGAGATGTGATTATTTGGCCAACAAGTTTCTTCGAAGATATACGCGACATGGATGAAATTAAAAACAAATGTAGAGATAAAATCGTTTAAGAAATTACCTTATAATACCTATTAATTTTTTATTTTAATTCCCTATATTTGAAAACATTAAAAAATAAAATACTTATTCACCTATGACAATAAATAGAAGAGAGGCGGTTCAGCGCGTCGCTGCGTTAATGGGAGGCATGATTTCAGCTCCCGCCATGGCCGGTATTATGGGCCAAAAAACCAATAATGGAACTTTTGTAAGTTTTACTGCGGATCAAACAACCTTGATAGCCTCCATTGCTGATGTGATTATTCCTACCACTAAAACACCGGGTGCTAAGGCAGCTGGTGCGGAGAAGTTCATCATTAATGTGGTTCAAGACTGTTATACAAAAGCAGAACAAGAAACATTTTATGCCGGCTTAACCAAATTAGACGCTGACTGTAAAACTAAAACAGGCAAAGGTTTCGTAGATGCTAATGACCTACAGAAAAAAGAAGTTTTGACGGCATGTATGCTGGAAGGCGATGCAGCTAGAAAAGCAAAAAAGGGAACGGCTCCTTTCTTTTTTATGATCAAAGAATTAGCCACCACAGGATATTTTACAAGTAAAATAGGCGCTACTGAGGCCTTAGAATATCTTCCTATTCCAGGTAAATTTGATGGATGTATGCCATTAGGGCCTAATCAAAAAACGTGGACTTTATAATTTTGACCTGAACTAAATTAACAATGAATTTAAATATAGACGCAATAAAATCAATCACCTATGACGCCATTGTCGTAGGATCTGGAGTTTCAGGGGGATATGCCGCCAAGGAATTAACAGAAAAAGGAATGAGAACTTTGGTATTAGACCGAGGAAAGCAAATGGAGCATATCACAGGATATGAGCCTAGCTATAAAGATCCTTGGGATTTCAAATACAATGGTTTATTGACCCAGGAGCAAAAGGCTTCCCATCCGAAATTATCTCGTGATTATCCATATAATGAGATGACTGAAAAATATTGGATGAATGATTCTGATTCTTTATATAAAGAAGAAAAAAGATTTGACTGGTACAGGCCTAATATTGTTGGAGGTAAATCCATCATGTGGGGACGTCAAACGTACCGCTTAAGTGATATAGATTTTGAGGCCAATGCAAAAGAAGGCATAGCCATTGACTGGCCAATCCGTTACAATGAAATTGCTCCTTGGTATTCTTACGTTGAAAAGCATGTTGGTATTTCTGGTGAAGCTTTGGGATTACCTCAATTGCCGGATTCAGAGTTTTTAAAGCCCATGGACATGTATTGCGTGGAGAAAGAAGTTCGGAAGCGCATCGAGAAAAATTTTCCTGGTCGTATCATGACGATAGGCCGAGTAGCTAATTTGTCAGAGGCGAAGCAAGCCCAATTAGGGGTAGGCCGTTCAGCCTGCCAGTACCGCAATAAATGTCGGTTAGGTTGCCCTTATGGAGCATATTTTAGTTCACAATCTTGTACGCTACCTCCGGCAGCTAAAACAGGATTGTTGACTTTAAGACCCGATTCCTTAGTTTCTGAAATCATTTACGACGCGACTAAGCAACGTGCTAAAGGGGTTCGGGTAATTGATACGGTGACACATGAGGTAAAAGAATATTTTGCCAAAGTGATTTTTGTGTGTGGTTCGACAGTAAGTACAACAGCCTTATTATTGAATTCAAAATCGAATCGTTTCCAAAATGGTTTCGGAAATGACTCAGGAGAATTAGGACATAATTTAATGGATCATCATTTCAAAATTGGCGCCACAGGCACATGGGAAGGTGATGAAGATAAATATTACATCGGTCGCAGACCAAACGGTATTTACATTCCACGGTATAGAAACATTGGAAATGACAAGCGTGATTATGTACGTGGGTTTGGATTCCAAGGAAGCGGATCACGTTCGGGTTGGAACAGAGGAATCGGTGATTTGAGCTTCGGCGCAGATTACAAAGAATCATTGACACATCCAGGACCATGGGGTATGGCTTTAAGTGGATTTGGCGAAACATTGCCTTACCATGAAAATAAAATGTATTTAGATGCTACGACGAAGGACAAGTGGGGAATGCCAGTGGTGGTGTTTGACGCGGAGTTCAAGGAAAATGAGCGAAAAATGCGTAAAGACATCATGAACGATGCCGGCGAAATGTTAGAAGCCGCAGGTTTGAAAAATGTGAAGGCATTTGACAATGGATCCTATCCAGGGATGGCCATCCATGAAATGGGAACTGCTCGTATGGGCCGTGATCCAAAAACGTCCGTATTAAATGGCAACAACCAAGTCCATGCGTGTAAAAACGTTTTTGTTACGGATGGTGCTTGTATGACTTCCACTTCTTGCGTTAATCCTTCGCTGACTTATATGGCTTTAACCGCCAGGGCAGCCGATTTTGCCGTGAAGGAAATGAAAAAGAAACATTTATAAAATTCTAAATGCGGGCTTAATGTCCGCATTTTTTTCTTTTCTATGATGAAAAAATTAATCACAATGACCAGCTTGCTGGTAGGATTTTTAGGCACTATGGCAACAGCTCAGCAAAAAAGCTTTCCGACCATCGGTAAAATTCACCGCTTGGATCCAGGTTTAGATCATTTAATAGACACCACGTCTAAAATAGAAATTTTGGGCACTGGTTATACTTGGTCCGAAGGACCTGTTTGGGTAAAAAAAGGAGGGTATTTGTTATTCTCAGACGTTCCCGAAAATGTCATTCACAAATGGTCAGCGGCCAAAGGCATTGAAGAATTCTTAAGGCCATCAGGATATACGGGCACAGGTACTTATTCAGAGGAGCCAGGCTCGAATGGATTGATTATTAATAAAAAAGGTAATTTGGTTTCTTGTGAACACGGAGATCGTAGAATTGCAGAAATGCCGTTAAATAGACCTGATCAGAAAAAAACATTAGCGCATTTATTTGAGGGAAAAAAATTAAATAGCCCCAATGATTTAGTTCAAAAAAGTTCAGGCGATTATTATTTCACGGACCCCCCCTATGGATTACCTGGTCGCGGCAAAGATGAACCTGCTAAAGAATTAGCTTTTCAGGGAGTTTATCGGATCGATAAGAAAGGTCAATTAACCTTGCAAGCAAAAGACCTTGCACGTCCGAATGGTTTGGCTTTTAGCCCTGATGAGAAAATTTTATATGTAGGACAATCCGACATGAAAGGATTAATTTGGATGGCCTATCCGGTAAATCCAGATGGAAATCTAGGAACGGGTAAAGTATTTTACGACGCGGGTCCTTTAGCTAAAAAAGGTTGGAAAGGTGCTCCTGATGGATTCAAAGTAGATAAAGAAGGTAATTTATGGGCGACTGGCCCTGGTGGAGTTTTAATCATCAGTCCCGAAGGAAAATTATTGGGGAGAATTGAGGCGGGGTCAGCGACGGCCAACTGTGCCTTCGGAGAGGACGGAAAGACTTTGTTTATTACGGCTGATATGAATTTATTGCGAGTAGAAACAAAAACAACTGGATTGGGCTTCTAAAACTATATTCAAATACAATTGCAAAAAATCCATCATTCTTAATTTGAGTGATGGATTTTTTATTGAAATAAATCGTAAAGCAATTTTATGAACATGCCCATAAAAAATGTTGTAAAATTTATACTTTTTTTGAAAGCAAGTCATTAGCCTTTTTCATAAATACTTCTAAATAATCAAATAAAGGCATATTTTATTGTATTATTATGGTACAATACGGAACTGTCCTTAAGGGCATAAGGATAGTTTCGAAATTAAAAAAATATAGTTTTAAGCATTGTATTAAACTTAATTTACCTAAAATCATTTCTATGAAAAAAATTCAATTAACATTATTCATGATGCTATTGATTTTCCAGGGATTTGCACAAAGTCTGCAAGTGAAAGGAAAAGTTAGCTCATCTGACGGGACAGGAATTCCTGGTGTTTCCGTGACAGAAAGAGGTACCAGTAATGGTAGCGTTACAAGTGCTGATGGTAATTATACCATCAAAGTAAGTTCAGGGGCAAATTCAGTCCTTGTTTTTTCATCTGTTGGGATGACTAGTAAATCTGAAACAGTTAGAAACCGTTCCATCATTGACGTAACTTTAGAGGATAACTTAAAAGAGCTATCTGAAGTAGTTGTCGTGGGGTATGGTTCTCAAAGAAAGCAGGATATCACTTCAGCCATTTCAGTCATTGGAATGAAAGATATAGGAGAGCAGCCAGCAAATAACTTAAACCAAATGCTTCAAGGTCGTGCAGCGGGTGTTACCGTAAAGCAAAAGAGTGGAACACCGGGTGGATTATTTGAGGTTCGTGTGCGTGGAATCGGTTCCTTGGGAGCTGGTAGTGATCCATTGTATGTAATTGACGGGTTTGTCGTGGGTACCTCAGTAGGTCAAAACTTTAACCCAAATGATATTGAAAGCATTTCAATCTTAAAGGATGCGGCTTCTACAGCGATTTATGGTGCTAGAGGATCGAATGGTGTAGTTTTAATTAATACGAAAAATGCGAAAGAAGGAAAAGTTAACATCAACTTTACCTTAGATCATGGAATTCAAAATATTCCTATGTCTCGCAGAACTCCTGTGTTAAATGGGGTTGAATTTGCGCAATTCAAAAAAGATATATTTGAAGATAACTTCAGATATTTCAAGCAAAAAGAACCAACGCTAGAAGATGTGCCTTTGGGCTATCGATATCCTGAGCAAACTAAATTTTCAACGGATTGGTTTGGTGCGATATTAAATAATAATGCTCCTTATACAGATGCCAACTTAACTATTTCATCAGGTAAAGGAACGATGAAGTCGATGTTTTCAGTAGGTTATTACAAAGAAGCAGGATCTATTGTCAATACAAATTATGAGCGTGTATCTATCCGTAGTAACATAGGAGGTCAGGTTAATAAGTTCTTAAATATAGGATTAAACGTAAACGGAAGTATCACGAAGCAAAACATTGCCAATACGGACGGACGTAGTGCATTAGTAGGAGGAGCCCTTTTAATGGATCCACGTGAACCTATCTATAACGCTGACGGAAGTATGAGGCCTTATATCGGTGGACTTGACGGAGCTTTTGGTTTCCCAAATCCCTTGTTTTTGCTTCAAAATGTTACTCGTAGGAGAAACATTGCCGATGTATTAGCCAATGCTTTTGCTGAGTTCACTATTTTACCTTCGTTGAAATTTAAGTCTTCAGCCAATACAAAATTGAACTACAATGCATTTAAAGAATATGTACCTTCGACCATTGGAGCCTCAGTGGCATCAGGACAGGCGGGTGCTCCTCCAAGAATTGCTACAGCTAGAGATATCACAGACCGATTGTTCAACTATTCATTTGACCAATTATTGACTTACAATCCTAAAATAGGAGAAGATCAAAAAGTGGATGCAATGCTTGGTTTCACGGCTCAAGAAGAGAATGTATATGGAATTGATGCAGCAGGAAATACATTCCCTGATGATTTAGTTCGTTACATTGGCGCGGCCTCAATTAGATCAGCTAACTCATACGAGAATGGTTGGACTTTAATGGCTTATTTTGCGCGTGCAAACTACTCATACAAAGACAAATATTTATTGTCAGCATCGTTCAGAAGAGAGGGTAGTTCACGTTTTGGAGAATTCAATAAGTTTGGAGACTTCCCTGCAGCATCCATTGGATGGAGAGTTTCTGAGGAATCATTTATGAAAGATTTAACTTTTATCAATGACATGAAATTGCGTGCAAGCTGGGGTGTGACGGGTAACAATAATATTGGTAACTACCCAAGCTTAGCCTTCGTAGGATTAAATAATTATATCTTAAACAATTCATTTGCACCTGGTAAAGTTATTAGTTCATTTGCCAACTCATCATTGAAATGGGAAAAATCAGATCAATTGGATTTAGGTTTGGACTTAGCTACGTTTAATAACAAATTGACTTTCACGTTTGAATACTATAGAAAGTTGACGAACGATATGTTACTTCCTGTATCGATCCCAGCCGTTTCTGGTTTTACAACCAGTTTGGATAATATTGGCCAAGTAGAAAATAAAGGTATTGAATTAAGTGTTGATTATAGATCTAATCTTGGACCTGTAAACTTCAGAACTAATTTGAACATTTCTGCTAACAGAAGTACAATCTTAGCGATTAAAGGAGCTAATGACATGTTGTATTACGGTAGTTTCTACGGAGGTTATAACGTAATGAAAGTAGGCCGACCAATCGGTATGATTTACGGTTACAAGAAATTGGGTATTTTCAATACGCAAGCAGAAATCGACGGTTGGGCTAAGCAAGATGGTGTGATCCCTGGGGGTATGAAATTTGCTGATACCAATGGTGACGGTGTTGTATCTTATGATACACAAGACATGGTTGAAATTGGTAATCCAAATCCTGACTTCACTTGGGGTTGGACCGTTGCAGCAGACTACCGTAATTTTGACTTAAACGTGTTATTTGTGGGAGCTCAAAATTTCGATATCTACCGTAACATCGAAGCATCAACCATGAATATGGACGGTGTATTTAACGTGTTAACTAAGGCAAAAGATCGCTGGCGTTCAGCTGCAAATCCTGGATCTAATCCAAATGCAAAAAACTCTCAAGGAGGTACCAACTACTTTAAGTGGTCACGTGAAAGTAGCGAGCGTTATGTATATGATGGTAGCCATATTTGGCTGAAAGCGATTACATTAGGTTACACATTACCTAAGTTGAAATCAGTTTTCAGTGATGCGCGTATTTTCTTTACGGCCAATAACCTATTCTTGTTTACGAACTATCCTGGAAACAATCCAGATGCGGGAGTAAGAGGTGGTACCGAATTGAACAATGACGATGAGTCATATCCAGTTCCGCGTACGTTAGCTGTAGGTATCAAATTAAACTTATAATGAATCGAAACATGAAAAAAATATCATTTTATATCATCTTGTCCCTTTGCTTGACACAGATATCGTGTCAAGAGGACTTTCTAAAAACCACCGATCCTACGAGAATTGGTCGTGATTTGTTTTATCAAAATCAGACTCAATTTGAACAGGCTTTGAATGGTGTGTATGGTCAATTACAAACGATTACCAACTCAGCGTATATCCAACAAGAAATGATGTCGGATAATACAACCTTTGATTTTAATCCATTAGATCGTGGAGGTGCAGCTGGTTGGGAAGCTTTTGAATATTCTACTGTAAACCAAGGAAATGGTGAAATTTCATCCCTTTGGAATAACCATTACTCAACGATGTATAATATTAATTATGCATTAGAAAAACTAGCAGCTAGTAAAATTGACGCTACAGCTAAAGGAGTTTTGGAAGGAGAATTTAAATTCATTCGTGCATACCACTATTTCAATTTGGTGCGCTATTTTGGAGATGTAGTTTTGGCAACCAAAACCTTAACAAATCCAAACGAGTCATTTGATTTAGTTAGATCTCCGCAAGCAGATGTATATAAGCAAATCTTAGCTGATTTAGCTGATGCATCAAAAATGCTTCCAGCGAAGGCTACTTTGAGAGGTCGTGCTACGCAAGGTGCTGCGCTAAGTTTGTTAGGAAAAGTATACTTAACGCAGAAAAATTATGCAGCTGCTAGCACTACGTTGAAGCAAGTGACTTCATTAGGATATGCCTTGAACGCAAACTACAAGGATAACTTTGATCCAGCTAAAAAGAATGGAGTAGAATCTATTTTTGAAGTGCAATACCAAGGAGGAAATGATTTGGGAGAGCAAAGTAACTTCATGTATGTTTTTGCACCAAGACTTTCTGCTGGAGCAGTTACCGGTTTTGCTAACACAACTCCTAGTGGAAGAAATATCCCAACACGTGATATGATCAATGCATACGAAGCGGGAGATGTTAGAAAAGCTATTTCTGTGCAACCAGGCTATACCTTGAACGGAAATTTTGTTGGGATTCCATATGTAAGCAAGTATCAATACACGCACACCATTACGGGTCGTACAGATAACAACTGGCCTATTTTGAGATATGCTGACGTGTTATTAATGTTGGCAGAATCCATCAATGAGGCTTCGGGACCTAATGCTGAGGCGTATGATTACTTAAACCAAGTAAGAAAAAGAGCTGGCTTAGCTGCTGTAGATGGTTTATCAAAAGATGCTTTCAGAACAGCTGTATTAAAAGAAAGACGCGTTGAATTAGCTTTCGAAAATCACCGTTGGTTCGATCTTCAAAGAACGCTTACGCCGACTCAATTGACAGCTTTCATGAATGCACATGGAGCACAAGAAAAAGCAAACCCTACTGTGGCTAGAGGTGGAATTGCTTTCAATGCTTTAGATTATGTGTATTCAGATTTTGAATACTTTTTGCCAATTCCAGCTCCTCAAATTTTGATTAATAAAAAATTAATTCAAAATCAAGGGTATCTATAATTGGTCAATTTATTATATTTATAGTTGAATTTTACTTGCGATGTAAACCTTTTCAGATTTACATCGCAAGTTTTTAAAAGCCTAACTAAACAATTACGTAGTAGTGCAAAATAATTTACTTAACGAACTTTGGCAAATTTCAGGCCGACTACATCCTTTGGTCGTTCATTTTCCCATTAGTTTGCTTTGGGTAGGTCTATTGCTTGAATGCATTGCCTGGAGAAAAAAAACGGATCAGTTTCAATCTGCCATTGGCATTATATTATGGGTGGGTACCATCACCGCAGCTCTGGCCGTTGGCCTAGGTTTTATTTTAATCAATCAAGACGATTACACAGGAAATACCATCACTATTCACCAATGGTCTGGCATTGTAACCGCTATTTTATCTGGATTAACGCTTTATGCATTCATCTCTAAAGAATCAAAAAGCTACCGATTACTCTTATTTTTAACAGTTTTGGGTGTCAGTTTTGCTGGGCATTATGGCGCCATGTTAACCCACGGAGAAGATTATTTAGATCTAACCAAAGAAGAAAAAACGCAAAAAATTGCTTTAAATCCTTCACTCAACGTGGAGAAATTACAAGGTAAAATTGACCTTAATCAAAAACAAGATTTAGGTATTGAAGCTAGAAATATCTTAGCAAATCACTGCTACGATTGCCATAGTATCAAAAAATCAAAAGGGAAATTACGCTTAGATGCGTTAGAATATATTTTAAAAGGGGGTAAAGAAGGTCCTGCCTTGGTCGTTGGCCATCCCGAAAAAAGTGAAATGATTCGTCGGATTAAACTTCCTGCAAGTGATGATGACGCCATGCCTACTAAAGGTAAAAGGTTAAGCAAAAAAGAAATTGAAATATTAGAATTGTGGGTAAAACAAGGGGCTCCTTGGCCTGGTGTAGCTTTGAAATCCGCACCGCCAACAGCCGCTATCGATCAAGAAGAGGAGATTGAAGAAAATAGTAGTGTGGTTAAAAAATCAGCTTCTTCAGAAGATCGAATCATGAATACATCTGAAATGCCAGTTAAGGCGCCAGAGATTTTAAACGCGAACCAATTACAAGAATTAAATATCAACGTAAGGACGATATTGGCTCATAACTGTTATGCTTGCCATAATGCCACCAAAACCAAAGGGGGATTGCGCTTAGACAAGAAAGAATTTATTTTTAAAGGTGGGGAAAATGGACCGATTTTAGTTGCTGGGAATTCTGAAAAAAGTGATATGATCCGCCGCGTCAAACTTCCTTTTGGCCATGATGATGCGATGCCTACCAAAGGCAAACGTTTAAGTAAAGAGGATATTGCTATGTTGGAATACTGGATCCAACAAGGTGCACCTTGGCCTTCAGGTCCAGAAAAAAGTTTGTATCGAGTGGCTGCATTGGAGCCTAGAATGCCCGCTTTACCAAAAGCTACTGCAGGATTAAATCAACCAATTGATTTATTTGTCAATGAATATTTCAAGAAAAATAAAATTTCTTGGCAAAAATCCGTAGATGACAAAACGTATATTCGTCGGGTTTATTTAGATGTTACCGGTTTAATCCCTAGCCCAGAAACGATCAGCGCTTTTGTCGCTGATCCCCGATCGAATAAAAGAGAAATATTAGTTGACAAGCTTTTAGCCAACAATGAAGGATATGCCCAACATTGGTTGACCTTCTGGAATGATGCCCTTCGCAATGATTATTCAGGAACGGGTTACATTACGAATGGCCGATTTGGAATAACCAAATGGCTTTATGGTTCATTAAAAAACAATAAACCTTATGATACTTTTGTTAAAGAATTAATAAGTCCAACCAAAGAATCGGAAGGTTTTATACGAGGAATCCAATGGCGAGGAACCATAAATTCGAGTCAAAGTACGGAAATGCAAGCGGCACAAAACGTATCCCAAGTACTCCTTGGATTAAACCTAAAATGTACCTCTTGCCACGATAGTTTTATCAGCGATTGGAAGTTGGACGACGCTTATGCTTTTGCCAACGTCTTTTCAAGCAAAACCTTAGAAATTCACCGCTGCGATTTGCCAACGGGTCGTATGGCGGGTTATGGGGTGTTATATAATTCTCTAGGTAAAATTAAAGAGACCAATATTACCGCTGAGCGCTTAGTGTCTTTAGCCGATATTTTAGTTCAAAAGAAAAATGGACGCTTATACAGAACGTTGGTTAACCGCGTGTGGGCCCAATTAATGGGAAGAGGAATTGTGGAGCCCGTTGACATGATGGACAACGAACCTTGGAGCCAAGATTTATTAGATTGGCTAGCCTCTGATTTTACGGCCAATGGCTATGACATGAAGCGATTAATGAGACAAATTTTGATCTCTAAAACCTATCAAACTCCGGCCATGGGTCTTAAAGAATCACAAATGCTGACCGCGTCCAACTTTGTATTCAAAGGCATCATGAAACGTAGAATTACAGCGGAACAATTTGCAGACGCAGTAAGTCAATCCTTTTTTCCACTGTATACGGATTCGGCATTAGCGAAGAAAATGTTGCCTGCTGACATTAAAAATGATATTCCATTTGCCCGAGCGTCCTTAGTCAAAAACGATCCTTTTTTAACTGCCTTAGGAAGACCCAACAGAGAAAATGTGTCCACTAGCCGTATTTCGCAGGCCAATTTACTTCAGGCCTTGGAGCTGACCAATGGAAGTAAATTCAATGTATCCCTTCGAAAAGGAGCTGAGATTTGGGCGCAAAAATACCAGACTGGAGAATCTCTAGTTAAAGCCTTATATTTGAAGGCTTTAGGAAGAGAGCCTAGTCTTAAAGAAATGACCTTAGCGGTGAAATATATCGGGAAAAAGCCAAGTGTGGAGGGTATACAGGATTTAGTTTGGGCAGTTACTTTACTCCCAGAATTTCAATTAATTATTTAATTTTTATTGCGATGAAAAACCAATGGAATAGAAGAGAGTTTTTACAAAATACCAGCGCTGCTACCATCGCGGCTTTGGGTATGAGCTCTCCTATTGCGAGTTTAATGGCGGACCCAACGAGCCCATTAGCCAAAAAAGCGGCCACAGCGGATACCGTTATTTTGCTGTGGATGGCAGGTGGCATGGCACATACAGAGACCTTTGACCCCAAAAGATATACTCCTTATGAAAAAGGAATGGAGGGCAATCGGGTGTTAAGTACGTTCAAATCTATGCCAACAGCCATCGATGGGGTTAACTTTTCAGAGGGTCTTCAGTCGGTAGGAAGTGTGATGGATAAAGGAACGGTGATACGGTCTTATGTGGCTGCCGATTTAGGTCACATCCTTCACTCACGTCATCAATACCACTGGCATACCAGTTACGAACCCCCTCAATCCGTAGCAGCGCCTCATATAGGGGCTTGGATTTCAAAAGAATTGGGACCTAAAAATCCCGTAATACCTTCCTTTATCGACATAGGTCAACGCTTTACCGTGGGCGAAGCAGAGGAATTAAAAGCTTTTCATACAGCAGGATTTTTAGGCAATGAGCACGGACCATTTTTGATTCCAGATCCGAGCCAAGGTTTAGAAAGTGTGCGTCCACCCGTGGGAATGAACATGAAGCGATTTGAAAGTCGAAATCAATTATACAATAATTTAATCTCGCAAAGTGCGCATGGAGAATTTGGAAGTGATTACCAAAAAGAATCCTTACGTCGCTCCATGGAACAGGCCTATATTTTATTGAATTCGCCTGAGTCAAAGGCCTTCAATTTGAGTACTGAGCCAAAAGAAATTTATGATGTTTATAACACAGGTCGTTTTGGTTTGGGTTGTTTATTAGCGCGTAGATTGACTGAAAAAGGAGCCAGATTCATTAGTGTTACGACTGAATACGAACCGTTTTTTGGTTGGGATACCCATGAAAATGGCCACACTAGATTAGAAGGAATGAAGCGGATGATTGATGGACCCATTGCCCAATTGATCAAAGACTTAGATAAAACGGGCCACTTGGATCGTACCCTTGTTATTTTAGCCAGTGAATTTAGTCGGGACATGATGGTGGAAGGCCGACCAGACCTTAAAGTTCAGGAACAAGTAAAACAACCTGAAATCCTAAATGACATTAAGTTTTACGGAATGCATCGTCACTTTACGGATGGATGTTCGATTTTAATGTGGGGGGGTGGCATCAAGAAAGGTCATGTGTATGGCAAAACAGCGGATGAGCGCCCATGTAAAACCATTACAAATCCAGTCAAAATTGACGGCATCCATCAAACTATTTACCATGCCCTAGGCATCAAACCGGATACTCAATATGAAATTGAAAAACGACCATTCTATACCACACCGGATGGAAAAGGAAAAGTCGTACAAGATCTTTTGGCCTAATGAAACATAAAAAATTACTCTTATTTTCAGTTGTTTTAATCTCCATTGTTTGGACATTTAATGCATGCAATCGAAATTCAGGCGTGCAGGAATCTGAGGAAGAAATGCCGAATGAGATTAGCTATAATTTTGATGTGCGTCCCATTTTATCCGACAAATGCTTTGCCTGTCATGGGCCGGATGCCAAAAAACGCCAAGCAGGTTTACGTCTAGATGATCCAGCATTAGCATTCCAAGCATTAAAAGAACATCCAGGAGCACATGCTTGGGTGGCAGGAGAACCCAACGAATCCGAGGCATTCCTACGAATGACCACCAAGGACTCAACTAAGTTAATGCCGCCCGCGACGTCCAACCTGAAATTAAATGGGTATGAGATTTCTGTTATCAAAAAATGGATTAAACAAGGAGCAAAATATGAGAAGCACTGGTCCTTTGTCGCTCCTAAAAAACCTGTATTACCGGAAATTGACAATGAGTCTTGGGCAAGAAATGAAATCGATTATTTCATCGCAGAAAAACAAGAACAAAAGGGCTTAAAGCCGAACGAGGAAGCGGATAAAGAGCGCTTATTAAAGCGATTAAGCATCGACTTAACCGGCTTGCCTCCTACCCTTTCCATGATGGACCGTTTCATGGCCGATAAAAGTTCGAATGCCTATGAGAAGATGGTCGACGAGCTTTTGAAAAATCCAGCGTACGGAGAAAAAATGGCTATTTATTGGCTTGATTTAGCTCGTTATGCTGATTCCCACGGCTACCAAGATGATGGATATCGCACGCAATGGCCTTGGAGAGACTGGGTCATTTATGCCTTAAATAAAAATATGCCGTATGACCAGTTTGTTACTTGGCAACTAGCCGGCGACTTTTTGATCAACCCAGCTAGACCTAATCAAACGAAAGAGTTATTGCTCGCCACAGGTTTCAACCGAAACCATAAAATCACAGAAGAGGGAGGAGTCATTCAGGAAGAATATCGCTTAAGCTACGTAACGGATCGAAATGATTTATTTGGCAAAGCATTTTTGGGCATGACTCTAGAATGTGCGCATTGCCACGACCATAAATACGATCCATTCTCGCAGAAAGATTACTATAAAATGTTTGCATTTTTTAATAACATTAAAGAGGTCGGTATCGAATCCGTGATCGGTGGTCCAGAGACCTATGCGAAAAAACCTTTAATGGAAATCAGCAATGATGATGTTAAAAAAATCTTGAAGTTCATAAATAAACAAGATACGAATCGCCTGATTGTTTCTGTCATGACCGATATGGATACGGCAAGAAAAACATTCATTTTAAAACGGGGTGCCTATGATGCGCCTGGTGATGAAGTGAGTCCAGGTACTCCTAATTCCATTTTGCCGTTCAATAAAAATTATCCACAAAATAGATTAGGATTATCGAAGTGGCTGTTTGACAGAAAAAATCCGTTGACGGCCAGAGTCTTTGTCAATCAGATTTGGCAAGAGTTTTTTGGGAAAGGCATTGTTAAAACAACTGGCGACTTTGGTATGCAAGGTGAATTGCCTACCAATCCTAAATTATTGGATTGGCTAGCCGTTGATTTTATGGAACATGGTTGGAATGTCAAGCGCCTAGTGAAGCAAATGGTTGCTTCTGCAACTTATCGGCAATCAGCCATTACCACCCCCGAAAAATTAGCCAAAGATCCCGAAAATATCTATTTATCCAGATCATCTCGTTACCATGTAAACGCTGAAAATATCAGAGATATCGTCCTTGCAAGCAGTGGACTTTTGGTTCCTAAAATCGGAGGGCCTAGCGTTAAACCTTATCAGCCACCCGGATTGTGGGAAGGCGCCACTTCAGGTCGGGGATTATTATCGATTTATGTGCAAGATCATGGGGAAAGTTTATACCGACGAGGTATATATACGTTAATCAAGCGAACCGTTCCACCGCCGACGATGAGTATTTTTGATGCCAGCAATCGAGATTTATGTGAAGTGAAAAGGCTGAAAACGAATACCCCATTGCAGGCGCTGATGATGCTGAATGACCCAACGGTTTTGGAGGCATCCCGAGTTTTAGCTGCCAAATTATTAACGGAAAAAAGTAACCTTTCGGATAAAATCAAAAAGGCTTTCCGAATGATTGTTTGCCGCAACCCGTCTGAAAAAGAATTAGGTGTGTTAAATACCTACTTTCTAAGTCAAAGAGCTAAAATTACTCCAGGACAAGCTGTGAAAATTTTAGCCGTGGGCGAATATCCGATCGCGGCCAACGTAGACAAAAAACTTTTAGCTGCCATGATGCGGGTCGTTAATACCATTTATAATTTAGAGGAAACCATTACTAAATCTTAAGCTATGGAGAAGGAAATATTAGAACATGGTTTGAATTTTAATCGGCGACGATTCCTTTCCACGATGAGTTTAGGCTTGGGAAGTGTGGCCTTGGGTTCCTTGATGATTCCCGGTTTACTCAATGGAGGAGATCGCGAAGAGTCTGGCTTTACGCCGGGCATTCCTCATTTTGCTCCTAAGGCAAAGCGCGTTATTTATTTGTTTCAAAATGGAGCACCCTCACAGTTAGAGACCTTTGATTACAAGCCCAAATTATGTGAAATGTATGGAATGGATTTACCTCCATCCGTGCGTGGAGAGCAGCGTTTGACGGGAATGACAGCGAATCAAGCTACATTTCCATTAGCCGCCTCTTTTGCAAATTTCAAGCAATATGGTAAATCTGGGACTTGGATCAGTGATATCATGCCCTATACTTCCAAAATTGTGGATGATATATGCGTGGTAAGGTCGATGTACACTGAAGCCATCAACCATGATCCGGCCCTGACTTTTTTACAGACGGGGTCCCAACAAGGAAACCGACCTAGCATGGGTGCTTGGTTGAGTTATGGATTAGGAAACGAAAACAAAAATTTACCAGATTTCACGGTTTTATTATCGAGGGGAATTGGGAATGGGCAAGGAGTGTATTCCAAACTTTGGTCGAACGGATTTTTAGATTCAATCCACCAAGGCGTCCAATTTTCTAAAGGAGAAGATCCCGTTTTATACATCAAAGATCCTGCGGGAATGGCCAGGGGAGAACGTAGAGAAATGTTGGACCAACTGGCCCAATTAAACCAAATGTCCTACGAGGAATTTGGGGATCCAGAAATTACAGCCAAAGTAAAACAATATGAAATGGCCTACCGGATGCAAACGGCAGTTCCTGAAGTGATGGATTTGTCGAAAGAATCTGATGATATCGTTAAACTTTATGGACCCGATTGTTTGGTTCCGGGCACCTTTGCGGCCAATTGCTTATTGGCCCGTAAATTATCCGAAAATGGTGTTCGATTTGTTCAATTATATCATCAGGGTTGGGACCAACATGGAAACCTTCCTTTTGAAATTAAGAGCCAAGCCAAAGATGTTGACCAAGCATCTGCTGCTTTAGTCACCGATTTAAAACAAAGAGGTTTATTAGATGAAACGTTGGTGATTTGGGGTGGGGAATTTGGCCGTACAAGTTATAGCCAGGGGAAATTGACCCCAGAAAATTATGGCCGCGATCATCATCCAAGATGTTTCAGTATTTGGATGGCGGGTGGTGGAATCAAACCGGGTATGGTCTATGGTGAAACCGATGAATTAGGATATAATATCATTAAAAACCCTGTTCATGTCCATGATTTCCAAGCAACGGTCTTGCACACCTTAGGTTTAAATCATGAAAAATTAATCTTCAAGCATTTGGGAAGGCGATATCGATTAACGGATATTTCAGGGAAAGTGGTTCGAGATATCTTAAGCTAGGTTGAGTATGAATAAAAAATGGAGGGGTATTGTTGAACAATTTGTACTCATATCTGCGGTATTTCTAGCGTTTTTATTAGCCTTTGAGGATCAAATCGTTGTTCCTACCTGGCTGCAGTCCTTTGGACGATTGCATCCACTAATCCTACATTTTCCAATCGTTTTATTGATTTTGTTAATGGCTTGGGAGTTTTTCCGATTTAACCGAGAGCCTACGCCATGGATAGAAACTGCGGAGCAATGGGTTTCAGATGCTTGGATCGTCGGCGCGGCTCTCACTGGAATGACGACAATTTTTGGCTTATTTCTTTCGAAAGAATCTGGTTATTCAGGAGATAAGCTTTTCTGGCATAAGTGGACCGCCGTTTCTTTGTTTATCGTCTTTAGTGGCACCTATTGGCTCAGGAATTTATCCTTTTATCAAAAGTTGAACTCCCGATTATTGATTGGCTTAATATCCATTTTATTAATCTCGACTGGTCATTTTGGATCAGAGCTTACGCATGGAGACGGTTTTGTTTTGGAGCCTTTCCAACAAGGAAAACAGATCTACCTTGAAGATGCCATTGTTTTTGATCACATGGTCAAGCCTATTTTTGAAAAAAAATGTATGAGTTGCCATAACCCCGAAAAGAAAAAGGGGGATCTTGATTTGTCCAGTGTTGAAGGTATTTTAAAAGGGGGTAAATCAGGCAAATTATTTGTCACTGGAAAACCTGAAATAAGCCTATTATTAGAGAGAATTCACCTTCCTTTAGAAGACAAAAAACACATGCCTGTCTCAGGCCAACCGCAGTTGACCGATGAGGAAAAAATGATTTTATCTCTTTGGATCAAAGGAAACGCAACATTTACTAAAAAAGTGTTGGAATTACCTGTCGCAGATTCACTCCGAATCATGGGTAACACATTATTCAATTCTGTTCTCGACGAGGCGACAAATTATGACTTTTCAGAGGCGAGTCAGGAAACTATAGACGAATTAACTAACGAATACCGAACGATTGCCAAGCTAGCCAAAAACTCACCGGCTTTACGTGTTCATATCTTCAATAAAAATGAATTTAATTCTAAAAAGCTGGAGGAATTAGTTGCGATAAAAAAACAAATCGTTTTTCTAAGTGTAGCCAAAATGCCTGTGAAAGATTCGGATTTGTTGACCATCGCTCAATTTGAAAATTTAGAGCGACTGGAATTGAACTTCAGCAACATTACGGCCAAAGGACTTTTGGTGCTAAACAAGTTAACCCATTTAAAAAGTATCTCGCTTTCTGGAACGCAGGTAAATTACCCAGATTTACAAATAGCCATGCAAGGATTGAAAAAGCTTCAGGCTATTTATCTTTGGGATACACCACTCACTACAGATGACCTCAAAGCTTTATCAACTAAATTTAAAACAGTCCAAATCATAGGCGGATTTAAAGACGATGGCAAAAACCCCATAAAGCTTAATCCACCTGAGTTAAAAAATACATCGACCATTTTTGACACGAAGGCGCCACTCACCTTATTCCATACGATTAAGGGCGTTGAGATACGTTATACGAT
>CAMDJW010000009.1 GCA_945901025.1 Spirosoma fluviale | reverse complement strand
CAAATATTTTTAACTGGAATTGAGCCAGATGCACGTAGTTTGATTTTGAGAAAAATTAAAAATACGAAGCAAAGAAGGTTTGGTCGGATCTTTAAACCTTCCAAATTTGTGCCTAAAAAGTGGGATGAAGACAAGGAGAAATTGTTGGCCGCCATGAATAAATTAGGTTACCGAGATTTTCAAATTAAGTCAGATTCCATTGCCAAGTTTGATGAGGAGTCGATTAACTTGACGATCAATTTGACCCAAGGAAAAAAATATTATTATCGGAGTATTTCCTTTGAGGGAAATTATATTTATCCTGATTCTGTGTTAAGGGATGTAATCGGAATTAAGAAGGGGGATATTTATAATACAGAGGAGTTAGATAAGAAAATGAATCAAAACCCAGGGGAAGATTTAAGTTCCGTGTACATGGATAATGGGTATTTGTATTACAATGCAGAGCCTATTGAAACGTCCATTGAGGGAGATTCGATTGATTTAACAATCCGAATTTCAGAGGGAAAGCAAGCAACGATCAATAAGGTGGTTTTGAATGGAAATACTAAAACTTCCGATCATGTGGTGATGCGAGAGATTAGGACCTTGCCGGGACAGAAGTTTAATAAATCGGCCATTATTCGTACGGTGCGTGAGCTTTCGACGATTGGTTATTTTAACCCTGAAAAAATATCACCTAATCCAATGCCTCGTCCAGATGGCACGGTGGATATTGAATATAATGTGGAGGAGAAGCCTTCAGACCAGATAGAATTATCAGGGGGTTGGGGCGGATTTATTGGTTTTGTGGGTACTTTGGGGGTTGTTTTTAATAACTTTTCAGCTAAGAATTTAACCAATTTATCTGCTTGGCGACCTTTGCCGGCGGGTGATGGGCAAAAACTTTCAGTGCGTTTCCAAGCCAATGGAGCAGCTTTCCAAAATTACTCCTTGACTTTCACCGAACCATGGTTGGGTGGGAAGAAACCTAATTCATTTTCGATCGCTCTAAATAGAAGCGTTTCATATCCTTATCAGTTCAGAGCAACCGGTGGAGGTATAGGTGGCAACGGTTACGGCGGAGGTTATGGCGGTGGATATGGCGGAGGCTATGGGGGTGGTTTCGGAGGAGGTGGCTTCGGCGGAGGTTATGGTGGCTATGGGGGCTATGGAGGATTGGGAATGAACAATTATTCAGTCCCAGATACTTTATTAGATGCTCACTTTAATGTGAACAGCGTTACGTTCAGTTTAGGTAAGCGGTTGAAGTGGCCAGATGATTATTTTTCATTGAGTCATTCTTTGGCCTTTTCTCAATTTGATGTGGATCGTTATTATACTTGGGCTTACCCACAAGGTATTTCGACTTCGATTACGTTTATGACTAATTTCTCGCGAAATAGTATCGATAACCCTACTTTTGCTCGAATGGGCTCAAGCTTTTCTTTAACGGGCTCTCTTACACCTCCGTTTTCTTTGTTGGGTGCCAACGAATCAGGCTCGTTAATTGAATACCATAAGTGGATGTTTGATGCGAGTTGGTTCAGCCCGCTCGTTGGGAAATTTGTGCTTCATACACGTGCACACTTAGGATTTTTGGGTTCTTATGGAGGAAAAGAAACGACACGATTTGAACGGTTTGATTTAGGAGGTTCTGGAATGGTTCAAGGTTTCTCGTTTAACCGTGATATTGTTGGTTTAAGAGGGTATAAAGACCGAGTAATTGGGCCATCCGGATCTTATGGAAATGGGGGAGTAGCTTATAACAAGTTTGTGATGGAGGTACGTTACCCAGTTTCGTTGAACCCATCAGCCACAATATTTGTACTTGGTTTTGCTGAAGGTGGAAATAACTTTTCAAGCCTGAAAGAGTATAATCCCTTTAATTTGTATAAATCAGCTGGGTTTGGAGCACGTATCTTTATGCCAGCCTTTGGAATGATTGGAATAGATTATGGATTTGCATTTGATAAGCCAAGGCCGGGAGATTCAGATTTTGGCCGACAAGCATTTACATTCTCCATAGGCCAACAAATAAGATAATCATATTAATAGGCCAATGAAAAAATTGTTTTTTTTCTTGTTAGGTTTGAGTTTTTTTGGGCCTACCTGTAGCGCTCAGAAATTTGGTTACATTGATACTGAATTCATTACTTCTAAAATGCCTGAATACCAAAAAGTACAGGCAAAAATGGATGAGATGACCAAACAATGGATCAAAGAAATCGAGGCCAAAAAAGATGAAGTAACCGTTCTTGAGCGTGCATTTAAATTAGAAGAGTTGTTGCTAACAGAGGATTTGCGCCAGCAACGTCTTCAACAAATTAAACAGAAGGACCAGGAGGCAAAATTGTTTCAGAACTCTGTTTTTGGCGCGGAGGGTGAATTGTTTAAAGCAAAGAAAAATGCATTGAAACCGATCTTGGATGAAGTATCAAAAGCCGTAGAAAAAGTAGTGAGACAAAAAAGATTAGATTTCTTGTTTGACAAGGCAAATGATGGTTTGGCTTTAATTTATACGAATCCTGTACATGATTATTCAGATTATATATTGGAGGAATTGGGATTGGAATTGGATCCTAATTTGAAAAAATAAACATTAACCCATTATTTTAACATAAACATTCCTAATTTTACAATTAACAAATAGAAAACAACGTATGAAAAACAAATTTTTATTGGCCGTAGGCCTAATGTTCGGTATGGCAACATTACCATTAAAGGCCCAAGTTAAAATCGGATTTATCAATGCTGATTATATATTAAGCCAAATGCCTGAGGCGAAACAAGTGGAAGAAGATTTAAAAAATACTCAAAAGCAGTATGAAACTCTTTACCAAGGAAAAGTGAAGGAATTTCAAGACAAGTTAGCCGCTTTCGAAAAATTGAATGCAGACACGAAAACTCCAGATATTATCAAGCAAGATAAAGAGAAGGAATTACAAAACTTACAGACTTCTATTCAAGAATTCCAACAAAATTCTCAGTCTTCTTTACAGAAAAAGCAAGCTCAATTATTGCAACCTTTGTTGAAAAAAATTGAGGAAAACATGCATGCAGTAGCTAATGAAAATGCGTATACACACGTATTTAATTATGATGCAGGTATGGGAACAGCTCCTATTTTATTGCATTATCCAACGGAAGCTGCTATTTCTGATCTAGTTTTAAAGAAAATGGGCATTACGCCTAAGCCAGTGACAGCTGCTCCAACGGCTGCTCCTGCGGCTGCTAAGCCTGCTGCAGCTCCTGCTGCTGCAAAGCCAGCGACTCCAAAGAAATAAGGTAATTAGGTTACTAAGTGAAAATAGACGCAAGTAATTGCGTCTATTTTTTTTGTTTCAAATTTGTAAGGAAATCTCAATTAAATTAATGGTTGAAATAGTTAAAGATATAGTTTCCTATCTGGAATAAAGACACCATTAGTATAATGCCAAGAACAAGATAATGAAACATTTTTTCCGGTATTTTCTTTAAAATAATTTTGCCTATATAGGTTCCAATGAAGCTAATGGCAATTAAAAATGGAATTAAAATAATGTGATCTTTAGTGAAATATCCATTTAAAATATAGACTAGCGCCCTGGTAGAATCTACGCCCATGTCGATCATGGCCGATGTGGCAATAAAGACTTCTTTTTCTAAATTAAATGCAGATAATACGAGTCCTCGGATCGCTCCACCGGTTCCGATAAGTCCAGCTAAAAATCCGGAAACTCCTCCACCAATATATAAATTAGTGTTAGTTTGTTGGATCGATTTAGCTTTTCGTGAGATCGAATAGAGCGCTATGATTAAGATAGTTGCATTGATTAAAACTTCACTTTCATTGACCGGAATATATTCAATAAGCAGGGCACCCAAAAAGACCGATATCACCGCTGGGATCCCTAGTTTAAAGGCAATATTTTTCTCAATACTTTTTTGGAATAATACGAGTTTGGATAAATTACTGAAAACGTGAAAAACAGCGGTGATGCCTAATACAATTTTAAAATCTAAAAATAAAGAGGCTATAGGTACAAATAAGATGGAAGATCCGAACCCCGATAAGGTTCCTAGGATTTCTGCGAGGAGAGCTAATATGAAAAATAACGCATATTTCTCCTGCATGTTTTTTTATTCTAATGGTTTATTTGCTTCAAAAAATTTGTTTTGAAAAATGATGATGGCTAAAACTCCACAAAATATAGCCGCATCAGCAAAATTGAAAATAGGCGTCGAGTAATAAGATCCGCCCCACAGAGGAACCCAAGTAGGCAATATGCCCTCCCAAATATCAAAAAAGAACATATCAATCACCTGGCCATGAAACCAATTCATGGGTGCGCCATAAGGCGCATTTCCTAAAAACACGCCATAAAAAACAGAGTCGATTAAGTTGCCAATAGCTCCCCCCAATATGAGGGATACGCAAATCAAAAGACCCTTAGGGCTATTTTTTTGAGTTAACTTGTATAAATAATAGCCAATGCCAAACATGGCAACAATTCTAAAACTGGTCAATAATAATTTGCCATAAATAGAACCTAGTTGGATCCCAAAGGCCATTCCAGGATTCAAGGTATAATGTAGTTTAAATAAGGGTCCTATGAGTTCTATTTGCCCAAAATAACCCGGCTCCATGTAAAAATGTACACCCATCTTAATTCCTTGATCCACCAAAATCACAGCTAAACTCAATAAAAAAAAACGAAAATGCTTCATAATAACTTTCTTCTGTTCACTTCTTTTTTAATTAGGGCAAATTCCCTTGATGTTTGCCCCGCAATAGAGCTGTTCTCTTCGGCGCGTCTAAATAAATAGGGCATAACCGATTCCACTGGTCCATAGGGTACATATTTGGCTACGTTATATCCAAAATGCGCTAGATTATAACTGATATTGTCCGACATACCTAACAACTGTGCAAAGTGAATTTGTTTATGATTGTTTGAAATGCCCAATGCATTCATCTTATCACATAAGTGAAGACAGCTTTCTTCATTATGCGTGCCGACACAAAAATAAACAGTTTCTAGGTTTTGCAAGCACAAATCTACTGCTGCATTGAAATCACGATCTGTATCATGTTTACTTTTGTGTAGAGGTTCTGAATAGTTTTCCTCATGTGAGCGTTGGCGTTCCTTTTCTAAATAAGCTCCCCGAACTAATTTCACTCCTAGAAAATAATTTTTGTCTTTGGCGGATTTAATGGCATTAGATAAATTTCCGAGCATATCTACTCGATACATTTGAAACGTATTATACATGATAACCTCATTTTTATTGAATTTTTCCATCATCTCATACGAAAGAAGGTCGATGGAATTTTGAATCCAACTTTCTTCCGCATCGATGAAAAGTCTTACCTGCAAGTCAAATGCTTTTTGGCAAATTTCATGCATGTATTCTTTACTCAATGTAAATGATTGTTCGTCTTCCTCGTCCAAAGGACCTGTTTGAAATTGTTCCAACAGTTCTGAACTGAAGATCCCCGTCACTTTAAAAACAGCAAACGGTATCGAAAGTTCTTGATGCGCTTTCTCGATCGTTCTCAGGATTTCATTTTTTGTTTTAAGAAATGATTTTTCATTTTCTTCACCTTCCACCGAATAATCGAGAATGGTTCCAATCGAAACTTTATTAAGTCCTTGGATTGTATTTTCACAATCTTCAATAGATTCTCCTCCACAGAATTGTTGGAATATCGTGGTTTTTATCAGTTTTTTGATCGGAAAATGAAGAAAAAGGAACAATTTGATAAAAAAAGTGCCTAACTTTACAATCCAATTTTGATTCATTATGGCAAAAATCCAATAGGCTTTTTGTAGTGCGAAATTATTTTTGGAGGCAAAGGCAATGTGGGTGTCCTCAAAGGAAAGCTTTTTCAATTCGTTTGATGAAGTATTTAGGGTCATTTGGTACAAAATTGCTTGCAAATATAAGAGTTTATATTGACCGATATTCGTATCATATTAAATAAATAATCATAAATCACAGGCGAAAGCTGCCTGAAAACGTAAGAAGTATTATGAATGCCAATTTAGACATTATTCCTATGCAGGAATGGATTCAGACAGAAGGTAAACCCCTTATTATTGCGGGTCCATGTTCAGCTGAAACAGAAGAGCAAGTATTAGAAACAGCTCGTCGAATTAAAGCGGAGGGTTATGCACATATTATGCGGGCTGGAGTTTGGAAACCTCGTACGCGTCCAGGTAGTTTTGAAGGAATGGGAGAGCCCGCTTTAAAGTGGTTAGTAGAGGCGAAAAAAGAAACTGGATTGCCATTAGCGATTGAGGTTGCTACACCTGAGCATGTTGAGTTGGCTTTGAAATATGGCGTTGATGTTTTGTGGATTGGTGCACGTACGACTGTGAATCCATTCAATGTTCAAGATTTAGCAGATGCACTTAAGGGTGTTGATGTTCCAGTACTAGTCAAAAACCCAGTTAATCCAGATTTAGCTCTTTGGGTAGGTGCATTTGAGCGTCTTCAAGGTGCTGGTATTAAGAAATTAGGTGCGATTCACCGTGGTTTCTCAAATGCGCAAGAAACAAAATACCGTAATTCACCTATGTGGGCTATGGCTGTGGAGTTAAAGCGTCTATTCCCTCAAATGCCATTGATCGGTGATCCATCTCACATGGCTGGAAAGCGTGCTTTATTGATGGAATTATCTCAAAGAATACTTGATTTAAATTATGATGGTATGATTATCGAGACGCACAGAGACCCTGATGCGGCTTGGTCTGATGCGTCCCAACAAGTTACCCCGGAGAAATTAGGTGAGATGTTACGTGAATTAGATGTTCGCAATGCCAATTATGGTGCTGATTTTTCAGATGAATTAGCGAGTCTTCGTGAGAAAATTGATAACATTGACCGTGAAGTACTAGAAGTTTTAGCTGCTCGCATGGCCGTAGTAGAAAAATTAGGTGAGTATAAGCGCGATAATAACGTAGCTGTGTTGCAATTAGATCGTTGGAAGCAACTTCATAGCGATCGTGCAAACCAAGCCAAAGGTTTAGCTTTATACCCTGAGTTTGTAGAAGAGTTGTTTAAATTAATTCACTCAGAATCGATTCGTAAGCAAACCGAAGTAATGAACTCGGCAACTGCATAATTCACATGTATTTTGAATTCCCTTGTGGAATGAAAAATTTAAATCCTCCTGTATTTCAGGGGGATTTTTTTTATGTATCTAATATGATAGAATTTACTCAATTCCATTTATTCGATGGACGCTGATTTCTAAGCCGAAAATTAATTGCTTTTTGAGACTTCGGAATCCTGAATTAATCCCCTTTGCTTACCTGATAACTGCCGTATACTACTAAGCTAATTCCGAGGCACACGATAGGACTTGGAAAGCCATGGCCCAATATTATTTCAATCAAGATGGAAAACAAAACACTGCTATTTCCAATGGCCCCCACGATACTTGTTTTTTCATTTAATAAGGCTTGTGTCGTAAAATACTGTACCCCAAGTGCTAAAAGTCCCATGATTAAGGCGAGTAGCCATTCGATTGCACTCGGCTCGATCCACTTTCCTGTCAGAAAGCTATTAGGAAGTTCCGTAAACGTACCAAAGGACAATGAAAGAATTGAGGCAATTAATCCAGCTCCCATGAATGAAATAACGACCCACCTGGAATCGTAATATTTTTGCGCTTCTTTGATTGCAATATATCCTAATGCCGTTCCAATTGCATAAATGATTCCCGTGCTATGATGCAATAATGTGCCGTTAGTCTCCGGCCTAAAAATCAGGATTATGCCACAAAAGCCGACGAGCAAATACATGATTTGGTGTCGAGATAATTTTTCAGTGGGAAATATGAAAAAACTAAAAATAGCGATGAACAAAGGAAATGCTTGGCCATACGTATTGGTCAACGATAAACTCAGGTGTTCCAGCGTGTAAAATAAGCAGTATAAAGTAAAGGCTCCCAGGATGCCGCGCAAAATAATGAAATATAATTTACCCCCTTTTTGGACGGCCGGTTTAAGCCATAAACTGGTAAATAAAAAGGGAAGGCCTACAGCACTTCTAAAAAAGACCAATTGCACTGAGGAAAACTTTTCGCTTAAATCTTTGGCCATCGCCGACATAGATGCAAAGCAAAGGGAGGAAATCAACATAAAGAAGATTCCCTTTTTGTTTATTATAAATGAGGTGATTTTGGTAACTTGCATTTCATTTCAAAGATATGACAAAAAAAATAATTTTATCATCAGACGCTCCTACTCCCATCGGCCCTTATTCACAGGCTGTTGAGGTGAATGGTACCTTATACGTGTCTGGTCAAATTGCCCTGTCGGCCTTTGAATCAGGCGCGAGCATTGAAGAAGAAACGGATCAAGTCATGAAAAACTTGGGTTATATTTTAAAAGAGGCGGGATATTCATTTGAACAGGTAGTGAAATGTTCGATTTTTATTCAGGATATGAATCATTTTGCTCAAATCAATGGCGTATATGGCCAATATTTTACGGCAAATCCACCGGCTCGCGAGACCGTTGAGGTAGCTCGCTTGCCCAAAAATGTTCGCGTTGAGATTTCTTGCATTGCCTATAAATAACAATATATGTCTAAAAAATTAAGAGTTCGATTTGCCCCAAGTCCCACAGGTGCTTTACATATTGGAGGGGTTCGAACCGCTTTATATAATTACTTATTAGCCCATAAATTAGGGGGTACTTTTATATTACGCATTGAAGATACAGATCAAACCCGCTTTGTAGAAGGTGCAGAAAACTATATTTTAGACTCTTTAAAATGGTTGGGAATTATGCCCGACGAGGGAATAGGGGTAGGCGGTCCGCATGAACCTTATCGACAAAGTGAGCGTAAGGAATTATATAAAGTATATGCAGACGAATTAATCAATTCAGGAAAAGCATATTATGCATTTGATACCTCTGAGGAGTTAGATGCGATGCGAGCAATCTACGAAAGTAAAGGAGGTGCGTTTCAGTATAATGCTTTGACAAGAGTGAAATTAAAGAATTCTTTGTCTATGTCTGAGCAGGAAATAACTGATTTGATCGCTTCCGGGATGCCTTATGTAATTCGCTTAAAAGTTCCAGCGAAGGCAGAAATTCGGTTCCAAGATAGCATTCGTGATTGGGTACATGTTCATACATCCAGTATCGATGACAAAGTTTTAATGAAATCGGATGGTATGCCTACTTACCATTTAGCCAATGTTGTAGATGACCATATCATGGAAATCACTCATGTGATTCGCGGTGAGGAATGGCTTCCATCAGCCCCTTTGCATATATTGTTGTACCAGGCTTTTGGTTGGCATCCGCCACAATTCGCCCATTTACCCTTGCTGCTTAAGCCAGAAGGGAATGGGAAGCTTTCTAAAAGAGATGCGGATTTAGGCGGATTTCCTGTCTTTCCTTTAGAATGGAAGGATCCGCAAACAGGAACTATTTCAAAGGGCTTTAAACAAGAGGGATATCTTCCTGCGGCGATGATTAATTTCTTGGCTTTTTTAGGTTGGAACCCAGGAACAGAACAAGAATTATTTTCATTAGACGATTTGATTTCTGCTTTTTCATTAGAGAGAATCAATAAGGCAGGGGCTAAATTTGACGTAAATAAAGCCAAATGGTTTAATGAGCAATACCTTAAATTACAGGATGTTAGTAGTCTAGCTGTCCAATATTTACCCGATTTGCCTAAAAAAGAAGCAGAATCATTTGTGCATTTGTTTTTAGATCGCATTACTTTTCCTCAGGAATTGGGTGAAAAAGTGAAGGAGTTTACGGAATTACCTACGATCTATGAAGATCCAGTTGTGCTAAATAAATGGAACGAGGAGTCTCAAAAGGGCTTACAAATTTTAAAGGATAGCTTGCCTGCTTTAGAGCTTTGGGAAGCTGATTCCATTAAGTCGTTCATTCATGTGAAATTAGAGGAAGCCGGCATCAAAATGGGAAAGGTGATGCAAATGTTACGAGTCGCCTTAAGTGGAAATGGGGCAGGACCCGATTTGATGATTTCAATGGAATTGTGGGGTAAAGAGCAGGTTTTGCTTCGGCTTAACCTTGCCATAGATGCCTTTAATAATAGATAAAATGGCAAAAAAAATAATCAAGCCGATCGAAAAAAAACCTAAAGTACATCCTAATTTGGAGGGTTTTGAAATGAAAATTGATTCCTTTGGTCAAATTATTTCTTCGATGGATCGCGACCAATTAAATTCCTTTTTGGACAAGGAAATGCCAGACGATAAAAAGTTAACTCAGAAAGACGATGAAAGTAAATAAGGAAGATGTATTGAAGATTGCTCATTTGGCTCGTTTGGAATTAAATCCCAATGAAATCGAACCGATGCAGGAATCTATTAACAAGGTATTGGATTGGATGGAAGCACTTAATGCGGTGAATACGGATCATGTTGAGCCATTAGTTCATATGACTCCGGCGATGAATCAATTTAGGGAGGATGTGGCTAAACAAGATTTGCCTAAGGAAAAAGCATTGGCGTTGGGGCCGGATACCAACGAGCAATATTTTAAAGTACCGCAGGTAATCGAATAATTAATTAAAGTAATACTGAATGGCCTTCTTCATTTCGGAGGCGCTAACAGGGATATCATAACCGCAGTCGCCTATTCCTGTCAACAATGAAAAGCGAATTTCCTTGCCTTTGTTCTTTTTATCTTGCGCGGTTAATGCGATAATTTTTGAGATTTCTTCAGAGTGCAATTTGACCCGACCATAATTTTCAAACAAATAAGATTCTATCTCTTCAAGTTCCTGTAGGCTAATTAAATCGCGTTGATGGGAAATAAATGCCTCTACAATCATACCGATCGCAATGGCCTCTCCATGTAAAATCTTTCTTTTTCCTTTGTCTAATAAATAGGTTTCAATGGCATGGCCTAAGGTATGACCAAAATTTAATATTTTCCGTAAACCTGCTTCCTTTGGATCATCTAAAACAACCGCTTCTTTGATCGCAACTGAATGAGCAATTAATTTTGATAAATCCAATTCCTCGAAACTTTGTTGGCGTATCGCACTCCATTCCTTTTCATCGCGAATTAAGCAATGTTTGATGATTTCAGCAAAGCCAGATTTTTTTTGTTGGATCGATAAGGTGTCAATAAATTTCGGGTCTATTAAAACGGCATTAGGCAATTGGAAAACCCCGATATGATTTTTAAGTCCGTGGAAGTCGATGCCTAATTTACCCCCTACACTCGCGTCCACCTGCGCTAATAATGTGGTAGGAATTTGAATAAAATCGATTCCTCTTTTGTATGTGGAGGCACAAAAACCTCCTAAATCGCCTATGACACCGCCACCTAAATTGACCAACAAGCTATGTCGGTCCATATTAGCTTTTGTCATTCGGTCCCAAACCTGCTCACAGGTAGCTAAATTTTTATGATGCTCTCCTGATTTAATCAGAACTTTGGTGAAATTCGAAGGCAACAAATCTTGAATGATAGGCAAACAATATTTGCTGGTAAATTCATCGACCAAAATAGCGATATGCGAATATTCGTTTTGGGCAAAAAAAGTGGCCAATGATTCAGAAATGGGAGCTATTTTAACAGTCATTTGGGTAGAAATTCTAATTATTATCAAAAATACCTAGAATTTATCAAATTGGGAGCATGAGAAACCTAATTTTGGTTTTGTTGTATGCATTTTCTTGCCTAATTTTGCTCCCGATTAGGTTGCATACTTAATTTATCATTATGAGAGAAATTCAATTTAGAGAAGCCTTGCGTGAAGCCATGCAAGAAGAAATGCGAACTGATTCCAGTGTTTTCCTGATAGGAGAAGAGGTGGCTGAATATAATGGGGCCTATAAAGTTTCCCAAGGGATGTTGGATGAGTTTGGTCCAGATCGTGTGATTGACACACCAATCGCTGAATTGGGTTTTGGAGGGATTTCAGTAGGTGCTGCTGCGAATGGATTAAGACCCATCGTAGAATTCATGACATTCAATTTTTCATTGGTTGCCATAGATCAAGTCATTAATTCGGCATCTAAAATAATGTCCATGTCAGGTGGGCAATATTCTTGCCCGATTGTTTTTAGAGGACCGACGGGAAATGCGGGCCAATTGTCATCTCAACATTCATCTAATTTTGAAAATTGGTTTGCCAATACACCTGGTTTGAAAGTGGTTGTTCCATCCAATCCAGCAGATGCAAAAGGTTTATTAAAAGCTTCTATTCGTGACAATGACCCTGTCATTTTTATGGAGTCGGAAGTAATGTATGGAGATAAAGGATTAGTACCCGATGGAGAATATTTGATTCCAATTGGGAAAGCTAATATTGTGAAAGCGGGTAAAGACGTCACTCTAGTGACTTTTGGTAAAATGTTATCTCGTGTGGTAATGCCTGCAGTAGAGGAGTTGGAGAAACAAGGTATTTCGGTCGAGGTGATTGATTTACGCAGTGTACGCCCTATAGACTATTTGACTGTAGTAGAATCAGTCAAAAAAACCAATCGATGTGTAGTTGTCGAGGAAGCAAATCCATTAGCAGCTATTTCTTCTGAAATTGCTTATCATTTACAGCGTTGGGCTTTTGATTTCTTAGATGCTCCAGTAATTCGTGTGAATTCACGTGACTTGCCTTTGCCTTATGCACCTACTTTAATCGAGGAGATTTTGCCAAGTGTTGAAAGAACGATTAAAGCAGTAAAACAAGTTTTATATAAATCTTAAGGATAACATTTAATGCAAAAAAAAACCCGAAGCATTTGCCTCGGGTTTTTTGTTTAAGAGAATTTTGAATCCAAGTAAACGATTTACCTGAATTGTGTCTTTATAGCACGTAGATAAATCTAGATCCATCTACGTCAATTCCTTCTAATTTAATTCGACCTCTTCTGGCTTCTAATAATTCAGTAGCTTCTTTAGGGCTATTCACGGCCTTATCGTTTATTTTAGTAATGATGGATCCTTTTGATAAGCCATACATTTCCAATCTTCCGTCTGCGGTCACTTCAACAACCTTAACCCCAGAACTCAACTTAAACTTTTCTTTATCCGCACTGCTTAAAGAACCGAATTTGGCGCCTAAGAACTCCGACTTATACGTTTCGCCGATATCTCCTTTGAGTATCGAAGTGTTCCCGTCTTTATTCTTCAGGGTTACATTGAACTCTTTAATCTGACCATCGCGATTTACAGAAACATTTAATGATTCACCAGGTCTTTTTCTGCCAACAATCTCCATGAGTTTGGCCGTCGATTTTGTATCCACTCCGTCAATCTTTATGATCACATCATTGATTTTAATGCCTGCATCTTTGGCTGCAGAGTTTTCCGCAAATCCACCCACATATACTCCATCTTTTACTTTGAGATCTTTCTCATCCACTAATTTCGAGTTTACTTCTAGGATATTAACCCCAAGGAAACCTCTTTGGACATTACCATACTTAATTAAATCACCTGAAACTTTTTTGACAATACTTACGGGAACTGCAAATGAGTATCCAGCAAATTGGCCCGTACGAGAATAAATGGCAGTATTAATACCGATTAACTCGCCTTTTAAGTTGACAAGCGCACCCCCAGAATTTCCTGGATTAACGGCTGCATCGGTTTGAATAAATGATTCCAATGGATTAATGTCCCCATCGCGATCGATGATATTCTGACGACCTTTGGCAGATACAATCCCTGCCGTAACGGTTGATTCTAAGTTAAATGGATTCCCAACGGCTAATACCCACTCTCCAACTCTCAATGCATCTGAATCTCCAAAAGTGAGGAAAGGAAGGCCACTCGCCTTAATTTGAATAACAGCTAAGTCAGATGAAGGGTCGGTCGAAATAACCTTACCTTTAAATTCTCTTTTATCATTCAAGATTACTGAAATTTCACTCGCTTCAGCTACTACGTGATTATTGGTAACAATATATCCGTCAGCGCTAATGATTACGCCAGATCCTGAAGCCTCTTGTTGTTGGGGTGATTGCCTACGACCTCCGCCACCACCACCAAATGGATCACCAAATCCACCAAATAAATCGTCAAATGGACTAGAAAATTGCTGGCGCGATCTCTGTTCCATTTTAGTTTTGATGTGAACCACGGCAGGGGTGGTTTTTTCGGCTGCATAAGTAAATTCTCCTGGATTTCCGGGGACATTGATGCTCGAGACCGTGTTTGTAAATGCAGAAGGAACTTCCCCTAATGTATTTTTTGAACCCAAATTAAATAATTGAAATGCGCCTAAAGAAATTCCACTGGATAAAAGCGCAATGACTACATAGGATTTTAATTGATTTTTCATTTATAAGGATCTTTTATTAATTGTGATTATGGTTTTTGAATGTGCGAATTTAACGTAAAAATGTACTCAATTGTTTAAGGTCTCCAATTTTATTAACAAGTTTTAAGTTTTTATCTAACTCGCCTAGCAGTTTTATTTGCCAAATGATTTGGCTATTTTTGCCCTTTGAAAATATAAATGTAGCATGATATTAAGTGAGCAAGAATTATTGAGACGTCAAAAAAGACAGGAACTTATTGGCATGGGAATCGATCCCTATCCTGCGGCCGAATTTTTGGTTAGCCATTATTCTTCTCAGATTTTGGTCGAATATAAACCTGAATTAAATAATTTCCAAGAAGTTAGTTTAGCTGGTAGGTTAATGGGATTTCGCATCATGGGAAATGCTTCATTTGCTGAATTGCAAGATGCGAATGGGCGTATTCAGTTGTATTTTCGGAGAGATGATTTATGTCCTGGAGAGGATAAAACGTTGTACAATACTGTCTTTAAACGCCTTCTAGATATAGGAGATATTATCGGTATCAAGGGCTATGCTTTTACGACCCAAGTAGGGGAGATATCGGTTCATGTGAGCGAATTTACTTTGCTATCCAAAGCGCTGAAGCCACTTCCAGTGGTAAAAGAAGCTGATGGTCAAACCTATGATGCCTTCTCAGATCCTGAAATGAGGTATCGTCAGCGATATGTTGATTTAATTGTTAATCCTTCCATTAAAGATATTTTTGTCAAACGCGCTAAGATCATTTCGACGATGCGGACGATGTTTGACCAAAGGGGATGGTTAGAAGTGGAAACTCCTGTCTTGCAATCCGTCCATGGAGGAGCCTCAGCGAGACCCTTTAAAACGCATCATAATACGTTGGATATGCCTTTATTTTTGCGCATTGCCAATGAACTTTATTTGAAGCGCTTGATTGTTGGCGGATTTGATGGTGTCTATGAGTTTGGTAAAATGTTTAGAAATGAAGGGATGGACAGAACTCATAACCCAGAATTTACTTCTTTAGAATTTTATGTGGCCTATAAAGATTATCATTGGATGATGAATTTGACCGAGGAAATTTTTGAAAAGGTTACGTTGACCTTACACGGCCAAACCAAGATTTCAGTAGGAGAAAATCTCGTTGAATTTGCTGGTCCATATCCTCGTTTAAGTATTTCAGAGGCTATTTTTAAATATTCTGGAGTGAATGTAGATGAACTCACTGAGGATGAATTAAGGGTAAAATGTACATCTTTTGGGATGGAAGTGGATGCTCAGATGGGGAAAGGTAAATTGATTGATGAGCTTTTTGGCGAGAAAGTTGAGGCCAACTTAATTCAGCCTACTTTCATTATTGATTATCCCGTCGAAATGTCCCCATTGACTAAGAAACATAGATCGAAGGAGGGTTTAGTGGAACGCTTTGAGCTGTTTGTGAATGGAAAAGAAATTGCAAATGCCTATTCAGAGTTAAATGACCCCATTGATCAAAAAGAGCGGTTTGAGGACCAACTTAAATTAGCTGAAAAAGGCGATGATGAGGCGATGGCGATGGATTATGATTTTATACGTTCATTGGAGTATGCAATGCCACCCACGTCGGGCATAGGGATCGGAATAGACCGATTAACCATGTTGATGACGAATCAATCTTCGATTCAAGAGGTATTATTTTTCCCTCAAATGCGGCCGGAAATCATGAAAGAGGTATCTTCTGATCAAGATTTTATCAGCGCGGGCGTACCTGAAATTTGGATTCCTGCATTGCAGAAAATGGGAATTTTGACTTTGGATGCTTTGAAAGAGGCTAACCCAAATAAAGTTTTTAATGATTTAGGTGGAATGAGAAAGAAATTGAAAATTGATTCTATGCCGACTAAAGAGGAAGTTGCCGCTTGGATTTCCTAAATTCTGGATTAAAGTTAACTCTAGGCCATTTAAATTTAGAAATACTTTTCAATTAGGTTTGTAAACCGAACCACATAAAATAAAAAAAGCCTTCATTTCTGAGGGCTTTTTTTTCTCTTCAACTAGAGATCAATTTTGCAATCTTCAATAGGTAATCCTACATATATTGTTTAATCCTGATTTGCTCTAATCAAAAAAACGTAAGAAAATTAGATTTTCTTTACGTTGATAGCGTTTGCTCCACGCTTTCCATCAGTAACTTCATAAGATACTGAATCATTTTCGCGGATTGTAACGCCTGTAAGGCCAGTTACGTGTACGAAAATGTCTTCACCTGTTTGATCATCAACGATGAATCCGAAACCTTTCGTCTCGTTGAAAAATTTTACTTTACCAGTTTGCATAAAAAAAATGTTAAAAATATTAATACCCTCGAGAGATAAAATCATGTAAGCCGACAAACTTTAAATAGAATCAATAGCCTGGAAAATCAGAGGAGAAACTAGAGGGGAAAGTCGGAATTAATGATATGTTAAATCTTTTAAGTGGTCAAATGTATAAATAATTATATTGTATGCAAGAGAAATGAAAATATTTTTACTTTTTTTTTAAGTTAAATATAAATATTCTTATATTTTATATAATTAAATAGTTTTATGTATTTTTGGCGATGTTATTTTGGGATCTTATTCATAATTTTATGATATAATTTAATCGATATGTATAAAATTAAATATTTTGTTGAAAATCAGGCATTTGGAGTTTGTACTCGATTAGGTGAAAAGTTCAAAATTTCGACTAGTAGCATTCGATTGTATTTTATCTACACTTCTTTTTTAACGACGGGTTCTCCCATCATCATTTATTTAATCCTTGCTTTTTGGATGAACATAAGGCGATATCTTCGCCAAAGAAACAATCCTTCTGTTTGGGATATTTAAAATTTTAAATCTGAGAATTTCTTAATTTTTCTGGGGAAGTAATCTAACACAATATTTCCAGGATAACTTTCGATGTATTTTTCTTGTAATCCTTTTGGTAGATTCTGTTTGTTTTTGTGAAAGATCACATACTTATAGAAATAGAAATGTGCTTGCAATACGGCTAAGAATTGCATCCACTGCATATTCGCCAAAAAACGTAATCCAGCGATTCCATCTAATAGCATCCTTATAAAAATTGTTTTGAATTTATGTGCTGGGTCTACATTTTTGTACATTAAGATTAAGTTATTGCGGAAATTTAAATAGGTTTTAAATGGGTTTCCTTGGGCTAAAGTTCCGCCTCCTACGTGCAAGACTTGACTTTCTGCAACGGCAGCAATTTGATATCCGGCTCTTTGAAGGCGCCAACAAAGATCTATTTCCTCCATGTGAGCAAAAAAGTAATCATCTAAACCGCCGACTTTCCAAAAAAGCTCAGATTTGACCATTAGGCAGGCCCCTGAAGCCCAATGGACAAATGAAGTGGGATATTGATTCTCATTTTTTTCCACATGATCAAAGATTCTTCCTCGGCTAAATGGATAACCAAGTCGATCCCAATATCCACCAGCGGCACCGGCATATTCAAAATAGTCAGGTCGTTGATAATCTAAGATATAGGGTTGAGCCGCTGCGCAAGTAGGATGCATCTCAAAGAAGCTCAATAATGGCTTTAGCCAATCTTTTTGAGGTTTAATATCTGAATTCATGAGTACAAAATACTCTGCTTCTAGTTGTTTGAGGGCAAAATTATATCCACCTGCATAGCCCAGGTTGTTGGCCCATTGGATAATTGTCACCTGTGGAAATCTTTCCTCAACTAGCTGAACGGAATCATCTGTGGAACCATTGTCGGCCACATAAATCTTTCCTTCGGGTGTATTTAAAATAACTTCAGGAAGGAATTTTTCTAGAAAACCTCGACCATTAAAATTTAAGATGACAATTGCGACTGACATGATACAAAGGTAAGACAAATCGACATAATTAGAATTTCTTGTAGAAAGATGTATTTTTGTTGGCGTAAATACATCCAACAAACCAACTATGTGGGCTTCTCTTTTTCGAAAAAAAACCATTGATAAAATCATTTCAGATCAGTTAGAGGTAGAAAAATTAGCGGGTCATTCCATGATTCGTAATTTGGGTGTTCGAGATTTAACCTTTATGGGTGTTGCGGCTATTATAGGCGCAAGTATATTTTCAGCCATTGGGCAGGCTTCAGCCAATGGAGGGCCAGCTGTTTCATTATTGTTTGTTTTTACGGCTTTGGCCTGTATGTTTACCGCATTTTGTTATGCTCGGTTCGCAGCGACAGTTCCTATTTCGGGCAGTGCCTATACGTATGCTTATACGAGTTTAGGAGAAATGGTTGCCTGGATTTTGGGTTGGAATTTATTGCTTGAATATGCGATATCCAATGTTGCGGTTGCTATTTCGTGGTCTAAATATTTTGTTGATTTATTGGAGGGCTTAGGTTTTCATGTACCCGAATATTTAACCATGGATTATTTGTCGGCCCAGCGGGCCCACGTAGCTGCTCTGGAAGCGATAGAAGCGGGGCAGAAATTAGAGCAAATGTCTGTCAATGTACGCGAAGGATTTGTGGCGTTTAATTCGGCCCCCGTTCTTTTCGGCTGGCATTTTGTCGCTAATATTCCCGCTTTGCTCATTACAGCTGCGATTACCTATTTAGTATATATTGGCATCAAGGAAACCAAAAACATGAATAATATTTTGGTGCTACTTAAATTAGCTGTCATTGCTATCGTGGTAGGCGTGGGGGCATTTTATGTCCAAGTAGAAAATTGGACACCATTCGCACCCAACGGTATTAGTGGAGTATTAAAGAGCGTAGCGGCTGTTTGCTTTGCTTATATTGGCTTTGATTCTATCTCTACGACCGCGGAGGAATGTAAAAATCCCCAAAGAGATATTCCCAAGGCAATGATGTGGGCGTTACTCATCTGCACAGTTTTATATGTGATGGTTACGCTGGTACTTACTGGTATTGTACCTTCAGGCGATTTAGCTGGAATAGAGGATCCGTTGGCCTTTATGTTTATGAAGGTTAATTTACCCGGCGTAGCTGGGGTTGTGGCAGCGAGTGCTGTAATCGCTTTAACGAGTGCGCTTTTGGTTTATCAAATGGGTCAGCCTCGTATTTGGATGACGATGTCACGTGATGGTTTGTTGCCCAAAGCATTTTCTCGCATTCATCCGAAATATAGGACTCCATCATTTTCAACGATCATGACAGGATTTTTAGTAGGTATTCCTGCCTTGTTTGCCAATTTAGAAGAAGTGATAAATTTGAGCAGTATAGGAACTTTATTTGCTTTTGTACTGGTATGTGGAGGGGTTTTGATATTAGACTTAGATCCTGAAAATCAGAAAAAATCAAAATTTAAAATCCCTTACATAAACGCTAAATATTATGTGGGGCTTTCCTTAGTCCTTGCTTTGTATTTTTCTTTGCCGACTTTAGGCGCATGGCAAGATTGGTTTGCGGGTATTTGGAGTGGAGCGGAAAAGGCAGACCATGTGATTATGACCTGTTTTTTCTTGATTTGGGTTGTTATGGCGTTTTTCAGTGTGACTCATAATCTTTCAATAATTCCTGTATTGGGCCTTTTGGTCAATTTGTATTTAATGACTCAAATGGGGGCTTTGAATTGGGAGCGCTTTTTGTATTGGTGCTTAGCCGGTTTATTGATTTACTTTGGATATAGTTATCGGAAAAGTAAATTGAATGTATAAAAAAAATGCCTCAAGAATTTTGAGGCATTTTTTTTATATTAATATGCATTGAAATTAATCATTTCTACGACCACCTAATAAGTTTAAGTAGTAAAGCAATTGGGCCAACATGCCCAGTGCAGCGACTACATACGTCATAGCTGCCCACCAAAGCGCATCTTTTGACATTTCATATTCCGTCGGCGTAACAATTCCTTTTTCTTTAATCCAAGCCAAAGCGCGATTTGATGCATCAAATTCAACAGGTAAAGTCACAAAGCTAAAGAGTGTGGCAAGAGCGAAAAGTGCAACGCCAATGGTCAATAGCATTACACTTCCAGTTGAATAAAGTACAAACATGCCGATCATCAATAAGATGGGCATAAATCCATTCGCTACATTTAACATGGGAACCATGGCACTTCTGAATTCTAAAAAAGAATACGCTCGCGCATGTTGGACTGCGTGGCCACATTCGTGCGCTGATACTGCGGCGGCAGCGGCATTTCGACCGTGAAAAACATCGTTAGACAAGTTCACTGTTTTGTCCGCAGGATTATAATGGTCCGTTAATTGGCCCTCGACAGATATCACTCGAACATCCGTAATGCCATGGTCAGCGAGCATTTTTTCGGCAATTTCCTGACCAGAAAAATTACTTTGCAAAGGCTCTTGAGCATACTTTTGAAATTTTGATTTCAATCTCCAAGAGATTAACATTCCGGCGACTCCAAATAAAATAGCGATAATATACATAATTTTAGTTTTTTAGTTTTTGAATAATTCCAGTCGTTGAATAATCGGGAACAAGGGGTATGGTGAGTACTTCACCGCCGTATTCCAACACTTCTTTGGCTCCCACAATGGTTTCTAAATTGTAGTCATTTCCCTTCATTAACACATCAGGTTTCAAGGTTTTTATCAGATCCAAAGGTGTATCTTCGTCAAAGATAATGACCATAGAAACAAAACCCAAAGCTGCGATTAATCTTGCCCGGGCATATTCAGAATTCACAGGTCTTTCAGGGCCTTTTAATTCTTTGACTGAGCGGTCGGAGTTGACTCCAACAATTAGTTTCGTACCGCTAAGGCTTGATTTTTCAAGGTAGTCGACATGACCTAAATGCAAAATATCAAAACATCCATTCGTGAAAACAACGCGTTCATTTTTGTCCAACTTCCATTGAATTCTTTGGTCTATGGCCGTATTAAGATCTACGATTTTACTTTGAGTCAATGGGTTTTGCATCGATCTGTTTTAAAAATAAGGTTAAGATAAAACTTAATCCGCCTAATAACAAAATGGTAACCATTTGGGTTCCATGAAAAAAGGTAGCTAAAACGGTCGCGTCCTTCACAGGGATAAAATAAAACACCAAGGCTGCGGAAACCAATTTATGGTAGGCACCAATTCCCCCTTGAGTCGGAGTCGCCATGCCGAATGTCCCCATCACTAACACCATTAATCCGGCAGAAAGGCTGAGGGATTGACTTACTGGAAATGCCAATAAGAGAACATAGGCGTTTAAATAATAACATACCCAAATTAGAACGGAGTTTAAAACAAATTTTTGAGGGTTTTTGACGTCTTTGATGCTTAAAATTCCGACGATCCAGCCAGCTAAAATTTTACCCAATTTATTATTTGAGGTAAAGGATACCCAACGTTTTTCAATTTTGTTTTTAAATAAAAATAGTAAAAAAATTAAAGCGCCTAAAATCAATACCGTTGACACAATCAAATAGGTTGGCGGTATACTTGCATTTGGGAATAAATATTGTTGCATAGGCTCCCAAGCAATGAAAAATGCCATGATGACAATGAATAGCAAACCGATTAAATCGACAATTCTTTCTGTAATGACTGTTCCAAATGATTGGGTGAATGGAATACTAGCCGTTTTTGTAAGTGACCCGCACCTGGATACTTCCCCCATTCTTGGAACAATAAAATTGGCAAAATACCCAATCATGACCGCTGAAAATGTTCTCAGTGTACCTGGGTAAAAATTCATTGCGCCGAGCAAAGCTTCCCAGCGCCAAGCACGTAAAATATGTGAAAAAATAGAAATTAAGATGGAAAGCAGAATCCATTGGTAGTTGGCAACCGCAAACGTATCAAATATATCTTGCCATTGTATGTTGCTTGTTGAGAATGCCCAATACAACAAGCCTAGGGCTAAAGCGGTAGAGAAAAGATACTTTATGATGGATTTTAGCATGAAATGGGGTTAGAAAATAAATCAATTAGCAAAATAAAGACCTTTAGAGGAATAATGGTGTGGAAATGCGATAAATTTTTTGTACTTTTGCATTGTTTTTTTGGGATAATTTTTCCCCATAAATAATTTTAGAATGGCCAAATTACGTATTCTTTACGTTTCGAGCGAGGTTGATCCCTTTCTAAACACATCACAAATTGCCAGTTTTGTCCGCAATCTTCCTACTGCCATGCAGGAGAGAGGTATGGAAATCAGAATATTGGTTCCAAGATTTGGTTCTATCAACGAACGGAAAAATCGATTACATGAGGTGGTCCGACTTTCAGGAATTACGATTCCGATGGGAGATGAGGAAAAACCGTTAACCATTAAAGTAGCTAGTATTCCTGCGGCTAAATTGCAGGTTTATTTTATTGATAATGAAGATTATTATCAAAGAAAATATATCTTAAATGATAAAGAGGGAGCTTTTTACCCTGATAATCATGAAAGGGCTATATTTTTCTGTAAAGGAGCTTTAGAGACCGTTATTAAATTAGGCTGGGCACCGGATGTCATTCATTGCAATGATTGGATGTCGAGTTTAGTGCCTCTGTACATTTCAACGCATTATCGCAATCACCCTATTTACAAGGATTCAAAAACTATTTTTTCTCCACACAATTCTGTCTTTGATTTTACGTTCTCAAATGATGATTTGTTGGAAAAAGTAAAAATTGGTGATTTAGATGAAGCGCATTTGGGTAGCTTAGCTACTTCTGATTATCATGCATTTATTAAAATAGGTGCAGAATTTGCCGATAGAGTAGTATCCTTAGAAAATGTGGATAACACCCGCATTCAATCAATTATTGATGAATATAAAGAAAAAACCCACCAAAATATTGCCGAAAATGACCTCGATTTCTTCGAAAAAGCTTACATTGAGATGGCCGGCGCTTAATTGGTTGGTAATTATTTCCCTTTTCCTTTCTTCTTGTGATGATCCTAAAGAAATAGGTTCTGATCTTTTTAGTGTAGAGGTGGGATTAAATTATACGGATACGTTAACCGTTAATTCATCTACGGTTTTGATTGATTCCATTTATACTGGGGCTAATAATTCATTTTTATTAGGTTCATATTTTCATCCTGAACTTGGGTATGTAACGTCTGATGTCTTTACACAAATAGCCAATGCGGATACCTTGAATGCGAAAGAAAATTCTATTTTGGATTCATTGAAAATGTCATTGGTGTATACCAATTTCCAAGGCGATTTAACTCAGCCACAGACCATAAAGGTTTATCGGTTGAAGGATAGTTTAAGTAGAAGTTCTAGTTATTTTACCAATTCTACCGTTCCTTATTTCCCTGAGGTTTTAAAGACTCATACGTTTACTCCTAAGCCACTATTTGCCAAATCAGTTAATGGTGATTCGGTTAAATATGATACATTAAAATTCCATATGGGATTGGCTTTAGGCAAAGAATTAATTTCGAAGTATAAGGATAAGGCTATTTCTGGCGGAGGATCTTCATTTAGAGATTTCTTTAAAGGTTTTTATATACAGACGACTGAAACTAAGAAAGCGGCTATCATGAATTTCTCACCTGCATATTCCAAAATGACATTGCATTGGCATAACCCAGGTGATACCTTAAAGTATTTTTTAAACTATTATTTCAGTTTGTCGAATACCTACACGGCTGAATTCAATGCGCGTTTCAACCAGATTAAGTCCCAAAAAGTAGGACTGTTGGCCAATTTGGTTAAGTCTGGTGATAAAATATCTTCACTCAAAACGAACAATACTACTTATGTTCAATCGGGAACCGGTATCGTAACTAAAATCGATTTACCTTATTTGACTAAATTGAAAGGCAATAATAACATTGCTGTAAATAAGGCAGAATTAGTTTTCCAAGGAGCGGATAATTTGGATTTAGCACAGACGATAGGCCAACTATCTTTAATCGAATCGGATGGTTCTAATAGACCTTTAAGAAATACCTATGGACTTAAATATTTTGTGGCCGAGGGTGCTTCAGGAGTTCAAACAGCAAGCTATAATTCTAGTACCAATACTTATTCGTTTAATGTCACAACGATCATGCAAGCATTATTGACTGGGAATAAAGCTAATTTAGGATTTTTATTGACTCCTGCAATTTCAGCGGATGCAGCAGGAAATGCTAAAATATCGAGTGAGAGTGTACGATTTATTCCCCTTAATGCGTTGAAGGCTAAATTGAAAATTTATTATTCCTATATTGCCAAAGCAAAATAATCGATCAGTAGATGTCCGGCCCCAGTAATCCTTTGAGGGTAAGTTTAGTTCAATTCGAAATCGCTTGGGAAGATCCTCTGGCAAATTGTGCCCTATTAGAGGAAAAGCTTCAATATTTGATTAATCAAACGGATGTGGTTGTTCTGCCTGAAATGTTCAGCACTGGATTTAGCATGAATGATCAGGGGGCTGAAATAGGCCATGGTCCAGTGATCAAATGGCTCAAATTAATGGCTAATCGGCTCAATGCTTTAGTCGTGGGGAGTATTAAATGCAAAGAAAACAATCAATTTTTTAACCGATTTTTGGCGATCACACCGGATGGTGAAAAATTTAGCTATGATAAAAAACATCTTTTCAGGATGGGGGGAGAGGATCAGTTTTATACAGCAGGAAATGAAAGGCGAATTATTTCCTACAAAAATTGGAACATCGCGGCTTTTATTTGTTACGATTTACGATTTCCCGTGTGGTCAAGAAATGTCGACTTGGCATATGATTTAGCTATTTATGTGGCCAATTGGCCTGCCGTTCGTTCACATGATTGGAATACATTGTTACGGGCCCGTGCCATTGAAAACGTATCGTATGTGGTTGGGGTGAATCGAATCGGCCAAGATGGCAATGAAATTCAATACCAAGGTGATTCGGCTCTTATTTCATATTTAGGGAATGATTTGTTGAATTTGTCCAATGAAGATTCGATACAAACCTATTCCATTTCAAAATCTGATTTGCTTGAATTTCGAGCAAAATTCCCTACTGATTTGGATGCGGATCATTTTGAACTAATTAATTAGTTTTATCCTTAAAGAAAGCTTCAAGCCCTCCAGGGTAATTTTTTGCTTCTTCTATGTTGCAATTAGCTTTCAATTGCCCTTTGTCAATTAATAGAACATGATCACAGATTGCATTGACTTCCCCTAGCAAATGACTTGAAAATAAGATTGTCTTATCTTTTTTTAATGTGACAATTAATGACCTAATCTCATCCATTTGATTCGGATCTAAGCCACTGGTAGGTTCGTCTAGAATTAAAATTTTGGGATCATGCAGGATCGCTTGGGCGATGCCAACGCGTTGTTGGTACCCTTTCGAAATTTCTTTTATTTTCTTTTTTTGTTCTCTTTCTAGACCTACTAACTCAATGACTTCTGTAATTCTTCTATTTAATTCAGTCGAACTTATGCCATGAATTTTTCCGATAAAAGTTAAAAACTCTTTAATATACATTTCGGGATATAATGGATTGTTTTCTGCCAAATACCCAATTTGCTTTTTGATTTTCACCTCTTGTTTTTGAACATCCATTCCCAAAATCTTGGCCTCCCCGCTACTTGGAATTTCTAGCCCCATCAGTATCTTTAATGTTGTTGATTTCCCCGCTCCATTAGGACCTAAAAACCCCGTTATTTGGCCCATTTTTAAGTCAAAACTTAGGTCACTGATGGCCACAGATTGACCAAAAGATTTACTTAGATGGAGGACTTCAATCGACATAAATTTCATGTTATTTATGTTGCAATTTAGGTAAAATAGGAACTAAATCTGCGTACCTTTGTGTTTTCGTTAAATTATTGATTGATATATGAAGGAATTACCTATTCGATTGGACCGTATTGAAGACGCCATTCAGGATATTAAATTGGGTAAGATTATTATTGTTGCCGATGATGAAGATCGTGAGAATGAGGGCGACATGATATGTGCTTCAGAGGCAATAACGCCCGAGTTAGTCAATTTTATGATTAAAGAGGCTAGGGGTCTCATGTGCGTTTCTTTAACTGAGGAGCGTTGTTTAGCATTGGGATTGGAGATGATGGTTGATCAAAATACGACTTCGCATGAAACTCCATTTACCGTTTCTGTTGATTTATTAGGCAATGGATGCACCACGGGAATTTCTGCAGGTGATCGGTCAAAAACCATAAAAGCATTAGTGGATTACAATACTAAGCCAACTGATTTGGGCCGACCTGGTCATATATTTCCTTTAAAGAGTAAATCTGAAGGAGTGTTAAGGCGGACTGGTCATACGGAGGCTTCGATGGATTTTGCTAAGTTAGCTGGATTTCAACCTTCAGGAGTTTTGATTGAAGTGTTGAATGAAGATGGAAGTATGGCTCGTTTGCCTGATCTTCGAAAGATAGCGGATAAATTTGACCTCAAATTAGTTACCATCAAAGATTTAATTGAATATAGGTTAAATACCGAATCATTGATCACTCGGGAGATTGGTGTGAATATGCCAACTGAATGGGGTCAATTTGAATTGATTGCCTTCAAACAAAAAAATACGGGAGATACTCATTTAGCTTTAGTCAAGGGGGAATGGGATATAAACGAGCCTGTTATGGTGCGTGTGCATAGTTCTTGTGTGACCGGAGATATTTTTGGTAGTTGTCGTTGTGATTGCGGTGCTCAGTTGCACGCAGCGATGGAAATGGTCGAAAAAGAAGGTAAAGGAGTGATTTTATATATGTTTCAAGAGGGTCGTGGCATTGGATTGTTGAATAAGTTAAAGGCTTATAAATTGCAAGAGCTAGGTCGCGATACGGTTGAGGCAAATTTAGAGTTAGGGTTTTCCATGGACGAGCGTGATTATGGAGTAGGGGCTCAAATATTACGTGATTTGGGTGCTCATAAAATTAGGTTGATTTCGAATAATCCTAAAAAACGGGCCGGCCTTTTAGGCTATGGCCTCGAAATAGTTGATTCGATTCCAATTGAGATTGCGCCCAACAGGCACAATGAAAAGTACTTAGAAACCAAACGAGATAAGATGGGTCATTCGATTTTAAGTAAATAAGCATAAGAAAATTAAAAAGGCCGAAGTTTATACTTCGGCCTTTTTAATTGATTCCATATCGATTGAAAATTAGAACAATCTCATTGTAATTAGAATGAGTTCCATTCCTTCTAGTTGTTCCCTAAAATAATAGGTGTTCCTTTACCACTTCCCATGATAATTACTTTCGCATTAGGAGATTTAGCTAGTTCTTTTTGAGCTAGAATCGATTCGTATTGCAATTGTTTATCGCTCAAACCGGTGGATAATATTTTTTGATAATCTGCAATTCCTTGTGCTTCAACTCGTTTTCTCTCTGCTTCTTGCTTTTCCTTTTGAAGGACAAATTGCATTTTTTGAGCATCCTGTTCCGCGTTAATTTTAGATTCAATTGTTTGTTTTACTGAATTGGGTAAATTAATGTTTCTGATTAATAGTTGCTCCAAGACCAAACCACGTTTCTTGAAATTTTTCTCAATATCATTGTAAATCCTGGTTTGAAATTCATTTCTCTTTAAGGAATATAATGCCACAGCATCATAATAAACTGCATTATCTCGGATCATGGTTCTGGTAATAGGTCGAACCACTTTGTTTTTATAATCTTCTCCTATTTCCTTTAAAATTTTGGGTGCATCAGAAGGTAAAATTCTAAACAATACCGTTAGGTCTACCACCACTTCTAAACCGTCTGCTGTAAGTACGCGAATGGCATCATCACCAGATTTATCTCCTTCATCATGCACGGCAGACATCGTATAATTCTGAGTTTTTCCGTCAAAAATATATACGTTAGCAATCGGGTTGACAAAATTCAATCCGCTAGACAAGGTTTCTGGTACCACCTTTCCGAAAACACTTTGTACACCTACCTCTCCCGCATCTATTTGCTTTATAGCAGAGGTTAATATGCCAATTAAGGCAAATACAATACCAACAATTTTGAATGTGGGGCTATATTTAGAAAATACGAGATTGGGGCTACCAATACCTTGTCCTGCTAAAAAAAGGACGATTCCGACAATAATTAAAAACATAGTGATTGGGTTTAATGAGTTGAGTAAATATAATAAACCAATTTACACATTTTTTTGAATCACTCCATCTAATTAGTCAAGGGTATTTGTGTTTATTTTTGATAAAATATACCTAATTTTGAGCATGATTGAAATTAAGTGCATACACAAGGAATTTGAGGGAAGGGTCATTCTTGATGGCGTGAGTGGTGTATTCCAACAAGGAATGACGAACATGGTGATCGGTGGTAGCGGTACGGGAAAAAGTGTTTTATTGAAATGTATGATCGGGATTTTATCCCCCGAAAAAGGCAATGTACTTTACGATGGAAGAGACTTTGTGAATGCTGATCAAGAAACAGTTAAGGCCATTCGGAGGGAAATGGGAGTTCTTTTTCAAGGTGGAGCTCTTTTTGATTCAAAAACGGTATTGGAAAATGTTCGATTTCCTTTAGATACACTCAAATCGCAAGGTTTAGAAGAAAAAACGGAGCAGGCTATGTTGTGTTTGAAAAGGGTAGGTTTAGAGGCTGCAGCGAATCAAATGCCCTCTGAAATTTCTGGAGGAATGAAAAAGCGGGTGGGTATTGCAAGAGCTATTGTGATGAATCCTAAATATCTTTTTTGCGATGAACCTAACTCCGGATTAGATCCGTTAACTGCTGTCAAAATTGACCTTTTGATACAGGAGATAACGGTTGAATATGGAATTACGACCATTGTTATTTCCCATGATATGAATTCTGTGATGAGAATGGGGCAATACATTATGTTTTTAAAAGATGGCAAAAAGCTGTGGGAGGGGAACTCTACCAATATGATGTCGAATACGGTACCCGAACTTCAGGAATTTTTATCGACCAAATTAATTTAAAATGCCTAAATCCAATTCAGTTCCACAGGTGTTTGAAAATTATTCTTTAAAAGAATACAATACTTTTGGGATTGACGTTAAGGCTCAATATTTCACGATCATTTCGAGTTTGGAATCCTATGTGGCACTGCTAAAAAAGGACCAATTTGCGCATTTACCACATTTGTTTTTAGGTGGCGGAAGTAATATTTTATGTACGAAGCCTATTAACGCACTTGTTGTCAAGAATGAAATAAAAGGATTTGAGGTCATTCAAGAAGATGAAGACTACGTCATATTACGAAGTGGTGCGGGGGAATCTTGGGACGACTTGGTAAGCTATGCCGTGCAACATAATTGGTCCGGCATAGAGAACCTAGCCCTAATCCCAGGGACTGTTGGCGCTGCCCCTATGCAAAATATAGGTGCATATGGGGTTGAAATCAAAGATACATTTGATCATCTAGAGGCTTTAAATTTGGAGACTTTAGCTGTAGAACGATTTGAAAAATCTCAATGCCAGTTTGGTTACAGGGAAAGTTATTTTAAACATGAAGGAAAGGGGAAATACCTCATCTCGACGGTCTGTTTTAAATTAAGTAAAAAGCCTAATATTAAAACCTCCTATGGGGCGATTCAAACAGTTTTGAATGAAAAAGGTATCGATAATCCTACGATAAGCGATATCTCTAACGTGGTGATTGAAATAAGAAAAAGTAAATTACCTGACCCGAAAGAGATTGGAAATTCTGGAAGCTTTTTTAAGAATCCAACGGTAAGCTCTCAAGAAGCTGATCGTTTAATAAGTTCTTTTCCTGGGATACCTAATTATCCAGTCGAGGCGAGTACTGACATTAAATTTCCTGCAGGCTGGTTTATTGAACAAGCGGGTTGGAAAGGTTTTCGAGATGGAGATGCGGGTGTTCATGTGAATCAGGCCTTGGTGCTGGTTAATTATGGGCATGCAACTGGAATCCAAATTTTAGCAGTTGCTGAAAAGATTAAAGCTTCCGTCTTTGAAAAATTTGGTATTTCACTTGAAACCGAAGTAAATATTTATTGACCTAAATGATTAGTTGGCACTGAAAAGTCACATCCGTTTTGTGTGAGCCGCTGATTAGCTCTAGGCTTGAGCCTATTTCATCCCGATCCATGTAGTTTGTCCTTCCTATTTTCAAGGAAAATATGGAATTTTTAGCCCATTTATAATCCATTACGAGGCAATTTCTAAAGCCGTGTCCATAATAAGCTGGGAGTGAAAATGAAAGAGGGACACCTACTTCATACGCATATAATCTTGAATCATAGGAGGATGAACTAACAAATCCTATCCTCAATTGAATCCCCAAAGATTGTATTTGGTATTTAACATCTTGTAAAACGAGTAAACCTGTTTCGTTCGTATTTGCACCTATCAGAAGACATTTCATAACACGCGTATGGAAATCCAATTTCTTGGCCTTAAACTGATGTAGATCTAAGCTCGTTTGTAGTAAATGATTTCGAGTTAATTCCGTGTTACTCCGACTTATATCATTTTGCTTAGACGTCCATTTTAGTTGGCCAAAAAATGTATATTTTCCTCTTTTTTCCCATTGGTATCTGCTCAGCATTTCCCATCCCCATGAATTGGGCTGGGATACCTCATATTTTAATCCTGGGAACTTAAAGAAATCGAGGTAATTAGATAGTTTATTTCTTTTGTCAAAAGTGATTTGATTTCCAATAAATAAACCCATTTCATTCATAGTTTCTGCACTTTCTCCTATTCCCTTTGCTTTAGGGCTGAAATAGGATTTTGCATAATATCTGCATAAGTAGGACAAATCTATTTTTTTAGAAACGGCAAAGGCTCCGCCTTGAATTAGGGAAAAATGATTTTCAGGCATCCAGGCAAATTCGCCCGTGAAATGAATAGTTTGTATGGGGGCTTGAAAGCTAATTGAATAATTTCGAACTTCGTTTCCAGACCAAGAATTTACCTTGTAGGCCAATGTTGATGTTGATTTTTCTAAAGAGAATAGTGTATTGGATACATTAAATTGAATAGCAAGATGGTTAGGTTTATAAATCCATTGCAAACTTCCTCCCCATGCTGTTTCTTCCACGTTTGATTGTTGGGATAACTCGGTGGATGTTCGATGATATCCATCTTCAATCCAGGAATTAATTTTACTTGAACTCCCTGTACTGTCTGAACTCAGGCTAGCGTCCAAATTTCTTAAAGAGCCATAGGCTTGTAAATTGAATGAACCCAGATGAAATTGGACATTTAATCCACGATAGAAAGAAGTTTCCCCACTGGATGTATACGGAATTGCGCCCAAATGAAATTTTTGTGTGGCTTTGATACTTTCAAAACTTTTCCCTAATGAAAAACCACCTGATTGAACTAGACCTTGTCCCCATTGATTGATGAAATCTCCAATGATTATTTTATCAACCCAACGGTTTGGCTTTATTTCGATAAAAATGCTTTTGAAATCAAGGTAGTTGACTTCTCCTGCATCTTTTTGGATTAAAGCACCTACGCGCAGGTGATTGTTTAGTTGGCCTCGATATCGAGCTAAATGTCCCCATGAATTACCTGTATACCTCGTTTTGCTTCTGGAATCTTTAGGGCTAAAACCTTTTTTTTCCTCAAGGGTAGTCTCGTTTCGGATGAGTAATTGATGTTTCGATCCCACAAAATCATACCATTTTTTATTTATTTTATTGCAGCGTAAAAAAGGTTTTATCTTTTTTAAAAGGGCTAGATCCCAATCTTTGACTGTTTGAAGTTCAAAGATTGATTCAAAGTATTGAACTTGATTTCGGTGCGCTATAAAGTTAGAAATTTGGGTTAAAGTTAGTATTCCTAAAGCCGAAAGTTCATCAGCTGTTACTTGGTTAATTTGAAGTGGATTTTGTAGGAAATAATTATAATTCGATTGCTTTTCCTCATCGGCAACCATGTCAGATTGTTGGGCTAAAAGGACTTGAAATGCAAACAATAAAATTAAAACAAAAAGTAGTTTCATTTTTAGATGAAACTACTTCGTTTACTCCTGAAACTAAGGTCAAAAACTGATCATTTAGATCAATTAACTGAATTTTCTTTCGATAAGTTCATAGAGTTCATTCCATAATTCTTGATTGTCAACTCGTTGGAATGCTGCATATTTTGTTTGCAAGATTGATTTCCAATCGGTGGATTTATTTGCCTCATGGTCGATGAATTGAATGACTTGATCCAAATAGGTTGGTTCTCCGTCAAATAAATTTTGGATGAAATTGATTTTTTGAAAAAGAGGTAGAGTTTCAGCTAGGGAAGAAGTCATTTCGGTATGAATTCTATCTTTTAGGGAATTGTCTTGATTGGTTTGAAGTGTTTCAAAAACCCTTTCTTCTGGGGAATCGCCCAACAAATCCAATATTTTTTTCTCTGCAGGAGCTTTGGAGCCAATTTCTAAATTTAATACAGAAAATTCGATGTCTATATTTTCTTGGACATCTTGATCATCCTCTTGATCCTCGATAGCTTCATTGAATACAACGGAACCTAGCTCGATGGACTCATGATCAATACTACTAGGTAATTCTTGATCTATCGTTAAATCACCTTCATCATCTTCCTCTTTATCTTCCTTAACATCATCTTCATCATCATCATCATCATCATCTTCTTCTTCTTCTAAATTGATGATAACTTCTTCATTAATCTCAATAACTTCATCGATCACCTCTTCATCCTCTTTCATGTCTTCTAATGAATCAGCAGGGGAGCTATAATACACTTCAGCATTTAACAATTCGTCGAAAGATGGGTAAACTTCTTCTAAAGAAGTGGGTTTAGACTCCTCTGTTGTCCCGATCGTTTTGTTTGTTAAATCTTGAATCCAATCCAGCCAAATTTTTTCAGGTAGGGTCACATTGGTTAGCAAGCTTTGCATGGCTGAACCCCATTTTTCGGTAAATCTATTCGATTCCCAATGGAAGTTAGGCAAAGTATGTTGAATGAATTCTGAATTGAGTTGATGTGTAAGCTCGGTTTGAATAATTTCTATAATAATGGGATTTATATCCCAATTCATGACTTCTTGGAAAGTGGTCAATGTTTCATTTTCGGACCAATAGTGTGCAAATAAACTGGGTGTTTTCATGGGAGTTTATTTAATGCCCAACTCTTCACAAGCTTTCATGGCTGCAGTTTGTTCGGCTTTCTTTTTTGAATATCCTTTTCCTTCAGAGATTTTTTCTCCGTTTAGAAGAACGAAGGCGGTAAATTCTTTATTGTGATGCAAACCTTCCTCTTCCAGAGTGAATTGGGCTTTCTTGCCCTCCTTTTGTGCCCACTCGATGAGTAATGATTTAAAATTGGGATTGTTTTGAACCACAATTTCTAAATCAAAATATTGGGTCAATATTTTACTTATAATAAAGTTTTGTGTGAAGGCAAAACCTTTGTCTAAATATACAGCGCCAATAAATGCCTCGAGTGCATCTCCGTACATGCTGGACCGTGACAAGATTGTTTTTTTCTGATTTTCGTATTCGATTACTTCGTCTAGGCCTAACTTGCGGCCAAGCACATTGAGTGATTCTCTGCTGACCATTCTTGACCTAATTTCCGTTAAAAACCCTTCGTCTTTAAATGGAAATTTTTTAAACAAATAGGCAGCTGTTATCATTCCTAATACAGAGTCGCCTAAGAATTCGAGTCTTTCGTTGGACTCTTTGTATGTTTTAGCGACGCTGTCTTTGGATGCCGATGCATGTAAAAATGCTAATCGGTATAAATTTAGATTATTAGGTGTTGAGCCTATTAAATGAGTCACTGATTTTTTTAAAAATTTCTCTCTTAGGTCTATGGTATTTGGATTAATCCAACTTAAAAGAGTTTTCAGGGGCATGAATTATATTTTTCTAAAAATGACTGTAGCGTTATGGCCTCCAAATCCAAATCCATTACTTAAAGCGACATCAATTTTTCTAGACTTTCCTTTATTTTCCGTTAAATCGATTCGTTGGTCAATTTCTGGATCTCTATTGAAAATATTGATCGTTGGCGGTACAAATTGATTTTGTATAGCTAACACGGATGCGACAGCTTCTACTGCACCAGCGCCACCCAATAAATGACCAGTCATGGATTTAGTTGACGAGATTGACATCTTATAGGCATGATCCCCAAAGCAATCGATGATCGCTTTAATTTCTTGTGGATCTCCAATGGGAGTTGATGTTCCGTGGGTATTAATATAGTCTACTTCTTCGGGTTTAATTCCTGCATCTTCCAATGCATCCAGCATGGACAATAGTGCACCATAACCTTCTGGATGTGGAGCAGTGATGTGATGCGCATCGGAAGAGAAACCTCCGCCAATTAATTCCGCGTATATTTTGGCACCTCTTGCTTTTGCATGTTCATACTCTTCTAAAATTAATGCTCCTGCACCTTCACCTACAACAAAACCATCGCGATCTATGTCATAAGGACGAGAAGCTGTAGCAGGATCGTCGTTCCGTGTTGACATCGCGTGCATGGCTGTAAAACCACCTACTGATGCGATGGTCACCGGCGCTTCTGAACCACCCGTTACACACACATGAATTCTGCCTGTTCGAATATAATTGAATGCATCGATGATGGCGTTATTTGCCGACGAGCATGCTGAAACGGTCACATAATTAGGCCCTCTAAATCCATTGCGAATGGAGATTTGTCCGGAACTCGAATCAGCAATCATTTTAGGAATAAAAAAGGGATTGATTTTAGGTGTTCCATCTCCTTGACCAAAATAAATCATTTCGTCCTCAAATGTTTTTAATCCACCTATTCCAGAACCCCAAATGACGCCAACCTTATTTTTATTCAAGGTCTCCATATCAAAACCTGCATCAGCAATGGCCTCATCTGCAGCCACTACTGCATACTGAGTAAATGGATCCATTTTACGAGCCTCTTTCGGGGCGATATAGTCTTCAACCTTAAAATCTTTTAATTCACACGCAAAACGAGTTCTGAATTTTTCGGCGTCAAATTTAGTAATGGTACCACAACCATTTTTACCTGTAGATAAACCATTCCAAAAGTCGCCAACGGTATTTCCAATGGGAGTAAGGGCACCTAGCCCCGTGACTACAACTCGTTTTAATTCCATGTGATTTTTTTTAAATCGTTCAAAAAAAAAGTCAATTAGTCCTAGAAATCATGTAGGATAAATCCCTCATTCATTGCCTAGTACTAATTGACATATTTAATTATCTTGATTCGATTACTTCGCGTTTTCCAAATAGGCAATTGCTTGACCTACTGTTTGGATATTTTCAGCTTGGTCATCCGGAATCGAAACACTAAATTCTTTTTCAAATTCCATGATCAATTCAACCGTATCTAAGGAGTCAGCTCCTAAATCATTTGTGAAAGATGCCTCCGGAGTAACCTCTGAAGCCTCTACACCTAATTTTTCTACGATGATGCTTTTTACTTTTTCTGCAATATCTGACATTTTATTAAAAATTTTGGGGTTGAAAAACGTTGCAAATATTAGAATTTTAAATTGGATTATCAAACAATTTTTATTCTAAATATGATTTTATAAATATTATATATAAATAAAAGAACTCTTGATGTTTAAATTTTCGAAATAATCAATTTAAAGGCTATTTTTTCTTAAAAACAGAGGGAAGCCGCACCTAATAATCCCGCATCATTTCCTAATAATGCTTTTTTTATGGTCAATTTTTCTAGGTAGGCGGGAGTAAGCCAATAATTTAATTGTTTTTCCATGCTTGGAACAATAAAATCAAAGGATGCGGATAAACCACCGCCAATAAATATATTTTTAATATCCAAGATGCGAATGAGTGACACCAGCATATCCCCTAAAAGAGTCCCTACTTCATCCCATATGGCTTGAGCTAATGCATCACCTTCTTCAGCGGCAACGACTAGCGCAGTCGTTGAGATGCTTCCATCGCTGGGCAAACTGGTTTCTCCCTTAAATTCAGCCCTCATTCGGTTGGCCATTTGAAGTAATTCTTTTTTGCCTACATTTCTTTCCAATACTTTGCCATTTTTGGACGGCACATGTCCTGGTTCCATGGCATTCCCATCTCCACCTAAAAATATTTTACGGTCGATGACCGCTGCACCACCCACGCCAGTGCCCAAAGTGATAAATACAAAATCTTCAGGCATATTTGATTTTTCCGGAGAGAAATAAAATTCACCTAAAGCCGCCGCATTGGCATCATTTTCCATGAAAAAAGTATGTTCAGGAAAGCGCTTTTCCAACATATCAATCATGGGAGATCCGTCAATTTCAGGAATGGCAGTGATTTCAATTAAGGTTCTTCTGTCTTTTGTTAAAATTCCAGGAAGGCCTATGCCCACTTTTTGAACATTTTTATGTTGGTATAAATGCAATGCGATTGCATCGGCTAATCGATCTAAAAAATGGTTTGATTCACGCCATGTAGCGGTATCGTAACTTTGGAAATTGTTTATTTGGCCTGTATCGGCATGTACAATTCCCATTTTAACTCCGGTTCCACCGACATCTATTCCAAGGTATTCAGTTGCTGGCATTGAATTCTAATTTTTAAGAATATACGAATTTCCTCAATTTTGACGTGATTTTCAAATTCTATTTTGAGCTCAGGTAAACTTGTTCTAATTTTTCCATTATTTGGCCTACGGCTGGGCAGATAAGGACGTTTTTAGCCGTTAGTTGCATGATCCCCATCATATTTTTTCGATTCGTATGTGGGTACTCCTTACATGCTTTCGGTCGATGATCATAAATCTGGCACGTATTATCTTCGGCCGTTAAAAAAGGGCAAGGAGCTGCAGGATACACCCAATCCCCGTCGGAGTCTTGAACTAAATAGGTATCTAAAAAAGCGGAAACCTTCATTTTAAACAAATGGGCCACTCGCTGAATATCTGTTTCATTCCACATGGGGCTGGTTGTCTTGCAACAATTTCCACAAGTCAAGCAATCCATTTGTTCAAAAACCTCCTCATGTGCCTCCCCAAATTGCTTATCTAAGTCTTTTGGTTTTTTGGCTATAATTTTTTGAAATACTTTTTTAAAGGAGGGATCTTTGGGCATAATTTAGGATTGTAGAGGGAAGCAGACACGGCAACGGGCTTCATAGGTATCGGATTCCCCTAACATGACGGTATCTTGATTGGCTGCTGTTCGATAGGAATATTGGGCTATACCTCCACAAGAAATACAAACGGCGTGGACTTTCGTTACGTATTCGGCAATGGCCATTAAATTCGGCATAGGACCAAAAGGCAGGCCTTTAAAATCCATATCTAAACCTGCTGCGATGACTCTTTTTCCTTGATTAGCCAAGGTATTACAAACGTCTACAATGCTGTGGTCGAAAAATTGAGCTTCATCTAATCCGATCACATCGCAATCTCCTGCCAGCAAGAGAATCTCTACCGCACTGTGAACAGGGGTGGACCGAATGGTATTTTGGTTATGAGAAACAATATCTTCATCATGATAGCGGGTATCTGAAGCAGGTTTGAAAATCTCAACTTGTAATTGGGCTATTTTTGCCCGCCTAAGTCTTCGAATGAGTTCTTCTGTTTTACCAGAAAACATCGAGCCACAGATCACCTCAATCCAGCCAGATGAGCTAGCTTTTTGTGTCGATTTCGAGTGATTGGGTTCTTGAAACAAGGGCGTAAAAAGCCCCTGAAATATGTTTCAGGGGCCATTAGGTGAACACTATTTTGAGCTGAAAGTTGCCGAGAAATATTCGCGGTTCATTCGAGCTATATTTTCTATTGAAATGCCTTTTGGACATTCTGCTTCGCATGCACCTGTATTTGAGCATGCACCAAAACCCTCTTCATCCATTTGGGCAACCATGGCTTGCGCACGAGTGGCCGCCTCAATTTGTCCTTGAGGTAATAAGGCTAATTGAGATATTTTAGCTGAGGTAAACAACATCGCAGAGGCATTTTTGCAGGCGGCTACGCATGCGCCACATCCGATGCAAGCTGCTGCAGCAAAAGCATCATCCGCATTATCTTTATTGATCGGTAGATTATTTGCATCTTGTGCATTTCCCGTATTAACGGAAATAAAACCACCCGCGGCTATAATTCGATCGAAAGCAGATCTATTTACGACTAAATCTTTGATGACAGGAAAAGCACTCGCTCTCCATGGCTCTACCGTAATCGTTTCTCCATCTTTAAATGAACGCATGTGTAATTGACAGGTAGTCACTCCGCGATTAGGTCCATGCGGTCGACCATTAATGTACATAGAGCACATACCACAAATACCTTCGCGGCAATCGTGGTCAAAAGCGACTGGGTCATCACCCTCTTCGATCAAACGGTTATTTAACACGTCAATCATTTCCAAAAATGACATATCGGTTGAAATACCACTCACCTGGTAGGTTTCGAATTTACCAGCCGTTTGGGTATTTTTTTGTCTCCAAATTTTGAGTGTCAGGTTTAAATTTCCTTCCATTGTATCGATTTATTTATAAGATCTTTGAGCAATTTTGATATTTTCATATTTCAATTCTTCTTTATGAAGTTTGAAACTTGATTGTTTTTCGTATTCCCATGCGGCTACGTATGCGTATTTTGCGTCATCACGTAGCGCTTCTCCATCTTCCGTTTGGTATTCTAATCGGAAGTGGCCACCACAACTTTCATTCCTGTCCAAGGCGTCAATACACATTAATTCCCCAAGTTCTAGGAAGTCGGCCACGCGACCTGCTTTTTCTAATTCTGGGTTTAAATTGTTTATTTCTCCTGGGATTTTAACGTCAGACCAAAATTCCTTTTGAAGGGCTTGGATTTCTTTTATAGACGCTTTCAGGCCTTTTTCACTTCTAGCCATGCCACATTCATCCCACATAATTTTACCTAAACGTTTGTGAAAATAATCGACGGGCTTAGAACCTTTGATGTTCATCAAAGTCTCTAAACGATCTTGAACAGCTTTTTCAGCTTTGACAAAATCTTCCGAATCGGTTGACATAGACGGTGTACGAATCTCTGCAGCTAAATAAGCACCGATCGTGTAAGGAATGACGAAATAACCATCCGCTAAACCTTGCATTAACGCCGAAGCACCCAAACGGTTAGCCCCATGATCCGAGAAATTAGCTTCTCCTAAAGCGTATAAACCAGGAACTGTAGTCATTAAATTATAATCAACCCAAAGTCCCCCCATCGTATAGTGAACCGCAGGATAGATACGCATCGGAACTTCATATGGATCTTCTCCAGTGATCTGCTTATACATATCAAATAAGTTGCCGTATTTCTCTTTCACAACCGCTTTTCCCATGGATTGAATTTCATCGTCCGTTGGGCTATGCATGTTGTGTTTGTTGGCTTCTCCTTTTCCATACCGAATAATGGCGGCTGCATAATCCAAGTAAACGGCCATTTTAGAGGATCCTACTCCAAAACCTACATCGCAACGTTCCTTCGCGGCTCTTGATGCAATGTCTCTAGGAACTAAATTTCCAAAAGCAGGGTATCTGCGCTCTAAATAATAATCTCTTTCATCCTCAGGTATTTCATTGGCCTTGCGAGTATCATTTTCTTTTTTGGGAACCCATATACGGCCATCGTTACGCAATGACTCGGACATTAGGGTCAACTTCGACTGATGATCACCAGAAACTGGAATACAGGTAGGGTGAATCTGTGTGTAGCAAGGATTTGCAAAGAATGCTCCTTTTTTATGTGCCTTCCATGCCGCGGTCACGTTAGATCCCATGGCGTTCGTAGACAAATAAAACACGTTACCATATCCACCGGTACACAATAAAACGGCATGTCCAAAATGTCTTTCTAAGGCACCACTGACAGAATCACGGGCGATAATTCCACGGGCTTTTCCGTCGATGGTCACGACATCTAGCATTTCATGTCGTGTAAATAGTTCTACGTTACCCATGCCGACTTGACGTTGCAAGGCTGAATAGGCGCCTAAAAGTAATTGTTGGCCCGTTTGACCCGCCGCATAAAACGTTCGTTGAACTTGAGTTCCACCGAAGGAACGGTTTGAAAGTAAACCGCCATATTCACGTGCAAAGGGAACACCTTGAGCCACACATTGGTCAATGATACTTCCGGAAACTTCAGCTAAGCGATGCACATTGGCTTCACGAGCTCTATAATCACCTCCTTTAATGGTATCATAAAAAAGTCTGTAAACAGAATCACCGTCGTTTTGATAATTTTTGGCAGCATTAATACCTCCTTGTGCGGCAATTGAGTGCGCACGTCGAGGAGAATCTTGAAAGCAAAATACTTTTACTTTATATCCTAATTCAGCTAAAGAAGCAGCAGCTGATGCACCTGCAAGTCCGGAACCCACTACAATGATTTCCAAGCTGCGTTTGTTGGACGGATTGACCAACGGAACACTAGATTTGAACTTGGTCCATTTCTCGGCTAAATTTCCATCAGGGATTTTGGAGTCTATTTTTGTCATAATTTCTTATCGGCTGATATTAATGAATCAAATGAAAATAAAATGCAATCGGCATGGAAGCAAATGTGGCAGAAATAACGACTGCATAAATAGCTCCAATACTTTTTATCGTGGGTGAATATTTAGGATGATTCCATCCTAGAGATTGAAATGCACTTTGAAATCCATGCAACAAGTGATAACCCAAAGAGATACAACCTAGGACATAGATAACGACCACAATAGGACTTGCAAAAACGATTTGCATTTCGTTGTATAAGGTATGTGCTTCCGTCAAATCATTTGTAAGGCGAGAAAAATACCAAAAATGTTTTAAATGGATAATTAAAAAAAGCAATAATAAAGTGCCTAATAAGCCCATGGATCTTGAATACCATTTGCTGTTAGCTGAACCGTCAACCACCGCATATGCGACTGGGCGTTTCTTTTTATTATCAAGCCACAAACGTAAGCCATCAAAGATGTGAAGAAGTAATCCGGCAAATAATACAATTTCCATCGTGCGAATCACGGGATTGGTTCCCATGAATTCAGCGCCTTCATTGAAAGCCACTCCGCCATCATTCAAAAAGATGGTTGCATTAAGTCCACAATGAACAATTAGGAAGCTAATTAAAAACAGGCCTGTGATGGCCATCAGGAGCTTTTTCCCGAGAGATGAATTAAATGATTTTGTTAACCAAGCCATAAATAAATGTATTTGTTAAAATTAAAATTACTCAAGCGTTTTATTTTTTTAATTAAGCGAATGAAATTTAGCTTCCAAAACTACAATTCAAACGCGGGTTCTTCAAATTAATCGATTAAAAAAACCATTTTTTTTAAATAATTGGATTTGCCTTATTAACTTTCCTATTCACAAATAGTTTTTATGTCGGCAAGAAAAATTGCTTCTTACTTTTTAGTTTTTTTTCTAGGTTGTTTCACTAGCCAGGCGACGCATTTAAAAGGCGGTGAAATCACGGTTAAGCGTATTTCGGATAAAACACTAACCTACGAGTTTACATTAACCACCTACACAGAAAATAACCGGGCCAATCAAGATCAAGGAGATGTAAATTTTTGTTTTGGGGATGGAACGGCCATATTTAAAGCAAAAAGATGTTGTGGTACCCCAGTAGATATCGGCAATGGGACCATGAAAAATATCTACAAAATCGAGTATACCTATCCTGCTCCCGCACTTTTTTATCGGGTTTCAGTCGCCATACCTAATCGGAACGATGGGGTAAGAAATATTACACGTTCAGTAGAAGTTCCATTTTACGTAGAAACTACTTTTTCCATTAATTCTGGATTAGGGCAAAACTCAACTCCTTTGCTCTTAAATCCAGCGGTCGATTTGACAGCCGTCATAGGCCAACCCTTTATTCATAATCCTAATGCGGTGGATGCGGAAGGCGATAGTTTGGCCTACCGTTTATCGGTTTCAAAAACAGGCGATTATGAAACATGTTCTTCGGTAAGTAGGGGATTGGCGGCTCCTAATTTTCGTCAACCCAACGAAGTGGCTTCTGTTCCTTCTTCATTTACGATCAATCCATTGAATGGCGATTTGATTTGGAATTCACCTCAAGAAGTGGGTTTATACAATTGTGCTTTTATTATTGAAGAATGGAGGAATGGAGTGAAAATTTCTGAAACCGTCAGAGATATGCAGATTGAGGTTAAAGACGTCGACAATAAAGCCCCTAAAATAACCGTTCCTCCAGATGTTTGTATTCAAGCGGGTACTTTTTTAAATGAAACGATTTCCGCTACCGATGTCTTATCAAAATCTGGCCGTTTAGATCCAATCTCCATTTATAGTTTTGGTAATGTATATGCGATGGATACGGTTTACGCCGTAAAACAGCCTTATGCAACTTTTATTTCGTCACTTAAGCAACCAAGTCCCGCCATTGGAGTATTTAAATGGCAAACAGCTTGTCAACATATTCGAAAGGAAACCTATGATATTTTCTTTAAAGTGGAGGATAATCCACCGGTCAATGTGGGAGGCGGAGTGAAATTAGTCGACAGTAAAATTTGGAAAGTTCGTGTCATAGCCCCAACGATAAAAGGCTTAAAGGCAACGATAAAAACGGCTACCGCCAGTGCATTGCTGACATGGAATTCCTATGCTTGCGCCTTGCCAAACGCTAAAATTATTATTTACAGGAGACAAGCGGCTTGTAATCCTGTGGTGAATAAACCTTGTTCAACGGGGATGTCGCTCACTGGTTTTACGGAAATAGGAAGGGTAGATGTGATGAAGACATCTTTTGAAGATAATAATGGTGGAAATGGTTTGATGAAAAATTCAAACTACTCCTATGTTTTGGTGGTCATTTTTACGAATAGCAAAGGTTCGGACGATTATAGTCCTATGTCTGAATCAGCGTGTGTTTTGATCCCTTCAGCGGCTCCTTTAATGACCAATGTGTCTGTTCTAAAAACGGATGCGAAGGTAGGGGAGATGCTTGTCAAGTGGACGAGACCATTGAAACTAGATACGAATTATTATCCAGGACCTTATCAGTACATCGTTCAAAGAGCGGATGGTCAAAGTGGAAGTAATTTTTCTGCGATCACTTCAGGGATTCCTGCTCAAATTTCGCCGGCTAAATTAGATACTGTTTATACAGATAAGAATTTAAATACGGTGGCTGGTGCTTATCGGTATAAAGTAGATTTTTATTATTCACAAAATAATCAGTTCAAATTATTGAATTCGCCAAGTCCGGCAAGTTCGGTCTTTTTATTAGGACAAGCGGCCGTAAAATCTGTTAAACTGGCCTGGTCAGCGAATGTGCCTTGGTCGAATGATTTCCAAGTGCATCGTGTATTCCGCGAGACTCCTCGAGGTTCAGGGAAGTTCAATCAAATCACAGAGGTTTCCGTTTCGGGTCCTAATTCGTATACTTTTACTGACCAAGGAATTGATTATTTTACACAAGATGGGAAATTCGATGTTGTTATTTCGCCGGATTCAACCTACTGTTATTATGTACAAACCGTTGGGACTTATGGACAAGGTTTACCTAATATAGGCTTAATTAATTCGTCCCAAATTGTGTGTATTAAGCCACAATCAGATGTAAATCCATGTGCACCTAAATTAAGCTTAGCCGCTTTAAATTGTGAAAGTTTAGATGCCTCGTTGAATTGCCAGTTTACCAGTTTTACCAATACACTTATTTGGACGCCTACACTGACTGGATCTTGCGATCAGAGCATTGCGAGCTATCGGATTTATTATTCGAAGGACGGAACAACCTTTGGGAAAATAGCCGAAGTTTCTGATTTAAAATATTTGCACCAAAAGACAGACTCGTTTATTGGTTGTTATTACATCACTGCCGTAAGCCAATTGGGCAAAGAGTCAACTAAGAGTGAAACTTTGTGCCAAGATAATTGTCCTTCATTCGATTTGCCTAATTTGTTTAGTCCTAATGGGGATGGTAAAAATGATGTATTTCAAGCAATGAGATGCCCACGATTTGTCACACAAGTAACTGCTAAAATAGTGGATCGCAATGGCCAATTAGTATATCAATATACAGGAGATATCAACGGATTTGGTTGGAATGGAAGGGATTTAAATGGCAATGTCATGGCGGCGTCAACGTACTTTTATACTTGTGATGTGACATTTGATGTGAAGAATGAGGCGTTGAAATCGAAGCAACTGAAGGGTTGGGTTGAATTAGTAAAATAATTTAAAATGCAAGTAATTATTGACGGAAATTGCCGGTTTTGCTTGGGGTCAACTAAATTATTGAGACGTATGTTGGCGGTTCAATTGCATGTAATTACTCAGTATGACCTTGAATATTTGGATATTCAAAATCGATTTAATCCTTCTGATTGGGCCGTTGATAGTATCAAATTGGTTGTTGGCGATCAACTATTCATGAAGTCTAAGGCTATTTCTGCTTTGATGGTTGGGGCTCACTGGTACTTCCAACCTATACGAATGGTATTTTTATTACCTACAAGTCTCTTGGATAATTTGTATGATTTTATTGCCAAGAATCGTTACTTATGGGGAAAGGGAGATAACTGCGAAGTTATTTAGGCGTGTAGGGAGTGGTTTGTGTAAAGAAACTCAGAGGCAAGGATTGATCCCAGCGAATGGCTGCTTGTTCAAGGCCAGCACTATTAAAGTGAATGCCATCCCAGCGATATTTTTCCCCCGTTAAAGTCTCTAAATCAGCTCCGACAACCGTATTTTTTATTTCAGTTAAAATTCTTTTTTGAGCCGACTTAACTTTCATGATGGGCTCAGAGGTTCCGCCCGTATTGCTTTTTGCAATTGAAAATGTTAATTGAGGTGCATCTAATAAATCTCTTGTTTTCTGAATATACATTTTTGTAGATTCTACGATCGTATTTTCTGATAATAAACCGTCATTCTCCCCATGAATTACTAAAATCCCTCTTAATCCTACTTTTGAAATTTCATTGACTAAGCGCTTTTCATATAAATAAAAAGGATATCTTCCCTTCCAATCAAAAAATGGATGCTGGAAAGGCAAGCCCATAGCTGAAAGTCCCCATTGTTCTGAAGTGGATCCTCCGATGCCTGTATTATATATTCGTACAGGAACATTTAATTTTACTTTTAGTTTTTCTGCTAAGCGTCCCCAAAAATTATTTACATTTCCTGAAGAATAGTTCAAAACGGAAGCCCATGTAGGATCATAATTCTCAATTGTATAAGGTATTTGTCCTTCAGCTAGTGAATGTCCAATGACGGCAAATACTTCGCCAACTTTCACATTCCAAGTTAAAAGTGTATCCGTATAAACTTTACTGTCATTAAATAATTGGATTTGAGGGTAATATCCACCTGTTTTTAAAGTGAACTTACCTTTGAATTCATTGGTGATAGGATCTATGCTAAGAGCCAACCAATCCGTCGATACACCACCTAATGAACTATTGAATTTTATTTTAGCCGATTGGAATTTTTTATCTGATTTTCCAACTATTGTGATAACACCTTCATTAGTTATATTTCTTTGTGCAAAATCAATGCTATTGACTTTGTCAATGGTAACTGTTGAATTGTTGAGGAATCTAGGTGCAATATCTTCTGATTTGCAACCATTTAGTAAAAGAATTAGTCCCAATAAAGTAAATATCGATAAATTTTTAATCATAGTTTTAATGAGCTTTGTGTTTTCTTCATTTCAGAAAGTGCTTCATTTTTTTATCTTTGCAAACAAATTTACATTAAATAATTAATTTTTAAATGAAGGCATATATTTTTCCTGGTCAAGGATCACAATTTCCCGGAATGGGGAAAGATTTATTTGAAACCTATTCGTTTGCAAGGGAAATATTTTCTGAGGCAGATGAACTTCTGGGTTTTCCTCTTTCCGACATTATGTTTTATGGTTCTGAAGATGAGCTTAAGCAAACGAAAGTGACCCAACCGGCTATTTATTTGCATTCAATTTTAATTGCAAAATTAGGTACCAATTTCAAACCAGATATGGTGGCAGGCCATTCTCTGGGCGAATTTTCCGCTTTAGTAGCCTCTGGAGGATTAAGTTGGCAAGATGGTTTATCTCTAGTTTCCAAGCGTGCATTAGCCATGCAAAAAGCATGTGAAATCGAAGTCAGCACGATGGCTGCCGTTTTAGGCTTAAGTGATGAACAAATTGAAAAAGTTTGTGCTGAATTTAATGGCGAAGTGGTTGCCGCTAATTTTAACTGTCCTGGCCAAGTGGTCATCTCGGGTAGTATCAAAGGGATAGAACTTGCCGGAGAAAAATTAAAAGAAGTAGGTGCAAAAAGAGTGTTGTTATTGCCTGTAGGCGGCGCCTTCCATTCCCCTTTTATGGAGCCGGCCCGATTAGAGTTAGCTGCTGCTATTGAAGCGGCTAAAATTGATCGCCCTGTTTGTCCTATATTTCAGAATGTAAACGCAAAAGCATCCCAAAATGAAGTTGAAATCAAGGCTAATTTAATTGCTCAATTGACCGGCCCGGTTCGATGGACTCAATCCATCGAAGCAATGGTTTCGGCTGGGGTATCTGAATTTATAGAATGTGGACCAGGTAAAGTTTTACAGGGCTTAGTAAGAAAAATCAATGCGGAGGCAATAGTGTCTTCTATGGAACTGATTAGTTAATTGGAAAAATTAAAATTAATAGCTTGATTTTCAGCGCTTGAACCTAATTCTAGAGAAATAATTCAATTATTTTGAATCAATGTTTGATAATTACAGTGCAAGCGCTTAATTTTGCACTCTATTAAGATTGACCTATGGTGTAAAGGTAACACACCAGTTTTTGGTTCTGGTTTTCTAGGTTCGAATCCTAGTAGGTCAACAAAAAGCCCCAAACATTATTTGGGGCTTTTTTATTTTTGAATTTATTTATCGAATGATTGCGATATTCTTTTGATAAATCATTCCGTCAGTCGTTTTGACTAATATTTTATAAGGTCCTTGATTAATTAAGCCTACGTTCAACTGTGCTGTCCCATCTTGATTGACATTAGAATCCAATAGTAGCTTTCCATCCTGACTATACAATTTGATTACAGCACCACTCAAGGATGATTTTGATTGAATTAAAATTAAATTGCTAGCAGGATTTGGATATACTGTTAAACCGAAATCTTCAGGAAGCACATAGTTGAACTCCACTTTTGGAGATACGCAGGTCAGCGTATTTGAATACTTTTTGAATGCAGTTGTCGAATATTTCCCCGCTTCTTTAACTCTCAGATTTGATGTGATTTCACTTAGTGAAGTCCCATTGAGTTCCCAAGCATATTTGATTTCCCCCTCCGTTTTTGTTTTGACATTTAAGAAATATGGACTTTCTTGCGTGATGACTGGAGCGGCTGGGTTGTCAAATACTTTCGTTTGAATGGCATTTGAAAAGAATGTTTTGCAATTAAACTCATTGGTTCCTAACACCTTAAATGTGCCGGATTCATTGACTGTTATATTTGAACTTTGAGCGCCAGTACTCCATGTGAATTTCATATTAGCACTTCCTAGGGCTTTTAGTTCAACGCTCTTTCCTGCACAAAATAAAGTATCTCCGGTATTCTGTATAGTAGGTTTTGCCGGCTGAGGTAATGTTAACATTTGGAATTCTGGAATCGTATATTGATTTCCTTTCGCGTCTTCAAGTCGAACGGTGTATTTACCAGAATTAATTTTATTTAAGGTGAATGAGCTATCGATTAATTTGTTCTCGTTAAACCATTTTATTTTGGTGAATACAGTGGATGTAAGTTTAGCCGTTGTTTGATTATTCAGATCACATAAAAGTGACAATTTAGGAAATTCTTTGGCTGCTATTGCTTTGATATTTCCACTGATTGCGGCATTTATTTTATCGGACCAAAGAGTAGCTAACTCCCCATAGGCTGCGGGAGAAAAGTGAACACATGCGGCAATTTCATCGTTTTTTCGAGGTATTTCTACATTGTCCGTATTCGGCCCACTGAATACTTGGGGCAAATCACTTGACGTAACAACTTCCCTCTGAGCTTGTATGAAATTATTGTCCCAGTAGTTGGATGTACAAACGCCATCTACTCTGCCAGCTGCATATGAAATTTCAGCGACCAACCAAGGCACTTCAATGCCCGTTTGATTTCTTAAGTTTTTTATTACGTCAATGAGTTGATTTTTGTATTTTGTGGCTTCTGCTTTTTTTGTTTCTTCGGTATCATTCTTAAAAGTGAATGAATCAGTTTCTCCTTGATGCCATAAGATGGCTCTAACCCCATTTTTGAAACCATATAGTTCAACGGACCTTTTTAAATTTATAAATGGATAACCAGCCGTATAATACAAATCAGGATTAAATGGGTTTTGAGATGGTTTCGGGTTAGTTTGAGATGATTCGTACCAATTGCGCATTTTAGTGCCCAGCCATGCCGCATTAATGAAACTCACCGGTACATTGTATTTTTCCGTTAACATGTCTCCAAGCCTTGGCCAGTAATAATTAGACAATCCCATGGGTCCAATGGTCGCCTGAGAATCTAGTTTTGAAAACTCTGTGAATGGGAAGTCAGTATTGAGTTCACCAATTTTTTTGTTCGTGGTAGAACTATTGTAAAATGCATAATAATTGTAAAAGTTAGCGACATTCACTCGATCATCTTTTGCTCCACTACTTAAATCAGTATTTCTAGCGGAACCCTGTGCATTTGATTGTCCAGCTATGATGAAGTTTTCGCCTACGCCAACTCTTTGCAAGGAGGTTGAGTCAACTAATTTAGCATTTTTATAAGTTCTTATTTTCAAGGTATACCAACCCCCTTTAACTAACACATTTTCTTGAAAATAACCACCTAGTGGAGCCGTATTCAATGATGTCCAGTCAATTAAAGTACCTTGGCCCTTTTTCACAGGCTCAAACTTGTATTGAATCAAATCTAAGTCCTGGTTGCATTTCCCTAGCAATGATACTGAGGCTTCATTTTGAGAATTCCTTTGAAATATTTGGCGATTATGAGGATAAATAATGCTTGTTTGTCCTAATAGATTTATGCTGAACAGTAAAATAAAAACCCAAAAACTATTTTTAAAATAAGAGCAATTCATAGAGGTGTCTAGATATCTTTTTGTAAAAATAGTGGATATTCACAAATTTCTATATACTAAACTTTTTTAAGGGTGATATATAGCAATAATTTAAAAAAGTTTCACCCATCGCCAAGGCTCGATGGGAATTAAATTCAACAGTAATGTATAGGTGGGTGTGATCAAATGTATGATGAACATCAAATAAATTAGATGTTTCATGGGTCTTATTTCATTGAATTTATCTGCTAACTTAAATGTAATGAAAATCAAAATGAATGAAAATGACATACTCCTAGTCACGTCGTCAACACTAGTCGAAACCATTAAACAGGCAACAAAAATTAAGAAAAGTGATATAGCTAACCAATAATGCTTTTTAACAGTCAATGTGCCGATAGCTACCATTGGGAAAATAAAAAATATTTTCAATGCATAATAGATGGCAAAAATCATGTTGGCTCCATGCCTCAATGCAAATCCAATGGTTACTCCTGAATTTGATCCTACGGGTGTCTTTAAGTTGAATTGTACATATAGGATTGTTCTTATAATAACATACACGCTGATGCTTAAGGCCACAAAATAGAAACTTTTATTTTTAAAAATAAGTAACCTAAATACATCAATTAATTTCTTAGGAATTTTTGAAAGATTATATTTATTTAAGATGAAATAAATAGGTAGAGCCAACGATGGAATTACGGCTCTTTCATCCACGAAAAAGCTAAAAACTAAAAATAAGACAGATACTTTTTTGTCATAAAAATAAATTGAGAGCATGAGCCCTAAATAGGCAAATGAATCATAAAATAGGGTGTCGTAATTAAATGAATGTCCTACGTAGGTAAATAACATAGCTAGAACCGACCAAAATGCGATGCTAGCATCGTTCTGCATCAGCTTTTTAACGGTGTTAAAAAAAAGCCAAATAAAGGCAATTAAAGAGAGTGATTGTAGGTAAAAAAGTTTTAAGGCGTTTAAATGAAATATCTTGCCAACAAAATAAGGACTTATCCTTAATTCTCTTTTCATGAAATGATCCCCTTCATCTTTGTTTTTTGTAGCTTCTAATGGATGATCAATTTTATGATTGACAAAATCTTGAATGAAGATTTCATTTTGACTAAAGGATTTGTTTAGCTTTTTGAAGACAGATTCTGGGAAATAGATACTAGAAAAAAGTAGATAAATAGATAGACTTAAAATTAAAGTGCCAAGATTCGAGGATGTTATATGCTGAATATATTGATTAAACCTAGAAATAAAATTGGATAAATTGGGAATCATATGTATCTGATTTATTTCAAAAGCTCCAGAATCTTTTCCCCGATCCCTTGATTTTTAAACTCTTTTGCTTTTTTACCATACACCCATAATGTATAGGGCAATGGTTTTTGATGTAAGATTTCATCCGGAATTTTAAACGTGGTTGACCCACCCGTTTTTGTTTTGATTAATACCACTCCATTCGCACCGCGCACCCCGTAAATGGCTGTTGTCGACGGATCCTTTAATACATTAACTGATTCGATATCATTGGGATTAATGGTGTTAAGGTTGGTGATGGGCACCCCGTCAACCACATACAAAGGGCTATTGGCATTGATAGAACCAAATCCTCTAATACGTACCATCGCTGCTCCGCCTGGGGAATTATCATTTCCTACGGTGACCCCAGCAACTTGGCCAGCCATTTTTTGATTCAAAGTTCCAGCCGCTACCTGTGATAAATTTTGTGCACTCACTTCTCCCACTGCTCCATTATTGTCACTTCTTGGTTTAGCTATTGAAGGTTCTATAAACCTAGGAATAAATTGAATTCCTACGCCCGCCACACCTTCTGCGCTTCGGCCTGACACCACCACCACTTTTTCTAATTGGCCCAGTGGGATCGCATTAGTATCCCGATATTCCCCTTTGGTAAATAAATCCTCCGGATCATAAAAGTAGATGAATAGCGAATCTGATTTGATGGCGAATGCTCTTTGTGCTTGTTTTGCCTTGGATCCAGATGAAGTACTTGATTCAAAATATTGCTTTAGTATACCAACTAATTCGTTTGGTTGACTCATTTTTTGAGCCATTAATGAATTAGTCACGCACAAGAACAAGGCAAAAGAGATAAGTATTTTCATTTTTATGATGCGATAATAGCGTCTAGTTTTTCATAACTCAAAATCATGGATCTCACATTATGGTAATTTATTTTCCAAGAAGTCGCCATGTGTCGCCAGATAGGCTCTCCCTCACGGGTCAATAATGGCCACCATTCTCCTGTGTTAAAATTAATCATCTTGTCAAAAACAAAGCGATGCACTTGCTTATGTGCCGCTAAGAATTTTTCATCTCCAGTAAGCAAATAGGCATCGAGCATGCCAATTAACATTTCAGCCTGTTGCCAAAATTCTTTCTCTTTATCATACACAACTCCTTCATGTGATCCTTCCACATAAACACCCCCAAACTCCCAATCCACTCCATAATTCATGGAATGATAGAATGCCTTTTCTAAATTGACTCTGTAATCTTCGATTGAAAAACCGCCCACTTTCAAGGCGTGCATTAATAGCCAACCAAATTCTGAGTTGTGTCCATACGAGGTATTGTCGGTGGCCGAAGCTTTTTGACCTCCCTCAGCAAATCGATCCCAACCCCACACAATATCAAATTTAATCTGTGGCGCGACGGACCAGTCAGCCCAAAACTGCGGGATTCCTGTCCCCGTTTCCGAATGCATGACTTTTTGAATTAATATGTCAATGGACTCTTTTAGTTTTCTACGATGTAATTCTTTGCCACTGGCTTCATACAGAGTGGTGAAAGCTTCCATCAGGTGCATGTGCACGTCAAGGGTTTTTCGATCACCTCCAGGAGCGCCCGGTCCCATCAACTTCCAATCCTCAGAAAAGAATTCCCAATAGCCTCCCAAATTGGTATCTACGGCATATTTTTGCAATAAATCAAAACACTTTTCCGCATATTCTAGACCTACTGGATCTCCAGTGGCCAACGTATATTCACTAAGGCTATAAATGGCAAAGCTATGGCCATACCCGATTTTTTGTCGGTTGGTCGCTTCCCCTTTACGATTCATCATCCAGTAAAACCCTTCATTTTCATGATCCCACATTTTGTCTAACATGAACCTTACTCCATGTTCGGCCATTTCTTTCATGATAGGTCCCCCAAATCCATGTCGGTATGCCTGAGAATACGTAAAAACAGATCTAGATTGGGCGATCAATGACTTTTCATCTTGTCCAGAATCTTCCCCAAATTCATTGTAATGTGTTATGAATCCGCCATAGGTTTTATCCATGGTTCTTGTGGACCAAAAAGGCAACAAATGGGCTTCCGTATACTGTTTGATTTCGTCACGAAGTGATTTTAATTCTTCTTTGTTCATAAAAATGTAAGGTTTAATTTTTCAATTTCTTCTGGACTGGCAGCACCCGTTTCCCCAATTTTATGGATGGATATGTGGGCACATAAATTAGCAAATTCACAGCATTCGGCGGTACTCGCTCCGGTGGCTTTCGCTGCTGAATACGCTGCGACAACCATATCACCAGCCCCCACGGTGTCAATCTCTCCTGTGGGTTTAATGCCAGGTTGCCAATGAAACTCCGTCGGGCTTGCGTAGATTAATCCCCGCTCACCTAAGGTAACTAAGGCCCCTGTTTTTCGTTGGGAAACCCAGTTTTTAATGATGGCAATTAATGTTTCATCTAAAGCCAACTGCTTTGGACTTAATTTCAAAATGGCTGCCAATTCAGATTCATTAACTTTTAATGGGATTTCAGTGGCTTCATCCCCTAAATTACGAAGATCGGCCAATGAACTTTTGTGATGCTGATTAATGAGCTTTTGCAGCTTTTTTATACTAGCCTTGTTTAATAAAGGATTTTGAAATTGTTCATTCACAACTACCCAATCATACGAGGCTATATCAGTTTCTAAATGTTGAATTAATGCCTCAGATTTTAGTTGGAATTGCTTATTCTGAGTACCAAAATCAATGCGATTTAATTCGACGTCAGCCCACATCGGTTTCGAGTAGGTCGGCGTATCGATATCTGAAAAGGGCAATAAATGCGAGGTGTCTATCGCTAATGATTTACATTGGAATTGCATTTCTCTGCCAAATAAGTCTAGTCCTATCGCCCCAAAGGCAAAGGCCTTCGCTCCTAATACAGACAAATTTTTAGTCACGTTTCCCGCACCTCCTAAATACCCTTTGGGTTGATACCCCCAAAAAACGTTTTTTCCAGTCTCCACCGAGAATTCTTTCGTTAACGTATTTTCTTGAAAGTAAAAATCAACGGCAAAATCACCGATAACTGCGATCTTGATTTTTTGTATTTGACTTAAGATCTCTTTAAGCCGATTGGAATTCATATACATAGGTTTGAAAATGCCTCTAAAAATAAGGATATTTTCTCAGAAAGGAAATAAGTATTTTTGCGTAATTTTAAAATTCGAAATTTGTAAAATAAAATTTTTAACCATTGGCTTTAATTAAATCAATTTCAGGTATCCGAGGTACCATCGGAGGTAAACCCGGCGAAGGCCTCAGTCCCATCGACGTAGTTACTTTTGCTGCCGCTTATGGCACTTGGCTCAAGCGAGTAGGGAATCCATCGAACACGATCGTTTTAGGTAGAGATGCTAGGATTTCAGGTTCCATGGTTTCATCCTTGGTGGCCAACACGCTCATAGGTTTAGGTTGGGACGTCTTAGATATAGGTTTGTCCACAACTCCTACCGTTGAACTAGCGGTTCCCTGGACGCATGCTGCCGGCGGAATTATCATCACAGCAAGCCATAATCCAGCTCAATGGAATGCACTTAAATTATTGAATCATTTAGGAGAATTTATATCGGATGCGGATGGAAAGGATCTGTTGGCCATAGCTGATCATCAAGATTTTTCATTTGCTGAGGTACATGATTTGGGCGAATATAAGGAGGATCATTCATTTTTAGACCAACATATTCAACATGTTTTAGGTCTGCGTGGAGTCCATGTAGATCAAATTTCAAAAGCAAATTTCCGAGTATTGGTGGATGCAGTTAATTCCACAGGAGGGATCGTGGTACCAGATCTTTTGCGCGCCTTAGGTGTGAATCATGTGGATGTAATTTATGGGGAACCAACGGGACATTTTGCGCATAATCCAGAACCATTGCCAGAGAATTTGGGGGTCATGATTTCCAAAATGAAAGAAGGAAATTATGATCTAGGTATTGTAGTTGACCCCGATGTAGATCGTTTGTGTTTTATATCGGAGGACGGTACGCCTTTTGGAGAAGAATATACCTTAGTGGCAATAGCGGATTATATATTGTCATTAGGTACTGGTAATACAGTATCTAATTTATCGTCCACGCGCGCTTTACGCGATGTGACTGAAAAGCATGGGGGAAGTTATTTTGCAGCGGCTGTTGGCGAGGTGAATGTCGTCAATCAAATGAAGGCTCATCAGGCAGTAATTGGAGGAGAAGGCAATGGAGGCGTTATTTTTCCTGAGTCACATTATGGTCGGGATGCTTTGGTCGGGATTGGTTTGTTTCTGACGTATTTAGCACAAAAAGGGATTAAAACGTCAGAACTACGAGCTAGTTTCCCTTCGTATGTTATTTCAAAAAATAAAATCGAGTTATCGGCCAATTTGAATGTAGATTTAATCTTATCTACCGTGGCTGAGAAATATAAAGACCAACAGGTTAACACGATCGATGGAGTAAAAATAGATTTTCCAGATCGTTGGATACATTTAAGAAAATCAAATACCGAACCCATTATTCGGATTTACGCGGAGGCCCCTAGCGAGGAAGAAGCCAATACACTTGCACAACAAATTATACAGGTAATCGAAGAGATTGCTTCCAAATAAAGCGTATGAATTCAACACAATCGCCGATTTACTTAGATAATGCGGCTACTACTCCCATAGATCCTGAGGTATGGAAGGAAATGCAGCCCTATTTTGAGCAGTTTACTGCAAATCCGTCGTCGATTCATTCGCATGGCCGACAAGCCAAAGTGATTGTTGAAAAAGCTAGAAAGACGATTGCCACATTACTAAATGCATCTCCATCGGAAATATTTTTTACTTCTGGGGGTACGGAGGCTGATAATACGGTGATTCAATCGGCCGTCTTATATGGCGGAGTCAAGACGATTATTACCTCACCTTTAGAGCACCACGCCGTTTTGCATACCTCGGAGGCATGGGAAAAATTGGGAATGGTAGACTTGAAAATGGTCAAGGTAGATGCGAATGGGGTTATTGATTTAGTAGATTTGGAAAGTTTATTATCTGTTTCGCCCAACGCGTTAGTGAGTTTGATGCAGGGAAATAATGAAATTGGGAATTTATTGGATTTGCATGCAGTGGGTAATTTATGTGAAAAATATGGTGCTCTGTTTCATTCAGATACAGTTCAAACCATGGGACATTTTGTGCACAATGTACAAGAATTGCCCGTTCATTTTTTAGTTGGCGCCGGACACAAATTTCATGGACCCAAAGGAATCGGATTTCTTTATGCTAAGTCAGGTACGAAGTTCTCACCTTTGATGCATGGGGGTGCCCAAGAGCGTAATCAACGTGGAGGCACAGAAAATGTGTATGGAATGGTGGGAATTGCCAAAGCTCTTTCTTTAGCTTACACAGAAATGGCTGATCATGAAACGCATATAAAAGATCTAAAAACTTATTTCATCCAGGGTTTACAGAATAATTTCCCAGGCATTGAATTTAATGGCCTTTCAGCCGACATGGATAAAAGTTTGTATACGGTTTTGAATGTACGCTTTCCACAGGTTCAGGATGGAGATATGCTATTATTTAAATTAGACATAGAAAAAATTTCAGCTTCAGGAGGGAGTGCTTGCTCAAGCGGAACTTCTGTAGGCTCGCATGTGCTGACCGCATTAAATCCAAACGCTGAAGGTGCAGCCGTTCGATTTTCGTTTTCGAAAAATAATACCCGAGCAGAAATCGATCGCGTATTGGAGGTTCTGCGCAAAATAATAAGCTAAGAAGCCTAATGACCTATTACCTTTTACCTAATACCCATTACCTGTTACCTAATTTAATAAGCTCTGGCAAAAATCACTCTGTGCTCAGAAGTTGACCCAGTCAAAACACATTTGCCCGTTTCTTTTTTGACACCTAAAGGAATACAACGAATAGTCGCTTTGGTCAATTCCTTTATTTTTTCTTCCGTCTCCGAAGTTCCATCCCAATGCGCTGAGATGAATCCACCTTCTTCGATTTTCGTTTGAAATTCTTCCCAGGTATTCACTTCATGGGTATTTGATTTGCGGAATGCGAATGCTTTGGCATAAATCTTTTCTTGAATATCACTAAGTGTGTCAATCACCACTTGCTCAATTCCGTCAAAAGGCATACTCGTTTTTTCTCTAGTATCTCTTCTAGCAAGTTCAATGGTCCCATTTTCAATATCTCTACTGCCAATCGCTAGGCGAATAGGGACTCCCTTTAATTCATACTCAGCAAATTTAAATCCAGGACTTTGATTTTCTGACGTATCAAATTTTACAGATACTCCTTGTTTTTTCAAAGCTTTAACTAAAGGATCTATCTTATCCTTGATCAAGTTCAATTGATCTTCTCCTTTGTAAATAGGAACGATAACGACTTGGATAGGCGCTAGTTTGGGAGGTAAAATTAAACCCTGATCATCGGAATGCGCCATAATTAAAGCACCCATTAATCGGGTAGACACACCCCATGAGGTTCCCCAAACATAGTCTAATTGATTTTCTTTGCTAAGAAACTTTACATCAAAAGCTTTTGCAAAATTTTGACCTAGAAAATGAGAGGTACCGGCCTGCAATGCTTTTCCATCTTGCATTAATGCTTCGATGCAATAGGTTTCTTCCGCTCCTGCAAATCGTTCATTGGCCGTTTTTATACCTTTTAATACGGGCATGGCCATAAAGTTTTCCGCAAACTCAGCGTATACTTCTAGCATTTGTTCTGTTTCGGCAATGGCTTCTTTTTTAGTCGCATGGGCCGTGTGACCTTCTTGCCACAAGAATTCAGCGGTTCTAAGAAAAAGGCGCGTACGCATTTCCCAACGAACCACATTGGCCCATTGATTGATCAATAAGGGTAAATCTCGGTATGATTGAATCCAGTTTTTGTAGGATGACCAAATGACTGTTTCGGAGGTCGGTCGGACGATCAATTCCTCTTCTAATTTTGCATCTGGGTCCACAATGACACCTCCGCCATTGGGATCGTTTTTTAATCGATAATGAGTAACTACGGCACATTCTTTGGCAAATCCTTCTACGTGTGAAGCTTCTTTTGAAAGGAACGATTTAGGAATAAATAAAGGGAAATAGGCATTTGTGTGTCCCGTTTCTTTAAACATGTCATCTAAGGCCCTTTGCATTTTCTCCCAGATTGAATAACCATACGGTTTGATGATCATACAACCTCTTACGGCGGAATTTTCAGCTAAATCAGCTCGTTTAACTAATTCATTATACCATTCAGAATAGTTCTCGGCGCGACTTGGTAGGGATTTACTCATATATATTTTTTGAAATCGTAATTTTTAAGATATTATCGTTTTATTTGTAAACTATTTTTGTTCCAAATTTGTTGGGGACAAATATACAGTTTTGTGCTAGGTTTTTAACATGTATAACATTCAAATCCAATGAAAAATCACTTGATGTTCTTTTTATTGCTTGTTGGTTTAATTATTATACAAGCATGTACCGTTGTTCAAAATAATTCGTCGGATGTGACGAACCAATCAAAATTGGTCGCCGATGACCTGTATGATAATCCTGTTCAGGCAAATGCAATACCTAAGAAAAAGAAGAAGTCTGATTTTTTAGACTTTCAAGATGATGCAACTTTAATCGAAGAAGAGGAAGGATTAGCTGCTTCAGCTGAACCTAATTATTTAAATTCTCGAGCCGTATATGCCAACCAATATGATCAAGGATTTGCCAATGGTTTTTCATCGGGTTTGATGAATTCAAATCCTTGGAATAGTTGGTACACTAATCCTTTCATATCTTTTGGAACCGGTTTTGGTTCTCGTTGGGCTTCCCCATTAGCCTCTTGGCGTTTAGCAGATCCTTATTATTATGGATCGATGTCCTCCATGTATGGGCCAATGATGTACTCAAGTTTTGCTTATCAATCGAGTTTCATGATGAATCCATATTATTATGATCCTTTTTATCGGATGTCTGCGTTCTCAAATCCATTTAATTCGATGTATGGGGGAATGTATGGTTTTGGTATGTATGGGTCAACTAACATCTATAATTATTATGGGGCCTTAAATTCAAGTTATGCCTCGTATAATTCGAATAATTATAATGTGGTAGATCCTGTACGAGTTAGCAGACGTGGAGCTCGAGAAGATGGTATGTCCAATCGCTATGGAGGTGAGAATTATAACAACGCGCCTAGGGGCAACAGCAATTCGTATAATTCGAATGGGACTAACCAACAAAGAGTCAACTCTAGTACAACGGATGTGAGTGGGGAGTCAATGGTGGCACCTTCTCGCAGAAATTCGAATTATGAATATCGAGCAGCTCCTCAAAATAACTCAGTTCCGCAATATCAAAATAGAACAGAATCCTATAGTGCTCCATCGACTAATTATGGAAGTTCAAGCGGAGGAAGTTCCGCTGGAAGTTCGGGGGGTGGAAGTTCAACCAGAGGACCTAGGTAAATATATGAATCGTATTTTTTTGTTTGTCTTTTTGGGCCTAGGTAGCCTATCGGCAGTACATGGGCAAATTTATTCTTATTCGAATTTGGCCAAGAGTTTTTCAACCGCCTACTCCACGAGTTCACCTCGTATGCAAGCTATGGGTGGGGTGCACAGTACATTAGGTGCCGATATAAGCTCAATTTCTGGAAATCCCGCTGGTTTAGGTTTTTACAATCGTTCTGAAGTGGCTGTAGGCATTGGTTATGTTTCTTCCACGACTGAATCTACTTACCTTTCTGAATCATCTAGTAAAACAAATTCATTTGCCCAATTGCCTATTTTTGGCTTGGTGTTAGGAAGTCCAGGCGAGCTTTCATCCTCTCAGTGGCACGGTAGTTTCGGAATTGGTTTCTCTAGACAAGTCATCTTTGACCAACCAATATCAATTTCAGGAGTCAATAACCGAAGTTCTTTGTTGGACAAGTTCATCGAAAAAGCAAATGATAAAGGTGCCACAGGTCAGAGTTTAGACGACGAGTTTAATTCTTATAGTAAAACGGCGGATAGCCCTGAAGCGGTGGCCTATCAAGCGTATTTAATTAATCCCAATAACAAAACAGGGGGTGCTCCTTTTCAACGATATGAGCCAAATTTGCCGACGCGCCAACTAGGTTCCGCCGACAATGAAGGGGCATTGAGTCAATGGGATATCAGTTATGGGGCATCCTATTTAAATAAATTTTATTTGGGTTTAGGTTTGCACTTCTCTAAAATAAATGCGACGTCTACTACATTTTGGCAGGAAGAATTTGAAGGAGCAAATTATGTTTCTGGATTACAATATCAAGAGAAATTGGTCAACACGGGTTCAGGTCTTTCAGCGACTTTAGGTATGATCTACAAGCTGAATTCGAATCTTCGAGTGTCATTAGCGCTTAATACTCCCATGTTTTTTGACCAAATAAACGAGCGTTATGATGCTACGTTAAGTCCTAGAGTTTTTGGTATTCCTTCGATTGATTCAAAAGGAAATCCGATCACTATTACGAGGGTAGGTGCGGTGAAGTTGACCCCCAATGAATTCACCTACCAATTAACTACCCCCTTCAAGCTTTCTGGTGGAGCAGCTTATTTTTTTGGAAAAAGGGGCTTACTAAGTCTTGATTTGGAATATGTCAATTACCCTGGTATGCAGGTGTCATCGGTTGAGTTATCGGCAGCAGATAATATAAATTTTGAGAATAAGTATAATGGGCAAACTAAGAAAAATTTTCAATCGGCACTCAACATAAAATTAGGGACTGAAATTAGATTGAATGCTAACTTCAATCTTCGTGGGGGTGTGGCTACTTGGGGGAATAGTTATGCGCCAACCTATGATTCGATCGATCGTACCGTGCTTCAAATTTCCGGTGGTTTAGGATTCCGAACGAACCAATTTTATATTGATTTAACAGCTTATCAAAGAACCTCTAAAGAGGCTTTTACCCCTTACGCATTGAAAAATACGGCGGATTATTCATCGGCAAGTTTGAACTTGACGAGCCTGCAATTCATGATAGGTACGGGAGTTTACTTCTAAACCGGAATATACTGATCCAACAACCAAAGGAGTTGGGTCACTGATATTTCACCATCCACTTGGATATCGGCTTGTTTATAAAATGGTAAGCGATCTTCAAAAGTCTTTTTGATCGTATCGATCACCGCTTCTTCGCTTTGACTTTTGTCTAATAGGGGTCTATTGTTTCCTTGGGCTTTATATAATCTTTTTGCTAAGTCGTTTACGTCGACGTTTAGAAAAATACTGACCCCGTTATTTTTGATGAATTCCATGTTATCGTTAAAGCAAGGAACTCCGCCACCGGTCGCTATGACCATCGATTGATCAGGTTGGAATCCATGCAAGGTCTTTTTTTCTAAATCTCTAAAATGGCTTTCACCTTGGCCAGAAAATATTTCGGATATGGTTTTTTGCTCACGGGTTTCGATCAATTTATCCATGTCGGTAAAGCTGTAACCTAAATTTCTAGCCAATTCTTTTCCTAATGTACTTTTCCCCGATGAGGGCATTCCAATTAAATAAATGTTTTTCATTCTTGCACTTTTGTTAAACGTTCTTCAATTTCATTGGCACTGGGCAATTGAAAAGCTGACCACTTTCCTTTGACCGTTCCATCTTTTAATATCCAAATTCCTGGACTCGACCTGATAATCGTTTTTAATACTTTGACGTCAGCTGATAAAGCTGGGAAGCTTAATTGATACCGATGCCTTAATTCATTGACCTCTGCATCAGTAGATGCGGAAACGAACCACACCGATATTTTTTTGTTTTCTAATTCCTTAGCTAAAATACTAATATCGGTGAATGCTTTTTCGTAGGTATGATGAATGTTGGGTACGATCACCATAACCCGGTTTCCTTTAAAGCTTTCTTTCGTAAAATCAGTGGTATCGCCTTCCGCCCACAAATGGTAGTCGGTGATGAGCGGCCTCGCTTCTTTCTCATTGATCGCTTTCATCGAGATAAACTTCGCTAAAGTGTCAGTAGGCATTTCCAATAATTCAGTCTCTTTGCCATTAATTTGATACACATAACTAAATTTCAGAGCTTCTCTCTCCTTCATATTTTGTGGAATACTTTCTCCTATCGCATAAGGTAGACTATCGAATTTGGGTAAATAAAAATAGGAGTAAACGCCGATCCCCACACTGATGAATATACTGACCACGACGATTTTCAACGTGCGTTCATTTTTCTTAGCCTTCTCACTAAAAAATAAGCTGACAGTTAATAGAATGAGGAATATATCTTTTCCAAAAGACGTCCATGGCGTAAGTTTGATAGCCTCGCCAAAGCATCCACAGTCAGTAACTTTGTTGAAATAAGCTGAATAAAATGTTAAAAAACTAAAGAAGAGTAATATGGAAAAGATTGCCCAAAGGATTTGCTTGGCTCGATAATTAAACCATAATGCAATTGCTAGGACGACTTCTAGGCTACTTAGTATAATGGAGAGAATTAATGCGTAAGGAATCCAGAATTTCCAGAAGCCTGACATCAACGGAAAATCCACAGAAAAGACATCAAAATATTCCTCTAGTTTTAATTGGGTTCCGATAGGGTCATTCAGTTTAATAAACCCTGAAAAAAGGAATATGCTGACCAGTAAAAAGGTGGCAATTTTTGCGTAACGCTGCATAATTTATTACTGTTGAGCTTGTTGGCTTTGTTCCTCTTTCAATTTAATCAAACAAAAAACGGCATAATTTAACATGTCCTGATAATTGGCTTCCACCCCCTCCGACACTAAAGTAACGCCTAAATTATTCTCAATTTGCTTCGTTCTAAATATTTTCATTAGAATCAAATCGGTCATGCTGCTAACCCGCATATCTCTCCATGCTTCCCCATAATCGTGATTTTTGTTTCTTAAAAGCTCTAATGTGATTTCTACTTGATCGTCGTAGATCCCACCTAACTCTTCTGGCGAAAACTCCATTTGATCTGAATTCTCGAGTGTTTTTTGAATTAATGCAATAATGCAATAATTGATGATGCCGATAAACTCGCCCTCAATTCCATCCACGATTTTTTGTTGGCCTTTATCCTGAATACTGCGTATTCTTTGTGCCTTGATAAAAATTTGATCGGTTAAGCTGGGTAAACGTAAAATTCTCCAAGAAGTCCCGTAATCTTTGTTTTTTTTATCAAACAAGGCTTTGCAGTGTGAAATTACTTGTCGATATTCGATTTCGGTTTGGGAAGGCGAAGAGTCCCGATTCATATTACTTGGATTAGATTTCTATACTCACGTTTTTTTAGCCTACAAAAATATTTAAATTATCCTAAATTTCAGCTCATTTGGATGCTCTTTTTCCAACTATTAACACATTCTTTGTAAATGGTCAATTAATAGACCTAGGGGGTACTTTAAATTCTGCCATCTGTATGGGAATTTTAAATGTGACGCCTGATTCATTTTATGAAGGAAGTCGGATTAATTCTGTGGATGCTGCCTTGAAGCAAGCTGATAAAATGATTTCGGAGGGGGTCGCGATCATCGATGTAGGTGGTCACTCGACACGGCCTGGGGCAGAACCTGTCAGTGAGAAGGAAGAGATTAATCGCGTAGTTCCTATCATTGAGGCATTAAATAAGCGATTTCCATCACTCATTATATCCATTGACACCTACCGACTACCCGTTGCCAAAGCTGCGTTTGATGCTGGCGCTCACATATTGAATGATATTGGTGGAGGTCAAATGGATGATGGCATCTTCGATTGGATTTGTTCTGCGCAAATCCCTTATGTCTTAACGCACAGTGTCGGTAAATTTGAGGAGGTGCATCAAATTCCTACTTATGAGAATGTAGTTGAAGCAGTATGGACTGATTTAGCTAAAAAAGTCCAATATCTAAGGTCGAAAGGATTGAAAAATTTGCTTATAGATCCTGGTTTTGGGTTTTCTAAGTCTTTGGATCATAACTATGAACTGTTATCAAAATTGGGTCAGTTCAAACTATTGGGCGCGCCTATTATGGTTGGGCTTTCGCGGAAGACCATGATTCATAAATTTTTACAAATTGATGCAGATCAATCGTTAACTGGAAGCACTGCCTTGCATGCAATCGCTTTGAACAAAGGGGCTAGCATTTTAAGGGTTCATGACGTAAAAGAAGCCATGGAGGTCATTAAATTAGTTCATAAATTAAAACAATATGGCGTATCAGATATTTGTGAATGATGCTTGGGTTGCCCCAGAAAAAGCTCGTGTTAGCGTTAAGGATATTGGTTTTCTAAGGGGATATGGCATTTTCGATTTTTTTAGAATCATGGATGGTCAGGCGATATTTATGTCGGATCATTTGGATCGATTTCTTTCATCTGCTCAAAAAATGGGAATACAACATGGGTATTCCAAAGCTGATTTGGCCGATTTGATAGGCCAATTAGCACTTGCGGCTACGGATTCTTGCTTAGGGGTTAAGCTCGTTTTAACGGGTGGGGAAAGTTTAAATGGGTTTGAACCTATGGAAGGAAAAGCTAACTTATTTGTCTTTCCCGGAGTTTTCTCTTTTGCTAATCCCTTGGACGGCATGCACCTGATCAGTCAAAAATACCATCGGGAAATGGCGGATATTAAGTCATTGAACTATGCTTTTGCCATCAGGCATTGGGCCGAAGTAAAAAATAGGGGAGGGAATGACTTACTATATTATACCGATGAATCAGGAGTTTCTGAATCGTCGAGGAGTAATTTATTTTTCGTGAAGTCAGGGATTATTTACACTCCGGGCCAACAAATTTTAGAGGGGATTACCCGAAGTCATGTGTTGTCTTTGGCCTCAAAAGAGTTTGAGGTTCGAGTTGGCAATTATTCAATGGATGATTTTTTATCGGCAGACGAAGTTTTTACGACTGGTAGTACTAAACGTGTTTTGCCTATTTTCTCCATCGACGGGAAACAAGTCAATGGCGGCCAGCGAGGCAAAATAACCTCACATTTATATGATTTATTCGTTAAATCTGAGTGCTAATTCGACGGAGGCCTGAAGGCTTTCATATTGGCTTCGTTGCAAACTAAATAGGGGCCTTCGATTAAATCGATGCAATAGGGAATAGCTGGGAAAACCGCCTCAAGACACTGTCTAATAGCTTTTGGTTTTCCTGGTAAATTAACAATTAACGTATTTCCTCGAATGCCGGCCGTTTGCCTACTCAGAATGGCCGTAGGTACAAATGCTAAACTAACTTGGCGCATTAACTCACCAAATCCCGGTAACATTTTTTGGCATATCGCTTCTGTTGCTTCAGGCGTAACATCTCTAAGGGAGGGTCCCGTTCCACCTGTGGTGATGATCAGACACGTTTTTTCTATGTCGGCCATGTGGGTCATGGCTTGTTCCAATTGCTTTTGCTCATCCGGAATGACATTATAGACTAGCTCAAATTCACTGATGAGGTATTCATGGAGAAGGTCGACCACAGCTTTGCCTGGAATATCTTCATAAATTCCTTGGCTTGCCCGATCCGAAACATTGATAACCCCTATTTTGATCATTACTTTTTTGATTTTCGGCTTAGATTCATATGCGCCTTTAGTCTTTTTTCCATCGGTATTTCTTCGTTTAAAATATCCCGAATGACCACTGAAGCACAAGCCCCACCAAAAGCCGCAGGTAAATAGGATATGGTGCCATAAGCCGATTTTTTGAAATTAGAACCGTCTGTTAAAATAAGGGATTCGTCTCGTACTTTTTCTAATGAAAACACGGCTTTTATTCCTCTTCCGACGCCCAGTCTCCTAATTCGTTTTCTGACTAAAGCGGCTAAATAACATTCTCTCGTGTCTAATAAATCCGTGGTTCTAAGTTTGGTTGGATCTAATTTACCGCCAGCCCCCATGGAACTTACTATTTTGAGCTCAAGATCATAGGCTGTTTTTAGTAAAGTTAATTTAGGAGTTACGGAATCAATACAATCCATGACGTAATCGAATCGGGTCGATTCTAAAATTTCTTTGGCCGCATCAGGATTTAAAAAGGTTTCATGTGCGTGTAGAACCAAGTCTGGATTGATGGCCATTAAGCGTTCAGCCATAATTTTCACTTTGGCCACTCCATGATTGGTCGCGAGTGCAGGTAATTGGCGATTTCGGTTTGTGGGATCCACCACATCTCCGTCGACAATCGTCATGGTACCAATTCCAGCTCTGGCAATAAATTCAGCCGCGAAGGATCCTACACCTCCGAGGCCAACGATCAATACATGAGCAGATTGTAATTTTTGAATGCCCTCTGAGCCAATTAATAATTCTGAGCGACTAAGCCAACTTAAATCTTTTGAATGCATGCTAAGAAACTTCTTCCTTGATTTTATAATCCGTTGTTTTGTCGGAGTTTGTGATTAATAATTCGCCAATAAAGCCAGCTAAGAATAATTGGACCCCTAAAATGATCGCAACTAAGGCCAAATAAAATAAGGGATTATCCGTGACATTCCTATATTTTAAGTGCTTTGTGATATTGTACAATTTTTCGCCGATCAACCATGTTGTTAATATGGTCCCTGAGAAAAAGGACAAAATCCCCAAGCTTCCAAAAAGATGCATAGGTCTTTTTCCAAAAGCCTGCACAAATGAGATTGAAAGAAGGTCTAGGAATCCGAAAATAAAACGTTCTAATCCAAATTTGGTCACGCCATATTTTCTAGCTTGATGTTGAACGACTTTTTCTCCAATCTTAGTAAATCCATTCCATTTTGCTTGGACGGGGATATATCGGTGCATTTCGCCATATAGTCGGAGTGTCTTGACTACTTCTTTTTTATACGCTTTTAGCCCACAATTGAAATCATTTAGCTGTACGCCAGATAATTTTCTGGTTGCAGCATTATATAATTTTGTGGGTATTGTTTTTGAAATAGGGTCAAATCTCTTTTGCTTCCAACCAGAAACAAGGTCATAATCTTGTTCTTTGACCATTTGATAAAGCGCTGGAATTTCATCTGGAGAATCTTGCAAATCAGCATCCATGGTTATGACCACCTCTCCTTGCGCTTTAGAAAAACCTTCGTGCAAAGCGGCTGATTTGCCATAATTTCTAGCAAAACAAATTCCTTTGACTGGCTTATATTCTTTCGATAAGGAATTAATCACCTCCCATGACGCATCGGTGCTTCCATCATTGATAAAAATAAGCTCGTAGGAAAACGAGTTTTTTTGCATTACTTGATCTATCCAAGCCGTTAGTTCTGGGAGAGACTCAGCTTCGTTGAAGAGAGGAACAAGAATAGATATTTGCAACATATATGGATTTATCTATGAACAAAAATACGAAAACATGTGGTTAATTTTTATTCAAAGATTAAATAGTAGGGATTAAGCAATAATTTAAACGCCTCGGTGTATTCATTTTTTTCATCTTTGATGTAAAAATTTTCAATGGCTACCTCTTCTTTAATAGTTGATCCTAGACAAATCACCCTTAAGAGTTTCGACTTAGGGTTTGGAAAAATATATAAAAATTGATGAATAAAAAGACTATTTTTCCCTAGCTCTTTTTCAAATTTATCCATTGCTTCTTTTGGATAAATAACAGCAAATCTCCCGCCAGATTTTAACATGTTTTTGATGGAAACTATTAAATCCACAAAATTCAATTCGTCATCATGTATGGCAATCTGTTTGTCTTTTAAAGAGGCTGGGAGGTGATTCGAAAAAAATGGTGGATTGGAAATGATGAAATCGTACTGATTCTTAGTTGTTAATGAGCGGATATCGGAATTAATTACCTGAATCTGATTAAAGAAAGGGCTGTTTTTTACATTCTCCGATGCGATTTTTGCAACTTCTTGATGAATTTCTATCGCATCAATATTCGCATTTGGATTGGATTGAGCGAGCATGCAAGCAAGTAAACCGCAACCAGTTCCTATATCTAAGATTTTCCCATGGGCAAATGAGTGGGCCCATGCACCCAATATGCAAGCTTCGGTACTTATTTTTAATCCCGGATTACCGTGGGCTAGGGAAAATTGTTTAAAGGTAAAGACCGATCTACTTCCTCCCATAATCTGCTGGATTTTCTCCCCAATCTTCGGTTTCCCATTTTAATATTTTTGTCACGTATGGATTTTTTTGTAGCCATTCTAATGCACTATCGACCATTTTGAAAAGCTCTTCCGTGGCCGAACTACGTTCTAGATTCGTTTTTATCGCCTTTTTTTTAACCCATGAAATCGCGGTTCTTGAATCTGAATAAATGGGGAATGGGCAATTATTTTTTTTCAAATAGGCCAATCCGTGAACAATAGCTAAGAACTCACCTATATTAACCGTGCCTAAAGGGAAGGGGCCTCTAAAAAATAAAACTTCTTTCGTTTCAGTGTTTACGCCTTGGTATTCCAAAACACCTGGATTTCCTGCACAGGCTGCATCGACTGAAATGGATGGAATGACAATGGTTTCACTCGTTATTTTTCTACTCTTTGATGGGGCTGATTTTGTTTGAATGCTAGCCCAATAATTCTTTTTGGACGCATGGAAAGCTTGCTCTTTTGTTTCAAAAGATTTGAATTGAGCATTTTGAAATCCTTTAATATTTTGCTCTGTTTCAGCCCAGGTGTCAAAAATACCAGTCTTGTGACCTGCCCAAATAACATAATATTTTTGCTTTTTAGCCATATTATAAGAGTCTTGTTTTAAATATCTTGATGGCTATGGCAATCAAAATAACTCCAAAAACTTTTCTTAAAATTTGTGTTCCTGCATTTCCTAATTTCCTTTCAATCCAAATACTCGAGCGTAATACCAAATAAATAAAAATCAAATTGATTAAAATACTAATCAATATATTAACTTCTTCAAATTGTGATTTTAGTGAAATTAATGTGGTCATAGTCCCAGCTCCAGCAATTATAGGGAATGCGAGTGGAACAATGGAATGGGACCCCGTGGTAATGGTTTCATTTTTGAATATATTTCTGCCTAATGTCATTTCCAGGCCTATTAAAAATAATATTAACGCACCGGCCACAGCAAAGGAATTAGTATCCACCCCTAAAAAAGCTAGGATAAATTTTCCGGCAAAGAAAAATCCGACCATAATCAAACCTGATACTAAGGTTGCTTGTCCCGCATGAATGTCTCCATTCTTTTTTCTTAAGTCGATGATGATGGGTATAGCACCTAAAATATCAATGACTGAAAATAAAATTAATGAGGAGGATACTATTTCTTTAAAGTTGATTTCCATTTTACGAATTGATCAAATTAAACAATTGATGAAAATCTTCAAGTGTATGGCTAGGAAAATTGGCAATTCGAATGGTATTATCTTTCCAATTTCCGTAGCCCTTACCTAATTCAATGTTGTTTTTTAAACACAAATCTTGAAGTCTTTTTATTTGAATGGCTTCCCCTTTTAATGCGAATACGGTAGGGAGTCGTACGATTGGGTTTTCAACTAAAAATGAAAGATTAAAAGCATTCTTTTGAGAGAAGAATTCTGTTAACAATTTTGTTTTTTCGTTCGTTTGCTGATCAATTTCGGTTAGGTTTGGAAGTAGGTGTGCCAATTTATTTAATACATAAATACTAAGGACGTTAGGGGTATAGTGAGTTTGAAAAAGCTTCCGGTTTTCTTCCATGAGAAGAATGTCGTTGTAATGGACTTTTTTATTTAATTGGGTGGCTCTTTCAAGCGCTTTAGGCGAACAAATAAGAACGCCTAAACCCGCTGGAATCCCTAAGCATTTTTGCACAGAGGCAAACCAAACATCCGCTTCTAGCCAAGGTAAATTAATTCCTCCCATAGTCGATGTGGCGTCCACAGCAATAATGGCATCCTCGTTTAGATTAAAAGCAGATCTGCATATTTTTTGTCCTGTACCATTCGAAGTTTCACTTTGGACTAAGCAGAGGGTATCAACATCTTTCGGATCTAATTTACTGGCTACTGATTGTAAGTCCTCATTAAGATCAAATTCAAATGAATGAGCTTTTGGAATAATTTGATGCGTATAATGGGCCCATTTTTTGCCAAAAGCCCCATTGTATAAATGCAGACTTTTTTCTTTTATGAGTGATTGGGCTACAATTTCCCAAGCTTCAGTGGCTGATGATATGAAATATAATGTGTAATCCTGAGGTATATTCCATTTTTCATGAAGTATATGCAGCGTGTCTTTTAGCAAAACTTCAAAGCGTTCGCTTCGGTGATTTATGCTTACAACGCCATTTAAAAACGCCTCTTGGATAAATCCGAGGACTTCAGGATGAACCTTGGAAGGACCTGGATAAAATGAGAGCATGAATTATAGAAATGAATAAAGTCCTAAATCATAACCCGGTAGCCCAAAACCAACAATACTACCCTTGCATTTTGGACTCAGGTAACTATGGGCGCGATACGATTCTCTAGCGTGTACATTGGAAATGTGAATTTCTATGACGGGAGTTTTAATGGCAGAAACCGCATCTGCAAGGGCGATGGAAGTATGCGTATATCCACCCGCATTTAATAAAATCCCGTCATAGGAAAACCCCACTTCGTGTAATTTATTAATCATTGCACCTTCTTCATTGGACTGGAAATAAGAGATTTCAAATTCCTTTTCAAATTTATCTCGTAATACTTCTAGGTATTGTTCGAATGTTTGTTGGCCATAAATTTCAGGCTCTCTGGTGCCCAACAAATTTAAGTTGGGTCCATTCAGAATTAAGATTTTTTGACGTACCATAGAAAAAGAATTTAATAAGGGCCAATCTATATTTAGATCTAATGCGATGTAAAAATACGTATTTCTGTTAAATTTATGTGATTGTTTAAATAAATTGCCCATGTGGGAAAATGAAATTCAGACTTTTGGGCATTATTTAAGGATTGAGAGGGGCCTCTCTGGGCACTCCTTAGAGGCTTATAAACGCGATATTCGGAAGTTGGCCACTTATTTATCTCCGCTACAAACCCCTGTTATAGACGTTAAAGAAAATCAGATACTTGATTTTTTAAAAGATCTACATAGCCTGGGTATTGAAGCAAGTACGCAGTCTCGTTGTTTATCAGGCATCCGAAGTTTCTTTCAGTATTTAGTTTTTGAAGGCAAGATTCCTATGGACCCCACGGTACATATTAAGAGTCCGCAAAAAGGTAGGAAATTGCCGGATACGCTTTCATTTGATGAAATCAATTTAATTTTAGAGGCAAATGACTTGAGTACCAATGAAGGAGTTCGTAATCGGACCATTTTAGAATTTTTATATGGCGCTGGACTTCGGGTTTCAGAATTAGTAGGGTTAAAATTGACCGATGTATACATCGAAAATGGTTTTATAAAAGTGTGCGGAAAGGGGGATAAGGAACGTTTGGTTCCTGCGGGCAGAGATGCATTTACTTATTTGAAATTATATTTAGCGCATATTAGGCCTCAAATTCCAGTAAAAAAATCAGCTGTAAATTATGTGTTTTTAAATCGGCGTGGGTCGCCATTAAGCCGTGTGATGGTATTTATTATTTGTAAAGACCTAGCACAAAAGGCAGGTATTCAAAAGACGATTAGTCCCCATACTTTTAGGCATTCTTTTGCTACTCATTTGATTGAGGGTGGGGCTGATCTGAGGGCAGTTCAGGAGATGCTAGGGCATGAATCCATCTTGACTACCGAAATTTATATGCACTTAGATCGGGCTTATTTAAGCCAAATGGTAAGAGATTTCCACCCCTTAAATAAAAAATTATAGCAATTCCGAGTTTTCTTCAGGGTATGGGATGAAAACAAAATTGGTAAATTGACCATCTAGGACAAACAGGCATGCAAATTCCTCAATATCCTTGTAGTTTTGCACAAACAATTCCATGTTTTCTTCGGCAATTAATTTACTTTGCACAAATTCCTCCATCATGGATGCATGGTAGTTCCATTTATTTTCGTTTAACTCGTTGACGCCAATTAACTTCTGACCTATTTCGATGGGCCTTTGGGAAGTTACAAAAATGGGAAAATCCGAAAATCCTCTTTTCTTTACTTGGTATGCGGCCTCTTTTAAAGTATCAGAGACTTTAATGAAATCGGTCGAAATGAGGCCCAAGTATTTACCATTTAAATCGGGTGAATTGGGGGCATTTGAAATGGCAGTATAATCTTCTAGCATGGCCAATTAATTCATTAATAATAGTTGGATGTCTTTAACAGGTCTTTTAAATAATTTCCCAATGAAAGGATGGGTGACGTGTCCTTTATAGCAATATACCCCTTTCATGAACGATTTTCCTTGCCAAAGCATCTCTTCAATCCCCCCTGTTTTGCCCGTTTTTAGAACAAAAGAAGTAATTAAATTACTGATGGCGAGACTGGAAGTTTTTGAGACTAATGAGGGAATATTAGGTACACAATAATGGGTAATTCCATATTTCTTGATGGTTGGGTTTTTCAAATTGGTCATTTCAGAAGTTTCGAAACAACCCCCTTGATCAATACAAACGTCAATTATCAAGGTGCCCTCTTTTAAATTGGCCACCATTTCTTCGGTCACCACACATGGGGTAATTCCAGAATCAGATCTTAAAGCGCCAATGATAACCGTGGCTTCTTGTAATGCTTTGGGTAAATTTTCGGAATCAATGACTTGGGTAATTAATGGAAACCCAAGGGTACTTTTAAGTTTTTGTAATTTATAAATGTCTTTGTCAAAAACTTGCATTTGAATGCCTGAATGCCATGCGGCTCTGGCAACTTGTTCCGCGACATGCCCTGATCCTAAAATAACTAAATTGAACGGAGGAACCCCTGTTACATTTCCTAGTAATATTCCGGCACCTTCTTTATTGCGTAATAAATCACTTGCGATGGGTAATACTAATTGGCCAGCAATTTCAGCCATTATTTTAACAAATGGGAATTCACCCCCGTTATCTTCTGCCAATTCAAGTCCGATGGCAAGGATTTTTTTTAGGTTTAATTGGTCTATTGCTTCAGGACTTAGCTGATGTTGAGATGCACATGAAATGATGGCATGCCCCATTTTAATTTGGCTAATTTCTTCAAGGGTCGGCGCATTAATTTTAATAATCAGTGGGCATTGCCAAACTTGATCTTGATTTTCCGTTACGTGTGCACCAGCCAAAAGATAATGGGCGTCAATAAATCCAGCACGTTCACCGGCTGATTTCTCCACACATACGTCATGGCCATTGGCAATTAGAAGTTGGGCCGCTTGGGGACTCAATGCAACTCGATTTTCATCCTCAGAATCTTCCTTAGGAATACCAATTTGAATTGATTTTGCATTTTTTTTGGTCCAATTCATGGCCTCCATCGTCATGATTCCTTGTTGGGCCAATATCTCCTGAAAGGGTTTATTTTCTATCATCATTGCCAATTACAAGTCAATTTACGGCTAAATTCAGTCAATTGTATGATCTCAATATTGATATGTGGAATATTCCATAAACTTTCAGCTCTTTCAGGCCACTCAATAAAACATAAATGACCTGAATCAAGGTATTCTTCGATGCCAATATCAATAGCCTCATGTACGTTTTCTAATCGATATAAATCAAAATGATATATAAAATCACCCGCTTCTGTTTCATAGGGATTGACCAGAGAGAAGGTTGGACTTTGCACCCTCGTTTGCACTTTTTTTTGGAGGCCAATTTCTCTCACTAATGTGGTTTTGCCTGCACCCATTTCTCCTCTAAATAACCAAATATTGGGGCCATGTTTTATGGCCTCTAATAGCTTAGTTACCGTAGCAGATAGATCTTCAAGCGAATATTCTATTTCAAAAATCATAATTCTATATCACCTAATTGTGGGCGAATTAATATTTCTTCAATGACTGTCGACGCACTCATCATATAAGCTGAAAATATCGTATTAGCTATATCTTCTGCTGGAATAAATCTTGAATCGGGTAGATTAACTCCATCCCAAGCGGGAGTTAGCGTAGCGCCAGGAAGTACCGCTGTAACTTTAATTCCTTGCGTTTTCAATTCTTCCCTTAAGACTTTGGTAAATCCTAATAAGGCAAATTTACTAATGCAATAGGATCCCCCAGCGGTATATGCCGTGATGGAGGCGGTTGAGCAGATGTTGAAAATATGTCCAGATTTAGATTTTTGCATACCTGGTAAAATGGCTTTGGTCAAATGATAAGCGCTATATAGGTTGGCCTCAATTTGACTTTCAAGTACGCCATCGTCTTCATTCTGGATTTGACCAGGTAAAAAATATCCCGCATTATTAATCAAAATATCAATCTTACTCTCTTGATTTAAAATCCATTGGGCGAATTGGGCTACCTGTTTTTTATCACTTAAATCCGCCACAAAAGTGCGCAGGAGCGGATGATTAAACTCATTTTTAAGGCTTTCTAATTTTTCTGCATTCCGGGCACAAGTAAAGACTTGAAATCCGTTTTCTAAAAACTTTTTTACTAAGGCTTTTCCAATTCCTTGACTTCCCCCACTAATTATGATTGATTTCTTCATTATCTTTGACAAAATGGTTTAATCTAAAATCCATGTCAAAATTAGGTAAATATTTAATCTTCCTAGGTAAGCTGTTCACAAATCCTGAAAAATTTAGGGTTTATTGGCCCTTAATTATGCAGGAGTGCATCGACATTGGAATAAATTCTTTACTCATAGTCGCAATCGTTTCATCTTTTTTGGGAGCGGTTACTTGTGTTCAAACGGCTGCCAATATGGACAATCCATTTGTTCCTCAATACATTATAAGTTTAATCGTTCGTGATTCCACTATTTTAGAGATGGGACCTACGATTACCTGTGTGGTATTGGCAGGAAAAATTGGTTCTAACATCGCGGGACAGTTGGGCACCATGCGAATCACAGAACAAATAGATGCTTTGGAGGTCATGGGGATTAATTCTAGGTCTTATTTGGTGCTTCCGAAAATTATTGCTGCCATGTTGACTTTTCCAATGTTGGTTACACTTGCTTGTTTTTTAGCTATATATGGTGGTTATTTGGCAGGTTGGTTAACGGGTTCAATTTCTCCTCAAGAATACATTCAAGGTCTTCAATTTCAATTTAAAGGCAATTACATGTTTTTTGCCTTAATCAAATCCGTTGTCTTTTCTTTTATTGTCGTGACTATTTCTTCGTTTCAGGGATTTTATACGCAAGGTGGTGCTTATGAAGTGGGAAAAGCAAGTACTTCCGCTGTAACGAATTCTTGTATTGCTATTCTAATTGCTGATTATTTATTGGCCCAATTATTAATCGGCTAAACGCGATCAATAATTACTTCCGTAATCACTTCGGAGCTAGCCGATCCTCGATAGGAACCAAATACCGGTGTGATTTCTTCTGGCAAGCATGAAGCTGCTAAAGGAATGTGATTGCCGGCAACTACTTCGTGTTGAGTAGGATCATAGCCACGCCAACCGCCTCCTGGTAAATAAACTTCTACCCAAGCATGTAAATGATGCGTTTGATTAGGGACATCTACTGGAGCGATGCCTACATAATATCCACTGACAAACCGCGTAGCTAATCCCAAAGCTCTGCACATAGCAGAAAATAAAACGGCATAATCACGGCATGAGCCTTTTCGATTGGCTAGCGTATATTCCGCCGAGTTAGGAGCACCTTCTTCCCTAATTTCATACGCAAATTGCTTGAAGATGAATTCATTTAATTCGGATAAAAAGGAGGAAGTATTCCATTTGACTTGAGAGGCAATTTGTCTGGCTGCTTGCTCCACAAGGGTGCTTACGCCTTCTTGGCCTAAATAAGGACTCAGTGTTTTTTGATAAGAATGGGTGTAATTTAAGGGCAATGTTTTACTCTCAAAAGGGAAATACACAAAGTCAAAAGGATTGAATTCAGTTGTTTCAACCACCGCATTCATTTCGATCTTTAGGAAGTCGGTGGGCTCTTTAAAAAATAAGATATTTTGAATGTTCCCTTCAGGATCCAAGTTTTTAGAAATTTGAACAGGCTTTGGGTTGATATCCAAAGTGAACGAATTGATTGTTAATAACGAACTTTTTCTAGGATGCAAATATAAGACATGTGGCTCCAGGTTTACAGCTGCGCTATAATGATAGGTAAGCAAGTGCTTGATTTTTGCGATCATTTAGCAGATGGGCTAGGCACTGAAATTAAATTTTTCATCCATTCTTCATCTATGCTTTTTAATGAATTTCTCAATGCGATATTCCACTCATCAGAAATTTTTTGCATATCTTCTTTGTATAAACGCACCTCTTTTGCTTTAAAGCTATTTTTTTCATACACGACTACGTCAATGGGATAATCCACATCGTTGGTACTTACTTGAGTTGCGTCAAATGAAAGAAAGCCCATTTTTAAGGCATCTTTTAAAGAAGTGTCATGGTTCAGATTCCTATTCAAGAGGGGTTTGCCATAATTTGAATTGCCAATAATCTGGTATTTTAATCCATCATTTATTTCAATCCAGTTCCCTTCAGGAAATATCAAAAACAGCTTATGTGTTGTGTCTTTTGGCATTTGGCCACCCACAATGGCATGAAGATTAAATTGATATCCTTCTTTTTCTAAAGTTTCTCGGTCCTCAGTGGCCACTTTTTTTAACATTTGACCAAAGGCCGTTGCCGCCTCATGCATGTAATTATACGCCGCCTCTTGCTTTTCAATCGTTTGATTAAAGTATATAACAGCTTTGTCTCGAACAGACCTTAAGCCAGCGGTCATGATGAAAAGACTGTGGTCTTTAATTTCATGAATCGAGATTTTTTTATTCGAATACATCTCATTTCCGGCCGTGATTCTGGTATCGGCAATGGCGATAATGCCTTCTTTTACTGTTATACCTAAGCAATATGTCATATAAGGGAATTGCGTAATTTTGCGCAATATTACGATTTTTATTTAGAAGCCTATGTTAACTACGGGCTTAATGTCAAAATAGGTATTAAATACTGTTTGACCTATTTCATTGTTCTTTGATTGGAAATCATCTAAAAATTGGTGTAGTCCTGTTTTTAAAATATCGTCAATTTCAGTAAACTCAATTTCTGATAAAAGTTTTGATATTTTCTTTTCGGCTGCATTTGAATATCCGTGATCAAATGAGATTCCCGAAATGGCATAAAGTGATAATTCTGCCTCTTGCAGACAATGCACAACGGACCTTGGAAAGCTTTTGTCAAGAATTAGAAACTCGACGATATGAGTGGGACTAATCACCTTGTATTGTTGGCGAAACATATTATAAGCTGAAACAGATTTTAGAACGGCTGACCATAATAAAAGGTCCAAGGGCGATCCTATGGCGTCAATATCGGGAAGTAGGGTAAAGTATTTTACATCTAAAAAACGAGTTGTTTTGTCTGCTCTTTCTAACAATTTGCCCATCTGGCCAAAATGCCAACCTTCACCTCTTGTGATTGTTGAGTCGACAATCCCGTAAAACAGTTGGCTACCCGACTTTATTTCCTCTAAAAAACCCTGATAGCGAGATATCTCCCAGTTTTTACTTCCCTCAACTCGATCCTTTACCTTCCAGTAAATTTGATTAACGTATTCCCACATTTCTTTTGAAATACTTTCTCGAATGGTGCGAGCATTTTCACGGGCACTATACAAACATGAAAGGATGGAGTTGGGATTATCTACGTCAAAGGTCATAAAATGCAATACATTTTCACGATTGGCCACGGGGTAATGCTCGAAAAAATTGAAGTGGTCTGCAGTAGCGACAATCAAGGGCTCCCATTGTTCGGGCACGTTGGGCGGAAGATCCAAAGCTAAATTAAAATTAACGGAGATAAATCGCGCGTAATTATCCGCTCGCTCAATGTAACGATTCATCCAATAAATGGAGTTAGCAACTCGACTTAGCATAGGCTTTAAATTTTATTAAATGCTTGATTATCCGAAGGATGCTTAAAATTATTATTTTTTTTGAGACTTTCATCAAGCAATGAATTTATTTAAATGTACTCTATTAAATCTACATTTTATCCTTGTTTTATTCCCATAAATATGTTCAAATGTTGTATTTTTACTTTGTTTTATTTTTTAAGGAATTTATGTTTTATCTAAATATTCTCAAACCGCTCTTATTCTTAATTAATCCAGAGCGCGCTCATTATATAGTAGCCCATGGTTTGCGATTGTTGATGAAAATTCCAGGAGTTTCTTTGGTTTTACAATCCGTTTATGGGTTTAAGCATAAAAATTTAGTTCGAGAGGTATTTGGATTAAGATTTGAAAATCCGGTTGGCTTAGCCGCGGGTTTTGATAAAAATGCATATTTGGTGGATGAATATGCAAATCTTGGATTTGGGTTTATTGAGGTGGGAACTGTGACCCCTAATGCACAAGTTGGTAATCCTACGCCCCGACTATTCCGCTTGCCCAAAGATGAGGCTTTGATTAATCGGATGGGTTTTAATAATGACGGGATGTTCGCCATGCAACAGCGTTTGGCCTCGCGAAGATCAAAGGTGATTGTTGGCGGCAATCTAGGTAAAAACAAAGTTACTCCCAATGAAGAAGCAGAAGAGGATTATTGTTTAAGCTTTGAAACTTTGTTTAATGATGTGGATTACTTTGCTGTCAATGTAAGTTCGCCTAATACGCCCAATTTAAGAGCTTTGCAAGAAAAAGAGCCTTTGAAAAAGCTGTTGATCAGGTTGCAAAAATTGAATCAGAGTAAGCAAAAACCAAAACCAATCTTATTGAAAATTGCACCAGATTTAACCAATGAGCAATTAGATGATGTCATTGAGATTGTTTTAGAAACAAATTTAGCTGGGATTATTGCTACCAACACAACACTTTCAAGGGAGGGATTGAAGTCTTCTGCCGATTTGTCAAAGGAGATAGGCGGCTTAAGTGGTCGGCCATTACGAGAAAGGTCTACGGAAGTAATCGCCTACTTGCATGGCAAGTCGAACGGTAAAATTCCTATTGTAGGTGTGGGTGGCATACATTCTGCGGAGGATGCGATAGAAAAATTGAAAGCTGGGGCCTGTTTAATTCAGCTCTATTCTGGGTTTATATACGAAGGGCCTGGCTTGATAAAAGAAATTAATCAGGCAATCCTTAAAAATGGTTTGTAAAATGATTTTGTAAATCAAATCAAAAAGTCGAAATTTATAGATTAAAACACCTTTTTATTTATGGCCAAAAAGATCGTTAATACATCAAAAACGCTTCAAATTAATTTTGAGAAGGGAGCAAAAAAGGACAGTTCTTCTAGTCCAGTTTTCTTCCGATTTCGAATTATTTTTGCGGCTTTTTTGTTTGGGATTGGCACTTTATTGTTGGTCGCTTTTGCATCTAATTTTTTTGTCGGCGTCGCTGACCAGAGTGAATTAGAGCAGGGTTCAATCGATGTGTTAAATGGTTCCGATATTCCTGTGAAGAATTTTGCAGGCTTGCTAGGAGCTAAGATTGCTCATTTCTTTTTGTTTAGGACTTTTGGTTGGTCTTCGTTTTTGCTTTTACCCCTTTTTTATTTATCAGCTTTAAAATTAGGTTTTAAGCGTGAATTATATCCTTTGGATCGCCTTTCTTGGCAGGTCTTGTTTTATATTATTTGGGGGAGTTTAGTGGCGGGTTTTTGGGTATTCCAATTGGATTTGCCTCATTCTATGGGTGGGGGAGTAGGCTTTTTTATCAATGAGAAGCTGAACCAACTCATTGGATACCTCTCTATATTTCTGATATTGTTTGTTGGCTTTGTCTTCTTAGTTATTTTTTATCAATTAAACCCTAAACAAGTTCGGGCCGTTCCTGATTTGGCCAGTGATATGCCGGTAGGTTTAGATGAGGCAGGATTACCTACAGATTTTGAAGATGATTTTATCGATAAAGATGGGCCTAGTATTCACGAGGATAATGAAGATTTAGAGGTCTTTAGACCGATTGTCCCTCCTGAGAAAGTAGAAGAAATCAGTGTAAAAGAAATATTAGCACCTAATGAAAATGGAGTAGCAGCTGAGGATGATTTATCGTTTACGTATAAGGTGGCTGTGGACGAAACCCCGGTGGAGGAAGTGGAAGATTCGAGTTTAGCGGGACAGGAGACTAAGGCGAATGATTTGGTTCAGCAATTTGGCCTATATGATCCTACAGCTGATTTACCAAAATACGTTTATCCGACCTTGGATTTATTGAAGGAATATGATCAGAAAAACCAATCGACTCAAGTGACGATGGATGAGTTGAAGGAGAATAAGGAGAAGATTGTAGAGACTTTATTGAATTATGGAATTGGTATTCAGAAGATTGAGGCTACGATTGGGCCAACGGTCACCTTGTATGAGATTATACCCAAAGCGGGTGTTCGAGTAAGTAAAATAACTTCTTTGGAGGACGACTTGTCGCTTTCTTTGGCGGCTATGGGGGTTCGGATTATTGGCCAAATGCCTGGAAAAGGTACGATAGGAATCGAAGTGGCCAATAAGAACAGAGAGATGGTGCCCGTTCGAGCAGTTATTGGTTCTGAAAAGTTTCAGAAGTCTACCTATGATTTACCCATTACGTTGGGAAAAACAATTTCAAATGAAATTTTTGTTGCGGATTTAGCCAAAATGCCTCACTTATTAATGGCCGGTGCTACGGGCCAAGGAAAGTCGGTTGGTTTAAATATGTTATTGACTTCGTTGATTTATAAAAAACATCCTGCTACGTTAAAGTTTGTTTTGGTCGATCCAAAAAAAGTTGAGCTTTCTTTATTTAATAAATTAGAGAGACACTTTTTGGCTTGTCTTCCAGATTCAGAGGAGGCTATTATTACGGATACCAAAAAAGTGGTTAATACCCTTAATTCACTTTGCAAGGAGATGGACATGCGTTATGATAAACTGAAGGATGCGGGTTGTCGAAATATTAAAGAATACAATCAGAAGTTTATCAATCGCCGGTTGAACCCTAATGAGCATGATTTTATGCCTTATATTGTTTTAGTCATCGATGAACTTGCGGATTTAATGTTGACCGCAGGGAAAGAGGTGGAACATCCGATTGCTCGCTTGGCCCAATTGGCCCGTGCGATAGGCATTCACTTAGTGGTTGCGACTCAGCGTCCGTCTGTCAACGTTATTACGGGTACCATTAAAGCGAATTTCCCAGCGAGATTATCATTTAAAGTAATGTCAAAAATTGATTCTAGGACAATTCTTGATGCGGGTGGTGCAGACCAATTAGTAGGAATGGGGGATATGCTTTTATCGATGGGTTCTGAAGTTATACGCTTGCAATGTGCCTTTGTTGACACTCCAGAAGTGGAAGAGATTTGTGAGTTTATAGGGAACCAACAAGGTTATGCGTCTGCTTATTTGTTGCCCGAGCCTGATTCGGAGGAAATGGGTGGGCAAGATCGGGGTGACTTTGATCCAGCAAATAGAGATTCGTTTTTTGAGGAGGCGGCACGATTAGTCGTGATGCACCAACAAGGTAGTACGTCTTTGATCCAACGAAAATTGAAATTGGGTTATAATCGGGCTGGGCGTCTGATAGACCAGTTGGAGTCAGTGGGTATCGTGGGTTCTTTTGGAGGATCTAAGGCTAGAGAGGTCTTAGTTAAGTCGGAAACTGAGTTAGAAGAAATATTAAAAAATCTATAAAATTGATATGAAAAAATTGCTTTACATTTCTGTTAGTTTATTTATCTCCTTGGGTACTTTTGGTCAATCTTCAAAGGCAATATCGATCGTTGACGGCATGCAAAAGATGTATAAATCATTGCCTTCTTTTTCAGCTAATTTTTCTTATCAGACGGATGGAAATGGGGTGATGTCGGGGTCGATAACCGTGAGGGGAACTAAATTTAGATTAAAAACAGCAGGCCAAGAAATTTTCAATAACGGGAAAGAAGTGTCTACTTACATGAAGGAAATTAATGAAGTAAACATTTCAGGCTTTGATCCTGAGGAAGGTGATTTGAATCCTGCTAAGATATACTCCTTTGATAAAAAGCAATATAAAATCAATTTGGTATCGGAAGCAGCTGGGGTATCGACGTTAGAATTAGCGCCAACGGCCAAGTCGGTACAGATTCAGAAAATTAGTTTAAAGATTGAAACCGGTAGCTTCAAAGTGAAGGAGTGGACCATTGTTAATAAAGCAGGAAAGAAACAGAATTTTAAAATTACAAAATTCACGCCGAATGCTGGAGTGGATGATACCTACTTCACTTTTAATAAGAAATCATTTCCGGGCGTTTCTGTGAACGACCTGAGATAATCTTGTTTATTAAGAAACCGTTTCTAAAATTAGTTGGCGCAAAATTTCCAACCCATCTGTATTATTTAAATCGGGGTCAGCGGCTCTTTCAGGGTGTGGCATTAGACCAAACACATTTCTTTGCTCATTGCATATTCCAGCAATGTTAAGCAAGCTTCCGTTCGGATTGGCCGCATCATTGATGTTTCCATTTTCGTCACAATAATAAAACAAGATTTGATCGTTGGCCTGTAAACTTGCTAACGTTTTTTCATCTGTAAAGTATCTTCCCTCCGCATGTGCGATAGGTATTTTAAAAGCTTTGTTTAAATCAAGTTCTTGAGTCAACAAGGAATTGTTTGTCGCCGTCTTTAAAAAAATATTTTTTGATATAAATTTTTGAGAGCTGTTTCTAAGGAGAACCCCGGGAAGCAAATGGGCTTCCACCAACACTTGGAATCCGTTGCAAATGCCCATGAGATATCCCCCGTTTTTTGCATGCGCAATTACGTGGTCCATGATGGGTGAAAAGCGGGCAATGGCACCTGAACGAAGGTAATCGCCATACGAAAATCCACCTGGGATAATGATGAAATCACAACCTTGTAGATCTGTTTCTTTGTGCCAAAGTTTCACAGCCTCGTGGTCTAAACTTTCAATAACTCCTACTGTGTCATCATCGCAATTAGAACCAGGAAATACTACAACGCCAAATTTCATATTTTTCATTTCAGATTATCTTCAAAAATACGGCTTTTTGTTAAATTTTTAAACAAACAAAAGTGCATTTATTTTTATTGAAAGTGTTAGGGGTAAATAGTTAACCTAAAAAAAGCTGCATGGGTTACATGCAGCTTTTTAAAAATTTAATGATTGACTAATAGCGATAATGTTCAGGCTTGAATGGCCCGTTAGCCGGTACGCCAATATAATCTGCCTGCTCTTTTTCTAATACCTCTAGTTTTGCGCCAATATGTGCTAAGTGCAAGAAGGCTACTTTCTCATCTAAATGTTTAGGCAAGATGTAAACTTTGTTTTCATAATTAGCTGAATTAGCCCAAAGTTCTAGTTGAGCCAATGTTTGATTACAGAATGAATTTGACATTACGAAAGATGGGTGACCCATCGCGCAGCCAAGGTTAACTAAACGTCCTTCTGCTAAAACGATTACATTTTTACCTTCGATCGTATACATGTCAACTTGTGGCTTGATTTGATCTTTCGTGTCACCATAGTTACTGTTTAACCATTCCATGTCAATTTCATTATCGAAATGACCAATGTTACAAACGATAGCTTTGTCCTTCATCAATTTGAAGTGACGATCACGAATGATTTTCACATTACCTGTGGCAGTAACAAAAATATTGGCTCTAGTGGCAGCTTCATCCATAGGAACTACTTCAAATCCATCCATTGCGGCTTGAAGTGCGCAAATTGGATCAATTTCAGTGACTAAAACTCGGCAACCAGCACCTCTTAAAGATTCGGCTGAACCTTTTCCAACATCTCCATAACCTGCTACAACAGCTACTTTTCCGGCCAACATCAAATCTGTCGCACGACGAATAGCGTCTACTAAAGACTCTTTACAGCCATATTTATTATCAAATTTTGATTTAGTCACCGAGTCGTTTACGTTGATCGCTGGCAAAAATAAAGTGCCATTCTTCATACGCTCATATAGACGGTGAACCCCTGTAGTGGTTTCTTCAGAAAGACCCTTAATTTCCTTGATCAATTCTGGATATTCGTCAAAAACCATATTGGTTAAATCACCACCATCATCTAAAATCATGTTAAGTGGTTGCTTATCTTCTCCAAAAAATAGAGTTTGTTCGATACACCAATTGAATTCTTCTTCGTTCATGCCTTTCCAAGCGTAAACTGGAATACCTGCAGCAGCAATGGCTGCAGCTGCATGGTCTTGTGTAGAGAAAATGTTACAGGAAGACCAAGTTACCTCTGCTCCTAAAGCAGTTAAAGTTTCAATCAAAACGGCTGTTTGAATCGTCATGTGCAAACATCCTGCGATGCGGGCTCCCTTTAATGGTTGGGCTTTTCCGAATTCTCTTCTCAATGCCATTAGACCTGGCATTTCTGCTTCAGCTAATTGAATTTCTTTGCGACCCCAATCGGCCAATGCAATATCTTTGACTTTGAATGGTACATAAGTACCTGCTGTTAATGCCATATTTTTTATGCTTGTTATCTTAATAAAGTACAAATTTAATCTTTTTTTTCTTCTGACGCAAAATCTTATTGAACTCCTATTTAACGGTCAAATTATATTTATTTTTCACCTCTATTCCTAAGATTTATATGGTCAAAAAAGGTAGAACACTTTCTAATTGTATTCCTCTAGAACCTTTGATTAGTATAAATGAATTTTTAATTGGGTTATCTTGAAGCCAATTATGCAATCCAAATTTATCTGGGAAATAAAATGCGTGGGGCAAATGAATGAGGGCATGCTGCATTTGTTCTCCCACTAACAATATTTTTTCAAATGGGAAGGATGAAATTAATTTACCTAAGTCGGCATGTTCCTTCATAGATTCATCGCCTAATTCAAACATATCTCCTAAGATCAGAACCTTTGGGTCATTAGGGGTTCCTGCAAAATGGCTTATGGCCACATTCATAGATGTGGGATTGGCATTATATGCATCCATTAAAACCTGATTACTTCCAGATTTGATGAATTGAGATCGATGGTTTGAAGGTAGGTAATTAGCTATTCCTTGATTGCAGGCTAAATCTGTTAATTCAAAATGCTTTCCAATGGCGATGGCCATTTGAATATTTTCAAAATTATAAACACCGGGCAAGTGTGTGGTTTTTTTTTCTCCTGTCGCTGTTTGGTAAATGATGGTGGGTGTTGATGCTATTAATGTAATGGGCATTTCTTGATTGGCCAAAACCGTTTGGTTAAACACTCTTTTGGCATACATTTCGTGAACCACATTCTTGATTTCTGGCAAAAATACAGTGGAAGAATTTTGAGCTAAAAAGTCAAACAATTCTCCTTTTCCTTTTTTTACCCCTTCAATTCCTCCAAAACCCTCTAAATGTGCTTTGCCAATATTGGTAATTAATCCATGAGTGGGCTGTGCAATATCGGCTAATTCTTTGATGTCACCTTGTTTATTAGCCCCCATTTCGATCACTGCAATTTCGTCACCAGATTTAATTGAGAGAATGGATAGCGGAACACCTATATGGTTGTTTAAATTACCCGTGGTGGCAAAGCATTGGTATTTTTGAGATAAAACGGAAAAAATAAGTTCTTTTGTCGTGGTTTTACCATTAGAACCCGTGAGCCCAATGATGGGAATTTTTAGGGTTTTTCTGTACTGGAGGGCTAAATCTTGCAAAGCTTTTAAGCTATCTTGTACTAATAATGTTTTTTCTCCAGAATCAAATTTGGAATCATCAATGACTGCGTAAGATGCTCCTTTTTCTAAGGCATCTTTGGCTAGTATATTAGCGTTGAAATTGGGCCCTTTTAATGCGAAAAAGAGATTTCCTTTTTCTATTTTTCGGGTGTCGGTTGATATCCCAGTGGAGGATAAAAATTTCTCTAAAAGCAATGAATTAGTAACCTTCATTTTATATTTAATGCTCCAATTTGCATATTGCGTTTACAAATATCGAATGAAAAATTTAGTATTCCTTTTTTTACTGGTTTTTAGTGCTCAAATTTTAGGACAAGGCCTTCAATTTAAGTTTAATCAAGATATTAATGTCTCGAATGGCAAAGGGATTTTGAAAAATCCATGGGCTGGGGGATTAAATGCTGCGCAATTTTCTCAGATTGATTTAAATGGGGATGGAGTCGAAGATGTACTTGCCTTTGACCGAACGAATCAAAAGGTATTTACCTATATTAATAAATCAATAATAGGAGGAGCTATCGCATTAGCCTATGACCCAATGTATGAGAAAAATTTCCCTTTAATAGAAAATTGGCTCATTGTTTGTGATTTTGATGGGGATAGGAGAAAGGATCTTTTTACGTCAACTTCTGCCGGAGTTAAAGTGTATCGAAATATTTCTGTAGGGCCAAACATTAAATTTGAGGTTGTTTCTGAGGCACTTTTTAGTGAGGGATTTTCTGGTAAAATAAACTTGTATGTGGCCGCATCTGATATTCCGGCCATCGGGGATTTAGATGGAGATGGGGATATTGATATTTTATCTTTTGAACCTGGGGGACATTACCTAGAATTTCACAAAAATATGTCGGTTGAGAAGACAGGCCAAATGGGATTACAATTTCAGAAATTAGGTGATTGTTGGGGTAATTTTATTCATAACGACTGCCGTGATATTTTATTTGGGGTTCCTTGTAATGCTTCTGGGAATTCGTCTGTAGCCTTACATAGTAATTTGTCGCCATATCAAACGATGCATACGGGCAATAGTTTGAACTTATTGGATTTAAATAAGGATGGCATTAAGGACTTATTATTTGGTCATGTTACTTGTTCAAACCTTGTTTATTTGCCAAATACGGGAAGTTTAAACCAGGCTAATTTTTTAAAAGCGGAATTCGATTATCCGACTAAAAATCCCGTTTCAGTTCCTTCGTTTGCGGCTGCATTTCCTTTGGATTTAAATGGGGATGGGCAAATGGAATTATTGACTTCTACTAATGCTGCTGATAATGGGGGGTATATTCAGGATTTTCAAAACTCGGTTTCTTTATTTCAATTCGAAAAGGGTGATTGGGTATTAAAATCAAAAAATTATTTACAATCTGAAATGATTGACGTGGGTGAGGGTGCATCTTGTGTTTGGTGGGATGGAGACCAAGATGGAGATTTAGACTTATATGTTGGGAATGCTGGAATTCGTGGTCTAGTAGGCGTGCGAGCATCTATTTTTTATTTTGAAAATGTAGGAACCTCTTTAAAACCTGAATTAATTCTCAAAACAGATGATTTTGGCGGACTTTCAAAACTGATTCAGGGAACAGATATTCGATTATCTTTGGCGGATCTTGTTTCTTCTGGGCGGCGCCAATTAATCCTATCGATACAAACATTTTTAGGGCCAGAAATAAGGTATTTTACTTCAAATTCTTCTGTAAGCAATCAATATAAACTTGCTGGATTATCTTCTGGTGATCGGCCTTTATTTACGGATTGGAATCAAGATGGCCAAGTAGATTTATTGGTTTTAGAAAAAAGTGGTCGAATTCGAAGTTATGACAGGTCTTTTTCGAAAATACTCAGTTCTGATTGGGGTGGTTTTTCTAAAAAAACAGATTGGGTTTTACAATCATTTACTTTGGCGGATGGGGACCTAGATGGCCGCTTGGATTTTATTGGCGTCGATAATTTTGGCCGTTTACATGTGGGTATATTAGACCCAACAACATCATTAATTTTTTGGCAATCCGACGCTAATTTCGAGTCCTTTAATTTTGGTCAAAAGGCAACGGTATCTGCATCCGATTGGAATCAAGATGGTTTGATGGATATAAGTGTTGGCCTATCTACTGGAGGTGTCCAATTATTACAAAATAAATCCATGTCTGAATTATCTAGCAATGTTGAAAATTCATTCATTCAGATATGGCCAAATCCGAGTAAAGAGTATGTTCAAATTATTACCAATGAAAGTGGTACCTATGAAGTGATTGATTTTATAGGTAAAAAAATACTGGCTATTGTTCAAATTGAAAAGTTGATTCCCTCTAGGATTGATGTATCTCGAATTTCCAAAGGGGTATATTTCCTGAAATTTACTTCGTCAAAAAATCAAATAAGCCTAAGGAAGCTGGTGGTTGATTAGAGAAATTTTGGGACACCTAAAATAATTTGTCGGAGACTGACAATGATGATCACCATACCGACCAAAATCATCATGGATTTTACGGGTAGTTTATTGGCTATTTTAGCCGCTATAGGTGCAGCGACAACGCCGCCCAGAATTAGGCCAATGATCACTTGCCAATAGCCTAAGCCAATGACCGTGAAAAAGGTAATGGATGAGGCAAGAGAAACAAAAAATTCGGTCAAATTAACGCTTCCAATCGTGTATTTTGGATGTCTTCCTGATGCGATTAGGGTGGATGAAACGATGGGTCCCCAGCCGCCTCCACCGATTGAGTCTAGGTAGCCACCAAAAAGTGCAAGCAAGCCCACACGTTTTAGTTGGCGCTTTTCCATTCTTTTAATCAATGCTTTTCGAATAATGATGATACCTAAAAACAAAGTGTAAATAGACACGATTGGCTTTATATAAGTGGAATATTCCTCTAGACTTGATAAAACATAAGCTCCTAAAACGGCTCCTATGATTCCTGGAATGACTAATGTTTTAAATAATTTAGAATTAACATTTCCGAATTTCAGGTGCATATAACCTGAGACACCGGAGGTAAATACTTCGGAGGCGTGAACTGAGGCGGATGCTGCTGCAGGTGTTATGCCAACAGACAATAAAAAGGTGGTTGCGGTAACCCCATAAGCCATACCCAGCGCGCCATCGATCATTTGGGCAATAAATCCACCGGCGATATAATATAGAATTTCAGAATTGACAGAATTAAAAACAGCGATTAAATTTTCTGTCGTTAAATAACTAAATAGGAGATGGCCTACGATCATTAGGCCTAATGCGTTACTTAAATGAATGATTATTTCAGTAACACTTCTTTCTCTTTTCCATATAATTTGTAAGGCCTTATAAAGGCTTGGGAACTTTCTATTAAAATTACTTGGCTCAGTAGGTAAAGACATGTTAAATTTTTATTCTCTACAAAGTTAATAGACTTTACTTAATCTACCAATAAAGTAGAGTAAATATTTTTTAACAAAAAAGACTTAATTTGCGTGTTCTTTAAATGATTATAAAAATTTTATGCGTACAGAGTATCAGTTTCGTGAGATTGAGAAGCAATGGCAATCTTTTTGGGAAAAAAATGAAACATTTAAATCTCAAATAAATAAAAACAAACCTAAGTACTTTGTACTTGACATGTTTCCATATCCATCTGGAGCTGGGTTGCATGTTGGACATCCTCTGGGATATATCGCATCCGATATTATATCGCGCTATAAAAGGCTAATGGGGTTTGAGGTTTTGCATCCTATGGGTTTTGATTCATTTGGTTTGCCGGCAGAACAGTATGCGATTCAGACGGGGCAGCACCCTGCGGTAACTACTGAAAATAATATTGCCAAATATATCGAGCAACTGAAGAACATGGGTTTTTCTTTTGATTGGTCGCGGGAAGTGCGGACTTCTGATGCTTCTTATTATAAATGGACCCAGTGGATTTTCATGAAGTTATTTAATTCGTGGTATAATCAGGAAACAGATAAGGCTGAGTCGATTGACACCTTGATGGATATTTTAAATAAAAAGGGTTCTGTAGACTTGCAGGCTGTTTGCGATGAGGAGTTACCTAGAATAACAGCTGATGTTTGGAATTCATATTCCAAAGAAGAACAATATAAATATACGTTGGGCTTCCGATTAGCTTATTTAGATGATTCAGTGGTGAATTGGTGTCCTGCGATGGGTACTGTTTTGGCTAATGATGAGGTTAAAGATGGTTTTTCTGAACGTGGTGGATATCCGGTAGAGCAGAAAAAAATGCGCCAATGGTCCATGCGAATTACCGCATATGCGGACCGATTACTGAGTGGTTTGGATGAGGTTGATTGGTCTGATTCCATTAAGGAGCAACAAAGGAATTGGATTGGTAAGTCAATAGGTGCTGAGGTTACTTTTGATATTGAAAATGTCGAAGACAAAAAAATCAAAGTCTTTACGACTAGAGTCGATACGATTTACGGTGTTTCCTTTATGGTTTTAGCGCCTGAACATGAATGGGTAGAATCTCTAACCACTCCTGAGCAGAAACATGCTGTGGATGAATATGTGAAATGGACTCAATCTAGGTCGGAATTGGATCGTGTTTCTGAGGTAAAGCAAATTTCAGGTGTATTTACGGGAACTTATGTGATTAATCCGGTCAATGATGAGCGTGTTCCTTTGTATTTAGCCGATTATGTTTTGGCAGGGTATGGAACGGGGGCTGTTATGGGGGTGCCGTCTGGGGACCAACGTGATTGGAATTTTGCGACTCATTTTGAATTGCCTATTATTCCTATTTTAGATGCTCAAAAAGGAATTGAAAAACAAGCTGATGCGACAAAAGATGGACATTATATTAATTCCGGAATCATCAATGGCTTAACCTATAAAGAAGCTTCAAACACATTAGTTTTATGGTTGGAGCAACGGGGTATTGGGAAGGGGAAAATTCAATATAGAATGCGAAATGCTGTTTTTTCTCGCCAACGTTATTGGGGGGAACCTGTCCCTGTGTATTTTAAGCCCAATAGTAAAGGTGAATTGCTACCTTATTTGATCGATGAATCTGAATTGCCATTAGAGTTGCCTAAAATAGACAAATATTTGCCAACGGAAACAGGCGAACCTCCTTTGGGGCGCGCGTCTGCTGAGTGGAAATATAAAAATCAGTATGAATACGAATGGTCCACAATGCCTGGTTGGGCCGGTTCCTCTTGGTATTGGTACCGCTATATGGATGCCCAAAACAAGGAAGAATTCGCTTCTAAAGAAGCAGTAGATTATTGGAAAGCGGTTGATTTATATATTGGTGGTTCTGAACATGCTACAGGTCATTTACTTTATAGTCGTTTTTGGAATAAATTCTTAAAGGATCTTGGATTGGTGAATGAAGAGGAGTTTGCTAAAAAATTGATTAATCAAGGAATGATTCAAGGCAGATCCAACTTTGTGTATAGGCTAAAGGATTCTGAAAAGGTCACTTTTGTTTCATTTGGTTTAAAGGATAAATATCAGGTTGCGGCTTTACATGTGGATGTAAACATTGTCGAGAATGATATTCTAGATATAGAAGCATTTAAAAAATCTAGAAATGATGTGCCTGATGATGCGGAATTTATCCTAGAAGGAGGTAAATATATTTGCGGTTGGGAAGTAGAAAAAATGTCTAAATCCAAATATAATGTAGTAAATCCAGATGATTTAATTGCAAAATATGGTGCTGACACTTTACGGGTTTATGAAATGTTTTTAGGCCCATTGGAACAGTTTAAACCTTGGAATACAAATTCAATTTCAGGATCACATAACTTTTTGAGGAAGGTATGGCGATTATTTTTTGACGAAAATACTCAGGTAAATAAGGTGGTAGATGAAGTTGCTTCAGCTGATGAGCTTCGAGTACTTCATACGGCAATTCGAAAAGTGAAGGATGATCTAGATCGATACTCTTTTAATACGGTGGTGTCTACACTGATGATCTGCGTGAACGAATTGGGCCAGTTGAAGTGTCATAAAAAATCTGTTTTGAGGGAGTTGTTAATTTTATTATCCCCTTATGCTCCCCACATTGCTGAGGAATTATGGGTTGTACTAGGCGAATTACCTGGCCAAATATCCTATGCTAAATTCCCTGAATTTAAGGCTTCTTTTTTGAATGAAGATTCATTTAAATATCCGATATCGTTTAATGGTAAAGTTAAATTAACACTTGATTTCTCTAGTTCTGCTTCTCCAAATGAAATAGAATTGGGAGTATTAGCTAACGAACAGGTAATTAAAATATTAGGAGGCGTTTCTCCCTCTAAGGTAATTGTCGTTCCTAAACGTATCGTTAATATTGTATTGGGAAAATAGTTGAACCTGAATTATTTTGCTAAAAGCATCTCTAATGCTTTTAAAAAGGTGATGATGAAAGCTAGTAAGCCAATACTCCATTTCATAGATTTATGTATGGCCACTTGAATCTCTAATCTGAGTTCCATTTTAAATTCATTAAACTGAGCAATTAATGAATCGATTTTGGCGTCTATGCGGGATTCTAATGCGTCAAATTTGGTATCCAATCTTGACTCTAATGCATTAAATTTAGTATCCAGTCTTGACTCTAATGCATTAAATTTAGTTTCAAGTCTGGACTCTAATCCAATAAATTTATTTTCTAAGCCATCTAATTTATTTTCTAGCCCTTCAAATCTATTTTCTAATTGCTTGAAATCTGTTTTTAAACTAGCAACATCGGCCACCACCTCATCCAATCGGAGATCCAAATGATTAATGTGATTAAACTGAGATTTTAACAATAGCGTATTAACGTCCTCCCCAGTTAGTCCTTCACCCCGACTGAATCGCTCCTCAATTTCCGTTAATTTGGGTTGGATCATTTCCAGCAGCATATCTTCAATCTTAGATTTATGATTCATCAGTTTTATGGGTTAGGCAATTTTTAATGTTTTTTATTTGGCTAAAAGCATTTCTAATGCTTTTAAAAAGGTAATGATGAAAGCTAATAGGCCAATACTCCATTTCATAGATTTATGTATGGCCACTTGAATCTCTAATCTGAGCTCCATTTTAAATTCATTAAACTGAGCAATTAATGAATCGATTTTGGCGTCTATGCGGGATTCTAATGCGTCAAATTTGGTATCCAGTCTTGACTCTAATCCAATAAATTTATTTTCTAGCCCTTCAAACCTATTTTCTAATTGTTTGAAATCTGTTTTTAAACTAGCAACATCCGCTACCACCTCATCCAATCGGAGATCCAAATGATTAATGTGATTAAACTGAGATTTTAACAATAGCGTATTAACGTCCTCGCCGGTTAGTCCTTCACCCCGACTGAGTCGCTCCTCAATTTCCGTTAATTTAGGTTGGATCATTTCCAGCAACATATCTTCAATCTTAGATTTATGATTCATCAGTTTTATGGTTAGGAAAATTAAATTAAATTTCAAGCTCAGCAATGTATAGAGAATGCACTGATATGCAACCTAAATTCCAATAAACTAATTGATATTTTAAAATTCTAATTGGGAGCTAATGATCGGAATGAGTGGTAAGGCAAACCGATAGGACAAACCCTTTAAATTTGAGTCATATCGCTCTTCGATGATATTATTTGTATTGAAAATGTTTTGAAGATCCACTCGGAAGGACCATGTTCGATTCAACTTATTTATCCGATAGGCCAATGAAAAATCGTATCGCTCAAAATTTGGATATTGAGATTCAAAAGCTTTTGCTTGCACACTAACCGTTGTATTCCTTTTTATGGACTCAGCTAAATTGATCGGTGTGTATCGGTTTCCACCTCTTAACAGATATCTTAAGTTGGCCGAAAGCGATTTTTGTTTCGCTAATTTGAAGTCTTTGCCTACCAAAATATTTCCGGCAAATAGGTTGTTGAATTGAGTATTTCGCCATACTAAATCCTTATTTTGGAACTTAGAGTCAAAAAGTGAAGCGGTGACTAAATAATAAAAATTATCAGCTAAAAATCTTTCCAATGTCAATTCTATCCCTTTATTAATCCCTTTGCCCGTATTTTCTAGTACTTGGCCAGGAATGCCAGAGGTGTAATTGACCAAGGAAAACAAGCCGGTCTTTAATGTGTCTATTGGAACTTGATTAATATTTTGAATGTATGCCTCAACTTTCAATCGTGTATTTTCACCGATTCTTTGATCATAAGAAACTACTTGGTGCAGAGCTTGCGACGGCTTTATATTTTTATTTGGCTGGAAAAAGTTTCCATTGGGGATGTATTTTTTAAAAAGGTAGGTGGATATAGGCTCAATTCTTGAATGCCAACCAATCCCAACGCCAAATCGACCTCCCAATTTATTCTCGATCGAAATGGCCATTCTAGGTTCGATAGCCTTGGATTGATTCAGTTCAAATTGGTATGCATGAAGCCCAAAAGTAGTTTGAATGGCAGGCGTCCATTTTTTTATGATTTGCCCAAACTGTTGGACGTAATATGTTGAATTAGATTCATTTAAGTAATTCACTAGTTTTTTACCGTCCCAACGATCATCCTTGAGTTCAAAAGATAGTTGGCTTATATTAATTCCAAACTTTGCCGTCGAGTTGGCATTCCATTTATACACATAGGTAGCGTTCAATCGTACATTGGGGTATCGATATAATTGATCTCTGGTTGTTTTCCATGCATTCGACATCATTTCAATTTTGCTCACGTTTGCCGATTCAGTTGTTAAAGCCAAAACAGTTGATAGATGACCTTTTTTGAAGGGTAATTTATACGATAATCCAAATGCGCCCATTTTACTATTGGAGTAATCTTTCGTGGTTAATTTCTCATCTTCCGTATCATTGGCTCCGGCTAATCCCCAAAATGTAAGTAGCCCAGCTTTTTTCAAGGGAATATCAATCGTATAATTTAAATCTCGATAGGCAGGCTTGAAATTCCCTGAATTGATATTGATTAACCCCGATTTTAGTAGTAACTCTAATGTTGAATATCTTGCACCAGCCCGATAGGAGCCACCATTTTTCCCAATGGGTCCCTCAGAAGCCACATCTATTCCCACCACCGACAATTGTGCCATCCATTCCCTTTTTTCATTATTGCCTCTTCTAAATCGTAGATCGAAAACACCCGAGGAGGCATTCCCATATTCAGCTGGGAAAGCACCCGACATAAAATCAGAATTGGCCAAACTGGTCGAATTGATCATCGATATGATTCCACTAGTGGAGCCTTGTCCATCCCCAAAATGATTTGGATTCGGGATTTCGATTCCTTCCATTCTCCACAATAATCCTTTTGGAGAATTCCCGCGAATGATAATCTCATTATTTTGATCGGATCCTGCATTCGTTACCCCAGCAAAGTTTAAAGTCATGCGAGCCGGATCTTGAAATCCTCCGGCATATCGATTTGCTTCTGTGACAGAAAATTGGCGTGTACTAACCAATGCCATTTCATTTTTTGCCCGATCTTTTGCTCGCTCAGAAACCACCAGCACTTCACTTAAAAATTGCGGTGCTTCTTCTAACTCAACAGGTAAATTGATTTCTTTTCCACTTCTAAGTTCTAAATTGGGAATGCTCGTTGGTGCATAGCCTACCCTAGAAAACGAAATAATATATCGGCCTAATGGGATCTTATGGAAATAAAATCGACCAAGGCTATCACTAAAGCTAACATGATTACCAGGAACTAATTTGACCGTCACATTAGATAATAGTTCTAATGTTTGTTTATCCACGATTTTCCCCCGAATGGTTTGCTCAAGATTTTGAGCAAAGCCTACGTGAAAAATACTTAAACAAAAAATTAGAAAGACTGAATGACGAATCATAATGAATCGATTTTTGACTCGCAAATTTTAAAATGGCCGACTTATCTTTTTTTTATAGCCTTTGATTTCTTGTAGTAAAATTCTGAGCTCTTGAACTTTACCTTTATTCGTTTCAAAAACATCATTTGCTTCTTTAGGGTCACTTTTTAAATTAAATAATTGACCATTAACCCCCTCTTTTACCTGTTCGATTTTTTGTGGTTCTGTAAAACCACCAGATCCGAGTCCTTCAATTAACTTCCAATCGCCTTTTCGAATCGTTAGATATCCGATGGATGATGAAACAACAATTCCAGGTTGCCCTTTTATCTCTTTTGTTTGACCCTTTAGAATCGGCATAATGCTGTATGTATCTTCTGAGGTTGCTTGAATACCTGTCAAATCTCCACATGTAGCTAATAAATTGGCCAAACTAGTGGTTGCATTTGATATCGTATTTGCTTTTACCTCTGCAGGCCAACGAACAAAGAACGGAATTCGATGTCCTCCTTCATAAGCATCTCCTTTCATTCCCCTAAAATCACCTGCCGACGTATGATTAAATCTTTCTATGTAATCAGAACGCCAATATGGACCATTGTCACTTGCAAAGATTACGATTGTATTTTTAGCAATCCCTAATTTTTCCAATTGTTTCAAAAGAGCTCCCACGGATGCGTCAACTTGTTGGACAAAATCTCCATATTCTCCTGCCCCAGATTTTCCTGCATACTCGGGATTGGGCATCCATGGGGTATGCGGCGCGGCTAATGGAAGGTATAAAAAGAACGGTTTTTCACCATTTTGTTTTCCAATAAATTGGTTTGCTTTCTCAATAAATCGAGGTAAAACTTGATGAAAATCAAAAGAAGGAGACATTTTTCCTTCGCGCCAAAAGGGTCCTGAATACCCTTTTTCCATTTTATTCCCAGCGGTGTATGCCGAGGGAAGCTCTTCAACTTGTTGGTTTTCTAGATATAAATAGGGCGGCATGTCCAAGGAAGCTGGTAAGATATACGAATAATCAAATCCAGCGGATTTTGGACCAGCCGTCACCGGTTTAGTAAAATCGATGATTTCTGGATTTAATTCAGTCTTTATGCCTAACTCTTTTTCATTTAACAACGATTCATTTCCGGATTTTAACGTCCAGTCCACACCCAAATGCCATTTGCCGATAACCCCTGTGGAATACCCCGCTTGTGAAAGTAATTTCGCAACGGTTTGTTGGTCTGTGTCGATCAAAGAACGACTGTAGCCTCTTAAAACCCCAACGGGCAATTTGCTTCTAAATGGATAGCGGCCAGTTAAAATGGCATATCTAGTGGGCGTACAAACCCCAGACGCGGAATGCGCATCTGTAAACCTCATACCTTGAAGTGCGATTTGATCGATATGAGGCGTTTTTATTTTCCCTTTGGGATTATTGATTGAAACATCCCCGTAGCCTAAATCATCCGCTAATATATAAATGATATTGGGTAATTTTTCTTTCTTGCCTTGACCCAATAAGCCAGATTGTACGGTCAATAAGGAAATGATTATCAGTGATATTTTCTTCATCATATTAAAGTGATTTGATCCAATTTTTAATTAAATCTACGCCTTCTTTATGAGATAATCTACGTCCTAGTTCCGGCATCATAATTCCCGGATCTAATGAATGCATTCGATAGGCTAAAATGCTTTCTTCGGGCTTTCCTGGTACGATATCATAGGATAAATTCCCAGATCCCCTTCCTGCCGCGACGGGGGTTTTCATAAAACCATAGCTGGTTTTATTCGAATTATTCCATTGTAGAAATAATCCGGAGGATTGCGCTGGACCGACTGGATTATGGCAATGGGCGCAATTTATGTCTAAATAAGCTTTCGCCCTCAGATCTAATGAAGCGTTTAGATCTGAATATGAGGGCATTTTAGGAACGTCATTTAGTTTAGGAAGATTAACTAGGGCATTTTTTTTTGCCCAGTGGGCCAACTGGTTTTCATGTGCGCCATCTTCATATGAAAATTCTCCGTTTAATTGCCGCGCAGAGGGACCAATGGGCGTCATGATCCCTTGTCTTTCATGACAGCCTTTGCATTGATTCATATTTGGAACCACATATTCAAAGGCTTGTTTTTTTCCTTGATCATCAATCCAAGAGACTAAATCGCCACCTCCTGCTACTTCTAATGTAGCTTCATTTTGTTCTTTATTCCAAATGTAGGGTAAGGCTTTCCAACCTTTTGCTTCATGAATTAGAATTCGCGTTTCCATTAATCTTCGGCCTTTTGCCTCAGCACGTTCATCGTTTTTATAATAAAATGTCTTGGCTATAACGGTCCCAACTGGAAATTGCAAAACGGAATCGGCATTAAAATTCACCTGAGTGCCTTTGGGCATTTTAATGAATCGTAATTTATGTGCAAAATCTGAAAATAGGGGAGAATTTAACGAGTAGGGCAAAACATCTTCAGCAGGAATTTGATCTTGTAAACGTCCTTTAAATAAGGCAAACTCAGATAGCTTTTCCGGATAATTGAATTCCGTATTAATTTCTGAATCGATGGACATTAAAAATGTCAAACTAATACATGAAACTAAAATGATGAAAAGCTTATTCATGTGTTTAAAACTGATTTGATTTGATCGAAACGGGTGAACATTCAAATAAGTCAGGACCCACTAAAACATTTTTAAAGTCATGATCAGCATCTAAAAATGAAGTACTTTGGTTGATGTTATTTCGTACACAAATGGCATATTCAGGCAGATATTTACCATCAGTCCCCACTAATTTAGGGTCTAATATTCCATCGAAAATGACCTGTGGTATCTTACGGCCAAATTTTAATTTCACCCGATACAACTGACCAAATCGGCTGTCCATTGGCACTCGACGCGGTTTTCTTTCAAATAAATTATCATGAATGTTGATCGAAGTGGGGTAGGGGTAATACCCTTTATCTTTATTTTTTTTCTCGGTCATAAAGTAGCTGATGATTGCGACCCCCACAGTTGAATGATTTAGAATTTTATTATCAAAAATTTCAACTTGGCTAGTAGCCAACACCATCATTCCTGTGCCTTTGGGTACATTTCCCACAATATTACCTTTGGGTGCAAAATTGGCTAAATTATTTTCTTTAATTAAGTTGTTGTACACGCGTACAAACCCTCCCTTTTTTTGGATTAGATCCGGTAAATCAAAAACTAAAATACCTCCAGTATTTCCTTCTGCCACATTATTATACACATCAGCATATAATGAATTTTCAATCTCAATGCCCGCCACATTTTGGAAGGCTGTGCAATTGCGAACCGTGATATATTTGGATTGTCCTACATAAATTCCAGCATCAGATGCACCGATCGCAATACAGCTGTCAATCAATACCTTTTCACAAAGTACTGGGTACAAGCCGTAACTGCCATTTGTAGGGGAGGGTTTTCCTGTCCAAGCCGTCTTTAATCTTCGGAATGTGATTCCTTTTACATGCATGGTTTTGATCAAATCTCCTTTGGAATCTTCTGCCGTAAAATCTTCTAAAATAATATTTTCACAATTCGTTATTCTGATTCCCTCAGCTCCTTGGGTTTGTGCTTTGAAGTTTAGGACCGTTTTGTTAATCCCTTTTCCTCGAATGGTGATATTCTTTTTACCATCTAGGCTTAGACTTTTAGTTAATGCAAAGTTACCCGCTTCAATGTTGATGATATCTCCATCTTCTGCCATGATTAACTTGGTTTGTAATTTTTTTTCAAAGTCGGCCTGAGCGATAATTTGGGTACTGAATAAGGTAAATAAGCTTAAAATTAATATTCGCATAATTGGGAATTAAACAGGTATAATTTAATTTGAAAATTTTCCAACTTTATTAAAACTTCAAGTTACTGATTTTGTTTTTTAAAATTTCGGGTAACTAAATCCATTGTGATAGTTGGGCTTAATTAAATTATTAGCTGATTTTTATCAAATAAGCCTTTCTTTGTATCCCAAGTAATTTTTTCACCAGTCCGATAGGCAGTATTTCTATTTTATGCTCAGTAAATATTTAATGGATTCTGGAACTTGTATTGCATGAAGCGAACTCTCATCTTCTATATAATAATGTTGGATCTTCGCCTTTTTTGCAGCTTTCATAATAGCCGGCAAGTTTAATTGGCCCGTTCCTAAGGCTACATCATTTTCAGAGGAAGTTCCTCCTGACAAGTTTCCTATAACCCCCTTTTTTAAATCTTTTACGTGCATCAGTTTAAAGCGATTTGGATATTTTTCTAAAAGTTTGGCTGGATCAATTCCCGGAAAAAACGTCCATAAGATATCCATTTCAAAATTCACAAATTTCGGATCCGTATTTTTAGCCATATAATCAAAAAAAGTACCCCCTTCATAAGGAGCAAATTCAAAACCATGGTTATGGTAACAAAATTCTAATCCATAATTTTCTTTTAAGTTTTTTCCAATGATGCTAAAATCTGTGATCGTTTTGTCAGCTAATTCCTTTGTAAATGGACCTTCATGGGGAATCCAAGCCACTCGGACAAATTTTGCACCTAAAGTCTTTGCATTAGAAGCTACTTCGTCGGCCTTCGTTAATGCATCTTGATAACTAACGCCAAAGGAAGAACAATACATGCCTCTTTCATCTAAGAGCTTTCTGATTTCCGTCGCTTTTTTACCAAACAAACTAGAAAATTCCATGTCATATACCTTCATTATTTTCAATGAATCTAGGGTGGTAGCCACATCCTTTTGAAGACTTTGTCGATAGGTATACGAAACCATGCCTAAAGGAACTCCATTAATGCAGGGGCTTTTTTGGGCATTTAAATTGAAAAACAAGCAGATGATACTGGTTGTAACTAAGATTTTTTTGATTAGAGCATTCATATTTATTAAGATATTTTTTATTTTAAATTTACTTTTTTACCTGTTTTTGCAGATTCCCGTGCCGCTTCTAATATTTCTACGACTACTTGATTGATTTCAAATGAAGATAAATCCATTTTGGGTTTAATCCTTCCTTGTAGCACGGCAGACAAATAAGGAAATACATTGGACACTTCATGTGGCAAAGGACTTAAGTCAATCATGCTTTCTTTACCATATCGATCTCCGTTCACATACCTCATTTTCTTGTTTTTATTGGCTACTAAAATTCCTTTGGTCCCATAGATCTCGGTGTCTTTTCGGTCAAATGGCCAATTCCATGAGGCCTGAATGATCGCTTGACAATCTGGATAAGTTAAAATGATTGTGGCTTCGTCGTCTACATTTGGGTATAAATCGGGTTTTAATTGTTGGGTTACAGCTGTTACCGAAATAGGCCTTTTTCCATCCATTAACCAAGTCATGATATTGGCCCCATAACACCCAAAATCGATAATAGCACCTCCTCCATTTTTGATCGGGTCGGTTAACCAATTTAGAAACTCGGGGGAACAGTCAATTTCCTTGGGTCCACGATGTCCATCCATTATGACAACTTTTCTAATCGTACCTAGAGACTTTTCTTCCTTAACCATTTGCCACATCTTGGCATGAGATGAATACCAAGTGGTTTCAAAATTGGTTAAAAGATGAATTTTATATTGGTCCACTAGGGCTTTCATTTGGTTTAAATGATTCATGTTGACCGCTAAAGGCTTTTCAACCACCACATGGATTCCTTTGGGAGCACAAACTTTAACCACCTCCAAATGGTCATAAATACTATTAAAGGCAGCAATTGCCTCGGGCTTTGTTTTCGCTATTAAAGCCTCTAAGGTAGGAAACCAAAGTGAATCTGGAAGATTTTGACTTTTTAGCAAGGACAAAGCATATTCTTTGTTAGGTTCAGCAAAACCCACAATCACTACATCTTGCTGTGCTTTTTTAATGGTACTAAAAACCTGTCCCACATGGTCATGGGTCATTCCGGCTATACCCACTCGGAGTGGTTTAGCATGAAAAATAAAGGGTATACAAAACAACCCTATCCAAACAAATAGGTGCTTTATCATAGGTATTGTTATTGGGACTAGTTTCTAGGACCTCCGCCACCTTGCCGCTGTGCAGCTTGCATCGTCTTGTATTTCTCTAGTTGCTCGGGAGTTAAAATTGCCTTAAGAGACTCTAATTGAGCATCATTCAATTTTTTCATCTCAGCTTGCATCGCTTCTCTTTCCATACCTGCTTGGCGGAATTCCATCATTTTTTCCATTCTTACCATTACCAATGGCTCAATTTTTTTGATTTGATCCTTAGATAAAGTTAATTCAGTTTCCATGCGGTCGATCTGACGCTGAACCATCGCTTGTGGATTGAAATCCTGAGCGGATACTTGAGTTGAAAAACCCATTAATGTTGCTACGATAGCAAATGAAGTAATTAATTTTTTCATAGTTTTTGTGTTTAAGTTGGAATTTATAAAATATTAGTTAGAAAATAGAATTTAAGATCAATTTGTAGACGTCCGTGGGTTCAAGTTCTGATTTTGTCACTTGGTTAGAGATAAAAACAGGGTAAAATTGTTTATCACAAAACGGACTTCCATGGGATCCTTTCACTAAGGTGGCATCCAAAGGAATGACATCCATTAAATACCTGAATCCCGTTAGTTTTCGGGCCAATTTATATCCAGCTCTCAGTTTGATGAATGGATTTTTAGGGTCCATAAACATTTCAGCTGGGTCGTAGCCAGGTTTTTTAAATATATCTACACATCGTGCAAAGTCTGGTGCCTTTGCATCATTCAGCCAATAGTAATAAGTGAACCATTTGTCGGTATCCGCAATCAAAACAAAATCACCTGTTCTTTCATGATGTAAATGATGGGACTCTATTTCTTTTGAGTCTAATACTTTGGCTACACCAGGAATAGCCTCCAATATCTTTTTTACCTCCTTCTTATGCTCCCCATTTTTTACATAAATATGCGCAATTTGATGGTCAGAAACAGCGAAGGCTTTGCTTGCCCCTGCATCTAATAACTCTAATCCCTGCTCCTCACGAATCGCTAGGCAATCATGCTCTCTTAAAATCCGATTGATATGAATCGGTTCAGAAACATTATTGATACCATATTCCGATAACAAAATGATGTGGGCATTTGTCGACTCAAAATGTTCGATTAATTGTTGGATTACTCGATCAATTTCCGCTAATTCCTTCGATATTTTAGTAAAATCAACTCCAAATTTTTGAAGGCAATAATCAAGATGAGGGAGGTATATTAAATTGAGCGTTGGGTTGTATTTTTTGTCTACCCAAATAGATGCATCCGCAATCCATTGTGTGGATTTTATGTTGGCATTAGGACCCCAAAAGTTAAACAAGGGAAATGTGCCTAAGGCATCTTGTAATTCATCTCTTAATTCAGGAGGATTTGAATAGCAATCAGGGGCTTTTACTCCGTCAGCATGGTATTGAGGCCGAGGAGTGACAGAATAGTCTGCACTGGAATACATATTATACCACCAAAACATTTTGGCACAGGTAAAATCAGGGTCCTTTTTCTTGGCCTCATCCCATATTTTTGGAGAGCCAACTAAATGATTCGATTGCTTCCAGAATTTCACTTCTGCATCTGTGCGATCATACCAGCCATTTCCCACAATTCCATGATCCGTTGGATATTTCCCCGTGACATAACAGCTTTGTGAGGAGGTTGTGACTGCTGGCAAAATCGGCTTAATTTTACTTAAGTGGTTTTTCTCAATATAGGATTTTAAATAGGGGGTATGTTCTGAAATAATGCTTTCAGAAAGCCCAACGATATCTATGACAACTGTTTTTTGCATCGTTAATCATTTAAAATGGCTTTCACCCAACTAATTTCTCGAGCGATGGACTCATGAATAGGCGCTTGAAACTCGGTAGGTAAAACGGCCCAAGTATAGGTTTCTATTTCTAAATGACGTGTAAATGGCTTTGCTTTTTGAACCTCTAATGTCTCTATGATTTCTTTTTGTGTAGAGCCCAATAAGCCATAATTCGCTAGGAAAAGCGGGACATGAAAGTGGATTCTCCATTCGACAAAATGGTCTGCTGAATAATCCTGGATCGCCTCATCCAAGTCTTTATATTGAAGGTATTCGCCATTTGCCAACAAAGCTTTTACTTGGTGCAAGTAAACAGGCTCATGGTATTTTCTAAGCGCATCTATTTTTTCTTGAGGATTAGTTCTTAAATCCACACGCAAAGCGGAACTAATTTGAATCTTACCTACGCCAATTCCTTTTTGATTTAATTCTTCAATGCATATGGCAGGACTATCATAACTTACCCCAAAATGACAAATATCAAAACACAGCTGAATATGCCTTTTGATTAAATCCACAGAGCTGTTAATCCCTTTATTTTGCAAATATTCAGTGCCTAAGGGAATTAATGTATTTTCGTACCATTCAACAAATTCTTTGTGATTTTCAAGAATTCCGTCCGGTTCAGGTTCGATATCAATGTGGATCCATTTCCCAGTTCCCTGCTCTATTTTAGCTAATTCAACCACTAGATCCATTAAATGAAGTGTGGCTTTATGGGTAGCATTCGATAATTCTTCTGAATTTTTCCACCAATATTTATAGGATAATGGAGAAGTTGAAATTCCTCCTTCTTCTAAATTTGTAGGTAGAAGTTTGGCCAACAAATGAGCCAGTCTTAGCGTGTAATCATATCGATCTTGTGTAGTCCAATCAGGGGTGTGCACATCGTCTTTGACAATTGTATTATGAAAACCACCGTAAGGAAATCCATTTAACGTAAACACATATAGATTTTCTTTTTGTAGCCAATCTTTTAAATTTTTGAATTCAGTAGGATTTTGTAAATCAATACTCGCTTGATTGGCAAATCGTAACCCCAAACCCATTTTTTCATTTGGGGCTATTTGTGCTTTTACCAGTGGGACATTTTTTTTTAATTCTTCAAAATGCTCATGCCAAATTTCTCCTGGGTGAATATTACTGCAATAGCTAAAATGACCGTGTTTAGTTTCCATCGCTTATGCAAGATTGGCTAAGTAATCAACCGATTTTTTGACCATTTCAAAATCAATTTCATGCACCTCGATTCCTTTTCCTAAGGCCAATAGAAGCGTAATGGTTAATTGGCCGCCAAGATGCTCCTGGAATTCCTGTAAACCTTTGTAAAGATTAATTTTATCATTTTCAGCTAACGCGGGATGATAAATATCAAAGCCAAGCTTTTTAATTAATCCAATAATTCGATCTAAATCTTCTTTTGAGATATTCCCAATTAAATAAGAATAGGCACAATCTAATGCGATGCCTATGGCAACAGCCTCACCATGACGGATACTAAACGAGCTTAAATATTCTAATTTATGTGCTGCCCAATGCCCAAAGTCTAGGGGCCGAGCGGAACCTAATTCAAATGGATCACCGGAAGATATGTGCTTCATGTGTAAATCGGCGCAACGGTAAATTTGTTCCATCATGATAGATTCATTCCGCGAGTTCATGTCATCTGCATGCTCTTCAAGCCAAGTAAAAAATGATAGATCTTTAATTAAGGCTACTTTAATAGCTTCTGCAATCCCTGATCTCCAATCTCGATCTATTAGTGTAGTTAAAAAATCTACATCATTAAAAACAGCTACTGCAGGAGCAAATGTCCCAAGAAAGTTCTTTTTACCTAAATAATTAACCCCATTTTTTACGCCAACCCCAGAATCATTTTGGGACAATACGGTTGTAGGGATGCGAATTAATTTAACTCCACGATGAGAAATAGCTGCAGCATAACCTGACATATCTAAAAAGGCACCTCCACCGATGGCGGCAACAAAAGAGTGACGATCAATTCGATGTTCATCAATCGCGCGTACTACTTCTTCGTAAAATCTAGGGTCGTTTTTGCAATTTTCTCCTCCAGGTAAAACTAAAATCTCAGGTGATAATTTGGCTACAGAATGATGATCAAAATATTTTATGAGAGTATTTGTCAGATATGGATGTGCGTCGGCCACCCCTTTGTCCACAACAAATAAAATTCTTTTTTGAAATTCAGGGTTGCCAAAATGGCGAATAAAATCTGCAAATATTGTATTTGCAGTATCAAACAAGCTTTTTGTGAAAAAAACTTCGTATTGAAATGGGACTTGAAATATTTGTTTTAAAGATTGCATGAACTCAAATTTACGTAACTGCAAACTTTTTACCTAATAGAATTGATACGGGTAAAAGCAGGACAACAAATATAGCCATTTCCCATTGTCCACTCAAACTAACCCAAGCTGCATTCATTAAAATTAAAGTTAAAACCCCAGTTTTAACTGTTTTGCCGATATTGGGGCCTATTGGATTCTTTATGGCCACCATTAATTTGTTGAAAATTAAATAAAAGTGAGTGGCAATAAAAGGGAATGCTAGATATAAATGTCCAAATTTATCAGCAAAATATAGTTGGCAAATATGGACCAACAAAAAAAGAAATAATGCAAATAATAGGGTTTTAGGAGTTCCTCCATGTACTTCACCCCTTGAAACTAGGGTAATGGCTGCGATGTAAATTAATGGGATTAGGATTAAATAACCATAGGTAAAAACACCTATTTCATAAACGCTCATTCCTAAAAGCAAATTAAAGGCTCGACATAAACCCATATTGATCGGCCCGAAAATGGACATATGCTTGCCTTTCCAATCGTAAAATAAAGCGCAAATGCTAATGATGATGGCAATAAAGCCGCTCAATTTGCTATGCCAAAATGCACAAAATATACCCATGAATAGCAATAAAATTCCACCGAATATGGCCTCAGATTTCAATATTCTTCCACTGGGTAATGCGCGTTCCGGCCTTTCAATTTTGTCCAAGTCATGGTCAAACACATCATTGAAAACAACGCCACCTGCATACAAGCACATGGTTGAAATACCTAAAAACACTACTGAATTTATGTCTATAATATTGAACAAAAATCCTACGACGGACATACCAGCTAAAACATCTGTTAAAGAAGTAATGACATTCGCAGGTCGCATTAGTTCAATGAAGGCTCTGATTTTTGCTTTCATTAACGAATAATCATAGAGTTTTTATTTATTCGTGGCGCTTGACCTCCTCTGAGTACGGTGTTTCCATTGAATTTTTGTGATTGATCAATTTCCAGGCCATGAATAAAATCACTTTCATTGATTTGTCCACTTTGGGCAAAAGCGTCCAAAGCATTTTGATAGGTTACTTGGCGTATGATCTCTACATCTATCCCTTTAATCTTCATCAAAGCGGCTGTTTTTGGAATAGCCAAGGGATCTGAAATTCCCCAGTCCGCAGCAGAATTGACCATAATTCGAGTAGGCCCGTATTCTTTGACAATTTCGACCATACGTTCATTTCCCATTTTGGTAAAAGGATAAATGGTAAAAGCGGCGTAAAAACCTTGATCTAAAACAGACTTTACGGTTTCTTCATTATTATGATCAATAATAACCATTTTTGGGTCTATTCCATGTTCTAAAGCAATGGCCATACTTCGTTCGGTCCCTTTTTTCTTATCGCGATGGGGAGTATGCACTTGGACTGGCAGGTTCATTTCCTTAGCCATTTCTAATTGGGCCCGGTAATATTTTTCTTCAGCAGCTGTTTGATCATCAAAGCCGATTTCACCAACCCCGACTACACCTTCTTTTTGAAGAAATAAGGGAAGTATTTCCATCACTTGTTCGGCAAGGGCTTCATTATTGGCTTCTCTAGAATTCAAACCAATCGTGCAATAATGTTTGATGCCAAATTGGGAAGATCGGAATCTCTCCCAGCCAACAAGGCTAGAAAAATAGTCTTTGAAAGATGCTAAACCAGTTCTCGGTTGGCCTAACCAAAAAGCCGGTTCAATCAGTGCAACCACACCTGCGTCAGCTAAAGCTTGATAATCATCCGTGGTCCTCGAGCTCATGTGCATATGAGGGTCAAAAAATTTCATCCCCTGAGTGTAGTTCATGAAATCATGATCCACCACATTTGCTGTTGCTTTTTCTTCCGTTGATCCTTCAAAATGTGAAGGATTTATTTCCTTTTGATGAGGGTTTTGACACATATTTTTAAGCTTGATATATAGGTTCAGGCAATTCTAATTCTTTCCATTGCTCTTTTGTACTTCCGGGTTGGTCTATCTCTTTGATGACCAATTGTGCAGCCAGAATATCTCTAGGATTATCTGATTGTTCTAATTTTTTAATATCGCGATGCAAATTTTCATTCATAAACTTAGGAACTAATCGCCATACTTGGGATGGAACTCGTCTGCCTGCAGCCCACCTCTCATGCGCAAAGTCTGATAAGGTATCTGCAAGGGCCTGGTTTGCTCTGTTTTCTAATCCATAAATTCGATGAATAGCTTTGTCGTTGAAGATGCATTTTAAAACCATTTGATTCCAGGCTAATTCCGAAAAATACAGGCTTGGGTAAGGATTTTCAAATGCAATAGATTCAAACACTGAGCCCATATTGGATCTTACGGCATCTGTTGCTCTTAATAAAAATTGGTCTGGATTTTTTAACGCGGGTAGTGCAGCATGCAAGGCAACTGCTTCATTAATTTCAGCTGTGTCAAACAATAAATTGAGTTGGTCCGTACCATCTTTCTCAGATATCAAGCAGATGATATAAATGCGAACTAATTTATCTAGGGTATAATCCTGCCAGGACCAACCGTCAATGACATTTAATGAGTTAATTATCTGAGTTTTTGAAATAAATCTAGGCGCCATGACAAATGCTAAAGCGAGTTCTTTGGCATTTCCTTTCGATTTAGATTCTATCCAAACGCTTTCTGTTGGATTTGCAAATCGTAAGATCTCCTCTAGGATGACGGTACTGTAGATCAATGTAAATATTTTTAAATTTGGAAGCGAATTTATAAAATTATGCTTGGAAGTTTATCATGATTTTTGTCAATTATTTGAACTGAAACATGAATAAATCAATTATGAAATTTAAAAGTATTAACATAAATTTAAATAAATTTCTAAATCCATTTTAAATTAATTATCATGCTACGTTTCTTTTCATCCATTTTAATCATTGCATTGTTTGTAATTAAGGGATTTAGTCAGGCTCAAAACTTCACTTTTGAGGCCATTAAATCACATCCATTTCCTACAGAATTAGTCCGATCCAATAAAGGTAATAAGATTGCTTGGGCCATGGATGAAAAAGGAATCCGTAATATTTATGTGGCTGAAGGGCCAAGTTTTGAGGCTCGAAAATTAACTTAATTTTATGAAGATGATGGGCAAGAGTTAACATCAATATCTATTTCAGATGATGGAAAATGGGTTTTGTTTGTGCGTGGAGGAGATCATGGCGCTAATTTTGATCATTTAAAACCTATTAATCCAAACGGTAATCTTGAGCCTCAGACAGTTCGTGTGATGCAAATAGCTTTTACAGGGGGGCCCATTCGGATTATTTCAGAAGGTGATGAACCTGTAATTTCTCCTAAAAATGATGTAGTTGCCTACATTAAAGAAGGCCAACCATGGATTTGCAAGTTGGATACCAATAAAAATGAGGACTTTTTAGAGGCTCCTGTGAAATTGTTTAAAACAAGGGGAACTGTATCTCAATTAAAGTGGTCACCTGATGGTTAAAAAGTTGTTTTTGTGGCCAATAGGGGAGACCATTCATTTATTGGATCATTGACGATCGGGAATAATCAAATCCAATGGATTGATCCTTCATTTGCAAAAGACATGAGTCCTCGTTGGTCGCCAGATGGGAAAAGCATAGTCTTTATTCGTACACTTGCTTTGGGTGGCCAGTCAGATTCATTGACTCAAAGAAAAAAAGTTTTTTGGAGCATTCGTACTGCTTCTGTAACAGGTGAGAATTCTAAATTAGTTTGGGAGGCTCCTAAAACTAATCGAGGGTCTTTCCCAACAACACATGGAGGCGCAAATTTATTCTGGGCTACTGATAATGTCATCACATTTACTTCCTATCATGATGGTTGGCCTCATTTATATTCCATTACTCCCTCAGGTGGCTCGCCTCTGTTATTGACCCCCGGTGAATTTATGGTTGAGCATGTAAGTTTAAGTTTGGATGGAAAAAATCTTTTATGCGATGTTAATACTGGCCCTGATGCTTTGGATAAGGATAGAAGACATATTCTTCAGGTGTCTGTTGACAAGGCTGATATGAAAATATTAACGCCAGGAAATGGCAATGAATGGACTGCATTGGCTTTGGCAAATAACATGGGGATTGTTTACATGGGTTCTACTTTCCAAAAAGCACCTCAGGTAATTTTCAAATCGGATGCTGGCTCAGAAAAATCATTAACAGCTTCACTATTCCCAGCTGAATATCCTGAAAAATCACTGATTGAACCTAAGCAAGTAATATATAAGTCTTTGGATGGCTTATCTATACATGCTCAGATTTTTGATAATTCAAATGGTAAACAGAAAAAACCAGCTATTATTTTTGTGCATGGCGGCCCTCCAAGGCAAATGCTTTTAGGTTGGCATTATTCTGATTATTATGCCAATGTGTATGCATTGAATCAGTATTTAGCCAACCTTGGTTTTGTTGTATTATCTGTGAATTATAGATTGGGCATCGGGTATGGCTATGAATTTCAACATCCTAAATCTGCCGGGCATTTAGGTGCTTCAGAATATTTGGATATTAAGGCGGCGGGCGAGTGGTTAGCCACTCAATCCTTTGTGGATGCGAAGAAAATAGGTATTTATGGAGGCTCTTATGGAGGTTATTTGACAGCTTTAGGATTAGCTAGGGATTCAAAATTATTTGCGGCGGGTGTTGATATTCATGGGGTGCATGACTGGGCAAATCAATTAAAAGCGGAACCATTGGCGGATGAATTTCATAAAGCCCCAGATGCTGAATGGGCAGCTAGTTTGTCTTTTAGATCTTCTCCGGTTTCTTCGATAAGTACATGGACATCTCCGGTATTCATTATTCATGCGGATGATGATCGCAATGTTTCATTTAATCAGAGTGTTGACCTAGTGAACCGATTAATGAAACGTAAAGTATCTGTGGAGACCATGGTCATTGTGGACGATACAAATCATTGGTTTAAATTTACAAACACATTGAAAGTATTTAATGCAACTGCAAATTATTTAAAAGCAAAGCTTTTGAAATAGGTAAAATACTCTTTTTGAATTAATTTTGTCAAATGGATGAAAGACCGATTACCGACTGGTTGCCTTTGACTAAAAAGGAAGTAGAGAAAAGAGGTTGGGATGAACTCGATGTAATTTTGATTTCTGGGGATGCTTATGTAGATCATCCAGCTTTTGGCACCGCAGTGATAGGTAGAATTATGGAGAGTGAAGGGTTGAAGGTGGGGATAGTCGCGCAGCCCAACTGGCAAGATGACTTAAGGGATTTCAAAAAATTAGGTAAACCCAAGTATTTTTTCGGTGTAACGGCTGGTTGTATGGATTCGATGGTGAATCATTATACAGCTAATAAGCGCTTACGTTCGAATGATTCCTATACACCTGGGGGAGAATCAGGATTTAGACCTGATTATGCCACTACGGTTTATTCCAAAATATTAAAGGAGATTTATCCCGATGTACCTGTTTTAATCGGGGGCATTGAGGCTTCCCTACGCCGAGTAACCCATTATGATTATTGGGCAGACAAATTATTCCCTTCAGTTTTAGTGGATTCCGGGGCGGATATGTTGGTCTATGGAATGGGAGAGCAGCCACTGCGCGAAATTATGCGTGGGGTCAAAGAAGGTAAAAACTTGCGGGATTTAACGCACATCAATCAAGTTGCTTTTTTACAATCCAAGGCTGATGCTTTACCGCCAACGGATTGGGAGACCGTAGAGTTGTCCAGTCATGAGGTGTGTTTAGAGGATAAAATTAAATATGCTTCCAACTTTAAGATTGTGGAAGTTGAATCGAATAAATGGCAAGCGAATCGAATCACTCAAGCTGTTGGGGATGATATATTAGTCATTAACCCCCCATTTAAGACGATGGAAGAGGTTGAGATGGATAAATCCTTTGATTTACCTTATACTCGATTACCGCATCCGAAATATCGCAAGCGTGGACCCATTCCTGCTTTTGAGATGATTAAGTTTTCTGTGAATATGCACCGAGGATGTTTTGGGGGTTGTAGTTTTTGTACTATTTCAGCGCATCAGGGTAAGTTTATTGCGTCTAGGAGTGAGGCCTCGATCATGAGGGAGGTTGAACAGATAACGAAGGCTCCTGATTTCAAAGGGTATATTTCTGATTTGGGTGGACCTTCGGCTAATATGTACAAGATGAAGGGGAAAGATGAGGCAATTTGTGCTCGGTGTGTGAGTCCATCTTGTATTCACCCGGTGATTTGCAATAATTTAGACACTTCACATAAGCCTATGACTGAAATTTATCGTAAAGTCGACGCACACCCAGGAATCAAGAAGGCGTTTGTTGGCTCAGGTGTACGATATGATTTATTGGTAGATGATTTCAATAAAAATAATCAAGATGGCAACCATGATGAATACATGGAGCAATTGATTACTCGGCATGTGTCGGGTCGATTAAAAGTGGCTCCGGAACATACTTCAGATGCCACTTTGCGGGTAATGCGCAAACCTTCGTTTAAATATTTTCATGCATTTAAAAAGAAGTATGATGCTATTTCGGCAAAGTTTGGATTAAAACAACCTTTAATTCCGTATTTCATTTCATCACATCCGGGTTGCGAGGAAGAAGATATGGCTAATTTAGCTGCGGAAACGAAGGATTTAGGTTTTCATTTAGAGCAGGTACAGGATTTTACGCCCACACCTATGACGGTGGCTGAGGTGATTTATTATTCTGGGGTTCACCCTTATACGTTGCAACCGATTAAAACGGCTAAGACGAGAGAAGAAAAGCAGAATCAAAACAAATATTTTTTCTGGTATAAGCCAGAATATAAAGATTGGATTCGCAATCGATTAACTTTTTTGAAGCGTCCTGATTTAGCTCAAAGACTATTGGGTTTTAGGAATAATAAAAATACATGGGATAAGAAATAATAGTCATTTATAAGTGCCTATATCCATTTAAACTAAACAAAATGAGTGAAGAAGATGTGTTGATCGTTCGCGATAGTAATGGAGCAATTCTAACAGAAGGGGACTCGGTTACAGTGATTAAAGATTTAAAAGTGAGGGGCTCGTCAGGAATTATTAAAAGAGGCACGATGGTGAAAAATATTCGTTTAACGGATGCTGCCGATGAAATCGAAGGTAAGGTAGATAAATCTGTGATGGTTTTGAGGACTGAGTTTTTAAAGAAAGCGTAAGTTTGGTAATAAGTAATAGGTATTACCTAATTTATTCTTCCTCCTCTTCCTCTTCTTGAATCAGGCCAGAGTTTAGTTTTTTGTTCGACTTAACGCCAAGTTTATGTAGATTTTGGGCTCGAGTAACTAGATTTCCTTTTCCGGTGCTTAATTTGTTGAGGGCATTTTGGTGGGAATCTTCTGCTTTTTTAATGTGTTTGCCTACATCTTCCATGTCTTGAGTAAAGCCAACAAACTTATCGTATAAATCTCCGGCTTGTCGGGCTATTTCAATCGCATTTCGGGTTTGGTATTCTGTTTTCCAAACGGAAGCGATGGTCCTTAAAGTTGCCAATAGGGTAGAAGGGGAGACCAAAACTATTTTTCTTTCCCATGCGTAGTTGAAAAGGCTATAATCTTGACTGATGGTTGCCACAAAACCAGACTCAATGGGGATAAATAGCAAGGTGAAATCTGGGCTATTGAGGTCAAGACTGGTGTGATAGTCTTTAGCGGAAAGTAGTTTAATATGTGATTTAAGTGATTCGATATGTTCTTTAAGTGCTTGTTCTTTTTCAATGGTCCCGTCATCAGCACTTGTAAATCTTTCATAGGCTGTTAGAGATACTTTTGAGTCGATGATGATATTTTTATTGTCGGGCAGAAAAATGACTGCGTCAGGTTTTATGGTCTCTTGTATTTGATTTTTGGTGACAAATTGTGTTTCGTATTCCATGCCTTTTTTAAGGCCTGAGCTCTCTAAAACACGCTCTAAAATCATTTCACCCCAGTTTCCCTGTGACTTGTTTGAGCCTTTGAGGGCATTGGTTAGGTCTTCTGTTTTTTGAGTTACTGTTTGGTTTAGGCTCGTTAGGTTTTTGATTTGTTCCATTAAAATGGTGCTTTGTTCTAGGCTATTTTTTTGACCTAAGTTGACTTTTTCTTCAAATTCTTTAAGCTTTTCTTTTAATGGATTTAATACATCGTTTAATTTAACTTGTTGTTGGTCACTCAACATTTTCCCTTGCCTAAGTACGGAGTCGTTGCTAACGTCAACTAATATTTTTCGTAGTTTTTCTTCATCTGATTTTTGATTTTCTACTGTTTCTTTGAGCGTTTCATTTTGGCCTTCTAATTGGGATAATTTCCCAAACATGGCTTTATTATCAGCTTCTAATTGGGTGATTTTATGTTGGTTTGCGTCTGCTTGAGCTAATTGGTTATTTAGTAAAGCTATTTTACCGTTTAGGAGGAGATAGGTTAGGGCAGAGCTAACAAGAATGGCGATGGAAATGTAGAGAATGGTCATGGAGCAAAGATATAAAAAATCAGGTAATAGTAGGGGACGGGTTAACCTCGTCCCTTCATAAAATCAGGTAACAGGTATTAGTTAATAGGTAATAGTAGGGGACGGGTTAACCTCGTCCCTTCATAAAATCAGGTAATAGGTATTATTGGGGCAAAAAAAAACCGCGATCTTACGATGC
>CAMDJW010000008.1 GCA_945901025.1 Spirosoma fluviale | reverse complement strand
GGTGAAATGTGGGTTTGTTTAAAATTTAATAATTTCTAATTCTCTTATAAATTTCTTAAATTTCAAAATCTTTTCTTACCATAAAAATCACACCATGGAAGTACATCACCACCCTCATGTTCCAACTCATTCCAAGCCATGGAAAGAATATCTATTAGAAAGCCTCATGATTTTTGTTGCTGTAACCCTTGGGTACGGTGCAGAAAACATTAGAGAACACTACGTAGAAACTAAAAAAGCAATTATAAGTGCTGGAAATTTATATGTAGACGTGTTAGAAGACTCCGTAAGATATGAACAAACATTACAAACGAGATATTTTCAAGATAGTTGCTACAAAATCATTAAAGATATTTACAAAAAAGAAAAGACTATAAAAGACATTCCTGTCTTTTATCTTACAGTTGGTACTATTGTTAATAAACCTTTCCCAATAATGAATACTATTGCGATGGACGAGGTTAAAAGTTCTGGTACACTAAAATTTATAGAAGATGATAAATTAAAAGTTGCAATACAAAAGTATGCAAATATGGGTAGCTATTTAAGAGGTAGACAAGCGCGTGAATTCGATTTAAGTGACAAGATGATTGATCCTATTATACTAAATCATTTCGATTTTGATTATTTTACACAATTAGTTAAAGGCAATAATGGTAAGCCATTTCAAATAATAAATAATAGAATAGTCATTAATATACCTATACCCACAGACTTAAAAATTAGGAATGCTAATAAATTAGACTTCGATTATTTCTTTTCCGCTTTTGGGATGTACACTACAATCCGTGCAGGCAGCAATGAAAGTTTTATAACTAGAACACAGAAACAGTGTCACGAACTTTTAGCACTTTTAAGAAACTACCTAAGAGAGCATGATGCGCTTAAAGATTAAAAATCTAAACAGGCACTAAACTCTCCTTAAACGGTTCTCTTAAATTCTCAGCTAAAAAGCCGCAAAACACAGCAATAAATAACATTAAAAATTCCCAAAAATAAGATTTCCAATTTTTCTTTCCTTCGTGATGAGCATGATGATGTACTTCCATAAATATTAATACATTTGTCTAATTCAAAAGATCGCAACTATGACTTTTCCTATTCTATTCGGCATATTAGCTCTAATTATCATTATCATCAGAAGAAGCCGAAAAAATCACTGATAAAATTAATTTTATTTATATTTTAATTAAAACCAATTTAGAATCTTAATCTAAATTTTCAAAGCAAATTTCTTTGTAGGATCAATTCTTAACCAGAGTAAGCCTCCACAAACTATCAACTCCCCTGAATACTAATCTTCACAACAGTCAATCTCAGAATTCCTTTGGGACCACCAGAATCTACCTCAAAAGGGTGGATTCTTTTATTTTACAGGGTTGGTAGCAAAACAGGTAGCACGAGAGAGGTTTTCGGGTGAAATTTAAATTGTTTAAATTTAAACGAAGTCTAGAAATAACAAATTTGCCGATTTAATTTTACTGATGATTTACACCTTGGCCAAAAATCTTACACATCAAAACCACAATTGATTTTTTTAATCGGTTAAGGTTTTTAAGAACCCAATAAGGTCTTGTTTATCTTTAGCTGTTAATTGCAAATTGTCAAAAGGTAAGGTTTGGAATTCTAAATTCATGCCTATTCCATTACCACCACCCATTTCATAAAATTTAACTACCTCTTCTAATTTGGTATAAACACCATTGTGCATGTAAGGTGATGTTTTCACAATATTACGTACGGTAGGTGTTTTAAACGAATATTTTAGTTGCTCTAATTGGTTTAAATTGTAACGACCTACATCCTCATCCACCACCGCATTTCTCCACGTATTATTTTTAGGTACTCCGATTACCTCAGATTCTGTATTGTTGTACCAAGGGGGAATGGTCCCATTATACAAGGGGATAAAATGACAAGTGGCACATTTCGCTTTTCCTGCAAATAAATTAAATCCATTGACCTCCTCATCTGTTAAACTAATTTGCCCCTTAAAATAGTGATCTATTTTCGAATTAAATGGCATCAGACTTCGCACATAAGAAGCTATTGAATTGCGTATTTCAAAGGGGGTAATCTCCTTTTTTTGTGGATAGGCTTTTGCAAAAAAGGCAGCCAATGTTTGATTTGAAAGAACTTTCTTTTTGATTTCTTTAGGCGTCAAATCAAATTCATTCGGATTTTCCATAACACTCGCAATCTGATTTTCTAAATCTTGTGAGCGTAAGTCATAAAAAAATGATTTTTGAAATGCACTGTACAAAACAGTGGGTGAATTTCTTTTCGCACGATTATTATGAATATTTGTAACAGAAGTTACTTTACCATCCGTAAACGCTTTGTCGGGATTGTGGCAACTAGCGCAGCTAATATTATTGTTTTTTGACAAGCTAACTTCACTAAAAAGTGTTTTGCCTAATGCTATTTTTTCAGGAGTAGATTTTGATTCAGAATAAGGAGAGAATGCATCTGGATTAAGCGATTTTCCTTGCATTAAGTCGGATAAAGTCCCGTAAAAAACCTTATTTTCCTTGAAATTTGGTGTATTATTAATCGTTGATTGAAATTCTTTTTCAAAATTGCTACTTATAGGCATCAGGTGATTCTTGATAAAAACCAGTCGATTAAAGCTATTAAAGTTATTGTTCCTCTGTGTAAAGAGAATAGCTTCATTGATTTGATTAATCACTTGTTTGTTCGGACTTTTTCTCTTTGTCTGACAATATATGCGATACCAATCGTTCATTCCTTCTAATGAAAATTTTGCTTCTTCAATGGATTGAAAAGCGACGGGAGAATCAAAGCCCGTTATTCCTAAAGCAGTAATCCGAATAATTTGATGCTGCACCAATTCATAGAAATGATGATCTTGTATAGGTAGGTCTTTAATTGTTTTTTTGACAAACAATAAATCCGTTGTTAGAATTTTGGTCTGTTTTATTAATTCTGTCAAATCAACAGTGTCCGCGTAAATAACTTCTTCTATAACCTGAAAACCAGAAGGGTCGTTGACCATGTTGTCATCTGTCTTCACCTCAGGTAAAGCAGGTCCGTTAATTCTACGTGTTAATCCTTGATAGTAATACTCGATGAATGGTTCAATTTTTTTATAGCTTTTCCTACTTGCTGAAAAGATTTTTTTTAATTCGTTTTTATCTTTCGTTACTTCCAAATTATGTATAATTCCTATTAACGAATCTATATTTCCTTCCAATAAAGTATAGGCGGTCTGATCAAATTTTTCTTGTTGTTGATTATTTTTTGAACATGCAACAATCAATACTAAACCGCAAATAAAAGCTATTAGCTTTTTCATATTTATAGTAGTAAAAAAAGGCCATTCATTTTGAGTTAAATTGAATGGCCTTAATTAGAGAATTAAAATGTATTATCTAGGAACGTTCGTAATTAGTAATGTTTGTCCACCAGATTTATAAGATTGTATTGAAGTCGCTTTTGAAGGATTCAAAAATTTATCTCCATCTACCCAAGTATGTGAATGAACATTAATAGTAAAGGTTCCGGGAACACCAATTATATCCGAAATATCTTCCATGGCACCATGCTCCCAAATACCAAATTTGGTTTGGTTAGCACCTGCTGGGTTATACTTTGATCCTAAGAATTCAGCATCTTTATGCGTCATATCCATGAAAACTTTTTTTGTACCTGTTCTAATATCATGTTGCCAAATAAGTGAATTGTGCGTAGCTTCTGGAAAAAAAGAATCTCCATCTTCCTGTATGTATACATAATTTTCGGTTACACACACGTTGTCTGGATTAATGATATCCTTTCCTTTAACATCAGCTCCTGTAGAAGATACATCACCATCAGCTACAATTTTTAAAACTCCTTTTAATGGATCTGTTGCATCTAATTTAAGTTGGTACATTCTACCCATATACGTTTTTTCTTTTGAGCCACTTACACCTGTAGCAACAAAATAAATCTCTCTATTATTAACAGCAGAGCCTTTACGGTAGTCTAAATCTTCAACACGTGCAAATTGAACAGTTTTTAATGACGAATTTAAATTTTCAATTTCAACACCCGTTAAATTTTTGGCATTAGGAACTTCTACGAATTCTACCTTATAATCATTGTTCCATTTTATGTCAGTTTCTATTTGGTTTAGATCAGTTCTTCTTAACGCATATAGCTTTCCATTGTCTAAATCACCTACTGTATTTGAAACATAAAGATATACTTGGCCATTACCAGCATCTTCACCTAAAATTATAACTGTTTTACCAGGATACGCGAGTTTTGTTAAAGGCACGGCATTCTCACCACTAAACTTTCCTAATGCTGGTTTTACTCTAGATTTGCTTGAAGCATCTGCTGCAGCTATTGGGTCAATCGCATGTGTCATTGCATTTACATTAGATTCACCTGTAGTTAGGAACATTGGACCAAAACCATGAATTTCAGGTGTTGCCATTGTAGCTGAACACAATCTAAACATACCTCCATCGGTATTTACAATGTAGTCCCCTTTAACGATCTCTAATTTTTTGTTTAAATATAACCTAGAAACGGCCCATGTATTTTCGTGATTAGTCACCATGATATAGCCACTGCCATCAGGATTTTTAATGAAGCCCTGACCATCTGGTGCACCGCCGAAAACCATGTTATTGGAATTTGGAATAATGTCCTCGCTACTTACTAATGTGTGTATTTTTACAGATGAAAAATCACTCCCCATTTTAATAAAAGATGGAGTAACAGAACGATTTTTGAATACTGCCTCGCTTATAGGCGTGACAACTGCATTCTCTTCTTTTGAACAAGCAACAAATAATAATGTTGATGCGGCGAACAACAATATTAAATTAAATTTTTTCAGTAACATGGTTTATTTTTTTAGGTGGATTCTTTTCACAAAACTAAATTTGGATGATTAATATAGAAAATCACATTCATTAAAAAATTGTTAAAAAAATACGAAAAAAAAAGCCTAAAAGGTAGGCAAGAGCTTGATTTCAACTCAAATGAATTGAATAATTAAGTTTATGGTTTTGAGCCCATAATAATTCGTTAATATTAAATAGTGAGTGGAATTTTATTTTACAGGGTTGGTAGCAAAACAGGTAGCACGAGAGGGGTTTTCGGGTGAAATGTGACTTTGTTTAAATTATAACGAAGTCAGGAATTAATGAAAATTAAAACCCTTAGATTTTCCCCATATATATGTTTTTCAGTTTTGTTCCTAAAAGAAATTTTGTTTGTTTTTTATATTGTTCATACTAAAATCAAACTTTAAAATTTTTATTTGATTATTGCCTATGTCTATCTTGTTAAAATTTTGAAAAACATACAAACATTTTTAAAAATGATAAAATCTATTTTTATTTTAATGGTCTTTTTCTTGATAAACTGTTTTGAATTAAATGCTCAAGTTACAGGTGAAAATGTGTCCAAGATTGTTTATAGAAGTGAACAAAAAGTTACTTTGAAACGTATTAAGGAAAAGAAATGGGCCATCTATTTGGGTGAAGTAGAATTAAAAGATGGTTTTGAGTATGGTTTTATGGAAGAGGTTGCTTTTGATGATGAATCAATTACATTAGAAAACAGCGAACGTTCTGTGCGCTACAATTATAATTTTAACACGATTAAAGTCTATATTTCTGAATTAGATTTTAGCACAAATAAGTTTAAAGATCCAAAGCTAGCTCCAGACTACACAATTTTAAGTACACTAAACAGTGAGGAAGATAAATAAAATTGTTTATGATTTATACTAACCTCCAAATAGAATTAAATAAATTTCTTTAAATTAAAAACAAAAACGATGATACAAAATCACGAAATACTCCTTAAGTAAAAGTCCACTATAGTTTGAAGACGTTCACTTTAAAATTACACGATTTTAAATGTAAAGAAAAAATCTAATTTTAGATAAGTTTATTTTTGAAGCAAGAAGTGATAAAAAGTATCGCATATAACAGAGTTAACTGATATTTTACAGAATGCACTTAAAAAAATAAGACATTAAACCAAATCAAATAAGTATTGTCTAATCAAATATTAACTAAAAAATTTAAAAAATGACTTACAAAAATTTCGCATTCGCAGCTTTAATTTGCTTTTTGGCTTCATGTAGTAAAGATGATGATACTCCAACAACTCCAACAACTCCAACAACTGATAAGGGTACAGTTATTAATGTAGATGCAACTAAATTTCTTACCCCATCAGGAGCGGTAACCATTACTACCGAAAATCGAACACTTTCTAATGGAACAACAGCAGCTTGCTACAAAATTGTCACAAAAAGTACACCATCAGACCATGCGCAAGGTCCTTGGTGTCCAACAAACATTACAGATGATGCTACAAAAGGAGGAATTTGGATAGAAGGCGGAAACGTTTTCGACGTAGATGGAGCATTTGTTAAAAATCTAGCCACATTTTATAATAATACTAAATGGCAAATGTATAACACTACTACTGGTGCTATTACAAGAACTACAACTCAAGCTGAATGTCAGGCAGCTGCAAATCCAAATGTTGGGGTAGCTTATCAAAATTATTGTGTTGAATGTTTACCTTCATATGTATCTACCCTCACAAAAACTATTTATATACCTGTTACCCCTGTGAAATTGAGCTCACCAGTTAGCTTTGGTGGTGGACCAGGCTCAGTTGGACCAACTACCCGAGGAATTGCATTTAATGGGGTGATATTTGATGCAGGAGCACCTACAAATGCAATATTGGCTGCATACACCTTAGCTCCTTTTGACGATGCTGGTGGACACATAAATATGGGTGCAGGTTATCACTATCATGCTGCTACAGGTAAATCAACTAAAATCACTCAGCCAGACGGACATGCTGCTATGATTGGTTATGCTCTAGATGGTTTTGGTATGTACGAAAGGTTAAGTACTGCAGGAACAGAATATACCGATTTAGACGCAAATCGTGGACATTATGATGCTATTAGAGGCTATCACTATCACGTGGATAAAGCAGGTTCAAATAATTTTATTAACGGTTTAGCAGGAGCATATGCTCAATAAGAAATGAAGTTTAAATTACTATTTTTAATGATAGGAATGGTGTTTTTTACACCATTCCTATTTGCCCATAGTCCCGATTTGTCAAGTATGATGATTTATGAGCAAAACGGTAAGTATTTTTTGGCAATTAAGAGTTCGCTTACTGCATTTGAGGGAGAGATTGATTATCACTTTAACAAAAACGCTTACAAAACTCCAGAGGAATTTCAGCAATTAGTCAGTAAATTTTTTCAAAAAAATTGTTTACTGATTATCAATAATGATAACATCAAATTTATTCATCCAACTGTTGTACTTGGACACGAGACCACGGTATTTGCAGAGTTATTAAATGTGCCAGATAAGTTTAACTCTCTTTATGTAAGAAATACAGTTTTTAAGGATATGCCTAATAATATGTGTGAGCTAATTCTTACTTTAAAAGGTTTGCCTCAAAAGCAGTATATTTTAACCAATGAGAACAACCAAGAAGTAAAACTAAACGTAGAAAATGATCATTGGGAAGTTGAGGAAACAAATGCTTCTTTTTTTAAATCTTCAAATTTGCTTTTGTGGTCATTACTTTTCTTAAGCGTTTTAGTAGTTGTAGCAATAGCACTATGGAGAAAGAAAAACATCAGCTAAAAAGGGTTTTGCGTCAGGCGCTCTGACATGCAAACTTGGAGTTTTCTACTTCTAATGAGTTTTAGTAATAAATTGAAACTTTGTGCCACGTAAACCCGCCTGAACGCAAACCCCCGAACCGTTACCCCCTCAAAAGGGTGGCTTCTTTTGTTTTACAGAAGTGAAAGCAAATCGGGTAGCACGAGAGGGGTTTTCAAATGAAATGTGGATTTGATTGTCTTTAACCACTTCCTAGAAATAGGTTCTATCGATCCAATTTTTACTGAGAATTGACAACTAAATATGTTAACTTTCTCAAAATTACCCGTACACCATGACCAGCCATCAACCTCATAATCATCATTAAATAACCCCCTAGAATTTAAAGCAAATAAATAAGATTTTACCTACCCTTCCTCTGTTCCAAATAGCAGGCTAAAATATCCAAAAAGGCAATATATATTTGAAAAATATATATTAGATTCATTCAATAATAAATTAAATATGAACCCCATCAAAATAGCCACCGCTCAATTTGAAAATAAAAGTGGCGACAAAGCTTACAACCTCTCGGTGATCGATGAACTAGCTAGAAAAGCAGCTTTAGAAGGCATTGAGGTGCTTTCATTTCATGAATGCTCTATTACTGGTTACACATTTGCTTCAAAATTAAACAAAGAGGAATTCTTCCTCAAAAAATTTCAAAACTAATTCACGATTAAATAGTTAAGTAATCGTACCTAAACAAAAAATACAAAAAAATGAAATTAAAATCAATTACATTGGCATTAATCGCTCTAATCGGCATCAGTTTTACATCAACCGCTCAAAAAACAGTAGTAGATGTGGCTATCGGATCAGCTGATCACACTACTTTAGTTGCAGCTGTCAAGGCAGCTGGATTGGTTGAGACATTACAAAGTGCAGGTCCATTTACCGTATTCGCACCTGTAAATGCTGCGTTTGCTAAATTGCCTGCTGGAACTGTGGATTATTTATTAAAAGCAGAAAACAAGGCTACTTTAACGAAAGTTCTTACTTACCACGTCATTGCTGGAACATTTGATGCAGCAACAGTCGTAAAAGCAATTACGGACGCAAAGGGTTCATTAGCATTGAAAACAGTTAGCGGTGGTACAGTAACGGCTTCGTTGAAAAACGGAAAGGTTATATTGACCGACGAAAAAGGTGGTACAGCTACGGTTGTTGCTACGGATTTGAAGGCAGGTAACGGAATTATCCACGTGATTGATTCAGTTGTACTTCCTAAGTAATATTGGGGTTCATTAATTTTTAAAGCCACAGAAAATCTGTGGCTTTAATTTTGTTAATTAAAGAGTAAACAAAAAAATTTAAGGGTGTTTATTCATTTTAATACTGTCATTTAATAATTAAATAACTCGTCATGTTTAAAAACTTTAAAGCATCAGAAATTCTGATCATCGTTGTTGTCATCATCGTCATTTTTGTTAGTGAATACCTTTACTTGGTAGTCGGAGACAAGGACAAAGCCATTTTTATTGGTTTATGGCCGCCAACAATCCTTGGTTTATTAAATTTTATCAACTCTAAAATGAAAAAATAATGGATATGGATATTATTTTACTTACCGCGGTTATATCGACTTTATTTATCGTATTTATCATAGCCGTGTACAGAGAATTCTCCGTTATGGAGAATGAGACCTATGTTTACCAAAAAGAATCTGGGCCTAGAGCCGGTTTAGTCAATTTCATAGGAAATCTTGCCTCAAACAAATCATTAACCTCTGAAGAAAAAAAGGTTATCTACAAAGCCATGCACCGCAACATTGCAGACATGGAATCAGATGGCGTTTATTTTGATACTTCGCTCAAGGATATCGTGCAAGATCAAATGGAGGTTTTAGGAAAAGATGAGCAAAAACCTGTGGCAAGTGCCAGGAAAACAGCCTCAAAAAAAAGTGAGCAATAAAAAACGAATGAATTTTCAAAACCTCCTCTAATATGCTGTCATTTTTAGCTAAATATGACCAATTATTTGATCGCTTAGTAAATCCTAAGCGAGTTAGAATGGTGGAGCTTTTTATCTTAAGGCTTGCATTACTCGCGTTTGTTCTCCATTTAGGTATCATATTTTTAGCGAACAACGTACTATTTTTCAAGAACTTCCAGCACAGTTACCTGAAAGCTATCTATACCCCTTTCAGTTTTATCCTATTTTATGAGGTTTTATTGTTGGTCATCATTATTCCAAAATCAATCTCTGAGTTTATTGGGAAGCAATTTGAAGTAATCACACTAATAACCCTTCGAAGCTTTTTTCATGACATTGCTGATTTAGATTTTGGCCATGCACTCTCCATACAAGATGTTCATTTACTTAGTCTCGTATATGACTTAATTGCGTCCCTAGTGATGCTTGCGGCAACAATGTTGTATTACAAACTATACAAAAATTCAAAACGCTCCGATGCGATCAATGACATTCAACAATTTGTAGCCATCAAAAAAATCATGTCATTTTTGATGATGATCATTTTGTTTATTTTAAGCTTTTCAAGCCTATCCAGTTGGCTACAAGATTTGTTTATGGCCATGCAAACGAATCGAAATTATCCAAATCCCAATACAGTCTTTTACGGTGATTTTTTCACCGTCATGATTTTTATCGATGTCTTTTTACTTATCGTTTCTTTCATGTATCATTTTTCATTTAATTTAATTTTTAGAAACGCAAGCTTTATCATAACGACCATCCTACTTCGGATGTCACTTACCGCTGAAAAACCTGTTAATTATTTTTTAATTTTTGTTGGTTTTGCCTTCTCTATTTTGGTGTATTATTTAATCAATAATCGCAAAAGTTCGCAGACCTGACACGGTAATGAGTATTCAAAAATTTAGGTTTTTAGAATATTAAACTCTTCAAATAATATTCTTCATCGGTCCAATTATTTGAAGACTAACAAATAAGCTCTCCATACATATTAACATACAAATTCGTTACCTATATTTGAGTTTTAATTATGTTGTTATATACTTTGATGAGCAGATTAAAAAAACAGAAAACGGATTGAAATTTTTGATAATTAATTTTATTGCATCCATATTATAATGAAAACTAAGCTACACTATTATTTTCAAGGAATCATTGGTTTATTCTTCATCATTCTTGCTCAGATGCAATCAGAAGCCCGTTTCTCAGCCTACCAAATGACGGATTCTAGTTCGTTCAATCAATTCAAAGGATCCATATTGGACAGTAAAACAAAGAATGAACTAATCTTTGCGAGTATTACCGTTTCGGGAACAAGCATCTCGACTATTAGTAATAGTGAAGGAAAATTCTCCATTAAAATTCCAACAGAAAAGCAGAATTCAAGCCTTATTATTTCATTTTTAGGATATAAAAACAAAGTGGTTCCAATCAAAGAATTGAAGGCTGAAAAAAATGTATTGTATTTGGAACCTAGCAATACGATCCTTGAAGAAGTAGTGGTCAAAATGATGGATGCAAAAAATATATTTATAGGGGTATTAAATAGTCGTTTACGAAATTATGGAAATGACCCCATTCAAATGACTGGTTTTTATCGAGAAACCATTCGAAAACGGCGTACCTACGTCTCCCTTTCTGAATCCATCGTGAATATTCAAAAGCAGCCCTTTTCAACAGGTTCACAAGATGAAATCAATCTATTCAAGGGTAGAAAAAATGCTGATTATGCTAAATTAGATACGGTAAATTTCAAATTACAAGGAGGTCCTTACTCCTCTTTATTCATTGATTTAATTAAATATCCCAATTTTTTATTTTCAGAAAAAGCATTCGATTTATATGATTTTAGTTTAGAGGATATTACCCAAATAAATGAAAACCAAGTGTTGGTTTTAGCTTTCAAACAAAAGCCAACAAACGAAGATCCGCTCTATTATGGAAAAATGTACATCGACGCAAAAAGTCTTGCTGTTATAAGCGCTACTTTCCAACTTAATGTAGAAGACAAAATCAAGTCAGGGCTTCAATTTACGCGCAAAAAACCTGTTGGCGTTGATATTTACCCCACCGAAGTACGCTATCAAATTAACTACCGACAACAAAATGGCCAATGGATTTATGCCTATTCCCGCGGGGATTTGACATTTAAATTAAATTGGAACAGAAAGATATTCAATACGATCTATAGTAGCACGTTTGAAATGGCCATCACCGATTGGAAAAAACAAGACAACAAAGAGAATCAAAATACTCAAAAATTGAACTCCAATGTAATTATGTCAGACAAAGTTGTAAGTTTAGCAGACCCAGATTTTTGGGGGAAATATAATATCATAGAACCTGAAAAATCCATTGAGTCAGCCATCCGAAAAATTCAAAGAAAAGCATTAAATGAGCTTTCAAACGACTAAAAGATAGTTTTAAAGAATGACTGTTTTCGAAAATTGAAAGTTGTCATCATTTATTGTCATATTCTTATATAATTGCAATTATATTGGTTTGTAAATCGTCAGCAAATTGGTAGGATAGAGTCTATTTCTTTGGGAATGATTCCAAATGATTATAAATAAAATCAAAGCGACTTAGGTGTGTAGACATTACGTTAGCAACACATAATTTGTACTTCGTCCGCCCGCTAGGTCATCTTTTAAAATTCCCTTTTCAATCAGGTCTTTAATATCGCGCAAGGCGGTATCATGAGAACATTTGGTCATTTTCGCCCATTTGGACGTTGTTAATTTTCCTTCAAAACGGTCAAATAATTTGTTTAACATAGCTCTTTGGCGTTCATTAATTGGCGTTTGATCCATTCTTTCCCAAAAATCCACCTTCAACATCAAAGTGTGGAGTTGCGCTTGGGAGTCCAATAACGCTTGGTGAACACATTGAAGAAACCAATGAATCCAATCCGTGATATCTCCGTCACTATGTTGGACTTTTTGCAATGTGGCATAATAACTTTTTTTCTGGGCCAACATTTGACTCGACATACTATAAAAACGCTCTGAAGACTTTTCTGCTCTTGCCAAAAACAAATCACTAATCGCGCGGGCAATACGTCCATTTCCATCGTCAAAGGGATGTATAATGATAAACCAAAAATGCGCAATGGCAGCTTTTAGCACAGGATCCATAGGCGCATCGCGATGTATCCAATCCAGGAAAATATCCATTTCCCGTTGGACGCGGGCAGCTTCAACTGCCACATAATGCACCTTCTCCCTACCCAAAGCACCCGATACGATTTGCATTTCACCACTCCGATAACGACCCACATCAATTTTATACATACCACTATAGCCGGTAGGAAAAAGCGCGGCGTGCCAACCACATAATCGCTCTTGGCTGATGAGGCTTTCAAAATTTTGAGTAGCATCTAAAACCATATCTACGACACCTTCCACATTCCGATCGACAGTAGCTAATGCACCCACATCGATCCCTAATCGAATGGCCACCGAAGAGCGAACCTGATCGTAGTTCAGTCGTTCTCCTTCAATTTCCGACGATTTGACCACATCTAAGGTCAAACAATTCAGCTTGGCATCTTGGCGGGACTGAAATCCAATGGCATTCATTTGACCCGAAATTTTACCCTGCAGCAAGCGTACTTCCCCTAAAAGCTCATTGAGTTCTGCATCCTTCCAAGTGAAATTAGGCCAAGTACGTGTTTGATATATGTAATTCGCCATAAGGGTATAAATTTAATGCGGTAAATATATGTATTATTCGACGCATAAATGCGTCGAATAAGAAAAATGTTTGACGCAAAATATCTTTAGGCAAAATAAGACAATTCCTCGTTTGAGCAGAGAAGCGAATAAAATGACTCAAGGGATTGATGGAATACAATTATAAAGTATTTAGACAGGTTTTAAGTATCTCATAATTAACAAATCAAAAGACTTTAAAGTCTATTGATTATACATATTTTTACATGCTACATTAGGGGTTAATCTATAAAAAATCAGATCGTCCTTTTAGAGAATTATAAGAGATAAATTGCATTATTTTAACTTTATTTATTAATTTGGTAAAGACTCTATGAAAATTATTTATTCAAACTTTATGAATCGTATTATCCATTCCCTATTTTTTTTGGTGTGTATGTTGGGCATATTTCAAATGGTATCAGCCCAAGAACCCGAGAGGGAAAATACGATGGTTGTGGAGGTTAAATCTAAAACAGGTAGGATTTGGATGGATCGAAACTTAGGAGCATCAGAAGTGGCTAAATCAAGTTTGCAATCCAGTTCATTTGGATATTTATATCAATGGGGACGTTTTTCGGATGGGCATCAACTGAGAAAATCAAGTACAACCAAAAAATTGTCCACTAAAAATTCACCTGGAAATTCAGAGTTCATTCTTTCAACAAAAAGCCCTAATGATTGGATTAAGGTCCAAAATGATCAATTATGGCAAGGCGCCAAGGGAATCAATAATCCTTGTCCAGCAGGTTTTAGGTTACCCACATCCAATGAATTTGACGAGGAAATCGCTACTTGGATCAGTAAAGATGCCAAGGGAGCCATTTTATCAGCCCTTAAACTTCCTTTATCTGGATATAGGAGCAATGGCGACGGAGAAGTAACTGATAGTGGAATTAGTGGGGATTATTGGACGAGTACCGTAGAGGATAAAAATGCGCGAGGACTTTATTTCGATTCAAAAAGTGGAGGTACAGATATAGGTGGAAGGGCCGTCGGCGTTTCTGTCCGATGCATCAAAAATTAGTTTTTTGAAAGGGCCAATAACCTTACTAATTAAATCCTACTTGACAGTTAGCGTCGTTCCTGAAATTTCAACAATCAATTTCGTAAGTCCTTTAGTCGCCGGACCAGAAACCAAAGATCCATCTGAACCAAAGACTGACCCATGAGCTGCACATGCAAACGACGATTTGGTATTGTTGTAATCAACGGTTGCACCTGCATGAGGACAAACTGAGGAGACAGCTAAAAAACTCGAAGCGATGTTTCCAGCGGCTATTCGAATCAAAATGATTCCACTTTTAGAAATAAAATCATTCACGGCTCTCAACTCTGAATCCAACTTAACCGTAAATGCATTTGAACCAGGGTTCGGTGCAGGACTTGTACTGGGAGGTGTTGAAGAAACAGGTGTGGGTGCCTCATCTTTTGCACAGGCAGCCGCTAAACATGAAACACATACGGCGGCTAAACCACCAGATACCGAATGTAAAAATTTTGATCTTTTCATTGAATTTTATTTTGTTAAACCGATTAAATCAAAATTTGTTTTAAAAAATAAAATCCTCTTTTAACATTTGAATTTCAATCATAGTGTTGCGTCACTTTACAAAACATTTTGAATTGTATTAGGGTTTAACATTTTGAACGGAAATTCTCGTTTATGCAAGGCGTAAAAAAACAACATTTACCATCCAAAACCTGCCCAATTTGTAACCGCCCCTTCGCCTGGCGTAAGAAATGGGAGAAAAATTGGGATCAAATCATTTATTGTAGTGAAAAGTGTAGACGCAGCAAATAAGTTCTCCGACGAAGATATTGATCGAATCATTCAAATGGCTTGGGAAGATCGTACGCCTTTTGAGGCAATTAAATTCCAATTTGGACTGCAAGAAAAAGAAGTAATAGAATTTATGCGGGCCAATAGTAAACTATCGAGCTTTCAGATGTGGCGTAAACGGATGGCTGGCAGGAACACGAAGCATTTACAAAAGCGTATTTTTTCTGATCCGCGTTTTAAATGCACGCTCCAACGAAGCATCAGCATGAACAAAATCAGTAAAAGATAGTGGATTTCCCGACCAAGCTCAGCGATGTCTACAAACGAATCGATGCCTTCGACCCTGAGAAGTATGCGCGAACCCGGAACTTTTTAAACGGAGGGGTTTCCTACCTTTCTCCCTATTTATCCCGTGGATTTATTACGGTTCCCCAGGTCGTGGAGCGATTAAAGGAGCCTGGAATCGGGATGCAACAAGCAGAAAAATTCATTCAAGAATTAGCCTGGCGTGAGTTTTATACCCGTACTTGGTTTCAGAAAGGGGATCAGATTTTCGAAGACATTCGCCACCCGCAAGAAGGTGTTGAAAACCAAGGAATTCCTGAAGCTGTGCTCAAGGCTAATACAGGAATTGAGGCAATAGATTCCCATTTAACTCATTTCCGGGAGACGGGCTACCTACACAATCACTTGCGGATGTACTTAGCCGCCGTCATCTGCAATATGGGAAAATACGATTGGCGTAAACCCGCCGATTGGCTTTACTACCATTTATTGGACGGCGATTTAGCAAGCAATGCGCTCAGTTGGCAATGGTGCGCTGGCACCTTCAGCAACAAACCCTATTTTGTGAACCAGTCAAACATCAACACCTATTCGGGAACAAAACAAAACGGTACTTTTTTAGATTTTGACTATGAGTTTTTACCCACAAATGCAGTTCCAGAAGTTTTGAAAAAATCAGAGGAATTAAACCTGGTTTTTACCCCTCCTGAAACAAAAGCCCTCGACTTACAAGAACATCTACCCACTTTCATTTACACGCATTATACACTAGACCCTACCTTCCACATGGGTGAGGAGGGAAATCGGATATTGGTCTTAGAACCGAGTCACTTTAAAAAGCACGCGATATCCCCAAAGACGCTGAATTTCATCCTGTCTCTTGGGGAAAATATTCCTGGCCTACAAGTGTATTATGGGGAATATGGGCATTTATCCATTCAAGGAATTTTTAGAGATCATCCCATCAATGCCCACTTCCAAGGAATTAGGGAAAAGCATCCCTCCCTGGCTCCAAATCTTGTGGGTGAGTTCCCTAGCTTTTTTTCGTTTTGGAATAAGCTAAGAAAACATTTGGGTTAATAATCAGAAAGAATTTTACCATCCATTACTTTCGCGCAAATTTTTAATGTGAGCTACATGGTGTTTGCCATGCCATGCATAAACTGCAAACAAGTCCCATAAAGTAATTTCCACTTGATGCGTGGGATGGAAAAATTTTCTTTGCCAGTCAGCATCTGTTAAACTAGTTAACAAATTAACCCACCTTTCATGCAATGGATAAAGTAATTGAATAGATAGAGATATGGGCGTATTTAAAACATCTGATGTATTGGACCAGTCATTTTCACTATAATCTTTGATGGTCGGCAAATCCTCCGTTAATGTCAATTTAAAGTACATAAAACAATTCATGTGACTATCCGCCAAATGATGTACCACTTGTTGGACCGTCCAGCCACCTTCTCTGTATGGAGTATCTAATTGGTCTCTTTTTAAATTTTTAACAACATTTTCTAGATCCGTCGGTAAGTTTTTGAAGTCAGCTAACCATTGATTTTTTGTCGCTTCATCGAATGGCTTTAATTCAAAATTACCTATTGGGTAACGTAAATCTTTCATGTTAAATATACATTAAGGTTTAAATGATTTACAAATAAACGAATAATTAGTATATTTTTAATATCATAATGATGCAAAAAAAATGAACTAATCCGGAATCTATCCTCGATCCATAAAAGAAAGAAAATGCTGTAGCGGTGGTCGAATTACTCTTTCCAATCAATAGGAATGACCACTTCATTTCTTCTACTCCAAAATTGGAAGGGTGCGTTATAGCCTAAGAAAGAGTATTCTCCCGTAATCTTAATACCCTTTTTTTGAATTATTTTTAATAATAAATTCCGATTCTCTTGGATCGATTCATCATCCGCATATCCACCAAAACGAATAACAGCCACATACTGAGGACTTGATTTCACAATTTGAACACTTGCATCTTTGGGTTTAGGTAAATCCGATTCTTTGTATTTTTCTGGCATCACAAAACTCATGGAAGATCCTTTATCGCTCATTTCCATTCGGACTGGCGCAGTCATGGAAATACTTTTCCCTTGGTCATTGCCCCCAAAGATATACCCGGCTAATTTCCTGAAGCCACTACTGGATACCGACTTATAATCGGTCCCAGAGCTATAAATTTTGGCAAATGTAGCGGAAGGATAAAACCTGATTTCAAATAGGGCATCCTTCAAGACTAACCTATATTTTTGGTTTTCCGTTTTTAAATTGTTGCTCAACAATTTATACGATTGAATCATAAGGAACAAAAAGCCAATGCTCGCAATGATGTAAAATGTTTTCATCTCAAAATATGTTATAGGATGCGTTTTATTGAAAACTAAATTTAGATTTTATCCCATAGAAATAATCAAAATATGAAATAATATTTCATGTTATAGAGAATAAATTCCCTACATGAGATAAGTAACAAATAAGAGATTCTTTAATTTTAGAAGAGTATTGGCCAACCGGATAGTTCGAGAAGGAAAATTCTCATTTAAAATGAATTTCTTTTTAAATAAACAACCAAAAGAAAAGGTATCAAGGTCGAATTATATTTACTTATTTGAACAATTATTTCGAAAGCCAGTGCAAACTATTCAGGACAAATTGTTTCCAATCATAAGGCTTTACCTGCATACCTGCATACACTTTTTTCTCTTTGCCCATGTACATGGAGGTGAATCCATTGCAATCTGAGAGCGCAATTAATTTCCCTTTGCCGACTGGCCCAGCCAAACCTTGTGAATTTCCTTGGTCTAAAGGACCTAAACCTACCCATTTGCCAACTTTGGCCGTTGGGGATAAAGGAAGTAGATTAACATACCCATCCCCTTTAATCGAACTACCGCCAAAAGTGGCCAATTTTTTTATTTTCTCACTGGAATTTTTTCCATCTAAAATAGGATGATTGGCCTGCAATAAGCCATTTTCTTCTGAATATTGGACTACATATTTTAGCCCATAAGACGTATCATAATGCAAGGAATCTGACACCATTCCCACACTCGAGGATATTCCAAACTTATTCAATAAAGGGGTCATCGCCGCGTCAATCGGTGGATGTTCACTTAACATAATTAAAGATCCGCCTTGGCTCACCCAGGCATGCAACTGATCTATTTCATCTTGGGTAAACGTAATCAAATTGCCCACTTCCTTTTTAGTCCCAAAAACAAAGGGCAAAGCAGGTGTAATGAGAATGATATCAAATTTGGATAAATAGTTTTTTGTAAAGGGCAATGAATCAATCACGGGTTTATATCCGTCTGAAGTCGATAGGTCAATGAAGGGTTGAATTAATCCCCATTTGGCGGTAAAATTGTTGTGCCCGGCGTCGATTAAAATTCTAGGGCCTTTATTTTTTTTATACGCTGGGCGTAAAACTTTTGAATCAAAAGTCGTGTCATTAAACATTTGCGCTTGAAGGCAAAGGCTTGACAATAGGAAACATAAAAGGAATAGTTTTTTCATCTAGTTTAACTTTGATTATGGCTCATCAAGCCAAAATAAATAAGTCAGGTTCGAATATAGCAAATTTCAACAATTTGATTGGACCCAAAACACCTATTTGCTCTCCCTATTTTTCTTCGCACTAGAAAGAATATAGCCTTTGATGTTCGAAATATCTACATCACTTAAACGACCTTTAAATTTAGGCATCCCCTTGGGTAAGAAAATTCCATCTCGAACAATTTGATAAAAGGCACCCATAATATCTGGATGAGAATAGGTTAAATTAGGGATGTTACCTCCTGGATTATTCGCGTTAAGCGTATGACAAGGACCACAATTTTTACCAAATAAGCTGGCTCCTTTGGCTATTTGTGCATCTGTTGCCTCAACGGCCAAAGTCAAATATTCCTTTTTAGCTTCCTTTTCATACACTGGCATCGCTACATTTTTTCCAATAGCAAATGTGTAAACCGTACCTGGGTTAATCTGTTCTGTATTTCTGTTAGAAATTCCTGTTACACCGCCCCAACCAACAGCAATGGTAACATATTGAATTCCATCCACTAAATAGGTAATCGGAGGCGCGACAATCCCCGTACCCAAATTTTTAGACCATAGGACCTGACCCGTTTTAGCATCCAATGCATTGAAATCTCCTTCCGCATTTCCTTGGAAAACTAGATCTGAAGTAGTTAAGACGCCTGAATTCCAAGTAGATTTCTCCGTTTTACTCCAAACTTCTTTATTTTGAACGGGATCCCAAGCGATTAATTTACCGAAAGATTTAGGCCATTTAGAATCCTTGTTCGTTGGATTAGCTGGATTACTAGTAATCCCTACACTCCAATGATCTTTATCATAAACGAAATCCTGCTGATTTCCATACATAAATGATTGTTCTCTAGCGGGAATATAAACCAATTTGGTTTTTGGATTAAAGGCCATAGGTTGCCAATTATGTCCCCCAAAAGGGCCCGGATATATTTGCTCATTACTCGTCAAATAACGTGCATTAGGCGTCTCGACTGGCCTTCCAGTTTTCATGTCCACTTTCGAGGCCCAGTTGACATACACATAAGGCTCCGCCGACAACAACTCTCCCGTATTTCGATCTAACACATAGAAAAAACCATTTTTAGGTGCTTGCATTAGCACTTCACGTTTTTTCCCTTTTATTTCCAACTCGGTCAGCATAATTTGTTGGACCGCCGTAAAATCCCAAGACTCTCCCGGTGTCGTTTGATAATGCCATTTCAATTTTCCTGTTTCTGCGTGAATAGCCAAAATGGATGAAAGGTAAAGATTATCTCCGCCACCTGGACTTCTAATTTCTCGATTCCAAGGGGACCCATTTCCAGTACCTACATAAATCAATTTGAGTTTAGGGTCATAAGCAAAAGCGTCCCAAGCCGTTCCGCCTCCGCCGTATTTCCACCATTCCCCTTTCCAAGTTTTGGCTGCGACTTCCATTTCAGGATGTTCAAAACCTTTCGCTGGATTTCCTGGAACCGTATAGAATCGCCAAATCTTCTTTCCTGTCATCGCATCATAGGCCGTCACATACCCTCTAACCCCATATTCAGCTCCACTATTTCCGATCAACACTTTACCATCCATCACCCTAGGCGCACCGGTAATGGTATAAGAACGATCATGCGATACAGATAAAACTTCCCACTTCTTCTTTCCCGTTGATGCGTTAATGGAAACTAATCGTCCATCCAAAGTCCCCACAAAAATATTTCCTTTGTACATGGCCACTCCACGATTAACGACATCGCAACAAGCTTTTTCGCCAAATTCTTTAGGCACCTGTGGATCGTAGGTCCACAATAATTTGCCATTTCGAGTATTGATTGCATAAACCACACTCCACGGCCCACTAATGAACATGATTCCATCCACAACCAATGGCGTAGCTTCTATCCCTCTTTTTGTACCTAAGTTCAAACTCCATGCTAAACCTAATTGGCCCACGTTTTCCTTGGTAATTTGCCCCAAAGGACTAAAACGCTCCTCCCCGTAATTTCGACCATAGGTAAGCCAATCACCTGAATTATCTTTAATCGTAGAAATTTGTTTATCCTGAACAGCACCTACCACTTTAGCAATGTGCAAGGGACTTCCTGGTTTAGATTTTTCAATAAAAGCGATGCTTGCTAGAACTAGAATAATGGCAGAAAAATAGAGTATAGTTTTTTTCATTTCGTTAATTTTTTATAGAGTTTTATCGTTTTTAGAAAATTCAAGGAGTCAATACTTAAACCTAATATGGCTAGTTTTTAAATACAAATTTTGTTTTACCTTCATAAACTATTTTAAATACCAGTATCTAACTAATACTAAAATAATAGTTATCCTTGGAAAATAAAAAATTCACTCATTAAAAATTGATTAAATCACTCGTTTGAATTCAATTTTAGATCGCAAATAAGAGACTCTTGAAATTTAAGGGAGTATTAGACAAGCGGATAGTCCAGGAAAGAAAATTCTCATTAAAAATGAATTTTTAATCCACTTTTTCAATCTCAACACTAAATGGCAATATCATTTTACCCTTCGTCAAATAGTAAGGAATCAATTCGCCAGTTATTTCTGGAAGAGAAATATTTTTCATCACAATCACATCCGTAATCTGATCATTCTTCATTTGATTGATGATCGTATTGGTTTCCAAATACATGTCTCCATTGGCAGCGATCGGTTTGATGAATTTAAACCTAAAATCGTAGCGTCCTTTCAAGATATTGACGTTCCATTTTCCAAATATGGCTTCTTGATCCCATAATCCACGGGAACCATCCGCATCATTTCGATTCAAGGTCAAAGGGTTTTCCTTTTTCGAGCCAACGATGATTTTGGGTGGGATCATGAGATTTTTTGATCGAATTAATTCTTGGTAAATACGATCTAATTCTGTTTTTAGCTTCCCAGCGATTTCTTTATTTCCCTTAACTACATTATGTATTTCTTCCGGATCATTTTTCAAATTGTACAATTCGAAATCTTCGACGGAAGCGTTATAATTGGTTTGTCCGACTAGTTTGTACCCCGACTTCTGAATGGCCATGCTATTGTAAAGTTCAGGATACTTTCTCGTCCAGTAACTAAACATGGCTCGATCTGACCAATCAACCTTTTTACCTTTAATCAAGGGAACAAGGCTTTTACCGTCAATTTTACGATCCTTTGGTAAATCTACATGACATAATTCTGATAGCGTAGGCAGCACATCAAAGTGAGCCGACATCGTTTCAATCACTTTACTTTCCTTCGTCAAGGCTGGATATTTCAAGAAGAAAGGAACTCGGGTCCCGCCATGATAAACCGACCCTTTTTTATCTCGCATGCCCGCCGTAAAACGTAATTGCTGTGGGCCATTGTCCGTCATAAAAATTACAATGGTATTTTCTTCAATTCCTAAATCCTTGATTTTCTGAAGCAATTTCCCGATGTTATCGTCTATGTTGCTGACCATGGCATATACCTTTCGAGCATCTTCTTTGTCTTGTTCGCTCATTTTAAGGTGCATTGGATTTTTTCTTTCAAATTCAATGGATGGGTCTGTATTTTTGTACATCTGATAATAAGAATCAGGCACTTGTAAAGGCGTATGTGGGGCATTAAATGAGAGGTAACAGAAGAATGGATTGCTTTTGTTTTTTTCAATAAACTGAATGGCATTCGCTGCGAAAATATCTGAACAATACCCCTTAAATGATTCCTTTTGACCATTTTTCCACAGGACCGGATTGAAATAACTACTATCTTTTTGGAAATAAGTGCTTACATCACCTACCTGACCCATCCCTCCAGAAAGGTGCATTAAGGTCTCATCAAATCCCTGATCCATGGGCCGACTAGGAAAATTATCCCCCAAATGCCATTTCCCAAACAATCCAGTAGTATAGCCTGCCTGCTTCAAAATTTCCGCAATCGTAATTTCATTCGGAGCCATAATGGCTCCCCCATTATAGGTATCTCGTATGCCAGTTCGCAAAGAGTAGCGACCAGTCATTAAACTTGACCGAGTAGGAGCACAAACGGGTGAAACATGGAAATCGTTAAATCGTAAACTCTGCTGGGCAAATCGATCAATGACTGGCGTCTTGATGATTGAATTCCCATTAATTCCCAAATCGCCATATCCCTGGTCATCGGTAATAATTAAAATAACGTTGGGGTGTATATTTTTTTGGGCCATACTACCCAAGGAAACTCCACAGGCTAGTATCATCAAAAGGAATTTACAAGTATTCATCAGCATCGTTTGGGTCGTCAATAAAAAGGATTTTTCGCAATGGCTTAATCGAATATAGCAATTAATTCATTTCAAATAAAACAATGATCTTAAATATAGAACAAAAGGTCGGACTGGACAAGGGCCTGATTTATACCCGACTATATCATATATGTGCGTGAAAAATCCGATTGAAATTTATGGGTAGATGAATCGCTATACACCTATAGTGAACTTATTCACTATTTCAAGTAGGGTCTCTTTTTGTTCCAGCCAACTTCCACATTTGAAATCCACCAAGTTTTCCCTTGATCTTTATTGCCTTGAAAAAACAAATAGCTTTTACTTCCCAAATCGAGTATATCTGGATGACCTGACTCACTGTAATTCCACTCGCCAGGTTTGCCATTTTCCAAAAACGGTTGTTTAAATAGGCGCTGCCAAGTCGTTCCATCTTTGCTCGTCGCTACTCCTATTTGTTGAGGCCAGTTGTCATAGGCTCCAGCATAAAACATATACAACATACCATTTCGTTTGATAATAGAAGCCGCCTCAATACACTCGCCCTCCCATTTTTCTTCAGGTTTCAGGATTGGAGCCAATTTGGAATGGTGTGTCCATTCCGCTCGGTTGAAATTTGTATTTTCGGGTGCTATCGCCACTCCGAGCATTTGAATTTTAAAATCAGGATCCCTCGTTGCGTAGTACATGTAATATTTGCCTTTGAAAAAAAACACTTCCGCATCTATGGCCCTCCCACAATTCCATTCACCATCGGGACGAAAGATTGGATTAGTCGCGTTTCTGACAAAATTGTTTATTCCATCATCGGATACGGCGTGGCAAATGGCATCTTTTTTTCCATTACCATACGTCTGATAAAAAATGTGGACTTTGCCTTTGATCACTAAAGCACAAGGAGCACTAATTCCATTTTTTTCATAAGGTTCTTGGATCGTTAAAAAACCCACATTCTTCCAATGAATCAAATCAAAACTTTCTGTGATTTCAATTTCCCTAGATTGACTCCCCTTCACGGGCAAAACGGAAGAGTACATTAAATACCTTCCTTTAAATTGGATTACATACGGGTTTTTTGAAAATGGCGTACCCGTTCTACTGGAATCGGCATACATCATTTTCAGGGTCTTAGCCTTCGATTGGCCCAATGAAATTTCGTTGTTGAATAATAAAATGGCAATGCTTAAAACAAGGAAGGATTTGAAATGAAATTTCATAAGGTTAAGTTAAAATGATAATATAAACTTCATGTAAGCTTATATATTTTGATCGTGGTTCAATTTTATTTTTTCTTAGTGACCACCAAGGTAATATCATCTGGATTAGGTCGGCCTTGCATCCACTCATCCACCGATTTGACTAAGGTATCAATGATCTCTTTAGCGGATAAATGACAAGAATTTTGTATCAAACTTTTCAACCGATCATAATCATATAACTCATCGGCTAAGTTGGGGGCCTCAGGTAGTCCATCCGAAAATTGCACCAGGACATCACCTTGGCTGAATTTTCTTTTCTCCAACACATATTCTTCGTTTCTTAAGCTACCTAAAGGCAAGCCGTTATTGGAGAATTCCTCGAGTAATTCATCTTTGGCATTGTAAAAATAAATAGGAGGCATGGCAGCTGAACTTAAGGTTATTTCATTTTTACCAAACTCCACTACATTTAAACTCATTCTTAAAATGCCTAGGTCAACTTTCTTTATGACAGAATTCAATCTGTTCAACATTTGATTGGGCTTTAAGGACGCCAATCCATTAAGTGCTGTTTTTGTGACTGAAACCATCATACCTGAGGCAACTCCATGACCCGTAGCATCCCCGCAAACACTAATGAGTAAACCTTCCTCTTCATTAAAAAAGTCAAAATAATCTCCCCCTACTTCGGTCGAGGAGCGAACATAAGTTGCAATGTCCAAATCAGGTCTTTTAGGCAAATGTTTGGGCAACAAACTATTTTGTAAATCTTGAGCCGCTTTTAATTCTTTGTTCTTACGATCATCTTCTATTTTTCGAATGCTTTCCTTTTGCTTATTTCTATTGTAGACATATAAAGCTGAAAAACTCAAAATAAAAATTATGGCAAAACCAATAATAAACTTATTCTTTTGGCTTTCTTGCTCTGCCTTTTCCTGCTCCCGAATGGATTCATTTAAAGAGATGTTGTCAATGTCATTAATCTTATTTTGTTGGGCCAAAGTGTCTTTTAGGGCGGAAGTAATTTGTAAGTATTTGAATGCACTATCGAATTTACTTTGCTGCTTGTAAATTTTAAATAATAGTTGGCTTGAATTTAAAATAACCTCAGTGATTGAATTTTTCAAACCTAAATTATAGGCAAGCCTAGAATAATAAATAGAACTGTCGATATTATTTAAACCAAAATAATCATTTGCAGCACATGCATATACTTGCGCAATATTTTTTTCGCGTTTAATAGCCTTTATAATTGGCAACCCTTTATGAATATAATCTAATGATTTTTCATATTCTTTTTTATCTAAATGAGTTTTGGCCAAGACATAATAAATATAAGGCCATTTGTTTTTTTCAGGAATACGTAAGCCCCATGCACTATATTTTAAGGCAGAATCCAGTTCATTGATTCTCATATATGCCTCGCCAACTAACCCGAGCAAGGTTCCTTTACTATATGTATTTGATTTAAAATTTCCTGAAATGATTTCGGGTTTAATGTTTTTAAGCAAATTTTCAACTTTTGTTTTACTCCCCATGTAAGCATATTCCATCATGATCCCAAAATCGTCAGATGGGCTAAATATCCCCATGGATTCATTCTCTTTTTTAACTAAAATTGCATAGTATAGTGAACGGGAATAATTACTTTTCGACCTACTATAAACGAATCCAATGCCAGAATGGATTTGTGGTAAAAATTGATCATCATTAAACTTTAAGGCCATTTTTTCAGCTAAAGAATAGTAAAAAATGGCACTATCAGCTTTAGAAAATCGATAAATATCACCTATACGATACAAATATTTTGCCTTATCTTTTGATTCTGGCATGGATAAAATAATCCCTACACTATCACTTAAATCTTTAACCTTGTTTATTAAGGGTGCAACGGGGGTGTTGTCCTGAGAAAACGCGATTTGCATGATGCCAATGAAAAATACTAAAGCCAAAAAATACTTTTTCATGTGATTATTTATTTTGCTTATGAATGCTAAAGTATACGTTTTTTTCAAACATTCAAACAAGATTCAGGCAATGCCTAGGGCTTTGTTAATTTCATTGGAATACCTGTCGTATACTTTTTCAAAGTAGCCATTTGACCAATATGCAAGCATTCATGTTGAACTAAAATGGCCATTAAACTAGCATTCGATTTATCTTGTTGAAGTGGGAATGAGATGACCGAATCCATTTCCCAGAAATCAGAATTAATGGTTGAAAAACTAGTGGCCAACAAGCTTGTGGCCTTATCCCATTCTTGCTTTATTTCTACCAATGACTTTAAATCATCTGATTCCTCATAAGGTCTAAAATTTTCAAACAACCCATCAAATGGATTATTAGCAGGGGGATTACCCATTAATGCAGAAATTTGATACCTGGCCCAAGTGACATGGGCTGCTAACCACTTGAGGCTATTCGTATTGGGCGATAAGTGTTGAGTCGCCTGCTCTTCCGTTACGCCTTCAAGGCAATTCAAAAAGAGACTACTGTTGATGCTGAAAATGTTAAAATTTATATTGATCATAAGAGTTTTTTTCTAAATATACATATCTTTTTGATACAAATAAATTTATCATTTAATTTTTGAAAAGAAATTTGTAATGGTTAAAATGCTTCATAATGACTATTTCATTCATGCTAAAAGATGAAAAAAATCATATAAATTCTTGCGCCATACCGCATAAAAAGGCCAATTAAATCACATAAACAAAACCATACTTTTCAAAATTTTTCTTATTTTTATCTTTTAAAAAAATTAATTAGCTCAAAATAAAGAGGCAAATAATTTGATTATACAACCTATTAAAATCAATATATGCGTAACAATCGTAGAAAATTCATTCAACAAGTAGCCTTAGGTGCTGCAGGAATCAGCCTAGGAAATATTAATTCCGCTTTTAGTGCCAAGAGCTATGCTCGCATCATCGGAGCAAACGACCGTCTAAACGTCGCATTGATGGGATGTGGCCGCCGAGTGAGTGCTTATTATGCTGCACTAAAAGACAAAAATAACAATGTAGACGTAGCCTATATCTGCGATGTAATGAAAAAGCAACGCGAAAAAGTAGGTCGCGATTTGCAAGGAAAAGTAACAGGAAATGCGAAATTGGTCAATGATATTCACGATGTTTGGAATGATAAAACCGTAGATGCGATCTTTAACGCAACTCCGGACCATTGGCACGCGCCAGGTACTTGGATGGCGATGCAAGCAGGCAAACACGTGTACATTGAAAAACCATGTAGTCAAAATCCACGCGAAGGCGAATTATTAGTTGCCTTCCAAAAAAAATATGGCAAAGTGGTGCAAATGGGTAACCAACAGCGTTCCGCCAAAGAATCCCAAGACATCATTTCTGAAATTCACAAAGGGGTGATCGGCGATGTTTATAAGGCAGTAGCCTTTTATTCCAACGAGAGAGGCGCTGTGCCCATCGAAAAAAAGGCTCCTATCCCAGAAGGATTAGATTGGAATCTATGGCAGGGTCCTGCACCACACCAAGAATACACCGCCGACACCTGGGATTATAACTGGCACTGGTATGGTTGGCACTGGGGAACCGGTGAAACGGGTAACAATGCAACCCATGAATTAGACGTTGCACGCTGGGCTCTCCAAGTAAAATATCCAGAACACGTGTATGTAGAAGCAGCCAAAAGACATTTCAAAAATGACGGTTGGGTCATGTACGACACCATGGATGCCACTTTCCAATTCCCTGAAAATAAAGTTATCCAATGGGATGGAAAGAGTCGTTCCGGATATAAAACTTACGGAAGCGATCGTGGAACGATTATTTTCGGAAGTGAGGGAAGTGTATTTGTCAACCGAGAAGGTTACACGCTTTTCGACCGTGCGGGAAAGAAAATCAAGGATAGCAAATCATCAGGTTCTGAGGCAGGAAATACATTAGGCGGAGGTGGCGACATGACGGATACACACGTAGCAAACTTCTTCAACGTGATTCGTGGAAAAGAAACCAAATTAAACTCGCCTATCGAAGAAGGTGCGATCAGCCAAATGATGTGCCATTATGCTAATATTTCCTACCGCATAAATAAGTCATTCAAAATAGACACGGCCAATGGCCATATTTTGGACAAGGATGGAATGAAGCTTTGGGGACGTGAATATGAGAAAGGTTGGGAACCTAAATTGTAAAAAATTATATTGAGAACGTTTAGACAAATTATCGAACTGTCTAAACGTTCTTAATTTTTATTTAGCAGAATCCATTTGATTCAAATAGTCTCGCGAATTTCACTTGATTGATCAGCCAACATGAATCTATCTGTGTTACTTGACTCCACATCAATGACTATATCTGAGAACATTGGCATGGCAACAAGTCCATTGAAACTGCACGATGATGAAAAATAAAACCTATTCTAACGGCCAAAAAACATATGAGCAATCGGGAGACCAATTAACCTACTATTTCAAGAATGGAAAAGTAAAAGCTAAAGGAAAATCCGTTCATGAATTGATGGAAGGAGAATGGATATTTTACCGTGAAACCGGACAACTTTGGCAAGTTGGCAATTTTAAAGGGGGGCAGAAACATGGACCTTGGGTCAGGTATAACAAACAAGATGTCTTAGAGTACCAAGAAGTTTTTGACCAGGGGATTCAACAAAAAAACTTTAATGATTAATTGAGAATTACAATCCGCCCCTATTTACTGAACAGGCTGCGTCATTATTTCCGACAAATGCCTCATTAACTCAAAGGTATATTCCCCCATGTTAGGCCCAAACCACCCCATGGTTTTAGGTTCATAGGAATCCAAGTAATAATATTTTCCTGGAATAATATAGCCCACATAACTTCCGTTAAAACTAGTCACATTCGCATTAAACCCTTTTGTCGCCAACGCGTCTATTAGTTGGCGCGCAAACTCCCCACTGAAATCGCAAGGCGTAGTCAGCCAAATTAGATTTCCAATTTTAATAACTTGCAAATACACGTTTTCTGGCAAAGGCATAAGTTTTTTACTAAGCCAAGTGGAGAAATGCACGTTGGTAGTTAATCGAATGTTATAATCAGGCAAGTCCATTTTTAAACTCATCGTAGACAAATCAATTTTATCCTTCATCTCAACCCTAGCTAAATGAATCTCAAGGCTATCGGCCAACGATTCCCCAATTTTTTTAGGTTTATCAAAGCCTTTGCCTTCTCCAGAGGGACTTTGGCTGCCAACAGAGCCTCCACAGAAAATAGCGAGGTCAACGGAGCCATTTTCCATTTTTCGTTGCCAATAGCCAGGATAATCGGCACTAAATTGCATATTGTCGGCGCCAATGGTGGTCGCATGTGCTCCAAAAGACCCAATTACAGCCTTCCGACCAGCTTTTTGCTGAATGGAAATGAAATTGAAATCATTATTCTTAGTGCCTAAGTCACCGACAAGTCTATTACGCGTATAAGGAGCCGCATTAAAATATCCATTCCCAATCCGAGCGGGCTTAAGATCGGAGATCGCAAGCGTAACGGCCTGAGCTATTTGCTGCACAAGCCATTGATTGATGTGTGGATTTGCATGGCCCGCAAATTGTTCGCCAATGAATCCTGGGCCCCAAGCCCCAATACTTGAATGCGTATGTGAAGCAGAATAAAAAACTTGGTTACGCTGAATGCCTTTTTTTGCAAGTAATAATGTGACTTCATCAATTATATTAGGTGGCATGATTAAAATATCAGCTCCTACGATCACCACTAATTGCTTACCCACTTGGATAGCGGCCGCTTTTACGAAAATACTATCATGAGTGCCAGTCGCACTTTTACCCTTTCGCGCTCCAAAACCCGCCAAGGGTGCCTCTTTAAATTGACTCAACTCGATGCTATCCTTAGCATTACCTACGCTAGGCGTAATGCTGACTTTAGAAAATCCCGCTTCAACGAAATCGTCAAAAACAACACGATTTTTCTGAAGACTATCTAAACGAGTTTTAGTCTTTTGGTAATAACTGCTTTGAAAATAGGGAGTATGATCAACGCGACAAGAAATTAAAAAAAATAGCATAACTATGATGCTACCTAATATACTTGTAAAAACAAGCGTGATCTTTCTATTTTTTTTCATACGAAAATTTGAACTGATGGCTGGGTAGACTCCTGACCTAAATTAATACAATTTGATAAGTAAAATGTCTATTTCAAATTTTTATAGCGAACGGAGTCGATCACACAACAAAGGCCTGCTTGGAATACGACGAGAGCTCCCGTTCCATACCAAAACCATTCCCCTCCTTGCATTTTGGTAATACCTGCATCAATCGCTAAAGATAGGCCGGCACCCGTTAAAATCAAGCCACCCGCCGATTGAAGTAACCATCTTAATTTAGTATTTTTTTTCATCACAAATATTGAATACGCTAATTTATACAAATCTGAGTTCCTCGACAAATTGAAATATATTCATTTTTTTGCCGATTGAACAACTGAAAGTCAGTTGTCTGTAGAACAAAGAAGATTGAACCATGAGAAAATAAAAATACCGAAAAATCACACAGAAAAAGAAGAAATCTCGCACATACTCAGAACACGCAATGCTTCTAAATGAAAAGTCTAATAATTTGACAAGCTAGGTTAGTAGTCCCATTCTATGAGCTAAAGGATTTATGTCTATCGAATCAATTTAGCAAGGAAATTAAGCAATAGGACAGGATATCAATTTAACTCTGCATCGGCGGTTAAGTACTAGAATGAAAAAGGAAAATATGAATCAAACTTTATCTAAATGAACGTCAGGTCTGTGCTCAAATTAAAATCACTTAAATTAAAAAACAATTCATCTGAATTTATGAATTTCAAGTATCGAGATTGGAACGATTCAAATTCATACAAAGGCATATACCTAGTTAATGTACAGGTCTCCCCAACTGTGGTAAGTAATTGGACAATTGCCAATTGGTCCGATGCTTGATAATTCAATTCAATTTCTGCGCATTTGTAAAGAAGAATAAACCGAAAAACATTTTTACTTGGATTCGCATCAGGAATTCTTATTCTAAGTGCTTTCATCTTAAAAAATCTTTTTCATTTTAACATGATTCTATTTTCTAATTAAAATTATATAGTCAAGTCTCTCAAAAAAACACCTAAATTATTAGTCCCTGACACTTAGAATTGTGAATACCCTATTTTGAAGCTTAATAATTCCTGTGTCTACATTCCAACGAACATCTATATTTTCACCTGCCCCCACAGTGGCGATGGCTTGTAGATTTATTTCACCTAAAGGATATTTACTCACTCTTTTCCGACTTGAAAAGGGGATTAAAGTACCATTTTGGTAGAGGCTAAAATTTGCAATCGCACTGCTGATTCCAGCTGTGAAAATTTCTCCATATACGATGGCAGATCCAAATCCCGTAACCAGACTGGCGCTCAAGCCATCATAACCTATATTTCCGGTAATTTTGGAATTACCTGTATTTGACACGGCTCCCACCTTTGAGTAAATAGCAAAATTATTTAAGGTCCCAAAGTTATTGATACACCCCACGGAACGACTTATCGTCGAACTAAGTATATCAATAGCACCGAGTTTACTAAATAAACTTCCGTCAACAGTTGAATTACTTCCTAATGCGATGGCCCCGTTATTGCTTATTAAAAATCCTTTCATACTGGTATTAGCCCCCAAAGCGATGGCCCCTTCGACCACCCAATAAACATTGCAAGCAGATGCTCCATTCCTTAAGATCACTTCAAAACTGGCACCCGTACTAAAGGCCGCACCAAAATTGAATACGAATTCTGCATTTGGATTTCCTCCACCATCCAAGGTTAAAATACCCGCTGTTGTGACAGCTGCCGCATTCGAATAAACGCCCGGCCCAAGCACCTCTCCACCACCGGCAGCCCCATATAAAACTCCATGACCAAAAATTGTAACTGGCTTTGTCATTAAATAAATATAAGCTGTTGTTAAATCTACCGATGCCTGCCCTGTTACATTGGCAGCTTCTAAGGAATATTGGCTGTTAAAACTAACGATGTATTTTCCAGCAACAGCCGATATGGTCATTCCGTTGACAGGTAAATCGGTAGTGGAACTCGTTGAAATTTCAGACCCAGCCGTTATGGATTGATGACCGCTTGAGTTAGCATTGGCGATCACGAAAGCTGTCGTTGCAATCGCATTTGAATTATTTCCCAGATTTTGGGTAATCGCAATAGTGCCACTAGGTAACGTTGGCGTTCCAGTAAATACAGGCGAAATTCGATCCGCTTTAGCTTCAACATTCAATTGAGCTGTAATATTTTTCACAAAGGCCGTCGTGGCCATTTTAGTGGTACTATCGGTAGATGCCTGCGTAACTCCGATTGTACCTGTGGGCATCACCGGTACACCGGTAAACGTGGGAGAGTTTTTATCGGCTTTTGCGTCAATATTGATTTGAGAGAAAACCCCAGCCGCTGCTTGTTTGATAAAAGCTGTCGTGGCCAATTTAGTGGAACTATCGGTGGATGCCTGCGTAACTCCGATCGTACCTGTAGGCATCACCGGTATTCCCGTAAAGGTTGGAGAATTTTTATCGGCTTTCGCGTCAATATTGATTTGAGAGAAAACCCCAGCTGCTGCTTGTTTGATAAAAGCTGTCGTGGCCAATTTAGTGGAACTATCGGTGGATGCCTGCGTAACTCCGATCGTACCTGTCGGCATCACCGGTATTCCCGTAAACGTGGGAGAATTTTTATCAGCTTTTGCATCCACATTAGCTTGCAAAGCAATCCCGGTAGTTGCTAATTGGACAAAGGCTGTGGTGGCTAATTTCGTCGAGTTATCTGATGCTCCTTGCGTAACTCCGATCGTGCCCGTGGGCATCACAGGTATTCCCGTAAAGGTTGGAGAGTTTTTATCGGCTTTTGCATCCACAGTGGCTTGCAAAGCAATCCCGGTAGTGGCTAATTGGACAAAGGCTGTGGTGGCTAATTTCGTCGAGTTATCTGACGCTCCTTGCGTAACTCCAATCGTGCCCGTGGGCATCACCGGTACGCCGGTAAACGTTGGAGAATTTTTATCAGCTTTCCCATCTAAAGTTACTTGTAAAGCAATTCCTAAGGTGGCTTGATCTACATAATCTTTAACTGCTTTTACCGAAGGATATTTGGAATAAGATGCAGCATCCACTTGAATATTAGCCGACTTATTGCTCAAATCTTCTTTGAACTGCAAAGCAGGCACGGTGGGATTTGAGGCCGTTCCAGATAGGTCCCCGGATAAACGTAATTTGCCAACGGCCAAGGTTGTCGCATCAGGAACGCCACTTCCCACAGCAGCCAAAATAGAATTATCCACATAGGATTTTGTCGCCCTTTGTGTAGGATATAATTGACTAGAGGGATTAGCAGCACCTAAGTCGATTTCATTTGATTTACTCGATAATTTCTCTGAATGCTGATCTAATATATCGATCGAAGATTTTATATCAGATATCTTCGCATTTACTACACCTAAATGAGTTAATACGGTTGATTGGTTTTGAGTAATTGTTTTATTTTGCTGGTCTATTCGAATATCCTGATCAACAATTTTAGTACCCCATTGATCAATCAAACCACCCATATCGCCCATTTTACCTGCATGGTCATCCAGAATTTTCCCCAAGTCTGAAAAGGATTGCTTCGTCAACACATCATTGCTTTCAATTTTCTTTTGATTTAGGTCAATTTGCATGGCATTTTGAGCCACATTACTTTTTATTTTATCTAAATCTTTGGGAATCAAATAGCCTAAATCATTGATAAAAAAAGATACTTTTGATGGAGAATCTCGTACATTTTTATAATCGACGGCATCCGCATAAAGTGCGTAAGGAGCGTAGGTTAAAGGCTGGGTACCAACTAATTTGTAGGTCAGACAATCATCTAAACTGACGTACACTGCCAAGGTTTTTTGGTTTTCATCCCAATTTAATTGGCTAAATGAAGTCAGAGCCGCTGAATTTATTATTGATTTGTTCATCCCATTGCCGATGACCACATTGATTAATCCAAACTCATCTGAAACGGTTTGCTGACTCTCAGAATACTCTAATACACCCTTAGAACTTGAAAAATTAAACTTAATGCATATTTTTTTCGAAGCCAATGGTTGGCCCCCCAGATTAGCTCCAGGGATTTCAATAGGATCTGGATCTAAAATAACGGCTTGATAATTCATTCCCTTATTTTGCGCGTACAAGCTAAAACCAAAACTAAGTAAGAGTACCGTGTAAATTGTTTTCATGAGTAGGGGGGTTAATGAATATGAGTTATTTGCCAATCTTTAAGCCAAAAGAGAAATTCAATGCGGAAAAATTTAAATTTTCTTCGCCCTCGGTCCTTAAATTATAAGACCTAGATTGCTGGGCTTGTACAAAAAGAGAAAGACCGTTGGTCAACTTCTTAGTCAAAGTACCCGAGTACCCCACAAAGTACATGATGCGGTTGAATTCCTTTTCTTGCATTAAATCCACATATTGATTGTTCAATTGCTGAGTGCCCTGAGAAATTTTTTGAAGAGATAAAATACCCTTGATTGACAAATAAATTCCTTTAGTCAAATACACATAAGGACCACCGCCAACAAAAAACCCAAGGTAACTCGTCTGATAATTCATCGTTATTTTTTGAATGTCGCCGACCGCATTATACTGATTGAAATTAAGTCCCATTTCATACGTCGTATGGGTTAAAAATTTCAACAAGAATGGATGATTGAGAAAAAAAACGGCCCTTTCAGTGGTTTGACCTAACATAATGGAGCTGTCCAGCAAGGTCTTTTCAGCAGAAATAAAGATGGAATTTCCAGAGCCCTGCTTTAAAAAGGTAAGGGGCTGGCCCTTGGAATTCAAAAACATATATTGAGTATTGCTGTTTCCTAATCCGAGTTTCCAACCATCTTGAGAAAATAACTTGGCCCCATTGACCAAAAAGAGTGAAACCCAGATGCAGAGAAAAATGAATATAGGGGGAATTCTTTTGCGCAGTCTTTTAAAAAAGACTCGCCTTTTAAGGTGACTTTTCATCGAATTGTATTAGTGGTTAACAGATTTTCAAAAATTCAAATAAATCTTTGATTTGATCTTTTTTTTTAACGGCTAAAAATTAATCTAGACCGATTCTTCTAAAGGTAATCTAATTATTCAATTAAGCAACATAAACGAATGATTAAGGTAAGAATCTCGTGTAGGATCAAAAAATCATTCAAAAAACGCTCAAATGAAATAAATCAAATTATTAGCTGGGATCAGAAATAAATAGCTTGATTGAATCCCATTTTTGGGGTTGAGCCAAGAATACCATCAGCATAATTTGAATGACGCATTGCAGCGCAAAAAAAGAATTTTTATCTTTGAGCTTATGAAATTCAAAAATGAATTGAACCGTTTTTGATTTTCTCATTAAACCTATCATTCTATGAGGAAGAATTTATTAATGGTCATCCCCTTGACGGTGTTGCTATGTTTTCATGCGTATTCGGAAGATTATAAAGCTTCGATGTTTGGCATAAAATCCAATGGAACGACTATGAACACGCACTCGATCCAAAAAGCGATTAACTTTATCAGTGAAAAAGGTGGTGGCCGACTTGTATTTTATGTGGGTCGTTATTTGACTGGAACCATCCAACTCAAATCCAATGTAACCATCCACCTGGAGGAAGGTGTCACGCTGGTTGGCTCCACGAATATTTATGACTACAACATAAATGGAACAACTTTCTCTTCCTTAATTACGGCTACTAAAGCCGAAAATATCGCAATAACTGGAAAAGGAGTGATTGACGGCCAAGGCCGGGACTTAGCCTATAATCTCTTGGATCAGGTACAAAAAGGAATACTGAAAGATGAATTAGCGAATGACCGCCCAGCCTTACGAAGGCCCAAAGGAATTTACTTTCGGGAATGTAAAAACGTAGAAATTTCAGGCATCATGGTTAAAAATGCGGCCGAATGGGTAGTGGTTTGTGACCAATGTGAAAATTTGAAAATTGATAAAATCACCGTGGACAGCAAGGCATTTTGGAACAATGACGGAATTGATATTGTCGATTGCAAAAATGTGGTGATTAGTAACTCGTTTATTGACGCAAGCGATGATGCCATTTGTTTTAAATCGCATGATCCAACCAAGCTCTGTGAAAATGTAGAGGTTCGAAATAATGTTGCTAGATCTAGTGCAAACGGCATAAAATTTGGAACGGTCACTTCAGGAGGGTATAAGAATTTTAAGATTGTCAACAATAAAATTTATGATACGTATCGATCTGCCATCACCATCGCGACGCCAGATGGCGGAGTGATTGACAATATTTTTGTTGACAGTTTATATGCCTACAACACAGGAAACTCCATTTATTTGAGGATTGGTGCTCGCTGGAACAAAGGCCGAACGGGTTCCATGAATAATATCACTATCCAAAATATGTATTGCGAAATCCCTAATTCAAAACCAGATGCTGGTCAAGAATATGAAGGACCTATCGAAGATCTTCCCAGAAATATTTCACCTGCTAGTATTGTGGGTTTGCCGGGTCAATACATCTCCAACGTGACACTGAGAAATATCCAAATTGTTGTGCCAGGAAATAGTAACCCCACTTACGCCTATCGAGGTATTAAGCCCGCTGACTTAGATAGCATTCCCGAAATGCCAGCTGCTTATCCTGAGTTTTCACAATTCAAGGAACTTCCTGCCTGGGGATTTTATGTGCGACATGTTAAAAATTTAAACATCGAAAATGTAACGTTGACTGCGCAAGGAAAAGAATACCGGCCAGCGATTGTTTTGGATGACGTTCAGGGAGCCACTTTTTCAGAAATGAAATACATCGAACCCGGTGCGGCCAAGAAAAAACAAGTCCATGTTTATAAGTCCACAGACATTTTACTCAAGAAATAACAGCATCTACCTATGAACTATATCCATAAAATTAAGCTATACTTTTTCTTATTGTTGGGCTTCCAGCTTTCAGCCAAAGATTACATAGCCACGGAATTTGGAGTAAAAAATGACGGGATTACCCTCAACACCTGCTCGATACAAAAAGCGATTGATTTTATACATGAAAATGGAGGCGGTAGACTTGTGTTTGAATCTGGAAATTATGTAACAGGTAGTATTTATTTGAAATCGAATGTGACGCTCCAACTAAATTATGGTGCTACGATTTTAGGCTCTACAAATCCATTCGATTACGTGAAGGATAAGAAAATTGGTTGGATGTCGATGATTTTTGCCGTGAATCAAGAAAATATTGGCATTACGGGAAAAGGTACCATTAATGGGCGCGGGTTTACTACGGCGAACAATATGGTCAATTATATTCATCGGGGTGTTTATACCGATCCATTGAAATATGACCGTCCCAATGAAACCAATCGACCTCAAAATATTTATTTTAGGGAGTGCGCCAACATCGTCATTACGGATATCACTTTACGAGATCCAGCGAGTTGGAACCAAACCTATGACCAATGTAAAAACCTGTATGTAGATCACATTACCGTGGATAGTAAATCCTATTGGAACAATGATGGGATCGATATAGTCGATTGTGATGGGGTGGTGATTAAAAACTCCTACTTTGACGCGGCGGATGATGTGCTTTGTTTCAAATCTCACTCGGCCCAACATATGTGTCAAAATGTAGTGGTGGATAATTGTGTCGGTAGGTCTAGTGCTAATGGGCTGAAATTTGGTACCGTGTCGCGTGGAGGATTTAAAAATTTCAAGGTCACCAACTTAACGATTTTTGATACTTTTCGATCTGCCATCACCTTTGCCGCGGTCGATGGGGGTGAAATAGAAAATATTGTGATTGACGGTGTGCGTTCCATCAATACAGGAAATGTCATTTACTTACGAATCGGTGATCGGTGGAGTAGTGGCAAAAAGCCCTACATGAAAAACATCACGATTTCAAATGTCTATGCAGAAGTTCCTTTGGGCAAACCCGATGTAGGATATAATTTTGAAGGACCTATTGAGGACTTACCTCGCAATGTTTCACCTGCTAGTATTGTGGGCTTGGTTGAAAATAAAATCCAAAATGTTACCCTAAAAAACATTCAAATTGTCTACCCTGGAAGCGGGAATCCTCTATATGCGAAACGCGGTTTAACACCCGCTGAACTTGACGGTATTCCAGAAATGCGAGAAGCTTATCCCGAGTTTTCTCAGTTCAAGGAATTGCCTGCTTGGGGTTTTTATGTCCGACATGCAGAAGGCATCAACTTTGAAAATGTTACCTTCACGGCCCTTAAAAAAGATTACAGGCCGAGTGTCGTACTTGATGATGTCAAGAATGCTACTTTTTCAGGTCTAGTGGTGAATGAACCTGAAAGTGTTGGAAAACAACAGGTGTTTCCTTATAAGACAAGCAATCTGATCATTAAATAAACTCATTAATGCGCTCTTAGAATTAGTTGGAATACGAATCTAAGAGCTGATAAATTCAAACTACCATGCAAAAATTGTTCTTGAAAATATTTTTATTAACTGTGTTAAGCCAAGGAGCCCTTTGTGCAAAAGATTATAATGCTTCCCTCTTTGGCATAAAGTCAGATGGCATCACCTTAAATACCCAATCGATTCAAAAAGCGATTGACTTCATCAGTGAAAAAGGTGGGGGTAAACTAAAATTTTATGTGGGCCGTTATTTAACTGGCAGCGTTCAATTAAAGTCAAATGTGAGTATTGAATTGAATGAAGGAGCGGTATTGGTAGGTACCACTTCCATTTATGATTATATAGGTGTTAACAATCTAAAAGCTTTGATCATGGCCGATGGCCAACAAAACATTGGTATCACAGGAAAAGGGGTCATTGAGGGTCAGGGGGCTGGCGTTATCGAACAAATCACTAAGCAAATTCAAAAGGGATATTTAAAAGCAAGCATTGCTCAGGCAAGTCCTGGATTAATCGCACTTTCTAATTGTAGCGGGATTAACATCGAAGGGATAAATCTTCAAAATGCCACGGGTAGTTTTATAGCATTTTCCTCCTCCAAGCAAATAAACGTTAAAGGGATTAGTATCAAAAAACCAGCAACCAAAGAAAGCAAGGCCCTCGTACTTAAGCAAAATGATGGGATCAAATTAGAAAATCTCTTCATAGAAACCACGGAGCCAGAAATACAATCCGATGGTCAATCAAAAAATATAACGATGGTCAACTGCAAAAATGCTAGTGGGAAAAATTTGATGCTGAAGAACTAATGTGGTTTTGATTTTCCAAAAACCAATCTTTTCAAAAATAAGATTTTACTTAAACGCTGTTTGAGTGAATTTAACTCCAATGAATTAAGCGTTTTAAATATGAATTTCTGGTATAAAAAACATGAAATTTTTTAAATAAATCGCGAATTATTTGATCTAAAAACCTCGAAAAAATATGGATCTAAGATCCCCATTTTATATTCTATTTCTTTATCTGTTGTTTGATCTTTATATACGACAATATAGGCGTCATTAGGACCCTCAGTCTTGAAAGAAACCACAGGGGATTGAGATAAAAAACCTGAGGAATTCATTTTTATAGGAGATATCCCTTTTTCTAAAAATTGTTCATTGCAACAATATAATAAAAGGGAAGCAGTTATAAAAAAAATGGTTTCAATCGTTGGTTTTTCATGTTTAATCATTTATTAATTGGAAGAATTATGTACTGCATGATTTGAGATATTCCTGCACATACTAGGAAATTACATCAAAACCATTGATTCAATAATAAAATCTGTGATGATAAAAAAAAATAGATTCCCTTATTTAGTTGACTTAAATTCAGATTTTAGTTCAAAATAATTCTGGATGAGTTTTACCTAATAATAAAAGGATGAATTTGGTCCGCCCATTTTTTATAGGCCAAAGCAGACGGATGCAGACCATCCTTGGCAATCCAGGATGGATTTGATTTGGCCTCTCTCCCTAAAACTGTGATGTCTAGGTATTGGCATTTGAAGTCTTTAGCTACTTTTTTAATTAACGTATTGAAGAGATCTATTTCCCTTTTGATTTTCGTTGTATCGAGTTTTTTGCCTTCTGGGGTCAAGCTATAATCTGGTATAGACATAACTAACACATGTTGGCTTTCCCCACGAGTCGCCTGAATGGCCCGATTTAAAACCGATTTAAAATTCTTGCTGTAAGTACTGGTATCAATCCCTTGAAACTGATCATTCACACCGATCAACACCGTCACAAAATCATAATAAGCTAGATTTTGTTGGCTTATCGATTTATCAAGATCACCGGAAGTCCAACCCGTTGTCGCGACATAGGTTAGTTGGGCCGTTTTAATCGATCTCAATTTCAGCAAATCGAGCGTTTGCGCCGGAAAACGTTCAGATGCATTGACTCCCTGACCTATCGTGTAGGAATCTCCTAGGGCCAACCAGGATATAGATGTGGAATCGTCTTTAGGCTTTAGTGCAGACTCTGAAGGTTTCTGGCAGGAAAGCATAACTAAACCTATAAACAAAAACAGAGTGAATCGCATGATAGAAAAACGATTTAGAATGAAGATAGTTTTCATTCAAAGAGTTACTCTCATTAATTAATTTAATATAAGAATCAAATTAAGATTTAATTAATAACGAACCTAAAATACCCTCTTTTTTTTACATATAAGCGCTTTTTAAATAATAATTGCGCAACATGTTGATGACCTTATTGAAACAATTTTGTACAAATTTTAAATAACAATCAATAACAATGACAAAGACAAAAACCCTACGTAGTAAAATCCTGAATTTTTTAAGCCTAACACTATTTATTGGGCTTTTCATGATGGTATCTAATCAATCATTTAGCCAAGGTACCGACGCCACCATTTATGGTAAAATTAGTGATGAAAAAGGGGAAGCCATCCCCGGAGTCACTGTAAGAATTAAAAATGAATCCACAGGATTTCAGTCAGGTACTGTTACCAATTTGAACGGAGAGTATCAATTACAGCAATTGCCGTTGGGTAAACCCTATTCGGTAAGCTTTTCTTTTGTTGGTTACCAGACCTTGAAATTTTCAGATTATGCTGTAAATCAAGGAGATAAATTACGAATTGACGGGAAATTGGTTCCTAGCAATACCCAATTATCTGAGGTAGTGGTAAGTGCAAATTCATTTGTCAACAAAGAAACGGCACGAGCGGGTGCGGCGATTGCAGTAACATCCTTACAAATGAAGCAATTGCCCATGGAAGGAAGAAACTTTACAGCATTAACAGCTCTTTCACCACTTCAAGGGAAAAACGGAAGTTTTGGAGGACAGCGTATTTCATCGACCAACGTGACCATGGATGGAGTAAATGCAAGGAATATGTACACGAATGGAGCTGTAGGAAATGGCCCTTACACCATCTCGCAGGAGGCTATTCGCGAATATCAAGTATCAACGAACAATTATGATGTCACACAAGGGAGAATGGGAGGAGGATCTCTGAACGCCGTGACAAAAAATGGTACCAATACTATGGAAGGAAGTGCATTCTTTTTCCAACGAGCTAGTAGTGCCTTTGCGTTTGGCAACAAACTTTTTCCAATGAATAGCGAATATAATGCCAATGGAACTCCAAGAACAACCAACATTGATCAAAAACAATTGGGATTTTCATTAGGAGGGGCAATAATTAAAGATAAGCTTCATTATTTTATCGCCTATGATCGCCAAACCGAAACCATTCCACTTCAGATTGCACCCGTTTTTGACGCAACCCAAGAAGCAAGATTTGGAATTACGAAAGCAAATTTAGAGCAAGTAATTTCCATTGCACGTGAAAAATATGGAATGAAAAATACAAGTCAATATGGTGATTTTTCACGTGAGACAGAGGCAAATGCACTTTTCGCTCGATTAGATTGGCAAATAAATGAAAAAAATAAATTGACTTTCAGAAATAATCTAACGACTTGGTTTGCTCCAAATTCAGTTAACGATAATTCAAATGTAAATCTATTGGAAAGTTATGTAGGATTTAAGTCGTATGAAAACTCAGCCCTTTTGTCTTTACGTTCCGATTTAGCACCTAATTTAACGAACGAATTGAAGTTCCAATTTCAAACTGTTAATCGTAATTACATCGTCAGTTCGGATTTGCCTAAAGAGAGTATCCCTAGAGCCATCATTACCGTTACATCTATGATTCCCACCTCTTCAAATCCAAATGCCACACAGACTAGAACGGTTCAGTTTGGTGGCCAACGGTTTGGAACTGAATATGCAAACGACGTAACGATGCATTTAGCCAATACCACTTATCTGCGAAAAGGTAATTATAATTTTAAATTTGGAACAGATAATATGTTGACTTTTCTAGATTCTAAAATTGTGAATGAAATGAACGGTCGCTTTTTCTTTAATTCCTTAAATGACTTTTCTAATTTAAAACCAAGTAGGTATGCAAGAGAGGTTCCTTTAACGAATCCGGCGGTTCAACAATCTCTTTTAGATTTCTCCGCTTTTGCACAGGTAGATTTTGAGCCATTCAAAAACGTAAGTGCGATGGCAGGTTTACGATATGATGCCACCATTTTCTTCAAACAAGGAGATGTTAATTCCACATCAGAATCAAAATTGGGTATTGCGACTAATAATCAAATGGCTGATTTCAATAACTTCCAACCCCGTTTACAGTTGACCTGGGACGTAGAAGGGCGCCAAAAAGACATCATTAAATTTGGAGGCGGAGTGTTTTCTGCTCAGCCAGTATCCTACCTTCAGTTGAATAACATTCAAAACAGTGGTAGCATCGTTGGCTCGATTGACGTATCAGGTGCTTTAGTTCCAAAACCTGATTTTAATGCCTATCGGAATGATCCGTCAACCACACCCGGTATTCCAAAAGGAGCGCCATATGTGTCAACCATCAATGCAGTTAATAAAAACTTTGAAGTACCTTCCGTTTATAAGTTAAACTTTTCTTATAATCGTTTCTTCAATGAGCGCTTTCGTGCGGGTGTAAATTTATTATGGTCAAAAACGGTCAATAACTATGCGTATTATGACCGAAACATTGTAGATCAACCGTATTTTACGCTGAGCAATGAAGCTAATCGGGGTGTTTACGTTCCTGCAAATACGATTCCGGCCAACGGAGCAACGGATTGGACCAAAGGAAGAAAGTCAACTGATTTAGGACGTGTACTTGAATTACAATCTACGGGTGTGTTGGACCAATTGGCTGTCGTATTTGACGCAAGTATGAAAATAGGCAATGATGGGTATTTTTCAATTAGCTACACTAAAAATGACACAAAAGACAATAGCTCTTTTAACTGTTGTGTTGCCAATACATCTACTTTCAGACCTGTCGTAGATGATCCTCGTGACCAAACAGTAGCTTATTCAGATGATCAGTTTTCAGATAAATTGGTTCTTTCCTCCGCCACACCTACATTCAAAGGATTCCAATTAGGCGCTATTTTAAATGGAGTTGGTGGCACTAGATACTCCTTTTTAGTTGGTGGCAACAAAAGTATCAATGGTGACTTTGTTCTAACGAATGATTTGGCCTATGTATTTGATCCCAATGGAGCTAATGTGCCTGCAGCAGTTAAGACAGCTATGCAAGGATTATTAGACAATCCAGACGTGACAGAAAGCGTAAAAACCTATATCAAAGAAAATATCGGAAAAGTTGCCGCGCGTAATGGAGGTGTAAATCCTTTTTACTATACGGTAGACTTACGTTTGACTAAGGATATCCATTTCTTAAAAAAGCATAACATGAGCTTGTCAGCAGATGTGTTCAACTTCTTGAATATGTTAGACAAAAATGAAGGTGTCAGCTATAATCATGGAAATATCAACCTAGTTTCCATGACTGGTTTTGACCAAAAAACGATGAATTACAATTACAATGTTGAAACTGCGGCTGGTCGCAAATTAAACTCTGCGGGAGGAACACCATGGAGAATTCAATTTGGACTTCGTTATTCATTTTAGTTAAATTACCTCTTTGAAATCAATAAAAAACCACCTCAAATGAGGTGGTTTTTTTAATAATCCTTAACGGATAAATATCCTATTTCGGCTGCTTCCCAGGATATAAAATAGTTTGAATGCGGTCTATGCAATCCTCCAAATGATACATGGTTTCAGTATCCTTAAATTTGATTTTGGCTAGATTGATGGAGGCCAACAATGCCTTTAATTCTCCGCGGACAGTCGACCGTACATCCGATTGCGCGACTGAATAATATTCTCTGTTGGTCGGCGAAGGCACCATTTGTTCGGTCAATAAATACTTCATCCGCTCAATGTAGGCCTTTTGTAAATTTCTTCTAAATACCTCAGGCTTCGCTCCAGACGCAAGTTCGCTCCATAAACCTACGCGTAAGTCTTTACAAAACTCCACTGATTTATAGTAATTAGCCTCAGAATGCGAACTATTATCCAATCGGGCCAAGGTTTCAAAACTCAATAAATCGTTTAAATGAGCTACCTGTAAACCCCTAATTTTTTCTGTATAGCCCATCATTTGATGCGTAACCACTTCCTTGTTGATCAGCCAAGCCACATCCGAAAATGCATGGTCCAACAACCATTTCGTGGCCATTTGTTGTTTCGCTTTAGGCACCACGATGTAGGAAGCCACTTGTTGGTTCGGTTTCGAATAACGCTCATAATAACCGCCTACGCTAGTGACTACATGTCCTACATAACGAAACCAAGCTGTCAATAATTCATCATTTACCTCAATCAAATCATCGTAATTATTGGTCTTCTTGCTCGTCCAATCAGCCAAATTCTTAGCCACGACTTTCAAGTTTTTCATGGCATAATTTCCTGCCCTTACAGGATCATTTCCGATATCCTCTGTCTGTGAACTTGGGTCAAAAGTAGTCCCCTGATTTCCAAATCGAAATCGCAAATCACCTGCTTTAGCTTCAATCCATTGATTTAATGTGGTAACCTCATCTTCAGGTTTTACGGAATTTGGCAAAATTCTGTACCCCCAATTAACTGCATAATCATCATAAGGACCCATTTTGCGTACGTAACGAACCCCAGTATCTCCCGGCTGAGCAATGTAGTTGAAACGCGCATAATCCATGATTGTTGCCGAAATACCCTGCGTTTTTGTAAACTCCGCATTTCGATAATCTTCCACCTCATACGAACTGCTAGCCCCCATATTATGCGGAAAACCCAATGCGTGGCCTACCTCATGCGAAATAACCATTTCCATCATTTCTCCAATGTCTTCTTCACTCGTTTCAAGCGTTCTGGCTTTGGGATTAGACGCAGCGGTCTCCACTAAAAAACGATTGCGATACGATCTTAAGTGATTATGGTACCAAATAATATCACTTTCAATAATTTCCCCTGTTCTAGGGTCACTGACACTTGGCCCCATCGCATTTCTTGTGGTACTTGCCACATAACGAATCACTGAATAGCGTATATCCTCTGGTGAAAAATCGGGATCCTCTTCTTTTGTCGGGGCATCCTTACAAATAATGGCATTTTTAAAACCCGCTTGCTCAAAAGGCTTTTGCCAATTTTCCACTCCCTTTTTGATATGCTTTCTCAACTTCTCAGGGGTGGCTGGATCCAAATAATAGACAATTTGTTTGATAGGCTCTACAAGTTCCCCCCTTTTATAGGCCTCCATGTCTTTAGGCTCTAAACGCCATTTACGGATGAAGGTTTTTTGGTCCGACTTAAGTTCTTCGCTGGAATAATCGTATTGTTTTTGGGTAAACCAACCAACACGCTGGTCAAATAAACGAGGTTTCATTGGCTTTTCAGGCAATAAAATCATGGATTGATTCATCTGAATACTGATGGACTCCGTGTTGGCTGTCGATGAAGGCTTAGCCGCCGAATAGGTAAAATCCTGAACCACTTCAATGTTCAAAGGAAATGATTTCACTGAATGAATGAAACTACGGCTTGGATCTTGGCCTTTCACTTTATACGCTTCTCGTAAGGAAGCATTTAAACCACTCATGGCCGGTATATCACTGTTATAAAATTTCGTCACATCGATCATCACATTCGAGGAATCCTTGTTATACGTTTCTATATCAAAGGCATACAAAGTAGGCTCATAATTATTTGCCTTCACTGAAATACTAATCGGCAAGGAATCATTGGCCACCGCCGCATAAGATTTAACTTTGATTAATATTTTCTCTTGGAATTTTTCCCAAACAATCAATTGCTCGTTGGTCGATGTACCCGCATTAAAATATCCGCCACCCAAACCATTGGGTATTTTTGAAATTCTACTAACCAATAGCATATCCTTTCCCAGGTATTTTTTAGGTATTTCAAAATAATACTTATCGCCTACTTTATGGATTGAAAAAACTCCTTTTTGCGATTTGGCTTCTTTGGTAATCACCTGATCGTAGTCTTTCGATTTCTTTTCTACTTTTTTCTCAGCAACGACTTCCACTGGTTTTACTGGATCCTTAATTGGAGTTTTTGATGATTGAGCGATGGATAGGTAGTTGGCACTTACTAAAGAACAAATCCAAAATAGTCTTTTAACGTTTTTCATGAGTTATATTGGTATAAAAGTGTTTATTTAATGGCGAGTTTTCTGAAATATATTTTCAATTTCAGCATATTAACCTTCAAAACCCAATTTGGTGTAATTTGTTTTGCCCAATGCAGTTTAAATGAAATCATGTCCCCCTATCCGTTTTTGGAACATTATTTAACCTTTATTTAATTTACATCCTTCATAAATTCAGATATATTTAAACTTTCCAAATAATCACCTTTTAAAAAATCATCATGAAAAAATCTTTCATTATTTCATCCATGTTACTGATGGGTATCAGCATCAACTTATCTGCTCAATTCACATCCATTAAATTAACTGCCGCAGCGGATACCATTTATTTAGGTGATAGTGGACGTAAACCGATGACGACTCGTGTACTTTCATTCAATCATGAGGCAAAAACAGAAGCCGCTTTCGCCCAAGCATCTATGGATGTTCATCACATCAACCCTTTTGATCTTCCTGAGATTTATGTGAATGGTAAATTAACGCATGCCAACATATACTTCCCATCGTTAGCCGCGACCGCTAAATTTAATTTCTTTAAGGTCAAAGGTCTAACTGATTTAGTGGTCAATTCACCGATCGGCAATGATAGCGCAAAGCTTAGTTTCCTCTTAACTGCTCAAGATCTATTACCCGGAAAAAATGTTATTCGAATTACCATTGGCAATAGAAGCATCGAAAACTTAGATGATTTTTGGATCACCAATCCTAAAATTGAACTTAGAAGTAAAACAGAAAGTGATTCATTCTCTGACTATTCAAAATAATCTCCTATGTTCGAAATTTAAAAATCCACCTTTACGGGTGGATTTTTTTATTGATAGCAAATCGTACATTAGCCTTATTTTGGCATCGCGTGTAAAAGCTCCATACCAGTCGAATATCTTGGTTTAAAGCCCGTCCAAAGCTTATCATTGGAATTTTTCTGAACCTCTAAATATTTCATGTAATCCAATTTCTTCAAATGAATACCCAAAAATGCGGTCACAAAATGTTGGTTATTATTATTTAAACGGTACTCATTCCAGGAGGGCTCCGAATAATGATTGTATTCACTTGGACTAACTCCATCCGCCAGCGTTTCCACAGGAGGTGGGTTAGGCGCGACATTATGACGTGCATTTTGATAGGTCAACAAATACCGATTGGCATTAACTGCTCCCTCATAAATCGCTTTGATTCCATCCTCATATCCTGAGACGTCATCCAAACTTCCAGCCACAAAAAACGTGGGAGTCTTTAATCCCTTTAATCCTTCTTTATCCCACGCTCCTCTTTGCATGCCCCAAGGAGCAAAGGCAACCACCGCCTTGATTCTTGGATCCAACGATGCCAGGTATTCTGGTTGGCCCGCCAAGCGCACTCGAATCGCATGACTACCGCCCGAAAGAACGGAAAAAGTGGAATCCATTTTTTGACTATATCCAGCACCCGCCACATTTAAAACCCCATATCCACCCATAGAATACCCTACAATTCCTGTATTTTCAATATCCACAATTCCAGATAAAAAATGCTTGCTCCCTAGGCCAGAAAAACCAGTTATTTGATTCAATACAAATAAAACATCTTTGGATCGATTCAATAAAGTGCTTTGAAAAGCTGCCCGGTCGGAATACGTAGACTCCGTATGGCCGATCGACACTACAATGTAGCCTTTGGATGCTACATTTTCAGTCAGGTAACTAAGCAATAAACGAGAACCTGGATAGCCATGTGAGACGATAACTAAAGGATATTTTCCTTGTGAGCGATCAGGTTGCGCGTCGCGCAACGCACGCCCCAAAAAAGTATAAGGAATCAAAGGTCGCTTAGGGTCATTTAAAAGCCCTAAAGTAGATTTATACGTTTCTAATGCTTTTTGGCCTGCAGGAATCACAGCCGGGTACCAAACTTCCAACGTAAGCGATCGGTCGTATAATGGATCCACACCCGCTTTTGATTTTAGTACATCCACTTGATTTTTATTCACCACTTCCATCGTTCGGACACCCACCGCATATTTTCCTCGGGGAGCTAATTCAGGTGCGCTGGGTAGCGCATCGCCGACAATAAAATTGGGGGAAGGCAATTGGGCTAATAATTCTATCGCAAAACCAATACATAGGTGAATAATAATCAAACAAAGTAATTTTCTCATGTTATGAACTGATAGAAATTTGGTTAAAATATAAAAATCGAGGAAGGTAAAAACCTTCCTCGACAAATTAAAAAAACAATAAAAACGCGATTTACATCGTGCAACTCATATCGGCCCCACAACATTGAGGTGATTTAATTTTACCTTCACATGAGCGGCAAATAGAAATTTGAACTTGATTTCCATCAGGCAGAGTCAACATATCATTTTCTAAAGGTTGATCACATTTTGCACAAGAAGCATTTACTGCCATTCCACAAGATTTACATTCGTAAGTAGCCATATCGATTATTTTAAATTTTTGTTAATTCCTTTGAACACCTCAAATGAGGTATAAATTTAATTTTTAAATTTAGTTAATATTTGTTTTTAAATGAAGTTTCTCATTTTAAATTACTATGTAAACCTAAGCCATTTATATATTGTTTCTCCAAATCAATTAAATCTAGCATCTATACAGTGATCTTCAATGCGCATCATGTTCCATTTGCAAACCATTGATCTTGAATTGAAAATAACCGTTCAATCGTTTGATTCAACATTATTTAACCGGAGCGGCAAATCCAATCTTCGCTAAATCATCAAAAAGTTTTTGAACTTTGGAAATCCCCTTTGAATCATTTAGGTCATAATACCGGTATACTTCCATATCCGTTTTGTGTATTCCATTTTCCTGAATAGCACCCTGAGATTTATACTCAGAAATCACCCAATCAGCCACGATCTTATAACTTACTTTATCATTTTCCTTAAAACGAAATGCACGATTCAAGGTGAAAGTTGGCGCATCTGCTTTAATTTTTGTCTCTGGATATCCTTCTAGCATAGTAAATTCCATCGGTTTGCTTGTGGCATTCATAGGCGAACCGGCAATAACAATAGGCTTATGAGGACCTTTAAACCTTTGAATCGCTCTCAAAGCTATTAAGACGGACGTTTTATGATGCCCATGCTGACCTGCATGTGGAAGCATCGTGATAACAAAATCATAGTCACGGTCGGCCAATAAGCGATCCATTCTTCTTTCGACATATGAGATATCCCAATTTTTCCCTGAAATATAAGGTTTAGGATCTGTCGTGTACCAATCATCTGGTTGCTCCATAAAATAGATATTGCGAACCCCCATGATTTTGCCGGCATTCAAAATCTCTTGTTTTCTCAGCATCGGCAAATGTGTGCGGGCTACAATGGAATCCGTTAGGTTTAAGTTGTAGTAAACGGCACCCAATTGTGAATCGGCAAAGCCTCCACCTCCGTCGGTCATGACAGCCATATCCACAATCCCTTTCATTTCATGGGTGATTTTAAACATGGTCACTGAGAAACCTGTTTCATCATCAGGGTGAGCTGTGACCACTAAAACTTTAGGTCCTTGACCAAATAAAGACAAGGTCATGAAGGAATAAATTAACGTAAAAAAAGTGAGTGTACGTTTCATATGTATTTGGTTTTTTATACTTGTATTCTATTTTTTTCAAAATATAAAATCACGTTTTACTTCGCATTCGCTAATTGGTGAATCGTATTTTGAACAAGCCCGTTCATCGATTTCCCATTCTGACCCATGAGTTGATATTTTATTTCCATCCCCCAAGTTGGCTTAATCGCAGGAATGGTCAAAAATATCGACTTCATATCAGGTCCTAATTCTGCTTTTTCCACCTGGATGGTTTTTTCATTATGATGTTTGGATCCATACTTTCTTGATCTCAACAGGTCCCAAATCTTAATTTGATAATTAGTCAAGTTAGAAACACTTGTAGAACTTAATGGGTTTGCAAAAACCAATTGAATTCCTTTGTTGGTCGCATGAATTTCCAAGGGTACGTTGACCGATTTATTGGTCGGTTTTATCCGATACAATCCACCCAATTGAGATTGAGTGGAACCCCAGGCCGATAAACCACACAGGTACAATTGGCCATCTTGCGAATTAAATCTTCCTCGCATAATTCCTGTAGAAAATCTTGGCATAGGCAATTCTACAATTCCTCCTTGCAACTGGCCATTTACTTTTTCAAATGGAATTACAAAAACCTTTCCATATCCATAAGAAAAATTCAGGAGCTTCCCATTTAGGGATCCCCAAGCGGGGCTATCGACCCATAATAATTCCGATGGAGATTGATCCAATTCTCGATCCACCCAAACAAGCGGTTGCTCCATACTTGCATTCGAACTATCTGGATGCGCATGGTAGCTGAACATATTTCCATAAAATCCACCTTTATTTACCCAGTTGATACGGTTCATCGGATTCCAATGTCCCTCTTGGTCTGTGACAATAAAACTACCATCTGGATTTATACAAACCCCATTCGCCGCCCTAAAACCCGTAGCCATAATCTCCGTTTGCAATCCGTCTTTACTTACTTTAATTAAAGTTCCATGTTGGGGTACTAATGCCTCCCTGGCATGCCGTGCGCTTTTGGCATAATAGAAATTCCCCTCCTTATCCGTCTGCAGACCCATCGCAAATTCATGGAAATGATCTGTCACCTGATGGTCATTGTTGAAACTCTCATAAAAATCAGTTTCTCCATCCCCATTAAAATCGTTTAACCTAACTAATTGGTCCCGACAAGTCACATAAATCACTTCATCGATTACTTTAATTCCCAGTGGCTGAAATAATCCAGAAGCAATTCTTTGCCATACTAGCTTCCCAGAGTTATTTGTAAATCCCTCTACTTTCCAAACATCTCCATCCGTGGCACAAACCACTCCCTTATTTTTATCTTGAAAGAAATCAATCCCACTTAATCTTAATTGGTTTCGCCAAATAGGATTAAAAGGTGGATTCAAAACATCTACTTGGAATTCCCCCTCATCCGTTCCTGCAATAATATCGGTCGTGATTTTTTCTGGATAACGTGCTAAACCTCCTCGAGTAAACCCTTCTAATGAAAGGGGATCTTGGCTTGTTTGAGCCCAAGAAACAAGGCCATTCACGGAGGACTTAGCCAAAAATAATTTAACTTTTACGTCTGCCTGAGCAGAGACGTTCATGATAATAAAACCATCCTCTTCGGCTAAAACTGCGCCAGTTCCTTTTATGGCAACCGAGGTACCTGTAGGAGCCAAGCGCATTTTTAATGGATTTGGGGATTTAGTTATATTTAAAGTCCGGGTAAATACAGGGCTATTCCGCATCATTTCCATGCCAAACATCTCCAATACATTTGAATTGCCAACGGTATACCGAATGATTTCCTGATCCCCATTCTGATATATTCCCTTATAATGCGCCCATTCTTTAGGCAGCGGACCAAAACGTCTTTTGTCGCGAGCCATAAAGCGAAAATCCTCAAAAGATCCCGTGAGCGGGTTAGCCCAACCAGGTCCCACCGGATTTGAAAAATGCAGATCCCCTACCGTTCTTGGGGAAATATTATGTTTGCCATTAAATAATATGGCTTCCCAATCGATAAATCCCTCTCCCGTCCACGCACCTGCTACTCGGAGCACATCATGATCAAACATCATCCAAGCTTTTCCAGCTGCCACGCCCCCTTTTCCAGGATCCAACCGTATCGCAATTCCTTTATAGGCAAAGTTTGCATGGCCAAAATTTTCATCCGGAAGTGGTGAAACCGGGCCACCCGATCTTGGTCTAGGAGCTGCTCCCAAACCGACCAACTCATACGTATTGATTAAAAAATTGCCATAATCCATTTCCGCCCAAGGCTTATACGCTTTTGGCAAGGGTCCTTTTGATTCACCTTTTGGCAAACTACTCAAATATTTCTCATCCCATTTCGTTAGTGAAACAGCCGAATTTTTAGCAATAAAATTTTGTTGGATGTAATGAATGACATCGTATTTTTCAACAGGTGTTAAATGCATTTGGGGAGGCATCGACCCAAAACCTTTCGTAATAGTTTGGTATAAAGCGTATGAATCATGGCCCCATTTAAAAGGCTCCGCCCAAAATTTCCTCGCCGAAGGAATGCTGCCGGGATCAACGGGAGTTCCATGGCAACTTAAACAATTGTTTTTGTATATAACTTCTCCGCGGGTCATTGACTCATCAAAGTGATCATCAATCGCCAGCATGAATCCTTTATGATCCAAGTCCTTTTCATACACGGGTAAATCCAAATCTGAAAGGATAAAATGACCTTTTACTTCAGTGGATTTTTGCTGAATGGGCGAACAAGCACACATGCAAATCACGAACAAAGAACAAAAAATAGTCTTAATTTGGTTTATCATGGAAAACAGGATTTTAAACACCAACGCGCACCTTATTTTTTAACTTAATTTACAATTTCGAAAACTCCTTTACCAATAAATTCGTAATCATTTTATAGCCTTTATCGGATGGATGCAAGCCATCAAAAGTCACATCGGATGCTTCTACCGGATACGGATATTCGTCGGTTTCGGGATTAAAGGGCACGTCGATAAAATCTGGATATTTAAAGTTTTTGTACTCGCTGTTTAGTGGGTCTTTTAACCGCTTAAACTTAACCAAATGCGCATGGTCCATCTTTTTTGCATGGAATAAATCGACCACAGGCATATGTTCAAACCGAGCTATATCCTTCACAGCATTCGCAAAAGTTTCCAAATTTTGGCCCTTTTTATCACGGTAAGAACCATAGGCATTGTTTTTAAAATTGTTGATATAAACAAAGTCTACACGTTGCATCGGCGTGATAAAAATGATTTTAGCATTCGCATTTAAAGACTTTAGTTTATTGACGATGATCCTAAATGAACCATGTACCGTCCCATTTCCTGTATTATTTTCATAATCAGAAAACTCGCCCAAAGGCTTTGATCCCCACCAATCATTTGTTCCTAAAAAGATGGAATACACATCCGCCTTTTGAATGCCTAAATTTTCAATTTCGGTGGCAATTTTAATGGCGGTCCAACCATTATGTCCTTGATTCACAAAATTAATATGAGGCATTTTTTCAACCACCCGAGTCATGTAGCCTTTTGTCGTTCGGTTGCCCGTCTCATTAGGGTGATCATTTAAGTAGGTGATGGAATCTCCGATGGCGACCCAAGTGATATTGGGGGGCGCAAATGAAAATTGGACCCATACGAGGCAAAGAAGTAGAATAAGTTTTTTCATCATAGGTTTTCAAAAGCAATACACTCAAAAAATAAAATCGGGCCTCAATTTGAAGCCCGATTCTTTATTAAGAAGCTTTAACAATCGCAAAACTCTGCTCCATGTCCGCCTTAATGTCATCGATATGTTCGATGCCCACAGACAAACGCAAAGAGGCTGGTTTTACTCCAGCGGCCATTTGCTCCTCATCGCTTAATTGTTGGTGCGTCGTAGCAGAAGGTTGAATGATCAATGTTTTGGTATCCCCTACATTGGCCAAATGGCTAATCATTTGTAAAGAATCCACAAATTTGGTGGCTGCTTCTTTTCCTCCTTTGATTTCAAAAGATAAAACAGCCCCGAAACCTCTCTTTAAATATTTTTTGGCTACCGCATGATTTGGGCTACTCGCTAAACCTGGATACATGACCTTAGAAACCTGAGGATGTTGCTCAAGCCACTCGGCGATTGCCAACGCATTTTCAGTATGGCGTTGCACACGAAGTGACAATGTTTCAATTCCTTGTAACAATAAGAATGAGTTGAACGGAGACTGAGAAGAACCAAAATCACGAAGGCCTTCCACACGCGCACGAATGATGAATTGGATGTTGCCAAATGGACCACCAATTCCAAACACGGAATTAAATACTAATCCATGATATCCTTCAGATGGTTCCGTAAACTGCGAAAACTTGCCATTGCCCCAGTTGTAATTTCCTCCGTCGACAATCACGCCGCCAATACTCGTTCCATGTCCGCCGATCCATTTGGTCGCCGATTCTACTACCACATTGGCTCCATGCTCTAAGGGTCTAAATAAATAGCCTCCAGCTCCAAACGTATTATCGACGATTAGAGGCAAATCATGTTTTTTAGCAACGGCTGAAATCTTATCAAAATCAGGCACATTGAAACTAGGGTTACCGATTGTTTCTGTATAAATGGCTTTGGTATTTTCATCGATCAAAGACTCCATGCTCGCCGCATCATCTCCCTCAGCAAATCGAACTTCAACTCCCAAACGCTTGAAAGCGACTTTAAATTGATTGTAGGTTCCACCATACAAATAGGATGAACTCACAAAGTTATCTCCGGCTTGTAAAATATTATTCAAGGCAATGAACTGAGCTGCTTGGCCAGAGGAAACAGCTAAAGCCGCCACTCCACCTTCTAATGCAGCCATGCGTTTCTCGAAAACATCGGAAGTCGGATTCATAATCCGGGTATAAATATTACCAAATTCCTTTAAGGCAAATAAATTAGCCCCATGCTCTGAATTATTAAATACATAGGATGTGGTTTGGTAAATAGGAACTGCTCTTGCTCCAGTGGTTGGGTCTACTTCTTGGCCCGCATGAATTTGTAAAGTTTCAAATTTTTGATTTTGTATTGACATGGCTTCGTTATGATTAAATTTTTTTATTTCTAATTTTTAAATTTATAAAAAAATATAGGCAAAATGATTTTTTCAAACCAAATTTAAATGTGTTTTTAAAGACGCTTATGAACTTACAAGAAAAAATGCCGAATCAGGCCAACAAAAATTTGATTAAACATACATGTAGTAGGTTTTGGCTTTTAATCGGATTGTTATTTTTTAATCCATTCACATCGCCTTCACAAAAAATCACCTTAGATCCACAAAAAACATTTCAAACGATGCACAGCTTTGGCGCGTCGGATTGTTGGTCCATCGCGATGGTCGGAAAATACTTCCCACAAGCGAAAAAAAATAAAATCGCGGAATGGCTTTTTAGCCAAGAAAAAGATGCACAAGGAAATCCGAAAGGAATAGGGCTCTCCCTATGGCGATTTAATATAGGAGCTGGAAGTACTGAGCAGGGAATTGATAGTAAAATAACCAATGAATGGCGACGAGCAGAAAGCTTTTATTCGGAAGGTGTTTGGGATTGGAAAAAGCAAGAAGGCCAACAATTTTTTCTACATGCAGCAAAAAAATACGGAGTACCCTATACGTTAGGGTTTTTAAATTCTTCCCCGGTAGAGATGACCAAAAATAGATTGGCTATTGGCTCTGGCAAATTAGGCGAATGGAATTTTAATTCAGATAAAATAAACGAGTGGACTGATTATCTTCTTAAGGTTTCGGCACACTTTAAGTTCAACTACCTAAGCCCGTTCAACGAACCTCAATGGGACTGGGGTCCTGGAAAAAATGGCAAGGCATCCCAAGAAGGTACACCGATAAACAATACCGATATGGCATGGGCGGTTAGAAAATTAGCCCTACATTTTGAAACAAAAGGCCTTAAAACGAGCATCGTAATTCCAGAGGCAGGTCAGATTGATTATTTATATCAGAAAAATTCGAATCGAAAAAATGTCCAACAAGACAATCAGATAGAAACTTTTTTTAGTCCCACTAGTCCACATTATTTAGGCGATTTGAAGTCCGTTGAAAAATTAGTCTGTGGCCATAGTTATTTCACCACCTCACCTGAATCTTTATTGATCAAAAAACGTAATGATCTACATACGGAAGTCGAGCAATACAAGGTAGGATACTGGCAATCGGAATATTGCATTTTAGGTGAAAATGCGGGAGAAATTAAAGGCGGAGTGGTCGATTTAGGCATGAAAACGGCCCTTTATGTAGCTAATGTGATTCATGCTGATTTAGTCAATTCCCACGCTTCCTCATGGAGTTGGTGGCTTTCCGTTAGCGCAAATGACTTTAAGGATGGTTTGATTTATATATTCAATAAGGATCAAAAAGGAGAAAAAGAAGTTAATAAATATGACGCCGATTTATTTGATTCAAAACTGCTTTGGACCTTAGGTAATTACTCGAGATTCATTAGGCCCAACATGCAAAGAATAGAGGTGAATATCGATCAGGAAAAATGCAAGATTTCTGGATTTAGGGATAAAAAGAAAGTCGTTTTAGTTTTAGTCAATCAAGGGGAATCATTTAAAACTGAAATACCTGAGGTGAAAAACAACAAAAAAATAGACAGTTTTACGACTTCGGAAATGAAGAACTTAGCTTACCAACAAGTTAATGCTTCTCAAATTCAAATCCCTAAACAATCTATAGTAACCCTCGTGTATGACATTAAATAAACATGTTGGGTATAAATTGACGTTATTTACCTTTTGTCTAAAACCTATTCTATGAAATATATTCTCCTATTCTGCTTACTCATTTCAAAGCCTTTATTCGGCCAAATTCCCTTATTGGAATCCAAGGTTTATTCAATCGACGAGCGAATAGTCAAAACGAAATTCGGCTCTAAATCTTCTGTTTTCAAAGGCGAAGGAGATGCCTTAAAATTACAGGAAATGAATGTGATTCGGATCAAGGGAAAGAAGAAATATACCTTAAAAGCATCCGCAGATAGAGAATATTTTTTCATTCTAAAAAACGGAAATTTGAAGATTAGCTTAGGCGGTAAAGAGCAGGTTTTGCAAGTCGGAAGCATGGTTACTGTCATGCCTAAGGATCAAATTATTTTCGAAAATACCGAAGGTGTCTTGGCCGAACTTTATGAGATGAGCTATTTGGCGAAATCCCCCATGAATGAAGAGAGGGGAATAAAAGCGGGCGGATCCTTTATCGTTCCTTGGGAAAGCGCCGTATTTAAACCGACGGCTAAAGGCGGGGGCCGACAGTTTTTTGACAGAGCCACAGCGATGTTGAATCGTTTTGATATTCATGTGACGACTTTGAATGTGGGCCAACAAAGTCACGATCCGCACACGCATGCCAATGAAGAAATTATCCTGATGATGGACGGAAATGCGGAGGAAAGGATTGGAGATAATAAAGAATTAGCAAAACCGGGAGATGTCATTCGTTTGGGATCTAAGGTGCTGCATAACATTACCAACGTGGGCAACAAACCTTGCCAATATTATGCCATTCAGTGGAATTAAAAAAATATAAAATGAAATCACATACATACTTTTTTGCGCTCCTCTTATTTGCAATGCCCCTTCTTTCATCAGCCCAAATCAAGGCTAAAAAGACCAATGTTTTATTGATCGTCGTCGATGACCTGAACACGAGTTTAGGTTGCTACGGAAATAATCAAGTCAAAACACCGAACATAGACCGATTAGCTGCCATGGGTGTGATGTTTGATCGAGCTTATTGTCAATATCCTCTTTGTAATCCCAGTCGAGTTTCTTTTTTGAGTGGAAAAAGACCTGAAAATACAGGCGTTTATGTATTAAATGTACCCGCAAGAAAGGCAATGCCCGATGCGGTTTTATTGCCACAATATTTTAAGAATCAAGGTTATTTTACGGCTGGAGCAGGTAAGGTTTTTCATAATGCAAAAATGAGCGATGAGATGTCCTGGAATTACTACAGTGATGAAGCGAGTATAGATGCTGAAGAAAAAGCGGCGATTGACACCCGCTATGGTGGAGGGGATGGAAGGCCAAAAGCCTATGTATTGACAACTGATGGAAGTAAAACCAGGGATGGTTTAAACACTAAAACCATAAAAGATTTGTTGGCCGCCAAGAAAGACCAACCCTTCTTTTTAGCTGCAGGATTTCATAAGCCTCATTTACCTTGGACCGCGCCTAAGAAATATTTTGATTTATATCCGGTCGACAAAATCCAGATTCGCGAAGATCCTAAAATGCTTAATATACCTGCTGTGGCGATGCAAACGGAATTATCGGGATTTGCCCAACCAGATTCTAGAGCGGCTGCCATTCAAGGATATTATGCCTGCATATCCTTTACAGATGCGCACGTGGGAGAGCTCATGGAAGTGATGGACAAGAATGGGCTTTGGGAAAATACGGTCGTGGTGTTAGTGGGTGACAATGGCTTTCATTTGGGCGATCATGAAGGTTTATGGGCGAAATTAAGTGCCTTTGATGCCTCCACGAGAGTTCCTTTTATCATGGCTGGTGCAGGAATTCCGAAAGGTAAAGTGTTAGACCAACCGGTAGAATTGTTGGATTTGTACCCCACCCTTCTTTCATTAACAGGGGAAAATGACCTTTCGAAATTGGACGGAAAATCATTGCTTCCCTATATGAAGGGTAAAAATAACGCACCGACTTATGCCAAAAGCCTTGTTTTTCACTATGACCCTAAAACAAAATCGGACGTCATGGGACAAACCCTAATACATAAAGAGTGGAGGTTTACCAATTGGGGAAATGGAGAGAAGGGATCTGAATTATACATTAGAAAAAATGATCCATTTGAATTTGTGAATCGGATACAAGAAAAGTCCTTTTTGAATTTAAAAAATGACGCACATAAAACGATTCAATCGGGACCCATTCCTAAACCAGGTGAAAGCAACCGTCCGAGGGCATTATTAGAACCAGGGATGGTGACGAATTAAAAATTTTATTTTTTAAACAAAAAATAAGTTTCAAACCTATACAAATCCTTTACGCTATGAAACGTTTACCACTCATCTTAGTATCTCTTTTTGCCTTTGTTTCATGTACCAAAACATCAGAAACAGTTTCTAATTTTTTCAACTATCCAGATACCTTGGAGGCTGCTGGAGTTAAATTAATTCCCATCAAAACGCCCAAAGGTACCTTTAATGTATGGACTAAACGTTTTGGCAATAACCCGAAAATCAAGATCCTATTGCTGCACGGTGGACCCGCCATGACGCATGAATACATGGAGTGTTTTGAAACATTTTTCCAAAGAGAGGGATTTGAATTTTATGAATATGACCAACTCGGTTCCTATTACAGTGATCAGCCAAACGATACCACACTTTGGAAGACCGAGCGCTTTGTGGAAGAAGTGGAGCAGGTCCGAAAAGCCATAGGTGCTGATCAATCTAATTTTTACATCATCGGAAATTCTTGGGGTGGAATCTTGGGCATGGAATATGCCCTGAAATATCAAAAAAACATGAAAGCGCTGCTCGTATCCAACATGGTCGCCAGTGCCCCCGAATATGGAAAATATGCCGAAGAAGTTTTGGCGAAACAAATGGATCCCAAAATACTCGACGAGATCAGAGCCATCGAGTCGAAAAAAGATTTCGCTAATCCAAGGTACATGGAGCTGTTAATTCCCAATTTTTACCACGAGCATATTTGTCGGCTTGCCAACTGGCCAGACGCCTTAAACAGATCATTTAAGCATGGTAACAATGCCATCTATACGCAAATGCAAGGACCTAGTGAATTTGGAATTTCTGGCCTGCTTGCTAATTGGGATATTAAAAATCGACTGAAGGAAATCTCCATACCTACGTTGATGATCGGTGCCAAATATGACACCATGGATCCCAAAGCCATGGAAGAACAAAGTAAAATGGTCCAACATGGCGAATATTTATATTGTCCAAACGGAAGCCATTTGGCCATGTGGGATGATCAAAAAACCTATATGAATGGGGTTATTTCGTTTATCAAAAAAGTGGATCAAGGGGAATGATTTTGAAAATATCATAAAAACAAGGATACCTAATTCGCAATTAAGATAAAAATGTAATAACTTAGTAATTACATAAATTAAAATCATGCAAGTTTCAGTCATCCCTATCGGCAATTCAAAAGGTATACGTCTCAGTAAAACAATTTTAGAAAAATACAACATCAACGATTCGGTAGAGCTTTTGTTAGAAAAAGAATGCATCATCATCAAACCGGTTTTGGAACCTAGGAAAAATTGGGAAAACGCATTTGAAAAGATGCATAAATCAGGCGATGATCAAACACTTATCACTGATGTATTTGAAGATGAAACATTTGAGGAATGGACTTAAAACAATATCAATTCGTTTTAGTCAATCTGGATCCTACGCAAGGGAGTGAAATGAAAAAAACTAGACCTTGTGTGATCATTTCACCAAACGAAATGAATAAATACCTGCAGACGATTGTCATTGCCCCTTTAACGACTAATTCAAAAAATTTTCCCACCAGAATAAAAATAAATTTGCAAAATACCGTCGGCTGGTTAGCTATCGATCAAATCGGAACGATTGATCGTAAAAGAATCATAAAAATACTAGGCTCTTTAACTGAAGCAGAAATTCAAAAAACAAAAGAAACGATTAGAGAAGCATTTGTGGATTAGTTTACACGCATGTCAACTAAAATCCACGGTCAATAAATCCTTATAGAGCAAGGTTTTAAACGAGCGCAAGTTGCCATAAGTACTATTTGAACTACAATTAGCTATTTGAACTGAATCAATCCCAAAGCTATTGCCATGATTAGCACACCTAAATTTATTGCTCTGAAAGCTCCATTGGTTTTTAGTCCCCAAATGTGGGCAGCAATTATCAAAAGCCAGCAAGCTTGAATCACTCTGCCTTAGCAACAGCACTCCATTATTTAAATCATTCACAAAATTAGTAGCTGTCAACAACTTCGAATAAGTCGCATGCTTTAAGTTAAAATACACCTTATTTTGAACCAGTAAAAATCCCGTAGTACCAATCGCCTTCATTTGATCCAGATACTCTTTTTCCTCCTGGGGAACGATCACTGCTGTTTCCTCTTTTGCATTATCACACGAATCTAAAAGAGTGCTTCCAATAATGGCAAGCACCAATGCCGGGCAGGTCTTTCTTGTAAATTCTCTTCTTTTCATGGATAAAAAAAATGACCGTTAAATCAGTTATAACATTATTTTAAAAAAATAATTTTATATTTGAAATGTTTTAGTTCTGATGCAAAATACAAAAAAAGTAGATTTAGTGGCCCAGTTTCGTAAAGAAAACGTCGATTTCTCTAAAATCGAGCAGGCCCGAGTGTCGAGAACGATTGTCAATACTGGCCTCGAAGCATATACCGGAACTTGGGGAACTGCCCAAAAGAAACATCTGTTAAATCGTGTTTTAACAGGTTATGGAAGTAGGCATTTATTAGATCTCAATAACCTTTCGCTACAGAAATCTTTAGACTTAATCTTCACGCCTGAAAAGCAACCGAGCGTTCCGGTCAATGACTATGATTACGAAATCACAAAGGAGGAAACAGAAAAACAATTACACTTTTATGTAGAACCGGGCAAAGAATATGTATTTGTTCCCGAGCCTAATAATGGATCGCCAGGACCGAGACATAGTTCTCATGATGCATGGCTTTTTAGAAACATGATTCAGCAAAGTACTTCGGTACACTGGCGCATGGTATTTTTCCTTCATAATTTATTAGCGGCTGGAAAAGGAAGTGTCAAAATGTTGTATCAGCACTACATGACTCTTTTTAACACTTCCTTTGAGTCTTACAAAACCACGATATACAAAATTACTTTGGATCCAACTATGTTGGACTATTTAAACTTACAAAGCAGTCAGAAAAACAAACCTGATGAAAATTATGCCCGAGAACTACAGGAACTATTTACGGTAGGCAAAGGACCTGGATCTCAATTTACAGAGCAAGATGTGAGTGAAATGGCTCGCTTATTAGTGGGTTGGCAATTTAGTTGGGATAGTATTAGAAAAACAACAGGTCCTATCACCAACATATTCAATGAATGGAATCACGATACAGACGATAAAAAGTTTTCTGCTTTTTATGGCAATCGAGTAATAAAAGGTCGAAAAGGTCAAGATGGTAAAAAAGAATTAGATGAAGCCATCGATATGCTCTTTAATACGAACGAATGTGCTTTATACCTATGTAGAAGACTTTACCAATTTTTCTGTTATCCAATCATTACTGATACGGTAGAAAAAAATGTCATAGTACCTATGGCCGACCTACTTCGTAAAAACAATTACGAACTTAAAGTTCCACTTCGTGCTCTTTTAGGTAGTGCTCATTTTTACGACAACTCGTTTTATAATTCCATGATCAAATCTCCCATTGAATTTATGTTTGGGTTTTATAAAGAATTTGACATGTATTTATTTAATACGGGAGGAGGGGATATTCCAAAGAGATACTCAGACCCCCTTACCGCCAATTTTTACAAATACAAAAGTTTGCAGTGGGAAATGGGTAACATTGGTTTAAACTTTACGGACCCACCTAGTGTATCTGGCTGGCCTGCTTATTACCAAGAACCCGTTTACGACTTGTTTTGGATTAATTCGGATACAATCGCTAAAAGGTCTAATTCAGGAAATGGAATTGCCAAATGGGGCGCATGGGTTGGCTCAGGTGATACCAAAGGGAATGTACACAATCAAATAGACAAAATTAAATTTGTCAGCTTATTGAAATCTCCTGATAACATCGACCTAGTTATTGATGAAACGGTAGAAAAAATCATGAGCGCACCTATTTCTGCTAAGTCCAAAGAACGTATTAAAGCGAGTGTATTGGGAGGAAACGCCCCGTCGTATTACACGCAATTATATCAGTCGCACATGAGTAAACAGACTGAAGAGACTCGATCTATTTTAAGTAACCGACTAGAAAATTTGTTTGGCGCCTTATTCCAAATGGGAGAAATCCACTTGTTTTAATATGGACAGAAGAAAATTTATACATCAAATGACTCATGCGGCAGCCTTGCCTGCATTGTTCTCTTCTATTCCTTACGAATCACTAGGTTTTGGATCACAATCCGAATTAGCTCAAACAGTTGCCGAAGGTAACATCCTTGTGATCATCGTTTTAAGTGGAGGGAATGATGGTTTAAATACCGTTATTCCATTGAATATGTTGTCTAAATTGAATAGCATTCGGTCGACAGTCATGTTGCCGGACAAAAAAATATTACCTTTGGAAGGTACTGAATTAGGACTTCATCCATCCTTAAAAGGATTTCAATCCTTACATAAGGAAAACCGATTAAAAATTGTGCAGGCTGTGGCCTATCCCCAACCAAGTTATTCGCATTTTAGGTCGATGGACATTTGGGATTCAGCCTCAGATGCCTTGAAATACGAGAATAGCGGTTGGGCCGCACGTTACCTAGAAGCCAAGCACCCTAATTTCCCTGAAGCCTACCCTACTGAGCTATTTCCTCATCCATTGTCCATGGAAATTGGTTGGAATTCTTCCTTGATGTTTACGGGAAAAAAATCATTTACCAGCGTAGTGGCCTCAAACCCAGAATCTTTTTATGAGATCATTAATGAGTTTGACAATAATTATCCTTCGACACCCATCGGCGAGAAATTGAAATATTTGCAGCTTATGGCCAAGCAATCAAATGCCTATGGAAAGGTGCTGAAAGAGCAATTTAAAAAAGGAACTGAATATGCCTTTCCAAGAAGTAATTTGGCAGACCAATTAAAAATCGTCAGCCGACTGATTTCAGGGGGATTACAAACTAGAATATATAAAGTTCAGATTGGCGGTTTTGATACCCATAGTGCGCAGGTAGAACCTGGAGATAAAACGACTGGAATGCATGCAACTATTTTAAAAGAAATAGATGAGGCTGTAACTGCATTCATGAAAAGTCTGGACCAAATGGGAAAATCAGATCGAGTGTTGGGCATGTGCGTTTCGGAATTTGGCAGAACAGTTCATTCCAATGGAACCAATGGAACAGATCATGGTACCGTTTCGCCTGTTATTTTATTTGGCAATAAAGTAGATCCTAAGGTCGTTGGCAAGAATCCAATCATTCCTAATAAAACCAACTACTCTTACGAGATGGACATGCAATACGATTTCCGTCAAGTTTATGCATCTGTCATGAACCAATGGATGGGAGGTACCAAAGCATTTACCAAAGAGATTTTATTTAATGACTTTACACAAATTCCCATCATCCAATCGGCCTACATCGATTCCGATGAAGATGGTGTGCCGGATATAGTCGATAAATGCAATGATACTCCACTAGGCGCATTAGTCGATATTAATGGCTGTGAAATTTTCACTTTGCCTTCGAATAATTTCAAGGTAGAAGTGGTGGCCTCCACATGCATAGGGGCTAATAATGGTTCCTTAAAAGTTTCCGTTTTGAATACCAATTATGCCTATTCATTAACAGTCAAAGGACCAAATAAATACGAAAAACAGGTTATTATGCCCAAAGGAGTGGCCAATAGCGTGTTGAATGGTTTGGTTTTAGGTGAATATAACATGGTCTTTACGGTGGAAAATGTAAAGAATTTCCAACAAGCCTTTGATGTAAAAATCACGGAACCGGCACCATTGGTTGTTCAATCAACGATCGACGCAGGAAATAAATCCATGAGCATCCAACTAGGTGGCGCCGCTACTTATTTAGTGAAAATAAATGATGCTGCCTTTAAAGTAACGGAGGCTAATTGGTCCACCGCCTTACCCGCTGGTTTAGTGAAACTCCAAGTGAGCACTGATTTAAATTGTCAAGGGATTTATGTAGAGGAGTTTTTTGTTTCAGAGTCAGTCAATGCATATCCAAATCCAACGACCGGACCTGTTTCAGTACATGTACATGGAATAGATCAAAAGGTAGATATCTCAATAGTCAATGCTGCGGGCTTGAATGTCTCAAATCAAAACTACCCAGTTCCTTCTTCAAGGTTAGTCGGCTTAGATTTAAGTACCTTTTTTGCGGGTCTTTATTTAATTCGGGTCCAAGGAGAAACAGTTGATCAAACACTAAAAATAATTAAGCTATGAAATATCTAGGAATTTTATGGATCAGCTTATTGATGTTTGCCTGCTCAAAAGGTGGCGAAACGATCACGCCGGCAGTAGTAGTTATTTCCCCGCCGACGGCCGCGTCACTCACCTTACCGGCCAACAACACAGTTTGCTATGAAGGAAGTAATATATCGAGTTTAACGTCCGATGTCTCATTTTCTTGGGCTACGGCAAAGGATACAGATGTGTACGATTTGGTGATCACCAATCTAAATACCTTAACTAATACCACCAAATCAGTCAATAGTGAAAATAAAGCGACCGTGACCCTTTATAAAGGCACGCCGTACCGTTGGCAAGTCATTTCCAAATCCAACAAATCCAAAGAAACGGCTAGCAGTGAAGTTTGGAAATTTTACCTAGCCGGAGATGGGGCTTCAACCATTGCACCATTCCCAGCCTTGATTATTGCCCCAGTCAGTGGCGCAAGCGTGACTCCCAATGCAGGAAAAGTCAATCTTATATGGTCAGGTGCGGATGCCGACAGCAAGGTATTAAGTTATGAAATTTATATAGACACCGATCAAGCTAAAGTTTTAAATAGGCAGGTCGCACCGAACGTTACCTCCAGTTCTAATCTTTGGGTAACGGTAAAATCAGGCAATGTATATTATTGGTCTGTGAAAACGAGCGATGGAGTTTTAAACTCCTATACGATTCCGTATAGCTTCAGAGTTAATTAAAACCAAATATTTTCTTTGCTTTTTCAAGTATCCATTGGAAAAAATGTACCATTTTTTTGACCATTAGATAAATACCCTTTAGAACAATCGAAGTTACAATGGACTGCCAACCGTAGCCAAGTAGCATGCCAATCATTAAAGCCATCGTTAAAAATTTTCGAGCGGGCATATTTTTTAATGTTTTTAGAACTATAAAAAAATAAGCCCAAGAAGGGCTTATTGGTAATTCGACTTATTTTTTTTGTCTCTTTTTTCCTCCTTCTTTTCCTTAGGCGTTTTAGTTGCCTCCTTCTTTTCGGATTTTTTTGAATTCATCCCTTTGGCCATAGTAGTATCGATTTAAAATTTTAAAAATATTGAAGTGGAAAGGAAGTGAAAAAAAAGGAATGCTCAAAGTTTTATTTATATCGATGCCACTTAATTTTTATTCACTTGGCTTAATCGAATCTCCCTTAAATCCAAAATAGCTCCTTTGGCAAATTTCGTTTGAGATTTAAAGGTAATTTTTTGTATTCCTTTAATCAATTTAATCGATCCTACTTTTACTAATTTATACGTTTCCCAAGAACCGCTCCGAGCCACAATTCCTTTCAAATTAGCCGAGGAACTAAACAAGATGAATTGCTTTCCCGCCTCTAAATTATCCACGGAATACTCGATGCTTACGTGATATATACCTGTTTCTGGCACTTGGACCTGCCATTCTACTCGGTCTCCTGCAGTAAACCAGCCATAAGCTCGCCACTCAGGCATATATTTTATTTCGGGGCCAATCGCCTTCCCTTTTTCAGCACTGAGCCTCAAGGTGCCATTTTTTTCCACTCGAACTAGGCTTGGATTTGGAGCTGCATCAGCCCCTATTCCAAAGAAAAGCCCGTTAAACAAAATCAATAATAGTCCAGTTTTCATCCTTATTTTTGCTCTTTATTCAACAATTCTAAAGCGTCAGTATCCTTATATTCAATCATTTTTGCTTTGAGCTCCGACTTCAATTTCTTGATGACTCCTGCGTAAGCTTTGTCGCCATATAAATTCTTCATGTTTTTAGGGTCCTTTTTGATGTCATATAATTCCCAAGAATCTTGGGGTCCATAAAATTTCGCCAAGGTATATTGGTCTGTGCGCAATCCAAAATGCGGAGCGACACGATGAGGCTGAGGGTATTCATAATAGTGATAATAGGATTTATTATCCCATGATTTTTTAGGGTTTTCGAGCAACGGATAAAACGATTTTCCTTGCATTCCTTCGGTTGGCTTTACCCCTGCAATATCCAACACGGTGGGTGCCCAATCGACATTCGAAACGACTTGTTGGACCTTAGTCCCAGGTTTAATTTTCCCAGGATATTTAATCACAAAAGGTGTTTTCAAAGACTCTTCGTAGATAAAGCGCTTATCGAACCAACCGTGTTCTCCCATGTAAAAACCTTGATCAGAGGCATAAATAACAACTGTATTTTTTGACAAACCTGTTTTGTCTAAATAATCCAAAAGCTCGCCAATATTGCGGTCCAAAGAACGGGCAGTAGACAAATAATCCTTCATATATCGTTGGTATTTCCATTCCACCAATGCCTTTCCTGTCAAATGCTTCTCCTCAAATTCCTTGGTAACTTTATTTTGATAGTATTCATAAAAAGCAGCTTTTTGAGCAGGTGTAAAACGCTTGTAAGTCGGATTATTAAAATTGACATTTACCTTCAAATCTGAGCCCAATACCATCGTTTTATCGACAGTCATATCTTGGTCACGAGCGGCGGGCCTTCCTTCATAGTTGTCATAAAAATTATCAGGAATCGGGAAATTCACATCATCATACGAACCTAAATCCTGTATGTCTGGAAACCATTCGCGATGAGTGGCTTTATGACCGACCACCATGAAAAAGGGCTTAGATTTATCTCTTTGCTCCAGCCACTCCTTTGAAAATTTAGTAATCAAATCAGACACATAACCTTCGTATTGAATCTTTTCATTGTTTTTATTGATGAAATCAGGATTGTAATAAAATCCTTGGCCAGGCAAGACATTTAAAAAATCAAAGCCATGAGGAAGAGCACCTAAATGCATTTTTCCGACCCAAGCGGTTTGATATCCATTCTTTTGCAAGGCTTCAGGAAAAACGGGTTGATCTATATTGAAGACCTTTTCATTCACCTTATAGCCATTCATGTGGCTGAATTTTCCGGTTAATAAGGTAGCCCGACTAGGCCCACAGATGGAATTAGTTACTACGTTATTGTACAAAATAGCACCGGCATTTGCAATGCGATCGATGTTAGGCGTCTTGGCAATTTTACTTCCATAAGCACTGATCGCTTGTGAAGTATGGTCATCAGAAAATATAAAAATGATGTTCGGCTTCTGGCTAAAAGCGAAAAAGCTGATGGTTGACAACAAAAAGGTTAATAAATTTTTCATAGCATGTAGGTTAATTGATACGTCTCATGGTTACTAATTTAATATCAAGGTCATTCGGCTTGAGCAAATTTTGGCTCATTAATTTAAGCGTACCATTTCCTGGTTTCAAATGAATATTTCCTAAATTCAAAGATATAAAATCTTTCATAAAGGATTCATACCGTTTCATTCCTCACCTTTTTAAATTATTTTTTCTGATACACCTTCACATAATCCACAGAAAAAACATCAGGAAAAACAGTCTTACTTATATCAGCCAAGACACTTGGAATTTCCATACTTAAAATTAGATATTCAGGAACTTGTGAAACCCCTGAATGAACTTCATAAAACCTAAGTCCATCGATGTAAAAGGTATAGGTTTCAGGGGTCCAAAGTAATCCAAAAGTATGAAAACCTGAACTAAGCCCCTTGAGATAACTTTGCATTCCCCGGGTGGTTTGTTGGCCCGCCCCATAAGGCCCCCAATGCACATTATGCGAAACAATATCCGTTCCTAATTTTTTAAAAAACTCCATGATATCCACCTCCGCACCATATATTTTCGGGTCGGTTCCACCAGAAAGTTGGGGCGACTGCAACCAAAAAGCACCCCAAACGCCAGGAGAATTTTGAAGTTTTGCCTTACACTCAAAATAACCATATTGGGGCATGAATTTTCCTTGCGTACCCACCGCACTGATGAGAATGGAATCGTTTCTTTTCAAGGCATATAAATTCAAAAGCCCGTCTTTGACTTGGATCGCCTCAGTAGATACAAAACCCAATGCGCGCTTGCCTAATCCGCGGGGTTTCCACTTTAAGGTGTCCAATTGATTTCCAATAAATTCATCCTCCCAAACCAATGAATATCCCTGATTGACGGGATTGAATTTATCCATCGAGATAGGTCCCTGAGCAGGTCTTTGAGCCAAAACCAATGGCTGAATTAGGCCATACAAAATGAAAGCGAAAATGAAATTCAATTTATTTCCCTGCATATTTTAATGAATTAGTAATCAAAGTGTTATTATTTTCTAACAATATAATAGCTATTTTTGTCAAGTGAAAACTTACCTATTTACTTTCATCATACTTTTACATTTTTTTAACCTGAATGGTCAATCCATGTCAGGAACTATTCAAGATGAAAAAACAGGGGAAGCAATTCCTTTTGCTAATGTAAGTCTTTGGAAGAAAGATTCAACTGTTTTTCAAGGTACGCTGAGTGACCCATTGGGGAAATTTAATTTCAAAAAGATCCCTGGAAATATCGCATATGTCAAAGTCCAGGCGCTAAATTATCAATCATTTAATCAATCATTAAACGGTTCCAATGTTTTATTGGACATTCGATTAAAACCGAAAAATACGTTTTTAACTGAAGTTATCGTCAAAGGAGAGCGTGTAAGCACCTCCATGCAAATTGATAGGCAAATTTTTAATGCAGGTCAATTTCAGAACTCGGCCAATGGAACAGGGCTCGATTTAATTCAGCGCCTACCTTCAGTGACAGTCAATGTGGAAGGAAATATTGCTTTGAGAGGAAGTACAGGATTTGTTTTATTGGTCGATGGAAAACCGTCTAGTCGAACTCCTGCTGAAGTATTAGCGCAACTCCCGGCCAATTTAATCGATCAAGTGGAAGTTCTAACCGCTCCATCAGCTAAATACGACGCGGATGGAAAAGCTGGGATGATTAATATTATCACGAAAATAGACAGCAAAATAGGCACTTCTTGGTCCGGAAATTTAATGAATGGAGGAACAAATCCGCTTCGTTGGGGCTCTGATTTAATGTGGACTTACGCAGAGAAAAAGTGGAATATTTTCGCGGCAGCGGATTATAGGCGATTTGATATAGAAGGATTTCGCGTAGGAGAAATAAGAACTATCTACCGAGACACATTAACTTATATGCCCTCCAAGGGGATAAGAGACTACAGAGATTTTCAATATTCGATTCGGGCAGGCGGTAGCTTTTACCCCAATGCAACAGATGTATTGAATTGGTCTACCTATTTAGGCGAAAAACAAACGGATCGCATGGCGAATTTAAATTACCAGGACTTTATTCAAACGGGTAATTCGCTCTCTTTATTTTCAAATCAATTTAAATCCCCTTTAAAAGAATTTTACAATCAAAACTTGTTTGTTCGTTCCGGAAAATTTCAAACATTTACCGCTGACTACTCGCATGTGTATGCGAATAAAAGCAAATTGAGCGCCTTGGCTTTATATGAATATTCCGAACTAGGTGGGCCTTTGAACAATTATGATACCTACGAGGGTTCAAACAAATTACTGTTATGGGAAAGATCTACTGAGACGAGCCCACTGACAGCCCTAAGATTTCAACTAGATTATTCCCTTCCCTTAGCTAACAATAAAAAAATAGAAATGGGTTACCACATTCGCCAAATTCAGCATGATGGAAATTTCTTATTTGAGCGATTAAATCCGGCTAATCAACAATGGAATTCGGATCCAAATTTTAGCGATCAAATGAATTTATCACAAAAAATTCACGCTCCTTATATCCAATGGAGTGGCGTAAAGAATTTATTTACCTACGGCATAGGACTTCGATCCGAAATGTTAAGTAGACAGCTTACACATCTCGCGGAGCCTAATAAAATATACGCCTTAGATCAATTATATTTATTTCCATCGTTCCAAGGACAATGGAAATTATCCGAGACTCATTCGCTTCGCCTGGCCTATAGCCGTAGAATCGAAAGGCCTACCACTAAATTAATGTCACCCTTTAAAAATCACCGACATGCGGAGACCATCGAAAACGGTGATCCAAATTTATTGCCCGAAATAGCAGATGTGTTCGAAACAGCATTTAGCAAGGCCTATACAAATATATCCTTTACTGCTACCGCCTATGTGAATATCTTACAAGATAAAGTTTTTAGAGTCAATGAAATTTACTCCAGAACAATTTTAGGAAGAACCTATACGAATGCGGGTAATTCACAATCCACAGGAATGGAATTGACGACCGAAATCAAAGCATCAAAAAAATGGAAAATCTATCTTTCTGGTAATTTGTTCCAATTTGATGTTCGAGGAAAATTCAACGGAATTGAGACCACTCAAAATAGCTTTAATTATAATTTTAATGGAAATACGGTCTTCGATATTTCTACAAGACTTCGGTTCGCATGGGATTTTAATTACCTATCTAAATCAGTCACGACTCAAGGAATGGACTCTGAATTATTGCTGTCCAATGCCAGTTTAAAATATACGCTTTGGCAAAACAAAGGCAGTTTGACCTTCCAAGCACAAAATATTTTCAACACCAATATCCAAACCATACAAACTCAGACCCGAGATTTTTTTAGTAGCACCGACTACAGAAAATGGGATCGTGTCTTTCTAATTAGCCTGGGTTTCAGAATTAATGACCGAGGCCAGAAAGTAAAATCAACTAAAACAGATTACGGAGAAAAGGATTTTTAACGTTAAGGCAACTCGGCCAAACGAATGTTGCGGTATTGTATGGACATCACATTACCAGGATGTAATTGAAGTCCCACAGGTCCTGAAGCTGGAATGGTTTCAGAAGTATAAGTCATCACTTCCACGCCATTTAACCAAACGGTATAGGTTTTTCCCTCCATATTAATTTTCATGGTGTTCCAATCCGTTGGTTTGATTAACGCCAAAGCGCCCTTCGCCTCCACTGGATATCTAAGTTTCGGAATATAAGGAGAACCCGTTAAGTCTCGCTTTAATGAACCTGATATACCTATTTGTATTTGATCATTTTCTGAACGCATCCAAACACCCGAATCAACCACCCCATCCCCTAACAAATAATCTGCCTGGAAAATGAAATTAGTGTACGTCTTCTCCGTCCATAAATTACTTCCTTTTCTAGCCGCGTTATTGCGAACGTAGAGGATACCTTTTTCGGCGCGCCAACAAGTTAAATCTTCAGGTAATTTCCAACCATCCAGGTTTTTACCTGTAAAAATCTTTTTTAATTTAGGCTCTTTGGCCAAAGAGGTTTGTTGGAAACTCAAAAACAAAATGGCCACAATGAGTAAATTTTTCATATCAATATTAGGTTTTAAGTACACGATTCAACACAAAAATTTTTGAGATATTTTTTGAAATTAACCAATAAAAATGGAAAACACATGCTTATTTTTTGATTCTTTCTTCGTGTAACTTATTTCCCATGACGTCATAATGAGTCATGTATAAAATGGGTTTTTGCTGTTCGTAAACCATTTTAATACCTAAAAAACCTCCAGCTACGCGCAGAAACTGATGCTCAGGTCTTTTTTCATTCGGAGGCCAACCCTGCGCATGGAAGTCACTGACAGGTCCTGAACCAAACTCCATCAAGCCAGTCGACGTATCCTTAGAAACATATTGCCAATGCCGATCCCCATTAACAATAATGGCATTTTGGTCGGTCAACAAGCTCCTCGCCCAATCACCTTCTGTTTTGAAAGCAAGATTTGAATGATTATCAGCCTTAGCTCCTCGATCAGGGCCAATAATCGGTGTGGGAGAAAAAATGATTTTATAGGTCGCATTGGATTGTTGAATTGTGTTCACGAACCAAGTCTTTTGCTCATTTCCCCAAATTGTTTTTGCCGCTCCATCAGGCATATGGTTATTGCTTCGGTATTCTCTCCCCTCTAAAAACCATAACTGAACATCTTTCCCCCAGCGTAAAGTCCGGTAGGGCTTGTCCGATAATGGCACATTTTCATGCCAAATTTTTAAACCCTCCGAAATAGTCAGTTGGCCAAAAGAAGCCGAACCAGGGTGTACATCATCGGCCAACAAATCATGGTCATCTTTCAGCATATACACAGGTGTATATTGAAAAAACGATTTTAAAGAAGGCCAAGCATCCATGGCATGCCATTTGTGCCGCGCTTTTTCAGGCGTATTCGCCATAGGTCCTGGCTTATCATAATAAACATAATCCCCTGTTTGGACAAAAAGATCCGGCTTCAAAAGAGCCATACTATTGTAAGAATGAAATCCTTTTAATGAATCATCATGGCTCCAAAAATATTGGCAAGTAGACGTTGTCAAGTTCAACTCCTTTTTTTCAAAAATACGAGGAGCCGTCGTAAAAGTCCCAGCTGCACGCTGAATTAAGCCCTTTTCAGCCGACCTCCCCTCCAGCCTAACCTCATATTTCGTATTAGGTTTCAACTCTTCAAAGAGATGAAATACGGTAAAATCCTTTTTTTGATCGGCTTTCAACCAGCCACTTGAAATTTCAGAGGGGCCTGATTTTAAGGTAATTCGGACCCAACCTGCTGTTCCAAGAACCGCGCCGTCCATCTTGGCAATGGGCATATTTTCATCAAAGTCAATGGGATGTCTAAAAACCTGATTCAGCCGCTGATGGACCACCGGATTTGGTTTTTCCTTTTCACACAAACGAGTCCAAACCGTTGCATGATCTGAACCCAATTCGCTGACCTTAAAGCCCGTCGTGAAATACACTTGTTGGGCAGAAATTTTAACAACAAAAGTCAGAAATAATACTGTGAAAAATGAAAATCGATTGAAAAGAAAAGTCATCAAGGTCTTATTAAAGAATCAAATTAAAGAAAATTAATCAAAAGTAAAAGTATATACTTTTAATGTATACCTTTATGAAAAATTGAGATGAAAACACTATCCTTAAAACTTGACGATCCTATTTACGCAGAGGCAGAAGAAATCACTCTTCATTTAAAAATAGCTAGAAATAGATACATTAATGAAGCGGTGAATTTATATAATATCTATCAGAAGAGGCGCATATTAAAAAATCAACTAAGTCAAGAGTCAAACCTGGTTAGCGAGAATTCTTTGGAAATATTGAAAGAGTTTGAGTTATTGAGAGATGAAGATTAATCAATACGAAATTTGGTTGGCCAATTTAAGTTAATGAAATATTTTTAAAAACAAATATAAAAGAGTTTTAATCATAAAAATAATAATAGTAATACTATCATTAAATTATTAAAATGCTATTAAATAATTAATTCAACTATTTAACTGACCAAAAACAAAAAGGTTTTAAAATTTTAAATCAGCATGTTTGATTTTTTCACGTTTCCAAGTATAGGTGATGTGAATGCGGCCATCGCGCGTTTGGATAATGGCTGGATAGGAAAATTCTTTTAAGGGCGTGTTTTCTAACTCGCCTACTTTAGTCCAATGTGTCCCATCTTTTGACGTGGAAACCGCTAAAATCTCACGCTCCCCTTCCGTTTCTTTGGGCCTATTACCAAGTGGATTATGCACCAAAACATGTAAGCCACTTTTTAACGTTATGGCATCAGAACCCGAGTTAGGATTTTTTAAATTCGTCTTTTGCAAGGGGGTCCAAGTATTTGCTTGGTCTGAGGAATAAGCTTCCATAATAAAACCCGTGTCGCTTCTACACAATAATTTCATTCGGCCATCTTTTAGAAAAATCACACTGGGTTGGATGGCTGAAAAACGTTTACCATCATTTAAAACCTTCGTTTTTTTCCAGGTCTTCCCTCCATCTTTTGTCATTTCAAAATGCAATCTATTCCCCAAATCTTCTGAGCTACTCGGACATAAGAGAGTACCATCAGCCAATAAAAGAGGTTTATTTTTCACCGGACCCAAAATCCCATGGGGTAATTTCTCAGCCGCAGACCAAGTTAGCCCCGCGTCTTTTGAACGCTTCAGCATCCCCCACCATTGGGATGGTTTGGGACCTACTTTATAAAATAATAGTAATTCGCCTTGAGGCATTTGGAAAAGGACAGGGTTCCAACAAGGATACTGGACTTTTTTATTTTGAACCCCATCCGCCACTTGGATCGGAGGAGTCCAGCGCCCTTGAATATTTCGAATCAACCAAATACCCACATCTTTATTTCCTTCATCACTGCCCGCAAAAAAAGCGGATACTAATCCTTTGGGCGTTTCTTCGATGGTCGATGCATGACTAGAGGCAAAAGGTGCCTTGGTAAAAATGAACTCGGACGGTAGTTTTTGAGCGCAAATACTCAAACTAAAAATCAAGCAAAATCCCAATAAAAATACCTTCATCCGATGCATAAAATTTATGATTTAAAAATGCGATTCATTAAAATCCACTTCTCCCCATTTTTTGCCCATGGCAAGGGCTTTTGGAACTTCCACATCAATTCTTCCCATGCGGCAATCTTAGGATTAGTCGCATCAAAAGCTGCTTTCTTTTCAAAAGTAAACTCATCTACCGTTTCCAAAATCATAAACATCCGATTGCCCGTTCTAAATATTTCGATATTTAAAACGCCCGCATCGATATCATGTTGGGTTACTTCGGGCCAAGCATTTCCTTTGGCATGATAGTGCTCATATTCTTTAATTAATGCTGGATCATCCACTAGATCTAAAGCTAAACAAAATCGTTGCATACATTATTGATTAAAATACTGATTAAATGACTGAATCGTTTGGGTTGCCGCAGCCTCTGGATTAGGCCAAGCAAATGCCTCCGCAGAAACATACCCCGTATAATTCATTTCTTTTAATACCTTGGCCACCTCCCTGAAATCTGAATGTCCATTTCCCACTGGGCGTCTATTGCTATCCGCAAAATGTACATGTATGACCAAATCACCTGATGCCTTAATGCTCGCCGCCATATCCGCCTCCTCGATGTTCATGTGAAATAAATCGGCCAATAAACCCACTTGCTGTATTTGGCGCGTCTTTAAAAACTGAACCCCATCGCCCAGCGTATTAATTAAATTAGTCTCATACCTATTTAAAGGCTCGTAAATTAATTTCACCCCTAAAGTTGCCGCATGCTTCCCCAAATGAATGAGCCCATCGGCCAACCATTGCATCGCCTGCTCCCGAGGAAGCCCCGCCACCACATTTCCCTGCATGGACCCAATAATCGCTGGCGCCCCAAAAGCGGCTCCAAAGGTGATCATCGACTCAATAAATTCAATGGCTTTTTTCCTTATGGCCGCATCTGGATCCGTTAAAGTTAATCCATGGATTACTTTGCCCGCACCGGTACCGACAGCCGCTATATTTAAATTATATTTTTCTACCAGTAATTTAGTTTCTGTTACATTAAGGCCGTCAGCGGAAGCGGTAAACAATTCCACCGCATCAAATCCCAAAGAAGAAGCATGTGCCAAACTCTTTTCTAAATCATTCCAATAAATCCATGGACCCGACGTAATTTCTGGTACCAAGGCAATCGTTGCGCAAGATTTTATCATTTTTTCAACGGTCAAAATCAACCATTATTTTCGTTATACCCTTCGCATTAGCGGCCCAATCTGCCAATGCAGCCCCAGCATCATCTAATGAAACTGTTTTTGAAATCACATCCTCTACAGGGAATTTACCCGCTTCTAAATAAGCAATCACCTCCGGAAATTCATCCGTACAATTTCGAGAACCCAAAATTTCTATTTCTTTTCGGACAAAAATACCCGTATTAAACTCCACGGCAGATTTAGCATACCCGATACAAACCACACGGCCTGTATAAGCTACTTCATCCACTGCGGCTCGATACGTTATTGCGTTTCCTACCGCCTCAATAATCACATCGGGCCCATCGCCATCCGTGATCCGCATCAATGCCTCATGTAAATCTTCCCGACTTGTATTAATGGTATGTGCAACGCCAATTTTTTTGGCAATGTCCATTTTGGAATCATCGATATCGATGGCAATCACTTCGGCACCCCTGTTCACTGCAGAAGCAATCGCTCCCATGCCCACTATGCCACAACCGATCACCGCAACTCGGTCTTGACTACTCACTCGGCCACGAGCCGCCGCATGAAAGCCCACGGTCAATGGTTCCACTAAAGCCAATTCTTTTAAGCTAAGTTTCTCCGACGCAAATAAATCTTGCCAATGAATCGCGATGTACCTTGTCATGGCACCAGGCCGACGAACACCCATCGTTTTATTATCTTGGCATGCATTCCTTCGACCCTTTCTACACGAAATGCATTTTCCACAATTCAAATAAGGATATACCGTAACCTTATTGCCTATTTTAAATGATTCAGGCACTTGGCTTCCCATTGCTTCGATCGTCCCTCCCACTTCATGACCCAAGACATTGGGATATTCCTGCAATTCAAAAAGGCCCTTAAAACCATTTAAGTCTCCACCACAAAAACCTACCATGCCTATTTTCAACAAAACCTCCTCAGGTCCTATGCTAGGTTTTTCAATTTCACGAATTTCAGTTTGGCCCACAGCCGTTAGAAATAATGCTTTCATGTGATTTAAGAACGAGGTATATTATTTTCTGGCCGACCTTCGAACCACATTAAGTTTTTAACAGGCGCAATGACCGCGGCCAACTCAGCTAAAATTCCTTCAGGGATTTTAAAATCGATAGATTCGATGTTTCGCTGGATTGACGTCAATCGGCACATCCCCACAATCGTCGTTGCAATATCAGGATGATCCATGGCATATCGCATTGCCACATCACTTAAACGCACTCCATATTTTTGACAGATTTCCAATAAAGCAGGTTGGATCGCCAACATCTCCTTCGGGGCATTATGCCATTCGGGAAGCGCCGCATCAGATAAAATCCGTTGCATTAGCGGAGCGGCATTCATTAAGCCAAATCCTTTTTCTTTAGACAATGGAACCAATTCATCATTAATTTCATCTTGAAGCAAATTATAATGCGCCCAAGAAAGGACCGTGTCCAATTCCATTTGGCGTGCAATCTCCGCTAAATAGCGTACTGGCAAACCTGTAATCCCAATAAACCTGGCCTTCCCCGAAGCTTTTATTTTTTCAATCGCCGGCATCGCCTCATTTAAAATTTGCTCTTTCGTCACAAATTCAATATCGTGCAACTGGAACAAATCTACATAATCCGTCTGCAGTCTTTGGAGTGATTCATCAATGCTTGCCATGATTCGCTTAGCAGAAAAATCAAATTCCCGCAAATCATAACGACCACATTTGGTCGCTAAAAAAATATCTTTTCGTTTCCCCTGCAAGGCTTTCCCCAAGCGAGTTTCAGCCAGAGTGATTCCATAAAAAGGAGAAACATCAAAAAAATTAACTCCATGATCGATGGCATAATGAACGGCATTCTTGCCCTCCTGTTCGTCCACGACATCAAACACATTTCCTAGAGGGGAAGCGCCATATCCTAGTACGGAGATGAGCTCATTGGTCTTACCTAATTTGCGGTATTCCATGTATTTTTAAAGAGATTAAATAGGTTTCAAACAAAGGTATTGATTTTTTTATTTTGAATTGCCTTCTGAAAAATACAAATTTACCTTTTTGTGCATGGTATAAAGTCGGAACCCTTTCCCATCCTTTAACACAATTCCACTGGATTGATTATTGACCAAGATCGGATTGTTTTCATATTTTTTCCAATGAATCAAATCGGAAGATACCGCAATGTTGGTAGACCATTCATGCCAATCTTTAAAAGCCGATGCATGATAATATCCATAATAAAGTCCTTTATAGCGAATCACTTGGTTCATAGCCACAGCAAAAAGGTCATAGGTGTCCGGCCCCATTTTGATGACCGGCTCATCTTGGACATTCGTCCACATTTTTAGGTCTTTGGATGTAGCTAACCAAATTCCCAAATCATCTCGTTCATAAAATAAGTTCCACACTCCATTTGCTCGAATGACCGTTGGCGTACCATAGGCTCCCTTTCGAATGGGACTTCCGTCGACCTTCCGAATGTCTAAATTTCCCTTTTCCTGCCAATGTATTCGGTCTTTCGAAACCATCATGTGTGCAATGTCCCCCTCGCCTTCCGCAAACATGTAATAGGTTTTGCCCGATTTAACTACATACATATCTTCTACCCATTGGCTCGGGTGTATCGTTTCCTTCGAAAAACGCTCCCAATGAATTCCATCTTTTGACGTAGCATATCCTAAAAATTTGGTCGGCGAGGCAAGTGAATAACCCGTAAACCACAAATGATAATGGGGCCCCTCTTTCAAAATAAATCCACGCTCCCTTATTTGCTTATCCCACGTATCTAGATTCGTTCCAGTGAAAATCGGATTTTCAGGATAGGCTTTGAAATTCACTAATTCAGAAGGGAAAGTATTTTGGGCCAAAACTTTTTGACTTGAAAAACCAACAACGAGTAAGCAAAGAAACACGCTTAATTTTTTCATTTTTATGATTTTAAATGACGAATTCTACCCAATGTATCATTTTCCTTTACACCAACTTTAACATCAGATTGCAAAACATTGGGTTTACCAGCTAAACTTTCACCTCAATAAATTCAGCTTAATTATTTTAGCGAACAGTCGAAACTAATAATGCTCACTCAAATCTTAAATGATGTAGGCAAATTGGAATATTAGGCAAAATAAAAAAAATAAAATCAATTAGAAATGATTTCAAAGGATTGAAATGATCGGATCAATTAATATATTGCTAATTAATTGTACTTACCAAATACATATAAACCTATTGTACCATGTTAAAAATTAGCTTCGCCTTGATTTATGGGCTACTTTTCTTTTTTGGAATTCATTTTTTTGATTCTTCGTCCAAGCAAAATAATTCAAGCGCCATTGTCAAAATTGACACCTTACGCAATGCAGGGTTTTGGCCTGGTGAGTTGCAAGTCAAAAATTTCACGAGTGGCGATCTCACTCCTTCACCTGCCTGTTTGGCCGTTGCCGCAACTGGCGAGGTATATGTGGGAGTAGACAAAATTGGATCATTGGGTAAGACTCCTAAAAAAGGATATATCTTAAAGCTTATCGACAAAGACCACGATGGAAAAGTAGATGTCAGCACACAATTTGCGATGGTCGACAATCCACGTGGAATCATTTCTTTGGGCAACAAAGTATATGTACTTCATACTGTATTCTCTCCAGAAACGGGAAAAGCTTCAGGTATGGATTTAGTCGTTTTTGAGGACAAGGACAATGATGGGGTCGCTGACGGACCTTCCTCTCCTTTAATTAAGCATATTAGTTCGGTTAAATTCCTTCAAAGTAGAGGTACAGACCATTCAACGAATGGAATTCGCTTAGGGATCGATGGCTGGATTTACATCGCGGTGGGCGACTTTGGTTTTCATGATGCCGTGGACCGTTCAGGAAAAAAATTAACCATGTTAGGGGGAGGAATCGTCCGAGTAAGACCAGATGGCACTGAAATGGAGGTTTATACACACGGAACTAGAAATATTTACGATGTGGCGATTGATGCCTACATGAATATATTTACTCGGGATAATACCAATGACGGCGCGGGTTGGAACATCCGTTTTAGCCATCACATTCAATCGGGTGAATATGGATATCCTTTATTGTTTAAGCATTTTACGGAAGAAATTATTCCGGGATTAGTCGATGTAGGTGGCGGTTCTGGGACGGGGTCCTTATTTATGGATGAGCCGACTTGGCCAGCAAAATACAACCAAGTGCCGATGATGGCTGATTGGGGAAATAGCATGTTGTACATACATCGTGTGACACCTGATGGAGCTAGTTTCACTCAAAAGGATGAAACCTTCATTAAATTGGCTCAAATTACTGATTTAGATGTGGATGGCTCGGGCCAACTATACCTTGCGGCATGGGATGGAGCTGGATTTTCTGGAAGTCCTACCAAAGGATTTGTCATTAAAGCGGTACCCAAAGGATGGACTTATAAAGCCTTTCCTGATGTTAAAAAATCTTCATTGGCTGAGTTAACAGACTTATTGAAATCCAACAGTGCGGTGGCAAGAATCACGGCCCAACAAGAACTATTGGGTAGAAGTGCGAAGGATGCTGCATCCATATCTTGGAAATTAGCGGCGGATAAATCGCTACCTCTGTATACAAGAGCTACTGGAATTTTCACGTATGCGCAAGCGGCGGATCAAAAGGGATTGGCAAATCTTGTGACCTTAGTTGCAGATAAAAGCGTTAGAGAATTTGCATTAAGAGCGATGGCCGACAGAAAAACGAAAAGCAAATTAATTCCATTAGCCCCTTATTTGAATGGATTAAAAGATCCTTCTCCACGCATTCAAGTTGCCTCGGCGATTGGTTTAGGCAGATTAGGCCGCAAAGAAGCGATATCAGCTTTATTACAAGTAAAAGTTCCTAACTCGTTTGTGGCACCTCCAAAAGATAAAGAAGGTCCACACGCAACACCTAATTCGGCCATCATTCCTTCACACGTAGCTGTTCAAGCGCTAAGAAGTTTAAATGCCAAGAAGGAAAGCATTGCAGCTTTGGGGACAAAAAACGCTACGATTGCTTTATGGGCGATGCGTTATATGCATGACCCGGCTGTTGCCAAGGCACTTATTTCCACTTACAATAAGTCAAAAGAGCCTAAATTAAAATCACAAATTTTGGAAACAGTTGCTCGATTGTACAAAAAAGAAAATTTCTATGAGGGTCAATATTGGTGGTCGACGAAGCCGAATGGACATGGTCCATATTACAAAACGGCTGATTGGGAATCAAGTCCAGAAATAAAGAATTTTTACTTGGCCCTTTGGAACAAATCATCGGATGCTGAAAAAATCGTATTTTCTGATTTAAATGAGAAGCATCAAATGGAAATCGCTGAGATGGCCGGTGCTGCTCAAAATATGGTAGCCAAAGAAGAGGTGAAAGTTGACCTAGAAGCCATTCGTAATAAAAAAGGACAAATTGGAAATACCTCTATTGAAGATATTATGTTAGCCATGGTTAAAATGCCAGGTAATTCAGCTGCAGGTAGAGCCTTATTCAACAAGCAAGGCTGCGTCGTTTGCCATAGTTTGAAACCAGGGGATATGCCAAAAGGACCTTATATGGGACAGATTGGTGCAATCATGAACAGAGAGCAAATCGCTGAGTCTATTTTAAAACCAAATGCATCGATTTCACAAGGGTTTGCAACGGTATTAATTACGACTAAAAATAAAAGAGAATATATGGGATTTGTTACCTCTGAATCAGCAGAAAGATTAATTTTAAGAGATATTACAGGTCAAACCACTACGATTAAAACGGCAGATATTTCCAGCAGAAAAGAGATGGAAACATCGATGATGCCGACTGGCCTAGCCAATGAATTATCGTATGAGGAATTTGCTTCTTTGATAACGTTCTTATCTGAGCAAAAGAAATAAAATTATCAGTTTATCGATTTTAAATAAGGAAGATCCGGCATAGTCGGATCTTTTTTTATATAGCTCAGAAGGTTAAAATCCCAACTCCATTAGTGTACAATCTTCCAATAATTTTTTCTTAGTTTCCACGAGACTTTGTGGGGGCATCTTCCAAATAAATTCCGAAAATAATGGGACCTTATACGAAAGCAAGATTTAAGAACTGATTCCAGCAAATGAAAAATGGTGGGATATAATCCGGCTAAGGTGGGGAAATAAATAAAATTAATCGCTTAAATAATTTCTTTTCCCCTATTTGTTCGTGAATTTTGCTTGACACTAGCAAATACACATTGGAAATAGTCATTTTAGGAGGAGGAGCTGCCGGATTTTTTGCCGCCATTTCAGCAAAAAAACACTTTCCACAAGCACATGTTCGGGTATTTGAGAAAACGTCTAAGTTTTTAGGAAAAGTAAAAATCTCAGGAGGCGGTCGTTGCAATGTCACAAACGCTTTAACAAATCACCGATTATTATCCGAAAAATATCCTAGAGGTGAAAAATTCCTGCGAAAAGCTTTTGAGCAATTTGATACTAAAGCGACCATGGAATGGTTTGAAAATAGAGGTGTTCCATTGAAAACCTATCCCGATCTTTGTGTTTTTCCTTTGTCAAATGAGTCTCAAAGCATCATTGATTGCCTGTGGAAAGAAGCAAAAACGTTAGGGGTAGAATTATGGACTCTGCGTGCTATTGACAAAATAACGCCCTTAGAAAATGGTTTTGAAATTACCTATAAAGAAGTGACTGAAAAAGTAGACCGGGTGGTTGTTACGATTGGCGGCCAACCAAAATTGACAGGATTTTCTTGGCTTGCCGATTTAAACCATAACATTATCCCACCGATTCCTTCCTTATTCACATTCAACATGCCTAAAGAACCCATTCGTGAACTGATGGGCATCGTGGTAGAACAGGCTGTGGTTCGAATAGAAGGTCAAAAATTGTTGGGCAAAGGCCCTTTATTAATAACCCACTGGGGTATGAGCGGACCAGCTATCCTACAGTTATCTGCTTGGGGAGCGCGCATACTAGCTGAATCAAATTATGAGTTCAGTATTTTAGTGAACTGGCTCAATGAAACAAAAGAAAATACGCTTCGCGAAAGCTTAGTTAAAACCATCAGTGCACATGGTTCTAAAATGATTTCAAATCTAAACCCCTTTGAGATCCCCAATAGACTTTGGCTATTTTTGTTGGAAAAAAATGAAATTAATCCCACCACCAGGTGGAATGATTTAGGCGCAAAAAATACCCATAAACTTGTAAATACCCTATTGAATGACCGTTATATCGTCCAAGGAAAAACAACGTTTAAGGAAGAATTTGTCACCGCTGGGGGAGTGGACTTACAAGAAATCGATGTCAACACGATGCAAAGTAAAATACATCCCGGATTATTTTTTGCTGGAGAGGTGATGGACATTGATGGCATAACGGGCGGATTCAATTTCCAATCTGCTTGGACCACCGGTTATATCGCAGGAAAAAATGTAGGAAATTAAAATTATCCACTAGATAAAAATGGGTTCAAATTCATTCCTTCGGCTTATAGATATAATCTGAAGGCAATTCTTTTCCCATTCGATTTTCAGACATTTTACCATACAATTCCAAGGAATATGGATCAATCAATTCTCCATATTGATTGAAAAAAATCTGTGAAACAGGCATTAATCTAGAATTTTGTCTAAAATTATAATTATAGTCAATGGTCAACATCCCCTTTAATTCCAACAAAAAAACAGTTGAATCACTGGTGGGTTTGACCACTTCTTTCGCTTTAAATTCAGGTACAACGCGCATGTACTTGCGGTCCTTAAAATAATAGGCGGAAAACCCTTCCTCAGTCAACTTATTTCGGTACAATGCCCACAAAAAATGTTTGACAGATCCCTGAAAAACATCTTTCCGATTGGTTTCCCAGCGCTTCTGCTGTTTAGGAGAACTGGGGTTTAAGGGTTCAAAATAACCACTTGCCTTAAAACTCATCCGGTTAATCCCTTTCTGAAACTCAACTAAAAAGCCTCGATATAAATAACCCAAATTTCGGTTTTCAATCATCAAAGGCTGTTGTGCCTTTGCCGTTAGGATCCTTTTCTGCTTATCATACTCAACATCGATGACCTCGCGGTTTAAAATTTGAATTTCGCTCCTTGAAATATCTCGACCTAAAAATTCATTTTCAAAATCCCTGATCGATTTATTCCAAACCTTATCCTTTTGACCCTTTACCCGAACTTCTACTAAATCCGTAACATTTTCATCCAAGCGCTCCACGAGGTTTTTAAGGTCAGAATCGATGCTTGTCAACTTCATCAACGTCTTAAACCCGACCATCGAAATAGAGAATTTGTAAATTCCTTTAGGAATATTTCTTAGTACAAATCGGCCATTTACATCGGCTTGAGCCCCAATCGATGTACCATTTAAATACACATGGGCAAATGGAATAGGAGCGCCTTCTAGATTATTCTCAATAATTCTACCCGACACCGAAAACTTTTGTTGGGCTTGTACGCTGAGCGAAATCGTTAAAAAAAGAATCGTAAATAGGTAAATCGAATATTTCATCTATATGAATTTATTAAAAATTTATAAGATAATTGAAAACAAAAAGGATATTTTTGTCGACTTAACCTAGTCTATGAAAGAAATATTCCTTGCATGTGCGTTGCTTTTTTCTGCCAATGTCCTAGGACAAATGAACGACCAAGCCAAAATCACCGTTGACCTATCGAAAACCCAGGAAAAAATGAAGCCCATTTATTCATGGTTTGGATATGATGAGCCGAATTACACCTACATGAAAGACGGCAAAAAATTGCTTTCCGAAATAGCAGCCCTTAGCCCAGTTCCCGTATACGTAAGGGCGCATAGCTTGTTGGTCACCGGCGATGGAGTCGCAAATTTAAAATGGGGTTCGACCAATGCCTACACAGAGGATGCACAAGGAAATCCCATCTACGACTGGACCATTATTGACAAGATTTTCGATACCTACATTCAGAGAGGTATGAAACCGTTGGCCCAAATTGGCTTTATGCCGGAGGCACTTTCCACCCACCCTGTTCCCTATAAACACTATTGGAAACCGGGCGACAACTACAATGATATTTACACCGGCTGGGCCTACCCGCCAAAAGATTACAAAAAATGGGGGGAATTAATCTACCAATGGGTGAAACATAGTGTGGCACGTTATGGTCAAAAAGAGGTGGAAAGCTGGTACTGGGAACTTTGGAACGAACCCAATTCAGCTTATTGGAAAGGAACGCAAGCAGAATTTTTTAAACTCTATGATTACTCAGCAGATGCGGTAAAAAGAGCATTGCCAACGGCTAAAATAGGCGGGACAGATATCACGGGAGGAGGAATGAAATTCCAAGATGCGTTTTTAAAACATTGCTTATTTGACACCAATTATGTGACAAAAAAAATAGGCTCGCCCTTAGATATCATTTTATTTCATGCCAAAGGATCCCCTAAATTAGAACAAGGAAGAGTAGTTATGAGCGCAAGAGCCCAGCTCAAAAACATTGAAGATAATTTAAAGGTGATCAGCGCCTATCCCCAATTAAAAAACCTGCCCATCGTTATCGGCGAATCAGATCCTGAAGGTTGCGCTGCCTGCGGAATGGCCACAAGTCCTCAAAATGCCTACCGAAATGGAACCATGTATTCAAGCTACACTGCAGCCACTTTTGCCCGTAAATATGAATTGGCAAAAAAATACGATTCCAATTTATTGGGTGCCGTAACCTGGGCTTTTGAATTTGAAAACCAACCCTGGTTCTATGGTTTCAGAGATTTAGCAACCAATGGAGTAGACAAACCCGTCTTAAATGTATTTAGGATGTTTGGGAAGATGCAAGGGGATTTTGTGGAATCAAAATCAGATCATAGTTATTCTTTACAAATGGCTTTAGATTCAAGTTTTAGAGGAATAAAAACGGATATTGGGACAATGGCCACCAAAAATAAAAACTCGGCCTCCATCATGGTTTGGAACTACCATGATGTCGATAAAAGAGGAGAATTTTCAAAAGTTACCTTGGAAATATCAGGCATTAAATCCTCCTCGGCCAAACTGACACATTACCGAATCGATGATTTGCATAGCAATAGCTATGAAGTTTGGAAAAAGATGGGATCGCCAAAGGAGCCAACGGCAGAACAAATTTTAGTGCTTGAAAAAGCAGGGCAATTGGCCATGGTGAATCCTCCCCAAAAATTAAAGATTACAAAAGGTGCATTAAAACTAGAAACGGAATTGCCCCGACAGGCCGTCGACCTGTTCCAATTAACCTGGCAATAATTTAAATAAACCCTAGGAAGAAAATCAACAACTTCTTCCTAGGGTTGTATTATTTTTTACGACCGACGCCAAATTGGTCCCCAGCTCTAACCGCCTTTCCCTTTTCAAATTGAATTTCAACGACTTTTTCACTGGAAACTGCATTGTGAAACTCATCCTCTAAATTCAATAAAACTTTTCGTGTCCGAACGTCAACCACCTCGCCACTAGATGGATAGGCAAACTTTCCGTCTAAACTAAACGTAATCCAACCCGGCATATCTTTCATGGCGATCGTGGTTAGCTGTTGGTATGGCGCGATCGCCGAAAACACATGTAATCGCATATTAAATCCATCACACAACCAAATTTCTTTTTCGTCCGGAGTCAAACCTATGCCGTGACTTGGGTTTCCATGCCTACGCACGGGACCTTTATTCCAACCCTCTACCACCAAACTGGCTAATTTCTTGCCGGTTTTCAAATCGCCTACTTCAAATCCTAGTAAGCTATCCACCGTCACAAAACCTAAAGACTCATCATGATTGATGGTGAACGGACGTACGTAACCTAAAAATGGACCCACTTTCAAACGTACTTGATGCGTTTTTGTATCAGAGACATACAACCAAGGATTTCCAATATCACCCATGTAAACGGAATTTCCAGAGGAGCCATAAACGGTATTATGCGCCCGCTTAAACCCATCAATTTTTTTAATGATATCCCCCGTTTCGCAATCGACCACATTCCAGAAATTTTTCTCCAAAGAAGGTAAATACATCGTTTTGCCATCAGGTGAAATAGACATGCGGTCGCAACCTCCTACAAATTGACGTTCCCAAATCAATTTTTCAGTCGTCAGATCAATGCGCTGCAAAGACTCCAACGTACTTACATAAATACTATTCAATGGAACACTTACAGCTACTCCTTTGACATTGGACGGTTTCCCGTTGGGATGCAAGCCTTGGGTTTTGATTCTTTTGACAAATTTATGTCCATGGTCCATATCGAAAACTAAAATCCCATGTCCACCATACCCCAAATAATCGCGTATTCCAGGTGCGGCAACATATAAATAACGATTTACTTTAAATTGTTGGGCTAGGCCTTGAAAGGCAAAAGTCGCACTAATCAAAACAGTTAATATGTATTTCATGGTATGATAGGTTTTAATTTGAGATGTGAGTTAAAAATAAATTAACAATTTTCCAATTTTGAGATTTTGAGATTTCATATCTTTATACCTAATGTCTAAACCTTTCACATGAATAAGTTTTTATCTACCCTCATTTTGGCATGTCTGTGCCAACTTACTTTCGCCCAAGTACATAAAGCACCTGCCTACCCGCTGATTGCACATGATCCCTATTTTAGCATTTGGTCATTTTCGGACCAAGTAAATGCCTCCACCACGAAACATTGGACTGGGAATGAGCAGTCGATGGTCGGTTTAATTAAAGTAGATAACAAAACATATCAATTTTTAGGTGCCTTACCATTTCCGATCGAATCAATCGTGCCGATTGCAGAAAAATCTCAGCCCATTGAATGCATATACACAGAGGAGGAACCTGGCCAAAATTGGATGAATGAAAATTTTCAAAGTACTTCATGGAAAAACGGGAAATTGCCTTTTGGAAAAGGGGCAAATAATAAATGGGCCACCTCATGGCCTTCCAAAAATATTTGGGTTAGACGTACATTTGAATACGAGGAAGTCGATATAGATAAATTGATACTCCAACTAAGACACGATGATGATGTGGAGGTTTATTTAAATGGAACTAAAATTTATGATTGCCAAAACTGTAATACTAGGAAAATAAAAAACATAGAACTGGCAAATGAAGTCAAGAAAAACCTGAAAAAAGGTAAAAATTTATTGGCCTTACATTGTATCAATTTAAGAGGAAATGCTTGGCTTGATGCTGGTTTTGCGAAGCAAAAAAATGCCAAACAATTAACCTTAGCTCAGCAATTGGCAGTAGAAATTACAGCTACACAAACCAAATACCAATTTGCCTGTGGTGCCGTGAAATTAAATCTTACTTTCACATCTCCATTAATCGCATCGAACTTAGATTTATTGAGCCGGCCTGTTTCCTACGTAGATTTTGAAATAAAATCTACGGATGGTAAAACACATGAAACCAAAATTACTTTTGGGCTAGCCGCTGATATTGCTAGGAATGAATCTACACAAGTTTTAGAAACAAATGTAGGTTCGAAAGGTTCTTTAAAATACTTGAAAACAGGAGTGAAAGATCAACAAATTTTAGGTCGAAAAGGAGATGATGTTCGGATCGATTGGGGATATGGGTACTTAGCTAGCACTAACACCCAACATACATTAGGCATTAAATCACTGACCGATTTAATCAACTTGAGTGAAGGAAATTCCAATGAGAAAAGCGCTTCCAATCCAGAGCTATTTTTGACTTCTGAATGGACAGCGAAGGCTGGGCCTAGCTCAAAAAAGTCAACCGTCATGCTAGCGTACGACGACTTGTATTCCATCCAATATTTTACTAAAAATTTAAAAGCTTGGTGGGTTAAAAAACACCAAAACATCGAAAATTTGCTCATCACATCTGCTAAAGAACATGATCAAATTAAGCAAATATGTCAAAATTTTGACAAGAAAATATACCAAGACGCACTCAATGCTGGAGGTAAAGAATATGCTGAAATATGTGTAGCAGGTTACAGACAATCATTGGCCGCCCACAAATTAGTACGTGGAGAGAATGATGAGGTGCTTTTTCCGCAAAAAGAAAACTTTAGCAATGGTTCCATTTGGACCGTGGACGTAACGTATCCCTCCGCCCCACTCAGTTTACTTTACAATACCGCCTTACTGAAAGGGATGGTGGAACCACTTATGTATTACAGTGAAAGTGGGCAATGGAAAAAACCATTCCCTGCACATGATATTGGCACGTATCCCATAGCGAATGGTCAAACTTACCCTGAAGACATGCCTGTGGAAGAAGCTGGAAATATGGTGATTTTAACGGGTGCTATTTGTAAAGAGGATGGCAATGCACAATTTGCCAAAAAACATTGGGAGACGCTGACTCGCTGGGTTTCTTTTTTAGTTAAAGATGGCTTGGATCCGGTGAACCAATTATGCACGGATGATTTTGCGGGGCATTTGGAGCGAAATGCTAACTTATCCATCAAAGCCATCAATGGGATAGGTGCTTACGCGCAAATGGCCAGAAGTTTAGGGTTAAAATCAACGGCAGATTCGATGCAGGCCATCGCAAAAGACTATGCAGGTAAGTGGATGAAAATGGCTGATGAGGGCGATCATTATGCCCTTACTTTCAATAAAAATAATACTTGGAGTCAAAAATATAATTTGGTTTGGGATAAATTACTAGGGCTGAATTTATTTCCTAAAGAGGTATACCAAAAAGAGATTGCTTATTATTTAACCAAGCAAAATGGCTACGGATTGCCTTTAGACAGTCGCAAAACGTATACTAAAAGTGATTGGATTATGTGGACCGCTACCCTGGCCGATAATCAAAAAGATTTCCAATCTTTTGTCCATCCGATTTACAAATTCATGAATGAAAGTTCAAGTCGCGTACCCTTTAGCGACTGGCATGAAACTACAACGGGAGCGCAAGTAGGCTTTCAAGCAAGAAGCGTGGTTGGCGGTTTTTTCATCAAATCACTAGAAAAACACTGGGCAAAAAAGAAATAATTAGTGGGTCATAAAGACCCATTTTACTTCTTTTAAATATCCCATGGGCGCTTGAGCGGGTTGGCTTCCGGCCAATTTACCTTGAGCATCTTTTTGGACTGAAAAATGGGTCAATGAAAATGCCCCTTTTTCATAATCAAATGATTTTCCATCATCGTCATATAAGGTAAACTCGCCCGTTGATTTTCCGTAATGACGCATTTCGAGCGGCCATTTTTGATCCATTTTGGGAGCTTGTCGGTGTACGGGAACCATCGGGATAATCCCTCCATCACGAACAAACAAAGGAATTTTTTCTAAGGAAGGTTCGATCTGAATGATTTGATTCTCACCCACAAATGCCCCTGTATAAAAATCATACCATTTGCCTTTGGGCAGAATAACATTTCTTGTTTTCTCGCCGGCAAACATCGGAGCCACTAAAATGGCATCTCCCATCATGTATTGATCCTTAATGTCTTTCCGAGTAGCCATTTGGTATGGATTCTGGGTAGCGTCAAATTGACCTCGCTCCTGAATATTTTGGGAGACAAATCCATCCACCAATTGCATCGCTCTAAAGGGAGGTTTTCCCTCTCGATGATATGCGGCAAAAGTCGTGTACAGATAAGGAAGTAACTGCATTCGTAAATTGGCCACATCCTTAACCGCATCAGCCACCTCAGGAAAAGTCCAAGGTTTGGTGCCATCGGCCCAAGCGTTGATCATGGCCATAGGAGAAAAACAAGCCGATTGCATTCTTCGGATCCACTCTTCGGCCGTTTTTGAGGCACGCACTTCCGGGGTCCAGAGTACACCCACAAAACTACTATTCACTAAAGCGGTGATAAAATCTTTATGGTTGTAATAATCATTGTAAATCACGTAAGGCAAATGACTTCCCCCCGCATTTGAGGCACGCACTAAACCGTAGGTTCGTTTGTTGATTTCTTTGTACCAATCGGCCGTCATTTTTTGCACCATCGACCCATACATTTGCCTCATCTGCTCGGCACTAGTTCCCGATGGAAACGTGGCCACATCCGGCCAGACCCAATTGTCGTAGCCATCCACCTCGTCAATTTTATAGCCGCCAACCCCAATATCCAAATGATTTTTCTTGAAGTGATCTTTATATACTTGGCGTGTTTTTGCCAACGTTAAATCAGGCACTAAACCATTCCAAACCGTATGTGATCCCGTGAGATTTTTGACCAAAGGGTACAAAGATGACTTAGGAGAAACATAAGGATTTAGCCATAAATTGGCCGAAACTCCTTTGGCTGCTAATTGGTCTAAAAATAATTTAGGATTAGGAAATCGAGTTGGATCCCATTCAAATGTGCAAGGATAGGACATGGAATGCCAACCTGGCTCCACGCCTATAAAATCTAGTGGGAAATCATGTTCCTCAAAACTGTTTACTTCCTTTAAAATATCGTCTTGTGAATACAGCGTGGGTACTCGTTGGGTAAACCCTAGCCCCCATTTAGGCGGCAAATATCCACCACCACTCATCAAATTATACCGCTGAACGACCTGCATGGTCGACGGACCAGCAAAAACATATAGCGTTGTCCCTGAGGCTGGAACTAATATCTCAACCGCGTCTGAATAGGGCTGCGCATCCCATTTTTTATTGGTATTCCGATCTTGCAGTTCAGGAGGATTTTTGGAATCGACCCGAACTCCAGTTCCCGCATAAACGGTGATGTATTGAGCTGCGTCAATCAAAACTCCGTAGCCTTTGGTAGACACATAAAATGGCACAGGCGCGTGTGTTCGACCATTATCCTTCCCCCCAAAGTGATCCATGTGGAGATTTAAAATCCGACCCCGTTGATTGACCGTTTGAAAATTTAACCCTAAACCAAAAATTTGCTCTTCCTTTTGAAGTGGAAATTTTAAGTACGTTTTACCGTCAATCACCTTGACTTCGATCGCACCCTTGTCCAATGGAAATTGGGTTTTGGGTAAAAGTTGGAGCGCGGCCAAATTAGCCTTGCCTCCAGCTGCTTTTAATAAACTGTGTTTTTGCGGCTTACCCACTTCCGCTTTCCAAATCCCTGGATAACTCTCTTTCCAAATGACAGGGATTTGGGCAAGCATTGTTGACGCCGACACGAATAAAGCGAAAGCAAGATGGAAAATTCTCATAGCCAAGAAATTTAGACCTATTTATTTTTTATACGCAATGCGGTAGATAGACCCATTTAAATCATCACACACATATAGAGCCCCATCAGGTCCTTGTGCTAATCCGCAAGGACGATGTTGGATTGGACCTGAAGGTTTAACTAGATCAATGCCGGAAAAATTATCTGCAAAAATCTCCCATTTGCCGCTTGGCTTATTATTCACAAAAGGAACAAAAGCGACTAAATACCCTTTTTTCAATTCAGCTGATTGGCCATGAAAGGCTACAAATGCACCATTTCTATATTTTGCAGGAAACATTTTACCTGTATAGAAAAGTAAATCATTGGGTCCCATGTGTGCTGGAAAAGCAACGGTTGGATTAATAGCCTTTTCGCCCCCTACTTTTTTTCCATCCCCACCATACTCAGGCGCTTGAATTTTTTTATTTTGAAATTGGTCATAATAGATATCAGGCCAACCCGCATCATCTCCTTCTTGTACTTCATAAATAGCCTCTGCAGGCATTTCTTGGCTTTGCTTAGGCGTATAAAATTGAGGATAAAAATCATGAAATTGACCGCGTCCATGAGCTGTTATAAATAAAGAATTGGTTTTTGCATTCCAAAAAGTCCCTACCGCATTTTTTATTCCAGTCGCATAACGCGTGCCATCTTGAAATCCTTGATTTAATTTATCTGCATTGAATTTCCAAATTCCCCCGGCTGAGTCTAAAATAGAACAAGGAACCATTCCTGTCCCAGTACCTGGAATTCTACACGCATCGTTGTAAGAACCAATGGAAACATACACATTATTTTTGTTGTCAAAAGAGAACGGCTTGGCATTATCACGGCCATGATCTAGTAAACCACTGACGATGTTTTCGGGATTTTCCATGTCAATTACCTCCTCATTAGCATTCATCTTATAGCGGAATATGCCTTTGTTTGACGAAGCATATAGAAATCCTTTGTTGATCACAATACCTGTTCCCGTATAATTTCCGAAAAGCTTCGTCTCGTCGATAACCCCATCTTTGTTAGTATCACGCAACAAATAAATCCCTTTGCCTTCTTTTAATTTGGATAATTTAGCATAGATATCTCCGTTTTTTGAAATGGCCAAATGCCTAGTAGCTCCTAAATCCGAAGCCATTAACTGGACGACGAAACCTGCAGGAACTTTGATTTCGGTAGCTTCAACAACCTTCTTTTTCAAATCAGCATTCCAGCGATAGGAAATAAAACTAAAAGAACTGAAGAGCACTAGGCCCAATAAAACGAATTTCCATTGTGAGTTTTTCATAGAAGATAAGGTAATCGAGCTCTTTTGAAAGCTGATTATTTTTAGGTTTAGATAAGCTATTATCTCATAAAACTATATTTTCTTTTCGGGAGGAACAAATTTAAATTAGACAAATTTGGATCTACCATGACCTGACCTTTCATGGTTTTTAAAAATCTGGTAAATTTAGCTTTTGATTTGCCTTAAAATTTTGATTAATTTAAGGTTCAAAATAAACACAATGAAAAATACAATTACCTTATTTTTAAGTTTTCTTGTCATGTCAAATATGACATTAACGGCTAAGCCTACAGGAGATGAAAGTCTTGAGGGTCGATGGGATATTACTGTCACTAAAGGAGACAAAAAGCTACCCTCGTGGCTGGAAGTAAATCACTCAGGCATCCGAACTTTAACGGGTTCTTTTGTAGCTGATGGGGGAAGTGCAAGACCCGTTTCTAAAATTAATTTCAAAGATGGAAAACTATCCTTCCGCATACCTCCACAATGGGATGATTCAGACCAAGATTTGCAAGTAGAAGGTACGCTTGAAAATGGAAAATTATCAGGCACCATGATCACTTCAAAAGGAGAAAATTTGACTTGGGTTGGCATAAGAGCACCAAAATTATGGCGCGAAAAAGAACCTGTTTGGGATAAACCCATCACCCTGTTTAATGGAAAAGATTTAACGGGCTGGGAGACATTAGGAACTAAGAAAAACCAATGGATCGTAGAAGATGGTGCATTAAAAAGCCCAAGGTCAGGCGCTAATATTCGGACAAAAAACACCTATACCGACTTTAAATTACACATTGAATTCAGATATCCCAAAGAGAGTAATAGCGGTGTCTATTTAAGAGGACGCTATGAAGTTCAAGTTTCAGACAGCAAAGGCATGCCTCCATTAAAAGATTATTTAGGCGCTATTTATGGATTCATTTCTCCCCTAGAAATGGTGGCAAAAGAGCCGGGTGAATGGCAAACGTTTGATGTTACTTTGGTGGGCCGATTAGTCACTTTGGTCGGAAATGGAAAGCAAATTATTTATAAGCAAGAAATTCCAGGTATCACTGGAGGTGCCATGGATTCCAATGAATCTGAACCAGGACCCATCATGATTCAAGGTGATCATGGTCCTGTGGAATACCGAAACATTATCTTAACTCCAGCAAAATAAAATTTCCCTAGGGCATATTTTTGCCCTAATTTTTAACCTGATATGCGTAAAATTACTTGTTTCTGGGTTTTTATTTTCATTCAAACGCTAGTCTTTTCGACTAGCGCAAGAGGTCGAATTGTCCATGCCGACTCTAGTAATTTTCAAACGATATCCAATTTGGTCTATGGAAATGCCCCCGACCACCGTAATGAATTAGACATTTACCTGCCTAAAAAGCATGGCGAAAAAACATCTATGGTCGTATTTATTCATGGGGGATTTTGGTCCAAAGGCGGGAAGCACCAATTACCGAAACCTTTAATCGATTTATTAGTGGGTCAAAAAGGATATGCCATGGCTTCCATTAATTACCGATTTGTCAAAGTCGGTTCTAATAAATATCCCACTCAAATGGACGATGTAAGCAAGGCATTGCAATACATTTCAAGCAAAGCCGATAGCCTTGGTTACAAGAAAAAGTCTTTCGCATTAATTGGCGCCAGTGCCGGAGCCCATCTAGCGCTCATGTATGCCTATGCAAATGACTCTAAAAAAATGACTAAAACGGTGGTGGATATTGTAGGGCCAACAGATTTATCTGATCCGATCATTCGGGGCCGACAAGGCATTGCGGATGCGACCATTAGTTATTTTTTAGGTAATCCGGATGCCCAAGCAGAAATCGCAAAAACCTCTAGTCCATTATTCAATTTGAGTAAAAAGTCTGGGGTACCCACTGTCATTTTTCATGGAGAAAACGATGAATTAGTCGACGTACATCAGGCTAAAAATTTACATGATAAGCTAGTTCAATTAGGCATCAAAACTGAATTGAATTTGTACCCCAATGAGACTCATGAAATGAAAAAAAGCCTAGCCGATGTTTTTATCAAAACAGCTGCTTGGCTTGATAAAGTATATCCGATTCGCTAATCGATCAACATCTGTTCCACTTGGAAAAGTGTAGTTGATTTTGGATCATAGGTGATTTTGATTGCAGCCATTTCCGCATCACCAAAAACCTGAACACGAGTAAAGTTCATTAAAGTAGCTTTTTGATCATTGATCAAAATAGGCTTATCCGTAATGAAACGATGAGAATCGCCGTTCACTAAAAAAACTTGCTTGCCATATTTCTGAGTCAACTCACTTAATTTGTTGACCACTTTTTCAAAGCCTTTGCTAGGCTTCATGTCTTTATAAAACATATCGGCTTGAGTAAAAAGCATGAGTCCCTTTTTATACTTTGCGGCTGCAAATACTTGTTCAAGCCAAGCTAAATTTGCCTTTTCTCGGTCCATAAATTCTTGATTATCCCCTGCATCTTTGTAATTATTATTGGATCCCACTAAATGAATCGTCGCAAACTGAAGACCTCCATAGGTCCATGAATTATTCTCAACATACTTTTCAAAACCAGGAGATTTTGCCTGAGAAACTAAATTGATTTTTTTCTTCCCATAGCTTTTATCAGATCCATAAAACATTTTCCTCAGCACATCCAACCTTTCAAGTGGATCGTATTCACCAGCGGCCTTGCGATTGCAATCCGTCCATTCATTGTCGCCCGGAGTATAAATCAGTGGGGGTTCAAAGGTTTCAAAATAGGCATGCATGCGCTCAAAATATTCGGTTGAGCAAAGGCTTGAGCCCGATTTGAAATCGCCAACATGCACGATAAAATCAGGTTTTTCTTGGTTTAACGTTTTGATCACCCGCTCAAATTTTGGGTAGTCATTGGGCACCCGATATGGCATGTCACCAAAGGCTACAATAGTAAATTTCTTTTGTTGGCCCACGGCCAACAATGAGATAAAAAGGGCACAAAAAACGAGGGATAAACGCACGTGATTCATAGGAGATTTTTTAATATCATTTTCTTTGGTAATTTGAACTCGTTTGTTTTCCATCCACATCCGTAAAAGTGAAGGTATATAAGTTGGAATTCGTCCAACTATATTGCACACTTCCTGTTTTGGCACCTATTTTATAGGTCAACAAATAACTAGAAGCCGTGGGTGCGGTAAAAGCGGTGATGGAAGCGCCGTTCAAAGGAGTTAATGCGGGCCTTAATGGATTCGAAAATGCTTGTGGAATAATTTGATTTTCAGGTGCAGGCGTGGAAGGATCCACATTAACCTTCCCTTTCATCGATCCCACCACATAGGGATAATCGTTCGTTCCATGATAGTGATATATGTTATTTGACCCAACATGCCCATGAGATTCATCCAGTGATTTCATATTCGAGCCATCGGGTTCTTTTGCTCCATAAACCGCAAAACCGTCTAAAGCAAATGCAATGGGTTTTAGACCTGAAGTCGCCGATAAATGTAGCGGGGCAGCGTGGTAATGGTAGTCATCGCCTTTGCCGCAATGGCCACCCCACTGATCTAATTCGCCAATCAAAAAGGAATCTTCCCCCCGATTATTTAAGGCATTAAAAATGGGAACTCCGTTGACCGCAAGTGCGACAGCCCCCTTCATGAAATTTGTTTTTGTACTGACAGGAGTGGCGGCATACACAGGCGCTAAGGGAATAGACCAATGATTTGTACCGGTATACGGTTGGGATATAGGTACCTGCTGTTGCCAACTCGTTATCCCAACCATCATGTTATGTGCTGGAATTCCATTCGAGGAAACATAAAAATACGTATCATCCCATTTGGTCGCCAACGTAGCAGATTTATAAGGAGCAAATGCAGAATCAATAAACGATGTACTAGTTTTGGTTATTGAGGTACTGGGGGTGGTCGTCCCACCCGTGTTTGTATTGCTAGTTCCTGCAGGCGTAACATCAGAGGAAGTTTTACAAGCCAGAATGAATGCTCCCAGGCAAAAACTATACAAGGCTACTCTTCGTAAGGGGAGAAAGTAGACTTGGTTTTTAAGTCTATTACTCAGCGATAAGATGATCAAAAGGAAAATTAATAAATACCCTAAGGATACTATATCAAAAAATTCTAAAAATCGAATTTGATTATTTACACTATTTCTTTGAGTGTAATTCTGATGAATCTGTGTATATTTTTTTATTTTGAATAAGGCCAACTTAAGATCATTTTTGGCCAAAATAGCGGTAGGGATTTTAACTAAATTACCTCCATTTTGCTCTAAAATTATTTCATTTGTGGTTGAATAAAGGAAATTACCTGAAACGGTCTGACCATTTTTAAAATGCCAAACTTTTAAAAATTCCCCTTGAGAAAAATGACCCCCTTGATGAGCATTTAGCTTCAAGGACAAAAGTAAGAGTATTATGAATAGTATGAATAGATTATCTAAATGAAGTAAGTTTCTCATAATTCAAAATTACATTTTCTATTGATATAGGCAAAAGAAAATGAAAAAAATAACCAAGAGAATAGACAAATTAATATCATTTGATCTATCAAAGTGCTAAAGATGAAGGTGAAAGCAATAAAATTCTTAAAAAATACGAGTCACTAGATTCAATCCGCTTGTCTAGAACGGACACTTCAAAACATTCTAAATTTATTTGGTTAATTTTAATCTCCAATTTTCGTTTTTCATGCAGAGAAAAAATATTTATTATATTATGATTTCAGGTATTCCAATCTTGCTTTTCATTGCATGTCTTTTCCTATTTTCCGTTAATGCTCCCTGGTTAGATGATTTTGAAGTGGGACCCATGACTTTGAAAAACTGGTTGGCCACCGAAGATTCAACCCAACGATTTGACCTAATTTGGGCGCCTAATAATGAGCACCGAGTGGTCATTTTGAAATTGTTAGTCTTGTTTAATTATTATGTGTTGGGCCAATTTAACATCCAATGGATGATTTGGGAATCGCATCTTTATCTTTTACCCTTATTTTATTTTGTATTCCAAGTACTACCAAAGGAAAACCGTTGGATTTGTATGGCTAGTTTGATCTTTATCTACCTTAGCTTTCAATATACCTTATCGAGTTATTGGATGATAGCTGCAGTTCAGCACAATTCAGTTATTGGGTTTGGATTAATATCAACTTACTTATTAGCTAAAAACAAATACTTTTTTTTAGCCGTTTTTTGTACTTTATTGGCTGCATTATCTAATTCTGATGGCTTATTTTTTATCCCCATTGGCGCCGTTTTATTGTTTCTACAATACCGCTGGAAAGAATTTTGCATCTGGCTTATTGTGCTTATTGGACTAATATTCCTATTTTTCTTAAAGTACCCAAGCATGAATTACCATGCCTACGCGTTCCAATTTTTCGTAGAAAATCCACTAAAAAGTTTCTTTGGTTTTTTCATTTTTTTAGGTGGATTTATGGACTTTTTCAAAGAACAATCCATCCCATTGAGACTTTACACCACAGGTATTTTTGGTTTTGGCATGGTCTTAATCTGGGCTAAGTATTTAAATGAATTTAGCAAGGGCACCCTTTCAACGAAAATAAACCTTTGGAAAAAAGGAACACTAGTGAATTCAAAAGACTTATTTATTGTCAGTGGAATTTTATTTTGTTTGACCAATGCACTCATGATAAGCGTGTTAAGAGCTGTATTTGGAGATTATGTGTATCTCATAGGGAATTATCGGATTTATGCAGCTTTGGCGATACTGTTTACGATTTTGCTAGCATTCCAAAAAACAAATACTGTCCGCACAACATACACCATTTTATTTGTCTCTATTTTCTATTGGTTATTTTCAGTTTACACCTACATGCCTGGGGTAGTTTCCAATCAAAACCGACTAACACAGTCCTATCTAGACTTCAACTCAAACAAAGGTGGATTAGGCTTTACGGCTGACCAAGTTAGCAAATTTAAATTGGCCGAAACCCTTCAAGAATTCGCAAAAAAGGGAATTTACCATCCACCTAAAATTAATTAAGAGAGAAGTTTATGTCTTAGATTAAACCTAGAATAATGGAGTTTTATTTATTCGAGCCCACAAAGTTCAATAATTCATCTGCGATTTTTCCAGGTATTTCTTCCATAGGCACATGCCCCACATTGGGAAAAATCACCTTCTTACTTCCTTGAATATCTTGGTTAAATCGGTCGGCATTACCTACATCGATGACATGATCAAATTCACCCCATAAAATCAAGGTAGGTGTTTTCACTTGATTGGTCTTCCCTAAAGGTTTTCCAAAACTACCTTTAAAAATCTCAAGTGCCGCGGCCCGGTTTCCTTCTCGGACCACAATATCATGAAAACGTTCTACCTGAGCATCAGTGACTAAATTTTGATCAAAATAAATGGTTTCTAAACTCTTCCGAACCAAAACTTTTGGCGTAAAATAGAGCAGTAAATTATTTATGACGGGAGTGGAAGCGATCAAAAATCCTAAGCTTCCTTTTTCTTTGGTTTGCGGGTAACCTGCAGCGTCAATCAAAACTAGTTTATCCAATCGGCCCGGATGCGTAATTTCATAATTCCAAGCGATGGCTCCCCCCATGGAATTGCCAACCAAAGTAAATTTCTGAACCCCTAGTTTTGCGCAAAGGGAATCAATAAACTCATTGTAAAAAACAAAATTATATTGGTTTTTAGGATTAGGGCCCGTCATTCCAAAACCAGGTAAATCGACAGAAATAGTTCTTCTCCGACCGGCCACCGAATTGACCACCCCGTCCCAGGTGTTTAAAGAAGAGGACATGCCATGTAAAAGGACTAAAGGAATTGAATCCGATTTAGGGCCCTCATCGCGAACATGAACTTGCATGCCCAATATGGGTACAAATTGAGATTGAGCTGAAATGTATTTGGGTTTTAATGCTGCTAAAGGGACATCAGCCTCATAGAAAACGGCTAGTAAAACAACGATTCCAACGAATAAGACAGCTAAGAAATATCCGATAAATTTTAATATTCGATTCATTTTAAAATAATTAGGGTCGTTTGGTTTTATGAGAAGTCAAAAATAAATCATTAAATCTTTATTAAACGCAAAATGACCATTCCTGCAAAAATTTAATTTTGAGGTAATTCCGAAAATACAACCAATTTTTAAAGGTCTTTTTCCATTTTATAATTTAACTATCAGGACAATTTTTCCTTTCTTTTTATTACATTTAAAATGAAAATCCAAACCTATGAAAAGAAGAAATATGCTTAGCTATTTTCTAGCGAGCCCACTATTGGCGAATATCCATTCGGCCAAACACGTCACCCCGGCACCATCCAAAAGATTAAAAACCAGCCTAAATGCTTACTCCTTTAATGCTCCATTAATGGCAGGAAAGATGAGCGTGGAGGACATGATGGATTTTTGTGCTGAACATGGTTTTGAAGGATTGGATTTAACTGCGTACTATTTACCCGGCTACCCCACGGTTCCTTCAGATGACTACTTGTTTAAGCTAAAAAGAAAATGCCATCAAATTGGCCTAGAATTAAGCGGGACAGGTTGTCGGAATGATTTTGTTTTTGCGGACAAATCAGCTAGAGACCGCGAAATCCAACTCGTCAAAAACTGGGTAGATGCCACCGCAAAATTAGGGGCTCCGGTGCTCCGAGTATTCGCTGGCAAAAGTGATTTTCCTGGATATATGTGGCAACAAATTTCCAACTGGGTAGTCGATTCGCTCAAGGAATGTACGGAATACGCGGCAAAAAAAGGGGTGATCATTGGCATTCAAAATCATCATGATTTCATAAAAACGGCTGACCAGGTAATTGATATTATTCAGCGGGTCAACAGCCCATGGTGTGGGCTCATTTTGGATGTAGGAAGTTTTCGTGAAAAGGAAGTATATGCTGAAATCAAAAAAGCGATTCCCTATGCGATCAACTGGCAATTAAAGGAGACTGTTTTTTCTGGCAAAACCGAGATACCGATCGACTTAAAAAAGACTTTTGAGATCATCAAAGAATCTAATTACCGAGGATATATCCCTATTGAAACGCTTAGAAAGGACGACCCTAAAATAATTGTTCCTGAGTTTTTAGCCCAAGTTAAACCCTATCTTTTTTAGAGTTTAATAGAGGTTTCTTACTTTAAATATTCGCTTGTCTTTAATGACCAATCTATACAAAAATGTTATTTAGTTAGCGTTGGATATTTAATGCCCAATTGCTCTAAATAGGTTCCATATTTAGTCGGATCATAATAAAGAGGTTTCATTCGATCCCGGTATTGATCCATGATTTCTTTGTTCAGATGAATTGGCGCGGGATCTTTATACGAGATAAATGGAATGTATTTTTGATCCTTCGTTTGTACTTGGGTAAAATAAGTCTTCGCATCCTCGATGATTTTTTTATTGTACAGCATATCAATCAACGTTAAGGCGGTTACTTTCGCGCCGACTAAAGTTCCTTTGTGTGCAATAGGCGTTGCCATCGCGATTGCATCACCCCAATGATGTCCTTTGGTACCATGAATATTAGCGGGATATCGAAGAACTATTGTGGGCACATTCCAGGAAATATCGGCGATATCATCCGAACCCCCACCCCATGAAAACTCAACAGATCCTTTTAAACTATCAATGGTTTTCTTCATTCCATGAATGGGTTTTCCATAATTATCTTTAGCAGGAGCTTCTAATAGTTTCTGAACAGCTAAGGCTAAAGTTTCATCATCATCCGACCATTTGGGCATACCCACCCGCTGAATATTTTTATACATCGCCTCGGCAATCGGCTTGTTGAAATGACCCGGCCACGCAGTACCTAAAAGAGAATACGACATTTTAGTATCCGTCATCATCGCGGCTCCCTCGGCAATTTTTATCCCTGATTTGAAATTTTTTAATATGTCTTCATAGGTCCGCTCTCTAAAATAATACCAAACGTTCGCTTTGGATGGAACAACATTCGGTTGGTCCCCGCCATCTGGAATTACATAATGAGATCTTTGCGTAGGCTTAAGGTGTTCACGCTTGAAGTTCCAACCAATATCCATTAATTCTACGGCATCTAGCGCCGACTTCCCCCTCCAAGGGGATCCTGCCGCATGGGCCGCATCTCCCTCAAAATCAAACTGAACACTCACTAATCCATTCATTCCATTATCGCCATAATTGGACGAAAAATCGCTACTCACATGGGTAAAAATACAGGCATCCACTTTTTTAAAAAAACCATCCCGAATGTACCAAGCTTTGCTGGCAACTAATTCCTCCGCTACCCCAGGCCATATCACCAAAGTACCCTGAATGTTATTTTCTTCCATGATTTGTTTGGCCGCAATGGCCGCATAAATAATCACGGCCTGGCCTGAATTATGGCCCTCACCATGCCCAGGCGCACCATCTATCATCGGTGCTCGAAAAGCTACACCGGGTTTTTGAGAAGCTTTAGGAATACAATCAATATCAGAACCTAGTGCAATAACGGGTGATCCTGAACCCCATGTGGCCATCCAAGCAGTCGGAATTCCCGAAACTCCTTTCTCTACTTTAAAGCCATTTTTCTCTAAAATACCAGTCAAGTATTTTGAAGTTTCAAACTCCTGAAATCCCTATTCACCAAAACTAAAAACCATGTCAACCATCTCCTGGACATTTTTTTCCTTGGACTGAACAAGGCTTAAAACCTTCGTTTTCATTTGCTCGACAGGGTCAACAGCTTTTTTCTTTTGCCCTAAAACGATAAAAATAGGTGAGCTTGCTAAAATAACTAGACAAGCGATTGCCCGAAATGTTACGAATTTTTTCATATTTAATTTGTTGATTTTCCTCGATTAATAAAATAATATTTCATCCACACGGAGCCAAGCAGGCTTACCCTTATTCACGACCTCCTCCTTTTTATCTTCTTTAAGTAGATATTTAGGCAAACGTCTAAGTGATAGCGCTTTTATCTTATAATACTTATAAATTCCTGGTTTAAGTGGTATATCCTGCCCCATTTGTGTGTAGCCATTTCGCTTTTCCGGTTTCTCAGGTTTCACTAATGCCACACGACTTAATGCATTAGGGCTATTGCCCGCCAACACCTCAATACTTACCGGTGGAAACACATCCGAATCTGTTTTTCTCAAATATGAAAAAGTAATTCCCTTAGGCGAAATAGGTTTTTTAAATTCAAACAAGGCTTCTAAATCGTTATTAAAAAATCCTAACCAAGTATAATCAGGCAATTCACTGCGCCGACCCGTCTCCCTGAAACCCTGAACAAAATCCTTTAAACTATAACCTCCCTTAGCAGGGTATTTGGGATCAGGTTTACTAAGTAAGTAAATAGAATCCGGAATAAAGGCTGATTTATACACTTTATATTCCAAGACACGGCTGGCCAACCAACCTGGTTTCGTTGCCATCACCTTAACCTTTGAATATTTTTCTATTTTCAGCGGACCTCGAGACACTAAAGCTCCTAAACTATCTGGAGTAGAATCATTTAAGGTATAATGAAAAGTCACATCCTTTAAGGTATGCTTAAAAACAAAATCCTCGTTAGGCTTTAATATGAAATTCTCAGTCACTAAAATGGGTGGATTTATCTGTAATTGCTCATCCTTAGGTACATAGCCCGCTTGGATTTTTACCTTAGGAAACTGAGCTTGGATACCGGCGACTTGATCTAGGCCCACTCCCGTATTCCATATAAATACCTCTTTCAACGTTGGTATTTTCCCTAAAAGATTGACCAATACCTCCTTATTCACTTTCGTACCTGAAACAGCCAATGACGTCAAATGCTTGCAGGCCGATAATTCCCCCAAGGTCTTTCCAGTAATTTCAGTAAAGTTCAAAATCAACTTTTCTAAATTAGGGAATTTGGTAATTAAACTAATTTCATCATCTTTCAATGGCATTTTCGAGAGATTCAAGCCGACCAACTGATCAGATACCTTAGATAAATTTTCTAAGGTCTTTCGTTCATATTTTTTACTCACGTAAAAATCTGCCTGCAAGGCCGGAGCGTCACTAGACAAAGGATAAACAGAGCAAAAAGGAGTATTAGCCGCAGCTAAATTAGACTCTGAGGCCGCTGAGAAATCATACTCTTTAACAGGAACCAACAGCGCCTGTGCCGTATTTTGTAATTTTTTGGCTAACGAAATAAGCTTGGAATTTGCCCCAAAAGCCCCCAGCTTTTTAGACACTGAAGCGCCCTCTTGGACCCAGGCAGTTAAGAGTAACACCTCATCGGGGCTCAACTGAGCCTTGCCTTTCGGCGGCATATGCTTTTTATCGTCCAAGGGTAATTTAGCCCTTTGGATAAAATGGCTATTTAAAGGATCTCCTGCCTTCCAAATCGCTCCATTTTTCCCACCCTTTAATAATTTAGCCACGGAACTCATATTCAATGCTCCTTTGGTCTTTTGATCGTTATGGCAAGATTCACACTTTTGCTTAAAAATGGGCTGAATTACCGCCTCAAACACAACTGATTCCTCAGTCAAAACTACAGCCCCACCATCTTTTTCAGGCCATAAATAACCTTCTCCATGCGTTAAATCAGCTCCTCCATGTCCAGCCAATAAAAAACTAGCCAAACCAACCGTCACCCCATAAAATAGATTTCTACCTTCTAAATAGCCTTTTTCATACGCAAAAAGCAGAAGGACATAAAGCCAATTGACCCCCAAGCCAGCCCACTGATGAAAGGTGATTTGCTCCAACTCATATCCGCCTTCGGAAGATAAAAACATGCCGAAAATCGCTGTAATAGCAGAAAAAATAGAAGTTAAATACAATAAGAATTTAAAAATTTCGTGAAAAGCCTGCGCATCAATCCACTTTTTAAGCACAAAAATCAGCACTAAAAAAACTCCAAAGCCTATAGGCAGATGCAAGATTAAAGGATGCAAACGACCCAAAAAAGCCAAAGGAATATAGATTTTGTCCGCAAACAAAACAAGCACCAAAATCAAACCCTGCAAGAAAATAAGTAGGCTTGTACTAAGTCTGAAAAATTTATTCATCGTTATAAAATTAGGCCAACAAGCCAGGAAGAACATTACCGGCAATATCAGTTAAGCGATACCTTCTGCCTAAATGCTTATACGTCATTTGTTCATGATTAAGTCCCATTAAATGTTGAACTGTTGCATGGAAATCATGAATATGTACCGGATCTTTCACCACATTATATCCAAATTCATCCGTTTCACCATACACTATTCCTGGCTTTACGCCTCCACCAGCCATAAAAATACTGTAGGCACGAGGATGATGATCTCGACCATAATTGTCGACTGTATATGTTCCTTGGCAATAATTTGTTCGGCCAAATTCACCTCCCCAAATAACCAAGGTCTCATCCAACAATCCTCTTTGCTTTAAATCGGTAATTAATGCTGCCGACGAGCGATCCACATCTTGTGCCTGCATGGCCATTTCTTTGGGCAAATTTCCATGAGAATCCCATCCTTGATGATACAATTGAACAAAACGAACTCCTGATTCAGACAACTTTCTGGCCAATAAAGCATTCGCCGCATAGGTTCCAGGAACTAAACAATCCGGACCATACATCTTAATTATATGATCAGGTTCCTTAGATAAATCCGTTAATTCAGGAACAGCCGTTTGCATGCGATATGCCATTTCATATTGTTGGACTTTTGCCTCCACCTCAGGATCTTTATTCTCATCAAATCCCAAATGATTCAACTCTGCTAACTCATCCAGCATCCTCCTGCGCGCATTTTTATCAATCCCATCCGAATCATTCAAATACAAAATAGGGTCATCAGAACTACTAAAAACAACTCCTTGATGCAAAGAATCTAAAAATCCATTGGTCCATAATTTGGAATATACTCCCTGACCATTGCCCCTTCCTCGCGACAACAACACACAAAATGCGGGTAAATTTTTATTCTCACTACCTAATCCATACGACATCCAAGCACCCATACTTGGCCTATTACCCACCTGTGCACCTGTCTGTAAAAAAGTCAAAGCAGGATCATGATTAATCGCATCTGTATTCATGGTACGAATGATACAAAGATCATCCGCGATGTTGGCTATATTAGGAAAGATATCACTAATCCATGCCCCAGATTGTCCATATTGTTTGAAGCCGTAAAACGAGCCCATCAACGGAAACTTATCTTGGCTTGCCGTCATTCCCGTTAATCGCTGATTTCCTCGAATAGACGCCGGCAAATCCTCTCCAGAGCGAGCGACTAATGTGGGTTTGTAGTCGAAGCTCTCCAACTGCGACGGGGCACCGTTTTGGCATAAATAGATGATTCGCTTGGCTTTGGGCGCAAAATGTGCCATTCCCAAAGGCATTGCATTCGCCGCCGAATCACCTTTCCATAAGTCAGGGACCAACAAAGACCCCAAGGCTAAACCACCAATTCCAGCAGCTGCCTGTCCGAAAAAGTGCCTTCTTGTTACATTTAACCTACTATTTAAAAATTCATTTTCCATCGTATTGGTATTAAACTCGAATTAAAGCCTCCTCCATGTTATATATTAATTGGATCGTCTGCATCAATGCCGCCGTATAAAAACGTACCGCTCCCGGATCTTTTTTATATTCTCCAATCTTCATCAGTTTTTCAATTTTATTAGGCTCCTTCTTAAAGGATGCCTGCTCATTTTCAAAATAACGCTTTAAAATGACCAACTCTTTCTCACTTGGTTTTCTGCAAATAATTTTCCTAAAAGCCTTTGATAAAACCACATCTAAACTTCCCTTCTCAGCCGATAAATGACTCGCTAAAACCCGTGAACTCTCCATCACATGTGGATCATTCATCATAACTAAAGCTTGTAAAGGTGTATTTGTCCTTCCTCTTTGGACCTCACACTGATCCCGATTACTGGCATCAAAAATCAACATAGACGGAGGAGGAACCGTTCTTTTGATAAAAACGTACATGCCTCTGCGATACAAATCTTGATTATGATCTTGAATGTAGGTCATTAAGGATCCACGGCCAGAAGTAGCCATTTCCCATAAACCCTTTGGCTGATAAGGTTTTACACTAGGACCGCCAATTTCAGGATTTAAAATATCTGCCGATGCCAAGACATGATCACGCACATTCTCAGCAGGTAATCTGAGACGCGGTGAGTGCGATAAATAGATGTTTTCTGGATCTGATTTTAATGCGGCTGAAGTAGCATCGGAAGATTGTTGGTACGTAGCCGACATCACAATTTGTTTCACCAAACGCTTCATGTTCCAATGATGTGCTTTGAAGTCCACGGCCAACCAATCCAATAATTCCGGATGCGTAGGTAACTCTCCCTGCATCCCAAAATCACCCAAAGTTTTCACAATTCCTCGACCAAAAAACTGTGCCCAAATCCGATTCACAAACACACGAGATGTTAAAGGATTCGCATCGTCAAACATCCAACGCACTAAACCCAATCTGTTTTGACCATATTTGGCCGTCGAATAAGGAAGAATACTTTTCGGAATTCCCACGCCCACTTCGTACGTAGGCATATCGTAATTGCCCCGACTTAATATATGCGTTTTGCGCATATTAGCCGAATCCTTCATCACCATCACATCGACCGCAAATGTATCCCGCTTGTTAATGAATTTCAACAAACTATTGACGTCCTTTGAGGTAATTCGCATGTTCGGTGGATCAGCAAAAGATGCATCAATGGTACCAAATAACCCTTTTTCAGGCACCTGGTTAAAAAATGCATAGGTACTATAATAGTCTTTTTGCGAGATCGGATCGTACTTATGATCATGGCACTTGGAACATTCAAAAGTTAATGCCAAAAATGATTTCCCAAAAGTACTCGTCCGATCATTGATATACTCCACACGATACTCCTCGTCGATCACTCCACCTTCTTGGGTAATTTTATGATTTCGGTTGAACCCCGTGGCCAATAACATTTCTTTGTTGGCCCCCGGAATTAAATCGCCTGCCAACTGCCAAGTCACAAATTTCTTGTACGAATAATTGGAATTGAATGCGTGTATAACCCAATCGCGCCAAGGCCACATTGTCCTTAAACCATCATCTTGATATCCATGCGAGTCCGCATAACGGGCTACGTCTAACCACGGTGCAGCCATTTTTTCCCCGAAATGTTTGTTGGCCAACAACTCATTCACAATTTTCTCATACGCTTTAGGATCTGTGTCATTTAAAAAACGATCCTGCATTTCAAGTGTAGGTGGCAATCCGGTCAAATCAAGGCAAACCCTTTTTAAAAGTCGCTCCTTATCCGTTTCTTTTGAAGGGCTCAAACCCTTTTCCTTCATTTTGACATATACAAAATAATCAATGTCGTTTCGGACCCAAGCCTCATCAGCCTCAGGCAATTCAGGCTTTACGGGTTTTATAAAAGACCAATGTGGCTTATAAACAGCGCCTTGATCAATCCACTTTTCAATTAAATCAATTTCATGCTGAGTAAGCACCAAATTGGATTTCATAGTAGGCATTCTGAGTGCAGTGTCCTTGGTAATTAAACGCTGAAAAGCATCCGATTGGGAAGGATCTCCGGGCACAATTGCATGTGCTTTTGCATTATCCTTAAACGCCGCATAAGCGCCCTCCTTCGTATCTAAACGTAAATTTGCTTGTCGCTTATTGGCATCCGGTCCATGACATTTGAAACATCTGTCAGAAAGAATGGGACGAATGTGAAAGTTATAATCAACCACATCTGGCATGGATGTGTCCGAACCCTGTGCATCGGAACAGCTCCAAGCAGCATACATGCAAATAGCAGCTAGGACAACAGGAATGATGATTTTAAATATTTTCATAATGAAGTTTAGGGATCCTTTCGGATTTTAAAACGAAATATACGATTAAATTTTTTCTTTAAAAATTACCATTGTAGATATTCCATCGTGTTTAATCTAGAGAGGACAATAATTGATTTTGGTACTCCTTACATTGAATTTTTCTTTATAATTACCATTGTAAATATTCCATCGTGTTTAGTTCAGGACCTCCACCACGGTTTGCGCTTCCCGCCATGATGTACATTTTGTTTTTATATAAAACGGTCGAGGTGCCATGTCGGCCTTGCAACAAAGAAGGAAATTTTACCCATTCATTCGTTCTAACATCAAGCGCCTCTACCTCCGAGTGTGCCGGAACTTGCTTGGAACTTTCGCCCTGTAAGACAATGACATACGGATATTTCGTCAACGTACATGTTCCAGCCCTGAGAGTAGGAAGGCCATTAGGCAAAGTTGTCCAAGCACCTGTTTTGAAATCATAAACATCTACTTCAGCAATTGTTTTCTCCAACACTTTTCCAATGGCGGCATGGGAATTACGTCCTCCCACCATGTACAATTTATCCCCTAGCATAGCCGCTTGCACGTGATCTCTGGCTCTAGGTGCGTCAGGCAATTGGGACCACGTATTTGTTTTCGGGTCAAATACATCGAACCAACTCACATGCCCATCATAGTGTCCATCTTTAATCCCACAAACGGCATATATTTTATTTTTATAGGCGAAAATTCCTGCCGATCCTCGAAATCTGTCCGTAGGAATCTTGGGGCCGTCACGCCAAATTTTTGTTTTGGGATTAAAAATCAACATGTTTTCAATGGGTTTTTCATGTGGATATCCACCCGTAAAGGCACAAATAACATAAATTTCATGTTGGAAACTTAAGGCCTGAAAATGATGAAATTCAATGGGTGTATCTCCCAAGTTTTCCCAGGTATTTGTCTTAGGATTATAGGCTTCAATCGCCTTTTTTCCACGACCACCTAAGGCATAAAACTTTCCATCACATTCGACAAAACCACTTTCGTGTCGTTTTAAAGCGGTGTTTGAAGGTTCTAATACTTGCCATGGACCTGAAGGAATTTGCGAAAAAGAAGCAAAAGATATAGCTAGTCCGAAGACCATTCCGATTAATTTTTTCATAGATTTAGATTCAATTGAATAGCTAAAATACAAAATTATTGGAAACCTTTGACCTCCCAAGAAGTTATTAAAATTGAAAAATAATTTTTAGTTTAGTAGTTGAATAAATAAAAATGACCATGTATAAACAAATAATGATTGTTGGCCTTATCGCCACAGCCACTCTATCCATCATGTCGTTAAATACGGCTCCTAAAAAAGCTGTTATTGATGAGCCCACAGAAAAGATTTACACGCAATATTGCGCCTCATGTCACGGTGAAAAAGTAGAAGCATTTGTGGATCGTAAATGGAAACATGGAAATACAAAACCAGAATTAGTTGCCAGCATCACGAATGGATACAATGATATGGGAATGCCTACTTGGAAAGGCATATTATCTCCTAAAGACATCGATAAATTAGCTGATTTGATTATTGAAAATTTGGCTGGAGTGGAGCAATACAAATTCGAGAACAAGCCTAAATCAAATATTTTTGTTTCAGAAGGTGTAACCATTAAATTGGATACAATTGCCACCGGATTTGATAGTCCATGGGGATTTGCACAATTGCCAAATAAAGATTATTTGATTTCCGACCGTAAGGGGAAATTGTACTTGGTCGATCAAAAAAGAAATAAAACAGAAATTACTGGAACACCATCCGTGATGGCTAAAGGCCAAGGAGGACTTTTGGACATTGCATTGCATCCAAAATTTGCGGAAAATGGTTGGGTATACATGTCTTATTCTAAATCCAAAATGGATGGCTCGACCACGTTGACGTCAACTGGAATTGTTCGAGGAAAAATAAAAAACAACATGTGGGTGGAGTCCCAAGAACTATTTGAGTCGCTTCCATATACTAAAACATTCCAACATTTTGGCTCTCGAATCACGTTTGACAAGAAAGGATATATGTTTTTCTCTGTTGGAGAAAGGGGCATGGAAAAAGTATTTCCACAAGAAACGGATAATGACAATGGAAAAATTCATCGGTTAAATGACGATGGATCAGTCCCTAAGGACAATCCATTTGTTGGGAAAGATCCTGCTAAATTTCATCCTAGTATTTACTCATATGGACAAAGAAATCCGCAAGGATTAACGACAAATCCATGGACCGGTGATATCTGGGAAACGGAACATGGCCCGCGGGGTGGCGATGAAATTAACATCATCCAAGCTGGTCGTAATTACGGTTGGCCTGTCATTTCCTACGGAATTAACTATGATGGAAAACCCATTACCAATATCTCGAAAAAAGAAGGGATGGAACAACCTGTCTCCTACTTTGTACCATCGATTGCTCCGTCTGGTTTGACTTTCATGAATACTGATAAATATCCAGCTTGGAAAGGCAACTTAATGATTGGGTCCTTGCGATTCAACTACCTCAATCGCTGTGTCATTCAAGATAACAAGGTCGTGAAACAAGAGAAGATTTTAATCAATGTAGGCCGATTACGTAATGTGAAGTTGGGCTCAGATGGTTACATGTACATCGGTGTAGAAAATCCCGGAATGGTGTTTAGGGTGAACCCGAATTAAGTAATAAATAGGCTATAAGTATTACGTATTAGGTAAAAGCAAGTATGGACGACTAGGTTGGCCGACATGCCGAATCCTAATAACCTATGATAATAATCATAGATTGTTAACGTTAGCTATTTGTTTTAATAACCTAAATTTGCACTGTTCCACTGAAAGTCTATCAAAAATCAAGACTTCATTTTAATAGGATTAAAAAAAGTTTTAAAATCTTCTTCCGCCTAAGTTTTAATAACACGTTAATATATGTACAAAGAAATACCATGATTGACACCTTTAAAAAAACTCTAACAAAATAGCCTACCATGGAAAACAGAATTAAAAGAAATGACTTTTTAAAATCGTTGGGATTAAAGGGAGCTTCCTTAATGGCCGTATATTGTGGCGCTAGTGCATTAAGTTCTTGCCAAAATGAATCGGGGGTCTCCCCTTCGGGAACTATTGATTTTACGTTGGATTTAACAAATGCTTCGTATAGTGCGTTGAATACCGTTGGCAAATACATCACGATCAATAAAGTAGTTATCGCACGAATTTCAGCTACCAGTTTTGCTGCAGTTACTCAAATTTGCTCTCACGAAGGCCAACCTCAAGTGATGTATAATGGATCTGGATTTTCATGTCCAGCTCATGGGGCAACATTTAGTATTACGGGTGAAAAAACCAATAATGTAAGTAGCAAAGGAATTACTGCCTACAAAACCACATTGACAAACACAAGCCTTCGGGTTTTTTCTTAACATGAAAGCTAAGATCTTATTCCTTTTTGGAATGCTCCATGCTGCTCAACTTTTAGGCCAGGATGATTTGTTAAACATGCTTAATCAAGAGGATGCTAAAAAAACCACCTATACTCAAGCTACTTTTAAAGGCACTCGATTTATCAATGGGCAGACGGTAGAAACGATTGCCAAAAAACATTTGAATTTTTGGATTTCACATCGATTTGGTGCTTTAAATTCAGGGTTTATGGATAACTTCCTGGGATTAGATGAAGCCAAAATCAGATTAGGACTGGAATATGGGATAAGTGATGTTTGGCTCGTGGGAATGGGAAGATCAACGATTGAGAAAACGTATGATTTTTATAGCAAATATAAGGTTTTGAGGCAATCGAATGCCATGCCTATTACACTGACTATGTATGGAAGTTTGGCAACGAACACGATGCCAACAGGCTATACACTGCCTTCAGGAAATATGATGCGCTATGAGAATAATTTACAGCGACAAACATACATGGGCCAATTGTTAATCGCCAGAAAGTTTACCGATAAATTATCCTTGCAGATTATGCCGACCGTTTTGCACAACAATAAAGTTGAGTCCGTTTATTTCGACAATAACTTATATTCATTGGGTATGGGGGGAAGATATAAGTTGACCAACAGGCTAAGTTTGTCGGCTGAATATTACAAGAATATCGTGGATACTCAAAATTTCTTGGAAACGTCCGGCACACCTTACCCTTACCAAGATTCATTTTCCATCGGATTTGATATTGAAACGGGCGGCCACGTTTTTCAATTGCACTTCACAAATTCCAAAGGCATGATTGAAAAACATTTCATCAGCCAAACCACGGGTACTTGGGCCAATGCCGACATATTTTATGGATTTAATATGGCGAGAACATTTAGCTTTGAACCAGATAAAAAAAATAAGAAATGAGGTATTTAATCGCAGTATTGGGACTAATTCTTTTTAGTTTTCAGGTAAATGGCCAACTATACATGGCACAAAACGGAGAGGTTTCTTTCTTTTCAAAAACTCCTCTCGAGGATATCGACGCGTTAAATAAGCAAGTAGGCAGTATCATTAACACCGATAACAATGAAGTTGCAGTACAAATGCGTGTCACGAATTTCGTTTTCCCTAACAAATTAATGCAAGAGCATTTCAATGAAAATTATTTAGAAAGTGATAAATTCCCCAGTGCTACTTTCAAAGGAAAAATCAGAGAATCAGTCGACCTAAAAGTTCCCGGCACCTACTCAGTAACGGCTGCTGGCTCAGCAACCATACACGGAGTGACAAGATCCATCGAAATTAAAGGTACCATTGTCTCCACTGGAGATCAAATTAGTCTTAATTGCCAATTTGACATCAAATTAGTTGATTACAAAATCGACATTCCCAAAATTGTTTTTGCTAAAATCGCCGAAGTCATCCGAGTGAGTAGCAAAATAAATTATGTCAAGAAATAAGGATTTAAATTTTCAAATGATTCCTTGGTTCGTTGATATATATATAAACACATTGCCCTAGATTCCAGTAAAAATTTAACCAAAAAAAATGAAAAGAATCCGTGTAATTTTTTTACTGGGTATAATTTTCGCATGCCAAAACGACAAAAACACTCCTTTGCCGATAAAACCGGGAGAAACCCCTGGAACAACAACACCTGTGACCCCGGGACCTACAGCTTCTTTATGCGATACGGTTATTATTTCATTTGACAAATCCATTTGGCCCATCATTCAAAACAATTGCATTTCTTGTCATAATGCCACAGCTCCCTCTGGAAACGTTGATTTATCAACCTACGATAAAATTATTCTCTATGTGAAAAATGGGAAATTATATGGCTCCATGATGCACTTGCCTGGCTATTCCCCCATGCCTTCAGCGTCAAGCTCTTTGACATCTTGCGAACTTACTATGGTGAAGAAATGGATTATCGGTTCCTACCTAGCAGGCGCAATTCTCGTAGATTTAAAACCGACTAATCCTGTAAATCCGATTGTCACCATCACCACGCCGACAAACCCGCCTACCACAAACGTTGTTTGCAATCCTGATACCGTATATTTTAAGCAAAAAATTCTTCCTTTAATAGTCTCCAACTGTGCCATGAGCGGTTGCCATGATGCGATTAGCAAAAAAGATGGCGTGATTTTAACTGACTATACTAATATTATCAAAGAGGTAAATACCAAAAACCCCACTTCAAGTGAACTCTACACGAGTTTATTGGAAACCGGGGAGGACAGAATGCCTCCTCCACCCATGGCCGCTTTCTCGAAAGAGAACATCGCTTTGGTCTTAACTTGGATCAAACAAGGGGCGAAAAATAATTCTTGCGAGGCCTCTGGGACTGCTTGCATCACGACGAACATGAGCTATGCTAAAGACATCACGCCCATTTTACAAGCTAGCTGCACCGGTTGCCATAGTGGAACTAAACCTCAAGGGGCAATTGATTTAACCACTTATGCCAACGTTTATACCTATGCGCTAAATGGTAAATTATATGGCTCCGTGGCTCATTTGGCCGGTTACATCGCCATGCCCTCAGCAAGCGTCAGTATTTCTTCCTGCGAAATCAGCAAAATTAAATCGTGGATCGATTCAGGTTCGAAAAATAATTAATATTTTGCATGTGATATTTTGATCTTTCTTTCAAAGAATTTCAATGGATCATTCAGTGTATAAATAGTAAACCTATGAA
>CAMDJW010000007.1 GCA_945901025.1 Spirosoma fluviale | reverse complement strand
TATTACGAAACCAATTTCTTGGATAAATTGCCCTATGCTAAACCTTAGCCTACTCAATTAAAAACCACGTATACGAATCAGGTGCAATCGTAAATTCCAACGCAATATCTTTTGTAGGACTTATAGCAACAGCTTTTTTCTTTCCGTCTTTTGACGTAAGATTAGCCATTTTTGAAATGCCGGAATAATACAAGGGCAACGTAATTTTCCGCTGCATGATTTCTTTAGTCGGATTATATAACATGACAAAACCCTTGTGTTTTCCCTTAGGGTTTACATGTATAAAACCATCCCAATCCCGACCATCCGGTCGGCGCAATTGGATCATATCCGCATTCAACACATCGCGGTATTTTTTGTACCAATCCAACGTTTCTTTTACCATTACTCTAGTCTCTCCACTGTCAAAAAGCCTTGGCCCTCGGTAACACGCTTGTACCCCCGACCCATAGTATTGAATCATAAGTTGGTGATAATCATTCAAATGCTCTTTCAAAGGCTCCAAAACTGCCTCGGGCCCACCCCCTTGATATCGAGTTAAGGGCACAAAACCCCAGCTCATCGCCGCCGTCTTTTCAATAGTGCCATCATGGATATTTTGCCGATTCAATATTTTTTGTTGGTCCCTCGAAAGACTAAAATTCACTTCGCGATATCCAATACCTATCTTATGGGTGCCATCTAAAAAATACCAATCTGGAGCATTGATGTATACTCCCTTTTCATTGAGCCAGCGATATAATTCCTTCTGAATTTCCATTTGGCGCCATTGTGAATCCTTTAAACCTTCATGTCCCGGATGGACCGTTGACGCACAAACATCCCCCGGATAGGGACCATCATTTTCCCAAATATCAAACCCGGTTTTGTTGTAAAATAATTTTATTTTATCTCGATAAGCCAGTCCCCATGGACTTCCAAAACAGGGAGCATTTCCGAAAAAGGCTCCACCTGGCTTGCCTGTTTTGGGATCGATGACATCGTCGGCGTCACTGATGCGCCGACTACTAAACAACGAATATCCGCCAATCAAAATGTTTCTGGCATGGGCATAATCGGCCAGTGATTTCCAGCGATTGAGATTAGCAGCAGTTGAATCCTCCATTTTTAGATGACTCCCAAAACTAAGAATTACTGCTTCATATCCCGTGGCGACACATTGGTCTATCGCCGTTTTAACTTCCGCATCATTCTTGCTCACAAGGTGCATGAAGATTGGATTTTGGGTGGTCCAAGGAGCGATTTTTTGATACATTTTTCGAATCATTAAACCTCTTCTTTGGCGGTCATAACTGTCCATCAGCAATTCATGGGTTCTAGGTGATTTGAAAATTTCACCCGGTTTCAAATCAATTCCTGGAGCTTTTTCTGGATAAATTTCCAATAAACATGGAGTCTCAAAATTGTAATTGACCTGCGAAGTATAATTAGGCTCCGTCTTCCAATGTGTTGTTTGATCACTAATATCATAGCGCATGGCATTGTTGAACGCATAATTTGTCTCTACATAAATACCGTGCTGCTTTTTCATTTCCTCTGGTTTTCCCACCACCGCACTTTCCTCTTCCACTAATCCCAGCACCTCATGTATCACTCGGTCTACCCCTAATTTTGCGGCACCCCTATTTTCAATTTGTACCCACTTGATGAGTAAGGGCAAACCATCGATTAATTCATAATGGACAAATACATGAATACCTTTTAATTCACTAATTGCTGAAGTGAATTCAAAAGAAATTTGTTTTCCTGTGGCCTGATTATGATTGGAAGCCCAGGTTTTTCTTTGCCAAGAAATAAAAGGTTTAACATCCGAAATGCTTGAGCCTACAAAAACAAAATCCTCTTTTCCTGCAGTCATTTGGGATAACCATTCTGGTTTTAAATAAGCTCTCTCTTTTTGACCTTCCATGCCTCCCACCGCATACATTTTCCCATTCAATTGAATCTTTGCCTCAGGCTGAATGGCCCGTAAAAGCTGTTGGCCATTGCTTAAATTTAGATAACTAAAGCAGGCTAAATTCTTGCCTACATAAAATTCCCTCCTCAAAAGCCCATTGTCTAAAATAATTACGGAACCTTTCTGAACGATCGTTGACTTTTGCGGAACGGGTTTAACCAACCAGTCATTTTGAATGGAACCAACTTGGCTTTTACTTTCTAATGATAAGAAAATTAGGATTATAGATAAATATTTTAGTATTTTCATTGTGTCAAAATAGGTTTAAATCATGCGAAATATACTCATAATTTTTTGTTCTCTTTTTCCCTTATCCGGGCTATTTGCAAATCCACAAAATCCAGTCAAAAAACCCAACATTGTTTGGATCGTGTGCGAAGACATGTCTCCTCACCTGGGGTCTTATGGAGAGAAAGTAGCGAAAACCCCTGTTTTAGACCAATTAGCCAAAGAAGCCGTTCGCTACACCCAAGTATATTCGACCGCCGGAGTATGTGCGCCTAGTCGGTGTGCGCTGATTACAGGCAATTACCAAACAGCTATTGGCGGACATAACATGCGGACATTAGGTCTTTCGGCCAACGCATTAGATGATTATCCTAAAGGCCTAAAGCCTTATTCGGCCGTCATCCCTGCCGGCGTTAAATGCTTTTCAGAATACTTGCGAATGGCTGGATATTATTGCACCAATAACGCCAAACAAGATTACCAATTTGACGCACCTATAACCGCATGGGACGAGAGTAGCAAGAAGGCTCATTGGCGTAAACGCCCAGATAAAAATCAGCCTTTCTTCTCAGTCTTCAACATAGAGACCACGCATGAATCCCAAGTATGGGTGCGCGAAAAACAGCCTCTTCTGGTTAATCCCAAAGACGTCATGGTGCCGCCATTTTATCCAGATGATTCGGTGAGTCGTAAAACCATGGCTCGTTTTTTGACAAATGTGATGGTGATGGACCAACAAGTCGGCGAGATTATCAACCAATTAAAGGAGGATGGATTGTATGAAGAAAGTATCATCTTTTTTTACAGTGATCATGGGGATGGAATGCCATTTGTAAAGCGTGAGTTATCCCAAAGAGGTTTGAAAGTCCCTTTGCTGATCAAGGCACCTAATTTGCCCAAAGGGAAAGTAGATAATCAATTGATTAGTTTTGTTGATTTTGGGGCTACCGTCCTTTCCTTGGCCGGAGTAACTCTACCTAAAACCATCCACGGCCAAGCATTTTTGGGGAGCCAAAAAGCGAAAACAAAACGGCAATATATTTATGCAGCTCGTGATCGAATGGATTCCGAATATGACCGGGTTCGTGCCGTCAGTGATGGCCGATTTAAGTACATCCGCAATTATATGCCCGAAAAATCATATTATCAAAACATTAAATACCGACTTCAAAATCCTTTGATGAAGCACATGTTAGCCCTAAAAGATGCAGGAAAATTGAGTGAAACGCAGATGAAATGGTTTAGGCCTACGAAGGCATTGGAGGAACTTTTTGACACCCAAAATGATCCACATGAATTTAATAATTTGGCCAATAACCCCACCTATAAAGATAAATTAATCGAACTGAGAGGGAAGCATTTAGCCTGGATCAAACAATATGGCGACTTAGGTGCAAAACCAGAATTAGAGATGATCAAGGAATGGTGGAATGGGGAGCCAAATCCACCTAAAACAGAAAAGTCCAACGTTTCCATTGCGAATGGGACAGCCCAATTATCTTGTCCAACCGTCGGTGCTTCCATTGGGTTTAGAAAAAATGCGAAAGAAACGTGGAAAGTTTATACACAACCGTTTCCGATTAATCCTGGAGATTCACTTTATGTGATGAGCCATCGAATCGGTTATGTGCCCTCAGAAATACGGATGAAAAATTAACTGCCCGACGACTTTTGCTTCGCAGTCCTTCCCCAGTCAGGAAGGTCAATGTGGAGGTTATCGTGCTTTTCCAACATCTCCTTTTTCAAACGTTCACGCATGGATAAAATCCTCCTTTGTTGGCTTTTATCTTGTGCCAAATTATGCTTTTCCCAGGGATCGGTTTTCAGGTTAAATAGTTGGCTCGTCAATACGCCATCCACATTATACAAAATCAATTTGTAGCCATCTTTCGTTTTTAAACTCCTGCTCCAATGCCCATACACATTATAAATTTGCTCTCTTACAGCTTTCGTTGGATTACGAATAATCGCCTGTAAACTTTTTGCCTCTACGGTTTTGGGGGCTTTGATTTTCAAATAATCATAAATCGTAGGTGCAATATCGCTCAAATAAACAAAGGAGTTATTGCGCACATTTTTAGGTATCCCAGGACCAGAAAAAATCATGGGAACGCGTATGCTATGCTCATATAAATTTTGCTTTCCCAAGAGGCCATGTTGGCCCATCGCCAAGCCATTATCTCCCGCAAAAACAATCAAGGTATTTTGTAATAATCCTTCTTTTTCCAGCGTCGATAGGATTCGTCCAATCTGCTCGTCGAGCTCCGAGATCATGCCATAATACGCAGCAATATCTGTTTTAATAGCTTTTTCGGTTCTCGGATGCGGCAATAACTGCTCATCGCGGACATTTAAATCTCCATTGTTAAAGGGATGCTCCGGCAGGAAATTAGGCGGCAAAGAAATTTTTGACGGATCATATTTCTTCGCATATTTCTCCGTAGGTGTACGCGGATCATGTGGCGAAGTAAAGGCTACATAGCAGAAAAAAGGGTTCTCTTTTGCTTCTTGACTACTTAAAAAATCAATGGCTGTCTGCGCATATAAATACGAACTATAGGTTTCACTTAAGAAGCTTTTCTCTACTGGATATTTACCAGTAGGGTCAAAGTGATTCACTCGAGGATGTTCTTGTCCACCTTCCTTGGGAAAGTGCATGCCACCAAAAAAGATATGGTCGGCCTTTGAAAACATACGTGCATAGGAATTTTTATCACTATGCCATTTCCCAGTGTGAAAAGTGGTATAGCCTTTTTGGCGCAAAATTTCGGGTAGACTAACCAAGCTATCGGGGATTACATTTCCATCGCCTGGCAATCGATTAACATATCGACCCGTCATCAACATGGCCCTTGAGGGAATACAAACTGCTCCTTGATGTCCACCCATCACGTGTGCTTGTTGGAATGTTAGGCCGCTCTTCACCAACTTATCCAAATTAGGCGTGCTGATTTCTTTGTTCCCTAAGGCCTGAATCGTTCGAAACGTTTGATCGTCACTATAAAGGATAATTACGTTTTTTGATAAAGCAGTTTTAGACTTTGTTTGTGAAATAACTTGGCCCAGCATATTGTTTATGGTCAGAGACAATATGCATAAAACCAATAGGTTGAGAACGGGGTTTTTCATGATTTTAAGTCTAAACAATTTGTTGGAGTTTTGTCAAATAATAAGAAGTATTAAATCCCAAGTACGCAAGAATCGATTGAATTTTCTGACGAGGATTTTGCCCTAAATAATGCGTACTATTTAGTCTTTTCTTCTACTTTAACGGTGTCGATTTCCAAAGGCCATTTTCCTTTAAAGCCAAAATCGACTAATAATCCTGGTCTTAACTTTTTCAATTTAGCTATTCCGGCCTCAGTCACTTTGGATTGCCACAGGTACACTCTTTTTAACGATTTTATTTTGGCCAAGCTCATTAATCCCGCATCAGAAACCTTCGTTGCATACAGATTGACAGATTCTAAGTATTTTAAATTCTCTAAGGCGGTCAATCCTTTATCGCCAACTTGAGTGTGATCTAAATCCAATTGGATTAATAATGGCATGTCACTTATTTGAGACATGAAATTATCGGTCAATTGGGTTTGGCCTAATTTTAATCGGACAATTTGGTCTTGAATCGACGACAATTCAGATAATTCTTTATCGGCAAGTCCGTGCGCATTCACTGCATTCACTTCGATAAATGCTTGGTCTTTTGCGGCTGGATGAACCAACAATCCTAATTTTCTTAGGCTGGCTAAATCATCTTCATCCGCCTCCGAAATGGACATTTTAAATACGGGCGATAAATAAGGTTCTGAGCTTGAACTCCCAGAGGCATATTTGGCCAAGATTGTTTTTATTTTAGCATCTGCCGGCATGGCCACTACTTTTTTCTTGAAATCAGCACCATGCTGAACCCACCACTGCAAAACAAAAATCTCATCCTCCGTCATCGGCGTCTTCCCTTTAGGCGGCATGTGATGCTCTTCACTCGCATCCATTAAAAGTCTTTTGATCATTTCACTCTCCAGTGGCATCCCTGCTTTAATGATGGCTCCATCTTCGCCGCCCGCCATTAAAAACTCGGGCGTATCCATCCTTAATTTTCCCTTTTGCTTTTCGGCATTGTGGCAAGACCAACACTTTTGTTTTAATACCGGTTGGACTAATTGCTGGTACACGAGTGCTTGTTGGATATTGTCAATCTTTGGAATAATGTTCCCTCCTTCGGTGGCTTCTGCACGTGCTTCCATGCCCACCCAACCGCGAATCGGCTGAGGCAAATAGGCCGTTAAATAATCCGAGCCATGCGTTAAATTGCCGCCTAAATGTCCCGTGATCGTGATTAAAATGAGCGAAACCCACAAGGCAGGTTTAAACAATTTCATCATCGTTTTTTCATCCGACCAAAACTTAGCCATATAGGATAGCATGGCTGAAATAACTCCGGTAGCAACGCCTAGCCATTGGTGAAAAAACAGGGTATCTTCATCGTATTCGCCTGTTTGGGACAAAGCATAACCCATAGCACACGAAATGAAGGCAAACAAGGAAGCCCATAAAAAAATAGTCGAAACAGATTTTTGACGCAAGCCCTCGTTCTGTTCTTTTGAAAAAAAGTACATGATAAAGGCAAGCACGAGCATCCCGATAGGCAAGTGCACGAGTACGGGATGAAAATGCCCAAAAAACAATACCCAATCCGATGGGCCAGCGTCCAATAAAATCATGTAAACTAAATTCGTTCTAATTTAATCGGATACGTTTTTTGAGATGCCCATTGAGGCACATAAATATTATGGTCAGAATCTGCATATACATCATGTGGATGGATAAAAACTTTGTTTTCATCCTCCTTAAATTGCCTTTGCAAAACGCCATTTTTATAGATAGGTTCTGAGCCACCTGGGGTAGAAACCACCTTCATGTTTTTATCTAAAATTTGTACATATCCAGAGCCAGCCCAAGATCCATCCGTGCTTCTAAAACAAGCGGCAATAATGTAGTCGCCATGTAAAACAGGACGACACACAAATGAACCTGGAAGGTGGTAACGCGTGATGAATTTGCCATCCAACGTGAACCTTTTCAAGCTGTTGTTTACTCGGTCTGTAATTAACAAAGTCCAGTTGTTGGGATCACGGGTATCCACTAATACACCATGGCAACAATTGAATTTATCATCTGCATATTCACTTGTTTTTCCACCAAAATGGCGAATATAGCGACCTTTTGAGTCATACTGTGTGATGTAATTCGCGCCGTAGCCATCAGCTACATAGATGTCTCCGTTCTTTGGATTGACTGCGGTTTCAGTCGGAACAAATTGATTCGGATGGTCATAAACACCCGTTTCCTTAGGGTATTCAATTTTGAAAATCTCTTTTCCTTTTAAATCCGTTTTGATTACTTGGTGACGGGTGTTGTCACAAATCAATAAAAACTGCTCGCCCCCTTCATTTAAAATGGTTAAGCCGTGAGCGCCAGGGTACGAATGTCCCCAAGTCTCTAATAATTTACCTGATTTATCGTAAATAATGACGTTGTTTCTGACTTCATTGGTCAATAAAATCAACCGGCCTTTCGCATCTTCCACCATTTCATGGCAGTCGTTCACTGGGTTTTTACCAGCGTCTAATATACCCCAATTGGGTACTACTTTGTATTTGAAATTTCCATGTCCAAGGACAATTTCTCCTGCTTTGGGGGCAATTTTTTTCATAGGGTTTGAGGTTAAAAGCGATCCGCCAATAAGCGCTGAACTTGTTTTCAAGAAGTCTCTGCGCGGTAAATGCTCGTTCATAATGAATTAGGTTTATTTGTAAGGTCTAAATTAATCAAATATGTTGATTATGGTTTATTTATACTTTCATCAATGTTAAATAATGCATTTGCGACCAACGTTTTAGCCACTAAAATAGCGGGATCTTTAGGCACATTGTTATCAGGGCAAAGTTTTAAAAAGGCCAAAGTCTCTTTGTTATTCTTTGAATAGTAAGCGAGCATATTCGCATAAAAAGCATTTAATTTGGCCAATTTAGTTTCGGAAATAGGCTTTCCAAATAAATCTAAATAGCCTTTTTTAATAAATTCCGCACCGGTTATTGGGTACTTTCTGGCAAAAAATTGGGATGCTTCCATAAACACCGGATCATTCAAGGTGTTCAAAGCCTGCATCGGCGTATTCGTCCTGATTCGCCTAGAGAGGCAAACATCTCGAGTTCCCGCATCAAAGGAAACCATGGTGGGATATGGACTACTTCTCCGCCAATAGGTATAAAGCGATCGGCGCCACTGGTCTTCTCCATCACTTTTTCTCCATTGCATGCCACTATATGGCGCATTCCAAATGCCATCCGGTTGGTCAGGCATGACACTCGGCCCTCCTAATTTAGTGGCTAATAAACCGGACCATAGCAGCGCCTGATCACGTAGTTGTTCTGGATTCAATCGGATTCTTGGGCCCCGAGTGATGTAGCGATTGTAAGGATCTTTTTCACGCATCTTTTCCGAAACCACGGAGCTTTGTTGGTAACTCGCCGACATCACGATATATTTCAACAATTCCTTTGGCTGGTATTTGAACCTAAACTGAAACTGATAAGCCAAATGATCCAATAAACCTTGGTTTACGGGGGACAGGCCTTGGCTTCCCATATCCTCTAAAGTTTCCACAATTCCAGTTCCAAACAATTGTTCCCAAAAACGATTCACCGCGACTCTTGCCGTCAAGGGATTCTCTTTTCCACCCATCCATTCCGCTAATTCTAATCGGTTTGAAACCGGTTTTTTACTGAATAAAGCAGGAATTCCACGCGTAACTTCTTGGCCTTGATTTAGCCACGAGCCTCGGTTAAATAGTCGGGTAGGCCTAGTAAATTCCACGGGATTTTCTAGCATCACTGGCGTCGTCGTTTCAGGCGATGCGGAAATAATTTGATACGCAATTTTTTGAAAATCGGTGGATTTTAATTGGGCCGGTACCTCGGGGATCATCATCCAAAACCCGATCGAAACGGTGTTTTGATCCGGCTTTGTTTTCGAATTTTTAAACTCCCAAACTAAGTCTTGTTTTCCAGCTAAGGAAGGAATTTTATAGAAAGCATAAGCCCAACCTTTTACCCATATGCCTTTAGGTTTCGCATATTTTTCTTGTAAGGTTGTGTCTATTTTTAAGCGGGCAATAATCGGTCCCGTATTGGTTCCTTGGCGAATCGTAATATAGGTAGGCGCAGGGCCAGAATTTTTACAAGCGATCATTAAGCTTGTTTTCCCCATTAATGGCACGGCTTTAAATCGGACAGATCCTCCATTTCTTACGGCCAAATATTTGTTATCTGCCAGTGCCCCGTTGACAAATTGGTCTGCCCAATGGGGATGAATTTTAGGTTCTACAAAACGCAAAGTTTGAGTCCACTCCCTCTGTATTTGCTTGGGCTGAGTTAATAAATAGTTCCTTAAACTATCCAATTTTCCTTGGTCTTGCTGCTTGAAATGGCGATAATTAGGGGAATCATCTGGGATATCCTCATCCCGCGAATTATTAAAATAGGCCATGAACTTATAATATTCTTCATGACGAATCGGATCGTAAGGATGTGAATGACATTGAACGCAACCAAAACTTGTTCCCTGCAACACTTCCCAAGTGGTATTCACTCGGTCTAAAATAGCCGCAGTTCTAAATTCCTCATCTTCCGTTCCTCCCTCATCGTTGTTGGTCGTATTCCGATGAAAAGCCGTGGCAACATAATCGGATTCCGTGGGGTTAGGTAAAAGATCGCCGGCCAATTGCTCCTTTAAAAATAGGTCGTATGGTTTATTTTGATTGAAGGCGGTGATGACATAATCACGGTATTTCCAAATGGTCCGCGCATCGTCTTTTTCATATCCTTTGGTGTCCGCATAACGCGCCAAATCCATCCACATCGATGCCCATTTTTCGCCAAAATGCTGAGACTTCAATAATTTATCTACTTGCTTTTCATAGGCATTGCTTGACGCATCAGCCTCAAATTCTTGATATTCTGACGGCTTGGGGGGTAGTCCAGTTAGGTCTAAATAAAGCCTGCGTAATAGATCTGGTTTAGAAGCTTTTTCGGCGTGGCTTAACCCTTGTTTTTTTTGTTCTGCGGCAACAAAATAGTCGATTTCATTTGACTCCCAACCGGATTTAAATCCGATGAAGGCGAGGGCTCTGCTCCACCAATTGCCATTGGGAATAGCAGGTTCTTTAAGCGGTTGGTATGCCCAGTGTTCCCCCCAGCGCGCACCTTCTTTGACCCATGTAGTTAAAATTTCGACCTCTTCTTTAGTCAATGAAGGCCTTTGATAAGGCATTTTTTCTTCTGGATTTTTAGCATGCAAGCGTTGAATGAAACTCGAGTTTTCCGGTTGGCCTGGAATGATGGCCGGTTTGCCCGACTTCGTTTTACCCAATGCCTCTTCTTGGAATAGTAAACTAAATCCACCCTGCTTTTTTACACCACCATGGCAAGCGATGCAGTTTTTATTTAAAATGGGCTTGACCTGTGTGCTGTAATCGATGGTATAAGTTGGCCCAGAACCCATTTGGAAAAAAGTCCAAATCCCTCCTAATATCATAGCCCCAAAAAGAATGATTGCTTTCATGATTTAGGCCAAAATAGGTTTAATGACTTTTCCATAGACATCGGTCAAACGGAAATTCCTTCCCTGGAATGGAAACGTAAATTCCTCATGATTAAATCCAAGGCAATGCAAAATGGTCGCCTGAAGGTCATAAATGGATGTTTTCCCGTTCACCGTCGCATAACCCAGTTCATCGGTTTCTCCAAAACTAAATCCAGGTTTTATCCCGCCGCCTGCGAGCCACATCGTGAATGCGTCTGTGTGATGGTCCCGACCAAAATAATCTTGAGTCTTTCCTTCTCGGTTTTCTTGCATCGGTGTTCGCCCAAATTCCCCACCCCAAACGACCAAGGTTTCATCTAATAAACCTCTTTGTTCTAAGTCGATGAGCAGAGCCGAAATCGCGCGATCTGTTTCTAAACATTTTTGATGCAATCCGTAGTCGACGGACCCACTCTTACTCGTTCCGTGTGAATCCCAACCCCAATCAAATAACTGGACAAATCGCACTCCTTGCTCGACCATTTTACGAGCGAGTAAACAGTTGTTGGCAAATGCCTCTTCCCCCGGTTTGGTTCCATACAATTGATGAATGTATTCAGGCTCCTTGCTGATGTCCATGACTTCGGGCACCGAGCTTTGCATTTTATAGGCCATCTCATATTGGGCAATTCGAGCAACTGTTTCTGGGTCACCAAATTCCTTAAATGTTTCCTCGTTGACCGAATTGATTGCGTCGATACTTGCTTTTCGGATATCAGTATTGACACCTTCAGGATTTTGAATAAATAAAACGGGTTCTCCTGCTGATCGACATTGAACGCCTTGATAAACGGAGGGGAGGAATCCACTTCCCCAGGCTGATTTCCCCGCGTCGGGGTTTTTACCGCCTGAAGCGAGGACCATAAATCCGGGTAAATTTTCATTTTCAGAACCTAGGCCGTAAGAAACCCATGAACCTAATGAAGGCCTTCCTAATCTGGCAGAACCCGTGTGCATTAATAATTGGGCCGGCGCATGATTGAATTGATCCGTGTACATCCCCTTTAAAAAGGTTATTTTATCAGATTGAGTGGCCAAATGTGGCATGTGGTCGGATATCCAATGCCCCGAGTTTCCATGCTGAGCAAAGGCGGCCTTGGGCCCTAATAAATTAGGTATGCCTCGAATGAAGGCAAATTTCTTCCCTTCAATTAATTCTTTGGGACATTCTTTCCCATCAAATTTGGCTAGTACCGGTTTGTAATCAAATAATTCTAGTTGGGAAGGCGCCCCAGCCATATGTAAAAATATTACTGATTTTGCTTTTCCAAAATGGGGAGGAATTTTAAAAGCTGAGTTTTGTGGTTTGCTGGAAGTCTGGCAGTTCCAAAGTGCAGATCCCAAAGCAAGGGAACCAATGCCTGTTCCTAGGGTATTTAAAAAATGCCTCCTAGTAGCTAAAATAGCTTCATTTTCAATTGCCTCTTTAAATATTTTTTCCATAGCGATTAATCCATGATGGGTCTACCTTTTGTTTCTGGCAAATAAATAATACCAACAATCACCGTGATCGCAGCCAAGGTGATGGGGTAAAAAATTCCGGCAAAATTGGAATGTGTTGCGGCGCCTAACCAAGTGGCTACGAAGGGAGCGCAACCCCCAAAAACGCCATTGGCAAAGTGATAAGGGATCGACAATGATGTATACCTGATTTTAGTAGGGAAAAGCTCCACTAAAAACGCCGCGATGGGACCATAAGCCATTGCGGCAAAAGTCACTAATAAGCAACAAATAAAGGCTAATTCTATTTTACCCCAGTTGGTGAGTTGAACCGCCCCATTCACCATCGTCCCCTCTTTCCCTACAATATCGGACATCCAAGCAAATAATGGATAATAAAAAATAGCGGCCAGAGCCATGCCGCCCAGCATAATGACTTTTCGGCCTACCCGATCGGAAAGAGAACCAAAAACGACAAACAAAGGCGTGCCCACGACTAAAGACGCGGCAATCACTAAATTGGTCGTTACGAAGTCGACCTGCAATATTTTATTAATGAATATTTGTGCGTAGAACTGACCCGTATGCCAAACGACTCCTTGGCCTACAATGGCCCCAAACATCGCAATGAGCATTAATCGGCGGTTTTCTTTGGAAGCAAATGCTTCTTTTAATGGATTTTGAGATAGACGGCCTTCTGCTTTTAATTTTGAAAACAGGGGTGATTCGTGCATGTTTCGCCGAATGAAATAGGAAACGACCACTAAAATTCCTGAAAGTGCAAAGGGAATTCGCCAGCCCCATTCTTTAAAATCTTCGTCGCCAATGATATTTTGGCAGACTAAAACGACAATGATGCTGACAAAAAATCCTAGGGTTGCGGTCGTTTGTATATAGGAAGTATATTTTCCTCGGTGCGCATCTGGTGCATATTCAGCTACATAGGTAGCGGCGCCCCCATATTCACCCCCTAAAGCTAAACCTTGGATGATGCGCAAAAATAATAAGATGGCGGGAGCTACGAGGCCAATTTGAGAGTAGGAGGGGATGAATGCAATGGCAAACGTGGATCCTCCCATCAATAATAAGGTTAACAAAAAAGTATATTTTCGGCCAATTCGATCTCCGAGGCGTCCAAAGATGACTCCTCCAAAAGGCCTTGCAATAAATCCAGCCCCAAAGGCCGCTAAAGTGGATAAAAATGCGGCTGTTGGATCATTCTTTGGGAAAAAAGACAATGAAATAATAGCCGATAAAGAGCCAAAAATATAAAAGTCATACCATTCAATCACCGTTCCTACGGAGGAGGCAATGATAACTTGCCACAGTTTTTGAACCGGTATTTTATTATTGTCGAATACAGGATTCGAAGTGGGCATACATGGTAGGTTTAGAAATATGAAATTAGGAAGGGAGTGGGAAAATTCCTAATTATTTACCCGCTCTCATTTTATAACGTGGACTATGCGTATTATTTGAATGTCATTTTTTCATCTAAAATTGATACATTTGATTTGATAACCAATATAAAAATATAAGAATTTAGATGGGAAACACAGTTTCAATTAAAGACATTGCCCGTAAATTCAAGTGTGCGCCTTCCACTATTTCGCGGGCATTTTTTATAAATTGTCTATAAAAATCAAGAATCTGATTAAATTTGTTTTTTATCTAAATAAAATTCTATGTTTAATCGAAGAGAAGCAGTTTCCCGAATAGCCATGATGGTGGGGGGCGCATTTACCGCACCTACTTTATTTGCAATGGATGTGAAGGAAAGTGGGAAATTTTTGAATGCAGATGTGTTTTCATTAACAGATGCTCAAAGACAAATAGTTGCTGCCGTGGCAGAACATATTATCCCTAAAACAAATACAGCTGGCGCAATCGACGCGGGCGTTCCGGCATTTATTGAATTGATGTTGAAGGACTGTTACAAGGCTCCCGAACATGCCAGTTTCCTAAAGGGTGTGAACGATTTAATGAAAGCTAAATTTTTGTCGCAAAATCAGGATGGCCAAGTGGCTGTTTTGACGCTTTTGGAATCGAATACAAAAGATATGATGCGTAGCTACCAACAACGTAGAATGAAGGTGGGAGACAATGTAGACAAGGAAACGTTGGAAGGTGCGAATGGCGTTCCATTTTGGCGTTTGATCAAAGAATTGACTCTTTTAGGGTATTATACCTCGGAAAAAGGGATAGAGGCTTCGTTTGTATACCAACCGATCCCCGGAAAATTTGAGGCAACCAAATTATTGCCAGGTCAAAAATCATTTCAATATTAATTTTTAGCATAAGATGAACATAAATATAGATGCCATAAAGGGTCAAACTTTCGATGCAATTGTCGTTGGCTCAGGAATTTCAGGCGGTTGGGCCGCCAAAGAATTAACAGAAAAGGGATTAAAAGTAGCCGTTATTGAGCGTGGTCGTGAGATTAAGCACATTGAAGGATATGAAACTGCGATGAAACACCCTTGGGAATTTGATCACAGAGGTAGACCTACCAACATGGCCGCCGAGGAATATTGGGCGGGTATGCGAACAGGCTATACGCCTAATGAGGAGCATCGCTATTTGTTTGAAAATGATAAACAAAATCCATACATCGAGAAGAAAGGTGGGTTTGATTGGATACGTGCTTACCACACAGGGGGAAAATCTCTTTTATGGGGCCGTCATTCCTATCGTTGGAATAAACAAGATTTTGAAGCCAATGCCAAAGATGGTATTGGTACCGACTGGCCTATTCGCTATGAGGATATAGCGCCATGGTATTCCTATGTAGAGAAATTTGCAGGAATTTCAGGCCAAGCAGAAGGATTGGATGTGTTGCCAGATAGTGAGTTCCAGCCAGCGATGGCGATGACGGCTCCGGAAGTACATTTTAAGAATGAAGTAAATAAAAAATTAGGCCGCCCCGTTACTTTAGGCCGTGTCGCACATTTAACAAATCCTGGAAAAGTTCATACAGATTTAGGTCGGAGCTCATGTAATTTTAGAAATAAATGTATGCGTGGCTGTCCTTACGGGGCTTATTTTAGTTCTTTGTCGGCGACTTTACCCGCAGCGATGCGCACGAAACGTTTAACGATGGTGCACAATTCGATTGTCTCTGAAATAATCTATGACGAGGCAACACAAAAAGCGAAAGGTGTACGTGTGATCGATCAAAACACCATGGAGGTTAGAGAGTATTTCGCAAAAATTATTTTTGTGAATGCGGGCGCTATCGGTTCTACCTCTCTTTTAATGAATTCAAAATCTAGCCGTTACCAAAATGGCTTAGGAAATGATAGTGATCAATTAGGTCGTAACATCATGGATCATCATTTAAATGTAGGAGCTTCAGCGACTGTCGAAGGATTTGAGAGCGATTACATGTTTGGCAATAGACCTAATAGCCTTTACATTCCTCGTTTCCGTAATTGGGGAAAAGACAAGCGTGATTATATTCGTGGATTTGGATATCAGGGTGGAGCCAGTCGTGATGGTTGGGGACGAGGAACGGGTATGGACGGATTTGGAGCAACCTTCAAAGAAAGCTTAACTCATCCTGGAAAATGGAATGTAGGATTTGGTGGATTTGGTGAAATTTTACCTGATCCAAACAATCGTTTCCAATTGAGTCAAACGGCGAAAGACAAATGGGGACTTCCTGTGTTGGAATTTGAAACTTCTTTCGGATCTAATGAATTGAAAATGAGAGAAGATATGATGCATGATGCGGCTGAAATGTTAGAGGCAGCAGGATTTAAAAATGTCAATGCTTACAACAGACAAGGAACGCATATTGGATTAGGTATTCATGAAATGGGTACGGCACGTATGGGTACCTCCGTTAAGAATTCTATTGTGAACAAACACAATCAAGTGCATGAGGTTAAAAACGTATTTATGACAGATGGAGCGGCCATGGCTTCCGCATCTTGTGTAAATCCATCGTTGACTTATATGGCCATGACTGCACGCGCGGCTGATTTTGCGGTAAGTGAATTAAAGAAGAAAAATTTATAGGATTTATGGGGCTAATTTTTAGCCTAAAATGGGTTCATATATAAATACAATAGGCCGAAGAAATATCTCTTCGGCCTATTGTTTTCTTTCAAATTTCTTTGAAAAATTTGTAGCAGACTATTTTATTTCAGCGATGGATTGACGCATAATGCTAGTCCAAATTTCATAGCCTTTTTCGTTAAAATGTAATTTATCTCCCACATGAAGGCTAGGTTGGTATTTTCCGTCAGCACCTAATAACTCGTTGGTCGTTTCCACAAAATACATATTGGGTTTGGAAGCGCTGTAATTTTTTATTAGCTCATTAGTCTCTTGAATTTTATCCCAAACGTCCCAACGGCGTTCATTCGGAGAAATTGCGATGTAATAAATAGGGGTATTCGGAAACTTCGAACGAAGCATTTTTACGACATATTTATACGTTTCAAGAATTTGGAGAGGGCTTTTATCTTGTTTACTTACCGATAAATCATTGCTTCCCGAGTACATATAAATAGCCTTTAAGGAATGATTAAATGCAATCCTTGGAATGTAATAAGCCATTTCGCTGATATTCGATCCCCCAAATCCATGGTGAATAATTTCAGCTGGGGCCAAATCCTTTTTAATGGTTTTCCATAATCGAATGAATGAGCTGCCCGTAAATAATATAGCATTGGAAGAATAATTTGTTTTGGAATCTTCTATTTCATGCGCTTTAATTTCATTTTCAAAGCGAGTGATTTTTGGCGTTGTTTTCGTTCGATTGACGAGGGCATAAAGCCATTCGCCAACTTCCTGTAGCGAGGAAAGGATGGCGGGTTTATTATTATCTAAGGTGTGGCCTAAATTTTCAGATAATTTGACGCCCGTAGGAACCCCCTGACTTAAGGCTCTTTCAAAAATAATTTGACTTCCATATTTAAAATTGTGGTAGGCAAAAGAGGAATCAAATGGTACCGTTTTATCCGCCGTTCCATGGACATTGAATACGGGAACATCCCCGGTATTTAGCCAGTTAAAATTCACCATCGCCCCCCAGAAATTAACCACGCCATGAATCTTAGAGGAATATCCTTCGTTGCCCGATGTCCCTTCCATGCTTCCATTTTTAGCTAAATCGATGTAAGCGGGAACTTCTTTTTGGTCCAAATAAGCCAAGTGTAAAGCGGTCATCGCGCCGGCAGATCCACCTGCAATGTAAATTTTGCTGGTATCGATGCCATAGTTTTGCGCATTTTTTCTAAAAAACCGAACGGCTGCTTTCGCATCTTGCACCGCACGAATCATCGCCTCAAAATAGGAAACATCTGATTTAGGTTCCGCTATGCCTAATCGGTAATTAATAGAACCCACGACAAAACCTCTATGACTCAGGTTTTCCGAAACCACCCTCGAATAGCCTGTTCTTTTGTCACCATTCACAAAGCCGCCCCCATGGACAAAAACAATTAATGGGCGCTTTTTGAGGGTGTCATTTTTAGGAGAATAAACATCCAATAAATGCCTTTCATTTTCATTTTTAACATTGACCGATTGGCCATATGGAATGTTCAAAAGGGTATCAATGGATTCAAAAACTATATTTTTATAACGCTTTTGGTCCTGACTAAAACTAGCAATGGAGATAAATATAAATAATAGGGAGAAGTATATTTTTTTCATAGTGGGAGTAAATTTAATAGAAGAAATTCGAAATAATAGGGGTATTCTTATTTTGTTTTTATTTGGGTATTTTTGTCGTATAATTATTTCCTTTGAAAAACCGAATCCTTCTTTTTGATACAATTACAGACGGTCATCACCCTGATTATTTAATTCATTTAATTGGATTTTATAGCGGGAAAAAGGATGTTGAATTATATGTGTCCACGGGCGAAAGTTTTAAATCGCAATTCAATGCCAGGCAGAAAGCAGAGGATAATCCATGGGGAGATAATGTGACATTCCTGCCTATCCCAACGGATAAATTAAACTCTACCCATTCAAAACCCATTTATTTACGGTCCATTATTGAATGGAATTTGCTTGTTGAAACCGCTAAGGAAATTAATGCGAGCCAAGTTTTGTTAATGTATTTTGATTATTATCAACTCGGTATATGGATCGGCAAAAAAGCCCCATGCCCCGTTTCAGCCATCTATTTTCGACCGAATTTTACCGAAAATGACAACGGAATTTATCCTCAAATAAAAAAGTGGATGCTTTCTAAAGTCTTAAAAAGTGGCCAAATCCAAAACCTATTTTGCTTGGTTCACGCATTAGTACCCTACATGAAAGGGCAAAAAACGCAGACTCAAATTATCCCCATTTGCGATCCTGTAAAACAGTTTCAAATCTCAAAATCAGAGACTGCCGAGTTTAAAAATAACTATAAAATCCCAACGGATAAAAAGATATTTTTAAACTTTGGATACCTGGATGACCGGAAAGGAATGGAGGTTTTCATCGATGCATGTTCAACCTTGTCCAAGGAGGCGCTCGCCAAAATTTGTTTATTGCTTGCTGGCCCCTTGCCTGAATATTATGAGAAAATAATAGAAGCTAAACTAGCCCAAGTCCATGAACTCGAGGTCATTCGTTGCTATGGATATTTGCCGGCTCGTGAAGTCCAAATTTGTTTTGAAATAAGCGATGTTGTGCTAATCTTATACCAAGATTTCCTCAATATGAGCTCCGTTTTGATCCGGGCTGCTATGGCAAATAAACCAAATTTTGCTACCCAAACAGGGATGATTGGAGAATTAGTTTCTAAAAATAATTTGGGTGTTACTGTGAATGCAACTTCTGTCAGCGAGGTAGCTAGCGAATTAAATGCAATAATTAAAAATGGAATTTCTTATTCTGAGGATAATTTAAAGCAGCTTGCAGAGGAAAATTCCTTAAACTCTTTTTTATCTACCATCGACCAGGCTATTCGCTAGAGTGGGATGTATAGGATATGATTTTTCAAGCTCTTCAAAAGACTTTTAGTGCGTTCAGGTCTCGCATCCGTGATAAATACTTGGCCAAAATGATCCTGTGCCATCATCTCGATTAACCGCTGAATCCTGCGATCATCCAATTTATCGAAAATATCATCGAGCAATAACAAAGGTTTTCTTGGTTTTGCAGCGACAAGGGAGTCAAATTGGGCCAATTTCATCGCCACCACAAAACTTTTTTGCTGGCCTTGCGAACCGAATTTTTTAAGCGGAAACCCATTGATTTCAAAAGCAAATTCATCCCGATGAATCCCAATGGTACTTCGTTGCGCAGCTAAATCTTGTTGTTCCCCCGCTTTCAATGTGGCATCGAATTCGCCCGAAATAAAAGTTGATTCAAGCGTGATATTTACTTGTTCCCGATCATCCGATAAGGCCGCATAATGCATTTGGAAACTCGGTAAAAAATCAGCCAAAAATTCAATTCTTGCCTGATGAATTTGCTCTCCTAAAACAACCATGGGTTCATGGTAAATAGCTAATTGCAAAGGGTCCACTTGGCCCCTCTCAGCAAACTGTTTTAATAAGATATTTCGTTGCTGCACAACCCGATTATACCTCAATAAATTTTCTAAAAAACCTTGGTCTAACTGCGACATCATCCCATCAAAAAATCGTCGCCTCTCTTCGCTTCCCTCCCTCACTAAATCAGTGTCATGTGGATCCATTAACACGATGGGAAAATTTCCAATATGATCCGCCAATCTTGGATACGGTTTTTGATCCCTCAATAATGATTTTTTATGGCCTCTCTGTACGGCACAAGTGATTTGCGTTTCACTTTCAGGAATTCCAGATTCTACATGTTTTTGGTAGATAAAGCTACCTAGAACCATAAAAAAGTCTTTTTCATGCTGAATACAAAGCGGATCTGCAATGCCTCTTGCACTCTTGGTCATGGATAAAAAATGAATGGCGTCAAGCAGATTCGTTTTTCCAATCCCATTTTCCCCCACAATGCAGTTTATTTCTGGAATGAAGTCAAATTGAGCCTCCTCATACGATTTAAATTGCTTGACCTGTAAAGATTTTAGGTACATGAATGAGGATAAAATGGCTTAAACATGTAAAAATAAAGAATTTAATGTGATTTTTTGGAAGGAATCAAGGGAATTTGAAGCAATTTTTGGCAGCTACGTTGTTTTGTTTTAATTTCGCATGATTAATAGGATTCGGTATTTTCCAACAGCCCTATTTTAAATGAATCAATATTCGATGGCAAAGAAAGACACACAAGCACCTAAGTATTCCAAAGAGACCTATACCTATTGGTACGAATCAATGCAATTGCAACGTAAGTTTGAAGAGAAATGCGGCCAATTGTATGGAATGCAAAAAATTAAAGGTTTTTGTCACTTATATATAGGCCAAGAAGCTTGTTCTTCAGGGTCCAAATCTGCTTTAATAGAAGGAGATAAATACATCACTGCTTACCGTGACCACGGTATCCCATTGGCTTTAGGCACGTCTCCCAACGTCATCATGGCGGAACTTTATGGTAAAATCACCGGAGCTTCAAAAGGCAAAGGAGGTTCCATGCACATTTTTGATAAAAGCGTAGGGTTTGTAGGAGGTCATGGAATTGTAGGAGCACAAATACCTTTGGGAGCTGGATTAGCGTTTGCAGAAAAATACAAGAAAACAGGAAACCTTTCGGTTTGTTATTTTGGGGATGGTGCAGTTCGTCAAGGAGCCCTGCATGAGACCTTTAACATGGCCATGTTATGGAAATTGCCCGTGATATTTGTAGTTGAAAATAATGGGTATGCCATGGGAACCTCCGTTTCCAGAACTTCCAATGTGACCGATTTGTATACGATAGGCGAAGCATACGATATGCCTTCTGAGCCTGTGGATGCGATGAATGTCGAGTTAGTTCATGAGGCAGTTTCAAGAGCAGCAGCTCGTGCACGTGCCGGTGAAGGACCTACTTTTTTAGAGTTTAGAACATATCGTTACCGTGGGCATTCGATGTCTGATCCACAAAAATATCGTTCAAAGGACGAAGTAGAATCGTATAAGGATCGTGATCCTATCGAGCAGGTAAAGCATACAATCTTGACAAATAATATTTTATCCCAAGCGGATTTAGATAAAATTGACGAAAAAATTAAGGTGCTCGTTCAAGAGTCTGTGGACTTTGCAGAGGCGTCTCCTTTCCCTGATAAATCAGAGGCTTACAAGGACGTTTATGTAGAAGAGAATTATCCTTTTATCGAGGAATAAAATAAGATGGGTTAGGGCTAAAATCTTAACCCATTTTATTTTAAAGCCATTTTTTCGATGGCATTCATCTCGTCTCTTAATTTAGCAGCTAACGGGAAATCCAATTCTCTGGCTGCTTTTTCCATTTCTTTGCGGACGGATTCCAACTGCTTTCCTAATTCCTTCTTTGACATATATTGAAGCAGCGGATCCGCCACTTGCAAGCGCTCCTCTGGATTGAGTCCATACGATTTTGTAGGCCTTGTCATCCGATCGGCTATGGAAGTTTGCTCCATAATTTCCTCATGACTGCGCCAAATGGTTTTTGGGGTAATCCCATGCGCTTCATTATAGGCCATTTGGATGGCCCTTCTCCGATTGGTTTCCGAGATGGCATTGGTCATCGAGCCCGTCATTCGATCCGCATACATAAGCACTTTTCCATTTTCATTTCTCGCGGCCCGACCGATCGTTTGAATTAATGATCGTATGTCACGCAAGAAGCCTTCTTTGTCGGCGTCCATGATGGCAACCAAAGAAACTTCAGGTAAATCTAGGCCCTCTCGTAGTAAGTTGACCCCCACTAATACGTCAAAAACGCCCAACCTTAACTCCCTCAATATTTCAACGCGCTCCAGCGATTTGATTTCGGAATGAATATAACGGCATTTAATGCCCACTCGGTCTAAGTATTTCGACAATTCTTCCGCCATTCGCTTCGTTAAAGTAGTAATCAACACCCGCTCCTGACTTTTTATCCGGCCATGTATCTCGTCCAACAAATCGTCGATTTGATTTTTCGTTGGCCTTACCTCAATCAACGGGTCCAAAAGGCCTGTTGGCCTAATCACTTGCTCCACCACCACACCCTCTGAACGCCTCAACTCATAATCGGAAGGCGTAGCAGAAACAAAAATGGTTTGGCCAATGACATCTTCAAATTCTTGAAAAGTTAAGGGCCGATTGTCCATCGCGGAAGGCAACCTAAATCCATATTCCACCAACGATTCTTTCCTTGATCGATCGCCTCCCCACATCGCTCTGATCTGTGGCATGGTGGCATGGCTTTCGTCGACGACCATTAAGAAATCATCTGGGAAAAAGTCTAATAAACAAAAGGGTCTTTGGCCCGGTTTTCTCTGATCAAAATAGCGGGAGTAATTTTCAATGCCTGAGCAATATCCCAATTCCCGCATCATCTCTAAATCAAATTCCGTCCGCTGCTTAATGCGTTCAGCTTCCGTTAGTCGGCCCTCTTTTCCAAAATAGGAGATCTGTTTAACCAAATCTTCTTGGATAAATGAAATAGCTTGATTCAATGTCTCCCTTCCTGTCACAAATAAATTCGCTGGGAAAATAGCAATCAACGTTTCGGTGGAAATTTTCTTTCCAGTCCATGGATCTATCCGATGGATTTGCTCAATCTCATCCCCAAAAAAGATGATTCGATACCCGAAATCTGCATAGGCTAAAAATATATCAACCGTGTCTCCTTTTACCCTAAAGGTCCCTCTTAAAAATTCCCCTTCTGTACGCGCATATAAAATCTCCACTAAGCGAAACAAAAACTGATTTCTGGAAATCACTTCGCCGACGCCTATCCTTAAAATCGAATTCCGGTATTCATCTGGATTTCCCATGCCATAAATACAAGAGACAGAAGCGACAACGATAATGTCTCTTCGGCCGGACATCAACGAAGACGTTGTGGCAAGTCGTAATTTCTCAATTTCTTGATTGATGGATAAATCTTTTTCTATGTAAGTCCCGGTGGAGGCAATAAATGCTTCGGGTTGGTAATAGTCATAATACGAGATAAAATACTCCACCGCATTTTCTGGGAAAAAGGATTTGAACTCTCCATACAATTGGGCAGCCAAGGTTTTATTATGGCTTAATATTAACGTAGGCCTATTGATTTGCTGAATTACGTTTGCAATGGTAAACGTCTTGCCTGATCCCGTGACGCCCAGCAATGTTTGCGCCTGTTCATTTTTGGCAATTCCCTCCACTAATTGGCTTATCGCGGTGGGTTGATCGCCGGTAGGACTATAAGCAGAAGTAAGTTTGAAATCCATGTAAAAATATTTGACGTTAAATTACGGAATTAAAATTTGTTGGGATAGGGATTAACTTTGATTCTAACTATTTTTGATTCAAAATAATTCACGATGGGAAAAAGATTTTTACTTACAGCTGGGATATTTATCTCGATCTCCTTGGCTTGTCAGTCGGCCGAAGAGAAACTTCCTTTAAGCCAACCAGCTCCCGCGCCAATAGTTTCAGCGCCCAAGGTCTATACTTTTACGGCAAGCCCTATTTGGGCAGATGAATTTGACACACCGGGATTGCCGGATTCTAAAATTTGGTCTTATGATGTCGGAGGTTCGGGTTGGGGTAACAATGAATTGCAATATTATACGGAGGCCGACAAAGATAATGTACATATCGAAAATGGATTACTAACGATCGAAGCCAAAAAAGAAAATTTCGGCGGAAAGAATTATACTTCAGCCCGCATCGTTTCAAAGGGTAAAAAAGATTTTTTATATGGTAAAGTAGAGGTTCGCGCTAAAGTTCCTGTGGGACGGGGCAATTGGCCAGCGATTTGGACCTTGGCGAGTCAGTCGGATTATGGTGGGCAGTATTGGCCGGACAATGGGGAGATTGATATCTTGGAGCATGTGGGTTTTGACCCGACCGTCATGCATTTTTCAGTTCATACAAAAGCGTTTAACCATGTGATCGGAACACAGAAAACGTCGACGACCAAAGTGGATGATTTTGATACGGCTTTTCATGTGTATTCGATTGAGTGGACTCCAAAAACGATCCAAGCCTACATTGATGGGAAACAATACTTTTATTTTGAAAATTCGGGCAAAGGTTGGGAAGAGTGGCCATTTGATAAAAAGCAACACATCTTATTAAACTTAGCGATAGGAGGAAATTGGGGTGGCCAAAAGGGGGTAGACGATTCGATATTCCCTAATAAATTTGTCTTTGATTATGTCCGTGTTTACGGCTTAAATCCATAAATTATGAGATACCCACAGGCGGCTGAGGCCTTTGATCGATTGCTTTGTATGATGGATGACTTGAGGGAAAAGTGCCCTTGGGATAAAAAACAAACGATGGATACGTTGCGTCATTTGACGATCGAGGAAACGTATGAATTATCTGAGGCGGTCCTTCAAGGCGATTTAAATGAAGTCAAAAAAGAGGTAGGTGATTTATTTTTGCATTTGGTTTTCTATGCAAAAATTGGCTCCGAAACGGGTGTTTTTGACGTGACGGATTCGTTGAATAGCTTATGTGAAAAATTGATTTCGCGCCATCCTCATATTTACGGGGATGTGGTGGCTGATACCGAGGAGCAGGTGAAAGCTAATTGGGAAACGTTAAAATTAAAAGAGGGAAACAAATCGATTTTAGGGGGTGTGCCAAATTCCCTGCCGGCTTTAGTTAAGGCCATGCGCATTCAGGAAAAAGCTCGGGGTGCAGGTTTTGATTGGGAGAAAAAAGAGCAAGTGTGGGAAAAGGTGGAGGAGGAACTAGGGGAATTCAAGGAAACCTTTGTGGGCAAAGATTTAGCAGAAGCGGATCGAATGGAAGCGGAAGGGGAACTCGGCGATCTTATTTTCAGCCTAGTAAATTTTGCAAGGTTTATCGACTTAAATCCGGAAACGGCGGTGGAACGGACCAATCGAAAATTCATCAAACGATTTCAGCACCTTGAAAAAAGAGCCGCAGAAATAGGAAAAGCATTGTCTGAAATGACCTTAGCTGAGATGGATGTGTATTGGGAGGAGGCAAAAAAATTATAAAAGATTTTAAAATTTTCTAGTGGGCCCGCTTAAACCACCTTAAATGATAAGTTTTTTCGGGCTAGAATTGAGATAAGGGATTAGATTTCAAGGCACATCAAATGTAGTAAAGTATCAATCTTCTTGGTTAGCTAGCTGGTCGCCGAATTCCCTGTTTGCTTTGTTTCAAATCCAACATTGCTTTGACTTCCTCAGAATTAATTTGTAAGTTTGAAATTCAAACAAATGTGTCATGGAAGCCGTACTAATTAATGTGGAAAAGAAGTCCGACATTGCTTTTCTAATTGGTCTAGCAAAGAAATTAGGAATGTCAGCCAAAGCTTTAACAAGCGCTGAAATAGAAGATTGGCGATTCGCTCAAAAAATTGAAGTAGGTATGAAAACCCCGAATGTCAGTCGCAGGGAAGTCATGAAAGCCTTAGGTAAATGAAGGTTGATTTTAAAAAGACCTTTTTGAAGGAACTTGAAAAACTCAAAAATAAGTCTCTCAAAAATTCAATTTACAATTCCATTATTCAAGTAGAGTTAGCTGAATCTATTTCGGAACTAAAAAATATTAAAAAGTTAGCAGGTTTCGAAATATATTATCGATTAAGAGTCGGTGATTATAGAATCGGCCTTAAATTAGAAAATGATACTGTCAACTTTGTCATCTTCGAACACCGCAAGGATATCTATAAAACTTTTCCTTAATCAGAGTTTGTGATTTGCTAGGCATGGTAAGATTTAAAACGAAATATCTAAAAGCGCGCGGCAAATAGTCAAGTACAAGGGCGTGCTTTCATCGAACAAAATTCCATTTAGAAACTTCTAGTCATAAAATTGATCAAATTTAGGATCGCTGTCAATCGAATCATAAAGGCGAGTAAATCTTTTGATTTTTACTGAATGAAAAACTTATAATTGGTTTTAGTCGTATAATGATTTCCTGGCCTCAACACAGTGCTCGGGAAGCTTGGTTGGTTCGGAGAATCTGGATAGTGCTGGGTCTCAAGACAAAAACCAGATCTTTTTCCATAAACAGCTCCATTTTTTCCTTTCAAGTGCCCGTCTAGAAAATTACCTGTATACAGTTGAACTCCAGGTTCGGTTGTTGACGCTTCTAAGCTACGGCCAGATACAGGATCATGCGCAATGGCAACCACCGCAAATTTTCCCATAGGTTTATCAAAAGCAAAACAATGGTCGTATCCGCCGCCTCTTTTAATTTGCTCATTATCGGTTTGATCAATTCTACTACCAATCACTTGGGGCGTTAAAAAATCGAACGGCGTTCCTGCGACTGGGATTAATTCACCGGTCGGGATTAATAGATTATCCACGGCAACGAGCTTCGGGGCATTTAATTGCATGGTATGCGCTAAAATATTTCTTTTGCCATTTCCACTCAAGTTGAAATAACTATGATTACAAAGGTTGATCACCGTTGCTTTATCGGTCGTCGCAGAAAATTCAATCGACAATTCATTTTTAGCCGTTAAGATATAAGACAAATGAACCGTTAGGTTTCCTGGGAAGCCTTCTTCCATGTCGGTGGATATATATTTCATAACAAGTTTAGGGCCTTCTGCCGTTTCGCCAGATGAAATCACTTGCCAAACCTTTTTGTCAAATCCTTTTAAACCTCCATGTAGGGAATTTCCATTATTGTTAAGAGGTAATTGGTATCCAACGCCATCCAAGGTAAATTTTCCTTTGGCAATTCTATTACCATATCGGCCTACGGATGCACCAAAAAACGGATTTTCTTTGATGTATTCATCTAACGTTTCAAAACCTAACACCACATCTTCGACGGTACCATTTTTATCGGGAGTTAAAATTTTAGTAATGATACCTCCATAATTCATGATTTGAACTTCCATTCCAGAAGCATTTTTCATGGTAAATAGAGTTACGGACTCTCCTGAAGGGGTTTTGCCAAAGGGTTTGGACGAAATTAATGCCATGGGTTTATTTGAATTTTGTGAAAAACTAAGGAAAGAAAAATGAATGAGGGCTGTTAGTAAGCCCAAAAGATTGATTTTTTTCATGTTTGATAGGTCTTGAGAATTCGAATTTAAAGAAATTCATTGAATTTGAAATATTTTTATTTATCTTTGCACCCCGATTTAAAATTTAATTACACACTTAAGTTCAGCATGTTAGCCCGACGTGTTGATGTATCCAGGGCAAAAAATTTATGTCAAAACAACCAAATGATTTCGACTGGGATTTAGTTGAAGGTAAAGGATTCGGTGGCAGTTATGCGGCTGATGTTAAAGAAAAAATGGAGGCTGCTATTGAGGCAACCTTAAACTCGGTTACTGAAAAAGAGGTAGTGAAGGGGGTCGTAGTGAGTAAAACAGACCGTGAAGTAATTATCAACATTGGATTTAAATCTGATGGTTTAGTATCTGCTTCTGAATTCCGCGATATGCCGGATTTGAAGCCAGGAGATGAAGTTGAAGTATACATTGAAAATCAAGAAGATGCGAATGGCCAATTAACATTGTCTCGCAAATTGGCGAAAGTGATGAGTGCTTGGACTAACATTGAGAAGGCTTTGGAAGAAGATATTATCATCAATGGATTTGTTAAGCGCCGTACAAAAGGTGGTTTAATTGTTGATATTTTTGGAATTGAGGCATTCTTGCCAGGTTCTCAAATTGATGTGAAGCCTATCCGTGATTTCGATATTTTTGTAGGTAAAAATATGGAGGTTAAGGTGGTTAAGATCAATCATACAAATGACAACGTAGTTGTTTCTCATAAAGTATTAATTGAAAAAGATCTTGAAGCTCAGCGTCAGACTATTTTGACGAATTTAGATAAGGGTCAAGTATTAGAAGGTGTGATCAAAAACATGACTAATTTCGGTGTGTTCATCGATTTAGGGGGTGTTGATGGTTTACTTCACATTACTGATATTTCATGGGGCCGCATAAATCATCCACAAGAAGTATTGAAATTGGATCAAAAAATCCAAGTGGTTGTGTTGGATTTCGATGAAAACAAAAAACGTATCTCTTTAGGTATGAAGCAATTACAAGCACACCCTTGGGAAGCTTTAGCTGTTGAAACTGAAGTAGGTTCGAAAGTAAAAGGTAAGATTGTTAATGTGGCCGATTACGGTGCATTCTTAGAAGTTCTTCCTGGCGTTGAAGGTTTAATTCACGTTTCTGAAATGTCATGGTCTCAACATTTACGCAATCCACAGGATTTCTTGAAAGTTGGCGATGAAATGGAAGCTGTTGTTTTAACTTTAGATCGTGCTGAGCGCAAGATGTCATTAGGCGTTAAGCAATTGACAGAAGATCCTTGGAACAAGACAGACTTATTAGCTAAATATGCGATAGGCACTAAACATAAAGGAACCGTTCGTAACCTGACTAATTTTGGTTTATTCCTTGAATTAGAAGAAGGGATTGACGGATTAGTTCACGTGTCTGATTTATCTTGGACTAAAAAAATCAAGCATCCATCTGAATTTGTTAAAGTAGGTGATGCTTTAGATGTAGTTGTTATTGAATTGGACGCTGAAAATCGTCGTTTGGCTTTAGGACATAAGCAATTAGAAGAAAACCCTTGGGATACTTTTGAAAGCGTATTTACCTTAGGGTCGGTTCAAAAAGCAACCATCATTTCTAAGACAGATAAAATGGCTGTGTTAGAATTGCCTTACGGAATTGAAGGTTTAGCTCCTTTGAAGCAATTAGTTAAGGCTGATGAGTCTGTGGCTGAAGTAGGGGAGGCATTGGATTTCGTAGTCATTGAATTCCAAAAAGAAGATCGTAAGATTATTCTTTCTCACACAAGAACGTTTACGGAAGCTACGGCTGAGGAAGTAGCAGCAGCTACGGCTAAGCCAGAGAAAAAGAAAACGACTAAAGCAGCAGATGACAAACCAGCAGCTTCTACAGCTGAGAAATCCACCATGGGTGATATCGGTGCATTATCTGCTTTAAAAGAGCAAATGGAAGGTGCTGAAAGAGCTCAAGCGATTAAAAAATTAGAGAAAAAATCTAAGAAAGCTGAGTAATCTTTTGAAATAAGAGGTAGAAAAAAGGGGAGGCGAAAGCTTCCCCTTTTTCGTTTATGGTCGTTCCCGGTAAAATAAAATATATCTCATTCGGTTTGCTTTTTGCCAATTTTTAATCAATTTTACTAAATCATGTGGTTTTGTTTATCTGCTATATTTGGATTAATAAAATCATCTTATCCGATTTAACTAACCTAAATAACGATTATTATGAGTAATGATTCAAGGCGAAACTTTATCAAAAATGCTTCAGTAGCCGCCGCAAGTTTTTACATTGTCCCTCGTCACGTGCTGGGCAAAGGTTTTACAGCTCCTTCCGATAAATTAAACATCATGGGAATTGGTGCGGGCGGTAAAGGGTATAGCGACATCATGAGCTCTTTCAATAAAGGAGCAGAAAACATCGTAGCCTTGGTGGATGTTGATGATCGTCAATCAGCAAAAGCCCGTAAGGAGCTTCCAAATGCTAAATATTACAAAGATTTCCGCAAAGCTTTAGAGGCAGAAGGAAACAATGTAGATGCCGTTATTGTATCTACTCCTGACCATACACATACTACGATAGCCATGGCTGCGATGAATCGTGGAAAGCACGTATATGTTCAAAAGCCTTTGACTCATGATATTTTTGAGGCGAGAATGATGACTGAAAAAGCGCGTGAAATGAAAGTGGTGACCCAAATGGGAAATCAAGGTTCATCAGGAGACGGTGTTCGTCAGATGATGGAATGGTTTGACGCTGGAGTTATCGGAAAAGTTCATACGGTGCAAGTTTGGACCAACCGACCAGTTTGGCCTCAAGGAATTACCTATCCAGCTGCCGGATCACCTGCACCCCAAGAGTTAGATTGGGATCTTTGGTTAGGACCTGCTAAATATAGAGAATACAATCCAGCCCTTTTGCCATTTAAGTGGAGAGGTTGGTGGGATTATGGTACCGGTGCCTTAGGAGACATGGGTTGCCACCTATTAGATCCTCCATTTAAAGTGTTGGGAATTCGCGATGCCTTAACGGTGGAGTGTTCCGTAGGATCCGTATTCTTACAAGATTGGGTGCCTGAGTGGATTCCAGAAGGATGTCCGCCATCATCGATGACGACTTTACGCTATGCGCCTTCAGCTAGAAATAAATCGGCGGTAACTTTGACTTGGTTCGATGGAGGACTTCGTGCTCCACACCCAGAAGGAATTCCGGCGAGTGAAGTAATCGGCGATCCTGATGGAACCAATGGTGTAATTTTAATTGGTACCAAAGGCATCATGACTTGCGGTACGTATGGAATGTATCCAAAGGTTTTCAAAAATGGAAAGCAAGTGCCAGAAGCGGAATTACCAAGCAAAATTACGTATGCTCGTGTCGCTAATGGACCTGCAGGCCATCAAACTCAATGGGTTGAGGCTTGTAAAGCAGGATTTGGTAAAATGGAAGTTAGCTCTGGATTTGATTATTCAGGACCCTTTACTGAATCTGTATTGATGGGAAATATTGCCATTCGTACGTATATGCTTCGCGAAGGTGAAGGTAGAACGGCTAAATATATTGGTCGTCAGCAGCTCAACTGGGATGCCGCGAATATGAAGATTACAAACTTTGAAGCAGCTAATCAATTTGTTAAGCGCGAGTATCGTGCGGGTTGGAAGCTTGACGAGAAGAAATAATAAATTATAACATTATAATTTGAGCAAAAAGACGGGAATCCTTTCCCGTCTTTTTATTTTTGTAAAAATAATATCGATTATGCTGCCAATATTTGAACGTAATTTACCTGCTAAAGAAGTTTTTGCGAACGTAGAAACCTATATTTCTGAATTAGGATACCAAGTGATTTCCAAAGATTTTACTAGACCCTGGGGAGGATTTTTCGTATTGGAGGAATCGCAAGCAGCTAAGTTTGCGGCTCAATTTTTTCCCAATTTGAGTATGGACACGATTCAAATCACGAATAAGCTTAGTCCCAAGTTTTTAGTTGTCGCTCCTGAAAAACGCCTTTCATGGCAATATCATTTTAGGAGAGCGGAAATCTGGACGGTCATTTCTGGGCCTGTTGGGATTTCCATTTCAGATACAGACGAACAAGGCTCTGTAGGTTCTTATGATGTTGGAGATTTTATTAAACTCCAACAAGGAGAACGACACCGATTAATCGGTTTAGATCGCTGGGGAGTGGTGGCTGAAATTTGGCAACATACCGATGAAAGCCAACCTTCAGACGAATCAGATATCGTCCGATTGCAAGATGATTTTGGCCGGTAGTCAAAATTTACTTTTCCTTAATCTAAAAATAATACAAGAAAACTTTGTAATCTATAAAAGTTTCCATAGTTTTGCAGCTCAATTATCTATTGAGTTTAGCAAATGAAATCACGCATTTTAGAAAAAGGAGCTGAATTATTCTTTCGTTACGGTGTTAAGACCGTCACGATGGATGCGATTGCTAACGAATTAGGGATTTCGAAAAAAACGATATATCAACATTTTCCTGATAAGGATTCGATGGTATTCGAAGTGGTAAAAGCATTCACTGAAGAGGATTTAGCCAAATGGAAAGAGCTTGATAGACTCTATTCTAATGTCATTGAAAAGATGTTCAAGTCTTTCGAGATGACCAAGGATTTAATCACCCAAATGAATCCTCGACTTTTATATGAGATTCAAAAGTATTTCCCAAATGCCTTTACCCTTTTCGCAGAGCATAGCGAAAAATGTATCAACGAAAATCTGATTGCTGACTTTAAGAAAGGTGCACAATTCGGGTATTTTAGAAATGATATCGATTTCGAATTATTAGCTCGCTTGCGTATGGCAGAAGTTAATTTTGCCTTTAATCCTGACTTTTATCCAAATAACAAATTACCCTTGTATGAAACCCAACTGGTCATGTTGGATATTTTCATGCGCGGTATTTTAACCGAAAAAGGTTTAACACTATACACATCTTATAAAAACAATTTACCATTATGATCCGCCTAAGAAATATTTTTGTCGGCTTTTCTTTTTTACTTTCTTTTGGAAGCATGGCGCAGTCCTTTAGCTTAAAGGAAGCAATAGACTATGCCATCATCCACCATGTACAAGTAAAAAATAGCCAAATTGATTTGCAAAATGCCGGGGCTAAAATCAATGAAATTAAGGCAATTGGTTTACCCCAAGTTAATGGTGGGGTTCAATTTGTGAATAATCTGATTTTGCAACGTGTATTTATTCCAGCACGTATTTTTAATCCTGCAGCTCCAGAGAGTGAATTGATCGCCGCAAAATTTGGCGTTGAAAATTCTGGATTTGCAAATGTTGGCTTGAGCCAATTGGTTTTTGACGGAACGTATTTATTGGGGTTAAAAGCATCCCAAGTGTACAAGGATCTTTCTGTGAAGGGTGTGACTCAGTCCAAGCAGCAAGTGGCTGAAAATGTGACTAAAGCATATTATGGAATTTTGGTTAATGACAAACGCATGCAATTATTGCAAGTAAATGTTAGTCGGCTGGATTCCCTTTTAAAAGAAACTCGCGCGTTAAATACACAAGGTTTTGTAGAGAAGATAGATGTACAGCGATTAGATGTCCAAGCAAATAACCTGAAGACTGAGCTGGAGAACGTATACCGACTTCAAGAAATGTCTTACTCGCTCTTGAAATTCCAAATGGGATATCCGATGGAAGAGCCGATTCGTTTAAGTGTTAGCTTGGAGCAAATTGAATTACAAAATAATTTAAATGATTTGGCTGGCCCATTTAATTATGCCAATCGCATTGAATATTCAATCTTGAAAACGCAAGAAAGTTTGGCGGAATTGGATTTGAAAAGTATTAAGGCGGGATATTTGCCTCGTTTATTACTGAATGCTAATTATGGATATAATGCGGGAGCGAATGCTTTTGGTGATTTATTATCAAGGCAATGGTTTGATAATGCAGCCATCTCGGTTTCGCTTCAAATTCCGATTTTTGATGGGAATTCAAAAAAGTACAAAGCGGTCCAATCAGCCAATAACCTTCAAAAGGTTCGTCAAAGTTTTGATTTGTTGAAGTCTTCGATTGATTTCCAACGTTCCCAATCGGTGATTACTTTGAAGAATTCATTGGAATCGTTGAAACAACAAAAAGCGAATTTGACGCTTGCTAATGAGATTTCTCGCGTCACTCGTGTGAAATACCAACAAGGTGTCGGGTCAAACCTAGAAGTTCTGAATGCAGAATCTTCCATTAAAGAATCTCAAGCAAATTATTTTACATCCTTGTACAATGCCCTGATCGCTAAAGTTGAGCTGGAAAAGGCAAACGGGACTTTATATATTGACTAATCAGAATTATAACAAACACTCATGAAAAAATTAATCATCCTCCTAAGTGGAATTTTAATTGTTGCCTCATGCAACAAGTCTGTTGACAAAAAACAAGAGTTAGCTGATTTGAAAAATCAAGCTAAGGAAATAAATGCAAAAATTATTGCCTTGGAAAAAACCATGGGCAAAGCGGAATCAGGCGAAAATTCAAAAACAATCGCTGTTACTGTTAGCCCGATAAGCCCTCAAACTTTCAAGCATTTTGTGGAAGCCCAAGGAAACGTAATCGCTGAAAATACGGTTTTAGTAAGTCCTCAAACGGGTGGAATGATTATTTCATTACCTGTGGTAGTGGGCCAAAATATTAACAAGGGGCAACTAATTGCCACCTTAGATAATAATATTTTAAAGGAGTCCATGGAAGAAGTGAAACACCAATTGGCCCTAGCTAAAACCCTATTTGACAAACAAAAAACGCTTTGGGATCAGCAAATTGGGACTGAAGTCCAATTTATTAGCGCAAAATCAAATAAAGAATCTCTGGAAAAAAGATTAATTACGTTGCAGGCCCAATTAGGTTTATCTAAAGTAGTGGCGCCCATTTCTGGGACAATCGAATTAGTTAGACAAAAAGCGGGGGAGATGGCAGCTCCAGGATTGCCAATCGTCCAAATAGTGAACTTAGGCAATTTGAAAGTGATGGTTAAAATTGCGGACTCTTATGTGGGTACGGTAAAAACAGGCGATCCTATTGTTATTAAATTCCCAGATATTAATAAGGAAATTTCAGCTCGAATTTCATTAGTCTCTAAAATGGTCAACCCATTGACTAGAACTTTTGACGTAGAAGCTAAAATTCCAAACGGAAGTGATGTGAAACCAAACCAGTTGGCCGTCATCAACATCAACGACTCATCCAAATCAAACGCTTTAGTGGTCAGTGAGAACATAATACAAAAAACCGAGAAAGGTAATTTGGTTTATGTGGCAGCTGAGGAAAATGGAAAGAAAATTGCCAAGGCACGCGCAGTAACCATTGGACTTACCTTTAATGGACAAGCTGAAATTCTCACAGGACTTCAAGCAGGCGATTTAGTCATTACTCAAGGATTCCAAGAATTAGTGGATGGCCAATCAATTTCATTTTAATTCCAAATAATTCTTAGCATGGAAAAAAATTCAAAAAACGAGCAATTGCCCGAAGGCAAAGGCTTTATATATAATATGGTGGGCTGGTTAGCTCAAAATCGTACCACCGTTTACATTTTTACATTCATCATTTTTGTGGCCGGTATTGGTATTTATTCCAGTCTACCTAAAGAGCAATTCCCCGATATCGTTGTACCTCAAATGGTTATTCAGACGGTATACGCAGGAACCACTCCCTCGGATATTGAAAATGTAATCAATAAGCCGATTGAAAAACAAATCAAATCGATCACGGGAGTTAAGCGAGTAAAATCGAACGCGCTTCAAGATATTTCTGTGATTATTGTTGAATTTAATACGGATGTCTCTGTCCCCATTGCGAAGCAAAGGACGCAAGATGCGGTAGATAAAGCCATCAGCGATCTACCCAAAGATTTAACACGCGAGCCTTCAGTAGCGGAAATTAATTTCTCAGAGTTCCCTATCATGAACGTGAATATCGCTGGGGATTATCCGTTGGATAAATTGAAGAAGTATGCAGAAGATTTACAGGATGAAATTGAGGGGATGCCTGAAATTAATCGGGTGGATATTTTGGGGGCTTTGAAAAGAGAGATTCAGGTCAACTTAGACCTCTATAAAATGCAGAGTTATGGATTGACGTTTTATGATATCCAAAGTGCTGTTCAAGGGGAAAATGTTAATATTTCAGGTGGAGATTTAGCGGTCAATGGTGTTCGTCGTTCCCTCCGGGTTACGGGGGAATTAAAGTCGGTGGACCAATTAGCTAATTTGATGATAGGCTCATCTACGGGTGCCCGAGTGAGACTAAAAGATGTGGCCGAGGTGGTCGATAGTTATGAAGAAAAACAGGATTTTGCTCGACTAAACAACAAGTCCGTGATCACACTAAACGTGATTAAAAGGGGTGGAGCGAATTTAATTGAAGCCGCGGATCGCATCGAAAAGACGATTGAGGAATTTAAGAAGACTAGATTTCCGAGTGGATTAGTGGTGACGGTTACGGCAGATTCTTCCGAAAGAACGCGTGGCGACTTAGCGGATTTGATTAATACGGTAATTCTTGGATTCTTATTTGTGGTGATTGTATTGATGTTCTTTATGGGTGTTCGTGATGCGGTGTTTGTAGGACTTTCTGTTCCTCTTTCCGCTTTGTTGACCTTTCTATTTATGCCAAGTTTGGATTTCACCTTGAATACGATTGTTCTTTTTGGGTTTTTATTGGGCTTGGGAATAGTCGTGGACGATGCCATTGTGGTCATTGAAAATGCGCATAGATTATTCAATAATTTCAAAAAATTGACGATTGTCGAGGCCGTTAAATTAGCTGCCTCTGAAGTTTTTGTCCCTGTTTTGACAGGTACTTTAACCACGATTTCTCCTTTTTTACCTTTGCTTTTCTGGCCTGGTATCGTAGGGGAATTCATGAAATACCTGCCTATCACGTTAATCATTACCTTATTTGCTTCTCTATTTGTGGCCTATGTGATGAATCCAGTTTTTGCCGTATCCTTTATGAAACGTCATGATGAGGAATCAAATGATGTGAAAGCACCCAAATTTGCGGACATACGCAGGACGGTATTTATCCTGTTAAGCTTGGCTATTTTTGGATATGTGATTGGTTTTGGGCTAGGGCACTTTGGCTTTGGTAATTTCTTTGTTTTTGCACTTTTATTGTACGTGTTCAATCATTTTGTGATTACGCCTAAGTGGGTGGTTCCGTTCCAAGAAAGGGCTTTGCCTGCCTTTAAAAATAATTATCGCCGATTGATTGCATGGGTATTGACTGGTAAAAGGTCTATTTATGTTACCTTGGCCGCGTTTTTATTATTGGTATTTACCTTCGTCTTGATGGGCATTGTGAAACCAAAAGTGGTCTTTTTCCCATCCGGTGATCCAGATTATATCTATATCTATTCGAAGAATCCAATCGGTACAGATGCGGTAGTTACAGATTCCATAACGAAGGTGATTGAGAATCGGGTTTTTGCATTCATCAAAAAAGAAGGCTACGCTCAACTTGTTAACTCTGTGATTTCAAACGTGGGTAAAAATGCGGGAGATCCGATGAACCCTGACCGTGGCGCTACTCCTCACAAAAGCAAAGTGACGATTGCCTTTGAGAAATTGCAATTGCGCGATGGAATCAAAACGGGTGAAGTGTTAAATAAAATTCAAAAAGAATTCTTTAACAATCCTATTCCGGGTGTTGAAATGGCTATTGAACGAGAAAGCAATGGGCCGCCTACAGGGAAACCAATTTCAATCGAAATTGCTGGAGACGATTTTACGATTCTTCAAGATTTAGAAAAGAAAGTACGCCAATCGATCATTAAAGCCGGCGTGCAAGGAATTCAAGAATTGAAGTCCGACTTGGTGACCAATAAGCCTGAAATTATCATAGATGTGAATCGTGAAAAAGCGTCTCGTGAAGGTATTTCTTCCGCTCAGGTGGCTATGGCGATTAGAACAGGATTATTTGGTAGTGAGATTTCTAAATTCCGCGACTTAAAGGATGAGTATCCGATCCAACTAAGATTAAAAGGCGATTCGAGAAATCAGATTGAGAAATTGCTTTCAATGAATATCACTTACCGCGATATGAATATGGGTGGGGCCTTACGCCAAGTTCCTTTGAACTCCATTGCCGATATCCACTATGCGACTTCCTTTAGTCAGATCAACAGGAAAAATCAGGAGCGTGTGATTACTTTAGGTTCCGATGTGGTTCAAGGATATAATGCCAATGAAATTGTGGGTGAGCTGACTACTTTATTTGAAACCTTAGATGTTCCTCAAGGCTATAAAATTAGAATGGGGGGTGAGCAAGAAGACCAAAAAGAAGCAGGTTCATTCTTAGGGATGGCTTTCCTAGCCGCATTGATTTTGATTTATTTAATTCTGGCCACACAATTTAATTCTGCCGTTAAGCCGCTCATTATTTTTGCCACGATATTGCTATCGTTGATTGGTGTTTTGTTAGGCTTTATGGCTTTTGGGATGACTTTTTCGATCATCATGTCCGGAGTAGGTGTTATCGCCTTAGCTGGTATTGTGGTTAAAAATGGAATTTTGCTTATTGAATTTATTGAAGAACTTAGGTTAAAACGTGGTTATGATTTGAAAGAAGCCATTATTGAGGGTGGCGGTATCCGCTTAACTCCAGTTTTATTAACTGCTTCAGCGGCTGTATTGGGACTTATTCCATTAGCCTTAGGCCTAAGTATTGATTTTACCACGTTGTTTACCGAGCTAGATCCACATCTTTTTATTGGCTCTGATTCCGCCGTATTTTGGGGTGTTCTAGCCTGGACTATCATTTTTGGATTAACTTTTTCTACCGTCTTAACGTTGATCATCGTTCCCTGTATGTATTATATTTCAGACCGGATTAAACAAAAATGGACTAATTAATTTGGTTATTTGGGTTGAAATTCAAAATCCCGCACAAACATTTGTGTGGGATTTTTGTTTAAATCGGAAAGCTACTTTCTGATAAAACCGCTCGGACTCTCTTTATGGTTTTAAGCTTTACCTAATGTCAAATTTGGTAAAGCTAGGGAATTTAAATTAACTTAGAGGTACAAAAACTGATATTCTATGAAGTACTATTTACTATTTTTATTATTGCCTTTCGCAATGTTTTCACAGGATAGACCTTATGGAAAATTATGGGCGACTCGATCTCAAGTAATCGCTCAGAATGGTATGGCGGCGACTTCAAATCCCTTATCGACCCAAGTGGCGCTCGATGTTTTGAAGGCTGGGGGGAATGCCATAGACGCTGCCATTGCTGCAAATGCGATGGAAGGTGTTGTGGAGCCACATGTAAATGGAATAGGCGGAGATTTATTTGCAATTGTTTGGGATGCTAAATCCAAAAAACTATATGGGCTAAACGGATCTGGGAGATCACCAAAATCCTTAACCTTAGCCGAATTTAAAAAACGAGGTCTTAAGTATATTCCTTCCACCGGCCCATTGCCTGTCAGTGTTCCAGGTTGCGTGGACGCCTGGTTTGAATTGCACAAAAAGTTCGGTTCTATGCCCATGTCTAAGGTCTTAGAAAAGGCGGTTTCTTATGCAAGAAATGGCTTTCCAGTACATGGAGAATTAGCCTCTGCCTTAACGAGGGTTCAGGCGAACTATGGCAAATACCCGAATGTGGATAAGCACTATTATCCCAATGGCCAGGTGGCAGGAGAAGGAGATATTTTTAAGAATCCGAATTTAGGCAACACGTTAGAGCGTTTAGGAAAAGAAGGCCGAGATGTATTTTACAAAGGTGATATGGCCAAAACCATGGATGCTTTCATGAAAAAAAATGGCGGATTTTTGAGTTATGATGACTTAGCGTCGCATACTTCTACTTGGATTGACCCAGTTTCCGTTAATTACCGAGGCTATGATGTGTGGGAATTACCGCCCAATGGCCAAGGAATCGCGGCTTTACAGATGTTGAATATTTTAGAAGGATATGATTTTTCTAAAATCAAGGTAGGAAGCGCGGAACATATTCATCTATTTACAGAGGCTAAAAAATTGGTTTTTGAAGATAGAGCCAAGTATTACGCGGATATGGACTTTGCTAAAATCCCGGTAAAAAGTTTAATTTCTAAAGAATATGCTGCTGAAAGACGCAAGTTGATCAACCCAAATCGCGCATCAAAACACTTCGATGCCGGAAATCCTGCCTTAAAAGATGGCGATACGATTTATTTGACGGTAGCCGATAAAGATGGCAATATGGTATCTCTCATTCAAAGTAATTATAGGGGCTTTGGTTCCGGAATGATGCCCGATGGACTTGGATTTATGTTTCAAGATCGCGGAGAAATGTATAGTTTGAAAGAGGGCGAGAACAATACCTATGCTCCTGGCAAAAGACCTTTCCATACGATTATCCCAGCTTTTATGACTAAGGGTGGACAGCCAATCATGTCTTTTGGCGTGATGGGTGGAGCTTATCAGCCGATGGGTCACACGCAAATTGTGATGAATGTAGTGGATTTTGGTATGAATGTTCAAGAGGCTGGCGACTTTCCAAGAATTAATCACGAGGGTTCCTCGGAGCCTACGGGGGAAATCATGGAGCCAACAGGCGGTACGATTACGCTAGAAAGTGGATATCCTTATGAAATAATACGTGAGCTTTTGCAGAAAGGGCACCAAGTAGGTTATTTGAATGGAATTTATGGGGGGTATCAATGCATCCGCTATGATCCAATTCGAAAAGTATATTTTGGTGGAACCGAATCTAGGAAAGATGGACAGGCCGCAGGGTACTAATTTTTATGCAAGAAATCAGATTTGACAAGATTTTTACCGGTTCAGAATGGATTCGAGATAAGTCTATTGTCATCGAGGACGGCAGGATTGCAAAGATTGCTCCAGGCGATGGTGTGGGGGCCCAAATGGGCTTTTTATGTGCTGGATTTATCGACCTTCAGTTGTATGGGGGAGGCGGAAAATTATTTTCAAACCAAGTGACCACCGAATGCATTACGTCAACATTTGAGGAACATATAAAAACGGGAACAGTTGCATTTCAAATTACACTCAATTGTTCTCCCAAAAATACCATGTCACAAGCGATCCAAGCTTGTAAAAATTATCAAGGGAAAGGACTTGTAGGTTTGCATTTAGAAGGACCTTTTTTTAATCCGGTTCGTCGGGGTGCACACCAAGAAGAATTCGTCCAAAAGCCTGATATGGCTTTTGTTGAGTCGTTAATTGCCGAGACCGATGGCTTGCCGACCTACCTAACCATTGCTCCAGAAATGTTTGAATCTGCTGTCTTGGATCGATTAATGGCTAGTCAAATCATGGTTTCTATTGGGCATTCTGAGGCAAGTTTTGATCAAGCTATGGCGGCGATCGAAAAAGGTATTTCAAGAATCACCCATTTGTTTAATGCCATGTCCCAATGGCAAAGTCGGGCATTGGGTATTGTAGGAGCCAGTTTTTCCTCCAATGCGTGGACGAGTATTATCGTTGACGGTCTGCATTGCGATTTCGAATCAGTCAAATTAGCCAAAAAGCTTACAGGTGACCGTTTGTTTTTAATTACAGATGCCGTGACAAATGATGTGTCGGGCCCTTATTTTTTTTCGCAGACAAATGGCCGATTTACGAATGATGCGGGTACATTATCGGGGTCTAGTTTGACGATGCAACAAGCCATTCAAAATTGCGTTGAAAAAGCAAATATTCCTTTGGAAGAAGCAATTCGAATGGCTACGATTTACCCGGCAGAAGTCGCTAATCTAGACCAAGATTTAGGGAGTATTGAAGTGGGGAAACGTGCTTGTTTCGTCCATTTTTCAGATGACCTAACAATCCAGCAAGTTTGGTATGATGGCGAACCCTGTATAAATTAGCATCATGATTACATTTCCATCTAAGCAACCTTTTGTTGCAACAACCATATTTACCAAAATGTCTCAAATGGCCTCAGATGAAGGGGCTTTAAATTTGGCTCAGGGCTTTCCGAGTTTCGATTGCTCAGACGCATTGCAAGATTTGCTTAAATTTTATTCCAAAGGACACAATCAATATGCGCCGATGGCGGGTGTTCCAGTTCTCAAAAGTAGTATTTCAGCTAAAACGGAATCATTTTATGGTATTTCGCTCGACGCTAATACAGAAGTGACTGTCGTCTCAGGGGCTACGGAGGCTATTTTTGCATCGATCCATTGCTGTGTTTTTCCTGGTGACGAAGTAATCATGTTTGATCCGTCCTATGATGCGTATGATCCCATTGTCCGACTAGCTGGTGGAATTCCTATTCATATTTCATTAAAAGCGTCCAATGGTTACCGCATTGATTGGGATGAATTAGCTCGCCATATTACGCCTAAAACAAAGGCAATTATGGTTAATTCGCCACATAATCCAACGGGCTCGATCTGGGATCCATCGGATTTAGATGCTTTTGCCAATGTAATTAAAGGAACCCAAATTTTAATTGTTTCAGACGAAGTATATGAACATATCGTTTTTGACGGCGCTTCACATGCTAGTGTTTTGCTGCATCCTGAATTGAGAAAAAGAAGTTTTGTTTGTGGCTCTTTTGGCAAAACTTTTCATGTAACCGGGTGGAAGATGGGCTATTGTCTAGCCCCTTCTTTTCTGACGGCTGAATTTCGAAAATTGCACCAATGGGTTACTTTTTCGAGTGCCACTCCTTTACAATATGCGCTAGCTGAGTACTTAAAAGATCCGAATAATTACCTTCCTCTAAATTCATTTTATCAGAAAAAACGCGATTTGTTTGCTAGTTTTTTCGTGAATTCTCGTTGGAAAATTTTACCAAGCCATGGAAGCTTTTTTCAATGTTTAGATTACAGCGCGATCACTGATGAAAAGGATGTTGACCTAGCCGACCGTTATACCAAAGAATTAAAAGTAGCTTCCATCCCCGTTTCTGTTTTTTATGAAACCCCACCAGGGGATAAGATATTGCGATTTTGTTTTGCTAAAGATGATGCCATGCTGGAAGAAGCAGGTCGAAAATTGGCCTCTTTATAGATATTTGAGGGCTATTTCTTCTCCCAATTGTTCTAAGTAAATGGCTGCGTTTTCCTTCGAATCCTTCGCATTTTTTGCTTTGGATAGGACCGAGTAAACTTCCTTCGAATCAAAAAAGATCGGCAGTTTTTCCGGATCTTCAAAAACACCACAAACTAGAATGGCTTGTTTAAATTGTTTATCGCAACGAGCAATTACTTGTGAAATCAATTTCCCACTCCAGGTTTGTCCATCTATTTTACCTTCACCTGTAATGACGTAATCAGCCTTTTTAACTGCTCGATCAAAATGAATTTTAGTTAATAACCATTCCGCTCCCATAGCGATTTCAGCCTGTAGAAAATAGATGGCTCCCGCTCCCAAACCGCCAGCAGCACCAGCACCTTTCATCTCGCCAATGATCCCTTTTTCTGTTTGGCCTATTAGCTTTTGCATATTAATTAGACCTTTGTCTAAATATTTAATCATTTCCAGGTTTGCTCCTTTTTGTTTGGCAAATACATGTGCGGCACCTTCTTTTCCGGCTAATGGATTTTGGACGTCGGTGATTACTTTAAACTTTACGCCTTGTATTTTATGTATTAATGGAGTTGGTACGATAGAGTGGATTAGTGCTAAGCTTTCCCCTACCGCCTTTAGTTCTTCTTTTTCTTTGTTTAAAAACTTGAATCCTAAAGCAGCTGCCATTCCGATTCCGGCATCATTCGTGGCTGATCCTCCAATCGTTAAAATGATTTCAATGGCTCCTTTTTCGATGGCGTCTAGAATTAGTTCTCCCGTTCCAAAAGTGCTGGTTAAATAAGGATTTCTTTCTTTGGTTTTTAAAAGCTCTATGCCAGAGGCTCTTGACATTTCGATGTAGGCTATTTTTTGGTCAGCCAGCCATAGGTAGTTGGCCTCAATGGGTCTAAACAAGGGATCATTGACCTTTTTTTGAACCCATTCCCCACCATGAATTGTTTTTATAACCTCAAGGGTGCCTTCGCCACCATCCGCTAATGGCATAATCTGAATGATGGATTTTGGTCTTCGCTTTTTAATGCCTTTTTCTAAGGCCTCAGAAACTTGTTGGGCCGTAAGAGAATCTTTAAACTTATCAGGGCAAATTAGAATGTTCATAACATCGAAAATAATGAACAATTTACGGACAATTCTTTACTTTTGTATTCTACATGCGATATATGAAAACGTTCCTGCTCCTATTTTTATCCTCCCTCCTATTTTTTTCTTGCACAAAAAAACCAACTTTAGAGGGATTTGATTTAGCCCTTTTTAAAAGTGACCGGGGTGCTTGCAAGGGAGAGCGGTTGAAGCAGATGGATTGGCTCAAGGCGAATAAAATGACATGGAAAGGTGTCAGTTCGAATGATGTGGAGGATATTTTAGGTAAGCCAGACATCCAGCAATTGGCCGATCGAAATCAAGAATATTACATTTATTTTCTCGAAAGGGGTGATCATTGTGCTAAAATCACCAATCCTTCTCAAGCAAAAACCATGGCTTTCCGATTTTCAGCGATTGGCTTAGCGACTGAAATCACCTTTCAAAATGGATTGCCAGATTGATAGAATCTATTTCGTGAATAGGCCAACAAGGCTATTCGTGATTCCAAGGATAAAACTGAAAATAAGCGGAGCAATAAATCCTGTCACATGAAATCCTGTAATATAATGTGCGACTAAATACACAAGTCCTACATTGATGACTAAGGAGAACAAACCTAAGGTGATAAATGTGATTGGGAAACTGATTATTTTAAGAACCGGTTTGACAAATGAATTTAAAAATCCCATGGCTAAGGCTACCCAAAGCGCTACCGTAAATCCGTCTACCGTGATCCCCTTGAGATATCTTGGGATGACCATGACTACTATGGCAATAACGATGTAGCGTATAACGAATCCGATCATATTATTTTTGATGTCTTTCTTGTAGCAATTTAATGACTTCTTCCAGGCCGATTCCTCGGTCTTCTAACAAGACCAATAGGTGAAATAGTAAATCAGCGGCCTCTCCTTTGAACAAATCGTCATTCTTCATTAAGGCTTCTATCACTAATTCAACAGCCTCTTCTCCCACTTTTTGGGCAATTTTATGCGTACCTTTTTGGAATAGGGAGGCAGTATATGATTTTTCAGCGGTCTCATTTTTCCTAGACCGAATGACATGCTTTAGGTAATCTAACCATGCCGCATTATCTTGATTGGGCTCGTTGAAACAGGTATCCGCTCCCGTGTGACAGGTAGGCCCCTCTGGATTTGCTTGAATTAAAATCGTGTCTTGGTCACAATCTACTCGGATATTGACAACCTCTAAAAAATTTTCAGACGTTTCCCCCTTAGTCCACAAGCGATTTTTTGATCGGGAAAAAAAAGTCACCCTTTTTTCTGCGATCGTTTTAAGATAAGCCTCTTCATTCATGTAACCTAGCATCAACACTTTTTGTGTTTTGGCATCTTGAATGATGGCTGGAATTAGGTCCTTAGAAAAATCAGGTTGTTGGTTCATAACGTAAATAATCTGTGAATTTATTAAATCCGCATGGGAATTCCTTTTTTGGCCAAATAATTCTTTAAGGCATTAATTTCAATCTCTTTAAAGTGAAAGATGCTGGCAGCTAATCCTGCATCTGCTTTTCCCAACGTAAATACGTCGTAAAAATCTTTCATCGTTCCCGCACCACCCGAGGCGATGATGGGAATAGATGAGTTTGAAGATATTTCAGCCGTTAATTGATTGGCAAATCCCGCTTTTGTTCCATCCGTATCCATGGAGGTTAATAAAATTTCTCCTGCGCCTCTTTGCTCAACCTCCTTCGCCCACTCAATGGTTTTAATAGGTGTTATATTTCTTCCTCCGTGGGTGTGCACCCAGTCGATGCCATCGACAAACCGAGTATCTATCGCCACAATAATACATTGAGAGCCAAATTGTAACGCTAACTCGTCAATTAATCCCGGTCGGCGAACCGCAGAGGAATTAATCGAAACTTTATCCGCTCCCGCATTTAATAAGGCCGACACGTCCTCAATGGATCCTATTCCTCCACCAACAGTAAACGGAATGTTCACTTGTCGGGCTACCTGCTTCACTAATTCTACCAGTGTTTTTCGATTGTCAATCGTCGCCGTGATATCTAAAAAAACCAATTCGTCAGCCCCATTTTCTGCATAAAATGCACCTAGTTCTACGGGATCTCCAGCGTCACGCAAGTCGACAAAATTAGTCCCCTTGACAGTTCTTCCTTCTTTAATATCAAGACAGGGGATGATTCTTTTTGTTAACATAACGAGTTATTTGAAAATGAAGCTAATTCATCTAAGGTGATCCTGCCTTCATAAAAAGCCTTTCCCACAATGACGCCAAAAAGATTCATTTCTTTTAATTGATTCAAATCGTCCATATTCGCTACCCCGCCACTGGCGATGATGTGTAAACTAGGATTCTGAACTTGTATTTTTTCATATAATTCAAAGCTCGGGCCTTGCAATAATCCATCTTTGGCCACATCTGTGGAAATAATGTAACGAGCTCCGGCCTTTTCATAATCGGTTAAGAAGTCAAATATGGAAATATTGGAATTTTCTTGCCAACCCGACACAGCGATCTGCTCATGATGGGCATCTGCGCCCACAATGATTTTCTCCGCTCCATATTTTTGGAACCAGCCTACCACTAATGTAGGATTTTTAACCGCAATACTTCCGGCCGTTATTTGAGATGCTCCCGCCGAAAAGGCTAAATCGATCATTTCATCGGATTGAACGCCACCACCAAAATCGATGTGCAACGAAGTTCCTTTGGCGATTTTCTCAAGAACATGGATATTAACTATTTTTTTTGCCTTTGCCCCATCCAAATCCACTAAGTGCAACCTTTTAATACCCGCGCCTTCAAATGCCTTGGCTACTTCTAAAGGATCCGACGAATACACTTTTTTTTGTGCATAATCACCCTGCGTTAAACGAACGCATTGGCCTTCTATTAAATCTATGGCTGGAATGATTTGGAACATAATGGATTATAAATCTAAAAAGTTTTGTATGATTTTTTGGCCCACTTTTCCACTGATTTCAGCATGAAATTGTGCTGCAAAAAAATTATCCTTTTGCAACATCGCTGAAAAAGGCTGTATATAATCGCAGGTAGCCGAAGTATCTTGATATACTGGCGCGTAAAATGAGTGAACGAAATAGACAAATTCTGTTTCATTCAAGCCTTTCATGAGGTCGTTTTCACCAGTAGCTTGGATGGAATTCCAGCCTACGTGAGGAATTTTTAAGTCATTCGATTGAAAACGTATAATGTTTACATCAAAAACGCCCATACAATCCGTGTCATTTTCCTCTGAATGTTTGCATAATAATTGCATTCCTATGCAGGTCGCTAGTACCGGTTGCTTAAGCGTAGGAATTAATTGATCTAATTTTTTCTCCCTCAAATAGGCCATCGCCGTACTCGCTTCACCCACTCCAGGAAAGATCACTTTATCAGCGGCTTGGATTACTTTTTCATCATCTGTCCATGTATATTTTGCCCCGATTCTATCTAAAGCATACATGACCGAAGCCACATTACCCGCATTATATTTAATAATAGCAATGTTCATATGGAAAAATTAATGCGCAAAACGCGTTGCAAAGGTAGGGAAAAGGGCTTGCATTATGAAAACTGATGTATCTTTGTTGGCCCAACCCAAGCCCATGCCATTTAGTCGCAAAATGATTATTGAAGTTTTATACTTAGTTTGGATGGGGGCATTGCCTCTAGTTTCAAGTGGTGTCTTGGGTTATTATGCCATTTCTAATCCTGATTTTTTTCAATCTTTACAGGGCGTTGGACTTTTTGTTTTTTGGTGTTTAGCCATTTTTATCATGGGTCTTGCCTTTAGTCCAACCACTTTTTTTGCATTGTTTACTGGCTACATCTGGGGATTAAATGGTATAATACCGCTCATCATCGCATACTCCAAGGCTTCATTGCTAGGGTTTTTTGTCGCTAAATTATTTAAGGGGGAGGCTCTTTTGACTTTTATTAAATCAAAATTTAAATCAGCTTCATTTTTAGACCATGTTCAGTCAAATTCATTTTCTTGGGTATTTTTAGCCCGACTATCCCCCGTATTTCCCTTTGCTATTACGAACGCCATCATGGCATTTTTAGGAGTAAGTATCCAGAAATTTTTTATCGCAGGGACATTAGGGATGTTACCTAGAACTTTGCTGGCCGTTTGGACGGGCATGCAGGCAAAGTCGATTGAATATTTATGGAATAATCCGCAAAGTGCTCATTGGCAAGACTTTGTTAGCCTCGCCCTTTTAGTTTTATCAGGAGCAGGTATGTTTTATTTAGCAAAAAAACATGCTCACTAAATTTCATTGAAAATTTAATGAGCATGTAAGGCAATAATAAAAATAGCATTTAAATCATTTGGGAGTCAATGACTTGAACTTTTCCCCACAAATGCTTGTTGTCATCTATGAATTTTTTATGTAATGGATGATACAGATATTCCTTTTCTTTTTCAGCGTTATCAAAGATTAACACCACGGAAAAGGTATAACTTGCCTCAGTAACGGGTTTGTCAAAGTCTGTAACGATAGGCTTTCCCACATGAGCGGATTGAATCATAGGTAATTTGCCTAAGGATTTTAAGGCCTTGAATAATTGATCTTTTTCGGATTGGTTTTCAGGGTTTTTGGCCCAAAAGAGTACGTGATGTATAAAAGTCATAGAGGCAGGAGCGTTTAAGCCATTTGACAATCCCGCGGCCATCAGCCCAGATTGTTGAATAAATGTACGTCGGTCAGTCATTTTTTGGAAGTTTTTAAATTAAAATATATTCAATTCTACTATGGAAAAAGTTAAAATCAAAATTATAATTACGGGTGCCACTGGAATGGTGGGCGAGGGGGTCCTGCATGAGGCACTTAACTCACCATACATCGAGGAGGTTTTAGTGATCGGACGTAAGCCTACGGGTTATATTCATCCCAAATTGAAAGAATTCCAATTACTTGATTTTTATGAACCAGCGAGTTTGAGCGAAATAGTTCATCCATATGATGCCTGCTTATTTTGTCTAGGCGTTTCTTCCATCGGCATGAAAGAAGATGAATTTACATTGAAAACGCATACGTTGACGATTGGCTTTGCCACCATTTTGGCTAAATCGAATCCCAACATGACCTTCTCTTATATATCAGGTTCCGCAACAGATTCCACAGAAAAAGGATCTGTCATGTGGGCGCGTGTTAAGGGAAGAACGGAAAACGACTTGGCTAAATTGGGCTTTAAAAATACGTATGCGTTTAGACCGGGGTACCTACAACCGACTGTTGGGATGAAAAATACACTGCCCTATTATAAATACATTGATTGGATTTACCCATTTTTCAAAGTAGTCATACCCAACCACACATCTAGGTTATCAGAATTAGGCAAGGCAATGATTGAGTGTGCGGTTTTTGGCTATCATAAAAACATTATTGAGGTGAAAGATATTTTGACTTTGTCCCAACAAATGACCGATCGACAATAGACATTTATCTGTATTTTGGTTAATTTTATAAAATTCTAAGCAAAATTTCTGTGAATAAAAAAGTAGTATTAATGATTTTAGATGGTTGGGGGATAGCGACCAACCCAAAGGTTTCCGCCATTGACGCAGCTAAAACACCTTTTATAGACTCGCTTTATCAAAAGTATCCACATGCAAAATTAGAAGCATCTGGTTTAGCTGTGGGTTTGCCGGAAGGTCAAATGGGAAATTCGGAAGTGGGGCACATGAATTTAGGCGCAGGCCGAGTTGTATATCAAAACTTAGTTAGAATCAATAAAGCAGTTAAAGAAAATACCTTAGGCCAAGAAGTAGAACTAGCCAAGGCCTTTGATTATGCTGCACAAAATAACAAGTCAGTCCATTTTATTGGCCTAGTTTCTGATGGTGGCGTTCACGCCCACATCGAGCATTTGAAATCTTTGTTGACCACCGCTTCAGAGGCGGGTTTAAAAAAGGTATTTGTTCATGCTTTTACGGATGGTCGAGATACGGATCCTAAATCGGGCTTGAATTTTTTGACCGACTTATACCAACATACCCTAAAAACGAATACACAAATAGCAACCGTTACAGGTCGTTATTTTGCGATGGATCGCGATAATCGCTGGGAGCGAGTAGCCCTTGCATATAACGCAATGGTTCATGGAACTGGTGATGCGAGCCAAGATGTTTTAGCCTCTATCGCTAAAAGTTATGCAGATGGCGTGACAGATGAGTTTGTCAAACCCATCATTATGACAAATGCGGATGGCTCACCAAAAGGAAATATTGAATCAGGTGATGTGGTCATTTGTTTCAATTTTAGAACCGACCGGGGCAGAGAAATCACGCAGGCGTTAACCCAAAAAGAATTTCCTGAACAGGGAATGAAACCTTTGGATTTATATTATTTGACGATGATCGAATATGACAAAGAATTCAAAGGAGTTCATGTGATATTTAATGATTCTAATTTACCCATGACGATGGGGGAGGTTTTAGAGGGAGCTGGTAAAAAACAAATTCGCATCGCTGAAACCGAAAAGTATCCTCACGTAACTTTTTTCTTTTCGGGAGGAAGGGAAAATCCATTTATTGGACAAACTAATTTGATGCGCAATTCTCCTAAGGTAGCCACCTATGATTTGCAGCCGGAAATGTCGGCGGCTGAATTAAGAGACGCTTTAGTACCTGAATTGGAAAAAGAGGAAGTTGATTTTGTTTGTTTGAATTTTGCAAACCCTGATATGGTTGGCCACACAGGCGTTTTTCAAGCGGTTGTAAAGGCCGTGGAAACCGTTGATTCTTGCGCTGAATCGGTGGTAAATGTGGGTCTTAAACATGGATATTCTTTTATTATTATCGCTGATCATGGAAATGCGGATGTTATGATTAATGAAGATGGTTCGCCTAATACGGCACATTCTACCAATTTAGTGCCTTGTATTTTAGTGGATAAAGATTTTCATCCTACATTAGCGGATGGTAAATTAGGGGATGTTTCGCCAACAATCTTAAAATTAATGGGGGTAAATCAACCCAAGGAAATGACAGGGGTTGCCTTGTTTTAAATAGCTTTACTATGTCTAAAATTGTCATATTTGGGAATACGCTTACAGCAGAATTGGCGCTCTATTATTTGCAAAATGATACAGAACATGAGGTGGTTGCTTTTACGGTAGAGGAAGAGTTTATAGAGGAGCAGCAGTTTCATGGCTTGCCTTTAGTTCCTTTTGAGACGGTTGAACAAGTATATCCTCCGGCGGAGTTTAAATTTTTTGCGCCATTAACGGAAAAAAACATGAACCAAGTTCGGGCAAGGGTCTACGAACAAGGTTTAGAAAAAGGATATTCTTATATTTCTTACATTAGTTCTCATGCTACGGTCCTGACAGATAAGATTGGCGATAACTGTTTTATTTTAGAAGACAATACGATACAGCCTTATGTGACGATTGGGAATAATTGTGTTTTGTGGTCAGGGAATCACATAGGTCATCACGGCACGATTGGGAATCATGTATTTTTCACTTCACATGTAGTGCTTTCGGGACGTTGCGAAGTGGGGGATTATTGTTTTTTTGGTGTCAATGCCACGATTCGAGATAAATCTGTTTTGGGAGAGGGAACATTAGTTGCCATGGGTGCGAATTTAACGAGGCAAAAAACGGATCCTTGGAGTATTTGGAAAGGAAATCCGGCGGAAAAATCAAGCTTATCTAGTAAAGATATTAAGATATAAAAAAAAGCCCTTTCCAACGAAAGGGCTTTTTTATTTTTAGTTTGAATAAAATTTATCGTTCGATCGGTTGATTATTTTCGTCAACCACCACGAAGATATCTTCTTTGGGTTTTTTCATTAAGTACTTTTCTCTCGCATATTTTTCTAATAAAGCAGGGTTTCCGATCACCAGTCGGCGTTCTTTTTCCAACTCCTTTAATTTTTTTTGGTAATAAGTCTTTTCAGATTTGATATTGCTTAATTCATCCCATAATCGGTATTGAACAGACAAATCATTCGTATCTAAAAAAAACATCCACACAAATAATACACTCGTGGAAATAGAGTAAAATCGATAATTGCCCCAAAAAAGCGTTTTTATCAGATTCATATATGCATTAGAAATTTAAACCTGGGAAATATGCATTGGCACCTAATTCCTCTTCGATACGCAACAATTGATTGTATTTAGCCATACGATCAGAGCGAGAAGCAGAACCGGTTTTAATTTGACCCGTATTTAAAGCTACAGCTAAATCAGCAATCGTTGAATCCTCAGTCTCTCCTGAACGGTGGGACATGATGTTTTTATACGAATTGCGTTTAGCTAAATTAACCGTGTCGATCGTCTCAGTTAAAGAACCAATTTGGTTTACTTTGACCAAAACTGCATTTGCCACTCCTTTTTCAATTCCTTGTTGTAAACGCTTAACGTTCGTTACAAATAAATCATCACCAACTAATTGGCATTTTGATCCGATTAATTTTGTTTGCTCAGCCCAACCTGCCCAATCATCCTCGGCCATACCATCTTCGATTGAAATGATTGGATATTTATCTGCCCAAGTCTTCCAATAAGCAGCCATTTCCAAGGAATTCAATTGCTTTCCGTCCGATTTTTTGAACGTATATAATCCTGTTTTCTCATCATAGAACTCAGATGCAGCGGCATCCATCGCGATGAAAATTTCTTCTCCTGGTTTGTAACCAGCTTTTTCAATCGATTGCAAAACGATTTCGATTGCTTCTTCATTCGACTTAATGTTGGGAGCAAATCCTCCTTCATCACCTACGTTAGTAGAATATCCTTTGCTTTTCAAAACCCCTTTCAAGGCATGAAAAACCTCAGTCCCCATTCTTAATGCTTGAGAAAAGCTTTCTGCTTTTACAGGCATCACCATGAACTCTTGAAAATCAATCGAGTTGTCGGCGTGTGAACCACCATTTAAAATATTCATCATGGGCACAGGTAATGTGTTTGCATTTACCCCGCCAATATATCTGTATAAAGAAAGTCCTGCTTCTTGAGCTGCTGCCTTGGCAACGGCCATTGAAACACCTAAAATGGCATTAGCACCAAATTTACCTTTGTTGGGCGTGCCATCTAATTCAATCATGATTTGATCAATCATGTTTTGCTCAGAGACTTCCATTCCCCATAATTCTTCAGCTATTGCTTTGTTTACATTTTCTACGGCTTTTAAAACGCCTTTGCCAACGTAAACAGATTTGTCGTCATCTCTAAGTTCAACGGCCTCGTGGATTCCTGTAGACGCTCCTGATGGAACTGCTGCACGGCCAAATGCCCCATCTTCTGTTTTGATATCAACCTCGATCGTCGGGTTACCTCTTGAATCTAAAATTTGTCTTGCGTGAACGTACTGTATAGCACTCATCGTATAATTATTATTGTGAATAAATGGATTACCTATTAATTGATTAAATTGCCTCGCAAAATAACACATTTTTTGGATAAAATCCTTTGATTTAGCGCAATAAACATATTAAATATCTGTAAATAAACCTTTTATGAAATCTAACTCGCTTAATAAACTATATCTTGTCGGCACATTTTTGACACTCAATTTTACGGTATTTGCCCAAAATCTTCCTGTGGAATCTTTTGAAAAGAAATTACAAGAAACCTCCAATGCTTTTTTATTAGACGTGAGGACAGCCGGTGAATTTGGTGGAGGCCATTTGCCTAAGGCCACAAACATCGACTTCAGATCCCCCGATTTTGCCAATAAAATCAAGGACCTACCTAAAGACAAACCTGTATTTGTATATTGCCTCTCGGGTGGTCGGTCTGCACAAGCTGCAGAAATTTTGCGTAAAGAAGGATTTCAGGTGACCGAGCTTCAAGGCGGTTATTTAAAGTGGACCACAAAATTGAAGCCTTTGGAAGGAGTTCCCAATGTGAAGCATGATGAGGCTTGGGATCTTGTTGCATTTGGAAAACTAATTCAGGGAGAAAATGCTGTGGTGGTCGATTTTTATGCTAAGTGGTGTGCGCCTTGTCTTAAGATGATGCCAACGGTCGATAAATTATTGAATGATTATAAAGGCAAAGTAACTGTATTAAAAGTGGAGGCCGATGGCAATCAAGCTGTTTTGCAAAAATATGAGATAGACGAAATCCCGAGTTTTTTGGTATTCCAGAAAGGGAAATTGTTACAAAAAACATCGGGATTTCGAGAAGAAGCTCAATTAAAAGAATTATTTGATCAATCTATTGGGACCATTCGGTAGGTTGGCGTTCCCAGCGGTGATTTCTTAACTCATCTATTTTAGCTTTTGGTAATCCTTGTCCATCCGAGCAAGAGATATTACTTTGCACATGTTTAATCTTACGCATCCCAGGAATAATGGTTCCAACGTCAGGATTTGAAAGAATAAATCTCAAAGCCATTTCGGGCATATCCATTCCTTCTGGAATAATCGGTTTCAATGCATTTGCATGATCTACACTTGACGTTAAATTTTCTGGAACGAAATAGGTTGATCGCCAGTCATCAGCAGGAAATATAGTATCATACGTTAGCAACCCAGTCAAACTTCCTTCGTCGAAAGGTACGCGAGCAATAATCCCGACATCCATTTTCTTACACAAGGGAAAAAGCTCATCCTCTGGATTCTGATCATAAATATTATAAATCACTTGGACCGAAGAGATCATTCCTGTTTCGATTGTCTTAAGGCAGTTGTTGGGTTCCCAACGATTTACCGATACCCCCCAGTGAGCCACTTTACCTTCTTTGGTTAGTTTTTCAATGGCCATTTTCCATTCATCCTGATCTGACCATCCATCTTCCCAAACATGAAACTGTTGCAAGTCAATTTGGTCGACATTCAAATTTTTCAAACTTTTTTCCGTGTATTCAATGATATGTGAAGCGGGGAAGCAGTCTTTTAATTGGAATCCGGCTTTTGATGGCCATATAAAATTCTTAGGGGGTATTTTTGAAGCACCATATAATTTTTTATCCGAGTGCCTGCGGAGCAATTTACCTAATATTTGTTCACTCCTTCCTTCTCCGTATCCCCAAGCAGTATCAAAAAAATTGCACCCTAACTCCACGGACATTTCTAATGACTTTTCCACCTCATTTTGATCAGAACCTGACCAATCCACCAATCCCCACATCCCATAACCTAGCTCACTGATAAGCCAATTTGTTTTACCGAATTCTCTAGTTTTCATTTTTTATAATATTTGAGGTGCAATTTAAATAATGTTTTTTTAGGCTCAATGTTTAAGTCGATAATTATATAAATGGATGAAAGATTGATTTATTTTGAAATTTTAAGGATGAATATATATGTTGAAACATAAAATATTTTGTTAAATAAAATCTTTTTAATCAACGATTTGAAATTGTTAATAAGTTAATAACGCAAATAACACGATTCGTTTTATTATTGATTTTTTTTTAAAGTACTTTTGTATTATTGTTGTTCCTATAAACGCTTCTAATTTAAGTTAAAACATAATAATATGGTAGAATATGTTGTACTGGGTTCGGTAAAGATACCAGTTAAAGAAATCTTAGTTATTAAAGGAGAAGGAAACTATTCGAATATATTCACCCAAGATGGTAAGCGTTTTTTAACCTGTAGGACATTGAAGTATTTTGCTACGATGCTCACTGAATATCAATTCATACGTCCATCAAAATCGGCTTTAATTAACCCAGATTCTATTGTACATATTGATTTCAAGTCTCAAAAGGCTTTTCGATTAGTGAATGGTGATGTTATTTCGATATCTCGAAGAAATGTTCGTCCATTGCGCGAACAATTTAAAGCTTAAACCTAGTTCTAATTTATAAATTTCTGCCAAAACGAAGGATTGTATTTTTCCCAAGCGTGGCAACCGAAAGGTAAAGAATCCCCTTGTAGGCCGTAGCTTATTTGGGGATTTTTTTCGAATGCAAATGAGAGACCTTCTTTCCAAGTTGGCAATTTTAACATGAATCTCAGCGGAAAAGCCCTTTTGTGATATACAGAGAATAAACTATCTTCATTCGCAGGCCAAGCAGGAATGAAAGTATTATAAACCTTTAAGAATTTTATGATGGGTTGAATTCGCCTTAATGAAAAGCCCCCATTAAATAAAATGGGTTCAAAAATGGGCATAACAAAAGGGTTTTCCTTTTTTAAAAACTTGAGTTTTAGTTTGGGAGCCCCAATATAATCATACCCTTTATTACACCATTTTTCCAATTCATCTTTAAATACGTATGCGTCTAATTGGTGAATGAGCATAAATTCATAATCAATAAACTGCTCATAAAACATAGGGTTGATTAATAATTTATTATAGGTTTTAGGGCTTTTGAAATATGAGTCATCAAATCTTACGACTTGATCTTCACTAGTAAAATATTCTGCATGTAAACTTTTAGGAGCTACAAAAATGATGGGGTATTGATGTAATACCTTTTTGCATTGTGCTAGAGATTTAGCCTCATTTGCGTTTAAGGTATTTTTATAAACCGGTATGATGATTGCAACACGTTTAGACATCATTTTATTCGAATAAGTCACCTAAAGCTGGTCTCCACCATTTACCTCCATCATGCAATTTATAACCACCACTAATTAGATGTTTAAAGATGGGTACAAATCTGTTAATACGATTGCTAGAAAGGTTTGATCTCATTTGATAATGTAACATGCGATCTTTTATTTTTTCTATGGTATGGCTGTCTGCTAAGGGTAAAGCACTAAAGTAATCAAATAATGCTTTAGCATCGTTGAATTTCTTTTTTAAGCGCCCTAATTTATCTTCCCTAGAACGTATTAAGCGGTCTTTAAGGGTAATGATGGGTTCTTTTCCTTGTAGGCCAACTTGCTGGCTCGCGTGTTCTCGGTATTGGATTAAAGGATCGCTGATAAACCCGATTTTTTGTTGGCGCGACAAGTATAAACTAATCCAACCATCATGAATTAATTCAGGAATTATCTCTGGAACAGGAAATACCTCTGCACATATTTTTTTCCGAATGGCTAATGTTGCCCCTGTCACCACATATCCTTTTAATAACATTTCAAATGCATGCCCCAAATTCCATTGGGTCTGCATTTCAGGATAAAATTCTATTTGGTCAAATGATGTATTTCCCGTGGGTATACCTTTTTGGTCAACCATGACAGCGTTTGAAAAAACGGCGTCAATTTCTGGATGGGCATTGAAAAAATTCATTTGTCGCTCAACTTTCTCCTCATACCACCAGTCGTCTTGGTCACATAAGAATACTATATCACCGGTACATAATTGGATGCATTTCTCGAAGTTTTTGCTGGATCCCAAATTACTAGAATTCACATGAATCTCTATATTAAAGTCGACATGCGATTTGAAATTTTGTAAAATAGAAATTGTTTGATCTTTTGAACCATCATCGCATACAATCAATTCATGAATACCAACGGTTTGATTCTTGATGGATTCCAATTGGTGTTGCAAATATTTCTCCCCATTATATGTACAAAGAGCGACGGATATTTTTGACATAATTTACGCTTTACATGGGTACATACACCGCTTTTTTTGATTCAAAGAATTCTTCTTTAAAAAGGGAAGATAATTCAAAAACTTTATGTTTTTTACCTAGCTCAACTAATTCTTCCGTCAGATCTCCTCCCTTTAGGCAAATTAGTCCGTTTCTTAGGGTATGAAAATGGTTAGGACTTATCTTTTTTTTAACCCAATAATAAAAGGGTGTTATACGAGTAACGGCTCTACTGATGATAAATTCAAAGTCTTGATCTACATCTTCTGCTCGCACGTTTATAGCTGTTACATTGGTTAAACCCAAGGATTCCGAAACGCCTTGGACTACTTTTATTTTTTTACCTATGCTATCGACCAACGTAAATTTTACCTCCGGAAATAAGATAGCCAAGGGTATTCCTGGAAATCCACCTCCAGTTCCCACATCTAGAATTTCAGTACCAGGCCTGAATGGAATAATTTTTGCGATGGCCAATGAATGCAACACATGATGAATCATTAAGTTCTCAATGTCTTTTCTAGAAACCACATTAATTTTCTCATTCCATTCTTGGTACAAAGGAAAAAGCAGCTCAAATTGCTCTAGCTGCTTTTCTGTAATTTCTGGAAAATATTTTTTAATCAGCCCTGCCTTCATATTTCATGTAAAACACAAAGATACAAAAATGACTTTAGTTTATTAGCCTACGATCCAACGGAAAAAGGCAAAGAGTAGAGCTGATAAAAGGATGGTCACAGGAAGAGTTAATACCCAAGCCATCACAATATTTTTTACGGTTCCTCCTTGTAGATTTTTTATGCCTCTTGACGCTACCATGGTGCCGGCAATACCTGAACTTAATACATGTGTGGTACTCACAGGCCATTTATATGCCGTAGCTAAACCTATGGTTATTGATGCGATTAATTCAGCCGACGCTCCTTGGGCATACGTTAAATGGTCCTTACCTATTTTTTCGCCGATGGTTACAACAATTCTTTTCCAACCAATCATCGTTCCTAAGCCTAATGAAAGTGCGATCATCCACATGACCCAAGCAGGAGCAAAATCGGTTACTCCAGCCATCCCTGTGGCCGAAGAAGCACCAAAGGCAAAGAATGGAGCTTTATCACCTTGGGTAGCCTTTTTAAAAGCTGATTTATCCTCATCGGAAAGGGAAACAGATTCACTCTCGATTAATTTTTTCGCATTTTTATTGATCGTCAAGGCCGCTTTTCTAATATTGAATTTTTGAGTCGTACTTAGGTTTTTAATGTCGGGCTTATTAGCTAAAATAGTCTTTAAATCTGCCGATGAGGCTAATAACTGGTGATAGCTAGCTAATTCTTTTTCTGAAAGGGGCAGTGTATCGATTTTGACTGAAACAGTTTGAACGGTATTCAAACTATTCTGAACCATATTTAAATCCAGGGTGGTATTAATGGCAAAATATCCAGGTAAAAATGCAATTAGAATAACCATAACCAGACCTATTCCTTTTTGACCATCATTTCTACCGTGAAAAAATGAAACGAGTGTACAGGTAAAAATCAAGATGGATCTGATCCAAAGTGGGGGAGGTGAATTTTTCTTAGGCTCTTTAAATATATCCTTATTTGAAATGGTTTTCTTTAAGATATACATCAAAATAATCGCCAAAGAAAAACCAAACAATGGGGAAAGAAATAGCGCTTGGCCTATCTCAATCACCTTGTCCCAGTTGACCGACGAAATATTTTTATTCGAATTTTCTGGCAATAAGGCATGGCCTAAGCCAATACCAATGATAGAACCAATCAACGTATGAGAACTGGAAGCTGGAATACCAAAAAACCAAGTTCCTAAATTCCACAATATGGCCGAAAGCAATAAAGAAAGTGCCATCGCCATGGAATGATATACGTTAGAATCAATGAGGAGCTCAGTGGGGAGTAGGCCAATAATACTCATCGTAACCCCTACGCCACCGGTAAGTAAACCCAGAAAATTCATGAATCCTGACCAAACCACAGCCTGCGTAGGCTTTAATGAATGCGTATAAATAACAGTGGCTACTGCATTTGCTGTATCGTGAAATCCGTTGACAAATTCAAAAGCACATGCGGCAAACAAGCAAAAGAATAATAGGAAAAATAGAGTGGGTTCAAGTCCAAACATGGGTTAAATAAATTAAGATATTGTGTATACTTACTAAAGTTGGTTAATATCAATGTAAGAGTATTTATAAAGATATTAAGGAATTGTTAAATAATTTATTTTCGCTTTCTTCTCGCTTTTTTTGCTTCGGCCAATAGCTTTTTGGCTTCCGTATGTTGGGACGATTTACGATCCGCTTTATCTAATACTTCTTTGCAATAATCAACCGCCTGGTCGTAGTTTAATTCTTGATATGCGATTCTAGCTAAGCCTAAAACGGATGCCCAATAATAACCAGAATCCATGGAATCCGTTTGTTTGGAAAATGAAAGGCATTCATTAAAATATTTTTTTGCGTCGAGTGGATTTTTAAACACATATAAATAATAATAGCCCAAAATATAACTGGCATACCTCCCGGAGGTAGCCTCATAGCCGATTTGGTGTCGGTCTATTTTTGATAAAATATCTTTTGACAATTCCATGGCCTGATCTAATTTGCCAATCATGAAGGCAGATCGGGCCAAGGACCGATGGAAATATGGATTATCAGGGAAGTTTTCATGGGTATATTTTGCCAAATCATAGGCTTTATCCGACATATTTTCCATCCCATAAATTTGAAGTAGAAAATAGCGGGCTTCCGTGCGCGTATAAAATGCTTGGTAACTTACCTTTTCTAGTTGTTGGATGCCCATCAACTTATTTGCCTTTGGGAAAAGCCACAATACGGGCCTTAGAAGAGGAAAATTTTGTTTGATAAAATGATAGTAGTAATTGTAAAGCCCATCGCCAAACATCAATTCAGGACTAAAATCTGCGAACTGCCGTGAATATTCTAAATATTTCAAGGCATTTTTCGCCGCCAATGTCGCTCGGGTCCAATTCTTTCTTTCGGCATGAAGTCGGCCCTTAAAGCCATAAGCAGCGGCCATGAAGAATGCCGCCTCAGGGTTCTCCGTTTCATCCCAAATTTTCTCTGCTTTTGCGATACTCTTGTCCATGTATTCAACAAGGCGATCATCAAAAACTTCATTTCCGGTGTTGGGAACAATCTTCCACCATTGCATTAATCCGAGTAGAAAATCAGGAAGGGGATGGTTGGGATATTTGACTTTTAAATAATTAAATTCCCTTTCAGCTTCAGGAAACTTAAAATTATACATTTGATTGATTGCTTGAGTAGCCTCAATCTGCACTTCAGAGGTTAAAAGCAGCATTCCTTTGGAACGCTCTTTTTCCGCTTCCTCCGTCTTTTTCCACCATTGGCCTTGAGATGAGAAGGCCAATGGGAGAAAAAATAATATTAACGCTGCATGTCTAAGATGATATTTCAATTTCATCTCCATTTTGGTTTAAGAATTTAAATTCCGTTATTCCGAATGAGGAGTCTTCTGTAATTGAAATCCATGTTTTATATTTCATAAACCAAGACATACGAACAGAAGGAAAACCTTTGGTAAAATACGCATGTAAAAACGGGTGGACTAATAAAGTCAGCTTTTTCTCATTTTGTTTATAAACCAAATGTTCTACATGCTGCGCAATGGTATCTGATACGGCAATACTCGCTGTAATGGTACCCGAACCGCCGCAACTAGGACAGCTTTCATGCGTAGCCACATTCATTTCCGGACGAACTCGCTGACGTGTAATCTGCATCAAACCAAATTTCGTCAAGGGAAGAATCGTGAATTTTGATCGGTCTGTTTTCATTTCATCACGCATGATGTCTTGAATCAGTTTCCGATTATCCGCCTTCTTCATGTCGATGAAATCGATGACGATTATGCCCCCCATATCCCTTAAACGCAATTGGCGTGCAATTTCCTTCGCCGCCTCACGGTTAACACTTAAAGCCGTCCCCTCTTGGTCAGCTTCTGAATTGGATTTGTTTCCAGAGTTCACGTCGATGACGTGCAATGCCTCCGTGTGTTCCACGATTAAATAGCCACCACCTGGCAAGGAAACAGACCTTCCAAAAAGCATTTTTAATTGCTTCTCGATGCCTACTTGCTCAAATAATTTAATTTTACCTGTATGCAGCTTAACGATTTTTTCCTTTTCAGGAGCTACCGTATGGACATATTCTTTGGCCTCATTATATAAATCGGGGTTGTCTACGATGACATTATCAAAATCATTGTTCAATAAATCGCGCAACATGGAAGTGGCTCGACTCATTTCACCGATAATCCTATCGGTCGATTTTGCTTCGGCTAGTTTCCTAATTCCCTCTTCCCATTTAGAGATGGAGTCTTTCAAATCGCGCTCCATTTCCTCAATCGCCTTTCCCTCTGCTACCGTTCTTACGATAACACCGTAATTTTTCGGTTTAACGGATGACATCAGTTTTTGAAGGCGGTTACGCTCAGAACGTGAAGTGATTTTTTTCGAAATATTGACTCCATTCGCAATGGGAACCAAAACCAAAAATCTTCCAGCAATTGAAATATCACATGAAAGTCTAGGCCCTTTCGTTGAAATAGGCTCTTTAATAACCTGAACTAAAATTTGTTGGCCTTTGGTTAAAGCCTTTTCGATTTTACCTAATTTATCGATTTCCTCGTCTAGCTTATAATTTTCGATTCGGACATTTTTACCCTTTTTAGTAAGGACATCCCGAGTAAATTTTTGAACGGTATTTAGGTTTGGCCCTAGGTCATGATAGTGCAAAAAAGCATCTTTTTCATAACCTATATCAATGAAGGCAGCATTAAGCCCTGAAACTAATTTTTTAACTGTACCTAAATAGATGTCTCCTACAGAGAATTTTGGCTCAGATTGTTCAATATGGTATTCTACGATTCTTTTGTCATGCAAAAGAGCAATTCTATCGCCCGTTGGGGTAGAATTTATGATTAATTCATTACTCACAAGTTTATTTGAGAAGAATGTGTGGCAGAGCTATAAGCCCTTTAAAATAAACAACAAATTTAACGCCAAAAGCAGGCTCTTTATCTGATGATAAAAGGCCTGTTCTTGCGCTACCTAACTACAATTCCATCTGGAAAAGCAATTAATACACTACTTCTTCTTGTGACGATTTTTACGTAGACGTTTCTTTCTCTTGTGAGTTGAAATCTTATGACGTTTTCTTTTTTTTCCGCAAGGCATACCTTTTAGCGTTTAATGTTTAAATAATGTGTAAAGTTGATTTTCAACTTTATTTTTTTGTTCAGACAAATGTTGTCTATACTATTTTTGCAGCATCTCTGCCAGCAATTCTTTCGCGGCTTTTGTTTCTTCAGGGTTCTTACTATTCGTAACAACCTGCTTGAGAATCTTTTTAGCCTCTTCTTTTTTATCTAACTGTGCCAAACAAAAACCGAGATTTAATGCGGCTTTATAATTTGTTGGATCCAGCTTCAATATCTGTGCAAATCTTTCTTGGCCTTTGCCAAATTGATTTGACTTGATCGACAGTATTCCTAAATTAAACAAAGCCGGAATGTACGTTGGCTCCTGTTCAATCACCTCCCTAAGCAACGTTATGCCTTTCATAGGAGTAGGTGTGTCCACATAGGTCATAGCAAGATTTGTTTTAACCAAAAGGTTATTTGGATCTTGTGTCAATGCTTTTTCAAAATAAATTCTGGCCTTTTCCCCCATCAAGCTAGCTTTTTTGGGATTAATGGCATAAGCCTGTGCTTCAAAATATGCTTGGCCTGCCCTTAAAATATGCGTAATTCCAGGGTGTGAATCTGAAAATTGGCCCGCGTATATCGCAGCACTATCATATTTAGAAAACCCCATAAATGCCCGCATCAGTTTTTCCAAAGCAAGCGCTTGGCTAGCTTCATCTTTTGCCGACTTTAAGGAAGATTTTAACCCAGCGATTTGCTTTTGTTGACCAGGGGTCAACGGCTCAGCATGAGTTTCTTCCGTTTTGGACGAATCTATTTCCGTATTTTTACCATTCGCGTCTCGATTGGCACCCCCATTCGCAGTGGTTTCAGTTTTTGCACTTACATTTCCCTTTGGTAAGCGAGAAATAAGGGCAATTAACCCTAGTCCAATAAATAAAATAATCGCAAGCGTTTTATTCATTTTAAAAGACCTTAAAAAGAGTATTCTCCTTATTTAGCAGGGTCAGTGCTCGTTTTAATTTGTTCTACAAAAACCTTAGCTGGTTTAAAGCTAGGTACATAGTGCTCCTCAATGGTGATCGAAGTATTTTTTGAAATATTTCGAGCAATTTTTCTAGCCCTTTTTTTATTGATAAAACTTCCAAACCCACGAACATAGATGTTTTCTTGGTTGGCCAAATTATCTTTTACTACTTGGAAGAAATTTTCTAACGTTTCAGAAACATCTTTTTTGTCAATCCCTGTTTTGCTGGAAATCTCAGCAATTACATCTGCCTTAGTCACGGTAATTAATGCGTTAAATTCAAAATAATTAAATCCTTCTCTTGTAAAAGGGACACAAAAGTAATGCTTTTCTTTAAGAGAGGCAAGCGTTTAGTCGGAATAAAATGATTTTTTTCAATCTTACCACATTATATCAAAATGAGGAAATCTTGTATCTTTGATTTTTACATGTCAAAGCTTTTGCAACACCCTTTTTCAGAAACGATCATTACTTGGTATTCCAAAAACGCCCGTGAATTACCATGGAGAAAAACGAATGACCCATATGTGATCTGGTTGTCGGAGATTATACTCCAACAAACCCGCGTGGCACAAGGATTACCTTATTTTCATCGACTCTTAGAGGCATTTCCAACCGTGATGGATTTAGCTAACGCAGATGAAGATTATTTATTTAGGTGTTGGCAAGGCTTAGGGTATTACAGTCGGGCTAGAAACTTACACAAAACAGCAAAATTTATTGCGGAGGGGGGTGGTAAATTTCCATCTACTTATGCCGAATTGATAAAATTACCTGGAATAGGGCCATATACGGCTGCAGCTATTGCATCTTTCGCTTTTGATGAACCTAAGCCTGTTGTTGATGGCAATGTCTTTCGAATCCTTGCGCGGTATTTTGGTGTAGAGGTTGATATTTTACATGCATCTGCTCGAAAAACGTTTACTGATTTAGCGGATGAGTTGATTCCAAAAAATCAACCTGCTATTTTTAATCAAGCCATTATGGAATTTGGGAGCTTACAATGCTCGCCTTCTCCCAATTGTCCAACTTGTCCATTACAGTTTACCTGTGTCGCATTCTCAGAAAATAGAGTACAATCGTTGCCCCTAAAGTCAAAGAAAAAGAGCCAAAAAGAACGATTTTTTGCTTATTTCATTATTGAAAAAAATGAGAAAATCTTAGTGCGCCAACGAGCCACTAAAGATATTTGGCAGGGACTTTGGGAGTTTTATTTGGTCGAGTTGCCCCATCTTGAATCATTAGAGGAAATAATTGGGAAGGACAGTGTACTGACAGAACTATGCAAGCAAAGTGTAATAACTTCTTTGGTTTCTCCCCCTACCCATTTATTAAGCCATCAAAAAATATTTTGCCAAGCTTGGCATGTCCAACTTAATGATCATTTTGTAATCCCAGAAAATGATCAGTTTCGATGGATAGAGCCCCAGGAATTCACTAATTTGGCAAAACCCGTATTGCTTTTAAATCTAATAACTGATAATTTAGAATTGAAGAATTTGTTTTAACTTAAACAAAATTACCTTTATAGCGGACAAGGTTTTTTGTCTACCTAACTCAAAAAAATCAATATTATGGCAGGTGTAAACAAAGTGATTATTCTAGGAAATTTGGGAGGTGATCCTGAAGTTAGAGCGCTTCCTAGTGGCGTAAAAGTAGCCAATATTAACATTGCTACTTCGGAATCTTATACGGGCAAGGATGGTCAACGTGTGGAACAAACGGAATGGCACCGAGTAGAATTATGGGATAATTTGGCCACCATCGCTGAGCAATATTTAAAGAAAGGAAATCAAGTATACATTGAGGGTAAAATTCGTTCGGAAGAATGGCAGGACAAATCGGGAGCTACCATGCGTGGTTATCGTATACGGGCCACCTCCATGAATTTAATTGGCAGCAAAAATGATCGGCCATTAGGCGATTCTCCAGAGCCTAGGCCCAAACCTGAAACTGTTTCTTTAGGCGAATCTTCAAATAATGGTACTGCTTTTCCTCCCATGATGGAAGAAGGAGACGATCTTCCATTTTAAATTTTTATTAAAAAAGGGAATCTGATCGAAACATATTCCCTTTTTTGTAAATTTGCTTTATTAGTACCTAATTAATATGGACCCCGACCCCTATCCCATACCGCTATTATTATTGATTAATCCTGCTGCTAATGCAAGCACCTATGTTCTTATAGGGGCAATTTTGATCATTTTATTATTGCTTTCAGCTTTACTGGCTGGCTCTGAAGTAGCCTTCTTTTCATTAAATGCAGAGCAAAGAGCTAGTTTAAGAGAGAGTGATGGAGCATCAGAAAAAGCCGTAAGTCATCTATTGGAAAAACCTCAGCAGCTTCTAGCCACTTTATTAATTGCCATTAATTTTGTCAATATCATTTTCATTACCTTGTCAAATTACTTGACCGAATTAGTTTTGGGTCCTCAGTCCATGGGGACATTATTGGTTACTTTGTTTTTATTGTTTGGGGTTACTTTTATCATTACGTTTTTCGGGGAATTAATTCCTAAAGTGTGGGCCCAACAAAACAACCTGAACTTTGCCAGGTATACCGCGCCATTAATTCATTTTTTTACCTTCATTTTTTCCCCTTTATCTAAGGTCTTATTGGGCTTTTCAAGTTTAATTGAGAAAAAAATAAAACGTAAGTCCTATACACTGACAACTCATGAATTAAATCAGGCGCTGGAAATTACCACAGATGAAAATACGACTGAAATGGAAAAAGATATTCTTCGTGGGATTTTAAATTTTGGGAACACGTCTGTAAAATCAGTTATGAAAGCGCGCAGGGACATCATGGCCTTGGATACCGATATGGATTTTCATGAACTAATGGATAAGGTGAATAAAAATGGCTATTCAAGAATACCTGTTTACACAGAAACCATCGATAAAATTGAAGGTATTTTGTACATCAAAGATTTATTAAAAGATATAGATCAAGATGAAAATTTTGATTGGGTCTCTTTATTGCATCAGCCATTTTTTGTTCCTGAGAATAAAAAAATAGATGATTTGCTGTATGATTTTCAAGAGAAGCGTGTTCACATGGCAATCGTTGTTAATGAATATGGTGAGACAGAAGGTCTTGTGACCATGGAGGATATTATCGAAGAGATTTTAGGAGAAATTAATGATGAATTTGATGATGAGGAAGTAGATTATAAAAAATTAGATGAACATAATTATATCTTTGAGGCGAAGACTTCCTTAAATGATTTTTCAAAAATATTTGATGTTGATGTGACCCATTTTGAGGATAAAAAGGGGGAAAGCGAAACACTCGGCGGGTTATTGATCGAATTATTTGGCCGAATTCCTAATGCCAATGAAGAAATGATTTTTGAACCTTTTATCTTTAAAGTCCAATCCGTCGACACGAGAAGAATTAAAAAGATTAAAGCGACTTTAAAAATTGAAAAGCCAATCGTAGAGACCGAGAATCTTGATGATAAAAAATAAGGTATTTTTTTTATTGGGTATTTATTTTTTGTTAGTCTCCTGCGAGCCTACTCAAACACCTACACCTGATCCTGGAGTTACAGTAACCGAATCGAATTATGCTGAATTTGAAGATAGAGGACTTATTGAAAATCCCTCGTTAAAGGAAGCTTCAGGCCTCGTGTCAAGTAGAAAGAATGTAGGTTCTTTATGGGCTCACAATGATTCTGGAGACGAAAATAGAATTTTTCTGATCGACAGTTATGGCAAGGGGAAACGGGAATTCAAATTGCAAGGGGCGGAAAATCGAGATTGGGAAGACATGGGGATTGTGAGTGAGACGGATGGCTCGGCGACTCTTTATCTGGCCGACTTTGGTGATAATAATGCCAATTACTCTTCATACGCCTTGTATTGGTGTAAAGAACCCGTTGTGGATGCAAATACCCCTATATCGAATATAATTTCGCAGGTTAGTAAATTATCTTTCACTTTATCCGATGGGGCAAGAGACATGGAATGTTTATTGGTGGATCAAAAAACCAAAGACGTTTTTATCGTCAGTAAAAGAGAAACCAGTAAACGCTTATATAAAATTGCTGCTTCTAGCGTTGTCGCAGGCGGAACAGCAAAAGCTGAGTTCATACGCGAGTTGAACTTTTCAAAACCAATATCTACAGATGCTAGGCTTATAACCGCAGCCTATATTACTGGTGGGTCGATTTCTCCTGACAACTCAGAAATATTGATTAAAAATTATCTAGAAATTTACTATTGGAAAAGAAAGACTGGCGAAAGTATTTCTGATGCTTTATCACGAACACCTAAAACAGTGCCTTATAAAATGGAAGATCAAGGCGAAGGTATTGCTTTTGCTGCTGATGGGAATGGGTATTATACGATATCTGAGTTGGGATCATCGGGTCCCGTACGCCTCTATTTCTACAAGAAAAAATAGTTATTCAATCACCATTAGTTTTGCAAAGCTTAATAACAAGACTTTTTCTCCTATTCCTTTTTCGAATATGATGTGAGCTTTTCTCTCTGCTCCATTAATTTCTAGTTTTTTAATAACGCCAAATCCAAATTTTTGATGTTCAACTCGCTGGCCTTCCGTCAACTGCATGGCATCTGTTTGCTTAAAGTCTGCGGACGGGACATGCTGGTAATTGGTATTTTGTTGGGGCTTTTGAATGAGTTGGGCTGCAGAAGGTGACGTTGACTTTTCCACAAAACCCGTTTTTTGCACGGGTCTAAAGGAGCTGACCTCTTTTTTACCTGGGGTCTTCGCCATCTTTAAATAAGTAGAATCTAATTCATCTAAGAATCTACTGGGCTCACAACTTTTTAATCGGCCAAACTGATACCTCGATTCAGCATATGAAATCATCAATTTCTTTTCTGCTCGGGTGATGGCTACATAAAATAACCTTCGTTCTTCTTCCAAATCGGCTTGACTCTGTAGCATCATTTGGCTAGGGAATAAATCCTCTTCCAGACCTACTAAAAACACATTTTTAAATTCAAGACCTTTAGCGGAGTGCACCGTCATAAGGGTTACTTTATCACGATCATTGGGGTCCTCGTTGGTATCTGCATTTGTCAAAAGGGACACAGACTGCAGGAACGTGCTGAGGGATTTGTCCTCATTTTCTTCAGAGTCAACAAATTGTTTGATGGCATTGAGGAGTTCTTGGACGTTTTGATAGCGAGCAAGTCCTTCTACCGTTTTATCCTCATACAATTCTCGAACTAAACCTGAGGCTTTGGCCACATGGGATGCTACTTCATAGGCATCTTTTTGCTCAACTTCCACCTGAAGCTTAAAGGATTTGATGAGGTCAGCAAAATTTTCGATGGATGCGCCTCCTCTTGCCCCTTGGTATTGATTGATATTACTAACTACTTCCCAAACAGAAACTTTGTGTTCGGCTGCCGTGACAGATATTTTAGCGATCGTCGTATCGCCAATCCCTCTTTTTGGGAGGTTGATGATTCGTTTAAAGGCTTCCTCGTCGTTTTGATTCACGATAAAACGTAGGTAAGCCAACACGTCCTTGATCTCTTTTCTTTGGTAAAAAGATAGGCCTCCAATAATTCTATAATTGATATTTAAACGACGGAGAGATTCTTCAAATGAACGTGATTGTGCATTTGTGCGATATAAAATAGCGAAGTCAGACCATTTAAGTCCGTCCTTTTGCCGAGCCTCAAAAATGGTTGATGCAATAATTCTTCCTTCGTCATTATCAGAACCTGCCCGAATAATTTCTATTTGATCCCCTTCTTCATTGGAGGTAAATACATCCTTTTTTAATTTGCTTTTATTTCGGGCAATGATGGAATTGGCAACGGCCACAATCGCTTTGGTGGACCGATAATTTTCTTCCAACTTAATAGTCTTCAAATCGGAATAATCGCGTTCAAAATTTAGAATATTTTGAATATCGGCTCCACGAAATGCGTAAATACTTTGAGCATCGTCGCCTACCACGCATATGTTTCGATTGACAGCGGCTAGTTTTTTGGTAATTAAATATTGGGAAACGTTGGTGTCTTGAAACTCATCCACCATCACATGTTTAAATTTATGCTGGTACTTGTTCAAAACATCTAAATGATCTCTGAATAGAATGTTGGTTTGGTATAATAGGTCGTCGAAATCCATGGCATTCGCTTGAAAGCATCGTAAGCAATAGGATTTATATAATTGTCCCATCATGGGAATTTTCGCATAGCGATCTTCCTGTTCTACGATGGAGGAGGCTAGGTATTGCTCGGGACTAATAAGCCGATTTTTGGCATTTGAAATTCGGTTTAAGACTAGGTTGACCTTATATACTTTATCGTCTAAATTTTGCTCTTTGACCAATGCCCGAATCAGGGATTTTGAGTCGTCTGTGTCATAAATGGAGAAGTTGGAGCTATAGCCTAATTTCTCTCCTTCGAAACGCAATATTTTAGCAAAGATGGAGTGAAAAGTTCCCATCCATATGTTTTTTGCTTGGCCGCCAATGACTGTTTCGATACGGTGGCGCATTTCCCCAGCCGCTTTATTGGTGAAAGTTAGGAGCAAAATAGAAAATGGATCAACCCCTTTTTGGATTAAGTAAGCGGTCCGATAGGTGAGCACTCTTGTTTTGCCAGATCCTGCACCGGCAATAATCATGAGGGGTCCATCTATGTACTCAACGGCTTGTCGTTGGGGCTCATTTAAGCCATCCAAAAAATCCATATTTTCTTTTTTATCGCGTGTAATTGGGCTACGAAAATACGGAAAAAGGCGCAGAATCTCTGCGCCTTTTTAACCTTAATTTTTATAAATATTATTGTATCGCAACTAAGTCGCGTTTCACTTCAGTTTGGATATTAAACGACTTTGACTGAATTAATTTCTTGCGTGAATTAAGTATATCCATCCGATATTTTCCATCAGAGAGGTCGGAAAAGCTGAATAATTTTTGCGTTGAAATTACTTCGTTGAAAAGAATATTATTTTCTTGATCATAGATAATGACAATTAAAGATGACTTCGGTTCAGAACGAACAAGAAATTTCATTTTACCCACTTGTTCGATGTAGACCGGTGAGATTAACTCTGATGCGTTAGCCGCAGAAGAGACAGACATGACAGCAGCAAACATAAAAGCTGCAATTGAATTTTTGTTAATGAAATTTCTCATAAACGTATTTTATAAAACTTAGGCGGAATTATTTCCGTTTTCTTGAGTTAAAACTAGTGTTCTCAAGTTATCTACCAATTAAATACGCATAAAATTTAAATTATCCAAGAAAGTTCTTCTTTAAAAAATTATATTTCTTTGAATAGTTCAATATTTGCCTATGATTCAAAGGAAAAATAATTGCAATCGTGGTAGCGAAAATTGATGTTAATAAATTGTTAATAAATCTAAATCTTTTTTAACAATTTCTTAATAGTACACTAACGGTATCGTAATTAGTAAGGTTTTTCATTAACTTAATTTTGGAGGTGTAAAAAGTTGACATCAAACGAGGTGTAAAAAGTTGACATCAAACATTAAATTAATCATTATTGAATTGAAACAGTAATACACTAGTTAACCATACAACATGACTTTCATTATGCAGCGCACCTATTTTTATTTAATCACATTCTTGTTTCTTTCAATCACGACTTTTGCGCAACAAACTGGGGTTATCAGAGGAACTATTAAAGATGTAAAGTCTAATGAAGATATCATTGGAGCTACTGTTCTAATACAAGGAAGCACTAAAGGAGCGGCCACAGACATTAATGGTTTTTTCACTTTTGGAAAATTGGCCGTTGGCACCTATTCGCTAAAGATCTCCTTTGTAGGATATCAATCTAAAATTTATGAAAATGTTAAAGTAGAGGCAGACCAAGTGACTGACTTGAATTTAACGATAGCAGAGGAATCTTCCACTTTAGCTGAGGTAAAAGTGGTTGCTCAACGTTTAACGAATACTGAGGTATCGGTTATTTCGGAAATTAAAGCGGCGCAATTAGTCGTGAGTGGAATTTCAGCTGCACAGATCACGAAAACGTTGGATCGTACAGCCGCTGAAGTTGTGAAGCGTGTTCCTGGTGTTACTATTTTTGGTGAGCGTTTTATTAATATCCGCGGTTTGAATGAACGTTACAATACGGTCCAATTAAATAATGCATTTGCTCCTTCGATGGAAACTGATGTGCGTTCTTTTTCTTTTGATATCATTCCTGCAGGTCAAATCGATCGTATTTTGGTCTTCAAATCGCCTTCTGCGGAAATTCCTGGTGAGTTTGCTGGTGGGGTGGTAAAAATCTTCACAAAGTCGATCCCTGAAAATAACTACCTAACTTTAGATATTTCTAGTTCATATAGAGAGGGAACCACAGGAGCAGATTTCTATGCCACCAAAAACTCGAACCTAGCTTGGACAGGTTTTGATCAGGGCTATTTTGATTTGCCTAAATTTTTCCCAGGTTCAAGAACGGAATTGATTAACCTACTTGGTTCTGCTCGTGATGTGGCAGGAGCATCGTTGAAAAATATTTGGGTTGCCGATAAATCTTCTGCGCTTCCAGATATGCGTGCTTCCTTATCAGGCGGATTCAAGTTCAATTTAGGTGAGACGAAAATCGGTAACATTACTGCTATTAACTATTCGAATTCTCGGACCACGTTTGATATGGTACGTAATGATTATTTATATTCATCGTCTAAGGCTGAAAAGACATTTGAGTTTAAAGATACGCAATTTAGTAATGGACTAAGGGTGGGTATTGCGCACAATTGGTCTGCTCGTTTCGCAAATGGATCAGTAATTGAATTCAAGAATTTATATAACCAATTAGCTAATACACAATTTATAAAGCGTTTTGGTTTTGATAATGGGTCCATTTGGGATATTCGCTCTTTTGACCAAGTATTCCGCGGTATCTACACGGGTCAGTTAACGGGTCGTCACGAATTCCAAGAGGGTACCTTGAAATTAGACTGGATGGCTGGATTTAACTCAGCTTTCCGTAACCAACCAGACTACAAGCGTTTCCGTTATAATGTAGATGGATCAAATTCGAGTTTATTGATTCCCAATGGAGCAGGTCAAACGGCTGTTTTGGGTAGAACCTTTATTAATTTAAACGAAAATGCGCAAACGGCAGCCTTGAATATCGTGAAGAAAATTCCGGTAGGGGCAAAGGATTCTGGTAATGAATTAGAATTGAAAACGGGTTTATTTTATGAAGATAAAACCAGAAACTTTGGCGCAAGAAACTTAGGTTATGTGAAATCAATTCCTAGTTTTCAAACTTCTCAGCCTATCGATCAATTATTTAACCCGCAAAACTTTAATACCACAACGGGTATCAGAATTGATGAGCAAACAAATCCGAATGACTCCTACAAGGCGACCAATAACTTAATCGCAGCGTATGTTTCAGCGAACTTCGCCTTAGGAAAGAAGTTTAATGTTATTGCTGGTTTAAGAGGAGAGCAAAATGCACAGAAATTAAATTCATTTGATCAATTAGGTAAAGTGATCAAATACGACAATTCTCGTTTGGATTTATTGCCATCAGTTAATTTTACCTACAACTTTACAGAGAAAACGTTACTACGTTTAGCTTATGGTCAGACATTGAACCGTCCTGAGTTTCGTGAGTTAGCACCTTTCTCTTTCTATGATTTTGTGAACAACCGTTCAATCTCAGGTAATCCAAATCTAAAAAATGCGGATATCCAAAACTTTGATTTACGTTTTGAAAATTATCCTACACCATCTGAATTATTCAGCATTGCTGCCTTCTACAAAAACTTTACGAATCCAATTGAGGTTGTTTTCGAATCAGGTTCTAACCCCATCTTGAATTTTGCAAATGCACAATCAGCTTATTCGGCAGGTTTCGAGGCGGAAATGCGTAAGAATTTATCGGCAAATGCACCTACCACTTTTTTAGGAAAGACTAGTTTAGTCTTTAATGCCACCTATATTTTTAGTCGAGTTAAATTAGATCCAGCCATTGCTTCAACTCAATCTGATGATCGTCCTTTACAAGGTCAATCACCTTTCATCATTAACGCAGGATTAAACTATAATGATGCGAAGCGCGGTTTGCAATTGAACTTTAACTACAACGTAATTGGTAAGCGTATCTTCGCAGTAGGTAATAACTTCCCGGCTCCCTATCCAGATTGGTATGAGATGCCTCGTAATGTAATAGATTTTAACTTCTCGAAAGAGATTACTAAATCAATTATGATTAAAGGAGGAATTACGGATCTATTAAACCAGGACAATTATATTTTACAGGATGGTAACCGAGATAATTCTTTTGATAAAAGTAAAGATCAAACTATTCAATCATATATGCCAGGTCGTGTCATCTCTCTAGGTGTTGTCATCTCTCCCTTTAACAAATAATAATTCTAAAATTTAATTAACTAAATAAAAAAACAAATAACAAAATGAAACATTTAAAATTGCAAATTTTTAAATTCGCGGCTATTTTAGCAGTATTTACACTGTTACAATCATGTCAAAAAGAAGAAGAGGTTTTTCCTGCTCCTTCTGTTAGTTCATCCGGTACATTAGCTGGTATCATCGGTGCTACTGTTCAAGTAAAAGCTACGATCAATGCTCCTGCTGGGATTAAGTCAATCACCGTTTTGAAAAATGGTGCATCTTTTGATTCTAAAGTTTTAGCTGGCGAAAAAACGTATGAGTACATCAAGGATTACGTAATTGATGGAACTGCTGGCACTGCAGTTAACTTTACTATTCAAGTAACAGATAACAAAAACCAAGTTTCTTCTTTAGTAGCTATTCCAGTAACGGTTTCTGCTATCCCTCCTAAAACTATTGTTAATGTAGAAGGAGTTATCGAAGGGAATGTAACTTGGACAAAAGATAAAATCTACCGTTTGAAAGGTTTCGTTCGCGTAGGTGAAGAGTTAGTTGCTGGTACAATCACAAAAGTGGGTACCTTAACAATCGAGGCAGGAACAACTATTATCGGCGATATTGATACGAAAGGTACTTTAGTTGTACACCGTGGTTCTAAGTTGATCGCAATTGGTACGGCTGCTGCTCCTATCGTATTTACGTCAGGTCAAGCAGTTGGTGCACGTAATCCAGGTGACTGGGGTGGTGTTGTTCTTTGCGGTAAAGCAACAAACAACCAAGGTGCTAGCATTGAATTAGAAGGTGCTTACAAAGGATGGCATGGTGGAACTACGAACGATGATAATTCTGGTACATTGAAATATGTTCGTATTGAGTATGCTGGTGTACCTATCATCCCTAACGCAGAGATTAATACATTAACCATGGGTTCTGTCGGTTCTGGTACAACGTTAGAATACATTCAAGCTTCTTATGGTTTAGATGATTCATTCGAGTGGTTCGGTGGTACAGTAAATGCGAAATATTTAATTGCTTACAAAGGAACAGATGATGACTTTGATGTTGACTTTGGTTATGTAGGAAAGGTTCAATTTGCTTTAGGATACCGTGATGGTAACTTAGCCGATGGTTCAGGTTCTAACGGATTTGAGGTTGATAATGATGGTTCAGGAACGGCAAAGACTCCATTTACTGCTCCAGTATTTGCTAACGTATCAATCGTTGGACCAAGGGGTTCTGCTACATCATTCGTAGACTTTAACTTCCAAAATGGTGCGCAATTACGTCGTAATAACAAGATCAAAATCTACAACACGTTTATTACGGGATACCCTACAGGTCTATACATTGATAGCCAAGTAGGTGATGCAAAAGGAAATGCATTAGCAGGCGACTTAGTTGTTAAAAATGTGGTTATCGCTGGAACTCCAGGATGGCCTTCTAGTTCAACTGCAAACGGTGCAGGTACAGGTTTCTCAACTGTTTCTACAAACTCTAATATTTGGGGTTTAGGTGTTGCAGTTGCAAATGAAGAACAAAGAGGAAAAGCAAATGCTAGCCTTCCTATATTGATCGGAACACAAACTCCTACTGTTTGGTTTAAAGCAATTGCAGGTAACAAAGTGTTAACTACGCATGAAAACACAGGTATTTCAACTGCATTGTGGTCAGCGCGTCCTACTTTAACGTTAACAGCGGGTAAATCTGAATCATTAATCGGAACGAACTTACCTACTTTAACTGGTACTACAGCTACGGATTACGTAGGTGCTTTCAAGGATACAGACTGGACAGCTACTTGGGCTGAGTTTGCTCCTAACACAGTACTTTATTTGAAATAGTATAGCTTAAACTAAAGGGTCATCTGAAAGATTTCAGATGACCCTTTTTTAATACACCAATGAAAAAGATACTCGCACCAATATTCATCAGTTTATTTATTTTTTCAGCTTGCCATTCGAAGGACGAAGCAGAATATTATTTCTCAGACTCAGATCGAGATACTTTATTAACCAATGTGATTACCCTCGTATCAGAAAATGCAGTTTATGCTAATCTAGACACTAGGTTTCAAAAGAAATTTAGAGCAGAATATGTTAGTCGCCTACCGCTCTATCATTTTGTCAAATTGACTATATTAGAGAATGGAGACTGTTTCTTTCTGCTTAGTAGACCGGTCGCTAATTTAAAAAGTTTGCGTCGCGGCGTGGTAGGCAAATTCACTTTAAAAGAAGGAAGTTTGCAGCCAGAAAATTTTGAGGAAGTGGTTAACACGCCTCATTTTAGTGAAGAATTAGTTAAGGAACGAGGATTATTCCTTTTTAGTGAATTAATGAAGAAAGGAAACTTAGACGAATATTTGCAAATGAAACATTACGTAGAATGGCCCGATAAATATTTGACCTACGATAAAAAGAAAAATACTTGGGTATCTACTGGAGCATTATAATAATTTTATATTGGTGTATTAAAGTTAATGCCGCGGGGTTTCCTCTCGGCATTACTTGTTTTTATTGGCTACTCTATTGTAGGAATTGATTCAAATCACATGATGAATTAGATTCTCTTTTAATTTGTACGACTTTTGCTTGAAATATTTCATCCCTATAAATTACATTCTAAGCAATAGCCTAATATCATTTCAATCTTCTGTAAAAATAAAGGCTTGATAAGCTGCTTATTATAAGACCCGCAATTCCTAGTATCACAATCCAAGTGAAGAATATAGACGGCAGATTTAAATTGGGTAATATAAAACCGGTGATAATTAACAACACATTATAGCCTAAGTATCCAATAGAGTCCACGATATACATTAAAAAGCCGATGTTTGCCTTGTGCCTAGTGATGGCAATCATCCGCTCAAAAACGGAGGTGGTTATCGTTAAATAAGGCAAATAGATACCAAATCCTGTTAATACAATTAGCCAAAATGGATCTAAGTGATTCACCCCCCATAATCCAGCGATCAACAAAAATAGATAGCCTGTCGCAATGGCTGATAAACTGATAAAAAAGGCGATGTGGTTTTTCTTAATTAATACAAGGCTACCGTTGATGACTAATATTCCTACCGTAACCCAAATTTCCGTTTGTGAATAGATAGATGCCTCGCCTACAAAACCTAAATATTTCCATATTTCAGGGGCAAAATCAGAGCGAACTCCTCTTAAAAGCGAAGCAAATAAATACAATAAGCTAATGCATAGAATTCCAGGCCACAACTCTTTAACTAGTGCGATGCGATCTTTATGAGTCATGGCTGACCTTTCCGCTCGGTCTTCCTTGTCTTGGTCGGTGGGCCTAGGAATTTTTGTCAACATCCATACAAAAAATACGAAAGGCAAAGTATAGATCAAGCCTGCCAACGAAGGCATCCAATGTTCAGCGATGGAGATATTTAATAGCCAGGTGCCTACAGATTTAGAAACGCCATCCGCTAAGATAAAGCTACTTCCCAGTGCCGCAATAAATAATTCGGTATTTTTCTTGCCCTCCAAAAAGCCTTGAATGTAGCCAAAAATCATACCCAATGGCAATCCATTGATTACTAAAAAAACAATGCTGTAAGGCCTTGGAACTAGGCCAAATCCTACCAAGGCAAGCTCTGCTATGAGAATACTAATCAAAATAGCACGCGTTCTCTTTTCCCACGAAATCCCTGAAACGATGAATATTCCACACCATTTGGATAACATGTAACCGGCAATCTGAGAAGATATCAAAATTGATTTCCATGGAATTCCTATCCAAAATTGGTCTGTGTATAAACCCGCTGTAAAAGGTTTTCTAAATCCATATACGCAAAAATAACAGCCAAAAGCCGCTACCATGGACCATAATGGATGGGTAAATATTAGTTTGCCAGAAAAATTTACTCGACTTTTAATGGAGTTCATTTAACAAAAGACTCCATGTAGGGAACGTAAAACGATAATTCTTTTACTTGTAAATTGGCTATTTTGGCTTGATCATCGAATCGCCTTAATTTAACCGCATCTGCGTAATATGGATTCTTTTCAAATTCTTTACATTCATCGGCCGACATAGGACCTCCTTGTAAACCTAAGCTGATGACAGAAGGCTCACTTAAAATATCTAGATATTCCGGCTCTACCGTACATAAATATCTTTTAGCCGCCACATGCAATCGAACAGGTTCCACTACCTCTGGCGTAAAATATTGTTGGAGAAAGTCATTGGCTAAGTTCTCATGCAAATCATCGATCCCATTTTCTGGGGCATCATCCGGTAAGTGATGCAACAAATGTCCAATATCATGTAAAATTCCTGCGACAATAATATTTGATTTTTCACCTGCTTCATTGGCAAAATGGGCTGCTTGTAACGCATGTTCCAATTGGCTTACGGCCTCTCCTCCATATTGCGAATCCCCATGGTTTTCAAACAAATGAATTACTTTTTCTATTATCTCAGACATATTTTTTAAAATTTTGCATGTAAATTAGCAAGCATTAGCCTCGGAACGAAGGGTTCTAAGATTTATTATACTTTTGTTTACGCACCCTTAACAATTTCATAAAATGAAAGCAGTTTTCAACATTCGAAAAGTTATCGAAACCGATGAAAATGCTATTCGAACCTTATTGGATGAACTAGAAAATCGTATTTCAGACCCTACTGTTTTTCAGCATATTTTCAAGCATTACCTAATTAGAGAAAATGCGCTATTTTTTGCAGCTGAAAATGAACAAAAAGAAATCATTGGTTTTATTACCTGTTTGGGCCAATTATTATTGCACCACGAAGGATTAGTGTATGAGATTGAGGAATTAATAGTTACTCAAACGTATCAGGGAAAGGGGATAGGCCAATTATTAATCAATCAAGTTCGAGAAGAATTAAAGCCTTATGATATAAAATCGATCGAGGTAACTTCCAATAAACGGAGAACACAAGCGCACGAATTTTATAAAGCTGTGGGCTTCAGGAATTCGCATGAAAAATTCACTTGCTATTTCTGATAAAGTTTTTGAATATACTCAGAAGTAAATCCAGGACTGGTTGTCATCCCTTTCCCCCCAATACCATTGATAATGTGAATCACATCATCCACTTGTTTGGTGAATACCTCTGAATGGGTTCCTTGCAAATAAAATCCAGCCCATGTGGCGTCAACATCCCATTGTGGTAGGTCAATTATTTTTTTGGCTTCATTGAGCATCATTTCATTGATTTCTGAAGAGATCTCAAACCCAAAGTCAGCTTGTTTGCCAGCTTGAACATATTCATGGGAATCTCCCAAAATAATGGATCCGTCATCCGCTTGTTTGAATAAAATGTGAATGCCTTTATTTTGCAGTTGGGCTTGTTCCGGTGTGGATGTTAATTTTTTATGTGATGGGCAAGAATGGAAACTTTCATACCGACGAATCGTGAGTCCGGTAAGAATATTTGGTTTTAATATAGGCTTTTGCGCTGCCAATCTAAGCATTTGTAGTTTGCTGATTTTTAACTCTGTGGCTGGGTAATGTTCGGGCAATAAAAATTGTGTGTCTCTGCCATTGGCTATAATCACTTTTTCAGACCAAAAATTTTGGTTCGTTGTTGTGAATACCCTCGCAATCCCTCTTTTTTTCTCTACGCCAACCACCGCGCACAAATTTTGGTAGTGTAGATCCATATGTTGGATCATAAATTCCCGAACTCGGTGCACCATCAATCTCGGATTTAAGGATGCTTCCTCAGGTAAAAATAAGCCTCCCTTGACATAATCCTTTTTAAAATATGCATTTGATTTCTGACATTCATCTGCTGAATGTAATTTATTTGAATATCCTCGCTCATCAAAAAGTTTCTGAATCTCTTCTAAGAGCGTTAATTCTTGGTCATCTGAAGCAAGGTACCAGGATCCGTTGGGAACCAAGGAGATATTCGTTTCACTTTGTAAGTCCTTGTAAATCTGCAATGATTTGCGGCCATAATCGAACCACTTGTCCATGGATTGTCCCGAGGGAACGGCCTGTCCAAAATTCCGAAAACTTGCTTCAAAAGGTTGTGAGTCTTTCTCTAATAATAGAACTGTTTTCCCCTTTTTTAGTGCATGATATGCGCTAAAAGTGCCTATAATTCCACCGCCAACAACAATTAAATCATATTTTTTCATTTTTTAAATCTTCGATAATTTGAATGAGGTCATCTATTTTATGTAACAATCCATCATTAGGGAATGAGGCTAATTGTTCACGTGTATGAGTTCCATTGCATACGCCTAGGGCAAGTCTCACCCCGGCATTTTTACCAAAAGCTAGGTCAACAGGCGTGTCACCCACATTGATAACTTCGGATAAGTTTGTTATCCCAATTTGCTTCATAGCAAACTGAATCATTTTAGGGGATGGTCGCCCTTCACCTGCTTCATCTGGAGTCACTGAAAGATGAATACCTGATTTATTCCTAAGGTTAATAAAATTAGAATTTAAGGATTGGCTCCAGCCTAGTTTTGTCAAAATGATGTTTGCAACGGTTCGATAAAATCCCGTTGTTAATGCAATGAAAATTCCGTTTTTATGTAAATATTCAAAAAGTTCTTGGCATCCCTCCGTTTGAAATACTGGGTTTTTCCGATAGTGGTCTTCTAAAATTGTCTTAAAATCTTCGAAGGATTGTAAAGCTTTTGCTGAAATAGAAGCGTCTGAGGAGCCGAGTTGTTCTGCCCATAACATCGTAAACACTTCTAATTTTGCATATCCTTGCAAGGCCAAAATCCGTTCATCACTTGCCCACAATTCATTTTTAATAGCGGCCTCCTTGAAGCATTTCTCAACTTCATGTTGGTCTAGCACGGTTGTTCCAGCCATATCTAAGATGACTAATTTGATTGGATTCATGATTTGAGAAATAGTTGATGGTAAAATTAACAAATTCAATCTCCCCTTTATGTTACTGCAATATAAATTTTTTATTAAAGAAATAAAATTGAATTATTCCTGTATTTAATATTATGTTTTGTGCGTGATAACACATCGTTTATTCAAAAGAAAACAATTTGGTCACATAGCCTTATTTTTCTTAATCATTTCTTATTTTTTGCTTAAGGGACATGATAAATTCTCTCTTTATTTTTGTCAAAATTTTAATAAACCAAATTATTTATGACAAAGAATTTATATAATCATGGATCCAAAATGACTCTAAAAAAGAGTTTTTGGTTCATTTTCACCTTGTGCCAGTTGGCCTTTTTGGGTGCCCATGCCCAAGAGCGCTCGATTACAGGGGTGGTCATCGGGAGTGATGATAATGCAGGTATTCCAGGTGTTTCCATTAAGGTTAATGGAACAAACAAGGGAACAAATTCAGGTGCAAATGGACAGTTTGCAGTCTCTGCGTCAACTAACTCAATTTTGGAATTTTCCATGATTGGTTATACAAGCAAAACTGTTACTGTGGGTAATCAATCTACATTAAAGGTTATTTTGGATGTGGATAGTCGCCAATTACAAGAGGTGGTTGTCACAGCCTTAGGTATTAAAAAAGATGTTCGTCGTATTGGTGTGGCTATTCAATCGGTAGATGGTTCAAGCACAATCAAAGCACGTGAGCCAAATGCAATCAACGCATTATCTGGTCGCGTGGCTGGTTTGACCGTGGGTGCTCAACCGGAGTTATTGAGAAAACCTAATATCTCATTACGTGGTAGTTCAACAATTTTATATGTAGTAGATGGTGTGCCGATCAACTCTGATACTTGGAATATTTCTCCAGATGATATCGAAACCTATTCCGTTTTGAAAGGAGCTTCTGCTTCGGCCCTTTATGGATTCCGTGGAAAAAATGGTGCGATATTAATCACAACAAAACGTGGTTCAGCTGACAAGCGTGGTTTCTCTGTGGAGGTGAACTCTTCTACTCAATTACAATCAGGTTTTTATGCTATCACAGAAGTGCAAGATGAATATGGTCCTGGTGATCACGGTTCTTATGCTTTCGGTGATGGTAAAGGGGGTGGTTTAAATGATGGTGATTATGATGGTGGTTGGGGTCCAAAATTTAATGGCCAATTAATTCCTCAGTATGATTCACCGGTTGACCCGATCACAGGTAAGCGTTCAGGCACGCCTTGGATTGCACGTGGAAAAGATAACTTGAAGCGTTTCTTAGAAGCGGGCATACTTTCTACTAATAACATTTCAGTATCTGCCACAGGAGAGAAATACAATTTACGTTTCTCTACGTCACATATCTATCAAAAAGGTATTGTTCCAAATACCCAATTGAACATGACGAACTTTAACATTACGGCTGATTATAAGTTTTCAAATAAATTGAAGTTTGAATCCAACTTACAATACAACCGCCAATACACACCGAACATTCCAGACGTAAACTACGGTCCTAACTCGATCATATATAACATCGTTTATTGGGCAGGAGCAGACTGGAACATGGATGATATGAAAAACTACTGGCAAAAAGGTAAAGAAGGTGTTCAACAAATCTATGCGGAATACCAGCGTTACAATAATCCTTACTTCATGTCATATGAGTGGTTACGTTCGCATTACAAGACGGATGTCATCGGTCAAGCCTCTTTGCGTTACACGTTTAATGAAAACTTGAACTTATTAGCTCGTACGCAAGTAACCACTTGGGATATGGTTCGTACAGAGAAATTCCCTTACTCTGCAGGTACGTATGGTCGTGATGAGCGTCGTGGCGATTATCGTGAGGATCGTCGTTCATTGTTTGAGAATAATACAGAATTATTATTAACGTTTGACAAGGATATCTTACCAGGCTTTAATACAAAAATTAATGCGGGTGCATCTCAACGTGTTTTTCAATACAAGTCGATGTTCGCTTCTACAAACTATTTGAACGTTCCAGGATTATATAATTTCTCGAACTCGGCTCTGCCTGTTCAAGTTGGTAATTTTGGTTCTGACATGAATGTTCTTTCTGCTTACTACTCCGCAGATTTTTCTTACAAGAAATACTTGACAGTTTTCGCTACAGGTCGTGTTGATAAATTGTCAACATTGCCAGCGGGTAAAAACTCGTTCTTCTATCCATCATTTGGAGCGGTTACCGTTTTATCTGATTATGTGAATTTACCAGAGGTAGTTTCTTTCTTGAAATTCCGTGGTTCATTTGCAAACGTGAAGGATGGTTTGACATCATCTACGATTGATAACCGCGTGGGAACTTATTCAGGTGAAAACTATAACTCACCTTACGATGGTCCATCTTACCAAAACAACACGGTATACTCAACTGGTTTCTTTTACAATAACCAAACAGGAGCAACGTATGGTAACGAATTGAGTAATCCAAACTTAAATCCATCAGAGACTTCTCAGACGGAATTTGGTATGGACTTACGCTTACTTAAAAATCGTATTGCAATCGATGCGGCTTATTTCATCTCGAATGATGGTCCTTCGATCTTCTCTTTACCTATCTCATCTACTTCAGGTTACACATCTGCTTTAGTGAATGGTATCAAGACGCAGAAGAAAGGTTATGAGATCTCCGTAACAGGAACGCCAATTCAAATAGCAGACTTTAGCTGGGATGTATTAGCGAACTACTCTACTTTCCAGCAGACGTTAACTGAAATTTATCCAGGTATCACGAACTTAAATACGTTCTTAAAAGTAGGGGATCGTACGGATAGAATTTATGGTTCTGCCTTTGTTCGTACCCCTACGGGAGAAATCATTAATACTAAAGCTGGTATTCCAGAAAGATTAGCTGGAACGCAGTCGCAATACTTAGGTAATGCTAACCCGGATTTCGTTTTCGGTTTGAATAATAAGTTTACTTATAAAAATGTAAGCTTAAGCTTCTTATTTGATGGTCGTATCGGTGGTAAAATTATTAACTATACACAGCAACAAACGTACCGTGGTGGTCGTCACATTGGAACGACAAAAGGTATTTTCGCTGAAGCTCGTCCACAAGACGCGTTAGGTGTGAAAGCATTTGTAGGTCAAGGTGTGGTTGTTTCGAATGGCGCTGCGATTAAATACGATGTAAACGGAAAGGTGACTAACTTTTCTGAATTACAATTCGCGCCTAACACAGTGAAGACTTTTGTACAAGATTATGTGGGTCGTTATTATAACACAAACGAAGGAAACTTAATGAGCCGTTCTTTCGGAATGTTGAAAGAAGTTGTGGTAGGTGTTAAACTTCCATCTACGTGGTTCGGTAAGTCAGTTTCTGGCGCGAACATTTCTTTCGTAGGACGTAACCTATTGTACTTCGCTGAAGCAAAAGATACTGATTTATCTCAGTACTTGACGGACGGCGCTACAGGTACTCAAACTCCATCAGTTAGAAGCTATGGCGTTAACTTAAACTTAGTATTCTAATATTCTTCATTTTAATAAATGATTCAAGCAATGAAAATCAAAAATATAATTTTAGGCATGTTGAGCTTCTCTCTAATTGCATTAAGCAGTTGTGAGAAGACCTTCGACCAGTTGGAGAAAGACTCTAACCGCGCGGTACAAGTTCCTGCATCATTAGTTTTACAGTCGATCGAATTAAACGTCATAAACGACAATGGTCGTCCATTCTCTGGGGAGATGCGTTACAATCAATTTTATTGCTCTAACTATAATTATTATGCAAATAATGAATATAACTTGGGTCAAATGCCAAACCAATATACTACGTTGAAAAACGTAGTAAAGATGGAAGAGGAAGCGAAGAAGTTAGGTTTAGCTGACGTGAATGGATATTCTGCCTTAGGTAAGTTCTTCCGTGCTTATTTCTTTGATCAAATGTCGAAGCGTGTAGGGGATTTACCGATGACGGAATCCTTGAAAGGGATTCAAAACACGGCTCCTAAATACGATTCACAAAAAGTTATCTACACGCAAATCTTAAAGTGGTTAGATGATGCGAATAGTGATATGACAGCTTTAGCTGCCAAAGGAGAGACTATCTCAGGTGATTTCTATTTCAATGGAGATTTGAAAAAGTGGCAAAAAGTGGTTAACGCTTATCGCTTACGTGTTTTGATTACGTTATCAAAGAAAGATGCGGATGCGGAATTAGGTGTTAAAGCTAAATTCGCTGAGATGCTTGGTAACCCAACGAAATATCCAATGCTTGGCTCGAATGCGGAGTCGTTGCAATTTGTATGGAACAACTTCAACAAGTATCCTTCTAATCCAGATAACTTCGGTTTCGATGCAACGCGTCAAAACATGGCTTCTACGTATGTAGCATTTTTATCTAAGACACAGGATCCACGTGTGATGGCTACTTGCGAGCCTGCAGGTGCTGATTTGAAGGCTGGTAAATTAGCTTCAGACTTTACAGCTTATCGTGGAGCAGGTTCAGGTGATAATATTGATGATATGGCAAGAAATGCAGGTTTATCGAATGGTGCAGGTTTTGCTCCCGGTATCTACTCTTTCCAAAACCGTTCGCGTTACTATCAAACATATACAGGTGAAAATACATTCCTTGTGGGGTATCCTGAATTATGTTTCAACATCGCTGAAGGATATGCACGTGGTTGGGCTACAGGTTCAGCGGAAGATTGGTATATTAAGGGCATTAAAGCTTCTCAATCATTTTACGGGATCGCAGAGGGCGCTAATACAATGACGTACTCGAAGTCAGGTGCACGTGATGCTGCCGACTTAGTAAAGTATACGGTTAACTTCAACTTCAATACGTTTTATGAGCAATCTTCAGTTAAATATGATGCAGCTTCAGGAATTGAGAAAATCGTTTCTCAAAAATATGCAGCCTTCTTCATGAACTCAGGAATGGAAGCTTATTTCAACTGGAGAAGGACAGGTTTCCCAGCGTTCTCTTCTGGGGTTGGTAATGGAAACTCGAATCGTATTGCTTTGCGTTGGATCTATCCAGCGACAGAAAGAACAGCTAACGCAACGAATTACAAAGCCGCTATTGATAGTCAATATGCTGGTAAAGATGATATCAACGACCCAATGTGGTTGATTAAATAATTAGTATTTCATAAAATGGTTTTTTAAAGGGATAGAAATTTTTTCTATCCCTTTTTATTTTCTTAGATATAAGTTAATTCTGGAAACATCATTCGGATAGGCTTTAGTCTCAGAAATGGTCATAAATTCTGTTTGATCGGCTTTGAATGATATGGCTTCGCCTTGACGTTCATTAGAAGCATCGGGGGCATATAAAGGGCTTTCTAGTAAGCATATTTAAGATAGCTTGGTTGGCAGTTCTTTCCCCGTACCAAGACTTTTCTTCATTAATCCTTCATCGTCAACCTATGTGGAGCACAAGAGTTTTTGTCCCAAGAAATGATGCTAGTAGTGCAATTATTTTTCTGATAATGGTCATAGTAAACACATCTACTAATGCGTTTGCTCTTGATCCAATCGAAGTGGATTTTTGCCTAACAAAAAGGGTTTATGATTTCTATTTCATAAACCCTTTTGATATAAACCTTTTCCCGAGTTCGTTAGAAAAAACTAGGTGAGACGAATTACATACTAACCTATTTTACCTTATAATTTAGTTGACTTATATATTTTAACTAAACCGTCATTTTCGCTACTGATGACAATTAAACTTTGCTTAATGGGACTTTTGGATGCGGGGATAAAAATAATTCCTTCAGGGGCATCGCCTGTCTTAAACATTTTCACGAAAACCGGTGCGGTTGGAATAGTTATGTCATAAATAGCAAACGCGTCTGCTCTTTCTAAGCCGACAATGGCAATATTTTTGTTCCCAACTCGACCTACACAAACTGATTCTGGCTCTACCGACTTGTCATCACTTCTTGTATCATCGTAAATCGAAAGTTCTTTTGCTTTAATGTCAAGTTCATTCTTGCTGTCAAATACTTGGCTACCCGTTGTTGCATTCCAAACACTAAACGATCTAGATCCTAAAGAATACAATGCATCAAAATCGCCATCTGAATCATTGTCTCCTAATGTGGTTGTAATATTTAATCTTCCTAAATTCAAATCTGTTTTAAGTGCTGAAGCATTTGGAAAATTAGTCGCATCTAAAGAAACAGCACCAACTCTTTTCATTTCTGTAAACGCGGTGTATTCTCTTGAATCACCTTCATTTGCTGTAAATAAATAAGGAGTTCCATTGTAATTTAAAAATGCGATCGCATCTGGCATATAGATTCCAAAAAGTTTTGATACAGGGTTAAACTCAATTTTATTATCTCGATCGCTCACATCAATTGCATTTGGAGCCAACGAATAATCTTTAAAACCTAGTGGGGTAATTTTCTTAATGGTAGCACTTGCAATGTCTACTTCAGCGATGGCATTGTTTTCTTGCAAGGTAACATAGGCTGTTTTTGAATCATCAGAGACGGTTATGTATTCTGGCTCAATGTCTTTATTAAAATTTTTGCCGGGTCCAAAAATTCTAAATCCTTTAGCTGTTAAACTAGCTAATTGGCTTTCAAACGAAGCAAAATTTAAGGTAGTTACTGAATAGTCCGATACTTTAATAATTGAAATAGTTCCTTCTGGATCATTTAGATAATTGGCACTTGGTTCACCTTCGTTGGCTGAAATTATATAATTTCCGTCTGGTGAAAAGGTGACCATATCTGGCAATGCACCCACCGTTATGGATTTAATTTCTGCGTAAGTAGTCGTATTAAATACCACTATTTTACCAGGAGCTTGCTTGTCTGTTGATTCGATGGCTGCAGCTAACTTTCCGTTACTTACTGCAACGCTATTAACGTAGCCACCATAAGGGGTCATACTGATTGACTTTATCACTGAAATACTAGCGGGATTACTAATGTCAATAACGTCTATCTTATTTTCTGAGCCGTTATTTACGGCGAATAGTCTATTCGTGCTTGGGTCGAAAGCGGTAATTTCTGCAGCACCTAAACCTCCTAAATTAATCGAAGCTATTTCTTGATATCCGCTTAAATCTTCATTTTGTGTATTTTCTAAAGGTGTTGCAATTTCATCTTTTTGACAAGAAAACAAAGTAACCGCTACTAAAATAGGGTAAATAAATTTTATTTTGTTCATATTTTTAAAGGATTTGATTGTAAAATTACTTTCAAAATGTAATCCATATGTTACTAAATAATTATCTTATTTTTAATAAACAATGATTATAAGGTTTGCAAAATGGCCTTTTGAAAATCATCCCTGACTCATGCAATCGTCAAAGATTAATTCCTGAGATTTTACTTGATTAATTACGGGGCAATTCCGAATGTAAAGTTGGAGTAATTTTGTCTTTGATAAGCTTAAGTAAGATTTACCTGACGGTTCAAATCCTAAAGTATGTAGGATGGATTGCATTCCTAGATTATCAGTCCTCGTGGTCGAAAATAAGTGCTCGTTTTTAAATTTATTCATTAGCTCAGCGCATAGAATGGAAGCCAACTTTTGATTTCTATATCGCGATTCGACAAACACATATCCAAGTTCAAAGATGTATTTCGAAGGATTCAAATAGGTCAGTGCTTTGCTAAAAACTTCATTGATATAATACGTTTCTGGGATTTTAATACTGGTTGTTGCCATGATGGAATCCCCATCTTTAAAATAGGCTGTTAATGCGGAGGAATAAAGTCGGTTTTCTACCAAGCTAGCATTCGCCTCATTGCCTTTTATAATGAGCCCTTGAATCTCAATCTGATCTTTTTCTGACATTTCTCGGTAGGTGCCGATATATAAATCCATGAAGTTAAATTTTCAGCAAACATAGTGTCCTTTCAAAAGCTTTTGAATACAGAATTGTGAAATTAAAGTGAATAAAAAGTTAAGTATTTTGATGTCAATATTGTATAAATAACCTGAATATTGCCTTACGATTAATAAATGATTAAACATCTGAATTAACATAAATTTTACACTGGGTTTGAATTATATTTGGTGAAAATTATTAGGTATTTACCAAACTTTTAAATGAAATATATTAGAATCAGGAAGGTGGGATTTCGAAATTATCAAGATGGTTTCGAGTTTATAAAATACGAGAGGTGTGAAAACGTCTGTTTCGAGTATTTGGAAGAAAAAGAGTTGCTCGTAATCAAATTTAATTTGCAAGAAACCGATGGGGTTACCCTTGAAAATAAATTGATCGGCCATGATTATAAAACGTTTATGAAAAAGTGGAAATTGTTTTTATTAAACGAAGATTATTTTTTTGATTTAGCAGATTTTAGCCGAAAATAAATTCAGATGAAGGCGAAAATAATATCAATTGCAAACCAAAAAGGCGGCGTGGGCAAAACCACCACCGCGATAAATTTGGCTTACAGCTTAGCCAGTTTAGGAAAAAAAGTATTAATTATCGACATCGATCCACAGGCCAACAGCACTTCCGGTTTGGGTCTGGATCCAAGCACCTGCGAATACACCATTTATGATATTTTATTGGGTAGAATTGAAATCAAAAGTGTCATCGTCTCTTCATTGTTTGAAAATCTTGATTTAATTCCTTCCGATATTAATTTAGTCGGTGCTGAAATAGAACTCATTAATTCAATTAGTCGGGAAACCATTCTGAAAGAGCACCTAGAAAGTATTCGTGGTCATTATGAGTATATATTTTTGGATTGCTCTCCTTCCCTAGGTTTATTGACCATCAACAGCCTAACCGCCTCAGACACAGTCATCATTCCTGTTCAATGCGAATATTTTGCACTCGAAGGATTGGGGAAATTAATGAATACGATTAAAATTATTCAAACAAGGTTGAATACTAATCTGAATATTGAAGGGATTTTGCTCACCATGTTTGACACTCGGTTAAACTTATCGAATCAAGTTGTTTCTGAGATCTGTAAACATTTTAAAAATTTGGTTTTTGACACCATCATTCCACGCAATATTCGCTTAAGCGAATCTCCTAGTTTCGGAATTCCAGTCATGTTACATGACCCTTTAAGCATCGGATCTAAAAGTTACATCAACTTGGCTAACGAGATTTTAAAAAGGGCGGAAGTTAAAGTTTAGTTTAATAGATAGTGGAGGATCAATCATTGGTCCATTTTCTACTGGTTATTTAGCGGATATAGTTTAATTCTTGCGAGCTTAAATTAACAAATCATTTTCTTATTGTTAGTAAATATTAACCCATTTGTTATATAATCATTAAATGAATTTTATCGTTCCAATCTTATCAAGATGGTAGCTAAATTTATAGTAATCATTTGAGTATATTATGTTGGGAAAAAAGAAAATTCTATTTTTAACTGGGTCGATTAATCAAACGATCCAAATGCATTCCATTTCAAAATTTTTGCCTCAGTTCGATTGTTATTTTAGCCAATTTTTTTCAGAAAATATTTTCATTTCAAAAGCTATTGAATGGGGTATTTTGGATACTACCATCATGGGAAATCCATTAAGGAAAAGAGCGGAGGAGTATATTCAAAAGCACCAATTACCAAATGATTATAAGGCTAAATTAAATACTTACGAATTGGTTGTTTTTTGTTCAGATATGCTTTTCCCGAAAAAGTTTTTGAATACCAAAACTATTTGGGTACAAGAAGGAATGATAGATCCTTATACCATGCTCAGTGCCTTTATTCAAAAAACGGGTATACCGCGCTATTGGAGTTTTGGAACGTCTTTAAATGGAACATCAAACCTTTGCGATGTGTATTGTGCCGCATCTGAAGGATATAAGAAGTATTTTATTAGCAAGGGTGCAGATGAAAATAAGATTACCGTCACAGGTATTCCTAATTACGATAATTTGATTCAGCATGTTCAAAATGACTTTGAACACCATGGATATGTGATGGTCGCTACCACGGATATGCGAGAGACTTATCGCTATGAAAATCGTCCGAATTTTCTAAAAAAATGTGTTGAAATCGCCTCAGGGAGAAAGCTACTTTTTAAGTTACATCCTAATGAAAAAAAGGATCGAGCGATTCAAGAAATTAAAGATAATTGTCCTGCTGATACGTTGATCTTTACGGATGGGCCAACGAATGAAATGATTGCCAATTGTGAAGAATTAATTACGCAGTATTCAACGGTTGTTTATACCGGAATTGCCTTAGGAAAAAAAGTGCATTCATATTTTGACCTTGATGATTTATTAGAAAAAATGCCTATTCAGAATGGAGGAGAATCCGCTCAAAGAATTGCTAAAATCTGCGAGATGTATCTAGAATTTACGGGTTCAAAAGAAGCCTTTTTAAATCTATTGCCCACGAGTATTCAAAAGGAAACCTATGTCTAATCCATTACTTATTTTGGTTCAGGCACGCATGAATTCCTCGCGTTTTCCTGGGAAAATAATGAAGGAGGTCTTGGGAATTCCTTTGTTGATTCATCAACTCAATCGCATTGCTAGAATTAAAACAGTAGCAAAAATAGTGGTGATCACTTCAGACCAGCCATCAGATGATATTATTGAATCAACGTCTATAAAATATGGATATGAAGTTTTTAGGGGATCATTGTTAGATTTATTAGATCGACACTATCAGGCAGCTGTTTTTTATCAAGCGTCGACGATAGTGAAAATCCCTTCTGATTGTCCATTGATTGATACCGCTGTCATCGACCGAGTATTAAACTATTACCTGAAAAATGAGCAATCTTTTGATTATGTAAGTAACCTTCATCCCGCATCCTATCCTGATGGAAATGATGTAGAAATTATGTCGTTTAAGGCATTGGAAAGAGCTTGGAAAGAAGCCGTCAGGCCATTAGAGCGAGAGCATACCACCCCTTATTTTTGGGAAAATCCAGACCTTTTTTCAGTGGGAAACGTAGTTTGGGAAACAGGTTTTACCTATGATATGTCGCATCGATTTACCTTAGATTATCCAGAAGATTACGAGTTTATAAATCAAGTGTATGAAAAATTATATCCAATAAACCCTCGGTTTACCTTGAAGGATATCTTGGATTTACTTGTTTTTGAACCAGAGATTTTTCAAATCAACCAATCCCTCGCGGGGGTAAATTGGTATCGAAATCATTTAGAGGAATTAAAAACTATTCTGCCCAGTCAAACCAAGTTATAATCATGAATGAAGAAAAAATTATAAAGCTTCAGCAGTTTGCAAAACGCGTTAGAAATCACATCGTGCCTATGGCATCTGATGGCGGCTGTTTTTTAGGGGCCTCTCTATCAGCGGTTGATTTATTAACTTATTTATATGTGGATCATTTAAATCTGCATAAAGGAAATTTAAAGGATGAAAATAGGGATTATCTATTTTTATCGAAGGGGCATGATGTGCCTGCCTTATATGGAATATTTGCTGAGCTTGGTTGGATCGAAGCGGACCGATTAAAAAATCATTTGTCCACAGAAGATCATATCTATTGGCATCCCAATCGGAACATTCCGGGAGTGGAATTCCACTCAGGTTCATTAGGCCAATTGCCTTCTGTGTCTATCGGAGTTGCGATGGACATCATCATTCGAGGAGGTGAAAATCGAGTTTATTGCGTCATGGGAGATGGGGAGTTGAACGAGGGATCTTGTTGGGAAGCTTTTTTAGTTGCTAACGCTTACAAACTAGACAATCTGACATTTATCATTGACCGGAATAATTTCCAAGCCAACATGGCCACGGAAGACTTAATTCCACTCGAGTCTTTAGTTGAAAAATTTGAGTCTTTTGGAATGATGACTCAAAGAATTGACGGACATGACTTCAATGCTTTAGAAAAAGCATTCTCCAACATTAAGGGGCAAACGGGCGCACAGGTTATAATATGTGATACGGTACGCGGAAAGGGATTGCCTTCGATAGAGGCGCGGGCGGATCGTTGGTTTTGTAATTTTTCACAGCCCGAAATCCAAGAACTATTAGTGGAATTAAATGAAGGATTTGGGGCCAATTTAGTGGCTGAAACATTGGTTGTACGATAAATAATAAGATGATGACTTACGAAAAATTATTAGAAAAAACAGCCCTTGAGGATGATCGTTTTATTGTAATGACCGCTGAAAATCGTGCCTTAGTTCGCAATTTGCCAGCGTCTTTAGGCAATCGATTTATAGATACCGGAATTACCGAACAAACGATGTTAGGAGCTGCTGCGGGTTTAGCTTTGCGTGGTAGAAAACCTGTGGTTCATGCCTTGTCTGCTTTCCTAACCATGAGAGCTTTTGAGTTTACAAGGACCTCTGTTGGGATTGCCAATTTACCTGTCAAATTAAGCAGTTTTATTCCCGGAGTTTTATCGGATGGGAACGGACCTACACACCAAGCGATTGAGGATATTTCCATCATGCGTGGAATTCCTGGCATGGAGGTTTTTGCACCCGCTGACGAAGAGGATTTGATCGAAATGTTGCCTCAGATTTGGGCTACCGAAAATCCAAGCTATGTCCGAATTAATACTCGGCCAGCGTTACTTAAGCATAAACCTTATGTTTTTGGTAAGGCCGAACAAATATTTGAAGGAAAAGATTGCACGATTTTAACGTACGGTTTTATGCTGGAAGAAAGCATCAAGGCGCATCAATTATTAAGTGATTTGGGCTTTCAAGTGGGCCTAGTTAATATACGAAATTTAAAGCCTTTCGATGGGGATTTAATTTCAAAATTGGCTAGCCAAACATCCTGTTTTATTACGATCGAAGATCATTTTTTAACCGGCGGTTTGTTCAGCATTTTAGCGGAATATTTAGTTAAAAACCAAATTCTAATTCCTACTCATTCGATCGCTTTTGAGGATCGTTGGTTTAAACCAGGCCGACTTGCCGAAGTGCTCATTCATGAGGGTTTGGATGCTAAAAGTTTAGTCGAAAAAATACAAAATTTCATACAAAAATAATTTACTATATGCCTAATTCTGTTCAATTTAACGAGGCTTTACCTAACATTTCAAAATCATTGGAAATGTATCAAAGGGGTTTAAAAGTTCAATCACCCATCACTCAAACATTGGCCAAAGGACCAGGGCAATTTTCTAAGGGTGTGGCACCGGTCTATTTGAAAAAAGGGAAGGGTGCACGTGTTTGGGATGTGGATGGGAATGAATACATCGACTTTAATATGGGTATAGGCCCATTGTCACTTGGCTATTGCATCCCAGAAATTGACGGTGCGATTCAAGCCCAATTAAAAGACGGAATTACATTTTCATTAATGCACCCATTAGAGGTGGAATTAGCTGAAATGCTTCACGGAATTATTCCCAATGCCGAGGTGGTCAAATACAGTAAAACGGGCGCCGATGTAACTTCTGCTGCAGTAAGAATTGCTAGAGCATTTACGGGTCGCGATAAGGTATTTTGCTGCGGCTATCACGGTTGGCACGACTGGTATATCGGTATCACTTCCCGCAGTGGAGGTATCCCCGAAGGAATAAAAAATTTGAGTTTCACCTTTCCGTTTAATGATATTGAATCAATAAAAAATGCCCTAGACGAAACGGTTGCTTGCGTCATTTTGGAACCTTTTATTTTCGAAAAACCTCAAAATAATTTTCTTCAAGAGTTAGCTGAAATTTGCAAGGCCAATGGAACTTTATTGATTTTTGATGAGATGTGGACTGGTTTTAGAATAGCCCTAGGAGGCGCTCAGGAGTATTTTGGAGTGAAGGCGGATTTAGCTACTTTTTCAAAAGCTTGTGCGAATGGAATGCCTTTAGCTATTTTAACAGGAAGGAAAGATGTGATGTCGCTTTTCGAAAAAGATGTTTTTTCTTATACGACTTTTGGTGGAGAGGCATTATCGTTAGCTGCTTGTAAAGCAACTATTGAATTCATGCAAAAAAATGATGTGATAGCCGCTTTAAATAGTAAAGGAGAATGGATACAAAATGAATATAATAAGTTGGCCTCCTACCTAGGAATGTCAGAAATAACGGCATGTGTCGGGTATGCTTGTAGGTCTATGCTTACCTACCAATCAGAAGGTCAAAATCCTTTGGCATTAAAAACATTTATGCAACAAGAACTCTTACAAAAAGGTATTCTTTGGGGAGGGTTTCATAACATCTCATATAGCCACTCAAAAGAAGATTTAGAATATACCATCAAAGCCTACGCAGAGATTTTACCTAGACTTAAAATCGCAATAGAAAATAATCAAGTGGAATCGTTGTTGAAAGGTGAATTATTAGAAGCGGTATTTAGAAAGATCAATGAACATAATATTAAACCCAAAAATGCATAGTCAGGACATGTTTAATTTAACGGGTAAAATTGCATTGGTTACCGGTGCATTGGGGCTCATTGGCAAGGAACATTGTAAGGCTTTGGCCCAGGCAGGCGCAACGGTTATTGTAGCTGATTTGTCTTTGGATGCATGTGTAAATTTTGCATCTACGCTTGGGAATAATTCGAAAGGTTTTGCCCTTGAAATATCGGTGGAAAGCGAAGTAGAAAAATGTGCAGATTGGATAGAAAATGAATTTGGTTGTTTGGATATTTTGGTCAATAATGCAGCTATCAATGATCATTTTCAGACTTCAGCGGATTTACTTAGTTTATCCTCCTTTGAGAATTACCCGGTCGACATGTTTCAAAAGTCGTGGGAAGTAAACGTGAAAGGATTATTTCTATGTGCCCAAAAATTTGGGAAAATCATGTTGAAAAATAAGCAAGGAAGCATTATTAATATTGCGTCTACTTATGGTATAGTTGGGCCAGATCAATCCTTGTATCAAGATGAAAAAGGCCAACAATTATTTTTTAAGACACCTGCCTATCCAACGACCAAGGGAGCCGTTATAAACTTCACCCGATATTTGGCGGCCTATTGGGGAGAGCATGGGATTCGAGTAAATACCCTGTCACCTGGGGGTGTAGAAAATGGACAAACAGAATTTTTTATGCAACAATATTCAGCAAAAACACTGTTAAAACGCATGGCTAAACCGGATGATTATGCAGGTGCTTTAGTGTTTTTAGCCAGTGACGCTTCCGCCTACATGACAGGAGCTAATCTGGTCGTTGACGGAGGATTTACAGCAATTTAAGATGGAAGATTTACAGATAAAACTAGCAAAAATAAAATGGGTATTGACTGACTGTGATGGTGTCCTTACCGATGGAGGAGTATATTATGGAGAACAGGGTGAATACCTGAAAAAGTTTAATATTCGAGATGGAATGGGGGTGGAAAGGCTGAGGACTTTAGTTCAAGTACCAACGGGCATTATTACAGGAGAATCTTCTCCATCAGTAGTTAAAAGGGCAGAAAAATTAGGTATCACTGAGTTGAATTTAGGGGTTAAGGAAAAGAAGGGAGTGGTTAATCGGATCCTTAAAAGGTACTATTTAAAAACGGAAGAGCTAGCGTATATTGGGGACGATGTAAACGACTTGGTCGTAAGATCCTTAGTAGGTATGTTTTTTTGTCCTGCAGATGCTTTGCCCCAAGTTAAAGCGGAAGCCGATGTAGTTTTAACACTTGACGGCGGAAGAGGTTGTTTCCGCGAAATGGCGGAAATGATTATTCAAGCTAAATTAAATGATTAACTAGCGCTGTAATTCTTAAGACCAATGATGCCCACGATGATTAGTGTCATAAAGAAAAATTCCATCAGTGACGTGGATGTTTTAAAGATAAAAATATCGCAAATTTTAATCATTACCAGTGAAAATGCAGTCCAAACTGCAATGGCCGTAGACGTAGGAATATCTTTTAAGGCCAACGATAAATAGTAAATGTTGCCACCTCCCGAAATGATGTAAGCTAAAAATGGGATTAGTTCCGTTCCTACCGATTTACTCATAAGCGAATCTGCTTGGTAGGCATTTTTCAATTGGCTGAAATTCATGTACTTCAAAGCATAAGTCCAACCCGTTTCGAAAATCGCCGCAATGAGTATATTAATCCAAGGTTTTATCATCTAATTTATTTTCTTTTAAATCCTCGAAATACCAACGGTAGATCGCGTAAATATGTTGGCGGATGTAATCCTTCGGATACTTATAATACAAACCCCAAAAGCGTGGTTTTTCCTTCGTCTCATAAAGAGTTCCAAACATAACATCCCAAATACTGAACTTAGTTGCAAAGTTAGCATGAAATACTTCTTTGTGGTTCGCGTGATGCCATAAATGAAATTCAGGACCATTTAAAATGTATTTTAATCGACCAAAAGTGAAATTGACATTCGCATGAATATACATACCCCATAAGCCATCAATGAGTCCTTTGATGGGGATTACCACCGGGTCAGCGCCCAAAAGGAAAATGGGCAAAAATTCAATGGTTTGATTAATTAAGATTTCAACGGAATGTGACCTAGCACCTGCAATCCAATCAATGTATTTATTGGAATGATGCGCTTCATGTGTGCGCCATAGGAGTTTATTGGCATGCTGCCAGCGATGAAACCAATAGATATATAAATCATGCGTGATGAGAAAAAATAGAACTTGCCAGCCAATCGGCCAGTTACTTACTTTCGGAAAATCACCCCAAGAAATAGAGGCATGTATGGGAACAATGATATAATCAAAAATGAGTATTTTCAAAAAGAAGCTTTGGACTAGTGTATAGCCAATAAAATCAGTCCAAAAGCCTTCTCTTAAAAAAGGAATTCCCCTTCGGTAGGGGAATTTCCTTTCTAAATAGATAAGCACGGCACTTCCAATGACGAGAAGTATGGTGCAGATTTCTACAGCATTCAATTGCATAAGCTTATGCTTTTTCTATTATCCTGTTCTCGGTAATATTGACACGTAGCTTTTTCATAGGACCTACTTCGCTCTCGTATACTTTTTTGATTCCATCACCTAATCCTAATTCTGTGTCACGGATGTCTTTCACAAGTTTAACAAATCCTTGTGGCTCAACCGATGCAGCATGATCAGAACCCCACATAGCACGGTCTAATGTGAAATGTCTTTCAACAAATTCAGCTCCTAATGCCACGGCAGAAACCGTCGGACTTAATCCAGTTTCATGTCCTGAATATCCAATGATGTATTCTGGATACAAATCTTTTAACGTTTGAATCATCTTCAAATTCAATTCCTCTGGTTTACAAGGATATGCTGATGTTGAATGAGCGATCATCAAAGGATAATCTCCATATTCACGAATCAATTCCACAGCAAAAATGATTTCATCTATTCGAGACATGCCTGTAGAAATCATGATAGGTCTGCCTGTTTCACAAATCTTTCTGATTAAATGGTCATCAGTTAAAGAAGCAGAGGCTAATTTATACATGACAGGCTCAAAGTTCTCCATAAAATCTACCGATGGCTCATCCCAAGCGGAGGCAAACCAGTCAATCCCCAAAGATTTGCAATAAGCGTCAATTTCAGAATATTCTAACGCACCAAATTCCGTTTTTCTTTTGTAATCAATGTAGGTCATCGGACCCCAAGGAGTTTCTCTCATGATTTCCCATTGATCTTTAGGAACACAAATTTCAGGGGTACGCTTTTGGAATTTTACAGCGTCCACTTTAGCCTCAACGGCAGCGTCGATTAACAATTTAGCAGTCTCTAAAGAACCATTATGATTGATTCCAATTTCTGCAATGATGTAACATGGGGATCCATTCCCTATTTCTTTTCCCGTGTTAAGTTTTATTTTTTTCATTCCTTATGTTGTATATGTATGATAATTATTTGTGAAAGTTCCGTCTGAGAATAAATCTATAATCGCATAACCGGGTTGGGTTTGTTGGTAATTTCCTCCCCACCATGCTCCACTGACCGCACCATTGCAGCAATATGCGATTCCATTATATTCTACTCGATCTAATAAGTGGATGTGTCCACTGATGGCCAATTTTACATTGGGGTATTTGAGAAATAAATCTTTTAATTCCGTGGCATCTTCATGCATCCATTTTCCTGGGATATTCCATTGGTTTTTTTCAAAACGCTTCCCATCGAAAAATACAGATGCAGATAAAATTGGAATGTGAGAAACGATCATAGTGGGTTTGTTGGCTGGAATTTTAGAGAGCTCATTTTTCAACCAGTCCATTTGCTCCTCATCTATTTTTCCGGTATACCAGCGACCTTCTTTATCAGGACTAATGCTATCTAAACTGAGTAGATGCCAGAAGCCTAAATCTTTTGAATAATATCTGTGGGATTCTTTCAACTCATCAAGCGCCCATTTTTTCCCATCCTCGATGCTTGCAATATTTTCTGATTTGCACCAGATGTCATGATTTCCTAAGGACTGAACAATGGGTACCGATAGCTCATTTTTCAATACATCATGCCAAAGTTTCCATTGTTTTTCTGCAACGGCACGACCGCCTCTATGTGCATCCATGATGGAGTCTCCACTATTTAAAATTAAGTCGGGCTGTTGTTCTAAATTTTGAATATGATGTAAGCACTTGGCAAATCCTTTTGATGCACCTATCAAGGGCATCATGTGAACATCTGTAATATGCGCAATTCGGAAGGATTTTTTTGAAGTCGACGCTTCAGCAAAGGCACTCAATTTAGGGATTGTTATTGCACTTGCAATTAAACCCAAAGATCTTAATATAGAAGATCGTCTATTCATCTTGAGAGATTTAAATATATACAAATTTCCATATCAAATATTAACTAATGATCGTTAAAAATTTAAGAAAATGTTATGAATTGATGGGTAATAGATACCCAATATTAACGTGCTGTAAAGAGAATATTAAGCGCTTTTTAAGGGACTGATTTGAAGTAATTTGGCTATTCCTTTTAAGAAAAAATCAGAGAATTCAAATGTACTTTTCTGGGTTTTGATTTTAATTAAGCTATCCAATTGTTCACTAATTTTTAAACTTGTCTTTTGCGCCCAAACCTCATATTCATTATTTTCCAACCTATTGTGGATTAAGTAATCTTTAAAAATTTCGAGGTCAAAGCTTTTAGCCGAAATCCCAGCTCCGGAAATCTCTCCATCATAGGCATTGATCATCTGCTCAATATGATTAGGAACGGGAACCATCATGACAGGTTTTTTAAGGTACATGGCCTCGGCCACTGACTCAAAACCAGCTGTGGAAATTAAGCCGGCACAGGTGGACATTTTCGCCAAATATTTCTCGGCGTCAATTGGATGAAAGGTTAGATTTGTAGTCGGACTAAATACATCCTTTTTCTCCGGATGATTCCAAAAACAATCCAGTATAATTTCTTTGTTCTTTTCTGCCCAAGAAATAATTTGATCCGCTAACTTATAATGCGTTACATACATGAGCCAAGATTTACCAGCTACGGGGACAATCTTTTTTACCTCTTGGCGCAATAAAGGAGGTACCACATAAATATTTTTTTCCAAATCATCAGGCATTTCTCTAAACGAAAGTCCTAGGAATTTTTTAGATCCAATGGCCGTAACTTTGGTATTCAGATTCAATAAAAACTGATCAAATCTCTTTTCAGGTATTGATCTAAAATGCCGATTCAATAATAAATATTGATGACCTATTGACATACATGGGACCTTAGATCCCGTCTTAAGGAAATATAAACCTGTAATGGATTCGTAAAAATTAACGATGCCATCTGGTTGAAGCTCGTCCACAAATTTTTCTAAAGAGGAGGCACTTTTACAATAGGTCTTAAATCTTGTAATGGCTTGTATCGCCGTTTTGCCCAATTGCACTGAATTCCCATTTCCATAGCTTATGGAAGGGCTTTCATATTGTATCAAAGGAACATCTCCGATAAATTCAGTAAAAAATGATGGAATTTTACGGCCCTCAAAAGAACCTACCGCATATCCTACGACCTCATGCCCCGCTTCTCGTGCGATCTGAGTCATGGAAATAGCTTGTGTTAAATGACCCCTTCCTTCTCCCTGAACAGTGAAAATAAATTTTCCCATGGGATTATAAATTAATTTCTTCGGTTGTTTGGTCGTCCCAAATCTCCTCGAGTTCTTTCTCTAAATTGTAATTTGGATATTGGATAATGGACCATTCCCCTTCATGTGTTTCAACTAAAGCCGTTAAAGACTCTACCCAATCCCCAGAATTCATGTATATGATTCCATTGATTTCCTTGATTTCAGCTTTATGGATGTGCCCACAAATAATTCCATCTGCCTGCTTTGCCTTCGCTAATTCAGCTAATTTCTCTTCAAAATCGGAAATGAAATTGACCGCCGCTTTCACTTTTTGTTTGATGGTTTGTGACAGCGAGAAATAGGGGAGACCACGCCAATGGCGATACTGGTTGTACCATTTATTTAACCATAATAAAAAGGTATATCCAATGTCACCTAAATAGGCTAGCCATTTCATTTGACTCGTGATGCTATCAAAAATATCCCCATGCGTGATGAAGAATTTTTTTCCAAAACTCTTCAACATATAATCTTGGCGGATTGAAAATTGCTTACCTATTTTTAAAGGCAGTACCTGCTCTAAAAAATCATCGTGATTACCCCTTAAGTAAATGACTTCTGTGTCCCAAGAATCCATCATTTTAAGGACAGCTCTAAAAAATGAAGTGTGCTTCTTTTTCCATGACCCGCCTTTCTTTAATTGCCAACCGTCAATAATGTCTCCATTGAGTATTAATTGATGACAAGAATTTGCTTTGAGGAATTCGTTGACTTCCGCAGCCTTAGCTCCCTTGCTACCCAAGTGCAAGTCGGAAACAACAATCGTTTTGTAAGTGGGTTGTACATTGCGACCCATATGTTCGAATTTGGTAGTCCAAAGCTATAAGTTCAAAATAACCGAATGGTTAACAAAACGTTAAGAGTGAGTAAATAAATTATCTCTCATACTGTTAAGCTTTACTAACTTTTCAAAAGTTAGTAAAGCTACAGTATGAAAATTTAAAATCGTTTTAAAATGACGGAATATCAACTAGTCGATATTCGCTATTTCTAATTTGGGAGCAAGCGAATAAATGATTGCCCAGGCGATGATATACGCACTTCCGCACATCAAAAAGATGATGTTATAGCCATCATTGATGTTACCTAACAACTTATATTTATCTAATAAAATACCGACAATAAAAGGAAAGAAAATACCTCCTACAGAACCCGCCATTCCCCCTATGCCTATCACAGAACTAACCGCTTTCTTAGGAAACATGTCTGTCGCTATAGAGTATATGTTGGCACTCCAAGCCTGATGTGACGCTGCCGCCAACGAAATTAATGCTACTGCTTGCCAGATGTTATCACAATAACGAGCCAACATAATCGGCACCACGGCAAGAGCAAATCCAAGCATGGTAAATTTACGGGCCTTAAATGAAGGCCAGCCTTTATTGATTAAATAACCTGAAAGCCAACCTCCGCCGATGCTACCAATCGTAGTGGCAGTATAAACAATGATTAATTCTAAACTCGGCTTTTTTAAATCCAATTGGAAGCGCTCAGAGAAATACGAGGGCAACCAAAATAGGAAAAACCACCAGATGGGATCCGTAAACATTTTGCCAAAAACGAAGGCCCAAGTTTGTCTAAATCCAAATAATTTGGCCCATTTAACCGGCTCTTGGTTCTCATCTTTTTCTTCTTTATCCGCATGGATATAATCAAATTCTTCTTTTGATAAAGACTTGTGTTTTGATGGCACCTCATAATAAAACCACCAGAAAATCAACCAAACAAAACCAATAGCTCCCGTGGCGATGAACGCCATTTCCCAGCCATATGCCCCTAGAATCCAAGGCACTAAAATTGGTGCGGCAACGGCACCTATATTGGCCCCAGAATTAAATATTCCAGTCGCCAGCGCACGTTCGTTTTTAGGAAACCATTCAGCCGTTGTTTTAATGGCTGCAGGAAAATTACCCGCTTCCCCTAAGCCTAATAAACCTCGCATAAATGCAAAACTCATTGTGCCAGTAGCCATGGCATGCAGCATTGCTGCGATACTCCAAACGATGATGGAAATGGTATAACCTAATTTGGTTCCGATGCGATCAATGATCCCGCCAAATCCTAAAAGGCTGATGGCGTAAGCCGCTTGAAATGTAATAACGATATTAGAATAATCGGACTCTGACCAATTAAACTGATCTTCCAATACAGGTTTTAATAATCCGATAACCTGTCGATCCAGATAATTGATTGTGGTAGCGAAAAAAAGCAATGCGCAAATTCGCCAGCGATAAGTTCCTATTTTATTCATGGTTTAGAGTGTTTTTGAGGCTAATGTTATAAGCCTCGGTAAATTTTGATTAAGTCTGAAATTGTATTTGAAATAGATTGATAATCTTTATTGGCAATCAAATCTGCAGGAAACAATTGAGATCCCATCCCTACAGCTGCAGCTCCAGCCCCAAACCAAGAGGATAAACTTTCTTTGTTTGGTTCAACACCACCCGTCACCATAATTTTGGTTTTTGGCATCGGCCCCTTGATCGCTTTAACAAATCCAGGTCCAACCACATTTCCAGGAAATATTTTGACATATTTCGCCCCTAAGATTTCAGCATTTCTAATTTCAGTCAGTGTCATGGTTCCCGGCATCCAAGGAATATCATATTTGGCACACACTTCGCCCACTTCTGGAGTCGTAAAAGGTTGCAACATAAAATCAGCGCCCATGGCAATGAATTCATTCGCTTGTTTAGCATCGTAAATCGTCCCAATACCCAAAACTAAATCTGGACATTCCTTCTCACAATAGTCGATTAACTTAGCAAAAATCGTAGGAGCCTCTGCACCCCGATTCGTAAATTCAAATACGCGAATGCCTCCGTCATAACAAGCCTTTAAAACCTGTTGGGTCACCGTTAAATCTGCATTGAAAAACAATGGGACAATTGGTGTTTCCTCTATCCGACTATATACTATACTTGACGCATTTCTTGCCATAACTATCTTTTTAATCGACCCGATAAATCACCATTCATCACGGTTTCTATCTCATCTAAATTTGCTAAATTAATGTCTCCCTCAATCGTATGTTTTAATGCTGATGCAGCCACCCCAAATGAAAGAGATTTAGCTTCATCAAAATAAATTAAATTTCCATAAATATATCCAGCCATAAAGGCATCCCCTCCACCTATTCGGTCAACAATCTGACTAATTTCCACCGTTTCGGATTTAATGGATTTTGTGCCATTAAATGAAGCGGCTGACAGGGTATTTTGTGAGGCTGAAATTTGACCTCTTTTAGTATTAATGATTTTTTTAAGTCGAGGGAAACGCGTCATAATTTGCTTACAAACAGACTCCCAACCACTTTTTGTTGACCCATCAGGAACAATGTCTAATATATCTTCCGCATCCCCTTTTCCACAAACAATGATATCACAACCCTCAATCAATTCAGGCATTACCTCCTGAACCGTTTTACCATATTGCCATAAGTTTTTACGGTAATTGACATCTGCAGAAACTGTAATGCCCATTTCATTGGCCACCGCTACTGCATCTCGCAAGGCCTGAGCTGCTGATTCAGAGATTGCTGGGGAAATTCCTGTCCAGTGAAACCAACAAGCATCTTTGAAAATTTCGTGCCAATTAAAATCAGCCGGATCTAAATTAGCAAAAGCTGAATCAGCCCGATCATACGTTACTTGGATAGGGCGCATCGCAGCACCAAATTCGACAAAATATAGGCCCAAACGACCTTCGCCAAATTGAATTTCTGAGGTGTCAACACCCACTCGAGCATAATACCCAGCAGCTGCTTTCCCTAATTCATTGGCAGGGAATTTTGTCACATGCATGGCCGGAATACCTAAATGGGCTAAACCCCCGGCTACATTGGCTTCACCGCCACCAAAAGTGAGATTTAAACTTTGAGATTGAATGATTTTTCCATATCCCGGAGGACTGAATCGACCCATAATTTCCCCAAAAGTTACAACTTTTTTCATGCTTTATTCAAAGTTAAAAAATTCAGACGCATTCGTATATGAAATGTCTTTGACCAATTTGCCCAACCACTCAATATCGGCAGGCAATTCGCCATTCTCCACATCTTGGCCCATTAAATTACAAAGGATTCTTCTAAAATACTCATGTCTAGGGAAAGAAAGGAAACTACGTGAGTCAGTCAACATCCCCACAAAGTGGCTCAACAAGCCCATATTGGATAAGGCGTTGATCTGTCTTTCCATTCCATCTTTTTGATCTAAAAACCACCAACCAGAACCAAATTGCATCTTTCCTACAATCGTACCGTCTTGGAAATTACCCGTCATGGTCGCTAATAATTCATTATCACCCGGATTTAAATTATATAAAATAGTTTTAGCTAACTGGTTCGTCGAATCTAAATGATTTAAAAATTTGGACAATGGCTTCGCTTGTTCAAAATCTCCTATGGAATCAAATCCAGTATCCGGTCCCAAAGAACCCAAAAGCCTCGCATTGTTATTTCGTAAAGCTCCCAAATGAAATTGTTGCGTCCATCCTTTGGCATGATCTAAATGAGCAAAATAAACGAGCATCGCCGATTTAAACTGCCATTTTTCATGATCTGAAACGCTGGCACCAGAAACTAATTGGCCAAAAATCTTTGCTATCTGCTCCTCTATATAATCTTCTGCATAAATATGCTCCAATCCATGATCACTTAATCTTCCTCCACAAGCATGGAAATAATCATGGCGCTCCCCAATGGCCTTTTTATACGTAGATAAATCTTGGATACCATAACCAACGACCTGCGCTAATGATGTAACATAGGAATTAAACGTGGCCACATCATCCACAGCCATCGCCTTATCAGGACGAAAAGTAGGCAACACTTTGATTGCATAGCCACTCGCTTTTATTTGTTTATGATAGCCTAAATCATCTATTGGATCATCCGTTGTGCATAAAACTTTTACATTCATTTTAAGCAACAAGTTTTTGACCGAGTATTCTGGCGTTTTTAATAAAGCGGCACAATGGTCATAAATTCGTTTGGCTGAGGCAGCATTCAAAACTTCAGTTACTCCAAAATACCTTTGTAATTCCAGATGCGTCCAATGGTACAAAGGATTACGCATGGTAAAAGGCACGGTTTCCGCCCATTTCATAAATTTTTCTTCATCACTCGCACTTCCGGTGATGTATTTCTCATCCACCCCATGCGCCCGCATCGCTCGCCATTTATAATGATCGCCATACAACCATGCCTGTGTGATATTTTCAAATTGATGATCATCCGCAATTTGCTGAGGGACTAAATGATTATGGTAATCGATAATGGGCATCGGAGCCGCATATTGATGGTATAATGTCTGGGCTGTTGGCGACTGCAACAAAAAATCTTGATCTAAAAACGCTTTCATATTGTTTGGTTAACCTCAATAAATTTATAAATATTTCGTTAATGCTGCCTCAAATCCTGGCAACGCACTTAAATCCTCTCCCCACAATGTTTTATCGGCTAAAACTTTTGTCAAATTGAAATCCTTCCATGCTTCGTAGAAATATCCAGCATAGTCGCATTGAATCGGATATAATTCCCCGTTGGAATCCCCAAAATACTTGCCATTTTCTTCCTTAACCGAATGCATAAACTGCAAATAAGCGGCAAATCCCATGCAAAATAATTCAGGTGCTTTGCCAAATATTTGATAATAATTCAGCAACAAGGGTACATTTCTCATCCGCATTTTGGTGGTATACTGAACCGTGATGTCGATGAGTTTATGTTGGATAAAAGGATTTCTAAAACGATCCAATACCGCTCTTCCAAATCGGTCCGCGACTTTAAAATCCATTTTATAAGGGATGGCTAAGGCTAATTCACTTAGCATCAAATTCATGATTAATTTACTTAGGTAGCTATTGGCCATCACTTCTTTAACCAATCTGAAACCTAACAAATAGGACATGCCACACATAAAGGTGTGCGTTCCATTTAACAAACGCAGTTTCAATTCCCGGTAGATTTCAATGTCTTCCGCAATCACTACACCTTTGTCGGCCGCCGCAAATCCCAAGATTTTCTTAACTTCAGCTCCCCCTTGAATCGCCCATAAACTATATACTTCTGAAATAATCATCAGCGAGTCATCATACCCCAACTGGCCTAAAATAGCTGTTGACGTAGCCGAATCAGGACTTCCCGGTACGATTCGATCCACTAATGAATTACAAAAATGGTTGGAATCGTTAAGCCAAGAAACAAATTCCGGCGACAACGAATGATCAGCTGCTAAGCGTAAAACAATGCCTTTTAATACATCTCCATTATTGATAATTAATTCAGTCGGGATGATGACCATTCCGGCTGAGCTTGCACCGGCGAAATGTTGCCATCGCGCATGCAAGAAGGCTAAAAGCTTTGCTGGAAAGGAGCTAGGACATGCTGCAGTAATGGAGTCATTGGCCACATATTGAATGCCGACCTCAGTCGTATTTGAAAATATGATTTGCATATCAGGGCTTGACGCACAAGCCATAATAGCATCCCATTCTTTGGAAGCCGTTAACGTTCTTGAAATGGACGAATTGATGATGTATTCTTCTACCTCTTTACCTTCGTCAATCCCTTTAATGCAATGGGTAAATAATCCGTCTTGTGTCTCAAAAGCATCCGCATCTCCTTTTGAAGTCGATTTAACTAAGACGATTCGGCCTTTAAATTGGCCCGAACGATTAGCCTTATCTACAAAATAATCACAAAGTCCGCGAAGCAAAACTCCGGTACCAAATTGCAATATTTTTTCAGGGTAATCGAATACTTCTGCTTTGGGAAGTGCGATGGGTGTTTTGGTGTTGATGTCACCAGAATGAATCAAAGATTTATTTAAAATAGGCATGGCCATTATGTAAATTGGAAAATGAATTGCTTTATCATAGGTAAAGCAATCTAAAGGTAATCTTTACCTATAAATTAGCAAAAAAATAAAGCTTTTTGATGAAATAAAAACCTAAAACGTTTACGCTTCGCCTATGGGCCCGTTGTAATTCATCGGAAATTGGTACCCTGAATCTTCTCCTTCTTTCATGATGGCGCCATGGTTCTCTTCGAATTTTTGAATATTTTCTTGCAACGCTAACATCAGTCGGTAAGCGTGATCCGGTGTCATCACCACACGTGACTTAACTTTTGCTTTTGGAATTCCTGGCAATATCCGAATGAAGTCGATGACAAATTCAGAGGGAGAATGAGCGATGAGCGCTAGGTTCACATAAGATCCCTCTGCCATTTCTTCAGGTAATTCTATGTTTAATTGGTTTTCTTCTTGTGGATTATTCATGTCAAATAATAGGTTAAAAAAATAAACCCCCGAACTTATTAAAAGCCGGGGGTCTATTCAAATAAATCGTCAATTAGTTTTCAACAGAAGCGCGATATGCTTCAGTAGCTGCCTCAGTTTCAGCGGCTACTTTTTTCGCTTCTAATTGCCTTAATTCATCAACCGAAGTAACTAAGATGTCTTTGTAACGACGAAGACCCGTTCCTGCAGGAATTAAATGACCTACAATTACGTTCTCTTTCAAGCCATCTAAAGTATCTACTTTAGCGCGAATCGAAGCCTCAGAAAGTACTTTCGTAGTCTCCTGGAACGATGCCGCTGAGATGAATGATTCTGTTCCTAAGGACGCCTGTGTGATACCTTGCAAGTTAGCAGATGATACCGCCGCAGCTGCATCACGTACTTTCATGATTTTCATATCACGACGCTTTAGAGATGAATTTTCATCACGCAATGCACGTGCTGATAAAATCATTCCCGCCTTGTATTTTTCAGAATCACCCGCATCTGTAATGACTTTCTTATCTAAGATCAAATCATTTTCCTCACGGAATACGAAACGATCTACATTTTGTCCTTGTAAGAATTGAGTATCACCTGGTTCTAAAATTTCAACTTTCTGCATCATTTGACGTACAATACATTCAATATGCTTATCATTGATTTTTACACCCTGTAGACGATATACATCTTGGATTTCATTCACTAAATATTCCTGAACGGCTGTTGGCCCTTTGATTTTCAAGATATCTGAAGGCGTAATCGCACCATCAGAAAGTGGAGTACCCGCACGTACGAAGTCATTGTTTTGTACCAAAATGAATCGAGTCAATGGCACTAAATAATGACGCTCAGTTCCTTCTTTTGGCGTTACGATAATTTCACGGTTACCACGTTTGATGATACCATATGAAATTACCCCGTCAATTTCAGAAACAACCGCAGGATTAGAAGGGTTACGCGCCTCAAATAATTCCGTTACACGAGGAAGACCTCCTGTAATATCACGGGTTTTACCTGCAGCCCGAGGAATTTTAGCGATAATTTGACCCGCCTTAATTTTATCCCCAATACTAATCGCTAAACGCGCTCCTACGGGTACGTTATAAACTAAATCTTCTTTGCCTTTTGATACAACAAGTACAGATGGGTTTTTAGTCTTATCCTTAGATTCGATAATTACCTTCTCACGCATACCTGTTTGCTCATCCGCCTCTTCTTTGTAGGTATTGTTTTCTTCAATCGCCTCAAATTCAATTTTACCTTCAGCCTCAGAAAGAATCACCGCATTGTATGGATCCCAAGCACAAATCTCGTCTCCCTTCTTAATCGTCTGGCCTTCCTTAACACGTAAGAATGAACCATAAGGAATATTAGAAGAAATTAAAATTTGCTTATTCGCAGGATTTAAGATTTGAATCTCACCCGAACGACCCATCACGATTTCCACTGGATTTCCCTCCGCGTCAGTCGAACTTACCGAACGAACTTCTTCAAAATTCAAAACTCCATCAAATTTCGCTTTCACGCTCGCATCTAATGAAACGTTTTGTGCAGTACCACCCACGTGGAATGTACGTAATGTCAACTGTGTTCCTGGCTCACCAATGGACTGAGATGCAATTACACCTACAGCCTCACCTAAATTAACCATGGCCGCAGTAGCTAAGTTACGTCCGTAACATTTAGCACAAACACCACTTCTTGTTTCACAAGTTAATACCGAACGAATTTCAACCGACTCAATCGAAGTTTCATCAATGTGATTAGCCACTATTTCAGTGATTTCGTCGCCTGAAGCAACAATTAATTCTCCTGAAATTGGATCATACACATCATGAATCGAAACACGACCTAGGATACGCTCTGATAATGGTTCGATAATTTCCTCATTATCTTTCAACGGGAACACTTCGATACCACGTAATGTACCACAATCATCTTCATTCACAATCACATCTTGAGCCACATCATGTAAACGACGAGTCAAATAACCAGCATCCGCAGTTTTTAAAGCAGTATCTGCCAAACCTTTACGAGCACCGTGTGTTGAAATAAAGTATTCTAATACGTCAAGACCTTCTTTAAAGTTAGAAAGGATTGGGTTTTCAATGATCTCGCCAATCGAACCTTGTAAGTTCTTTTGAGGTTTTGCCATCAAACCACGCATACCACCCAATTGACGAATCTGTTCACGAGAACCACGAGCTCCCGAGTGCATCATCATGTAGATCGCATTAAATCCTTGGTTATCCTCCTCCATTTGCTTCATTAACGTCTCAGTGATCTTCGAGTTAACTTTAGTCCAAATGTCAATAACCGCATTATAACGCTCGTTATCTGTGATTAAACCCATTAAATAGTTATCCCAAACCGCTTGAACATCCGCCTGCGCCTTCTTCACTAATGAAGCTTTTTCAGCAGGAATTTGAACATCACCTATACCCATCGATAAACCACCATGGAAGGCTTGTTGGAATCCTAATTCTTTAATATCATCCAAGAATTGTGCTGTACGAGCCATTCCACAAATCTTATGAACTTGTGAAATGATTTGTTGCAATTTCTTCTTGGTCAACAATTCATTGATATATCCCACAGCTTCTGGAACACATAAGTTGAACAATACACGGCCAGCCACAGTTTCCACCATTTCTTGCGCTAATGTACCATCGTCCTTACGAACCGTAGCTTTTACCACGATGTTCGCATGCTTAGATAATTTCTTTTCATTTAAAGCGATAACAACCTCTTCGAAACCATAGAAACGAGATCCTTCTCCATCCACTTTATGGTCTGGAGTTGATTTACGTCCTTTCGTTACATAATATAAACCCAAAACCATGTCTTGAGATGGCACCGTAATAGGAGCACCATTCGCAGGGTTCAAGATGTTATGAGAAGCAAGCATCAACAAAGAGGCTTCCAAAATAGCTTCATGTCCGAGTGGAACGTGAACGGCCATCTGGTCACCATCAAAGTCAGCATTAAAAGCTGTACATGTTAATGGGTGCAATTGGATTGCTTTTCCTTCAATTAATTTCGGTTGGAACGCTTGGATACCCAAACGGTGTAACGTAGGAGCACGGTTTAAAAGTACCGGATGTCCCTTCATGACATTTTCCAAAATATCCCAAACCACTGGATCTTTGCGATCAACAATTTTCTTCGCCGACTTAACCGTTTTTACGATTCCTCGCTCGATCAACTTACGGATAACAAATGGTTTGAATAACTCAGCAGCCATATCTTTTGGAAGACCACATTCGTGCATTTTCAATTCGGGTCCTACGACAATAACCGAACGACCTGAATAATCCACACGCTTACCTAATAAGTTTTGACGGAAACGACCTTGCTTTCCTTTCAACATATCAGAAAGAGATTTCAAGGCACGGTTACCCTCAGAACGAACCGCATTTACTTTACGTGAGTTGTCAAATAAACTGTCAACAGCCTCTTGTAACATACGCTTCTCATTACGCAAGATTACTTCTGGCGCTTTGATTTCGATCAAACGCTTCAAACGATTGTTGCGGATAATCACACGACGGTATAAATCATTTAAGTCAGATGTCGCAAAACGACCTCCATCCAATGGCACCAATGGACGTAATTCTGGTGGAATTACTGGAACCATTTTAATGATCATCCACTCAGGACGATTATCAATACGACCTATCGACTCGCGGAAAGCTTCTACCACCTTCAAACGCTTTAAAGCCTCAGCCTTACGTTGTTGAGATGATTCAGTATCAGCAGAGTGACGTAAATCAGCAGATAAACTATTTAATTCGATGCGAGTCAACAACATATTTAATGCGTCAGCACCCATTTTGGCGATAAATTTCTGTGGATCCTCATCTGGAAGATGTTGGTTCTCACGAGGTAATTTATCTAAGATGTCTAAGTATTCATCTTCTGTAAGGAAATCCAGGTATTGACTACCGATTTTTCCTTCTTCAGCATACATACCTGCTTGGATTACAACATAACGCTCATAATAAATGATTTGATCTAATTTCTTAGTGGACAAACCCAGCATATAACCGATTTTGTTCGGTAAGCTACGGAAGTACCAAATGTGAGCTACTGGAACCACCAATTCGATGTGTCCCATACGTTCACGACGTACTTTTTTCTCCGTAACTTCCACGCCGCAACGGTCGCAGATGATTCCTTTGTATCGGATTCTTTTATATTTCCCACAGTGACATTCCCAGTCTTTTGTAGGTCCAAAGATACGCTCACAAAATAAACCGCCCATTTCTGGTTTGTAAGTACGGTAATTGATCGTCTCTGGTTGGGTTACTTCCCCATTTGAACTTTCTAGAATTGATTCCGGCGATGCCAATGAGATGGTCACTTTTTGGAAATCGCTATTCAGTTTTCTCGTCTTTTTAAATGACATTTTCTTTGTATTTTATTGGAAAATGAACTCTTTATAAGGGCCTAAGCCCTATTTTTATTACTCAAGGGTGATTTCAAGGGCTAAACCTCTCAATTCATGAATCAATACATTGAATGATTCTGGAATGTTTGGTTTAGGCATGTTCTCACCTTTAACGATTGCTTCGTATGCCTTAGCACGACCGATGACATCATCCGATTTAACCGTTAAAATCTCTTGCAAGATATTAGCAGCTCCAAATGCCTCCAATGCCCAAACCTCCATCTCACCAAAACGCTGACCTCCAAATTGAGCTTTACCTCCTAATGGTTGTTGCGTAATTAATGAATAAGGCCCGATCGAACGTGCGTGCATTTTATCGTCAACTAAGTGACCTAGTTTCAGCATGTAGATAATACCAACAGTAACGGGTTGGTCAAATTTATCTCCAGTCAAACCATTGTACAAATAAGTACGGCCCCAATCTGGTAACCCAGCTAAGGTTAATTCTGCCGCTACTTCAGCCTCAGTTCCACCGTCAAAAATAGGTGTCGCATAACGCTTGCCTAATTTTTGTCCAGCCCAACCTAATACTGTTTCATAGATTTGACCTAAGTTCATACGAGATGGTACTCCCAATGGATTCAATACGATATCAACCGGTGTTCCATCTTCTAGGAATGGCATATCTTCCTCACGAACGATACGAGCTACAACACCCTTATTTCCGTGACGACCCGCCATCTTATCACCCACTTTTAACTTACGTTTCTTGGCAATATAAACCTTAGCTAATTTGACAATACCTGCAGGTAATTCATCTCCTACTTCTAATACAAAACGCTCACGCTTGAATTGTCCAGCGATTTCATTTCTGCGTCCGTGGAAATTTATGATCAATTGTAAGAAATTTGCATTTACTTCAGCATCTGCAGTAGCATCTTCTACGATTAAGTCAGATAATAAGTTAGCCTCTTCAGGAACCGCATATGTTGACTCATCACGATACATATTTTTCTCTGGGAATAATAATTCCTCAATATTCTTAGCACTGAATTTCACACCTTTCTCCACGATTACTGTTCCAAACTTATGGCGAATACCACCACATGTTTTTCCAGCTAATAAAGCTACGGTCTTCTCGATCATGATGCGGCGAATTTCCAATAGGTCCTTGCCATATACTTTCATCACTTTCTTTAATTCAGCCTTCGACTTATCACGCTCTTCTTTGTCCTTTTTAGGGCGAGCAAATAATTTAGTGTCGATGACCACACCTTTTAAGGATGGTGGTGCTTTCTTAGAAGCATCTTTTACATCACCCGCTTTGTCACCAAAGATGGCGCGTAATAATTTCTCCTCTGGCGTCGGATCAGACTCTCCTTTTGGTGTAATTTTACCAATTAAGATATCTCCCTCTTTCACATCAGATCCCACACGTACCACTCCATTTTCATCAAGGTTACGTACAGTTTCTTCAGAAACGTTTGGAATTTCAGAAGTTAATTCTTCCTCACCACGTTTTGTATCACGCACCTCTAATTCAAATTCCTCAATGTGGATTGAAGTAAAGATGTCATCGCGAACGACTTTCTCTGAGATCACAATCGCATCCTCAAAGTTATATCCTTGCCATGGCATGAACGCCACTTTCATATTTCTACCTAAGGCTAATTCACCCGCTTGCGTCGCATAACCCTCGCAAAGTGCCTGTCCTTTAGATACTTTATCTCCTTTGAAAACAATCGGTTTTAAGTTGATCGTCGTATCCTGATTTGTTCTACGGAATTTAATCAAATTGTATTCCTTCGTTGAACCACTGAAACTGATTAATTTTTCAGATTCAGTTTGATCATAATTAACTACGATACGTAATGCATCTACATATTCCACAACCCCTGTTCCTTCAGCAACCACTAAAGTACGTGAGTCAATCGCTACACGATGCTCTAAACCAGTTCCTACGATCGGAGCCTCTGGGCGCAACAATGGCACCGCTTGGCGCTGCATGTTGGATCCCATCAAGGCACGGTTCGCATCATCATGCTCCAAGAATGGAATCATCGAAGCCGCTACCGAAACAATTTGGTTTGGTGCTACGTCCATGAATTGTGCATCTGCTGGATTGACCAAAGGAAAATCTCCTTCAAAACGCGCCTTAACACGATCTGATAAGAATTTACCCGTTTTGTCAATCATGGCATTTGCCTGAACGATATTTTTACCATCTTCTTCTTCCGCTGTTAAATATTCAACGTGCGTCGAAATATCTACTTTTCCACCGTCAATAATGCGGTAAGGAGTTTCGATGAATCCCATTGAATTCACTTTCGCGTGCACACAAAGAGATGAAATCAAACCGATGTTCGGTCCCTCTGGTGTTTCAATCGTACAAAGACGACCGTAGTGCGTGTAGTGAACGTCACGAACCTCGAAACCAGCTCTTTCACGTGAAAGTCCACCAGGTCCTAGGGCCGACATACGGCGCTTGTGTGTAATCTCAGCCAATGGATTTGTTTGATCCATGAATTGAGATAACTGATTTGTTCCAAAGAATGAGTTGATAACAGACGATAATGTACGGGCATTAATCAAATCCACCGGCTTAAAGTCCTCATTATCACGTACGTTCATACGCTCCTTAATGGTACGAGCCATACGTGCTAAACCTACTCCGAACTGAGCATATAATTGCTCACCCACCGTACGAACACGGCGATTAGATAAGTGGTCAATATCATCCACAACCGCACGTGAATTGATCAAACCGATCAAGTATTTTACGATAGAAATGATGTCCTCTTTGGTTAATACTTTAACCTCCATCGGAATGTCATGACCTAATTTTTTGTTGATACGGTAACGGCCTACTTCCCCTAAATCATATCGCTTGTCCGAGAAGAACAAGTTTTGAATGATGTCACGAGCAGTTTGCTCATCCGGAGCATCCGTATTACGTAATTGCTTGTAGATAACTTCAACCGCCTCTTTCTCAGAGTTTGAAGTATCTTTTTGCAAGGTATTATATATGATGTTATAATCAGATACGTTGACATCGTCCTTATGAAGAATGATTGTGCTTGAACCCGAATCTAAAATCGTTTCAATTTCGTTCTCCGTAATAACAGTATCACGCTCGATTAAGATTTCATTTCTGTCAATAGAAACTACCTCACCCGTGTCCTCATCCACGAAGTCTTCTTGCCATGTTTTTAAAACCCTAGCAGCCAATCGGCGACCTACAGTCGACTTCAATGTATTCTTATCCACATTTAATTCCTCAGCTAAGCCGAATAGATCTAAAATGTCTTTATCATTTCCGTATCCAATCGCACGAAGCAACACCGTTACTGGGAACTTTTTCTTACGGTCAATGTACGCATACATGACGTTATTAACGTCTGTCGCAAATTCAATCCAAGAACCCTTGAACGGAATGATACGTGCCGAATACAATTTTGTTCCGTTCGTATGCTTTGATTGTGCAAAGAACACACCCGGTGAACGATGTAGTTGGGACACAATAACACGCTCAGCGCCATTGATCACGAATGATCCACGCTCCGTCATGTAAGGGATGTTACCCAAGAACACTTCTTGTTCGATGGTTTGGAAATCCTCGTTGTCCGTGTCATTACAGATCAAACGCAACTTGGCTTTCAAAGGTACCGAATACGTCAATCCTCGGTCGATACATTCATCTACCGAATATTTCGGCGGATCTACTGAATAATCAACAAAAGAAAGCACGAAGTTCTCACGCGAATCCGCGATCGGAAAATTTTCGGCAAATACTTTAAATAAACCTTCGTCGGTCCGGTTTTCTGCAGCTGTTTCTAACTGGAAAAAATCCTGGAAGGATTTGATTTGGATATCCAGAAAATCTGGATAATTGATCACAGATTGCGTTTTCGCAAAGCTATGTCTTCCGGTGGCAGTGATGTTACTCAAGGCTTTATACGTTTTAAATTAAATTGAAAAAAGGCCCAACTGGGCACAGTTTCTCGCTTTATCAAGCGAAAATTAAAAGCTGAATGCCTCGTAGATGAAAAAAATGAATTCCCTTTGAGCCTCCCCTACGATAAGAGATTTGTGTTTCAGAAATCATTTTTCGGATAGTCCCGAAGGTTTGTATCCTAAAATAGCTTGCAAAATTACTGATAATTTTTTGAAAGTCAACTATATGTAAAAAAAAATATCCAAATTGGATTTATGCCTTTCAAAAAGGCATATAAACCTAACAATTCAATATCATGCGCGCCAAAATCCACTATTATTTGAGATTTGTTTTTGGCATTTCTCAAAGCGAGATTAAGGGTCTTTATTCTTTGTTTTTGCTTTTATTGATCTATGTGTTGGCGTCCATGTATTATACTTATATAGAAGAGGACGAATTGGCCACTTCTTTTGAGCCTAAGGTTTGGAACTCTGCTTTGGTTAAAATGCCTAAGCCGCGAGAATGGGTTAAATATCCTGTTCATAAAAAATGGGAGCGGAGGCTTGGGTCTTCAGGCAATTTCAAAAGGGCTAATTTTCCGGTGTATATAAAGAAGTGGGCACCGAACCAACAATGGACTTTGGATATTAATTTGGCAGATTCAGTGGCTTGGGTGGGTTTGAAAGGGATTGGGCCAGGCTTTGCGAAGCGTATTTTAGCGTATCGCCAACGATTAGGCGGGTTCAATGCGGTTTTGCAACTCAGGGAAGTCTATGGCTTGGATTCTGTGTGGGTGGATGAAAATAAATCACATTTGAAAATTGGCACAGGAGTTTTTAGGACTTTGCGAGTAAACCAAATGGCATGGAACGAGTTTAGGCATCCTTATCTACCTTATGCGCAGGTGAAATTTTTTTTAACCTACCGAAAGCAGCATCCTTATATATCAAGTTTTGAAGAATTGGAGAAGATTCAAGGCTTGGATATGGCTGTTTGGATTCGATTAAAACCATACCTTTCCTATGAACCTTGAAAATTCTTTTAAAAGGATTAATTTAGTGTTACAATTCAACAAACAAAAAATAATATGTCAACTGGTTTTTTCAATAATCCTGTCCCAATAAATGAGCCTATATTTTCTTATGCAAAGGGTAGTGCTGAGCGAAATCGTTTACAAGAAACGATCGCGGAATTAAGGGGCCAACAAATTGATATTTCCATGCGGATCGGTGGGAAGGACGTTCGGGGTTCTCAAAAAACTTTGATGAGTTGCCCGCATGACCATCAGCATATTTTAGGGTATTATTATGAGGGGGGAAAGAAAGAAGTTTCGGCGGCGATTGATGCAGCTTTGAATGCACATGCTGGCTGGTCGGCTATGCCATGGGAAAGGAGGGCAGCGATCTTTTTAAAGGCGGCGGAGCTTTCGGCGACCAAATATCGAATGCAATTGAACGCGAGAACGATGTTGGGGCAGTCGAAAAATGTTTATCAAGCAGAGATCGATGCGGCATGTGAGTGGGTGGATTTTCTTAGATTCAATGTGCATTTTGCTTCTCAGATTTATTCAGATCAGCCGATTTCGTCGGCAGGTGTGTGGAATCGAGTGGAATATAGGTCTTTGGAGGGATTTGTGTATGCATTGACCCCCTTTAATTTTACAGCCATTGCGGGAAATTTACCGGCGGCACCGGCTTTGATGGGGAATACGGTTGTTTGGAAGCCATCGCCTTCGCAGGTTTATTCGGCGGGTTTGTTGATGGAAATTTTGGAGGAGGCGGGATTACCGGCTGGGGTGATTAATTTGGTTTTTGCGGATGGGCTGGAAGCAGGGGAGGTCGTATTTTCTCATCGAGATTTTGCTGGGGTTCATTTTACTGGGTCTACGGCTGTATTTCAAACGATTTGGAAGAATATTGGAAATAATATATCTACCTATAAATCGTATCCTAGGATTGTAGGGGAAACGGGCGGCAAGGATTTTGTGGTCGCACATGCATCTGCGGACCCGAAGGCCTTGGCGGTGGGATTGGTGCGGGGTGCCTTTGAGTATCAGGGTCAAAAATGTTCAGCGGCCTCTCGGGCCTACATTCCTAAATCGATATGGCCACAGGTGGCGGAATATTTGCGGGAGGATTTGGCTGCGATTCAAATGGGGGGCACGGAGGACTTTGGTCATTTTGTGAATGCGGTGATCGATGCCAAAGCGTTTGCTAAGATTGTCTCGTATATAGAGGATGCAAAAAAAGATTCGGCTGTTAGCATTTTTGCTGGGGGAGGGAGTGATGATACGAAAGGGTATTTTGTCGAGCCAACGATCTTATTGACTACTGATCCAAAATCGAGAACGATGGTGGAGGAAATTTTTGGTCCTGTGTTAACGATATATATATATGAGGATAAGGACTGGGCGAAGACTTTGAAAATGGTGGATGAGACATCAGCTTATGCCTTGACCGGTGCGATTTTTGCTCAGGATTCCTATGCGATGGAAGAGGCGAAGTCGGCCTTAGTCCATGCGGCTGGAAATTTATATCTAAATGATAAGTGCACGGGGGCGGTGGTGGGCCAACAACCTTTTGGAGGGGCGCGGGCATCTGGCACGAATGATAAGGCGGGGTCTTACTTGAATTTATTGCGATGGGTTTCTCCTCGAACGATCAAAGAAGTTTTTGTTTCGCCGACGGATTTCCGTTATCCATTCTTAGAAAAATAGCCATTAGACTTATTTTTAAAAGAAATCCTTAATTTTTTTTCAATTTATTTTCGTTTTTTATTCTTTGATATTCAGTTGATTAGCTACGCAGTTAATTAATCAAGGGGAAATTATTAGAAAAAGATTTGGCCTTGATTTGCTATTTTAAATTTAATCCTACATCTTTGCACTCCCAATTGCTAGCTAAACGCAGCTAGCGCATAGACGAGAGGATTAAGTGGTTAGAAATAACCTAGATTAATGTTCGAGTTTAAAGAGTTCTTTGACGTGTTGATAGAAATAAAGAAGAGGTATCATGTTTAAATCAT